>NZ_CP134880.1:1200000-2400000 GCF_032102965.1 Demequina capsici | reverse complement strand
CGAGGACGACGACATCGCGATGCGGCGCGTCATCAACACCCCCAAGCGCGGCATCGGCGACGCTGCGGTGGACTCGATCGCGATCCTCCAGCGGGCGAACGCCGTCGCTCCGATCAGCTTCGGCGCGGCGCTGCGCAAGGCGGACGAGGCGGGCCTCGCTACTCGTTCGCTGAGGGCCATCCAGGACTTCGTGGCGCTCATGGACGACCTCCGCTCGCTCGCCGAGGACAACGGCCCTGCGGGCACGCTCGACGCGATCGCCGACCGCTCCGGCATGCTCGCCACGCTGCGCTCCTCCGACGACCCGCAGGATGCCAGCCGGATCGAGAACATCATGGAGCTCGTGGCCGTGGGTCGAGAGTTCTCCGAGGAGAACCCCGAGGGCACGCTCACGGACTTCCTCGAGAAGGTGGCGCTCGTCGCCGACGCCGACCAGGTGCCCGACGCGGACGGCACCGGGGGTGTCGTGACGCTCATGACGCTGCACACGGCCAAGGGACTCGAGTTCCCGGTCGTGTTCCTCACCGGCATGGAGGACGGCACGTTCCCCCACATGCGGTCGATCGAGTCCGGGCAGCTCAAGGACATGGAGGAGGAACGGCGCCTCGCGTACGTGGGCCTGACCCGCGCTCGCCAGCGCCTCTACCTCACGCGCGCGGAGGTCCGCTCCAGCTGGGGCGCGCCGCAGTACTTCGGCGCCTCACGCTTCGTCGAGGAGATCCCCGCCGAGCTCATGGAGTGGAAGCGCTCCGAGGCGTCCATGGCCTCCCTGCGCGCCCGCTCCGACCGCGGCACGTCACGCTCCGGCTCGTGGTCGGGCATGGGGTACGGCGGCAGCCAGGACCGTGCCGACGGCAACTCGTACTCGCGGGCGGGCGCGGTCAGCACCCGTCGGGTCCCGCCCAGCCCTCCGGGCTCCGGCGGCGGCGACATCGGCTTCGAGGTGGGCGACCGCGTGCTGCACGACAAGTTCGGCATGGGCAAGGTGGTCGGCACCGAGGGCTCCGGACGCAACGCCGTGGCGAAGGTCGACTTCGGCTCGGAGGTCAAGCGGCTCGTGCTGCGATTCAACAACCTCGAGAAGCTCTGACCCTCTCGAGGCACCCGGTTGCGTTCAGCCGCCTGTCTGATGGCCGGCCTGCGCCACCCGCCGCCACCCGCCGCTGTTCGGGTGGCTCAGTGTCGGTTCTGAGCGGCCGCAGCATCTGAGGGGTGGGCCAGTGTCGGTTCTGAGCGGTCGCAGCATCTGAGGGGTGTGCCAGTGTCGGTTCTGAGCCGTCACAGCTGTTCGGGTGGCTCAGTGTCGGTTCTGAGCCGTCGCGGCGTCTGAGGGGTGGGCCAGTGTCGCCGGAAGAGTCGATCCGTCCGCCGCGCGAGCGGGGTCGCGCGACCGCGACGCCCGACACTCACTTACGCGTCAGATGCGCGGGCGCCTCGGATCCGACACTCACTTACCCGTCAGATGCGCGGGCGCCTCGGATCCGACACTCACTAACCCGTCAGATGCAGCGAACCCCGGAAAGCGACACTGGTGCACCCCGACGGGGAGAGCGGCGGCGGAGGCAGCGCCGCCGTGCTCCCCTGTCGCCTGGGGGACCTTGGGCCCACGTTCCGAGTAGGCTCTTCGCAGACCCGAACCCACGGAGGAACAGTGGAAACCAGGACGTCCAAGGTCTCGATCGTCGGCGCCGGCGCGGTCGGCTCGACCCTCGCCTACGCAGGGCTGATGCGCGGATTCGCGCGTACCGTCGCCCTGTACGACATCAACAAGGCGAAGGTCGAGGCGGAGGCTCTGGACCTCGCCCAGGGCATCCAGTTCATGCCTGAGGCGACCGTGCTCGGCTCCAACGAGGTGGAGGTCGTCGAGGGCTCCGACGTGGTGGTCATCACGGCCGGCGCGAAGCAGCAGCCGGGGCAGTCGCGCATGGAGCTCGCGGGCGCCACGATCTCGCTCATGGACAAGGTGCTGCCGCCTCTGCTCAAGGCCGCGCCCGACGCCATCTACATCCTCGTGACGAACCCGGTGGACGTCGTCACCTTCGCCGCGCTCAAGAAGTCCGGCATGGACCCCGCGCAGATGTTCGGCTCCGGCACGGCTCTCGACACCTCGCGCCTGCGCCACCAGATCGCCGCCGAGTGCGACGTCGCAGTGGGCAACGTCCACGCCTACATCGCGGGCGAGCACGGCGATTCCGAGGTCGCGCTGTGGTCGTCCGCGACCATCGGCGGCCAGCCGCTCACCGAGTGGCGCGGACGCGACGGCGAGGTCGTCATGACGGCGGAGGTGTGCGAGCGGATCCACCATGACGTGATGCGCTCCGCCTACACGATCATCGAGGGCAAGGGCGCCACCAACTACGCGGTCGGCGCCGCGGGTGCGCGCATCGTCGAGGCCGTGCTGGGCGACCAGCGGCGCATCATGCCGGTCTCCACGCTGATCGACTACCCGGGCGTCGGGGAGGTCTGCATGTCGCTGCCCGCCGTGATCGGCCGCAACGGCATCGAGCACCACGCCACCACGCCCATGGACGCCGCCGAGAAGGCGGCGCTCGAGGCGTCGGCGCGATCCATCCGGGAGACAGCGGAGCAGTTCGGCGTCGCCTGAGCCACCTGCGCGACGGCACGCCATCGGGGCTTGCGGGCGGACCTTCGTCCCGGGCTAGGCTGTCCCCGTCGAACCCCACCGCCGTGATCCGGCGTCACCGACCGCAAAGGACCAACGATGGACCTGTACGAGTACCAGGCCCGCGATGTCTTCGAGAAGCACGGGGTCCCTGTGCTCCCTGGCATCGTGGCCTCCACCCCCGACGAGGCGAAGGCCGCGGCAGAGCAGCTGGGAGGCGGCACCGTCGTCGTCAAGGCCCAGGTGAAGACCGGTGGCCGCGGGAAGGTGGGCGGCGTGCGCGTCGTCCATTCGCCCGACGCGGCGCACGCGGCGGCCACGGAGATCCTCGGGATGGACATCAAGGGCCACACGGTCCACAAGGTGATGATCGCTGCGGGCGCGTTCATCGAGCAGGAGTTCTACATCTCGATCCTGCTCGACCGCGCCGAGCGCCGTTACCTGGCGATGTGCTCCGTCGAGGGCGGCATGGAGATCGAGCAGCTCGCGGTCGAGAAGCCGGAGGCGCTCGCGCGGGTCGCCATCGACCCGCTGGTGGGCGTCGATGCCGCGAAGGCCGCCCAGATCGTCGCCGAGGCAGGGTTCCCCGACGAGCTCGCGGACAAGGTCGCCGCGGTCATCGAGAGCCTGTGGACGGTCTACGACCAGGAGGACGCGACGCTGGTGGAGGTCAACCCGCTGGTGCTCACGGCCGCAGGCGACATCATCGCGCTCGACGGCAAGGTCACCCTGGACGACAACGCGTCGTTCCGGCACGACGACCACGCCGCGCTCGAGGACAAGGCCGCAGCGGACCCGCTCGAGGCCAAGGCCAAGCACATGAACCTCAACTACGTGAAGCTCGACGGCTCGGTCGGCATCATCGGCAACGGTGCAGGCCTCGTCATGTCGACGCTCGACGTCGTCGCGTACGCAGGCGAGCAGTTCGGCGGCGTCAAGCCCGCGAACTTCCTCGACATCGGCGGCGGCGCGTCCGCGGAGGTGATGGCCAACGGGCTCGACGTGATCCTCCACGACCCGCAGGTCAAGAGCGTGTTCGTCAACGTCTTCGGCGGCATCACCTCGTGCGTCGCGGTGGCCGACGGCATCGTCGGCGCGCTGCAGGCGCTCGGGGACGAGGCCAGCAAGCCGCTCGTCGTCCGCCTGGACGGAAACGCGGTGGACGAGGGGCGCGCGATCCTCGCGGCCGCGAACCACCCGCTCGTGACCATCGTCGAGACCATGGACGGCGCCGCGGCCAAGGCCGCCGAGCTCGCCGCCACGGCAGCGTAAGGAGACTTGAGACATGGCGATCTTCCTCACCAAGGACTCCAAGGTCATCGTCCAGGGCATGACCGGCTCGGAGGGCATGAAGCACACGCAGCGCATGCTCGCCTCCGGCACCAACATCGTCGGCGGCGTGAACCCGCGCAAGGCCGGTGCCGAGGTCGAGTTCCCCGGCGACGTGCTGGTCCCCGTGTACGGGACCGTCGCGGAGGCGATGGAGGCCACAGGAGCGGATGTGTCGGTGCTCTTCGTGCCGCCGCCGTTCACCAAGTCGGCCGTGCTCGAGGCCGTCGACGCCGGCATGCCGCTCGTCGTGATCATCACCGAGGGCGTGCCCGTAGCGGACACCGCGGAGTTCTTCGCGTACGCGCAGTCCAAGGGCACGCGCCTGATCGGCCCGAACTGCCCGGGTCTCATCACCCCCGGCGAGTCGAACGTGGGCATCACGCCGGCCACGATCACCGGTCCCGGCCGCATCGGCCTCGTGTCCAAGTCGGGCACGCTGACCTATCAGATGCTGTTCGAGCTGCGCGACATCGGCTTCTCCACCGCGGTCGGCATCGGCGGCGACCCGATCGTCGGCACCACCCACATCGACTGCCTCGAGGCGTTCCAGAACGACCCAGACACGGACGCGATCGTCATGATCGGCGAGATCGGCGGCGACGCCGAGGAGCGTGCAGCGGCCTACATCAAGGAGCACGTCACCAAGCCCGTGGTCGGCTACGTCGCGGGCTTCGAGGCGCCCGAGGGCAAGACGATGGGCCACGCGGGCGCGATCGTCTCCGGCTCGGCGGGCACCGCCCAGGCCAAGAAGGAGGCGCTCGAGGCCGCCGGCGTCAAGGTCGGCAAGACGCCGTCCGAGACGGCGCGCCTCATGCGCGAGCTCCTCAGCTAGCAGCGCCGGTCGCGCGACGGCCCGCATCCCTGCCACGGGATGCGGGCCGTCGTCATGCGGGCGACGCGCGTCGGTGCGCCGCATCGAGTCCGGATCGGGTGACCATGGACCCCATGACAGCTCCGACCGTCGCGCCGCGCGCCCCCCGCACGCTGGCGGGGGAGCTTCCCGTGTGGGCGAGCGGGCTCGTCACCGGAGCGGTCGCCGCTGCCGCGTCGCTGCTGATCGTCGTCGCGCCGACCCTTGCCGCGCTCGCAGCCTCGCCTGACACCGGTAGCGCCATCGACTGGGGGTCGGCGTTCCCCGTCGCGACGCGGCTGTGGCTCCTGGGCCTCGGCGTGCCGGTCGCGACGTCTGCGGGCTTGTTCTCGCTCGTGCCGCTCGGGCTGACGATCGTGACGCTGCTGATCGTGATCGCCACCGCCCAGCGTTTCCTGATGCGCTCCTGGGCGGCCGCGCTGCTCGCGTCGGTGACGTTCGCCGTGCTCGCGGGATTCGCGGCGTCGTTCGCGTGGGCCGGCGCTGACGACGCGTCCGGATCCACCGCGCGTGCCGTGATCGGCGGTCTGGTCGTGGCGGCGCCTGGCGCCGTCATCGGGCGAGTGCGTGCGCACGGCCTCACGATCGACGTCGTCGACCGCATCCCGCCCGCAGTGCGCACAGGGATCCGCGCAGCGTTCGCATCGATCGCCGCGGGGCTGGGGATCGCGGCGGTCGCAGGGGTGGCCTCGACGCTCGAGGGCGCTCACGCGATCGCGGACACGGCGACGGCGCTGGACGCGGGCGTGGTGGGCAACGCGGTCCTGGCCGTCGGCCAGCTGCTGTACCTGCCCACGCTAGTCGTGTGGATGCTCGCCTGGGTGTCCGGCGTCGGCTTCTCCGTGGGGGACGGCAGCCTGTACTCGCCGGGGAGCACGACCGCCGGGGCGCTTCCGGAGCTGCCGCTGCTCGGGGCGCTTCCTCAAGGCGCGGGCGGGCTGCTCCTGTGGACCCCGCTGCTGCTGGTCGCGGTCGGCGTGCTCGTGCGGGTGGCGTTGCGCCGCAGGCTGTGGTCGTGGAGGGACGACGCGGTGGCTGCGGCCACGGCGACGCTCCTCACGTTCGTGCTCGTCGCAGTCCTCGCCGCGCTCGCGTCGGGCGCGGCAGGGCCCGGACGCCTCTCGCACGTCGGGCCCGAGGTGTGGGCCGTGGCGGGCGCGGTCGCGGGCCTTCTTGCGCTGGGGTACGTGACGGTGGGTGCGACCGCGGCTCTCGTGGCGCGCTTGCGCGGCACCGACCCGCGGCGGCGGGACACCGAGCCTGGGCTGGAGGAGCCCGCGCGCCCGGCTTCGGACGACGAGCGCTCGCAGGAGGCTCAGCCCGCCGAGGGCAGCTCCACCCCGTAGCGGTGCAGCAGGTCCTGGTAGGCCTGGTCGAAGTCCGTCTGGCACTGCTGCCGCGCGGAGTTCGTGATCGCCCGCGAGTTGCACGACGCGAGGTCGTTGAGCGGCTGGAACAGCAGCAGCATGCCCGCAGCGGACATCGCGGAGAGGCCGCCGAGCACCACGCCGACGATCGCGTTCGCGCGGCTCCAGCCCCGCAGATCCGCGGCGCCGCGAGACGTGAGCGCGATGATCCCCGCGACGATCGTCACCGGCCCCAGCACGAGCGCTCCGAGAGTCCACGGGAATCCGAGAAGCAGCAGCAGCGCGAGGCCGAGCACGAGCACGCTGAGCGCGCGCGACCAGCGCTGCGCGGGAGTCTGCGGCGGCTGTGCTGCAGGGTTCGGGTCGGGCACGGTGCTCCTCGCTTCGTCAGGGCCTCCAGCATGCCGATAGGCTCGCCCTGTGACAAACCGGATGTCCCCGCAACGGCTCGTCGTGCTCGTGTCAGGCACGGGCTCGGTGATGCAGGCGCTGCTCGACGCGGTGGCCGACGAGGCCTTCGGCGCCCGCGTGGCGGCTGTCGTGTCGGACCGCGCCGAGGTGGGTGCGCTGGCGATCGCGGAGGAGGCGCGGATCCCCACGGCGGTGGTCCGTCCCGGCGACTTCCCCGATCGGCGCACGTGGGATGAGGCGCTCGCGCGGACCATCGCGTCGTTCGATCCCGACCTGCTGGTGTGCGCGGGGTTCATGCGGCTGCTGGGCGCGCCGGTCCTGAGCCGGTGGCCCGGAAGGATCGTCAACACGCATCCGGCGCTGCTGCCGTCGTACCCGGGCGCTCATGCGGTGAGGGACGCGCTCGCGGGTGGCGCGAAGGTGACCGGGTGCACCGTGATGCTCGTCGACGAGGGTGTGGATACCGGCCCCATCCTGGCGCAGGCCGCGGTGGACGTGCGGGACAATGACAGCGAGGAGTCGCTGCACACGCGGATCAAGGCGATCGAGCGCGGCCTGGTCGTCAACACGGTCGGGCGGATGGTGCGCGACGGTTGGACCTTGAACGGCCGGGTGGCGACGCTCGGGCAGCCACGACATGAGGATTGAGGAGTCATGATGACGGACCGCCAGGACGTGCGCAGGGCGCTGATCTCGGTCTACGACAAGACCGGGCTCGAGGAGCTCGCGAAGGCGCTGGTCGGTGCGGGTGTCGAGATCGTGTCGACGGGATCGACCGCCAAGCGCATCGCCGACGCCGGTCTGGCGGTCACGCCGGTGGACCAGGTCACGGGATTCCCCGAGTGCCTGGACGGTCGCGTGAAGACGCTCCATCCGCGCATCCACGCGGGGATCCTGGCGGACCGTCGTCTCGCGGACCACCGTGCCCAGCTCTCGGAGCTCGACATCGAGCCCTTCGACCTGGTGGTCGTGAACCTCTACCCGTTCGTCCAGACCGTCGCGTCCGGTGCGTCGCAGGACGACACGATCGAGCAGATCGACATCGGCGGTCCCTCGATGGTCCGCGCCGCAGCGAAGAACCACGCGTCCGTCGCCGTGGTGGTGGACCCGGCCGACTACGCCGACGCGGCCGACGCGGTGGCCGGCGGGGGATTCACGCTCGCCCAGCGCCAGGCGTTCGCGGCGAAGGCGTTCCGGCACACCGCGGAGTACGACATCCACGTCGCGTCGTGGATGGGCAGCGTGGTCGCCCCCGACGCGGACGACGCCGGCAACCCGGGCTGGATCGCCGCCTCCTTCGAGCGGCTCGGCTCGTTGCGATACGGCGAGAACCCGCACCAGAGCGCGGCCGTGTACCGGGATCCGCTGGTCGCGGGCGGGCTGGCGCAGGCCGAGCAGCTGCACGGCAAGGAGATGAGCTTCAACAACTACGTGGACGCCGACGCCGCCGTGCGCGCCGCCTACGACCACGACGGCATCGCGGTCGCGGTCATCAAGCATGCGAACCCGTGCGGCATCGCGGTGGGCAGGGACATCGCCGAGGCGCACCGGCGCGCCCACGCCACCGATCCCGTGTCGGCCTACGGCGGAGTGATCGCAGCCAACGACACGATCACGGTCGAGGCCGCGAACCAGATCAAGGACATCTTCACCGAGGTGGTGGTCGCGCCTGGCTTCGAGCCCGCGGCGCTCGACATCCTCACCAAGAAGAAGAACATCCGCCTGCTCAAGCTGGACCCGGCGCCGCTGGCGCACGAGTGGCGGCGCATCACGGGCGGTCTGCTGGTGCAGGCGACCGACCGGATCGACGCGCCTGGGGACGACCCCACCGCGTGGGAGCAGGTCGCGGGCGGCCCGGTGGCGCCCGAGCTGCTCGCCGACCTCGTCTTCGCGTGGAGGTCGTGCCGCGCCGTGAAGTCCAACGCGATCCTGCTGGCCAAGGACGGCGCGGCCGTCGGCATCGGCATGGGGCAGGTGAACCGTGTCGACTCGTGCCGCCTTGCCGTGGAGCGCGCCGGTGAGGACAGGGCGCGCGGCTCCGTCGCCGCCTCGGACGCGTTCTTCCCGTTCGCCGACGGACTGCAGGTGCTGATCGATGCCGGGGTCACGGCGGTCGTCTCGCCCGGAGGGTCGGTCCGCGACGCCGAGGTGATCGAGGCCGCCCAGTCCGCGGGGATAGCCCTGTTCCATACCGGTACCCGGCACTTCTTCCATTGAGCCGCGATGTCCCAGGTGCCTGACACTCCGCAGACGTCCGAACCGGTCGCGGTCGCCACGCTGATCGGCATGGCGGTCGCGGTTGCGCTTGCGCTGGTGGTCGGGCCCCGCCTCGCCGTGCTGCTCATGGCGGCGGCCTGCGTCGCGGGAGCCGTGGCGCGCGTCGTCCTGCCGGTCGACCGGGCGTTCTCCGTACGGCGGCGGGCGATCGACGTCGGGATGATGGTCGCGTTCGCCGCAGGGCTGACGTTCCTGGGCCTGACCGCACCGCTCGGCTGACTGCCGCGGTGCGAGGAGGGCCGGTCACCGCATGGTGACCGGCCCTCTTCGCATGCGTGGGGTCTGTGGACGTCAGTCCTCGACGACGACGATCGTCTCCATGACCGCGTAGCGCAGCAGGTCCTGCTTGGGACCGAGCGCACGGAACAGCACGCCGGCGACAGCGCCGCCGATCAGCGGGGCGGCCCAGAACAGCCACACCTGCTGCAGCGCCCAGATGTCGGACCAGATGGCGGTGCCCGTGGCGCGTGCCGGGTTGAGCGCGCCGTTGGTGAACGGGATGGCGATGAGAACGAGGAAGCCGACGGTGAGGCCGATGCCGAACGGTGCGAGGGCGGCGCCGGCCTTGTTCGTGACCGACGTCACGGACAGCACGACGCTCACCAGCAGCGCGGCGATGACGATCTCGATGAGCGCGGCCGAGAGGATGCCGAACTGCGTGGGGGAGTGCTCGCCGTACCCGTTGGAGGCGCCGCTGATGAAGGCGCGCGTGGTGCCCAGCTGGTCGTAGAGCGCGTTGTTCGCCACGAGCAGGGAGAACATGCCGGCGGCCGCGCTGGCGCCGATCACCTGCGCGACGATGTACGGCGCGACGTCACGCCCAGGGAACCGGCCTGCGATCCAGACGCCGAACGTCACCGCAGGGTTCAGGTGGGCGCCGGAGATGCCGCCGAAGATCAGCGCGGCGATGATCACGCCGAGCGCGAACCCGAACGGCACAGCGAGGGCGCCCCACTGGAGCACGCCGGAGAACAGGGCGGCGCCCACTCCCATGAACACGAGGATGAACGTGCCCCCCGCCTCGGCGGCGCTGCGCGCCAGGAGCGACGGCCCGGATGTCTGCACCACGATCGCCTCGTCGGCGACGACGACGGGCTCGTCGCCCCACGGGCTGGTGTCCTGCTCGGTCATGTGTGCTCCCCTTCGTGCTCCGCCGGGCGCGCGGGCGCGCGTCCTCCTCGATCTTGGCAGGCGGGGACCGGCGGCGCGCGATGACTCGCGACCGCGCGTTCTGGGGTGTCGGGGCCGGCGCGTGCCCATGCGACCCACGATCGGGACGCTGGTCCCTGGACACGGGCGCGGCGCCGGGCTGTGCGCTATGGGACTCGTGGACTAGCCTGGGGTCACCGATTCGAAGAACGCGTGAGGACATCGCATGGCGAAGATCAAGGTCGAAGGCAAGGTCGTCGAGCTCGACGGCGACGAGATGACGCGGATCATCTGGCAGTTCATCAAGGACCGTCTGATCCACCCGTACCTCGACATCGACCTGGAGTACTACGACCTCGGAATCGAGTCGCGCGACGCGACCGATGACCAGATCACCATCGACGCCGCGAACGCCATCAAGCAGCACGGCGTCGGCGTGAAGTGCGCCACGATCACGCCGGACGAGGCACGCGTCGAGGAGTTCGGCCTCAAGCGCATGTACGTGTCGCCGAACGGCACGATCCGCAACATCCTGGGCGGCGTCGTGTTCCGCGAGCCGATCATCATCTCCAACATCCCGCGCCTGGTGCCGGGTTGGACCAAGCCGATCGTCATCGGCCGTCATGCGCACGGCGACCAGTACAAGGCCACCAACTTCAAGGTTCCGGGCGCCGGCAAGGTCACCATCACGTTCACGCCGGAGGACGGCTCCGAGCCGATCGAGCACGTCGTCGCCAACTATGGCGAGGACGGCGGCGTGGCCATGGGGATGTACAACTTCAACAGGTCCATCGAGGACTTCGCCCGCGCGTCGTTCGCCTACGGCCTGCAGCGCGGCTACCCCGTCTACCTCTCCACGAAGAACACGATCCTCAAGGCGTACGACGGTGCGTTCAAGGACATCTTCGCGGACGTGTTCGACAAGGAGTACAAGGCGCAGTACGACGCCGCGGGCCTCACCTACGAGCACCGCCTGATCGACGACATGGTCGCCGCCGCCATGAAGTGGGAGGGCGGCTACGTCTGGGCCTGCAAGAACTACGACGGCGACGTCCAGTCCGACACGGTGGCGCAGGGCTTCGGATCGCTCGGCCTCATGACGTCGGTCCTCATGACGCCGGACGGCCAGACCGTCGAGGCGGAGGCCGCGCACGGCACCGTGACCCGCCACTATCGCCAGCACCAGGCCGGCAAGCCCACGTCGACCAACCCGATCGCGTCGATCTTCGCGTGGACCGGCGGGCTCAAGCACCGTGGCAAGCTGGACGGCACCCCCGAGGTCACCGGCTTTGCACAGACTCTCGAGGACGTCATCATCAAGTCCGTCGAGGCGGGCGCGATGACCAAGGACCTGGCGCTGCTGGTCGGTCCCGACCAGGAGTGGCAGACCACCGAGGAGTTCCTCGCCACGCTCGACGAGAACCTCGCGGCGCGCCTGGCCTAGGCTCGCTGCATCAGCCCCCTGCAGTTCCAGTCCCCAAGGAGTCACAGAGCCGTGAGCACCGTCCCCATCAACGTCACCGTCACCGGCGCCGCCGGTCAGATCGGATATGCGCTGCTGTTCCGCATCGCGTCCGGGCAGATGCTCGGGCCCGACGTGCGGGTCAGGCTGAAGATGCTCGAGATCCCGCAGGGAGTCAAGGCAGCCGAGGGCACCGCCATGGAGCTCGAGGACTGCGCGTTCCCGTTGCTGGCGGGCATCGACATCTACGACGACGCGACGCAGGCGTTCGACGGCGTGAACGTCGGCCTGCTCGTCGGTGCACGCCCGCGAGGCGCCGGCATGGAGCGCGGCGACCTGCTGGCGGCGAACGGTGGCATCTTCGGCCCTCAGGGCGAGGCGATCAACGCGGGGGCGGCGGACGACGTGCGCATCCTCGTGGTCGGCAACCCGGCGAACACGAACGCGCTGATCGCGTCGGCACACGCGCCCGACGTGCCTGCGGACCGCTTCAACGCGATGATGCGCCTGGACCACAACCGGGCCCTCGCGCAGCTCGCGCTGAGGACGGGCGCGCCGGTGAGCGAGATCTCGCGGGTCACCATCTGGGGCAACCACTCCGCGAAGCAGCACCCGGACATCACGCACGCTCTGGTGGGTGGGCGTCCGGCGGCCGAGGTCGTGGGGGACGATGCCTGGGTGAAGGGCGAGTTCGTTCCCACGGTGGCGAAGCGGGGCGCGGCGATCATCGACGCCCGCGGTGCGTCGTCGGCGGCCTCTGCGGCGAACGCGGCGATCTCGCACGTTCACGACTGGGTGCTGGGCACTCCGAAGGACGACTGGACCTCGGTGGCCATGCCGTCGGACGGGTCGTACGACGTGCCCGAGGGCCTCGTGTCCTCGTTCCCCGCCTCCTCGGAGGGCGGCCGCTGGGAGATCGTTCAGGGCCTGGAGCTCGACGACTACACGCGTGCCGGCATCGACGCGTCGGTGGCGGAGCTCGTCGAGGAGCGGGACGCGGTGAAGGAGCTGGGCCTGCTTCCGGCGGTCACGATCTGACCACACGCTGAGCCCCGGCGCGCTGGCAGTGCATGAGCGCTGGTCCCGCCCCACGGATCCGACCCTGGTGCACTGCCAGGGCGCGCCGGGCCTGGTCACGGTCGTCGTCGTGACCGGTCACGGAACGATAACGGTTCGATCAAATCTGGGACCGAGGTCTTGCGCGTCATTCGTTAGTAACCTTTACTAACAAACATGACCACGGCGGACATCACCCCCTCGGGGGAACCCACGAGCGGCCCAGCGACCGTCTCGGGCGTGCGCACGGCCCGCCAGGTCGCCGACGGCTCCGCCGCCGGCACCAGGCGGTCCGCATCGGTCGCCGCCACCCGGACCGCCCGTCGCACCGCGCTCGCCTCCACCGTCCGCCCGGGCCACCGGGTGCGCCCGGAGCACGCGCGTCGGCACAACCGCGCCCTCGTGCTCCAAGCGCTGTACCGGGCGGAGGGGCTGAGCCGTGCGGACCTGGCCCGTGAGGTGGGCCTCACCCGCGTCACGATCTCCGATCTGGTCGCGGACCTGATCGCCGAGGACCTCGTCGTCGAGCTCGGGATCCGCGCCGACTCCCGCCCCGGCAAGCCCGCCACGCTGCTCGACATCAACCGCGCCGGGTTCGCGGTGCTCGCGCTCGACCTCTCCAAGGACGCCGTGTTCCGCGGCATCGTCACCGACCTGGACGGCACCGTGCTCCACCGCGAGGAGCTCGACGTCGCGGGCCTCACGGGAGACGCCGCGCTCGAGGCGACCGCCACCGTGCTCGACCGGCTCGTCGAGGCGGCGCAGGCTCGCGTGCTCGGGGTGGGCGTCGGCTCTCCCGGCATCGTCTCCGTCGACGGCACAGTGCTGCGCGCACCGAACCTCGGCTGGTACGACGTGCCGCTTCAGACGCTGCTCGCCGATCGCACCGGTCTGCCCGTGCTGGTCGCGAACGACGCGAACACCGCGGCGCTCGCAGAACGGACCTTCGGTGGGGCAGACGAGGACATGATGCTGATCCGCATCGGCCGCGGTGTCGGCGCGGGTCTCGTGCTCGGCGGGGCGCTGGTCCAAGGCTCCTCCTCGGCTGCAGGCGAGATCGGTCACGTCGTCGTCGGCACCGACGGTGGCGAGCGCTGCGCGTGCGGCAAGGACGGCTGCCTCGAGACGTGGCTCGCGATCCCGCGCCTCACCGAGAGGCTCGACGCCGCTCCCGACGCCGCCGCACGCGAGGCGCTCCTCGTGGAGGCCGGCGAGCGGCTCGGCATCGCCGTCGCGCCCGTCGTCGGCGCGCTCGACTTGGGGGAGGTCGTCCTGAGCGGCCCCCTCGATGTGCTGGACGGACCGCTGCTGGACAGCGCCGTGCAGACGCTCCGCAACCGGACGATGGCCAGTGTCCACGGCCACCTGTCGGTGCGGATGACCGGGCTGGGGCGCGACATCGTCGTCCTCGGCGCGGCCGTCATGGTCCTCACGGACCAGCTGGGGGTCTCATGACCTCCGAAGCCCACGGGTCGTAGCCGCCACGGCTACGGAACGACACCGAAGAGAAGGAACAGGCAATGAAGAAGACCACGCTCTCCGCGGCCGCGTTCGTGGCCGCCGGGGCCCTGGCCCTCGCGGGATGCTCGTCCTCCGGCGACGCGGACGCCTCGGCGTCGACGTCGGCCACTGGAGCCGCCCAGGCTGAGGACATCACGCTGTGGCTGGCGGGGACCGACACCCCCGACACTCTGATCGACTACCTCAAGACCACCTACAACGAGGAGAACGGCGGCACGCTCACCGTCGAGCAGATCGGCTGGAGCGACCTGATCTCGTCGCTCACCACCGCGCTGCCAGACTCCGCGAACACCCCTGACGTCGCGGAGATCGGCAACACGCAGGCCGCCACGTTCACCAACGTCGGCGCGTTCATGGACCTCACCGACATGTACGACGAGCTGGGCGGCGACTCGCTGCTCCAGGGCTTCGTCGAGGCGGGCTCCGTGGGCGACAAGGTCTACGCCCTGCCGTACTACTTCGGTTCGCGCATGGTCTTCTACCGCAAGGACCTGTACGCCGCAGCGGGCGTGTCCGTGCCCACCACCCTCGAGGAGTACACGCAGGTCAACGCCGCGATGAAGGCGGCCGGCGTCGGCGGCTCCTACACCGCGGGCCAGGACTGGCGCTCGGGCATCTCGTGGATCTTCGCCAACGGCGGCGACATCGCCACCTACGACGGCTCCACCTGGACCGCCACCCTCGAGTCGCCGGAGGCCGTCAAGGGCATGGAGATGTGGCAGGAGCTCTTCCAGACCTCCTCCGTCGCCTCGTCGACGGACAACGACTCGACCGCCTACCAGGCCATCAACGACGGCTTCCTGTCGGGCACCCCGGCCGCGTCCACCCTCGCACCGAACTGGGCCTACTGGTCGCTCGGCGACCTGAGCCAGAACGACGCCGGTGACACCGTCGCCACCTGGAACGACGACAAGTTCGGCGCGTACGCGCTGCCCGGCGTCGACGGCGGCATCGCCCCGGTGTTCGCCGGTGGCTCCAACATCGGCATCTCCGCCACGACCACCCACCCCGAGGGTGCGAAGACCCTGATGCGCATCATCTTCTCCGAGGCGTACCAGACGATGCTCGCGGAGAACGGGCTCGGCCCGGCCAACCTCGACTACGCGGACCAGTACGCGTCGGTGGCCGCGATGGGTGACATCGCTCTCGAGGCCGCGCAGAGCGCCAAGCTCACCCCGGCCGCGCCGGGCTGGGCCGCCGTCGAGGAGGCGTCGCTCATGGAGCAGTACTTCCAGGCAGTCGCCGAGGGCGGCGACGTCGCCTCGCTCGCCGCCGAGTACGACACGAAGATCGACGCCCTGATCAACGGCTAGCACCTACCTCCCGCAGGGTGGTCCGGCACGCATGCCCCCATGCGTGCCGGACCACCCGAGGGAACCACTCCCGAGAGGCTCTCGTGACCATGACCACTCCCGCGCCCGTGGCGGATCCCGCAGGCGCCGCACCCGGCCTCGAGGCCCCGGCGCCGCAGCCCGCGAGCCGCCGGCCCCGCCGCGCGAAGGTGCTCCCCTATCTTCTCGGCCTCCCCGCCGTGCTCGTGCTGCTCGCAGGTATGGCCTACCCGCTGTCCTGGCAGGTGTGGAACTCGTTCCGCGAGTACGGGCTCGCCCAGCAGTTCGGCCAGGACCCCACGTTCATCGGCCTGCAGAACTACATCACGCTGCTCAGCGACTCGGGATTCTGGACCGTGCTGGTCCGTTCCGTGGTCTTCATGGCCGTCACCGCCGTCGTCACCATGGTCGTCGGCATCGCCCTCGCCATCCTCATGAAGTCCATCCCCGGATGGTCGCGCATCGCCCTGCAGGTCGCGCTGCTGCTCGCATGGGCCATGCCGATCGTCGCGCAGATGACCGTCTGGAACTGGCTGATCGACGACCGCAACGGCGTCCTCAACTACGTGCTGTCGCTCATCCCCGGCGTCGACATGGTCGGCCACAACTGGCTCGTCGAGCCCCTCAGCTTCTTCGCCGTCGCGTCGCTCATCATCACGTGGGCGTCCGTGCCGTTCGTGGCGCTGTCCGTGTACGCAGGTCTCACCCAGGTCTCCGAGGAGGTCGTCGAGGCGGCCCAGCTCGACGGCGCGGGCGGCCTCCAGATGCTCCGGCGCATCATCCTCCCGATCCTGCGACCCGTGCTCGTGATCCTCCTGCTGCTGCAGATGATCTGGGACCTGCGCGTCTACGCGCAGATCTCCCTCCTTCAGGGCTTCGGCGCGAGGGGTGAGCGGTACGACCTGCTCGGCACGTACATCTACGGCCTCGGCGTCGGCCAAGGCCACTTCGGCGTGGCGGCCGCCGCGGCCATGATCGTCATGATCTTCACCATCGCGCTCAGCTGGTTCTACGTGCGCGAGCTCCTCAAGGAGGACCAGCAGTGACACGCACCCGACCCCTGACCCGCTACCTGGGCGCAGCGCTCGCGCTCGTGCTCGCACTGCTGTGGGTGTTCCCCGTGTACTGGATGATCAACAGCTCGTTCCAGTCGGCCGTCACGATCTCCAGCCTGACTCCCACGTTCCTTCCGTTCGGCGGCTCGTGGACCAACTTCAAGGCGGTCCTCGGCGCTGACGACTTCGTCGCCGCGCTCGGCATGTCGCTGGTGGTGACGGGTGTGGCGCTGGTCATCAGCCTCATCGTCGCGTTCCTGGGCGCGCTGGCGATCTCCCGGTTCCGCTTCCGCGGCCGCAAGGCCCTGGTGCTCGCGATCATCCTGGTGCAGATGCTTCCTGCCGAGGCGATGTTCATCGCGCAGTACAAGATGATCTCCGGCCTGGGCCTGCTCAACACGATCGCGGGCGTCTCCATCATCTACGTGGCGATGGTGGTGCCGTTCACCATGTGGATGCTGCGCGGCTTCGTGGCCGGGGTGCCCGCGGACCTCGAGGAGGCCGGCATGATGGACGGCCTCAGCCGCTTCGGAGCCTTCATGCGGATCACGTTCCCGCTGCTCGCTCCCGGTCTGGTGGCGTCGGGCGTCTTCGCGTTCCTCCAGGTGTGGAACGAGTTCGCGCTCGCCTCGATCCTGCTCACCTCCGACTCGAGCCAGACCCTGCCGCTGTGGCTGCGGAACTTCGCGCAGCCGTCCAGCCTGGGCATGATCGAGTGGGGTCAGGTCATGGCCGGCTCCACGCTCGTCGCGATCCCCGTGATCGTCTTCTTCGTGATCGTGCAGGGGCGCATGACGCAGGGCCTGGTGGGCGGAGCGGTCAAGGGATGACGGCTCTCACCGTGCTCATGCCGGGCTTCGAGGGCACCACGCTGCCCGAGTGGCTCGAGCGGCGCCTCCGTGAAGGTCTGGGAGGCGTGTGCCTGTTCGGCACCAACGTCGCCTCCCGCTCCCAGCTGCGCGAGCTCACCGACGCGATCCACGCGGCGAACCCTCACGCGATCATCGCGATCGACGAGGAAGGCGGCGACGTCTCGCGTCTCTACCAGGCGGAGGGCTCGCCGTTCCCTGGGAACGCTGTGCTCGGTCGCCTGGACGACGCGTCGCTCACGGAGCGCGTGGCGGCCCAGGTGGGCTGGGAGCTGCGCGCGGCGGGGGTGGACCTCACGCTCGCGCCGGACGTGGACGTCAACGCGAACCCGCTCAACCCGGTGATCGGGGTCCGCAGCTTCGGGGCGGACCCGGAGCTGGCGGGCAGGCACGCGGCGGCGTGGACGCGGGGCGTGCAGGGCACCGGCGTGGCCGCGTGCGCCAAGCACTTCCCGGGGCATGGCGACACGGCGCAGGACTCGCATGTGGCGCTGCCGACGGTCTCCGCCGACGCGGCGACCGTGCGGGCGCGCGACCTGCCTCCGTTCAGCGCCGCGATCGAGGCCGGCACGGAGACGGTGATGTCGTCGCACATCCTGGTGCCTGCGCTGGATGCCGCCGATGCTGCGACGTTCTCGCGTCCGGTGCTGAGGGGTCTGCTGCGTGACGAGCTCGGCTTCGACGGGGTGGTCGTGTCCGACGCGCTCGACATGAAGGGCGCGAGCGGGCGGATCGGCATCCCTGCGGCGGCCGTCCGCGCGCTCGACGGCGGCTGCGACCTGCTCTGCCTCGGCACCCGCAACACCGACGAGCAGGTCGGGCAGATCGCCGAGGCGATCGACGCGGCCGTCGCCTCAGGCGCACTCGACGCGGCGGATCTCGGGGCCGCGTGCGCGCGCGTGGAGCGGCTGGGCGCCGCGCTCGCGGGTCGACGCGACGGCGCGCTCCCTGACGGTCTCGCCTGGGGCGAGGTGCCCGGGCTCAGCCCGCGCAGACTCGTCGACGCCTTCGACGTCTCTGCCGAGGCGTCCGCCGCGTTCACGGCTGCGGCCCGTGTCGCGTGGGTGCGCCTCGAGCCCGCCGCGAACATCGCCGTGGGCGAGAGCCCGTGGGGCCCGTTCGCCGTCGGTGCGACGCCGACGGCCACCGTCGGCCCGGAGGACGACCCAGCCGTGGCGGTCTCAGCGGTGCCCGATGGCTCGCTCGTCGTGGTCGTGGGCAAGGACAACCATCGTCACGCCTTCGCGCTCGCAGCGATCGAGGCCATGCGCGCCTCGCATCGCACCGTGGTCGTGGACATGGGGTGGCCCGATGCGTCCGCCGGAGCGGCCGACGTCTGCACGTTCGGTGCGTCCAGGGTGGTCGGCGCTGCGCTGCTCGAGCTGGTGGGGGGTCGCTGATGCACCTCGGCATCGACATCGGCGGCACCAAGACCGACGCCGTGCTCGTCTCTCCGGACGGCGTGGTGCTGCACCGGCACGTGGTCCCGTCGGGCAAGGGCAATGGCGAGGTCGTCACCCAGGCGGTGCTCGCCGCCGCGACGGTGTGCGACGCGGCCGGGATCTCGCCCGGCGACGCGGCGTCCGTGGGCGTGGGAATCCCCGGGTCGGTCCTGGATGGGGTGGTCAGCCATGCGCAGAACCTTGGGATCACTCGCCTCGACCTTGCATCGTCCCTGGCAGAGGCCTGGGGTGTGCGTCCTGTGGTCGACAACGACGTGAACGCGGGTGCCGTCGGCGCCTGGGTGGCCGCGGGCGGCGAGGCGCGATCCATCGCGTTCCTCAACCTCGGCACGGGGCTTGCTGCAGGCCTGATCCTCGACGGAAAGGTGTGGCGCGGCGCGCGCGGTGCTGCCGGCGAGATTGGCCACATCTCCGTCGATCCGCACGGTCCGCTGGGACCCGACAGCCTTCCCGGCGGTCTCGAGACCTACGCCTCCGGCAGCGGAGTCGCCCTCCAATCGGGAGGTGCCCCTGCGGTGCAGGTCCTTGCCGCAGCGGACACGGATGCCGGCTCGGCTCGGATCCGTGAGGGCCTGTTCTTCGGGGTGGCCACCGCGGTGCGGCTGCTCGTGCTGACCCTGGATGTGGAGGAGGTGCTCCTGGGTGGCGGCCTGACCCGCATGGGCGAGCCTCTGCTCGACGGCACGCGACGCGTCATCCGAGGCTGGGAGCGGAACAGCCGCTTCCTCGCCTCCGTGGACCTCACCGCACGCATGAGCGTGCTCGACCCTGAGACCCCGGTCGCAGCCATCGGCGCGGCCATGAGAGGAGCCGGACGTGGCTGAGATCGTCCTCGCGAAGGACAGGAACGAGGCCGGCGCGATCGTCGCCGACCACATCGCGGGGCTGGTGTCCGCGAACCCTGAGACCGTGCTCGGTGTGGCGACGGGCTCCACGCCGCTGCCCGTGTACGAAGCGCTGGCGGCGAAGGCTGCCGCGGGCGTCGACTTCTCCCACGTGAGCGCGTATGCGCTCGACGAGTACGTCGGCCTGCCTGTGGAGCATCCCGAGAGCTACCGTTCGGTGATCACGCACGAGTTCCAGGACCGCGTGGGTGCGGACCCTTCGCGCGTGCATGTGCCCGACGGCGCGCTCGCCGGCATCGAGACGGCGGGGGAGCGCTACGAGGCGCTGCTGGCCGCGTCAGGAGGCGTGGACCTGCAGATCCTCGGCATCGGCACCACCGGGCACATCGGCTTCAACGAGCCGGGGTCGTCGTTCGGGTCGCTCACACGCGTGAAGACGCTGACCGAGCAGACCCGGATCGACAACGCCCGTTTCTTCGACTCGCTGGACCAGGTGCCCATCCACTGCGTCACCCAGGGGCTTGGCACGATCCTGCGCGCGCGTCACCTGGTGCTGCTCGCGTTCGGCGAGGGAAAGGCCGAGGCGCTCGCCGCGTCGGTCGAGGGCCCCGTGTCGTCGTCCATGCCCGGCTCCGCGATCCAGCTGCACCCGCACGTCACGGTCGTGGTGGACGACGCCGCGGCCTCGCGCCTGCGCAACATGGACTACTACCGGTGGGCGTACGACCACAAGCCGACGTGGCAGGGTCTGTAGCAGGAGGATCCACCATGCAGCTGGTCGACATCCACAGCCACGGCGGGGGCGGGCACGCCTTCGGTGACACGGTCGACGGCACGTTGGCCGCCCTGGCCGCGCACCGGGCCACGGGGACGACGTTGATGGTCGCGTCGCTCGTGACGGAGCCGCCGGCCGCGATGGCCGCGAAGATCGGGGTGGTCCGTGAGGCGATGGCGCTCGAGCCCGCTCTGCTCGGCATTCACCTGGAGGGGCCGTTCCTGGCGCCCTCCCGCAAGGGCGCGCATCCTCCCCACGCGCTGATCCACCCGACGCCGGACGCCGTGTCCCGTCTGCTCGACGCGGCCGACGGCACGATCCGTCAGATCACGATCGCGCCTGAGCTGCCCGGCGCGCTGGAGGCGATCGAGCGCTTCGCGGAGGCAGGCGTGGTGGTCGCGGTGGGGCACACGGAGTGCACGGCGGCGCAGGCGCGTGCGGCGTTCGATGCCGGTGCACGCCTGGTCACGCACGCGTTCAATGCGATGCCGCCGATCGCGGGACGTGCTCCAGGTCCGCTCGGTGCCGCGCTCGCCGACGACCGTGCGTTCATCGAGGTGATCGCGGACGGGTTCCACGTCGCGCCCGAATCGCTGGCGCTCCTGTTCCGCGCCGCTCCGGGTCGGGTGGTGCTGATGACCGATGCGATGGCTGCCGCGGCTTCGACCGAAGGCACCTACATGCTCGGGGAACTCGAGGTGACCGTCGCCGGTGGCAGGGCGGTGCTCACGGGCACCGACACGTTGGCCGGCTCGACCCTCGTGCTGTCACGCGCGCTCGACGTCTGCGCGGCGGCGGGCGTCGCCCGCGATGAGGCCCTCGAGGCGGCGACGATCACGCCTCTGAAGGCTCTGCAGGCCTGCGGCTGGAGAGCCCCGGCCTGATCCGACCGGCCCAGGTGGCTCCCGCATCGTCCGGTTGCCTGACGCACAGTCCGGTTGCCTCGCGGCGCAGACACTTTGAACCAATCTGCACCTCGACACCCCGGCGACACGCCGCACCGCGCGAGGACACGCCGGCGCGCCGCACCTGAGATTGGTTCGCAGCGTCGGGCGCTCGTGGAGAGGGACGTCGCACGGCCAGCGGTCGTGCGCTCGCTGAGGGCTACTTGAAGACGATCGTGCGGTGGCCGTCCAGCAGCACTCGGTGCTCGGCGTGCCAGCGCACTGCGCGGGCGAGCGCGCGGCGCTCCACGTCGGCCCCCGTGGCCGTGAGCGACTCGGGGGTGTACGAGTGATCCACGCGCTCGATGTCCTGCTCGATGATCGGGCCCTCGTCCAGGTCGGCGGTGACGTAGTGCGCGGTGGCGCCGATCAGCTTGACGCCCCGGTCGTGCGCCTGGAAGTACGGGCGTGCGCCCTTGAAGCTGGGCAGGAACGAGTGGTGGATGTTGATCGCGCGGCCCTTGAGCGCGCCGCACATCTCGGGGGAGAGGATCTGCATGTAGCGCGCGAGCACCACGAGCTCGGCGTCGAGCTCGTCGACCAGGTCCAGCACCTTCGCCTCCGCTGTCGCCTTGGTGTCGGCGGTCACGGGGATGTGGTGGAACGGCTTGCCGTAGAACTCGGCGAGCGACCGCAGCGTCGGGTGGTTGCCCACGACCGCGACGATGTCCACCGGCAGCGTGCTTGCACGTTCGCGGACCAGCAGGTCGTTCACGCAGTGCGCGGCCTTGGACACCATGACGACGGTGCGCATGCGTCGACCGGCCACGTCGAGGCGCCACGTCATCGCGAACCGCTCGCCCAGGGCGCCGAACGCGCCCTCCAGCGTGTCCTGCTCGGCAGGCACCTCGAACTCGACGCGCATGAAGAACAGCCCCGTGTCGGCGTCGCCGAACTGCTGCGACTCGGTGATGTTGCCACCGTGCTCGGCGAGCGTGCCAGACACGGCGTGGACGATGCCAGGGCGGTCGGGGCAGGAGAGGCTGAGCACGTAGCGGCGAGTCGTGGCGGCGTCCGTCATGCCCCCAGAGTAGTGAACGGCCACACCGGTCACGGACCGGGACTCCAGGGGTGGTCGCGCAGCCGTATGACCTGTCACCATAGGAGCATGAGCGAGGATGCAGAGGTCAGGATCGACCAGGTCGACGCAGGGCACGCCGGCGAGGTGCTCACCCTTCGGCGCGCGGCATTCGTGGTGGAGGCGCAGCTGTACAACGACGCGCACATCCCTGCGCTCACGCAGACGCTCGAGGAGCTCATCGAGGACATGGAGTCCGGTCACACGGTGACCTTGGGCGCGTGGATCGGGCCCCGTCTGGTCGGCACGATCCGCGTGGGGATCGAGGGCACCAAGGCGACGATCGGTCGCCTGGCCGTGGCGCCGGACATGCAAGGGCGCGGCATCGGCGTCCAGCTCGTCTTCGCGGTCCTGGGCTACCTGCCCGAGGACACGTCCGAGGTGTGGGCGTTCACCGGCCAGAACTCCAAGCACAACATCGCGCTGTACAACAAGGCGGGTTACGAGCACCAGTTCGACCAGGTCTCGGGCGACCTCACCTACGCCTACCTGCGCAAGATCCTGGAGTCGGGCGCGATCGTGGACGACGCGGCGATCGACTGATCGTCGTCCCTCGCCGGGCCGAGCCCGCGCGCACGCGTCGGCGGCATCGATGCGACAGTGACGACGCCGTCTGCCGTTGCTAGACTGACGCACGTCGCGACTGGCGCAGTGGGCTACCACGAGGGAGCGGCACCTTTCTTGAGATTCTTTGGTCGTACGCCTGGGCCAAGGTCACCGGACAACCGGCGGCCCTGTGCTGTCTTACAGACGCAGCGCCGTCTTACAGACGCAGTGCCGCCACCAGAGAGGAAAGCCATGAGCACCGATTCCAGCGCCACCGCAGCGGTCATGAACGCCACGCTGCAGGACTTCGACCCCGAGATCGCCCAGGTCCTCGACCGCGAGCTCGCCCGTCAGCAGACCTACCTCGAGATGATCGCGTCGGAGAACTTCGTGCCGCGCTCCGTGCTCCAGGCGCAGGGCTCCGTGCTGACGAACAAGTACGCCGAGGGCTACCCGGGCAAGCGCTACTACGGCGGCTGCGAGGAGGTCGACGTCGCGGAGACAATCGCGATCGAGCGTGCCAAGTCGCTGTTCGGCGCCGAGTACGCGAACGTCCAACCCCACTCGGGTGCGACCGCCAACGCGGCCGTGCTACACGCCCTCGCCAAGCCCGGCGACCGCATCATGGGCCTCAGCCTCGCCCACGGCGGCCACCTCACGCACGGCATGAAGCTCAACTTCTCCGGCAAGCTGTACGAGGTCTCCGCGTACGGCGTGGACGACACGACGCACCTGGTGGACATGGACAAGGTCCGTGAGCAGGCGCTCGCCGACCGCCCCGACGTGATCATCGCCGGCTGGTCCGCGTACCCCCGCCACCTGGACTTCGCGGCGTTCCGTGCCATCGCCGACGAGGTGGGCGCCAAGCTGTGGACGGACATGGCGCACTTCGCCGGCCTCGTCGCCTCGGGCCTGCACCCCAGCCCCGTGCCGCACTCGGACGTGGTCTCCACGACCATCCACAAGACGATCGGCGGCCCCCGTTCCGGCATGATCCTGTCGCGCGACATCGAGGCGTACGGCAAGAAGCTCAACTCCGCGGTGTTCCCCGGCCAGCAGGGTGGCCCGCTCATGCACGTCGTCGCCGCGAAGGCGGTGGCCCTCAAGGCAGCCGCCGGTGCGGAGTTCCGTGAGCGCAACGAGCGCGTGCTCGAGGGCGCACGCATCCTCGCCGAGCGGCTCGTCGCCCCGGACGCGATCGAGGCGGGCGTCAACGTCGTCTCCGGTGGAACCGACGTGCACCTGGTGCTCGTCGACCTCCGCAACTCGCCGATGAACGGCCAGGAGGCCGAGGACCTGCTGCATTCGGTCGGCATCACCGTGAACCGCAACGCCGTCCCGAACGACCCCCGCCCGCCGATGGTCACCTCCGGTCTGCGCATCGGCACCCCGGCGCTCGCGAGCCGCGGCTTCGGCGCCGAGGAGTTCACCGAGGTCGCCGAGGTCATCGCCACCGCGCTCAAGGGCGGCGCCGACGTCGAGGCGCTGCGCGCACGCGTGGCGAAGCTCGCGGCCGACTTCCCGCTCTACGAGGGCCTGCAGCAGTAATGGCGGCGGAGGCTCAGGAGCCGCAGCACGCCGCCCCGCGACGGCTCGACGGCAAGGCCACCGCGGCCGCGATCAAGTCGGAGCTCACCGTGAGGGTCGCCGCGCTCGCGGAGCGCGGCGTCACCCCGGGGCTCGGCACGTTGCTGGTCGGTGACGACCCGGGTTCCACCTGGTATGTCAACGGCAAGCACGCGGACTGCGCCGAGGTGGGCATCGCGTCGATCCGGGAGGACCTCCCCGGCGATGCCAGCCAGGCGGAGATCGAGGCCGCGATCGACCGGCTCAACTCCGACCCCGCCTGCACCGGCTTCATCGTGCAGCTTCCGCTGCCCAAGGGCGTGGACACCAACGCGATGCTCGAGCGCATCGACCCGGACAAGGATGCCGACGGGCTGCACCCGACCAACCTCGGCCGGCTGGTGCTGCGCGTCGCGGAGGACGTCACGTCGTCGCTGCCGTGCACGCCCAAGGGCATCATCGAGCTGCTCGCGCGTCATGGCGTGGAGCTGCGCGGCAAGGAGGTCGTGGTCATCGGTCGCGGCACGACGGTCGGCCGCTCGATCGGCCTGCTGCTCACCCGCAAGGCGGTGAACGCGACGGTGACGCTGTGCCACACCGGTACCCGTGACCTGGCCGACCACACGCGTCGGGCCGACGTGATCATCGCCGCGGCGGGAGTGCCCGGCATCGTCTCAGGGGACATGGTCAAGGACGGCGTGGTGCTCGTGGACGTCGGCGTCAGCCGCGTCACCGACCCGGAGACGGGCAGGAGTCGCGTCGCAGGCGACATCTCGGCCGACGCGGTGGCCAAGGCGTCGTGGTTCTCGCCCAACCCGGGTGGCGTCGGGCCGATGACGCGCGCCATGCTGCTGTCCAACGTGGTGGAGGCCGCGGAGCGCGCGCTCTAGCCTCCCTCCGGAGGCTGTGCGCTTCCTGGCAGGACGCCCGCCTGCCTCCTGGCAGGACATGACGGTCGGATCTGAGCGATTCTCAACCCTCATGTCCTGCCAGCGCGCGATCGGCTGACATGTCGGTCGCGGAAGGTAGCCTCGTGGGCATGAGAATCGCCTCGGTCAACGTCAACGGAGTCCGCGCCGCCGCCCGCAAGGGCATGCACGACTGGCTGGATCCGTCCGGCTGCGACGTGGTGTGCATGCAGGAGGTGCGGGCGCCGCTGGAGACCACCGCGGGCCTGGTCGGTGACGCCTGGCACGTGGTCGAGGACGCGTGCCTGATCAAGGGCCGTGCGGGCGTCGCGATCCTCAGCCGAGACCCGCTCGCCGACGTCGTGACCGGCGCCGAGGTGCTGGGAGAGGGCATGGACGAGCCCGTGCACACCGGTCGATGGATCGAGGGCACCGCGCAGTCTCCGTCGGGTCCTGTGCGGGTCGTGTCGGTCTACATGCACTCGGGTGAGGCGGGCACGCCCAAGATGGACCAGAAGTACGCAATGCTCGACGCCATGACGGCGCGGCTCGCGGTGCTCCTCGGGGAGCACGAGCGCGTGGTCGTGATGGGCGACATCAACATCGCCCACACGGAGAACGACATCAAGAACTGGAAGGGCAACCTCAAGTCCGCAGGCTTCCTGCCGGAGGAAAAGGCGTACCTGGACCGCTGGGTCGATTCCGGCTGGGTGGACGTGCACCGCACCCTCGAAGGCCCCAAGCCCGGCCCTTACACGTGGTGGTCCATGCGCGGTCAGGCCTTCGACAACGACTCGGGCTGGCGCATCGACTACCAGTTCGCCACGCCGGCGCTCGCGGCGGCGGCGTCGTCCGTGCGGGTGGACCGGCAGGCGTCGTGGGATGCACGGTGGACGGACCACGCGCCCCTGGTGGTCGACTACTCGCTGTAGCGGCGCACCCGCGCGCTCAGCGCTTCTCGCTCAGCGCTTGTCGCTCAGCGCTTGTCGCTCCGCGTTCCTCGCTCCGCGTTCTTCTCTCGATTCGCGCGGATCGGGCGCCAGGTGCGGAGGACCGCCGTCCGCTAGACCCAGAGGAAGCGGGGCTCGTCACGACCCGCGTCGGTGAAGCCGTGCGCGATATGCAGCGCCGCGAGGCGAGCCTGGGTCTTGCGCACGAGCGCGACGACTGCGCCGCCGTAGCCGGCTCCGCTCACCCGAGCTCCCAAGGCGCCCGCGCGGAACGCGGCGTCGACCGCCAGGTCGAGCGTCGGGTCAGATGCCTCGTAGTCGAGCTCGAGGGATGCGTGCGAACGGTAGATCGCCTTGCCGATGGTCACGAAGCGCTCGTGGGCGGGGCCTGTGCCGCTGAGCTCGCCCACGACAAGTCGCACGCGTTCGATCTCTGCGGTCACGTGGCGTGCCCGCCGCCGCAGCACAGGATCCGCGATGCCTTCGACCCGGCGGGCCGCGAGCGGGGTGTCCGCCACCTCGCGCAGCGTGCGCGCGCCGAGCGACTCCGCGGCGGCGGCGCACTCGGAGCGACGGGTGCGGAAGAGCTGCTGCACGTCGCCGCGGGGCACGCCTGTGTCGATCACGAGCAGGCCCAGCCCGTAGTCGCGGAAGTACATGGGATACGGCACCGCGGAGGTGGGATGCTCCGCGAAGTCCAGCAGCAGCGCGTCGTCAGGGCCGCACCGCAGGATCGTGTGCGGGTCCAGTGCTCCACACAGGGTGCCGACCGCCAGGTTCTCGGCGTCCAGGCACGCGTCGGCGATCTCGGCCCGGCCCGCATCGCCGTCCAGCGCCAGTCGCCACAGGTCGTCGGCGACGAGGCCGGTCGCCGCGAGGACCGCCGCGGACGAGGCCAGCCCCGCCCGAGGAGGCAGGCACGAGGCGAGGGCGATGTCCATGCCGCACCCGTCGTACCCGCGTTCCTGCATGGCCCACAGCAGGCCGATCACGTACCGCGGCCAGCCCTCCACGTCCTGCGGGTCCGTGTCGAGCGTCCCCTCCCACGTCGCGCCGGGTCCGTCGAGGAAGGCTCCTTGATCGGACACCACTCGCACCACCCGATCCTCGCGGGGCCGCGCCGCCGCATAGACGGCATGCGGGGTGACGGTGGGAAGCGCGAGACCCTCGGAGTAGTCGGTGTGCTCGCCGATCACGGTCACCCTGCCGGGCGCGCGCCACGTGCAGGTCGCGTCCACGCCGAAGGCCCCTCGCAGCAGGGCCGACGCCCGGGACGCGCCCTCTGCAGGCGTCCACGCCTCGACCCACGTAGGGCCCGGGTCGACGACGGCGCTCATCCCGCCATTGTGCCAGGATCGGGGCCGGTTCGCCGTGGGCGTGAGACGATGGCAACGCACCTCTCGTGAGAAGGGACCACGATGTCAGAAGAGCCCGCCTCAGCCTCCGAGACCCCCGGCCCTGACGGGGCCGAGACCGCGGAGACGCCGACCGTGCCGGCAGCCGCGCCAAGGTCGCTGCTCGACCGCTTGCGACGCAACCGGATGGGGGCGCTCGCCGCCGGCCTGGTGGTCGCGGTCGCGGTCGGGCTCCTGCTCTCGGTGCTCGTCCCGAGCGATCCGCAGCTGCTCGCCTACGTCCTGTTGGGCCTGCTGGTGACAGCCGCCGTCGCGGCGACGGTGAGGTTCCTCAGCCCTGATCGAGGACTCGGTGCGCAGGCGTCCGCGTTCGTCGCGACGGCGCTCGGAGTGCACCTGATGCTGGTGACAGGCGCGGTCGACTCGGCGGGGTCGGGCCTGCTGCAGCAGATCGCGGGCAAGGGCATGAGCATCGGCTTCGACAAGGCCGTGCTCGCCGCGCTCGCGGTCCCGGTCGTGTCGACAGGTGTGCTGCTGTGCGGCCTTGTCGCCGCGATCGTCGCCGGCTGGGGGCCCAGGAACCCTGAGGAGCCGCGCCCCTCGCGTCCCGCAGGCTATTGACGGCCGCCCGCCGTCACGCCGCGATCGTGAGAACGCGACGGCTGGAAGGCGAGGTTTACCGCTTGACGGGCGTGACGCCCAGCGATCGCCCGGCGAGCCCGCGCTGACGGCTCGCGAGTCGACGCGCGACGTCCCGCAGCGCGGCGGCCGCGGGGGAGTCCGGGTCTGAGAGCACCACAGGCGTTCCCCCGTCGCCCGCCTCGCGCGCCGCGATGTCCAGGGGGATCTGTCCGAGCAGAGGCACCGATGTGCCGAGCGTCGACGACAGCCGGTCCGCGACGCGCGTGCCGCCGCCTTCGCCGAAGAGGTGCAGGCGCGTCCCGTCGGCCTGGTCCAGCCAGGCCATGTTCTCGATGACCCCGACCACGGACTGGGAGGTCTGCGTCGCGATCGACCCCGCGCGCTCGGCCACGCCGGAAGCGGCTGCCTGAGGGGTGGTGACGACGACCAGCTCCGCGTGCGGCAGGAGCTGCGCGACTGAGATCGCGATGTCGCCGGTCCCGGGCGGGAGGTCCAGGAGCAGCACGTCGAGGTCGCCCCAGAACACGTCTGCCAGGAACTGCTCGATCGCACGGTGGAGCATGGGGCCACGCCACACGACCGGCTGGCCCTCGGGCACGAACATGCCGATGGACACGGCCTTGACCTCGTGGGCGATGGGCGGCAGCAGCATGTCGTCCAGACGCGTCGGCTGCCCCTCGACCCCCAGCATGCCGGGGATGGAGAAGCCGAAGATGTCGGCATCGAGCACGCCGACCTTGAGCCCGTCGGCGGCCATCGCGGCCGCGAGGTTCGCGGTGACCGTGGACTTGCCGACTCCGCCCTTGCCGGACGCGATCGCGTAGATGCGGGTGAGGTTGCCCGGCTGGGTGAACGGGATCACCGGCTCGGGCTTGCCGCCGCGAAGCTGCGAGCGGAGGTTCTGGCGCTGTTCGTCGGACATGACGCCCAGTTCGATGCGCACGTCGGTGACGCCGGCGACCGTGCGCGCCGCCTTGTCCACGTCCCCCGTGATGCGCTCGCGCATCGGACAGCCCTGGGTGGTGAGGTCGATGCCGATGACGGCGAGGCCGTCGTCCTCCACCTGGACGGACCGGACCATGCCGATCTCCGTGATGGGCCGGCGGATCTCGGGGTCGATCACGCCGGCGAGTGCGGACTCGAGCTCGGTGAGAAGAGGCATGGGGTCCATCGTAGGCGTTCCACGACCCGCCGGACCCCGCTCGTGCGGGGCGCGGCACCGGGTGGCGGCCGCGTTTGTGCGAATCAGAGAAAACGATTCAATCGCTTGCCCCCAGGGGTGTCGATGGCTAACGTCGTGATCATTCCGTGACCTTCCCTTCAGTCCCCCCGAGCTGGTGAGTTCATGACACACGCCGTGCCGTCAGAGTCGATGGCACGCTCCGGGACCCTCAAGGGTGGAGCGTCCATCGCGCCCGTCCGTGACTCCGCGCGGGAGTCCTCCGACCACGAGGCCCGCCATGCGCGGGCGGTGCTCCGCGGGTCCATGCTGGGGCTTGCGATCACGGTCCCGTTGGCGGTGGCCGCGTCAGGCGTCGCCTTCCTGACCGGTCATCAGGAGCGCACGATCGTCGTGGCGCTGGGCCTCGCGGCGGGTGCCTCGATGGCCACGCAGGTGACCACCCGTTGCCACCGTGCCGGAGTGGCCGCCACTGTCATCGCGGTGGTGTCGATGGCGCTCGCCGTGCTGGGAATGCACATCGGTGTGCTTGCCGCGCAGCCGGGTCCCTGGTTGCCCGAGGTGATGGCGCACGCGAACCTGGCGGGCGTGGGCGACATCGTGGGGGAGTACGTGAGAGACCAGCCCAGGCGTGCGGTCGCCTCGATCGTGGTGGGAGTGGTGGTGTCGTACCTGGCCGGACGCGGCCTGGGCGAGTGCCGGCTGGAGCAGCGGCTCTCGCGGTTGCTCGGCTCGCGCTGACGCGCGCCCCTGTCAGCGGCTGCGGCCGCGCTTGGACTCCTTGGGCTCGTCCGGCTCCTCGTGGTCCTTGTCCTCCTCGCGGAGCTCCTCGAGGAGCGCCCTCAGCTCCGAGCGGACGAAGTCGCGGGTGGCGGTCTCGTTGATGGCCTGCCGGAGCGCCGCGACCTCGCGGGCCAGGTACTCCGTGTCGGCGAGCGAGCGCTCCGCGCGCTGGCGGTCCTGCTCGGCGGCCACGCGGTCGCGGTCCGCCTGGCGGTTCTGCGCGAGCAGGATCAGGGGCGCGGCGTAGGAGGCCTGGAGCGAGAGCATCAGCGTGAGCGCGGTGAAGCCGTTCGCCGCCTTGTCGAACTGGAGGTTCGCCGGTCCCGAGACGTTCCACGCGATCCACACGATGCAGAACAGCGTCAGGTAGAAGATGAACTGCGGCGTGCCCAGGAACCGGGCGATCGCCTCGGAGATCTGTCCAGCCCTGTCGGGGCTCGAGGAAGGGCGCGACCGACGGCGGAAGAGGCCGCGGTCCTCGGCCTTCGGACGGTCGAGTCGGCGCTCAGCCATGGAGCACCTCCTGCTCCGGCCCGGAGTCCTCGTCGATGTGCTCGCGCCAGTCGCTGGGCAGCAGGTGGTCGAGCACGTCGTCGATGGAGACGGCTCCCACCAGGCGATGGTCGTCACCCACGACCGGCAGCGCGAGGATGTCGTACGCCGCCATGCGACGCGCGACCTCGGGCAGGCGGGCGTCGGGGTGCAGCGGAGCGATAGCAGGGTCCACGAACGTGCCGATCGCCTCGTGAGGCGGCTCGCGCAGCAGGCGTTGCAGGTGGACAAGGCCGACGTACCGGCCGGTGGGGGTCTCGAGCGGCGGTCGCACCACGAACACCATGGAGGCGAGCGCAGGAGGCAGCTCCTGCTTCCGGACCATCGCGAGGCAGCTCGCGACGGACGTCTCGGGGCCCACGATGACGGGCTCGGTGGTCATCAGGCCGCCGGCAGTGTCGTCCTCGTAGCCGAGCAGCTGCTCCACGTGCTTGGCGTCCTCGGGCTCCATGAGCTCGAGCAGGGCGGCTGCCTGCTTCTCGGGGAGGTCGCCCAGCAGGTCGGCGGCGTCGTCGGGGTCCATGGCCTCGAGCACGTCGGCGGCGCGTTCCGAGCGCAGGGTGGAGAGCAGGACGATCTGGTCCTCCTCGGGCATCTCCTCGAGCACGTCGGCCAGGCGCTCATCGTCGAGCGCGGCGGCGATCTCGGCGGACCGTGAGGGCGACATCTCCAGCAGCGCGGCGGCGAGGTCGGCTGGCTTGTGGTCCTCGAAGGACTCGATGACGAGGGCCGCGCCCTGGTTCTTGTCGCGGGTGGACAGGCCGGTGACCTGGTCCGTGTCGACCACGAGCGCCTCGCCTCGACGCGAGAAGCCGAGGACGCCCTTGCGTCGTTCGGCGCGACGCACGAAGAGCTTGGAGACGTGCCAGGTGCGGGTGCGGTCCGGCTCGATGGCCATGTCCTCGATGTACGCGGTGCTCTTGTCCGACTTCAGCTTCACGCTGCGCTCGAACATCTCCGCCACGGCGAGGGTCTCACCCTGACGCGCCTTGAAGCGGCGCAGGTTGATGACGCCGGTGCAGATGACCTGGCCGGGGGAGATGGAGGTGACGCGCGTGAGCGGCATGAAGACACGGCGACGACCGGGGACCTCCACCACCAGGCCGACGGCGGTGGGGGCGCCGCCGCTGCGGCGCACCAGCAGCACGACGTCGCGGACGCGGCCCACGGCGTCGCCCAGAGGGTCGAAGACGGTGGTGCCGGCCAGCCTCGCGATGTAGACGCGCTCGGGTCCGGTGCTCATGTGTCTACAGTAGCGGCGCACCGGTGAGAGGCCCTGGAAGGGGGCCGTGGGACGATCGGCGTCGTCCGAGTCGTCGAGCAAGACTGGCACCGTGGTCCAGGTGCCGCCTCGCCCGGCACTGGCACTTGCTGGAAGGTGCCGGTTCCGGCCACGATGGGCGCATGCTCACCGCAGCCCAGCAGCTCACCGCCGTGCTCGACCACTGGCAGTCGGGTCGCGGGCCGCTGTACCAGCAGCTGGCCGACGCGATCGTCGCCCTGGCCGAGTCGGGCTCGCTCGAGCACGGCGCGCGCCTGCCGTCCGAGCGTGCGCTCGCGACCGAGCTGCACCTGTCGCGCAACACCGTCACCGCGGCGTACCAGCAGCTGCGCGAGATCGGCTGGCTCGAGGTGAAGCCCGGAGCGGCGCCCCGTCTGGGATCGCTGTCGCGCGGCGTGATGGCGCTCTCCGCGCAGGACCGCTTCAGCAAGATCCTCGTGGACCGGTACGAGCCGATCATCTCCTTCAACACCGCCTCGCCGCCGCCCGCCCCGATCGTCACCGAGGCGTTCGCGGACCTGTCCGGCTTCATCGGCGGCAGCCCCGCCATCGGCAACGGTTACGCCGCGCTCGGCGACCGCGAGCTGGTGCTCGCCGTCACGGATCACCTGCGCGCGCAGGGTGTCCCGGCACGGCCCGACGAGGTGGTCGTCACCTCTGGCGCCCAGCAGGCGCTCTGGCTCGTCGTGACCATGCTGGCCGGCCCCGCCAAGCCCGTCGCGCTCGAATCGATCACGTACCCAGGCGTGTTCGACGCGGTCCAGGCCTCCGGAACGCGCCCGCTCGCGCTGCCGATGCGCGACGAGGGCCTCGATGCGCGCGCCTCCGCCAAGCTGCTGCGAGCAAGCAGGCCTGACCTCGCCTACCTCACGACCTTCCACAACCCCACCGGCACCGCGATGAGCGAGGAGTCCGCGCTCGAGGTGCTCACCGCCGCCGCAGCCGTGGGCACCACCGTCATCGACGACCGCACCATCGGCGATCTCGCGCTCGACGGCAGCCCGCGTCGTCCGCTCGCCTCGTATGCGTCCGGCGCCTCCGTCATCACCGTGGGCGGCATGTCCAAGGTGTTCTGGGGCGGCCTGCGCATCGGCTGGCTCCACACCAACGCGACGCTCGCGGCCCAGTTGCGGCACCGTCGTGCCGCGATGGACCTGGGATCGCCCGCGGTCTTCCAGCGCATCGCGGCACGCATGCTGCGCGAGCACTACCAGGAGACGCTTACGTGGCGGATCGCGGTGCTGCGCGAATCGCTCGACGCGACCCGGGGCGCCGTCAAGGAGCACGGCCTCGATTGGACGTGGCACGAGCCCGAAGGTGGCCCCTCGCTCTGGGTGAGGCTCGGCGAGGGCAACGCCGACAGGTTCGCCGAGCGGTCATCCGCGGCAGGTGCCCCCGTGGCGCCGGGCTCGTCGTTCGAGGTGATCCCCGGCGCGGCCGCCGGCCACTTCCGGCTGCCGTTCTACCTGCCACCCGAGCAGATGCGGCTGGGCGTCAAGATGCTCGCAGAGCGCGCCGCCTGAGCCTGCGGTGACACGCTGGCTTCGCCGTCCTGCCTGCGAGTACGCTCGAAGCAGGTGCAAGGAGGCACGCGATGCTGCTGTTCTACATCGACGAATGCGGTGACACCGCCCCGCTCGAGCACAGGCACGGCGGGCATGGATCGCCAAGCCAGGTGTTCATCCTCGCCGCAGTCGGCATCCATGACTCCTCCCGCGAGGCGCTGGGGCACGAGATCCTCGGCATCAAACGGCACTACTTCCCGGCTTCCGTCGGTTCCCCGGACTGGAACCTGTCAGAGATCAAGGGCCGCTTCCTCACGCACTCCAGCCGCCTGCGCGGCCACGAGCGCGCCCGCTTCCTGCCCGAGGGCTGGCGCGAGCTGGACGACCCGGAGGTGATGGAGAGGTTCCTCAACGACGTGGGCCAGCTGTTCGCCAAGTTCCGGCCGCTGATCTTCGCGGCCCTCGTGGACAAGAGGGCCATGGCGCTCACAGGCGAGGACACCGACCCGCTCGCCATCGCGTACACGCGGCTGTACGAGCGCGTCGCGCTCACGCTCGACCAGGTGAACCGCGGCGAGGGCGCGCTGTTCGTGGCCGACCAGCAGGACGAGCATGAGGCCTACTTCAGGAGCGGCGCCATGTACGCCGCGCGGACCGCGCTGGAGAAGCGGGAGCACAACCGACCCCACTTCGAGCCCGTGCTGGACAAGCCGCTGTGGATCGACTCGCACTTCGGCACGCTGGACCGCGAGCTCATCCAGCTCGCGGACATCGTGGCCTACTCCGTCAACGAGTGGTACGAGCGTGGCGAGCCGCCCATGGAGCACCAGTACCTGTGGCGCTCCATCGCGCCCTGCTTCGCGGCACACTGGAAGCCGCAGAAGTCGCACGGCGCCGGCGTCATGGTCTACCCCGAGCTCGAGGCCTACCCGCCGCTGGATCCGGTCGCGGAGATGTAGACGGGTGCGACCCCACGCGGGCTTCTCTCACTGCTGGCGGCGATCGCGGTGCGGGGCAGTCGCGAGGGCTGGTGCCACGCAGACGTGGCTCGGAGGCAGGGGTGCTTGAGGTCGGGGTGTGACGGGAGCCCGGCGAGCGGCTCCGGCGTGGATGTCTTCGGCGTCCGAGAGTCGATCGGATTCGGGATCGGCCACGTGCCTAGCCAATCGCGTGGTCTGTGCGCAGGAAGGTACCGTCCCGAAACTGTGGCCCGGAAATGTATGTGCTCACAACCTCGCGTCGAGCGTTTTTCGGTCCACGGAGAGTGGGGGAGTGGGCCGCCTCGCCGAGTGTCTCGGGAATCTCTAGACAGGGGAGTGAATCACCGTCAGGGTGCCGTCGTCGCCATGACCGTGCGTGATGACCTACTGTCCGGTCGGGCTGGTGGTGAGGGGTTCCTGCAGGGCGCGGCGAGAGAACCGGGCAGCGTCTGGAGGGTGGAGACTACTTGCCGTCCTCTGTGTACGTGAGCGTGCCGTCCTCGTTGACGGTGAGGGTCCAACCGGGGCAGGCCTGTTCCTCGACTCTCCCAAGAATGTCGCCCGAGGTCGTCTCGACTCTGATGGCTGTGCCCATGCACTTGTCGACCACCATGGCATTCGCCCGACTCGCATCCACCGGCGTATCGATCTCAGACTTGAGTCCCTCGATCACAGCTACCACGTCTTCGCTGTAGTCGTTGACGACGAGGAGTTCGGGTTTTGCTGCGTCGTAGGTGACGATGCATCCGGTGAGTGTCAGGGCGGCGGCGCTGACGATGACTGTCGCAGCGAGTGGTCTTGTGAGTTTCGTGCCGAGGTTTCGTGGTCGTGATGCGCCGTTGGTGGGGCGTGATATTCGTGTGGTCATGGGTGTCGCCTTCCTTCGTGAGCGGTCACTCGTCAATAGGACGAGCCCGGCTTGAGCGCAGTCCGTTCGCGTCGTGGCTGCGAATACTGGCGCGGCGCGGTCACAGGCCGGGTGATGTGTGTCCGCGTACTCATGGAAGCACCTGTGGCGGGTTCTGTATTGCGGGGATGTGTGTGGGTGCTCCTACTGCGAACAGTGCGACTTCGGCGTCCGTGTTGAACTGGGCGGATAGGGAGTGGGGCACGGTTTCGAGCGCGGCCTCGGCTGTGGCTTCGTCGGGTGCGACGCCGACGTAGATTGTGAACCTTGCCATCTCGCCGACGTCGAGGTCTCCGAGATCGAGGCGAACCATTGCGCCTTGGTCGTATGGTCCAAAAGTCTCTCCCCAGACGATCGGAGTGCCGACGTTGGCGGGATCTGTGAGCGGGTTGCCGGTGTGGAAGCCGTCGCGGCTGGCGATGCTGACATAGGAGGGAGGCTGTGAGTCTTGTGCCTCCCATACTGCAGACTCGTAGAACGTGAATGGTGGGACGTCGAAGTCCAGGGCGTAGTCGAACAGGACGGTGCCGCTCGTAGCCGTGGTGGCGGTTCGCGTCACACTGACGTCGACCGCGTACAGGTAGGTGCTGTCGGAAGCGTGGTAGTTCAGGTCGATGTCGAGTGTGTCGTCGAGGTTGGACTTGACGTCTACTCGAGTGGCGGTGGCGTCCGAGTCGACGTGGGTGAGGGCGCCTTGCGTGTAGTCGCCGGCTGTGGTGTTGACCCATCCGGATTGTGTTCCGTCGGCCACGCCCCACGAGGTGCACAGGCAGCCCTGCACGAGCACCTCGGAGTCGGGGTCGTTCGCCAGTCGCAGTCCGACGCCGCTGCCGATCGGTGCGCCGTTGAGGCCGATGCCGAGGTCGATGGTCCCGTTGCTCAGGCCGTAGCCGGTGGTCTCGACCGTGGCGGTCCAGTTGAAGTGGTCTGGGGGTCCGGACTTGTCAGTGTTGGTGATCGCGAGGGTGACGGTGTCGCAGGCGGCTGGGACCTCGAACGTGATCTGAAGCGCGTCAACGGTCGTCCCGGTGGCGGGGCTGTCTACAGCGGTGCGGTGCAGCGGCTGGACGTCGCCGCACAGTTGCGGGTAGTCCGCAACCGGGATCACGGACGCGCGGGTGTCGTCGAGGTCGCTGAAGATGTCCTCTGATGCGTCTCTCGTCACGGTGAGCGTCACGTTGCCGCCCACACCGGCCGGGACTGCGATCTCAAGGTATGCGGTGTTGCTCGCCGCAGCGGTGGCGGCGCCTGAGGCGTCATCCGTTTCAGGATCGATACCCGCCGCTGAGGTAATCCGTCGATACTCTTCTCCGTCGCCCGTCACCTGGGTCAATCTGTCTCGCCACCTGCCTCCCGCCTTGGCGTCTGGATCGGTATACCCGATTCGCTCGGCTTCGGCGGTGTCTGGGTAGTTTCCGTCGTCGGAGAGGATGTAGTTCCACAGGCGGAACTGTTCGATCGACTCTGAGTAGGTCTCGCCTTGGCTTTGAACGTAGTCGTCGATGGCGTTGAGGGGGCTGACGCCCAGGCCGTGATATCCGATCCGCTGCCACGTCCAGCGAATTGCCTCGGCGCCGCCGAAGGCCTCGTCGAGGTACTCGGCCAGGAGGAACGCGCCGTACTCGGGGCCGTCCGGAACCAGTACGGACGTGTTCGCTTGAGCGAGTTGCCCGGATGAGCTGAGAAACGTGCCGATCTGCGACGCATATCGCGGGGACCGTTGGCCAGGGTAGAAGGGCTGTTCCTGGACTTGGTGTGCTGCCCATTCGGCGGTGGCTTCCATCCACCAGTAGGGGCTGCTCCACAGTAGGTCAAGAATGTTGAAGTACTGGTATTGGACCATGTGGAAGTACTCGTGGCTCGCGAGGTAGTAGACAGTGGTCGGGTCGCTTGTCATGTTGCTGACGTTCATCTGGATCGTGCGGTTGTCGCTGCCAGAGGTGGTCATTCCAACGCCGGGCTTGAGCAGTCCGCCGCTGACGAGTTCAACCTTGACGACCTCGGATGTCGTGGCAAAACCCATCCCCTGATACGTGGTCTTGGCGTACACCAGCGCGTCGTAGGTTGCCTGAACCAGTGGCGGAATGCCCTCGTAGCCGTCCGAAACTCCCACGCTTGTGGGTCGGTACGTGATGAGAAACTCGTCCAGCTGGATCCAGCAGTGCTCCGTCCTCGTCACGACACCCGTCGTGCACGTTGGCTCAGTATCCGTCGAGGATGTCGCCATGGACGTGAGGAGGCCGCTTGTAGATGAATCGGTGGAGTCTCGCGTGAGCGGCGGCGCCGGTTCCTGTGTGGCGGCGTCTGTGCTGCCTGCGAGCGCCTCGAGCGCAGCTTGGCGGGCTTCCTCGTCGAGGAGTGCCAGTGCCTGCATCAGCTGTTCAATAGTGATGCTTCCGTCGGACGCGTCGCTTGCGTAGTGGTTGGGCACGGAGTCGTCGCCGTCGAGGCCTCCTACGATCAGATCTACCAACTGTGTTGCGTTGATGACGCCTGCTCGATAGTCGGCGATGAGGCGGTCGATGGCGCTGGAGTCGACCGCGACCGTCACGGGGACCCGGTCGGAGACCTCCTCGCCGGTGTCGTCGACGACGGTGAGGTTGTAGTCGCCGTCGGGCCAGATGCGGTCGCCGCCAGCTGTCAGGGTCGGATCCCAGGTGGCGTTGCAGGTGCTGCCGTCGGCGGTGAGCGGTCCGACAATGCTTGTGGTTCCGTCGGAATAGATGGTTGCGAGGCTGAGTCCGTCGGGCCCGTCTGCGCAGGCCACGTTGATCGATGTCTCGGCCCACACCCATGATTGTGCGGGTTGCATGATGACGACGCCGGCTTCGGTGACGATCACCTGCAGGTGTGTCGGGGAGCTCCAGCGGCCAAGGGTGTCGCCGGCGATCACATGCAGCCACCACGTGCCTGGTGTGAGGGTTTGGACGAGTCGGGGTTCTGCGTGGCCGTTCGCGGGGTCGGGGACCGTGTCTGGGGACTGGTCGACGACCGCTGACCAGCTCGCCACCGGGTCACCGTCGCCCGACGTGAAGTCGGCGACGAGAGTCTGCTGGCTCGAGGCGATGCCATCTTGGTGCGAGGCTGTCACGGTGGGTGCCGCTGGTGCGCCTACATCGACATTGACCTCATAAGTCTGGGCGGCGCCAACGTTGCCTGCCAGATCAATAGGTCGCACGCGCAGATACCAAAGCCCCGTGCTTGGAATACTGAACGTGTAGGTGGTCTCGTCGGTTTCGACGACCGCATCGGGTTGACCGCTGAAGCTCTGCGAGGCGTCGACGCTGTAGCCGGCTATTCCGGTCGCGTCTTCTGCGGCGTCCCAGGTCAGGGAGACGTTGGCTTCTCCGTACCCCGAGGTGGGGTCAGGGTGTGTCGGGCTGCTCAGGGCCCCGAGTGTGGGTGCTTGCGTGTCGACGTGTATTTGTTGGTGGGTGACGGGTCCGAGGGTGCCGTCTGCGAGGACGGCGCGGACGTGGAGCCAGCTGTCGCCTTCGGGGAAGGTCATGGTCGCGGAGGTCGTGGTGGTGGTGAGGTCGGTGGGTTCGGTGGTGGGTGAGGAGTCTTGGGCGATGGCGTATCCGGTGATCGTCTCGCCGGTGCTCGAGGCGATCCAGGAGACAGGGAACGTGTCTTGGGTGTGCCAGGCAGTTTCGGTCGGGGGAAGTGTCACCAGTGGTGCTGCGACACGGTCGAAGATCGTCATATGCCATGCGCCGTAGACCGGTGTCTGCGGGCTGACGGTCACTGTGTAGGTGCCGGTGGTGGCGGCGGTGAAGGTCGCGGAGGCGTTCGTGGTGGTGAACGTCTTGCTCAGTGCAAGGGTGCCCGCGTCCGACCAGATCACCACGGATCGGGTGCCGGGTGCGCCGTAGTCGGCGAATCCGTAGGTTTGCCCGGCCGTGAGTTGCGTGGTGATCGTCAGGTACTGGCCTGGGGCGGCCGCCTCGATCGCCAGCGGCGCGTCGTCGACGGTGTATTCGTAGGTGGGGTTGGGTGGAACGTCGAACACCTTGATGGTGACGTGCCCGGTGACGTTGCGATACGGGTCGACCACGACCGTGTAGTCACCGTCGGAGGGAAGGGTGAATACACCGAGATATAGCGAAGTCGTCTTAAGGGTGGCCGAGGACAGGATGGTGCCGTCCGGACGGAGGATCTTCACCGCGTTGGATGACGTGCCGAAGGTCGAACCCGTGAACGTCAGAGAGATCCGCTGTCCTGCGGTGCCCGCGAAGACGACGGAGGCGTTCTGGCCGGCGGTGGCAGTGGTGAGCGTGACGGGATCGCCGGAGGTGGTGGTCGGGACTACCGGGTCGGCTGGAACGGTGTAGAGGTTCAGGCCGACCGATCCGGTTTGCGAACCGGGCGGATTCACGACCAGCCGGTAGGTGCCGGTCTCGGGCAGTGTGACGGGCTCGATGAAGTAGTTGGAGCCTTGCGCTGTGAGCGGGATCACGGTGACGCCTGAGGGCGAGACCAGCGAAAGTCGCACCATCGTCGCGGAGGTGGAGCCGAACGTCGTCCACGAGGTCCGCACCGCGATCCGGTCCCCGGCGGCAGCGTCGAAGCTGACCTCGCCGTCCTGGCCCGGGGTCGAGGTGGTGACCGTGATGTTGCTGCCGTCGGCGGCGCCTGCGATCACAGCCGACGACGCATCAGCGACCTGCACGTCGACCGTCCCGGTTATCGCGCGAGAAGGGTTCAATGCGATCGTGTAGTCGCCGTCGGCGGGAAGCGTGAGCGTGTCGATATAGGTCGACGTCGACGTGAACGACGTCGACGTCACCACAGAACCCTCTGGATCGAGGACCTGCACTGAAGTGGACGATGTCCCAAACGTGGAGTCCGACAACGTCACCGACACTCGCTGACCCGCGGTGCCCGCGAACACCACGGACGCGTTCTGACCCGCAGTCGAGGTCGCCACCGACACAGCCTCACCGCCCGCGACAGCCGGCACCACCACATCCGCTGGGACGTCGTAGACGGTGACCGAAGCCGAGCCCGTCCTGGTGCCCTGAGGGTCGATGAGGACCGTGTAGGTGCCGTCAAGCGTCGCTACCACCGGCTCGATGAACACGCCGGCACTGGCGAACCCCGTCGGCGCCACCACCAGCGACCCGTCCGGCGCGATCACGCTCACCTGCGCATACGACGTCGAGTTGCCGAACGTGCTGCCCGTGACATCCACCGCGATCCGGTCCCCGGCTACAGCGGGCACGGTCAGCAAACCCACCTGGCCCGCCGCCGGCAACGCCACCGGCACCGCCGCCCCCACCGTCGTGCGTTGCGCAACCGTCACCTGATCGGCCGTGACACCGCTCGGCGCGATGAACAGATCTGTGTCGGCCACAGCCGTGCCCTCACTGTTCGTCACCGATATCAGCCCCGAACCCGCCGCCGTCGGCACCGTGATCTGAAGCGCCGTATCGGTTCCACCAACAACCTCAGCCGCGACACCGTTCACAGCGGCAACGGTCACGAAGCTCGGATCAAGACCCGAGCCGAGCACCGTCACCACCGACCCGGCCACCGCCGTCGCTGGAGACAGCGACACGATCTGCGGACTCTCGACAGCCGCCGCAGCCACAGGTGAGGCAAGCAATACCCCCAGCGCCATCGTCACAGACGCAGAAACCCCTCGAAACCAACCCACAACGCGCCCCCGGCGAACAGGCTGTTCGGCGCAAGGCCGACCAATGTGATCGCAACCTATTCCCAGTCCCGAAACCACGTCAACGGAAGATACTTCTGAAAGTGACAAATTCCACGAATCTGCCATGGCCGCCGATCCGACGCCGACAATTGCGATTATGTCGCGCGGGCTATCCCGCGCTCGGCCGCGTCAGCCGCACCGATTCCACACGCGCGTCAGCGTCGAGCGCCGCATGCACGGTGATGACCTCGTCGGCCCCCGCCTCCTCGGCGAAGGCCTCCAGACCAGCCCGCACCTCGTCGGGCGTGCCCGCAGCCACGCGCGACATCATCGCGCCGATCTGCTGACCCTGGGCTGAGCGCAGGAAGTCGTCGATCTCCGAATCCGAGTACTCGGGGGCCGCAGGGCCGCGCATGATGAGGCGGCGCACCCTCTCGCGGCGTGCCGACGCGAACATCTCGCGTGCCGCTTCGCCATCGTCGGCGGCGACCACGTTGAAGCCGGCGATGACGTACGGCTCAGGGTGCTCGTCGGACGGCCGGTACGTGTCCCTGTAGACCGCCACCGCCTGATGCAGCGCCTGCGGTGCGAAGTGCGACGCGAATGCGTACGGCAGCCCCAGGGCGGCCGCGAGCTGCGCCCCGAAGAGGGACGATCCCAGGATGTACAGCGGTACCCTCGTGCCGGCGCCGGGGGTCGCCTGCACACCGTCCTCACGCGGCTCTCCGGCCAGCAGGGCGCGAAGCTCGACCACGTCCTGCGGGAAGCGCTCGGCGGCAGCAGGGTCCGAGCGCAGCGCCCGGTAGACGGCCGAGTCGCCGCCCGGCGCGCGGCCCAGCCCCAGGTCGATCCGACCCGGGTGAAGCTCAGCGAGCGTGCCGAACTGCTCGGCGACGGTGAGCGGCGAATGGTGGGGGAGCATGACCCCGCCGGAACCGAGCCGGATCGTGGAGGTGTGCGCCGCCACGTGCGCCACCAGCACCGCGGGCGCCGACGAGGCGATGGACGCCATGTTGTGATGCTCCGCGTACCAGACCCGCGTGTAGCCGGCCGCCTCGGCGGCGCGCGCCAGGTCGACGGAGTGGTTCAGGCTGTCTCGAGCCGTGCCGTGCGGAGGGATGGCGGCGAGGTCGAGCAGGGACAGGGCGAACGTCACGAGGGGTGCCTTCCGGTCGGGGATCTGACAGGGTGAACGCGGCGGCGCCCGCGCATCATCCCCGTGGAGGGATCACGCGCGGGCGCCGCGGCGGGGCGGGTCAGCGTGCCAGGCGCGCCATCCAGGCCTCGATGTCGTCGGGCGTGCGGGGGAGCGCTGCGGACAGGTTCTCCACGCCGTCGGCGGTCACCAGCACGTCGTCCTCGATCCGCACGCCGATACCACGCATCTCCGCAGGCACCGTCAGGTCGTCGGCCTTGAAGTACAGGCCGGGCTCGATCGTGAACACCATGCCGGGCTCCAGCAGGCCGTCCATGTAGAGCTCACGCTTGGCGGCGGCGCAATCGTGCACGTCCAGTCCAAGGTGGTGGGACGTCGAGTGGACCATCCAGCGGCGGAACAGCTTGGCCTCCGGGTCCTCGTGCTCAGGCACGATTCCCCACTCCGTGAGGCGCCTCTCGATGACCTCCATCGCGGCCTCGTGGACGTCCAGGAAGCGCACGCCGGGCTTGGCGACGGCGAACGCGGCGTCCGCCGCCTCGAGCACGATCTCGTACACGCGTCGCTGCACCGGCGAGTAGGTGCCGTCGATGGGGAAGGTGCGGGTCACGTCGGCCGTGTACAGGCTCTCCACCTCCACGCCCGCGTCGAGAAGCAGCAGGTCGCCGGTGCGCACCTGGCCGTCGTTTCGGATCCAGTGCAGCGTGGTGGCGTGAGGTCCGGAGGCGGCGATCGTCTCGTAGCCGACGGCGTTGCCCTCCTCGCGGGCATGCCCGTCGAACGTCGCCTCGATCACACGCTCGCCGCGCTTGTGCTCCACCGCACGCGGCAGTTCGGGGACCACGCGCTCGAAGCCGGCGATCGTGGCGTCGACGGCGTCGCGCAGCTGCTGGATCTCGTACTCGTCCTTGATGAACCGCATCTCGGACAGCGCCTGCGACACCTTCGGCCTGGGGTGCTTGGCGGGCTTGATGTCGTTCGGCAGCTCCGCGAGGTCGGCTGTCGCGATGCCCGTCATGGCCGTGAACTCCGCCAGTCCGGGGCGTCGGCCGATCCAGAACTCGCCCGACCTGGGATCGGCGTAGAAGCCCTCGTCGCCCGCCACGGCGGGCGGGACCAGGTACAGGGTCGCGTCGTGGCCCTCGTCGGTCGGCTCCATGACCAGCACGGCACCAGGTTCGTGGTCGGTGCCCAGCCCGGTGAGGTACGCGAAGTCGGACAGCGGTCGGAAGCGGTAGTCCGTGTCGTTCGCACGCGCCTTCAGCTCGCCGGCCGGGACGACGAGGCGCTTGCCGGGGAACAGCGCGCTCAGCCGCGCGCGACGCTCCGCGGCGTACGGAGCCGCCGCGATCAGCGTGGTCGCCGTGTCCTCCGGCTCTGCCCAGCCGCCCGCCAGGAACTCCTTGAAGGCAGGGGAGGAGGGGCGGCCGGTGCGCGCCTTGTTGAGGTCGTCCTTGTCATCGTTCATGGGAGCATCGTCTCACCTGGTGAAGGGCGCCGACGCACGCGCACGGCACCTCTCCGCGGCCCTGCGGGCGACGCCGCGCACCCTTTCCGGCGCACGGGTCGTGCGCGTCCTAGGCTGGCGACGTGCGCATCGACCTTCACACCCACTCCACCGTGTCCGACGGCACCGGCAGCCCCGCCCAGGTGATGCGAGAGGCCGCCGAGGCAGGTCTCGACGTGGTCGCGCTCGCCGACCACGACGCCATGGACGGCTGGGACGAGGCGCAGGACGCCGCCGACGCACACGGCCTGTGGCTCGTGCCAGCCATCGAGGTCTCGGCGCGCCACCACTGGGTCTCGGTGCACATGCTTGCCTACTGGCCGCGCAGGGACGACGCAACGCTGCGCGACATGCTGGCCCGCACGCAGGAGGCGCGAGTGGGGCGCGCCCGGGAGATCGTCGAGCGCGTCGCCGTCGACTATCCGCTGGAGTGGGAGGACGTCGTCGAGCGGGCAGGGGCTTCCGCGACCGTCGGCAGGCCGCACATCGCCGACGCGCTCGTCGCCAGGGGTGCGTTCCAGACCCGCGACGAGGTCTTCGTGCACGTGCTGAAGAACGGTTCCCCCTACTACGTCCCGCACTACGCGCCCGAGGTGGCCGAGGCCATCGGCGTGATCCGGGCGGCAGGCGGCGTGCCCGTCTTCGCGCACCCTGGCGCGCACGCCCGCGGTCGAACGGTTCCGGACCGCGCCATCGCCGAGCTCGCGGCAGCCGGGCTCGCCGGGCTCGAGGTGGACCACCGCGACCACGACGACGCGACCCGCGCCCACCTCGCGCAGCTCGCCGAGCGGTACGGGCTGCTGCGCACCGGCTCGTCCGACTATCACGGCACCGGCAAGCTCAACCGGCTTGGCGAGAATGTCACCTCACCCGAGGTGCTCGCAGCGCTGCAGGCGCAGCGGGGCTGACAGCCTCGCAAGCACGACGAAGGCCGGGCCGCCCCTCACGGAACGACCCGGCCTCGATGTCTGCGTGCTATTCGCCGGCGGGCTGAGCCTGCTGCGGCTGTGCTTCGCCGGAGCCCCCGCCCGAGCCGCCACGACGGCGACGGCGGTTGCGCTTGGGACGGTCGCCACGCTCTGCGGCAGGCGCGTCGCCCTCGGTGCGCCTGGGCGCCTCCTTGCGCTCGCCGCGGCCCTCGCCCGAGCGCTCGCTGGAGCGCTCGCTGGAGCGCTCGCCGGAGCCGCCGCCACGACGGTTGCGGTCGCGTCCGCCACGGCCACCGCGTCCGCCACGTCCGCCGTCGCGTCCGCCTTCACGGTCGCCACCGCGGTGCTCGCCGTGGCCCGCCGCCTTGCCGGTCTCGCCGAGGTCCTCGAGCTTCTCGGCGTCGAGGCCTGCGAGCACCTGCTTGTCCTTGGGCAGACGGCCCTTGGTGCCGGCCGGAATCTCGAGGTCCTCGAACAGATGCGGTGACGACGAGTAGGTCTCGACGGGCTCGGGGTAGCCGAGGTCCAGTGCCTTGTCGATCAGCGTCCAGCGGGGGACGTCGTCCCAGTCGACGAAGGTCACGGCGGTGCCGGTGCGACCCGCACGGCCGGTGCGGCCGATGCGGTGCAGGTACGTCTTCTCGTCCTCGGGGCACTGATAGTTGACCACGTGCGTGACGTCGTCCACGTCGATGCCTCGCGCGGCGACGTCGGTGGCCACGAGCACGTCGATCTTGCCCGAGCGGAAGGCACGAAGCGCCTGCTCGCGCGCTCCCTGGCCCAGGTCGCCGTGGATGGCGCCGGCCGCGAAGCCGCGCTCACGGAGCTCGTCGGAGACCTTCGCGGCGGTGCGCTTGGTGCGGGCGAACACGATGGAGCGGCCCCGTCCGTTCGACTGCAGCAGGCGTGCGAGCACCTCGACCTTGTCGAGCGCGTGCGCGCGGTAGACGAACTGCTTGATCGCCTTGACGGTGGCGCCCGAGTCGTCAGGGTCGTTCGCGCGGATATGCGTCGGCTGGATCATGTAGCGGCGGGCGAGCGCGACGACAGCGCCAGGCATCGTCGCGGAGAAAAGCATGGTGTGACGCGAGGCGGGGGTCGCGGCGAGGATGCGCTCGACGTCGGGCAGGAAGCCGAGGTCGAGCATCTCGTCGGCCTCGTCGAGCACCACGGTCTTGACGTAGCGGAGGTCCAGATGGCCCTGGTTGAGCAGGTCGATCATGCGGCCCGGCGTGCCGACCACGACCTCGACGCCCTTGTTGAGGGTGTCGATCTGGGGCTCGTACGCGCGGCCGCCATAGATCTGAGCGATCCGGATCTTGCGCTTCCTGGATGCGGTCTCCAGGTCTCCAGCCACCTGCACCGCGAGCTCGCGGGTGGGGGCGACGACCACGGCCTGAGGCTTGCCCTGCGAGTCCTCCAGTCCGTCCCAGCCGTCCTCACCAGGGGCGATGGCGCGGTGCAGCAGCGGGACGCCGAATCCGAGCGTCTTGCCGGTGCCGGTCTTCGCCTGGCCGATGATGTCGTGGCCGGCGAGCGCCACGGGCAGCGTCATCGCCTGGATGGGGAACGGGGCGGTGATGCCGTGGTCGGCGAGCGCCTCGACGATCAGCGGGTTCACGTTGAAGTCGGCGAAAGTCTTGTCTGCGGTCTGCACGGATGCGTGCGTGTCTGTCATGGGGTTTCCCTGCGTTGGGGCGCTCCGGGGAGGCGCGATCGTAGGCAGCCGATCGCGAAACTCCTTCAGTGCGGGGCCTCCTCATGCGGGGCCCGAGCGCTTCTCATGACGACCGGTCAGCCAGGTGTCGTGCACAAGTGTACCGGAGGGGTGTTCCGGGGCAATGGCCCTGGCTAGAGTGGACCGGTGCGGATCGTGGTGATGGGCGTGACCGGATGTGGGAAGAGCACTGTCGGCGCACGCCTGGCGGAGTCGCTCGCGGTGACCTTCGGGGACGCCGACGACCTGCACCCCGAGGCGAACGTGGCGAAGATGTCGCGGGGTGAGCCGCTCACCGATGACGATCGATGGCCCTGGCTCGACGAGGTGGGCGCGTGGCTGGCGGCGCGACCGGACTCGGTGATCGCCTGCTCGGCGTTGAAGCGGGTCTATCGCGATCGCCTCCGCGCGGCGGCGGAGGGCGTCTTCTTCATCCACCTGTCCGCGCCGTTCACGGCGATCTCTGCCCGAGTCGAGGAGCGGACCCGCGCCACCGATCACTTCGCAGGAGTCGACCTGCTGGTGTCGCAGTACGCCGCGCTCGAACCGCTGCAGGGTGACGAGGACGGGCTCACCATCGACATCGCGCATGCGGCGCCGGCACAGGCCGTCGAGTATGCGCGTCAGGTGGTCGCCTGACCGATCGGGACCTACCCCTGCTCAGGCCTCGAAGCCGACGCGGTGACGCTCCTCCTGGCCGATCTCCACGTAGCCCAGCGCATCGCCGGGGACGAGGATGCGGCGGCCCTTGTCGGCCGTCATGTCCAGCATCGAACCGCCCGACGCCGCGGCGACGGCCTTCGCGACCTCCTCCGCGGTCATCGAGGTCTCGAACGACAGCTCGCGGGAGACGTTTCGCACGCCGATCCTGACTTCCACCTGGCACCTCCGAGTACGGTCATGGCCTTGCCTGGCTCTATCGTAGGGGGATGGAGAGCGAGCGACGGGGCCTGTTCGCGCGCAGTGGAATCGGCGCCCACACCGTGCTCAAGATCGTGCTCATCGTCATCGTGACCTTCACCGTGGGCATCGGCGCGGGCTGGTTCACCACCCTCGTGCCGGGCATCTATCGCAGTCTGACGGCGCCCGAGGTGACCGCTTCCCCGGAGCCGTCCGCGAGCCCCCTCCCCAGCCTGTCCGTCGAGCCCTCCGCGCCGCCGTCCATCGTCCGGGAGCTCGACGAGGCGGACGCGCAGTCCGGCGTGATCGACCTGGACGTGCCTTTCCGGGCGGGCGAGACCTTCACTCCAGTCGCCGGCAGCGACCCGCAGCCTGAGGGCACCGCCACCGTCAGGTGGGTGCGCATCGAGCTCGAGGACGGGCTGACGGTCAACGGCACCGCGCTGGCCGACTTCGTCATGGGCACGCTCGACGACAACCGTGGCTGGGGCTCAGGCGGCACGATCACGTTCGCGCGCACCGATGGTGTGGCGGACATCCGTGTGGTCGTCGCCAGCCCTCGCACGGCTGCCGCGCTGTGCAGCGATCCCCAGGCGGGATCGGTGTCGGCGCCCGTGGTCGAGAGCTCAGCGGCGCCCACGGCGAGCGCGGGCGCCGACGGCACCGTGGACATGATGTCGGAGTCGTGCGCGTCGCAGACGCTCATGGTGCTGTCGCTGTACGACTGGTCGGCGGGGCTCCCGGTGTACGGGGACGACCGCGCGGACTCGCGTCGGTACATGCTGAGCCACTTCATGGGCACGCTGCTGGACCACGCCGATGCGCAGTGCTCGTCCGATCGTGCCGACGTCATGGTGGATCAGACCGCCATGCCTGCGGAGTGCCAGGTGAACCCCTGGCCCAATCCTGACGCGGACCCGTCGCCCGCGCCCGCGGCGTCGGCCTCGTAGCAGCGCGTCCCCCGACGTCGTGTCGGGGGCTCATGGTGGGATGTCCCCATGACCGCCGATGCCCGCCACGCGCCGGTGCTCGTCGCGGCCCCGCCGCATGCGGAGCTCACGCCCGATCCCGAGCAGTCCGCCGTGCTCGACTCTCTCGCGCGGACGACGCACGACATCGTGGTGACAGGCGGCGCCGGCACAGGCAAGACCACCCTGGCGGTGGCGATCGCGGCTGATGCTGTGCGGAGAGGCCTCCCCGTGCGGCGCCTGCTGGTCATCGCCGCCACTCGTCAGGCGGCCGCGGTGCTGCGCGACCGGGTCGCGCACGCGATCTCCGGCCCGCTGGGCGGTCCCGTGGTGCGCACGGCGGCGTCGGCGGCCTTCGACGTGCTGGCCCTCGAGGCCGCGGCGCTCGGCGCCGCCCGGCCGTCGCTCGTCTCGGGCGCGGAGCAGGACGTGGTGCTCAAGGAGCTGCTCGAAGGTCACGCGAACGGCAGGGTCGCTCCTCTGGACTGGGGTGGTGCCGTGCCCGCGGACGCGACCCTGCTTCCCGGCTTCCGTGAAGAGCTGCGCAACCTCCTCATGAGGGCCGCGGAGCGGGGGATCGCACCCGAGCAGCTCGCCGCGCTCGGGCTTCGCTGCGGGAGGCCCGAGTGGGCTGCCGCCGCAGCGCTGTACGACGAGTACGAGGACGTTCTCGCACTCGGCCGCCTCACCTCCGATCAGGGCGACCGCTTCGACCCGGCCGCGGTGATCGCGCGTGCCACCCTCGTGCTGGACGAGTGGAGCACGACGTTGGGCGAGTCGACAGCGCGGCCCTCGTGGGACCTGGTGGTCGTGGACGATGCCCACGACGCCACCGCAGCCACCTACGGGCTCCTGACCCGTCTGTCGAAGGACGGCGCACGGCTCGTCCTGCTCGGGAACGCTGACGAGTCCGTCCAGGGCTACCGCGGCGCTGTCCCTGACCGGCTCGCGACGGTCGCGCCGGGGGCGACGCGCCTGGAGATCGCCACCGACCACCGCCAGCCGCCCGCGCTCGCCGCCGTCAGCGCCGAGGTGGCCGAACGGATCGGCGTGAAGGGCGTCGCGACAGCGCGGGAGTCCGTGCGGCGAGCGGCTTCGGCAGCCTGGGCCGATGCTCCGGTCACCGTCCTCACCACCCCTCACCGCTACGCCCAGTCGCGGGCGATCGCTGCTGAGCTGCGGCGCTCCCGGCACGGCCTGGGAACGCCGCAGGTCCAGTGGGGGCGGATGGCGGTGATCGCGCGGTCCAGCATGCTCCTCAGGTCGATCCGCTCGGACCTCCTTGCGGCCGACATCCCGTGCGAACCGCTCGGCGAGGGGACCGCGCTGCACCTCGAGCCCGCGATCGCACCCCTCCTCACCCTCCTGCGGGTAGCGCTCGGGGAGCCCTGGGACGAGGAGTCCGCGCTGCAGGTGCTCGGCTCGCGGCTGATCGGCCTCGACCCCGTCGCGCTTCGCAGGCTTCGACGCGCCCTCGTGAGGGAGGAGCGCTCCGGCGGCGGGTCGCGTGCGAGCGTCGAGCTGCTCGTCGATGCGATGGGGGAGCCCGCACGATGGGCCACGATCGACGGGCCCGAGGCGCGCAAGGCCGAGAAGGCGTCCCGGGCCGCTGCCGCCGCGCGCTCCCGCGCGCAGCAGCCGGGCGCGAGCCCCGGGACGGTGATCTGGGCGGCGTGGGACGCGCTCGACGTCGCGGAGTCGTGGCGGGCCGCAGCCCTGGCAGGATCCGCGCGCGACGATGCCGACCTGGACGCGGTCATCGCGTTGCTCCGCGCCGCGCAGACCTACACCGAGCGGCTCCCGCACGTGCCGCCTGCGCTGTTCCTGCCGTACCTCGAGAGCCAGGACTTCGCTGCGGACTCGCTGGGCGCGCAGGGACGCAGCCCTGACACGGTGGCGTTCTGCACCCCCGCCGCGGCCGCGGGCAGGGAATGGGACGTGGTCGTGATCGCCGGTCTCGAGGAGGGCGTGTGGCCCAATCTGCGCCTCCGGGACTCCGTGCTGGGCGCGCAGACGCTCGCAGAGGTGCTGGATGCGGGCGGCCTCCACTCCGACGATGCGCTCGTGCTGGCCCGCGGCCCGCGGGACCTTCATGCCGCTCGACGATCGGTGTTGGACGACGAGACCAGGGCGCTCCTCGTCGCCGTCTCGCGTGCACGGTCCCGGCTGGTGCTCACGGCGGTGGAGGACACCGAGTCGCAGAGGTCTCGATTCCTGACCCTGATCGGCGACTCCGCCGGGGTGGAGAGCCGCAGCACCGCGGGTGCACGCGGCGTCTCAGACCTGCGCGCCGCCGTCGGGTGGCTGCGCTCGGAAGGCATCCGTGCCGTCGCGCGCCTCGAGGACGAGCCCCGCGACGCCGGCGCGCTCGCGACCCTCGAAGGGGCCGCGGCACAGCTCGCGGACCTTGCCGCGCGAGGCGTCCCGGGTGCCGACCCAGGACAGTGGCACGGCGTCGCCGCGCCGTCGACCGACGAGCCGTTCTGGGAGCCGGACGAGCAGGTGCGGGTGTCGCCGTCTCGCCTCGACGCGGTGCGCGCATGCCCGCTCAAGTGGGCGCTCGAGACGGCGGGAGGCACCGCCGAGAGCACCGACGCGCAGCACGTCGGCCTGCTCGTCCATGCGATCGCCGAGGCGTTCCCCGACGGTGGCGAACCCGCCATGCTCGCCATGCTCGACGAACGATGGTCGGAGATCGGCGGACGCGACACGTGGATCGAGCGTGAGGCCTACGGCAGGGCGCAGGACATGGTGCGGCGCCTCGCCGGCTACCTCAAGGCCGCGCGAGCCGACCGGGTCCTGCTCGAGCAGGGCTTCCGCGTCGAGCTGGGCCGGGCGGTCGTGTCCGGGATCGCGGACCGTGTCGAGGTCCATGGCGACCAGGCGCGCGTGGTGGACCTCAAGACCGGCAGGAAGGTGACCGCAGCCGAGGCCCTCGACCACGGCCAGCTGATGATGTATCAGCTCGTCGCAGGCGCGGGAGCCTTCGACGGCGTCGACCGTGCCTCGGACGCCGCGCTCGTCTTCGTCGGCGCCGGCGCCGCCCGCGAAGGCAGCGTCGTCACCCAGCCGCCCATCGATCAGGACGCAGCCCGCGCCGTGCTCGACGGCGCCGTCGCCGAGATGAGCGGCGCCACGTTCACCGCCAGGCCCAACGCCCTGTGCGACCACTGCCCCATACGACGCTCATGCCCCGCGCACGCCGCAGGACGGCAGGTGAGCGGATCATGACGGACCAGGCCTCCCGCATCCCCGGGGTCGTCACCCCGCAGCATCGCGGTGCGCGCGAGCTCGCCCACCTCATCGACCCTGGCAGGACGCCCACCGACGAGCAGCTTGCGATCATCGGCGCAGGACCCGAACCGACGCTCGTCGTCGCCGGAGCCGGCTCGGGGAAGACAGAGACGCTGTCGATGCGCATCGTCTACCTGCTCGACCACGCCGATGAGCTGTTCGGACGTCCGATCAGCCCTGACGAGATCCTCTGCCTCACGTTCACCCGCAAGGCGGCAGCAGAGATCGCCACGCGCGCCGATGAGCGGATCTCCCTGGTGTTCGACCGGGATCCGGAGACAGGGGAACCGCGGCCCCGGGATCCGGAGCGGCCCGCCCCGACGGTCGCCACCTACAACGCGTACGCCGCGGCGCTCGCCGCCGAGCAGGGTCTGCGTGTGGGAGTGGACCCCGACTCGACGGTCCTCACCGACGCGGCACTGTGGCAGCTCGCCGCGAGGACGCTCGAGGAATGGACCTCCCACGTCGACACCGACACCGCGGTGAGCACCGTGCGCTCAGCCCTCCCGCGGCTCTCGGCACAGCTGCGGGAGCATGGCGTCACGACGGACAGGTTGCGCTCCTACCTCGACCAGATGACGGCCGCATTCGACGCCCTGCCCAAGAAGCAAGGCGATCCGGCCCCCACCGCGATGACGAAGACCCTCGCCGACAGGATCAAGGCGGTGCGGACCCTGAGGTCGATGACCGACCTGGTCGACGACTTCCGGGCACGCAAGCACGCAGGGGCGCTGCTCGACTTCTCCGACCAGGTCGCGATCGCCGTGGAGCTCGCCGCCCTGCCGGCCGTCAAGGAGTCCGAGCGGGCCCGCTACCGCGCCGTGCTGCTCGACGAGTTCCAGGACACCTCCCCCGCACAGCTGCAGCTGTTCGTCGAGCTGTTCGGCACCGAGCACCCGATGATGGCTGTCGGCGATCCGAACCAGGCGATCTACGGGTTCCGTGGCGCCTCGGCGGCGGCGCTCGAGGACTTCAAGCACCTGCTCGACGCGCGCGACGCCTCGCTGTCCGTGTCGTGGCGCAACGAGGCGAGCGTGCTGCACGCGGCCAACGCCAGCGTCGACCCCCTGCGCGAGGCGACCTCGGTGGAGGTCAAGCCGCTCATGTCGCGCGGAGAGCACCTCGGCATCCCGGAGCCGGTGCGCGCCGCAGCCGGGGTGACCGCGCACATGGCAGAGACGCTCGAGGATGAGGCCGAGCACGTCGTCGACTTCATCGTCGCCCGCAGGCATGAGCTCGGCCATCAGCCCGACCGGCCCGTCGAGGCGGCCGTGCTGTGCCGCCGTCGTGCGACCATCCCCATGATCGTCGACGCGCTCGCCGCCCGAGGCATCGACTTCGAGGTGGTGGGGCTCGGCGGCCTGCTCGACACCCCGGACGTCGCAGACCTCGTCGCACTGCTCGAGGTGGCGCACGACCCGTCTCGCGGAGACTCGCTGATGCGCCTGCTCACCTCGGAGCGTGTGAACCTCGGTCCTCGCGACCTGATCGCGCTCCAGGACTGGGCAGAGCAGCTCGCGGGGCCCAGGGCGTCGCGCGAGTCAGGCGCGAGCATCGTGGATGCGCTCGCGCAGGAGCCCCCAGCCGCCTTCGGCTCGCAAGGCAGAGCCCTCACCGATGAGGCGCGGTCCCGCCTGCGATCCCTGCAGAGGGCGATCGATCAGATCCGGCAGCACACCTACCTGCCCCTCACCGAGCTGATCGCGTTCACCGAACGGGTCTGGGGGCTCGACATCGAAGCGGACGTCGCGAGCCCCGACGGGCGCATCAGGCGCAACGTCGACGCCTTCCTCGACGCCGCCCGCAGCTTCGCGCAAGGTGCGGAGCACGCGACGCTCAGCGCCTTCCTGCACTGGCTCGAGGCAGCGCGGAGCGAGGAAAGGGGGCTCGATGCGCCGGTGAAAGACCCCGAGCCCGGCGCGGTGCAGATCCTCACGGTGCACGCCGCCAAGGGACTCGAGTGGGACGTCGTCGCCGTGCCGGGCGCAGTCCAGGACTCGTTCCCCTCGATCAGCCGGTCGAAGGGCGCCTGGCTCTCAGGGGACCCCGAGGTGCCGTGGGAGCTCAGGATGGATGCGCGCTCGCTGCCGGTGTGGAACTGGCGAGCCGCCACCGACCACAAGGCGCTCGCGGACTCGATCGACGAGCTGCGTGAAGCTGCCGGAGATCACGCAGTCGACGAGGAACGACGCCTGTTCTACGTGGCGCTCACCCGTGCGCGGAGCCACGTGCTCGTCTCAGGGTCCTGGTACACGGACGGGAAGAAGCCGCGCAGCCCCTCGCAGTTCATCGAGGAGCTGCGTCACGCCGGGATCGTCACCGACGAGGGTTGGGCGCCGGCGCCGCAGGACGACCAGGAGCCGCCTGCGCCCCGGGTGCAGGAAGGCGTCTGGCCTCGACCTGAGACGCTTCCTCAGCGACGCAGGCGCGACCTCGCACGTCGCGTCATCGCGCGCGAGCCCGGCACGGTGCCCGACGGGGTCGCCCTGCCGCTGGCGAACGAGATCGCCGCGATGCTCGCCGAGGGTCAGGCACGCCACGGCGGCGCATCGGAGGTGGCGATGCCGTCGCACCTGTCGACCTCGGCGCTCGTCTCGATGCGCAGGAGCCGTGACGAGTTCGCCCGGACTCTTCGCCGGCCCGTCCCGCAGGAGCCGACGTTCGCCGCCCAACGAGGCTCGGCGTTGCACGCGTGGATCGAGTCCCGCTACGGACAGATCGCGCTGTTCGACGACGACGATCTCGGGCCCGATGAGGACCTATCGGTCGACCTCGAGGCGCTCAAGGCGAGCTTCGAGTCGTCGGAGTGGGCCCGGCGGGTCCCGACGGACGTCGAGGTCGATGTCGAGCTGCCCCTCGGAGGGGTCTCGGTGAGGTCGCGCATCGACGCCGTGTTTCCCGCAGGCGGGGGGCTCGACCGTGTCACCGTCGTCGACTGGAAGTCCGGTCGGCCCCCGAAGGACGACCACGAGCGGGCCGCACGAGAGGTCCAGCTCGCGATGTACCGGCTCGCATGGTCGGAGCACACGGGGCTGCCCCTGGACCAGATCGATGCCGCCTTCTACTACGTGGCAGCCGATCGGACGGTGCGGCCGGAGCGGCTGCTCGACAGGGCTGAGATCGAAGCGCTCATCGCCGGGCCGTGACCGCCGGCTCAGAGGTCTGCGTCGTCGTCCACGTCGTCGAAGAGCAGCGCCTCAAGGTCCATGAGCATGCCCTGGCCGTCCTCGATGATCGCCTGATCCTCGGTGCGCACGCCGTACATGAGCCACCGCAGCAGCGCCATCTCCGAGGCGAGCCGTGCGCGGTCCAACAGATGCGGGTCGCGCGTCTCACGCCTCGCCATGCCGTAGGCCTCGACCACGGAGTCGAGCACGTCCTCGGGGGCCGCCGCCACCAACCAGGCCAGATCGTCCGCCGGGTCCGCCACGCGGGCGTCCATCCAGTCGACGATCCCCGAGATGCGGCCCTCGCGCACCAGCAGCTGATGCTCGCCCATGTCGCCGTGGACCACCGTCGGCTCGAACCGCCACCACGACACGTTCTCCAGCTGCTGCTCCCACCGATCCGCGAGGCGAGGCGGGATGAGGCCCGTCTGCACCCCGGCGTCGAGCTCGGCCAGGCGACGCTCGCGGTGCTCCTCTGCGGAGTACGACGGCAGGCCCAGATCCTCGACGAGCTGCACCGGCAGCTCATGCACGGAGGCGAGCGCGCGTCCGATCGACGCGGCGAGCCCAGGCCCCCCGACCACCTCCGCGAGCACGAGCGGGGCGCCGGGCGCCTCCTTGTACACGAGCGCGCGACCCTCGCCATCGGCCAGTGTGGCCGCGCCGGCTGGAGACGGCACCGCGAAGTCGACCAGCTCGGCTTCCTTGGCGCGGGTGAGCGCCTGAAGCAGTCCGCGCTCCGCCTCCAACGCCGCGCCGGCGGCGGGCCGCCTGGGGGCGCGCACAAGCCAACGCCGGCCCGTGGCGTCCTTGACGACGACCACGTCGAAGTCGGAATCCGAGTGCGGGGAGCGCAGGACGTCGTACACGTCCAGTCCCGGCACCGCGACCGACGCCAGCGCCGCGAGGGCGAGCGGTGAACGAGGCACGTGCTCACCATAGAGCGAAGGCGGCCTCGTCACCACGCTCCACGCCGCGCAGAGGTGGGCGTCCAGGGCCGATCCGTGGAGGTGCCGGTCCGGTCCGCGCACCGCCGTATGCCGTGTCGGCCTCGGCGGAGCGGCCTGGATGCGGGGGTACCGTGGAGCCGTGAGCGACCCTTGGAGCAGGCCGGACCCGCTGATCGTCGACCGTGCGACCGAGCTGCGGGACTCCGCAGATCTGGACGCGGCCACCGCCATCGTCGTCACCGAGGGAAGACTGCTCGCGTCCGCGGGACGGCTCGTGGAGCTGCCGCCGGCGGAGCATCCTGAGGCGAGACTGCGCGTCTACCTGGGCCGCGAGAACGGCAGGGACCTGATCGCGATCGTCCCCGCCGACCCGTCGTTCGCGGACGGATACGACGGCATCGGAGGAGAGCGGCTCGTCGGCCTGCGCGACCTCCTCCAGCCGTTCGCGGCGCATGGCGCCGAGGGCCTGAGGGATCGAGAGCTGGGGTCCACCGCGGTGGCGCTCGAGGCATGGCACGCGTCGCACGGCCACTGCGCACGCTGCGGCGCCGCCACGGAGCCGGTGAAGGCAGGATGGGTGAGGCGCTGCCCGGCCGACGGGCGTGAGCACTACCCGCGCGTCGACCCGGCCGTCATCGTGGCGATCGTGGACGAGGCCGATCGGCTGCTGCTCGCGCATGCGGCGCACTGGTCGCCCAAGCGGTTCTCGATCCTCGCGGGCTACGTCGAGCCCGGTGAGACGTTCGAGCAGGCGGTGCACCGCGAGGTGTGGGAGGAGTCAGGGATCGAGCTGACCCACGTCGCGTATGCCGGTTCGCAGCCGTGGCCGTTCCCCGCGTCCGTGATGGTCGGGTTCACGGCCAGGACGGACGCGACGGAGCCGAGCGTCGACGGCGAGGAGATCACCGAGGCGCGGTTCGTGTCCCGAGAGGAGATCGTCGCGCTCGTGGCGGATGGCGAGGTGGTGCTCGCACCGCACGGATCTATCGCGCGTCGACTCATCGAGTCCTGGTTCGGCGGCCCGATCACCGACCCGGCGCCTGACGAGCGCATCGACGTCTGACCCGCGGTCGCAACGTCGTCGGCATGGTTGCCGTGCGACGGCGTGCCGGATGCTCTCGCGTGCGCGTCGCGACCGGCGTCCCCAGGCTCGCACAAGGCTCGTGGCTCCCGTCGCGATCCGGCACATGCGTGGACTGTCAGCGTCGGCTGACACAATGCCTGTGATGTCAGCAGACCAGATCCTCGAAGCGCTCGACCCGGAGCAGCGCGCGGTCGCCACCGCACTCCACGGCCCGGTGTGCGTGCTCGCCGGCGCGGGCACGGGCAAGACGCGCGCGATCACGCATCGCATCGCGTACGGCGTCCGGGTGTCCGCGTACAACCCTCAGTCGGTCCTGGCGGTGACGTTCACCGCGCGTGCGGCAGGGGAGATGAGGCAGCGGCTGCGGGCCCTCGGCGCGACCGGTGTGCAGGCGCGCACCTTCCACGCCGCGGCGCTGCGGCAGCTCAGCTATTTCTGGCCGCAGGTGGTCGGTGGGCAGATCCCGCAGATCGTGGAGCACAAGGCGCCGTTGATCGGTCGCGCGGCACGCCAGGTGGGCCTCAGCCTCGACCGCCTCGCCGTCCGCGATCTTGCGAGCGAGATCGAGTGGGCCAAGGTGTCGCTCGTCGCCGCAGAGGACTACGTGCGGGTCACCGCCGACTCGTCGCGCCCCGAGCCCGCCGGCCTCAACCGCACGCAGGTGGCGGACGCGATGCGGGCCTACGAGGAGGTGAAGACGGACGCGGTGGTCCTCGACTTCGAGGACATCCTGCTGCTGCTGGCCGACATCATCGGCAGGCACGCGGAGGTGGGGGACCAGATCCGGCGTCAGTACAGGCACTTCGTGGTCGACGAGTACCAGGACGTGTCGGCGCTGCAGCAGTTCCTGCTGGACCAGTGGCTGGGCGGGCGCGAGGACCTGTGCGTCGTGGGAGATCCCGCGCAGACGATCTACTCCTTCGCGGGTGCCAGCCCTCGTCACCTGCTCGGCTTCTCACGCAGGTATCCCGCGGCGCAGACGGTCCGACTGGTGCGCGACTACCGGTCCACCCCGCAGGTGGTGAACCTTGCGAACGGGCTCATGGCCCGGCGGGGCGTGGCGGACGCAGGCGTCGAGCTTGTCGCGCAGCGGCCCTCTGGTCCGGCGGTCGGATTCAAGGCCTATCCGGACGACGCCGCGGAGGCTGCGGGCGTCGCGGACGCTGCGCAGGCGCTCATCGCCTCAGGCGTGTCAGCGAGCGAGATCGCGGTGCTCTACCGCACGAACAGCCAGTCCGAGCTGTTCGAGGAGGCGTTCGCGGAGCGCGGCGTCGGCTACCTCGTGCGTGGTGGCCAACGGTTCTTCGACCGTGACGAGGTCAAGCGAGCGATGGTGCTGCTGCGCGCGGCTGCTGTCGCGCCCGACGAGGCCTCGTTGGGAGAGCGGGTCCGTTCCGCGTTGAGCGACATCGGATGGGCAGAGTCGCCCCCCGCGGAGCGGGGCGCGGTGCGGGAGCGGTGGGACAACCTGCAGGCGCTCGTCCAGCTGGCCGACGATCTGGACGCGGATGCAGGCGGCGAGATGACCATGCGGGACCTGGTCGACCACCTGGTGGAACGCGCCCAGGCGCAGCATGCGCCAGCCGTCGAAGGCGTCACCCTCAGCTCGATCCACGCGGCCAAGGGTCTCGAGTGGGACGCCGTCTTCGTGGTCGGCTGCTCGGAAGGGCTGATGCCCATCTCGATGGCGGAGACCGACGAGGCGGTGGAGGAGGAGCGACGCCTGCTCTATGTCGCCATCACCCGGGCTCGTGAGCATCTGGCGCTGTCGTTCGCCCGTGCGCGACGCGAAGGCGGGAAGGCCACAAGGAAGCGGACACGATTCCTCGAGCGGTGGTGGCCGGACGCCGCTCCTGCACGCGCACCCCGGCGATCCACCAAGGCGGAGCTTCAGGAGCTCGACGCCGAGCAGCTGCGACTGTTCGAGTCGCTGAAGAGGTGGCGGTTGGAGACCGCGCAGGCCGCAGGCAAGCCTGCGTTCACCGTGCTGGTGGACACGTCGCTGGTGCAGATCGCGCGCGACAGGCCCGGCACTCGTGGCGACCTGGCGAAGATCGGCGGGATCGGCCAGTCGAAGCTTGAGCAGTACGGCCTCGACATCCTGGAGATCGTGGCCCAGCACTGAGGCGGAGGCAGCGCGTCACCGACCGCTGCAGCTGCGGGTCGCCTCAGCAGCGTTGCCTAGGCAGCGTCGCCTCGGCATCGGCCTCGGCGCCGCAGCGCACGCGAGGCGCGAGGCTGTCAGCGAGAGGCCCGCGCCATCGCGGGCGTCTGGACCGCGGCGCCGCAACCGCACCGCGGGTGCGGACTCGACTCGAACCGCCGTGGCGCAGCACCCGCGTCGATTCGCCACGACTCTCCCGAGACAGCGGCCCTGCGCAGGTGCGCGGTGATCATGCGTGCCGCGGTCGCCACCACATCGGGAACGATGCCAGGCGCGGGCTTGGGAGCGCGGACGGACAGCTGATCCAGGAGCGCGGGCCACGCCGGATCGTGGTCCGTGCGCTCAAGCGCCACGCACCGTCCGCACGCGGTGACGCCCGGGACGACCAGCGGACCCACTATCGCGCCGGAATCGTCGAGGCTGATCACCAGGTGCGGCACGCCGTCGTGCTCCCACTGTGCGGTCGCGTGGCGGGCGGCGCCCCCGAGCGTCACGAGCACCACCAGCGACGGATTCGCCGGATCGACCACGTGGGCGTCTGGTTGCCGCTCGCGCACCGCCCACGCCGCGCCGCCGGCGCAGGTGGACACGAGAGCGCGGCGCGGATACAGGCCCGGCTCCTCAGCGGCGGGGCGACGGTCCGTGAAGCCCACGCGCAGGCCCGCCGCAGCGAGCGCGGCGCCCAGCTCGAGGCCCACCCGGCCGGCGCCCTGGATCGCGACCACCCCCGTGGGTGCGACGGCGTCCTCAGCGAGAAGGCCCGCGTCATACAGATGGCGTCCGGCGGTGCCGAGCACCGCGAGGTCTCGCGCACCGACGTGCGCGGTCTCGGCGGCGCGCACGAGCGACTGCTGCGCGGCGTCGAGGCCCCTGAGAAGGACCGGACGAGCGACGCCGACCTGAAGGCCGCCGTCGGGACGGGCGAGAACGGGAGTGCACGGCTTGAGGCGCATGGCCCGATCGTGCCATCGCCGCATGCCCTCATGGCGGCTGTCCACAGGGTGGAATCCAGACGGACCCGAGAGATGCCCGCATACGCACGAAGGCGGGCCGCCCCGTGAGGGACGACCCGCCTTCGTGAGGTCGGTGGGGCGCTTACGCCTTGCCGAGGATGCGGTTGAGCTTGGTGCCGCACACCGGGCAGATGCCCTTCGCCATGCGGCGGTCGTTGGCGACGACGACGTCACCCTCGGTCTCGCGCTTCTCCTTGCACTTCACGCAGTAGAACTCGCCCTGGTACTTCTCGCCCATGAGCCTTTCCTCCTTCGTAGGGCGCGGCCCCCTGGCCGCACGTCGATCGGTCTCGTGGACCCTTCGCCCCCCAGCGTAGACGGGAGGTACCGCGAAAGGTCGTCATCCCAGCACGCCGTGTCGCGACGGCCGCAGGCGACCGCTAGAGCCTACGTCACCCGGGGGCGGGCTCGCGCACCGTGGTGCCGGTGAGTCGCGCGCGCGACGCGCGGGTCACTCGTGAGCGGGCTCGTCGCCCTGCTCGGGCCCTCCGCCGCCACCGAGGAGCCGCTCGAGCTCGCGATCCATGTCGTCGACGGTGTCGCCCGAGACGCGGCGCTCGACCCACGCCGACCAGTCCTCGAGATCCTCCGCGGTCGGGAGCAGATCCGGGTGCGACCACACCTCGTCGCGCGCAGAGGGACCCGCCTTCGAGGCGAGGGCCGCCCACATCGCCGCGGCGTCGCGCATACGACGCGGGCGCAGCTCGAGCCCGAGCAGGGTCGCGAAGGTGTCCTCCGCGGGCCCGCCGGCGGCGCGCCGCCGGCGCATCATCTCGCTCAGCTGGCTGAGCGACGCAAGATGCGGAGCTGCGGCGCGCATCGTCACGTCCTGCACCCAGCCCTCGACGAGCGCCAGCAGCGTCTCGATCGACTCGAGCGTCGCGGACTGCTCGTCCGAATGCTCGGGCGCGAAGATTCCGCGGGTCAGCGCCTTCTGCAGCTTCGCCGGATCGCCGTAGCCGGCGTCCCGCACGGCCTCGTCGAGCGCGTCGGCGTCGATCCTGATGCCCTGCGAGTAGCGCTCGATGAGCGAGTGCAGCGAGGCCTGGAGCCACGGGGCGGCCTGGAACAGTCTCACGTGCGCGGCCTCGCGCAGCGCGAGGAAGGCCTTCACCTCATGCTCGTCGACGCCCTCCAGGCCGTGGGCGAAGTCCTCGACGGCCTTGGGCACGATCGCGACGCGAGGCTCCGGCAGCAGTGGGATCCCCAGGTCGGTGCCGCCGAACGCCTCACGCGCCATCTCTCCCGCCGCCTGGCCCACGTGCATGCCGCACACGGTGGGGCTGACGGAGGAGATCATGGCGCGGCCCTGCTCGCCGAGCAGCGCGTTCGCGGGATCGTCGGGGTCGTCGGCGCCTGCGAGGTCACGACCGAGGACGCTCCCGAGGGCCTGCGAGACGCTCACCGCCACCGGGCCCGCGAGCGACCGCCATGTGGGCAGCGTCGCCTCGACCCATTCGGCGCGGCTCCACACGCGCGGCTCGAGCCGGGACGGATCGAGGTCGGTGGCCGCGTCGAGCCAGAGCTCGGCCTCGGACACGATCGCCCGATGCTCGGCGGCGACGTGCGCGGTGACGGTGGGGTCTCCGCCCTGGGCAGCGAGGCCACGGGCGACGTCGTGCGCGAGCTGCCAGTTCACGTCCTCGCCGGCCGACTGCGACAGGAGGGTGCGGATCTGGCGGAGGACGTGGTCCATCATCGCGGGCGACGTGCCCATGCCGGACGCCTGTGCGAGCGCCTGCGGGTCCATCCCCATGCGCTGCAGCTCGGCGAGCGCCTCCTCGGCGTCGTCCCCGAAGAGCTCGCGCAGAAGGCGCATCCAGGGGGTCTGATCGTCGGTCACGGCGTCTCCTCGACACTTGGAGCGCCGCAGGGGTGCGTCGCCTTCGACCAACGTAACGTTCGGGGGAGGCGTTTGGGCGCCGCGTTCGCTATGAGCAATGATGGTGCGGTGATGGACGACTCCGCCCCCGGCGCTGATGAGATGCCCACGATCGACGACCTCGCCGCGGACCCGGCGCCCCACGGTCGGTTCTCGGAGGGCCTCGCGACGCGCCGTGAGAAGGTCGTGGCGGCTGCGGGGCTCGCGACGAGCGCGCTCGTCGCTGTGCTGGCGCTGCTGCCGTCGCCGTATGCGATCGGTGGGCCCGGGCCCACCTACGACACGCTTGGCACGGGCTCCGACGGGACCCCCCTCGTCTCCATCTCAGGTGCGCCCACGTACGAGCCGTCCGGTGAGCTCAGGCTAGTGACGGTCTCGGTGCAGGACGCCGGGTCCCGGCTGATGACGATGGGCTCGGTGCTGCGCGGCTACCTCTCGAGCTCGGCGTACACCACGCCGCGTGAGGCTGTCTTCGGCACGGACCAGGAGGCCGACGCCGTGGAGCAGCAGTCGCACCAGGAGTGGGTGACCTCGCAGGAGGCCGCGACGGTCTCGGCGCTCGAGGCGCTGGGAACCGAGGTGTCGGCGACGCTCACGGTGGCCGTCGTGCTCGACTCCTCCGCTGCGTCGGGCGTGCTGCAGGTGGGGGACGTCCTCACCGCGGTGGACGGTGAGCACCTCGACGGCTTCCGCGACCTGTCCGACGCGATCGCCGCGCACGCGGTGGGCGACGAGCTCACGGTCACGATCGACAGGGACGGCATCACCAGGGACGTCCAGTTCGCGCTGGTGGCGGACGCGGATGGCAACCCGATCATGGGCATCCTGGTCGATCCCACGTTCGACCTCCCGATCGACGTGAACGTGGCGATCGACACGGTGGGGGGCCCGAGTGCGGGCCTCATGTTCACGCTCGGGATCATGGACAAGCTGACGGAGAAGGACGAGCTGAACGGTGCGGCTGTCGCGGGCACCGGCACCATCGACTCGCTCGGCAACGTGGGCGCGATCGGCGGCATCGACCTGAAGATGATCGGCGCCCGACGTGACGGCGCCGACTGGTTCCTGGCGCCGGTCGCCAACTGCTCGGAGGCCGTCGGGCACGTTCCCGACGGACTGTCCGTTGTGGCGGTGAAGGACATCGACGAGGCGTACGCGGCCATCGAGGCGATCGGCGCGGGACAGACGGAGGACCTGCCCACGTGCGAGGCTGTGGCAGGCTAGTCGACAGCACCTTCGAGCCGCCGCCTGGCGGCACCGACCGACGAGCTCGTGAGGACCGACAGTGACGTTCGCCGCAGACGGCAATCAGCCCCACCCACCACGACCGCTCCGTGTGCCGCGCCGCCGCAGCCCGCTCGCCATCACGGCGATCGTGGTCGGCGTCCTGGTGGTGCTCGCGGTGATCGCCGCGAACCTCTACACCGAGGTGGCGTGGTACCGGCAGGTGGGGTACTTCCAGGTGGTCTGGACCCAGTGGCTGGCGCGCGTCGTCCTGTTCGTGCTGTTCGGCGGCATCGCCGCGGCGGCCGTATGGGCGTCGCTCCACCTCGCGAAGCGCGCGCGCCCCGCGCGCAGCGACGGGCGCTCCAGCCTCGATCGCTACCGCGAGCAGATCGAGCCGCTCGAGCGTGCTGTCATGATCACCCTGCCTGCGCTCGTGGGCCTCATCGCCGGCGGCGCGATGGCGTCGCAGTGGCAGGAGGTGCTCCTGTTCCTGAACAGGCAGCCCTTCGGCACCTCGGACCCGCAGTTCGGGCTCGACGCGAGCTTCTACATCTTCACGCTGCCGGTGCTGCGCTCGCTCGTGGCGTACGTGCTGGCGATCTCGATCCTGTGCGCCGTCGTGGCCGCGTTCGTGCACCTGCTCTACGGCTCGATCGCAGGGGGTGGGCGCAAGTTCATCGCCTCGAAGGGTGCGCGCATCCAGCTGGCGGTCCTGGGCCTCATCGTCATGCTCGGGATCGCAGCGAACTACTGGCTCGACCGCTTCAGCCTGCTGACCAAGCAGGGGACGCGGATCTACGGCGCCTCGTACACCGACGTGAACGCCGTGCTGCCGTCGCGCGGCATCCTGGCCGGCATCGCGGTGATCGTCGGGATCCTCTTCCTTGTGGTCATCTGGCGGGCCGACTGGCGCATCCCCATCGTCGGCGTCGCGCTGATGGTGCTGGCCGCGGTCACGATCGGCGGGATCTACCCGGCCGTCGTGCAGAGGTTCCAGGTGAACCCGAACGAGCAGGAGCTCGAGACGGAGTACATCCAGCGCAACATCGATGCGACGCGGATCGCGTACGGCATCGACAACGTCGAGGTGACGCCGTATGCCGCGACGACCGAGGCCGACGCGACCGCGCTTCGCGCGGACGCGGAGACGACCACCCAGATCCGCCTGCTCGACCCGAACATCGTGGCGCCCGCGTTCCAGCAGCTGCAGCAGAACAAGCAGTACTACACGTTCGAGGACCAGCTGAACGTGGACCGCTACGTCATCAACGGGCTGAGCCAGGACACGGTCATCGCGGTGCGCGAGCTGAACCTCGACGGACTCGACTCGGGCAGCCGCAACTGGATCAACGATCACACGGTGTACACGCACGGCTTCGGCGTGGTGGCGGCGTACGGCAACGTCCTCACCTCGGACGGCCAGCCTTCGTTCCTCGAGGGCGGCATCCCGTCGTCCGGCCTGCTCGGCGACTACGAGCCGCGCATCTACTTCGGCCAGAACCTGCCTGACTACTCGATCGTCGGCGCCCCTGAGGGCACCCCCTCGTGGGAGCTGGACTACCCCGACGACGCGTCGGCCAACGGCCAGCAGAACACGACGTACAGCGGCGACGGCGGCCCGTCGATCGGGAACCTGTTCGAGAAGCTCATGTACGCGATCTCCTTCGGCGACGAGCAGATCCTGTTCTCCGACCGTGTCACGTCCGAGTCGCAGGTGCTGTACTACCGCGACCCGATCGAGCGCGTGGCCCGCGTGGCGCCGTACCTCGAGCTCGACTCGACCGCGTACCCCGCGGTGGTCGACGGGCGTGTGGTGTGGATCGTCGACGGCTACACCACCACGTCGGCGTACCCGTACTCGTCGCTCGTCGACGCGTCGTCCGTGTTCGCAGGCGCCTCCGACTCGCTTCAGCCGACCCTGCTGAACTACGTCCGCAACTCGGTGAAGGCCGTGGTCGACGCGTACGACGGCTCCGTGACGCTGTACGCCTGGGACGACCAGGATCCGATCCTGCAGACCTGGCAGTCCATCTTCCCGAACGAGATCCGACCCATGTCGGAGATCTCGTCGGGCCTCATGAGCCACCTGCGCTACCCCGAGGACCTGTTCCAGATCCAGCGCTACCAGCTGTCGAAGTACCACGTCACCGACGCGGCCACCTTCTTCTCGGAGGGCGACTTCTGGCAGGTGCCCGACGACCCCAACGACTCGACGAGCCTCCAGGCGCCGTACTACCTGACGCTGCAGATGCCGGGTCAGGCGGACCCGACGTTCTCGCTCACGTCGAACTTCATCCCTGCGGGCGACAACGCGCGCAACATCCTCACCGGATACCTTGCGGTGGACTCGGAGACCGGCGACACCGCCGGCGAGGTCTCCTCGGACTACGGCACGCTGCGACTCCTCGAGCTGCCGCGCGACACGACCATCCCAGGGCCTGGCCAGGTCCAGAACAACTTCAACGCCGACTCCGAGGCGCAGACGGTGCTGAACATCCTGCGCCAGGGCGAGTCGACGGTGAAGAACGGCAACCTGCTCACGCTGCCGGTCGGTGGCGGCCTGCTCTACGTTCAGCCGGTCTACGTGCAGGCGAGCACGGGCACGCAGGTGCCGCTGCTTCGGAAGGTCTTCGTCGCCTTCGGTGACCAGGTCGGATTCGCGGACACCTTGGCGGAGGCGCTCGACCAGGTGTTCGGCGACGGCGCATCCGACGGCACTGTCGAACCCGACACGGGGACGACGACAGGCGGCTCGGACGGCTCCACGAGCGGCGGCTCCACAGGCGGGACGACCGACACGACCGCGGCCGCCCAGGCTCGCCAGGATCTGCGGGACGCACTCGACCGTGCACAGCAGGCGATCACCGACGGCAACACCGCGCTCGCGGCCGGCGACTTCGCCGCATACGGGGACGCTCAGGACGCGCTGGATCAGGCCCTGCAGGATGCGGTCGTCGCGCAGGATCAGCTCGACGCGGCGCTCGCCGCCACGTCGACGGATGGCTCGGGCTCCGCCGCGACCGCCTCGCCCAGCCCGTCCGCCTCCCCGTCCGCCTCGTGAACGCGGGTCTCCCTGCCCTCGGCCCGCGCGGTCGAGGGCAGGGTGGTCAGCGGCCGCCCGAATCGCTGTTAGACTGATACCCGCAACGACGCGGGGTGGAGCAGTTCGGTAGCTCGCCGGGCTCATAACCCGGAGGTCGCAGGTTCAAATCCTGTCCCCGCTACCACTCGAAGGGCCGTTTACCAGGGAGTTTCTCCCGGGTGAGCGGCCCTTCTGCTTTGCCCTGGAGGTGCGAGGGCTCTGAGGATGGCTTCACTCTGCCGATCTTGGCGCGGGAGCGCGTCGCGCCTGGCTCCCGAGGGGAGGTCCCCGCTACACGGCATCGAGGTTGATCCTCGCGGTGGCGCCGCCGCCGGGGTGGCCCGTGAGCTCGGCTCGACCGCCGTGGGCTTCGACGATGCTGCGCACCAGTGGCAGGCCCATGCCATGTCCTGCGATGTGGGACGTGGCAGGGGCGCGCCAGAATCTCTCGAAGGCCCTGTTGGCGTCGGTCTTGGTCAGGCCTGGGCCGTCGTCGCTGACGGTCAGGACGGCGGCTGATCCGTGCCTGGAGGCGCGCACGGTGACGGTGCCGTCGGGGCCGGAGAACTTGAGGGCGTTGTCGATGAGGTTGCGTACGGCGCTGACCATGAGGTCTCGGGAGACGAGCACGTCGACGTCGTCGCCGGCCTCGATGTGCAGACGGTCGGCGGCGCCGTCGGCGCGGGATGCGAGGTCGGCGGCTTCGGCCGCGATCTCGGACAGTGGCAGTCGTTCCCTCCCTGACGCGAGCTCGACGCGGTCGTCGCGGGAAAGGAGAAGCAGCTGGTCGGTGAGGTGGGAGAGGCTCTCGACGGTCTCGAGCGACGTGCGGATCGACTCCTCGTACTCGGCTGCGGTGCGGCGTTTGAGGAGCGCCCACGACAACTCGCCCAGGAGGATTCCCAGAGGCGTTCTGAACTCGTGCGACGTGGCGTCGACGAACTGCGCCTGCACCTCGTAGCTGCGATGCAGCGGCCTGAGCGCGAGCCGAGCCATCGCACAGCTCACGAACGGCAGGGCGAGCGCCACCGCGAGGTACGCGAGCAGCAGCACGGTGCGGAGGCTGTCGAGCGCGTGGGTGACGGCGCCGTCGTTCGAGAGCCCGTTGTCGGTCGTGACGACGTCGAAGTCGAATGCGAATGTCGCGAACACGTAGATGCCCACGAATGCGACGGCGAGGACCGCGAGCATGATCGCCGTGAACGTGAACGTGAGCCGCACGGTCGTGCGCCGGACGATCATCCGTCGACCCTCATCACGTAGCCGGCGCCGCGGTGCGTCTGGATCGCCTCGCCTGCTCCGACGGCTCCGAGCTTGCGGCGCAGGTAGCGGATGTAGGTCTGGACGACGTTGGAGTAGCCCTCGTAGTTCGAGTCCCACGCATGGTCGATCAGCTCGCTGGCGCTGACCACCCGGCCCGCGTTCCGCATGAGGTACTCGAGCACGGCGAACTCCTTCGCGGTCAGCTCGACGGCCTGACCGTCGCACGTCACCTGTCGTGAGGCCGGATCGAGCGCGATCGATCCGACGGTGAGCACCGGCGCATCGGCCCGGGGTGCGCGCCTGAGCAGTGCGCGCACCCGGGCCAGGAGCTCGAGGACGTGGATGGGCTTGACGACGTAGTCGTCGGCTCCGCCGTCGAGCCCTGTCACCCGGTTGGCGATCGTACCCAGCGCTGTGAGCATGAGGATCGGCACGTCCGGGTCGTTCCTGCGGATCTCGGTGCACAGCTCGTAGCCGTCGATGGGGGACCCGGCGAGCATCACGTCGAGGATCATCAGGTCGTACGTCTCGACGGCCGCCTGCTCGAGCGCCGTATCGGAGGTGTGGGCCACGTCGACCGCGTAGCCGGCCTCGGCCAGGCTGCGCTGGATGATGGAGGTGAGCCGTGGCTCGTCGTCGACCACCAGGACCCTCATCGTCGTCCTCTCCCTTCGGCATGCCTCGGGTGTGCCCCGATGCTACGCGGCTCAGTCGGCCTGCTCGGCGCCGCCAGGGCTCTTGATGCCGGTGCCGGTCGCGATCTGAAGCCCGGACGCGGCGACCTCGACCGTGAAGTCGATCTCGTTGGTGGACGAGCGATAGATGCTGTAAGCGTTCTCCGCGTAGTGGCCGGTGCCGCTGCCGCCGTCGAACCACACGGTGGCCGAACCGCCCGCAGGGATCGAGAGGCCGTCGAGCGCCTGGTAGTAGGACTCGGACGCACCGGTCGTCGTATCGGTCATCGTGTAGAACATCTCGAGACCCGTGGCCTCCTGGGACGACGTGTTGGAGATCGTCACCTGCAGGCAGTCGGAGATGGCGGCCCCCGACGCGTCAGTGTTGTCCTCAAGGAGCACCTGGGTGACCGCGAGGCCGGGGGTGGTGGAGGTGTCGACGATCGGGTCGGAGGCGACGGGCAACACAGCCGACGCGGTGGTCGCCCCGGACGCCGTGGTGGGGGCGGGCCCGGACGACGTACCTGTCGAGCTGGACGGGCTGGCCGTCGAGCAGCCGGTGAGGAGCGCGAGGCCGACGAGGCCGGCGGTGGTGGCGGCCGCGGCGCGGCGGTGGAACGGGTGGTGCATCAGGACCTCCTGAGGGTGTGGATGCGGCGGCCGGATGCCGCCGCGAAGGTGAGGGCGGCAGCCGTGAACGCGAAGGCGCCGTAGACGTAGCGGAACGTGCCGTCCCAGACGACGGCGAGGCTGTGGCCGTTGTAGATCTCCTTGATGCCGAGCGTCGCGAACGTGAAGCGCTCGTAGAGCTTGGAGATGGAGCTGACCTCGAGCCCGTTGCGGGCGCTCTCGTAGGTGCTGAAGTGGGCGAGCACCGCGTGCTCGTCCGCCTTGGCGATCGCGAGGGCCTTGAACAGCCCGCCCGGGATCTGGTTGTCGGGGTCCATCGTGTCGCCGATCTGCGGGATCACGAGGACCACCACGAGCCAGGCGACCAGAAGCGTGAGCAGCGCGCCGGTGGAGTTGCGCGTCAGCGTCGTGACGGCGACCGCCACCGAGCTCCAGAACAGGACGTACACCCAGCCGGCGACCCCCGCGAGCGTCATCCGTGCGATCTCGTGCAGGCCGATCGCCGCACCCCCGACCGTTGCGACGGCCACGAGCGCGATGACGACGATCGCCGCCATGATCGCGGCCCACAGGATCGCGAGCCCCAGCAGCTTGCCCATCACGATCGACGTGCCGGAGCGGGCTCGGGTGAGCAGCAGGTCCACCGTGCCGCGGGACCGCTCCTTGGCGATCGACCCGTAGCCGATCATCAGCGCGAACAGCGCGGCGAGCACCTCCACGTACTCCATGCCCCCGCGCAGCAGCTGCAGCGGGAAGAGCTGAGGTGCGGCCGGTGTGACGCCGCTGCCGGACGCGGTCACCTGCGCCACGTAGGCCTCGTAGTCGGCCAGCTGGGCGCGGTAGTCGAGCGAGGCGACGATCACGGACAGGACCACGGCGATGCCGAGCGTCCCGAGGACGATCCAGACGATGCGGTCGCGGCGCAGGTCCAGCAGCTCCTTGCGGGCGAGCGTGAGCAGCTCACTCATGGGTTCCTCCCGTGGTGCGGTCGACGCGGATCAGGATGGCCGCGGTGAGGGCGATGCAGGCGAACACGGCGACGACCAGCGCGGAGACGAGCGCGGATCCCGCGTAGGGGGACCCCAGCAGGGCGGCAGACGAGGTCTTGAAATGCTCGGTGATCGCCAGCGGGGACAGCGCCTGGGAGAGCCAGGCGAACGCTCCCGACGCCTGCGCGGGCAGGGGCACGGGGTTCAGCAGGGATACGGGCCGGGCGGCGGTGCCGAGCTGCGGCACCACGAACGCGATGACGGCCCAGACGACGACGGGGGCGAGCAGCGCCGTGCGCTCGCGCCGCAGCAGCCGTCCAGAGAGGACGCCGATCCCTGCGAAGCCGACGAGCAGCAGCCAGGTGAGGACGCCGAACCCGGCCACCGCGAGCGTCTCGGAGCCGGTCAGCGGTGTGCCGACCACGGCGCTCACGCTGATCCACGTGATCAGCTCGGTGATCGCGACCAGGCCCGCCAGCAGGATTCCGAGGCCCGCCAGGCGGCCGGCCCGTACGGCGCGCTGATCCACGGGGCGCGTGCCGATGAGCGCCGCGGTCTCCGCCCTGCGATCTCTCAGCGCCGACTGCACGCCGAGAGTCGCGGCCATCAGGGAGCCGATGAGCAGCACGTAGATCACCGTGTTGCGCACGTAGTACAGGGGCGACACATCCGTGAACGGATTCGGCTGCGTCGTCAGGCCGTCGGCGAGCACCTGCTGGTAGATCGCCGTCACGGTGACGGTGGTGCGCCAGCCGATGAACGTCGACGCCGCCACCATCCCCAGGAATGCGGCGACCAGGGCGTAGGGCGCCTTCGCCCGCACGCTGGCCAGCAGCTCGTGCCGTGCGGCCGTCGCGACGGTGCTCATGACGGGATGCTTCCGGCCGCGAAGTAGGCGCGCTCCAGCGCTTCCTCCGTGGGGAACGTGCCCACCGTGTCGGCCAGCGAGCCGTGGTGGACCAGCCGGCCGGAGCGCAGGATGCCGATGCTGGTGCAGGTCCTCGTCACCTCGGACAGCAGGTGGGTGTTCATGAAGATCGTGGTGCCCCAGTCGGCGTTCACGCGCAGGATCAGCTCGCGCAGCGCCTTCACGCCCTCAGGGTCCAGCCCGGAGGTCGGCTCGTCGAGGAACAGCACGTCAGGCCGGTGGATCAACGCCTGAGCCAGCCCGACCCTCTGCCGCATGCCCTTGGAGAACGTCCCGACGCGTTCCCGGTCGTGTCCGGTGAAGCCCACGAACTCCAGGACCTCAGCGATGCGCGTCTCAGGGTGCCGGATGCCTGACAGGCGTGCGAAGAAGGTGAGGTTCTCCACGGTCGTCAGGTCGTTGTAGAACGCGACGTTCTCCGGCAGGTAGCCGATCGCGCGGCGAACCTCGTGCGGGGCGTCTCGCACGTCATGGCCCGCGACCGACGCGTCGCCTGAGGTGGCCTTCAGGAGCGTGGTGAGGATGCTCACGGTGGTGGTCTTGCCTGCGCCGTTATGGCCCAGCAGGCCGAAGATCTCGCCCTGAGGGATGTGCAGGGTGAGGTCCTCGAGCGCTGTCGTGGCGCCGTACCGGTGACTGACCTGGCGGAGGGAGATGGCGGCTGTCGTCATGGCCACGACGCTAGGGAGAGGTCGATGGGAGGAGCGTGAGAGGGGTGAGATCGGGCTTGATCGCCTGCTAGAGAGAGGTCGGGAGGCGCTCGGGTGCGCCGAGCCTGTGGGCGAGCACCACGGCGGTGATCGCCTCCGTGCATAGCAGGCCGATCAGGACGACGACCTGGAACCGCGCGGCCTCGGCGACGTCGGCTCCGCCGATGAGTGCGCCTGCGAACGCGCCGGGGAGGGTCACGAGGCCGACGGTGCGGGTCTGGTCGAGCGCGGGGACGAGCGCCTCGTGGATCGCCAGGCGCGTCAGCGGTCGCACCGCTTCGCGTGGGGTGGCCCCCAGAGCGAGCCACGCCTCGACCTCATCGCGGTGGTCGCGCAACGCGGCGGTGAGTCGGCGGCCGGTGAGAGTGGCGGCGGTCATGGCGCCTCCGAGCACGATTCCCGACACGGCGATCAGGGTCCGCAGGTCGCGGGTGAGGGTCGGCAGGCCGACGACGATCGTGATCGTGATCGATGCGCCGGCGAGGATCGCGATCGCCACCGACGCGAGCGCGCCCGCGTGTTCTCGCACCCGGCGTGCAGCGGTCCAGGTGGCGACTCCGAACATCACGGCCAGGACCACGATGGCCGTGGGAGGTGTCGAGAACACTCCGCGCAGTGCAAGAGCGACCAAGGCGAGCTGCGCGGCAGCGCGAAGCGAGGCGGCGGCGATGGCGCGCCGCTGGCGCACGCCTGCGATCGTGAGCGCTGCGATCGCGAGCACCAGCAGAAGGCCGACGCCGGCGGCCAGGTTCCATGGCACCGTCATCGGTCGGTGCGCGGCACGCGCGAGTCGGCGCGGTCGCCGTCGGCGCGGTCGCGGTCGGTGCGAGCCACCGTGCCGTGTGAAGGCTCGCCTGCGAGTGCGATCGGGAACGACAGCCGCACCGACGTGCCGGTGGGGAAGAGCCTCGTCGCGGTGATCGACACGTCGCCCGCGACCCGGTGCATCTGCTCGACGATGATCGCCAGTCCCAGCCCGCTCCCGTCGGCGTCGGAACGCGGGCCCCGCGCGAACGGGCGCACCGCGCGGTCAAGGTCGGGGATCCCGGGTCCGCCGTCGTCGACGGTCACCACCAGCGCATCCCGTTCCGTGGTGGCGGTGACGATGATCCTGCCGGCGTCGCCGCCGTGCTTGATCGCATTGTCGATCGCGTTGCGCATCGCGGATGTCGCCGCTGTCTCAGGCACCGGCGTGTGGTCGTCGGCGCCTGAGACCACCTCGAGCTCGACTCCCGCGCGGTCGGCGGCTACCAGCATGTCGGACAGGACCGAGCGGAGGACGGTGGAGAACGGCTCGTAGCGCGGAGCTCCGTCGGGCTCCGACTGTGCGTGGGCGAGCGACAGCAGCTGCTCGACGACGTGCCTGGAGCGAGCCACGCCGCTGCCGAGGTCGTCCAGTCGAGCGCGCAGCTGCGCGTCGTCGGGGGCCAGTGCGGCCCTCTCGAGCTGCAGGGAGACGGCGGTGAGCGGAAGCCGCAGCTCGTGTGCGGCCTGCATGATGAAGAGCCGTTCGTGCGCCACGGTTGCGACGACGCGCTCGCGCTGCGCGTTGAGCGCCCTCAGGAATCCTTGGAGCTCGCGTGGAGCTGATGCAGCGTCGAGCGCCGTCAGGTCCGCGTCCTCGCTGTGCGCGAGCTCGTCCGCGAGCATGCGCACCGGGGACAGCGCGCGACGGGTCGCGAGCGTCAGAGCGACGAGCAGGAGGGGGATCAGGATCAGGAACGGCACGATCGCGGACGTGGCCGCCGACCGGGCGATGTCCGTGCGTGCCGCCACCGGCTGCAAGGCCACCATCGCGGGGCCGTCGCCGAACCGCGCGATCGCGATCCGCTCCTGGACGCCGTCGACGGTCGCGGTGAGGATCCCTGACGCCGTGGACGGAGGAAGGCCCGCCTGGGCCAGCGTGGAGATGTCGATGTCGGTCGCCGCGTCGCCGGCGGCCGTGCTGTCGGTCGTGAGGCTCGCGCCAGATCCCGCCGCGCTGGCGGCGAGGGTCGCCACCTGCGTCAGGACGTCGTCCTGCAGGCTCTTCGCGTTCGTGAACGTCGCCCGATACGACCACGCGCCTCCCATGCAGGCGGCGACAAGCGTCAACGCGACGAGCGTGACGGACAGGTGTCCTGAGATCGAGCGGGCCCTCACGACGGCCGGCCTTGCCGTGGCACCATCCATCCCACGCCGCGGATGTTGCGGATCACCTCGCTGCCCAGCTTGGTCCTGAGACGGTGGATCGCGTACTCGATCGCGTTGCTCTCGACCTCGTCGCCCCAGCCGTACACCTGATGCTCGAGCTCGGTCCGCGACAGGATGGCGCCCGGTCGTGACATCAGGGCGCGCAGGACCGCGAACTCGCGGCGCGGCAGGTCCACGCGGGTCCCGTCGGCTCGCACTGCCGCATGGCTGTCGAGCTCGAGACGCAGGGTCCCGGCCTCGAGCGTGGCCGCGTAGGCGGTCTCGCCACGCCGTCGGAGCACCGCGCGCATCCGCGCCATCAGCTCGACCGAGTCGAACGGCTTCACGATGTAGTCGTCCGCTCCGCCATCCAGGCTCGTGACCCTGCTGCCCACGTCGTCGCGGGCGGTCACGACGATGATGGGCGTGCCTTCGCCGCCGCGCCGCAGCCTCGCGAGCAGCTCGATGCCGTCGACGTCGGGAAGCCCCAGGTCGAGCAGGAGCACATCGTAGGTGTGCGTCTCGACGCTGGCCGCGGCGGACCGGGCATCGCGCACCCAGTCCACCGCGTAGGCGTCGTCCTCGAGGCGTCCGACCATGGCCGCGCCGACCATCGCGTCGTCCTCGACGAGCAAGACCCGCATGTTGGCCCTTCCTGCGCTTATGCCTCCCCTTCGACCGTCGCGATGGACGACTGCAGGGCGGCCACGGCCGTGCTGCACGCGTCCTGCGTGGGTGTGCCGGCTCGCACTGCGGTAAGCGTCTCATCGATCGCACCGTCGATGGAATGCCAATCTGCAGGAGACTGGGGCTTCATCGCGGCCTCGGACGAGTCCCAGGCGACCTCGAGGTCCTTGGCGCGGGTCTTCGCTCCTGCGAGGTCGCCCGAGTCCACGAGCGTGCCGATGTCGTCCACGATGGTGGCGATGCCTGTCAGGTCGCCGATCGGGGAGGTCGTGTCGGCCTCGATCGGGGTGCGCGCGTCGGAGGTCGTGGCGGTCGGCGCGGCCGTCGCGCCGGGGGCCAGGAACAGTGCCGCTGCCGTGACGGCCACCAGGCCGGAGCCCGCCCAGGCGGCGTCCCGCGCGGGGTGCACGGCAGGTGCCTGGCCCTTCGTGCGGACGCCGTGGCGGCGCACCACCAGCTGCTCCCGGGCGACGAGCGCCACGATCACGAGGAGGAACAGGATGCTCGTGGTCTGCGCTCCGAGGCCGACGCCGCCGTACGACTTGTCCTGCGACAGCAGGTCGCCCAAGGAGGCGCCGAGAGGACGGGTGAGCACGTAGGCGATCCAGAACGCCACGACCGTGCTCAGGCCCAGCTTCTTGGCCGCCCACACGGCGAGGATCAGGCCGCTGAAGATCAGCGCGCCGTTGCGGAAGCCCAGCGACAACGCCTCGGTCGCGAGGTCGCCCGCGGCGGTTCCGAGCGCGAACGTGACCAGGATCGCACCCCAGTAGAAGCGCTCGCGCCGCGGGGTGTCGATGGACGTGATCGCGAGGGTGCGCTCCTCACGCCACCAGACCGTGAACACGATCGCCAGCAGCACCATGAACACCGCCGTGCTGACGTACAGGCTGACCCCGAAGATGTCGGTGAAGAGGTCCGTGATCTGGGTGCCGACGATGCTGACCAGCACCACCGTCGCCCAGTAGATCGCGGGCACGTATCGGCGCGTTCGCAGCTGGGCGAACATCACTGCGGCCAGCACCACGAGCATGGCTCCGTCGGTGACGGCCCAGCCGAGCCCCACTTGGACCGTGAGGTAGTCGGCGAAGGTCTCGCCGACGGTCGTGGACAGCACCTTGATGAGCCAGAAGGTCGCGGTGATGGTCGGAACCTTGTTCAGGAACGGCTCCAAGGAGCGTCGGGCGGTGGGATCTGTGGTGGATCGGGTTGTCATGGTCCACAGCACAGCCCACGAGACTTAGGCCAGGCTTAGGCCGCGCGTGGTGAATGCAGCTGAGGCTGACCGTGACATGCGTGCCGTCGCCGAGGTGCCCCGCACCTCCGCCGGGCGTAGTGTGAAACGAGAGAGCCGCCCCCAGGCCGCGGCGTCGGCATGGAAGCCGCGACGCGAGGACGACAGGGAGTGAGGACCTCATGTCGCACGCAGGTCAGCTGGGCCGTTTCGAGCACGGAGCAGGGTTCATCGCAGCGCTCGATCAGAGCGGCGGCAGCACGCCGGGGGCGCTGTCCAGGTACGGGATCGACGCATCGGCCTACACCGACGAGGGTCGGATGTTCGATCTCATCCACGCGGCACGGACCCGGGTCATCACCAGCCCGGCGTTCACGAGCGACCGCATCCTCGCGACGATCCTCTTCCAAGGGACGGTCGACCGCGAGATCGAGGGGCGTGGCGTCGCCGACTACGTGTGGTCCGTGAAGGGCATCCTGCCGATCCTGAAGATCGACAAGGGGCTCGAGGACGAGGCCGACGGCGTGAGGCTCATGAGGCCCATCCCCGATCTCGAGGAGACCCTGGACCGGGCGCGTGAGAAGGGGGTGTTCGGCACCAAGGAGCGGTCCGTGATCCGGATCGCGAACGCCGGCGGGATCGAGCGCGTCGTGGACCAGCAGTTCGAGCTCGCCGCACGGGTGCTCGACGCAGGGCTCGTGCCGATCGTCGAGCCAGAGAACGACATCGCAGCGCCCGACAAGGCCGAGGCGGAGGCCCTTCTGCGGACGTCGCTGCTCGCCCATCTGGACACGATGGGGGATCGGAAGGTGGCGCTGAAGCTCACCCTTCCGACCGTCGACGGGCTGTGGGGCGATCTGATCGCGCACGCGAACGTGGCGCGAGTCGTGGCGCTGTCCGGCGGCTACACGCGCGACGAGGCCAACGAGCGGTTGGCTCGCAACCCCGGCCTGATCGCCAGCTTCAGTCGCGCGCTGCTCGAGGGCCTGACCGTGGACCAGACGGACGAGGAGTTCGATCGGATGCTCGACGCGTCCATCGAGTCGATCTTCCGCGCGTCGATGGCATAGGCCTCCCGCGAGGGCGCCCGGTGGTGCGAAGAATGTCGGCGACGGCGTGTCTACCAGGCGCTCTGAGGGGCGCTCGCAGGCGCAGGACCCAGGTCCTCGCGCGCACCGGTCGATCGGCGTAGGCTCGCCCCTCGTGTGCATGACGATCACCCCCCGATCCGGCACGGTCCGCGCAGGAGCGCGCGCATGAGCGCCCCTGCCCGCGGCAACGGATGGCTCCATGGGCGCACGGCGCTCCTCATCGCCTTCGCGTTCTCCGTGATGGCCGACCCCGTGTCCTCGGTCGCCTACGCGATCGAGGCCGCTCTCCACGCCCTTCACGGGCACCTGCCGCTCCTGCTGGGGGCGATGGGGCTCGTGGTCCTCGTCGTCGCGCTGGTCGTCACCAGCTACCACCAGCTCGTCGGCCGGTTCCCTGAGGGCGGCGGCGCGGCAGCGGCCACGGGCGCCGCGCTCGGCGACGGCTGGTCCTTCGTGCCGATGGGTGCGCTCATCGTGGACTTCGTGCTCACGATCGCAATCTCCGTGTCCGCGGGCGCCTCGGCGATGATCTCGTACGTGCCTGGCCTCGCGCCGTACCGACTGCTGCTCGCGTTGTGCCTGCTGGTGCTGGTCGCGGCGCTGATGTGGTTCGGTCACATGGGTCGGGCCGTCTTCGCGCTGCTCACCCTGATCTTCCTCGTGGCAGCCGTGGCCGTCCTCGTGTCCGTCGTGAACGCGTCGCCTGACGCGGCCGCGACCGCGACCGCCGAGGCCGCCGAGACGGGGCTGCTGCACTCTGCGCCGCTGTCCGTCCTGCTCGCGTTCCCTGTGGCGATGGCGCTCGCCACGGGTGTCGAGGCGCCGTCCTCCGCGATCGCTCAGCTCGCCCAGCTGGACGACAAAGGGCGGCGCTCCTTCGGCCGGTGGGCGCTGTGGCTCACGCTCGGCATCGTCGGCACGCTGACGCTCGCGCTCACCGCCTCGGTCGTGTACCTCGAGATCGGGCTGCCCGGCGAGGACTCGACGCTCGTCGCGGACCTGGCCCGTGCGGCCGCCTCACCCGGGGTCTTCGCGCTGTTCCAGGGCGCCACCGCGCTGCTTCTGCTGTCCGCGGCGAGCTCGTCCTTCCAGGCCGGCCCCGGGCTGCTGAAGGCTCTCGCGCGTCGCGAGGACGCGAAGGGTGGCCACGGGGTGCTCCCCTCGATGCTCGGACGGACCAACTCGCACCACACCCCTTACGTGGGCGTGGGGCTGTTCCTGCTCCTGTCCGCCGCCGTGGTGGCGGCGGCGGGAGCACGCGATCAGCGGCTCGTGCTCTTCTATGCCGTGGCCGTGTTCGTCAGCTTCCTCATGGGCCTCGCGTCCATGGCCTTGCTCGCGCGCCGCGACGGGCAGCGCCGCTGGGTGGTCCTCAACGTGATCGCCGCGATCACCGTCGCGTTCACGCTCGTCATGAACCTGACGCGTCCGGCGGCCCTCGGGTCGCTGTTCGCCACCGCGGTCGCGTCCGCCGTGCTGTACTCGGCGTGGGTCCGAGCGGGACGGCCTCGCGGGGCGGCCCATGCCGTGGCCGAGGCGGAGGCGGGCGAAGCCGCGTCCGGCGATGCGGAGCTCGACCAGACGGACGCTGGCCACGGGAAGCCGGTCCCCGCATCGGTCGTCGCCGCCACCGGGACGGCTCCGCATGCGGTGCCGTCCGAGGAGCAGGGCGCGCCCGACGAGCGGCAGCCGGACGAGCGCCCCGAGCCGCAACCGAGCCGCACGCGACGCTGACCCAGCGACCCGGCGCGGCGCCGCAGCGATAGTCTGCCCGCGTGACGGCGCGACGCGTAGGACTCTGGAGCGCGGTCGGCATCGGCGTGGGCTCGATGCTGGGCGCCGGTGTCTTCTCCGATATGTGGGTGACGGTCCTGGCGGCGGGCCGCTGGTACCTGCTCGCGCTGGCGATCGCGGCAGTCGTGGCCGTGGCGAACGCGCTGTCGACCGCGCAGCTGGCGGCGACGCATCCCGTGGCGGGCGGCGCGTACGCCTACGGCCGTGCCGAGCTGTCGGAATGGGCCGGCCATGTGGCTGGGGCTGCGTTCCTCGTGGGGAAGACGGCGTCCGTGGCGCTCGCGGCCACGATCCTCGGGTCGTCCGTGGCGCCCGGTCGGCCGCAGATGACCGCCACGGTCGCGATCCTGCTGGTGTGGGCGCTCAATGCGCGTGGCATCACGAGGACTGCGTGGGGCGCCACTGTGATCGCGCTCCTCGTGTCGTCAGTGCTGATCGCGCTGATCGTCGTGGCGGCCACAGCGCCGACCACGTTCGGCTGGTTCGCGTATGCCCCGCTCACGGAGCAGCCGGGGGGAGCGTCAGTGCTGCTCGCGTCGCTCGGCATGGGGCCGGGTGGCCTGGCGCAGGTGCCGACGGCTGCGGCCGCGGCGTTCTTCGCGTTCGCGGGCTACGCGCGCATCGCGACGCTGGGGGAGGAGGTGCGGGAGCCTGCGACGACCATCCCGAGGGCGATCGTCCTCGCGCTCGCATTCGTGCTCGCCCTCTACCTGGGGCTGGGGGTCGCGCTCGCGCTGCGCGTCGGATACGACGGTCTGCTCGCGCCTCCTGACGGCGGCTCAGGGGACTCGGTGGTGGCGCCGCTGGAGCGGCTCGCCGACGCGGTGGGCTTCCCGGGTGCACTGGTGGCGGTGGTCGCCGTGTTGAGCGTCGCCGGCGCGATGCTGGCGGTGATGGCCGGCACCGGTCGGACCGCGATGGCGATGGCTCGGCATGGGGATCTTCCGGGGCTGTTCGCGCGCCAGGGTCAGGCGGGGGTGCCCTGGCGTGCGGAGCTCGCGGTGGCGCTCATCGCGATCGGCCTCGTGTGGACGCCGGGGGTGAGCCTGCTGCTCGTCTCGGTCGCGACGGTGCTGACGTACTACGCGGTGGCGAATGCCGCGGCGATCTCGCAGACCAGGGGACGGCGGCAGGCGAGCCTGCGGGTGCCCGTGGCGGTGAGCGTGGTGGGCCTTGTCGGGTGCGTGTCGCTCGCGCTGGTCGCGGCGCCGGCGGCGACGGGTCAGGGCGCTGGGTGGGTGCTCGCTGTGCTGGTGGTGGTGGTGCTCGGGTGGCCGACTCTCAGAATCGTGACGCGTCGACGTGCATGAGGACCAAAGTCCCGGTACTATCGGTCACGGTTGACGTGTCAACGCCGACCAGGCGCGTGAAGCGCCGCGGCCCGCTGAGGCAGAACCGCACCCCGGTCCCCGGGGGTGCGGTTCGCCGGCAGGGCCCCTGCCCGAGAGCAGACCGCCGCGAGCCGTCACCTCAGCGACGCGCCGCCAGCCACTCGTCGGCCGCCGCGAGCTCGTCCTGCAGGGTGCGGGTCACGGAGCCCACCAGCCCGCGCTCGATCATCGGTCCCACGAGCGGCATCGACACCGTCACCGAGCCGGTCGTGAGCATGTCCGTCCCGTCGCCGTCGGGGCGCAGCCCCAACGCGCCGGCGACATGACCCGGGGCGCCCATCACCTCGACGGCGAACGTGCCTATGCGCTCCCCGTCCTCCGGTGGCTCCCACACCTCGGTGTACGTCACGACCAGACGCGATCCGACCAGCGGACGCATCTCGGCAGGGATGGACCTGGTGGGCGCCTCGCGACGCAGGGACACGGTGAAGCCCGTGTCCGGCGTGCCGTCGACCAGCATGTCGATGAGAGTGGCCCCCGACGCCTCGCCGCGCACGCGAGCGAAGTCCGGGTCCGCGAGCATCGTGACGACCGCGTCGAGCGACGCGTCGAACCGATGGCGATGCGTGAAGTCCATGAGCGATCCCCCGACACGACTGTAGGACTCTCAGAGTACCGTCATCGGCACGCTCGTCCCTGGTAGCGGCTCTGCCGTGGCGGCGGCATCGCGCGGACGGCCTTACGCTTGGACGGTGGCAAGCCTGAGAGAGATCGCGGAGCGCTACGGCGCCCTCACCGACGCCGAGGCGGAGTGCCTCTCGCTGCTCGCGGAGGACTGGCAGATCATCGCCGATCTGTCGTTCGCAGACCTCGTGATGTGGCGTCCCGTCGAGCAGGGCTTCGTCGCGATCGCGCAGTGCCGTCCCTCGACGGGCCCTACCGTCCATCAGGACGACGTGGTGGGCACCTTCGCCGCCGAAGGGCGAGTCGGTCATCTTCGCCGTGCGTTCGAATCGGGCGAGCTCGTCGCCTCGCGCGAGCCCCGCTGGGATGAGACGTACGCGGTGCGTGAGGACGCGCTGCCCGTCGTGCTCGACGGCCGCCCGATCGCGGTCCTCACCCGCGAGGTGTCCCAGGCCGTCTCCCGATCCTCCTCTCGGCTCGAGCTGAACTACAAGGGCGCCGCGGACGACATCCTGCGCATGGTGACCCGTGGCGAGTTCCCCATGCCCACCTCCGTCACGGGCCCCCGTCGCGGCGCGCCCCGCGTCGGTGACGGCGTGCTGCGCCTCGACGCAGCAGGCCACGTCACCTACGCCAGCCCCAACGCCCTGTCCTGCTTCCACCGTCTGGGACTCACCGGGCCCCTGATCAACAAGTCGCTTCCGCGCGAGGCGAGCGCGATCCTGCTCGACAAGGGGCAGATGGACGAGACGCTCGCCATGGTCGTCATGGGCCGCGCCGCCTGGCGCACCGACATCGAGTCCAACGGGGCCGCGCTGTCCCTGCGCGCCATCCCGGTCACCGAGAACGGAGTGCGGCACGGCGCCGTCCTGCTCTGCCGCGACGTCTCAGAGCTGCGCCGCCGGGAGCGGGAGCTCATCACCAAGGACGCGACGATCCGCGAGATCCACCACCGGGTCAAGAACAACCTTCAGACGGTCGCGGCGCTCCTGCGCCTGCAGTCGCGCCGCGTGGAGGCCCCGGAGGCGAAGGAGGCGCTCGCGGAGGCGATGCGTCGAGTCTCGACGATCGCGCTCGTGCACGAGACGTTGTCGGGCACGCTCGACGAGCTGGTCAACTTCGACGACCTGGCGCGGCGCTCCATGCGCATGGCCGCGGAGGTCGCCTCGCCAGGGGTGCAGGTGAGCATCGTGCGTGAAGGCGACTTCGGCATGATCCCGGCGCAGTGGGCCTCGTCCCTCGCCCTCGTCATCACCGAGCTCGTCACCAACGCCGTCGAGCACGGCTTCGGCGGCAAGGAGCGCGGCGTCATCACCGTCCAGTCGGAGCGGTTCGCGGGTGGCGACAGGCTCAAGGTGACGATCCTGGACGACGGCATCGGCCTGTCGGGCAACCCGACCGGCCTCGGCTCGTCGATCGTCAGGACTCTCGTGGAGAACGAGCTCGACGGCTCGATCGAATGGACGGTGCGCGAACCGGGACCTGGCTCGGCGGTCACGCTGGACGTGCGCGTCGGCGAGGGCAGGGGAGAAGGCCGCTACTAGGTGGCGGAATGCAGAGGATCCCGCCGCCCAGCGGGCGACGGGATCCTTCTGAACTTCGAGACGCTACTTCGCGGCGCGGCGGGCGCGCGCGGCGCGCCGCTTCAGCGAGCGGCGCTCGTCCTCGGAGAGGCCGCCCCACACGCCGGAGTCCTGGTTGTGCTCCATGGCCCACTGCAGGCACGTGTCGCGGACCTCGCAGGTGCCGCACACGGTCTTCGCCTTCTCGATCTGCACCAGCGCCGGGCCGGTGTTGCCGACAGGGAAGAACAGCTCGGGGTCGTCAACTTCCAGGCAGGCTGCGCGGTTGCGCCAATCCATCTTGCACTCCTCTGGGTAAAAAGCGAACGACGGACCTTCCACGGGGGGGGTGGAGATCCGTCGCGCCATCGCTACATCACTGCCAAAGATTTTCTCATTGTTACGAACAGATGACAAGAGGGTGGACCCTCAGATTTTCTGCAGAACGCCGAGGCGGACCTAGGCTGAACGCCGTGACCCGTCTCAGAGTTCCCGACGTCATCGACCGCGCCGCCGCGGTCATCCTCGCGATCGAGGCGGCCGCGCTGCTCGGCATCGGGGTGGGCTACGCCATCTACACGGCGGTCGGCCCCCAGGTGGATGTCCCGGCGGTCGTGGGCGTCGCCGCCTTCGCGCTGGTCATGGCAGTCGGCCTCGCCTTCGTCGCCCGCGGCTTCGCTCGGGGCGCGCGCTGGTCCCGCGGCGCGGCGCTCACGTGGCAGGTGCTGCAGGCGGCCGCCGCGGCCGTCGTGATGGGTGCCGCACCCGTCGTCGCCGTGACGATCCTGCTCATCTCCGCGGCGGTCGCCGCGGCGGCGATGCGGGCCTCCGCACGCGACGCGCGGGCCGAGGCCCACGAGGGCTGAACGCGCGTCAGCCGGCGGACGCGACCTCGCCGGTCGTCGCGAGCGGCGTCACGGTCCCATCCGTGTTGACCACCCCGATCCTCCATGCGTAGTGGCGCGTGATGTAGGTGACCGGGATCCGCTGAAGCGAGTAGCCGGAGTGCGTGACCGTCGAGTCGACGACGGTGCCAGGCTCCGTGGTCCAGTCGAACCAGTCCTGCTCGCGCGTCACCACCACCGGCGCCTCGCCGAACACGTCGATCATCTTGGCGAGCGTCTCCGGCGTCGGCTCGACGAGTGCGAGCACCACCGGGACGTCGCAGCCCACCCGGATGGTGCCGAAGTGGGAGGACGTGCCGGCAAGCACCACAGGGCGGCCGTCGATCGCGGCGCAGAGGTCGTCGACCTGAGCGCGCGCGCCGTCCATCTCCTTCATGAACACGTTCACCGCGACGCCCGCCACCGGATCCATGCCAGGAACGATCGACACCCACGTGGTCAGCGGCAGCACGATGAAGGCGATGGCGGCCACACGTCGGCCCTTGTGCCGTCTGGCGGCGGAGGCGAGCCTCTGCGTGAGCCACCACGCGGCGATGGCTGCCGCGATCACGAAGCCTGGCAGCGTCGACGGCTCGAAGCGGCGGATCGCCCAGATCTGGTCGGGGATGATCGACGGGCGCCAGAGATAGAGGAGGGTCGACGGCAGCACCGACGCGAGCAGCACCCACCAGCCCTGGCCGCGTCGCAGCGCCCGGTACGTGATGATCGCGAAGCCGAGGATCGCGAGGACGACGATGGGCCACGTGAGGTAGTAGCTGATCCACGTCATGGTGTTCTCTGCGTACGTCCGGGTCGGGTCGACCGCGAACCCTGCGGACTCCTGGAACTGCTGGATCACACCGTTCGCGAACTTGTCGTCCGAGCTCTCGGTGCCGCGCCTGGCGATCATCCACCACGGACGCGACACCATGAACAGGAGCACGGCCACCACGAGACCGCTCGCCCACAGGGAGCCGCGCTGCCCGAGCCGTGCCGAGATCGCAGGGATCACGCGGTCGGCGCGCAGTCGCGACCCCCAGCAGGCCGCCCACACGACGCTGACGGCCAGGCCTGCGGCGAAGACGGCGATGGCGCCGATCGCCTCGCCCGACAGGCGGTCCAGGTAGGCCTGGCTCCATCGGTGCAGCGAGAGGTAGCCGCCGGCGAGCGTCACGGTCTGCACGGCCGCGAACAGCAGGGCGGAGGTGGTGCGCCAACGGCGCGGCGCGTCGGAGGTCGACAGGGCGGCGACCGCGCCGAGCAGCACTCCCACCGCGATGAGTGCGCCGTCGATGCGGACGAAGGTCGTGAGGCCGGAGACGAAGGCGCCGCTGAGCAGCAGCAGTCGCGATCGGCTCGTGACGCCCTGCCATGTCCACAGCATGCTCGCCACCACCAGCAGCAGGGTGAGCGGCTCCGTGTAGGGGGCACGGGACAGGCCGATGTGCGCGACCGTCAGCGCCATCATCGCGGCGGGCGCCAGCGCCGCCATGGGGGAGAGGACGCGGCGAGCCAGGAGGTAGATGGCGGACAGGCCCGACGCGCCGACCACGACGTTCGCAGCGAGCACACCGGTCGTGCCCGCCACCCAGCCGCCGACGGCGATCGTGGCGGGCAGCATCTTGGCGCCCTGCGGCTGGACGACGTCTCCGAGCAGGTTCCAGGCCTGGGAGGCGTCCGGGATCAGGTTCGCCTGGAGCGCGGCGGCCTGGACGGCGCCCGAGGCGGGGATGTCGGTGCTCGCGTGATCCACGAGCCACATCCCGCTGAGCGTGAGGAAGCCAGGGTCGCGGAGCACGATGAGGTACTCCGCCGCGAAGACGATGTTGACGATCGTCCATGCCAGCAGGCCACCGACCAGCAGGGCTCCCGCAAGCGGAGCACGCGGGTGAGGGTCCGCCGAGACCACGTGCCGCCACATGGCCGCGGCCAGCGCGACGGCGAGCGGCAGGACCGTCCACCAGCGGTGCTGCCCGATGGAGACGAGCAGGCCTGCCGAGGTGGCGATCGCCACCGTCACCAGGACGATCGCCGACGGGGCTGCGGACAGCGCGTCCTGGAGGCGGGAGCGCGGGCCGGATCGCGGGGCTGAGCCGGCGTCGACCTCTGTTGAAGGCGGGAGCACTCGCCGAGCCTACTGCGAGCGACCAGCGCCGCTTCTCGCGAGGAGCCTTGCATTCGGGGCTTCCGGCGGTATCGTGTCCCCATGACCCGCATTGTCTTGGTCGAAGATGACCCGACTATTTCGGAACCCTTGACCCGGGCTTTGACGAGAGAAGGCTACGACGTCGAATGGCACGGTACCGGGACCGGAGGAGTCGGAGCCGCCGAGGACGCCGATCTGGTGATCCTCGATCTCGGCCTGCCTGATATCGACGGTGTCGACGTCGCCCGACGCATCCGTGACAAGGGCCTCCAGGTCCCCATCCTGATGCTGACAGCACGCGCCGACGAGGTGGACCTCGTCGTCGGCCTGGACGCCGGTGCTGACGACTACGTGACCAAGCCTTTCCGTCTGGCCGAGCTTCTGGCCCGCGTGCGCGCGCTGCTGCGGCGCAGGGCGGGCGGAGACGTCGTCGGTGAGATCGCCGCGCGCGACGTGCGCGTCGACATCGCCGGGCATCGCGCCTTCCTCGGCGAGAGCGAGCTGCAGCTCAGCTCGAAGGAGTTCGAGCTGCTGCAGGCGCTCGTGGCGAACGCCGGCTCGGTCGTCTCACGCGACGCGCTGATGCGCGAGGTGTGGGAGGCGGAGTCCGGTGCCCCGTCCAAGACGCTCGACATGCACGTGTCGTGGCTGCGCCGCAAGCTCGGGGACGACGCCGCGAACCCGCGCTACATCACGACCGTGCGGGGCATGGGCTTCCGTTTCGAGAACGGCGACTAGGCCCGGCGCGTGCGGCGCAAGCTGCTCCAGGCGACCATCTCCGCGCTGCTGGTCGCGGTGGTGCTGCTCGGCATCCCGCTCGGGGTGGCCGCGGCCCAGCTGATCTACAGCGACTCCGAGCGCAACCTCGACCTCCGCACCACCACCGCCTCACGCGCGATCGAGGTGCGGTACCAGCTGGGGGACACGATCGACGAGCGGACCCTCGAGTCCTTCGTGTCCACGGCGCGCGGCGCCCCGCGATACATCTTCGTCACCCTGCCGGACGGTACCGAGATCTCGGCGGGGGAGCAGCCTTCGCCGGCGCTGACGGGCACCCACTACGCCGACTCCGGGATCTACGTGGTCATGAGCGTCGCGTGGTGGGACGTGTTCCTGCAGGCGGCGCAGCTCGTCGGGCTGGTGCTCGCCGTGGCGATCGTCGCGGTCGTCGCGGGCGTCGCCATGGCCTCGTGGCAGGCGGAGCGGCTCAGCAGGCCACTGGTGTACCTCGCAGCCTCGGCCGAGCAGGTCGGCTCCGGCCAGACCCGCCCGCGCCTGGAGCGCACGGGGGTCGAGGAGATCGACATGGTGGCCGAGGAGCTGTCGCGCTCGGCGGATCGCATGGCGGCACGGCTGGCGGCCGAGCGGCAGTTCGCGTCCGATGCCTCGCATCAGCTCCGCACCCCGCTGACGGCGCTGACCATGCGGCTCGAGGAGATCGCCATGACGACGGAGCGCGACGACGTGCGGGCGGAGGCCGAGGCGTCGCTCGAGCAGGTCGAGCGGCTGGTCGGCGTGGTCGACGACCTGCTGGGCCGGTCGCGGAAGGCCTTGGGTGCGGGCACGGAGCTGCTGTCGCTCGACGTGGTCTTCGAGCAGCAGCGGGAGGAGTGGGCGGCCTCCTTCGCGAAGGCGGGGCGCACGCTCGTGGTGGAGCTGACGGGGACGTCGGTGTTCGCGACTCCTGGCGGGCTGGCGCAGGTGCTGGCCACGCTGATCGAGAACTCGCTGCACCACGGCGGCGGGACCACCACGGTGTCCGCGAGGGAGTCGGGCGCGAGCCATGCGATCGTGATCGAGGTGCGGGACGAGGGTGACGGCGTCCCCGACGACCTCGCACCGCGGATCTTCGAACGGGAGGTGACGTCCGGGCGGGGTCACGGGCTCGGCCTCGCGCTCGCGCGGGACCTGGTCACGGCGGACGGCGGACGACTGGAGCTGTCCCAGCGTCGGCCGGCCGTGTTCTCGGTGTTCCTGCAGGGCGTGCCGCACATGGTCGACCTCGAGAAGGTGGTGCCTCACGGTCGCGCGGTCAAGCAGTCGCGTGGTCGGCGTCGTCGGGACGGTGGCCGCGCCCGCGGTTGATCAGGGCGTCCGGGCGTCCCCGGGGGTCGGCTGCCCATCGGCCGGCTGTCCCTCGCTGGTCGCGCCTGCCGCAGGCGCTGCCTCCGTTCCGACGTCATGGAACAGGAACGCCCGGTAGCCTCCGTAACGCGCGATGGTGCCCAGGCCGATGCCGACCGCCGCCGCCACGTTGTCCGCGAGGGCCGACGTCAGTCCGAGCACGTGATGGGAGAGCGCCACCGCGCCCGACTCCAGCACCAGCGCAGCGCCGTTCACCACCAGGAACAGCAGCGCCTCCTCGCTCGGCTTGCGCACGCTCATGCCCCTGAAGGTCCAGCCCCGGTGGGCGACCCACGCGAACGCGATCGACACGAGAGTGGCGATCGCCTTGGCTGTCACGACCCTGTCGTCGTCCCCTGCGATCTCGGAGCTCGGCGCGAAGGGGCCCATCCTCAGCAGGTTGAACACGCCGAGGTTCACGACCACGCCGGCCACGCCGACGGTCGCGAACCGTGCGAGCTCTCCGGCCCTCGACCGCACCCACGCCACCACTGTCATGCCCAGGGAGCCTACCCCGGTAGTTTGGTGCCATGACCCCGCCTATCGTCGCCGTCGTCGGCGGCGGACAGCTGGCACGCATGATGGCCCCTGCGGCCACCGAGCTCGGCGTGATCCTGCGCGTGCTCGTCGAGTCGCCTGCCGCTGCTGCCGCATCGCCCGCCCACGAGACCGTCGTGGGGATGCCGTCGGATCCGGACGCCGTGCGCGCACTGCTCGCGCAGCCGCGGCCGGACGTGCTGACGTGGGAGCACGAGCACATCCCGGCCGAGGTGTTCGAGGCTGCGGAGGCTGCGGGGGTTCCTGCTCTTCCCGGGCTGGGCGCGCTCCGTTTCGCGCAGGACAAGATCGACATGCGCCGCCGGATGGACGAGCTCGGCCTGCCGAACCCCGAGTGGGCGCCCGTGGCCACGGAGGCTGACGTGGCACGCTTCCTGGCGGACCACGGAGGAGAGGCCGTGCTCAAGACCGCGCGCGGCGGCTACGACGGCAAGGGCGTGCGAGTGATCCGCGACGCGGGCGAGGCCGCCGACTGGCTCGAGGCTGCGGCCGCAGGCGGGCCGCGAGTCCTCATCGAGGCGAAGGTGCCGTACACCCGGGAGCTCGCGGCCATGGCCGCACGCCGGCCGTCAGGTGAGGTGGTGACGTGGCCCGTGGTGGAATCGATCCAGCGTGACGGCGTGTGCTCCGAGGTGATCGCACCCGCGCCGCGCCTCACCGACGTCGAGGCGGATGAGGCGCGGGCCGTCGCCGCGCGGGTCGCGACAGAGCTCGGCGTGGTCGGCGTGCTCGCCGTCGAGATGTTCGACACGGGTGAGCACGTGCTCATCAACGAGCTCGCGATGCGCCCGCACAACTCCGGGCACTGGACCCAGGACGGCTCCGTGACCAGCCAGTTCGAGCAGCATCTGCGCGCCGTGCTCGACCTGCCGCTCGGCTCGACCGAGCCGCTCGCACCCGTGACCGTCATGGCGAACGTGCTCGGCGGCGCGCGCGAGGACCTGCCAGCCGCTCTCGGCGACATCACGGATCCCGGCGCGAAGATCCACCTCTACGGCAAGGAGGTCCGCGCCGGCAGGAAGGTGGGCCACGTGAACGTGGTGGGTGCCGACGTCGACGACGTCCACCGACGCGCCGTCGAGGCCGCCGCTATCGTGAGGGACGGAGGTGCGCCATGAGCGAGAAGCCGATCGTCGGGATCGTGATGGGTTCGGACTCCGACTGGCCGGTGATGCAGGCGGCGGGAGAGGCTCTCGCCGAGTTCTCCGTGCCGTTCGAGAAGGACGTCGTGTCCGCGCATCGGATGCCGGAGGAGATGATCGCCTACGGGCGAGCAGCCGCAGAGCGGGGCCTGCGCGTGATCATCGCGGGCGCCGGTGGAGCCGCGCATCTGCCCGGGATGCTCGCCTCGGTGACGACGCTCCCCGTGATCGGCGTGCCCGTGCCGCTGAAGCACCTGGACGGCATGGACTCGCTGCTGAGCATCGTCCAGATGCCCGCTGGGGTGCCGGTGGCCACCGTGTCGATCGCCGGTGCGCGCAACGCGGGACTGCTGGCGGTGAGGATGCTCGCGTCGTCGGCCGATGCGCTGGGGGTCCGCCTCACGGGTGAGATGCAAGGCTTCCAGGACTCGCTGCGCGAGGTCGCGCACGCGAAGGGCGAGGCTCTGCGCCGGGCCTGATGAGGGCGGGACGCGAGAGAGGGCGGACACCGTGCGGTGTCCGCCCTCTCTCGTTTCCCGCCGGGGTCCTACCCGGTGGTGCAGGCCGCCAGGATCTGGTCCTCCGTCTGACGCTCGACGACGTAGGAGCCCTCCGGCGGGATCGGGAGGTACATCAGCGCTTCGTCAGTGGCAGCGCTCGCCGACGCGCTCGGGTCCGGTGAGGCGGTCGTGCTGGTGCTGTTCGCGATGTCCGCGATCGGCTGGTCGTTGATCAGCGCCGTCCAGTACTTCTTCGCCTCCGACGTGATGACGACGTCGCCGGAGCCGTCGCCCGCGTACGCCCACGGGGTGGTGACCATCGTCACGTTCGTGAGGTCGATGTTGCGAAGCGAGTAGAGCAGGCCGAAGTCGTAGCTGACCGAGCCGAAGTTCTCCGACATCGTGAACGACTGGGTCGCCGCCTTGACGAACTGCGTGAGCACGTCGATGTTGGTGAAGGCGTTCACGCTCAGGGCCTTCTTGAGGATCGCGCCGATCAGCTCCTGCTGCCGCTGGATGCGGCCCAGGTCGGTGCCGTCGCCGAGCCCGTAGCGGGCGCGGGCGAGCGCGAGGGCGTCGTCGCCGTAGAGGATCTGCGCTCCGGCCTTGAGGTTCAGGTCTGCCTTCTTCGACACCATGTCGTAGGGGATGCACATCGGCACCCCGCCGAGCGCGTTGACCATGTCCTTGAAGCCGGCGAAGTCCGCCACGATGTAGTTGCCGTTGAACTCGACGCCAGTCAGGTCGGTGACGGTGCGCATGACGCACGCGGCGGCCTCGGACGGGTCGTTGTTGAAGTCGTACCCGTTGGCGAACGCGACGTTGAACTTGGCGAGCCAGCCCTTCTGCACCTTGCCGTCGAAGGACTCGCAGGTGGAGATCTGCACGCGGGCGTCGCGCGGGATCGAGACCAGCTCGACTCGCTGCCGGTCCGCGGAGATGTGGACGATGATCGTGGTGTCGCCGCGTGCGCCCGCGACATAGCCGCCGAGCGCGGCGTTCTCGCCGCTGCGCACGTCGGAGCCGATCACGAGGATGTTGATCGCCTGGCCCGCGTTCGAGTCCACGGGGTTGGCGGCGGCGCTCCCGCTCGCGACGGGTGCGGAGATGTAGTCGGAGCTGCCGGTGTCGCCGAGCAGCGAGCTGATGTCCTGCGTGTTCGCGTTGGCCTGGATCAGCGCGGCGCTCGCCGTCACATACGTGCCATAGAACCCCATCACCGCGAGCAGCACCGACGCGACGGCAGGGATGATGATCCGGTGGTGCAGCCTTCGCGCGTGGCGCGGACGTACCCGCGTGTGCGCGGGTCGAGGTGTGGTGTCGCTCATGGGTGGATCGATTCTATGCGGCGCTCGCTGCTGGTCGAGCACGGTGTTGGAGACATCTCACTCCCGCCCCCTTCAGCCGGTGACGCATGCGGCCTCGACAGCGGCCTGCGAGGCTGCGGCGGTGACGTATGCGCTCTCAGGAGGAATCGGCAGGTACTTGAGGGCCTCGTCGTCCGCGGGGTCCGGCGCGATGGTCGCAGGGCCGGCAGCCTCGAAGGTCGCGTTGTCGGGGTTGGTGGACCCGACGTCGGACAGCGGGGTGTCGTCGATGATCGCCTGCCACACGGAATCCGCCTGGGAGGTGAGGTGGACCTGGCCCTGGGCGTCGTATGCCCAGGGCGCCGTGAGCATCGTCATGTCGTCGACGTCGAGGTCGCGGATCGAGTAGAGCAGTCCAAGATCGAAGGACAGGCTTCCAAGCTCGGTCGACATGGTGAGGCTGGACGCGGCCGCGTTGACGAAGCCTGTGAGGACTCCCGGATCGGTGAAGGCGTTGATGCTGAGCGCCTTCCTGAGGATCGCCTTGATGAGCTCCTGCTGGCGTTGGATGCGCATGAGGTCGGTGCCGTCGTCGAGGCCGTAGCGCGCGCGGGCGAGCGACAGCGCCTGCGTGCCGTCGAGCCGCTGGTACCCGGCGCTCAGGTCGAGCTCCGCCTTCTCGGAGACCATGTCGTAGGGGATGCACATCTCGACGCCGTCGAGGGCGTCGACCATGTCCTTGAAGCCTGCGAAGTCGGCAGCGATGAACTGGTGGTCGAAGTCGACGCCGGTGAGCGCCGTCACGGTTCGCGACGTGCACGCCACGCCCTCCTCGACGGTCTCCGAGAACGAGTAGCCCTTGTTGAACGCGGCGTTGATCTTCTCCGTCGAAGAGCGGCTCGTGGCGCCGTCGAACGACTCGCAGGAGGGGATGTCGACGATCGTGTCCCGTGGGATGGAGACCATCTCCACGCGGCTCCGGTCTGCGGAGATGTGCAGGATGATCGTCACGTCGGCGCGGGAGCCGTCGACGTAGCCGCCGAGCGCGGCGTTCTCGCCCGAGCGCACGTCCGCGCCGACGATGAGGATGTTCAGTGCCTCGCTCGCGTCCGGGTCCGCGGGCGCGTCGTCCGAGGATGCGGGCTCGGCGACTGCGGTGTCGTCGTCCTTGGAGCCGTCGATCGCGCTGATATCGCGACCGCGCGAGCTGAGCAGGCTGTCCGCCCGCTGCAGGCTTGCCGCACCGATCGTGGCCCCGAACGTGGCGACGGCCACCATCGAGCACGCGACGTACGGTGCCGCGGAGCGCTTCCATGATCGCCGTGCATGCCGAGGTGCTGCGGCGCGGTCGCCGCCTTCGTGTGGTGGTGTCACTGCACCGTGCACTGGGCCAGGAGGTCGTCGGTGCTCTCGCCGGCGGTGGACGACGCGTCGGTGGCGGAGCCGCTCGGAGCCGCGGAGGAGGACGCCCCGGTGGCGGCGGGCGTCGCGGTCGTGTTGTCGTGTCCCGTGTCCCACGCGGACGACGCGTCGCCCTTGGCATCGACCGTGAGCGGCGTGTCGTCCCTGAGCTCCTGCCACATGGTCGCGGCGTCGTCGGTGGCGACGACGTTGAGGAAGTCCGAGGTGTACTCCCACGGCACCGTGGCGAACGTGACGTCGTCGATGCTGAGGCCGCGCAGGCTCCACGCGAGGCCCTCGAGGTAGGTGAGGTCGCCGAGCTGCTCGTCCATCGTCATCGAGCCCGCCATGGCCTTGACGAACTGGGTGATCTCCGCGGTGTCCGTCAGCAGGTTCTTGCCCATCAGCGTGCGCATGGTCTGGCGCAGCAGCTCCTGCTGGCGCGTGATGCGCTGCAGGTCCGAGCCGGACACGCCCCCGGACTCCGCGGTCCGCAGGCGGGCGTAGGCGAGCGCCTGCTGCCCGTTCAGCAGATGCGGGCCGGCGTCGATGTAGAGGTTCGCCTTCTTGGAGGAGATGTCCTGCGTGATGCACATGGGGATGCCGCCGATCGCGTCGACCATGCTCTCGAACCCTGCGAAGTCGACCACCGCCCAGTGGTCGATCGGGATGCCGGTGAGGTCCTGGACGGTGTTGATGGCGCATGCGGCCGCCTCGGCGGCGTCGCCCTGCTTGCCGCCGTTCGAGAACGCGATGTTGAAGTCGCCGTACCAGCCCTTGACCTTCGTGCCGTCGAACAGCGTGCAGTCCGAGACCTGCACCTGCAGGTCGCGGGGGATCGAGACCAGCTCGACGCGGGTGCGATCCGCGGAGATGTGCAGCAGGATCGTCGTGTCGTTGCGCATGCCGCCGGCGTCGGTGCCGCCGATCACGCCGTTCTCGCCGCTGCGGTCGTCGGAGCCCATGAGCAGGATGTTGAGCGCGCTGCCGGCGCTCGCGTCCCCTGGCTCGGTGGTCGCGGCGGCCGTGGGGGTGATCTCGTTCACGAGCGAGGAGTTGTCGCGGGTGTCGAACTGCCCCTCGATGCGCGACACGAGCTCCAGATAGCCGACAGTGAGGAATCCCACAGCGGCGACCACCACGAGGGCTCCGAAGCGCAGCACCGGATGGCCGGGCTGGCGTGCTCCGTGCCGTCGCACGGCGGCAGCCTCGCGGGAAGATGCGGTCACGGTGCTCCATCCTAGGGATCTGCGTTCGCTCAACGACCGACGGCCGTCTCGCGTTGCATCATGCCTGCACCGGGTGCCGGAGCGCCTTCCCGACTTGACGGGAGTGGATGACACGGGTGTAATTCCCTGTATGCGGGGGTGGCTCTCCCGTGGCTGATTCGGAGGGAAGCCTATGTGGAGCATCTACGACGGCACAGTGCCCTCAGACGCCGGTTCTCCAGCGCCCACGCTCGCCGCAGTCGTCGACATCTTCGGCGCCGCGGAGGACGATGGGCCGCTGGGCTGGCAGGAGCGCGCGCTGTGCGCTCAGACCGACCCTGAGGCGTTCTTCCCCGAGAAGGGAGGCTCGACGCGTGAGGCGAAGAAGGTGTGCGCCTCCTGCGACGTGCGATCCGAGTGCCTCGACTACGCGCTTGAGAACGACGAGCGCTTCGGCATCTGGGGTGGGCTGTCCGAGCGCGAGCGTCGCAAGCTCAAGCGGCGCGCTGTCTAGCCGGCCCGAGGCGAGGGACGCGTGGTGAACGCGACGCGTCCCGTCGTGCGCGCCATCGTCGTCTCCGACGGCCGGTCGGCGCATCTTCCCGCAGTGCTCGCCAGCCTGAGCGAGCACGCGTACGACACGCTTGACGTGGTGGTGGTCGCAGGCGACGCGCCCGACGTGCCCGACGAGCTGCGCGCGGCCATCGTCTCCGCGCCAGGCGCCACGTTCGGCCAGGCGATCGACGCGGCGCTCGCCACGCATCCCGACCTCGCGCGCGACTACCTGTGGTTGCTGCACGACGACACGGCGCCGCTTCCCGACTCCCTCGCCGCCCTCACGGCGACCGCTCGCAAGCGCCGCAACGCCGCGGTCGTCGGAGCGGTCCAGGTGCGCTGGGACGACCCGAGCAGGATCGTCGGCCTGGGCACGACCGTGTCGCGCGTCGGCGCGCGGCGAGTGCCCCTGGTCGAGGAGGACGACGTCAACCAAGGCCAGCACGACCGGCGCGACGACGTGCTCGCCGTCAGCCTCTCGGGCGCGCTGGTGCGCCGCGACTGGTGGGTCGAGTCGGGCGGCACGGACGATGCGTACAGGGGCTTCGGCGAGAGCGTGGACCTGTGCCGCCGGGCCTGGCGCTCCGGCCACGACGTGGTGGTGGTCCCCGCCGCGCGCGTGCGTCATGCCCAGGACGGGCTGCACGGCGTGCGCACCGGGGAGAGCAGAGGACGAGCCTCGACATACGCGACCCGTCGCGCCTCCGAGTGGTACCACGCCTGCGCGTACGCACCGGCCGCGCTCGTGCCTGTGCTCCTCCTGTGGTCGTTCCTGGCCGCGCCCGCGCGCGCACTGCTCCGCATCGCCCAGAACGAGCCGAGGACCGCGCTGTCGGACCTCGGCGTGCCGTGGCGGCTGCTGAGGCGCCTGCCGCACCTGCGGAGCAGTCGTGCGGCGGTGCGCCGCGCGTCCCGCGTCGACCGCGGCGCGGAGCGACCGCTGCTCGCGAGCGGCCGCGAGGTGCTCCACCACGTGCGCGTCTCCGAGCTGGGCGCGTACGACGCATGGCAGGCGAGCCACGCGCCTTCCGACGTCGAGCGCGCGGAGCTGGCGCTGGTCGCCTCCCGCCGTCGGCGCGGCCTGGCCGTGGTGGGCGCCGCCGGGCTCGCGGTCTCGCTCCTCCTTCACGCAGGCTGGCTCACCGCGATCGCGCAGGGCCAGATGCTGAGCGGCGGCGTGCTGGGCGTCACCGACCTGTCCTTGGCCGACGTCTGGACGCGTGTCGTGACGGGCTGGGACCCTGCGGGCTTCGGCGCCCCCGCGCTCGACTCCGCGTACGCGGCGCTGCTGCTGCCCCTGGCGATCGTGCCTGGGGGCCTGCGGATCGGTCTCGCGCTGCTGCTGGCGCTCGCGCCGCTCCTGGCTGCGCTCGGCGGCTGGGCCGCCGCGGGGACGGTCGCCAGGTCCGCCTGGGTGCGGGGATCGGTCGCGCTCGCCTACGCGGTGTGGCCGTCGTTCCTCGCGTCGCTGTCCGACGGCCGGGTGGGTGCCGTCATCGCGCACCTGGTGCTGCCCTGGGTGGTGTTCGGCCTGGTCCGCGGCGCAGGATGGCATCGTGGCGAGCCAGTGGCCGATGGTGAGCTCACGTCCACACGGGTGCCCTCTCCGAGCGCCTCCGCCGGTGCCGCGCTCGCGACGGCGGTCGTCGTGGCCGCCGCGCCGGTGCTCCTCCCCGGGCTGGTGCTGACGGTGCTCGTGGCGGGCGCCTTCGCACGCGGGTCCCGCGTGCGCACCTGGGCCATCGCGATCCCGGCGCTCGTGGTGTCCGCTCCGGCGATCGTCGCTGCCGCGCATCAGGGCGGCCTCGACTGGGTCGTGAGGATCCTCGCCCGCGACGCCGGTCCTGTGGCGGATTCCGCCCATGCGTCGGCGTGGACCCTGCTGCTCGGCGGGCCGGTCGACGGCGTGTCGCTCGACGTGCTGAACCCCCTGCTCGGCGCCTCGGCGACCGATGCGGTCACCCATGGCGTGGGCCTCGCCGTGGGCGCAGGCGCGCTGGTGGTCGCGGTCCTGGCGCTCGTGTCGCTCCGCTCCGCGTGGGCGGTGCGCGCGTTCGTGGCGGTCGCGGCACTCGGGCTGGGCTCCGCGGCGGTCTCGCAGCATGTCTCCGTGGGCGCGTGGGATGGTGTGGGCGGGCAGGTCGTCCCTGGGTGGGCCGGGCCGGGCTCGTCGATGCTGGCGATCGGCCTCCTGGGCGCCGCCGCCGCGGCGTCCGTCGGCACGTGGCGCACCGGGGAGCGCTCCGCCGCGCTCGCCTGGCGGCGCACCGGCTACTCGGTGGGCTACGGGATCGTGGGACTCGTGCTGATCGCGCACGTGGGCTCGCTGGCGTGGCCGGGAGCGGCCGCGTCCGACGTGGCGCCGACGACCACGACCGTGCTCCCGCTCGCCACCGCGCTCGAGCAGTACTCGTCGGCCCGTGAGCGCGTGCTGGTCCTCGATCAGGACGACTCGGGCCTGGTGACCTACACCGTGCTGAGCACGGACGGCACGGTGCATGTGCTCGGATCCGCCGAGCGGGACGGCTCCGGTCTGCCTCTCAGCCGCGCGGACGGCCAGGTCCCGGCGACGCCCACGGTGCTGGCACCCGCCGTGGCGCTGCTCGCAGGGGGCGCCGACGGCGCGGCGGCGCAGCTCGCCGACTGGGGCATCGGCGTGGTCGTCGTCGCACCGGGCCAGCCGGGCCTGCTGACCGCGCTCACACAGGTGGGCGACGTGAGCGTGGTGGGCTCGAGCGACTACGGCACGCCGTACCGGGTGCTGCGCGCGGACGGGTCGCAGGCCTCACGCGCCTGGATCGCCCAGGGCGACGCGACGACGACCGTGCCCATGGGCACCCGTTCCGGCGGAGCGGACGTCACCGCGTCCGGCGCGACCCTGATCCTCGCGGAGGCCGCCGATGACGCCTGGCAGGCGACGCTCGACGGAGCCCCCCTGGAACGCGTCGCCGACTCCCAGGGTCGGAACGCATGGAGCCTCGACGGGACCGGCGCGCTCGTGATCTCGTACGAGGACGCAGGCCACGCATGGTGGCTGTGGGCCGCGGCGGTGGTGTGCGGCTGGGTGGCGCTGTCCTCGATCCCGCTGCACCGCGCGAAGGCCAGGGAGGCGCGATGAGGTACGCGGCGGCGTTCAAGGCTGGGACGGCTCTCGTGGCGGGGGGGCTCCTCGCAGGTGTCGCGCTCGTCGGCGGCGCGCTGGCCCCAGCCGTCACCGCGGCGCCCGAGCCCGGCCGGATCTCCGTGACGCCCGCGCTGCCTTCCCCCGCATGCGTAGGCGAGCTGACCGTGCCCGTCGGCGCGGTCGAGGGCGACGACTTCGCCTCCGAGCCCACCCAACGCACCCGTGCCCTGTTCGGCGCGCACGCGTCGACGGACTCCTCCGAGGTGGTCGACGGCGCCTTCGGCGCGTCGATCGAGCGGATCGCCGACGGCGACATCGCTTCGTACGCGGCGCTCACCTGCGTGCGCCCCGCGACGACGCAATGGCTCGTCGGCGGCTCCACAGCGCTCGGCTCGTCGGCACGGCTGGTGCTGTCCAACCCCACCGATGCGAACGTCGAGGCGACGGTCACGATCTACGGCGGCACCGGCGTGCTCGCGGAGCAGCGGGTGCTCGCCATCGGTGCGGGGCAGGTCGAGGAGATGTTCCTCGAGGGGATCCAGGAGGGCGTCGACGCGCTCGCAGTGAAGGTGGACTCGACCGGCGCGGGCGTGGTCGCGGCGATCGAGGACTCGCGGCTCGACGGGCTCCAGCCCGCGGGCACCACCTGGATCGCGCCTACCGACACGCTCGGGACATCGCTGGTGATCCCCGCTGTCGGTGCCGGTGACCTCGACTCGAGCGCCGTGCTGCGCATGATCGCTCCGGACGGAGCCACCGTGTCCCTCACGCTCGTCGATGCCTCCGGTGTGGTCGGCTGGTCCGGCGTGTCCGACCTGGTCCTGGACCCGGGGGTCGTCACCGACATCGAGGTGCCTCAGTCGGCGGTGGGGGCTGTCGAGATCACGTCCGACGCACCTCTCGCAGCGGCCGCGCAACTCACCGTGTCGCGCGCCTCGACGATCGGGGCGGCAGGGTCGGTCGCCACGGACAGGACATGGGTCTCCGCCGAGCAGATGCCGTCGTCGACGGGGGAGGATCCCGTGCTCGGGGTCTACGCGCCCGGCGCGGGCGGCGCGATCATGGCGTACACACCGGTCGCCACCCGGCTGACGCTGGTCGACGACACGGGCGCCGCCGTGGCCGAGGTGCAGACCTCGGCCCGTGCCGTGACGAGGATCCCGCTCGACGATGTCGCCGCGGGCACGCTGCTCCAGCTCCAGGGGCGCGCGGCGTGGAGCGTGCTGATCACGGCCCAGCCAGGCTTCATCGCGTCCATGCGACCTGCCCCGACCACCGTCGCCCCAGTCGACGTGGACCTCGTGGACGGCCCCTACCTGCCCTGATGCGGGTCAACGTCCGAAGTCGGGGTCCACGTCCTCGGGCGCGCAGTTGAGCAGATGCGCCAGCTGCTCCGCGACGACATCGCGCACGAGCGGCGCCAGATCGGTGCCCTCCGCGCGCTCCTCGCAGGGCCGCCGGTACACCACGACCCTGCTCGGCTGGCCCAGATCGGCGGGGAACAGCCTGCCGAGAGGCACCCCATGCTCCCAGGGGCTCGGGTCCGACGGCGGCACGTCCTCGGTGCCGAACTCGAGGCGACCCCAGCGGGAGCCCCACCGCGGCTCGAGCCGCTCCGCCGCGTCGATCACGAGCGAGTCGAACAGCTCGCCCCTGGTGCGGTGACCGGGGAGAGACGCGGGCATGAGCGGTGCGCGGAGCCCTCTCCCATGCCGGTCCCGACGTGCCATGGCACCGACCCTACGCCCCGGCGGCGGTCGCCCTGTCCAGGCGTGGCGGCGTCGGGAGGCCGTCTGCCGCGCGTCGCCGACCGGCGTGCCTCGTCGCGCCGCGCCTGTCACAGGGGTACCGTCCGAGTCGTGATGGCCTCCCGACAGTGCTCGAAGACGGCGTGCACCCGCCCCGCCGCGGCGACGCTGACGTACGTGTACGCCGACTCCACGGTGGTGGTCGGTCAGCTGTCCGCCACCGCGGAGCCGCACAGCTACGACCTGTGCGCCGAGCATGCGAGCCGCCTCACGGCGCCCCGGGGCTGGGACGTCGTCCACATCCAGCAGGACTTCGTGGACCCTGGACCGTCCAGCGACGACCTCGACGCTCTGGCGCGCGCAGTCCGCGAGGCCGGCGCGCCCGTGAGGGCCAGGCAGCCCCAGGCGTCGGCACAGCCGCCGTCCGAGCCGCGGCGAGGCCACCTGCGGGTGGTGTCGTCCGAGGCGTGACCGCGCGGGACCTCCCCAGGCGCGGACGGGACCGCTAGCCTTGCCCGCATGACGGACCTCACCGGACTCATCAAGTCGTACGACGTGCGCGGCATCGTGGGCGAACAGCTCACCGAGGGCATCGCGCGTGCCATCGGAGCGGCGTTCGCCGACACGATCGTGCTGCCCGAGGGCGCGACGTCGGTCGTGATCGGCCACGACATGCGCGACTCCGGCCCTGGCCTCGCCGCGGCCGTCGCCGCCGGCCTGCAGGACCGCGGAGTCGACGTGGTGCGCATCGGCCTGTGCTCGACGGACGGTCTGTACCACGCGACGGGAGCGCTCGACATGCCTGGCGTGATGGTCACCGCCAGCCACAACCCCGCCGCCTACAACGGCATGAAGATGTGCCGCTCACGCGCGCGCGCCGTCGGAGAGAACACCGGCCTCGGCCTGGTGCGCGACCGCGCCACCCGGTACGTGGACGACGGCGTGCCGGTCGAGGACGAGCGCGGGACGGTGTCGGACCGCGACATGATCCGCGACTACGGCGAGTTCCTGCGTTCCCTCGTGCCGCTCGACGGCATCCGCCCGCTCAAGGTCGTCGTCGATGCGGGCAACGCCATGGCCGGGTACACCGTCCCGGCCGTGCTCGAGTCCGCGGCCGGCCTGGCAGCGCTCCCGCTCGAGATCGTGCCGCTGTACTTCGAGCTCGACGGCACGTTCCCCAACCATGAGCCCAACCCGCTCGAGGAGGAGAACCTCCGCGACCTCCAGAAGGCGGTCGTCGAGCATGGCGCAGACCTGGGCCTCGCCTTCGACGGCGACGCCGACCGCTGCTTCGTCGTCGACGAGCGCGGCGCGGTGGTGCGCGCGTCGGCGATCACCGCGCTGGTCGGGCTCCGTGAGGCCGCACGCGTGCGTGCCGATGGCGGCACCGCCACCGTCATCCACAACCTCATCTCCTCCCGCGCGGTGCCCGAGCTGCTGGGCGCAGACGGCATCACGACCGTGCGCTCGCGCGTGGGCCACAGCTTCATCAAGGCGCTGATGGCCGACAACGATGCGGTGTTCGGCGGGGAGCACAGCGCCCACTTCTACTTCCGCGACTTCTTCTACGCGGACTCCGGGATGCTCGCCGCGCTGCATGTCATGGCGGCGCTCGGACAGCAGGACGGTCCGCTCAGCGAGATGCTCGCCGACTACGACCCGTACACCGCGTCCGGCGAGATCAACTCGACGGTGGCCGACGTGGCCTCGGCGCTCGACAGGATCCGAGCGTCGTTCGGCGCTCGTGACGGCGTGACGCTGGACGAGATGGACGGGCTCACCGTCGACCACTGGGGTGCCGAGCCCCGCTGGTGGTTCAACGTGCGCCCCTCAGGCACGGAGCCGCTGCTGCGGCTCAACGTCGAGGCGGCCGACGCGGACACGATGGAGGCGGTCAGGGACGACGCGCTCGCAGTGATCAGGGAGGCGTAGTTGTCGACAGAGGGCAGCACGAAGGCGATCGTCGCCGCGCTGAGCGCGAACCTGGGCATCGGCGTCACGAAGTTCGCCGCGTGGGCGCTCACGGGCGCCTCATCGATGCTCGCCGAGGCGATCCACTCGGTGGCCGACAGTGGCAACCAGCTGCTCCTGCTCCTGGGCAGCCGCAAGGCGCGCAAGGAGGCCACGCCTGAGCACCCGTTCGGATACTCGCGCTACCGGTACTACTTCGCGTTCCTCGTGGCGGTGGTGCTGTTCACGCTCGGTGGCCTGTTCGCCCTGTACGAGGCGTGGCACAAGCTCCAGCATCCCGAGCCGATCGAGTCGTGGAGGTGGGTGCCGATCGTCGTGCTCCTCATCGCCATCTGTCTCGAGGGCATGAGCTTCCGCACCGCGATGAAGGAGTCGGCGAAGATCCGCGGCAACGTGGGCTGGGCGAAGTTCATCCAGCGGTCGCGCTCGCCGGAGCCGCCGGTGATCCTGCTCGAGGACTTCGGAGCGCTCGTGGGCCTCGCGTTCGCGCTGTTCGGCGTCTCCATGACCCTGATCACTGGCAACGGGCTCTGGGACGCGGCCGGCACAGCGATGATCGGCACGCTCCTGGTGTGCATCGCGCTGGTGCTGGCGCGGGAGACCCGCGAGATGCTCCTGGGAGAGGCGGCGACGCCCGAGGACATCGCGAAGATCCGTCAGGGCCTGGCCGACGCCGGATACGCGGATGTCATCCACCTGCGCACCATGCATCTGGGCCCCGAGGACGTGCTGGTGACCGCCAAGGTCGCGGTCGCGCCCGGCAGCACCCTGGAGACGGTGGCGGAGCGGACGGACGACGCCGAACGACGCATCCGCGCCGCAGTGCCCGCCGCCCGGCTCATCTTCATCGAGCCCGACGTGCGGCACGCCTCTGCCGACGACCGCGCCCAGTAGCCGCGCTCCTCGCTGACGGAGCGCCTCGTGGTCGGACGGCCGACGTCAGTGCGCCAGCAGCTGGTCGACGCGAGCGGCGAGGTCGCGCGGCGAGAACGGCTTCTGCATGTAGTCGTCCGCGCCTGAGGTGTACACGCGCTCCAGGTCCTGCGCCTGGGCCTTGGCGGTGAGCATGAGGATGCGGGTGGTCGCGATGCGTGGATCCGCGCGGACCTGCGCGCACACGTCGAGGCCGTTCATCCGAGGCATCATCCAGTCGAGGACGACCAGGTCGGGCCTGGAAGCCTGGATGGCCTCGAGCCCCGCCACGCCGTCGACCGCGACGGTCACCTGGTGTCCGCCCGCGCGGAGCTTGTGCTCCAGCAGCAGCGCGATGTCCGGGTCGTCGTCGACGATCAGGATCGACGCCATGAGGTTCTCCTCCCAGGTTCGCGGCGGGTTGCCGGTCGTGCGGCGCAGTGCCATGCTCCACTGTACGCATCGCCGTGCGGCTGACTCGGAGGTGGGATGATGGCGTCGCTCGGGGTCGACGCGCGCGGGCCAGTGCGCGAACGGACCTTCTGGTACGTGATGCTGCTGGCCGTCGCCTTCGTGATGGGTTGGGGTGCCGTGCAGCTCGCCGCACGCGGCGATGACGTCTCCCCGTGGTGGCCCGCGGCCGGATTCGCGGTGCTGGCGGTCCTGATGTCCTCCAGAAGGCTCGTGCCCGTCGCGGCGGTGGGCGTGTGGGCAGTCACCGCATTCTCGAACATCGTCGCCGGCAGGCCGGTCGACCTGTCGATCGCGTACGGTGCGGCGAACGCCGCCGAGGCGATGATCGTCGCGCTGATCCTGATGCCGACCGACCGATTCCCCCGCATCGCAGGCGTGCGTGACGTCAACCGGTTGGTGATCGCGACCATCTCGGGCGCGGCGACGGTCTCTGCCGTCGTCGGAGTGTCGGTGGCGCTGCTCGGTGCCGAGAGCCCCGTGGCGACCGCGGGTGCAGTGTTCGCCAGTCATGGATCCGCTGTGCTGGCGATCGTGCCGCTGGGGCTCGCGTGGAACGATCAGACGACCGTCAGGGGAAGGGCGGCCAGGTGGCTCCAGCCCCTGGCGCTCGCCGTGGTGCTGACCGGCGTGTTCCTTCCGGGGACGCACCTGCCGCTGTCCTTCCTGCCGATGCCGGTCCTGCTCTGGGGCGCGTACGTGTTCCCGCTGCGCGGCGTCGCCCTGCAGCTCATGGCCACCGCCGCCGTCGCCACGACCCTGACTCTCTTCGACGGCGGCCCCTTCGCGGGCGCGGGATGGACGTCCCTGCAGACCTCGTGGGCCGTGCAGAGCTTCCTGGTGATCTACGCCGGCACCGTCCTGTACTTCGCGGCGGCCAGGCGCGAGATGGTGACCGTCGCGGAGGACCTCCAGGTGCGCGAGCAGCTGCTGCGAGGCGGCCTCGTCGACTCGCAGATCGGCATGCTGATCCTCGAGGAGGACCGTGGCGGCGAGCCCAGGATCCGCAATGCGAACCGCCGGGCGCGAGAGCTCCTCGGCCCCGAGGTGGAGGCACCGCGCGAGGGCGCCGAGCCCTTGCCGCTCGTGGCGGAGACCCGCGGGATCCGGGCGCTTCGCGCGGCGATCGCGCGCGCCAAGGACCACCCCCACGGCGAGAGCGTCACCGAGGTCGAGCTCGACTCCGAGGTGCGGGTGGAGATCCTCGTCACCCGCGTGGCGCGCGAGGGAGGGCGCGCGTTCCTCACCGTCCAGGTGCTGGACGTCTCCGAGCGCGTCCATGCCGCCCAGGCGCTCGCTCATGCGCTCGCGGACGAGCGCACCGCGGCGTCCCAGCTGCGTGAGGTCGCACGTCAGAAGGACGAGTTCGTGTCGGCCGTGAGCCACGAGCTGCGCACCCCGATCACGAGCATCGTCGGCTTCGCTGAGCTGCTGGAGGATGATGCGGTCCTCGATGCCGAGGCGCAGTCCCACCTGGCGGTCATCACCCGGAACGCGAACCGGCTGGGCACCCTCGTCGAGGATCTGCTGGCGCTCGGCGTGGGCAGCAAGGAGACCGCCAAGCCCTGCGACATCGCCCAGGCCGTGCGTGGCGTGCTCGAGGACCTGGGGCCGAACGCCTCTGAGCGGGGCGTGGCGCTGAGGGAGCACCTCGCCTTCGGGCTGGAGGTGATGATCGCGCCGAGCGATCTGGTGCGTGTGCTCGCCAACCTCATCGGCAACGCGGTGAAGTTCACGCCTGCCGGAGGCGAGGTGGTGGTCGCCGCGAAGTTCGACGCCCGGACGATCACGCTCGAGGTGGTGGACAACGGCCCTGGCATCCACCCTGAGGACCTGGACCGCGTGTTCGAGCGCTTCTACCGCGGAAAGGGCGCCGCCGAGGGCTCCGTTCCCGGGGTCGGGCTGGGGCTGGCGCTCGTCAAGCAGCTGGTCGAGCGCGCGGGAGGCACCGTCGCTCTCGGATCCGACGGCCGTTCGGGAACGGTCGCGCGAGTCACCCTGCCGCGCGTGCTCGCGCAGGCGGACTGGCCCGACGGCATCCCGCTGCTGGAGCCGTAGGCGACCGCGCGGGTCAGGAGACCTCAGGGATCCCGTGCGGGAGCCGTTGCACCTGTGCCGACACCGCGGCGTCCGCGCGCTCCCGCTCGACCGCCCGCGCATGCTCGCGGTCCCTGCGGAGGGTCAGCGCCGCCTCGATGAGGTGCTCCGGATGCGTGCCGGCGGGTGCGGCAGGGGAGACGTACGGCGCGAGCTGGTCGGCGAACTCCACGCCCCACGTCTGCCGCGACACCGGGTTGAGCTGGGGTACGCGTGACAGGAACTGCCGCGCCGCGAGCGCCAGCCCGTCCGGGAGGCGCCTGACGTCGGCCGTCGAGGCCCACCCCGCGAGCTCCGGCGGCATCTCCAGGGGCCGGTGCGGTGACTTGGCGGCACGCTCCTTCAGCGCATATGTGCCCGCCAGGATGTCGCCCAGCCGCTTGCCGCGGCGAGCCACGAACGCCGTGATGAGCGCCAGGCCACCAGCGGTGAGCCACAGGTCGAGCACCCCGACCAGCCCCCTCACCAACGCCTGGCGGAAGCCGATCGGCCCGCCGTCGTCCCGCACGATCCGCACCCCGGTCGCGTACTTGCCGACCGAACGGCCGCGCGTCGCCGTCTCGAGCGCGACTGGGATGCCGACGAACACCGCCACCAGGTGCACCAGCACCAGGGCGCTCATCGCGGCCAGGTCGAGGCTGTCGGGCGTGAGGAACGTCAGGCCGATGAACGAGCCGATGTACACGGCCACCAGCACCACGGCGTCGAGCATCGCGCCCGCCGCCCGCAGACCCACGCTTGCGGCGGCGGTCTCCAGCACCACGCCCTCGCCGATGGTCGTCACGTCGTCGTCCACGCCGTCCCCTTCCCCATGGTCCTGCCGTAGGTGCGGACCCTGTGGCATCGTAACCGCATGGACCTGGACTCCTTCATGGCGCTGCGTGAGGATCGGTGGAGAAGGCTCCAGGAGCTGTCCCGCCGCTCCCGGCCCACCGGTGCAGAGGCAGACGAGCTGGCCCGGCTGTACCAGCTGACCGCGTCCGACCTCGCGCAGGTGAGGTCCTCTGCACCGGATCCGGCTCTCGTGTCCCGGCTGTCGGTGCTGCTGGCGAGGGCTCGGGCGGCGATCGCCGGTTCGCGCGCGCCCGCGCACCGGGAGATCGCACGGTTCTTCGCGCTGTCCATGCCGGCGTCGCTCTACCGGCTGCGCTGGTGGACGCTCGCGATGATGGGCGCGTTCCTGGTGATCGGCACCGCGACCGCGGTTCACTACATCACCCATCCCGAGCTGATGAGCGACCTGGGCACGTTCGACGAACGGCAGCAGTACGCGCAGGAGGCTTTCGCCACCTACTACTCCGACAACCCGTCCACGTCCTTCTTCGCGCGTGTCTGGACCAACAACTCGTGGGTGGCTGCGATGTGCGTGCTCGGCGGCATCACGGGCATCATCCCGATCTACGTTCAGCTTCAGAACGCCGTGTCCGTCGGTGTCGCGGCGTCCGTGATGCACGAGTTCGGGCAGCTCGGGATGATGTTCCAGCTGATCCTGCCGCACGGGCTGCTGGAGCTCACCGGCGTGTGGATCGCGGGAGCCGCGGGCCTGCGGCTCGCGTGGACGGCGCTGGTGCCGGGCCCCAGGCCGCGGCTGCGCGCGCTTGCGGAGGAGGGCCGCTCCATGTTCGGCGCGGTGCTGGGCGTCGTGGTCGTGCTCCTGTGCTCCGGCATCATCGAGGGCTACGTCACCGGCTCGCCGATCCTGCCGTGGTGGCTCAAGATCCTCATCGGCGTGATCGCCGTGTCCGGGTACTGGACCATGGTGTTCACGCTCGGACGCCGAGCGGCACTGGTGGGGGAGACTGGCGACGTCTCGCAGGAGCTGCGCGAGGACATCGCTCCGGTCGCGGCGTAACGCGCTCTACAACCGCCCGGCGGCCTTGAGCGCCAGGTATGCGTCGGCGACGGCGGGCGGCAGCGCCTCGGGCCCGGCGGAGACGACCTCGGCACCGCGACGGCGCAGGCGATCGGCGACGGCCGCGCGCTCCAGATCGGCGCGGGTCGCCGCGGCGGCTGCATAGGCCTCGGTCACGCCGCCGCGACCCTGGATGATCTCCCGCACCTCCGGATCCTCGACGGAGGCGACCAGCAGCTGGTGGTCCCTGGCTGCGGGCGCGAGCGCGCGCAGCATCCCCGATTCGACCGCGCCGGCGCCCACGTCGGTGAGCAGCACCACCAGGGCGCGCTGGGAGAGCGTCTCCCGCACCATGCCGGCAGCGGCGGTCCAGTCAGGCTCCACCAGGCGAGGCTCGACGGGAGCGAGGCGATCGGCGATCGCGGGCATGAGCGCGGCGCCGGACACCCCGGAGATGCGGGCGCGCACGCCCCGGTCGAAGGCGATCACGTGCACGCGGTCCCCAGCCTTCGACGCGAGCGCGGCGAGCAGCAGGGTGGACTCGATCCATGCGTCGAGGCGTGGCATGTCGCCGATGCGTCCTGCAGCTGACCGTGCGGTGTCGATGACGATCAGCACCTGACGGTCGCGCTCGGGTCGCCATGTACGGACGACGACCTCGGAGCGGCGGGCGGTGGCCCGCCAGTCGATCGAGCGCACGTCGTCGCCCATCACGTACTCGCGCAGGGAGTCGAACTCGGAGCCGGCCCCGCGGATCTGCACCGCGGAGCGCCCGTCGAGCTCGCGCAGGCGCGCAAGGCGGGACGGCAGATGCCGTCGGGACGCGAACTCCGGAAGGACTCGCAGCGTGGCCGGCAGGTCGACGCTCAGCTGGCGACCGGCGAGGCCGAGCGGCCCGCGCACACGCAGGGTGACAGCACCGGCGTCACGGTCGCCGCGACGCGTGGGCGTGAGGGTGGTCGTGAGCCGACGCGCCTCGCCGGGGGGCAGGTCGATCGCGTGGCGGTTGGGTCCCGCGCCCGCGGACGGCTGCCAGGCATCGCGGACGATGCCGCGAACCCGGCGCGTGCCCATGTTCTGCACGAGCAGCACCGTCTGCGTCGTATCGCTCAGGCGCACTGATGCGGGGGGTTCCCGACGAGACGCCAACAGGCGTGGCGAAGGAGCGCCGAGCACGTCGCTCAGCACCAGCACCGCCGTGATGCCCGCCCAGATGAGCGCTGCGCCGGCTGAGCCGGCGGTGGCCGCGATCGGCACGCCCAATGCGCTCAGCAGGACTGCTCTCCAGGTCAGGTACATCAGCGGGGCACGGGTACCGAGGCGAGCACGGAGTCGATGACGCTGGCGGGGGTCACGCCCTCCAGCTCGGCCTCCGCGGTGAGCTGCAGGCGGTGCGCGAGGGTCGGGTGTGCGAGCGCCTTGACGTCGTCGGGCGTGACGAACGGCCGGCCTTGCATCCATGCCCACGCGCGGGTGGTGGCGAGCAGTGCGGTCGCGCCGCGAGGGGACACCCCGAGCGACGTGGCCGTGGCGGCTCGCGTGGCGCGGCAGACGTCCACGACGTAGCCGATGACCTCGGGCGTGATCTCGACCTTCGCCACCTCGCCGCGGGCGGCCTCGAGGTCGTCGAGAGTGGCGACAGGGGTGACGCCCGCCGCAGCGAGGTCGCGAGGGTTGAAGCCGTCGGCGTGGCGGCGAAGCACCTCCGTCTCCACCGCACGGTCGGGCAGGGGCAGCTGCAGCTTGAGGAGGAACCGGTCCAGCTGTGCCTCAGGGAGGGGATATGTGCCCTCGTACTCGACCGGGTTCTGGGTGGCGATCACCAGGAAGGGGTCGGGCAGCGCGCGCGACTCGCCGTCGACGGTGACCTGGCGCTCCTCCATCGCTTCGAGCAGCGCGGACTGCGTCTTGGGAGGGGTGCGGTTGATCTCGTCGCCGAGCATGAGATTCGTGAAGACAGGTCCCTCACGGAAGGAGAAGCGCGAGGTCTGCGCGTCGTACACGAGCGAGCCCGTGATGTCGCCCGGCATGAGGTCGGGGGTGAACTGGACGCGCTTGCTGTCCAGGGACAGCGACTGCGCGAGAGCGCGTACCAGGAGGGTCTTCGCGACGCCCGGCACTCCCTCGAGCAGCACGTGGCCCCGGCACAGCAGCGCGATGATCAGTCCTGTCACTGCGGCATCCTGGCCGACGACCGCCTTGCCCACCTCGGCTCGCACGCCCGCGAGGGTGGTGACGAGCGGGGAGAAGGTGGGGAGCGGGGGCGCGTCCTCAGGCATGTAGGGCGTGTCGGTCACGAGCGATGCACCTCGTCTTCCAGGGAGTCGAGCCGGGCCAGCAGGTCCAGCATGGTCTTGTCATCGGTGGGCGGCGGCCCGTAGAGGAGGGTGTCGATCTCCGCGGCGTCCCGCCCGGTGTGGGTGGCGATCGCCGCGACGACGGCGCCGCGGGGGGCCGATCGTGCCAGCGCGAGCCGTGACGCGATCCTCGCCGTGGCGCCGGCGCGTAGCGCGGCCAGCGCGTGGCCTCGGGCGCGTCCGCGCTGATAGAGCCGTCCTCGTCCGCGGGTGGCCTCGGAGGCGCGGACGATCACGGGAAGCGGCTCTGTCACCAGGCGGCCCATGCGTCGGCCCTGCCAGGCTGCTGAGACGAGAGCGGTGAGAAGCGCGGCGACGCCCCCCGCGACGAGCCAGGGCGGCGTGCGTGGCGTGAAGTACGTGGAACCGGTCTGGTCGGGTCCGAGCACCGTGTCGTCGAGCTCGCCGCCCATGTACCAGACCACATGATCCGCGTGGCCCATGGTGTGCAGCGCGAGCGCGGCGGCACCGTCCGTCGCGAGGCCCGCGTTGTCGACGATCGACGCGTCGGCGAGCACGTGCACGGGTCGCGCGCCGTCGCGGGTCAGCATGACGTACGCATAGCCGGAGCCGTCGGTGAAGCATCCCGTGGCGCCGTCCGCGCCGGAGGAGAGCTGGAGCCACGGCGCCACGCCGGTCAGGGACTTGGCCGCGACCGCGGCAGGGGCGTCGCACGATGCTGGCATCGACTGCTCCTGGACGGTGGGGACCGCTGCGAACAGCTGGGGCGAGATCGCGTCGAGCGTGTTGCTGTCCGGCGCGATCCACACGACGTCTCCCGGATGATCCGCGATCGAGGCGACCTGGTCGTCGCTCAGGAACGTGTACGACGCGATCACGAGCGTCCCGGCGCCGTCGAGCAGGCGGTAGGCGTCCGCGAGCGTGCCGGTCTCCTCGACGGTCACTCCTTGGTGGCGGAGGATCTGGGCCACGGCCTGGGCTCCGTCAGCGCCGGGGTTGGAGATCGACAGCGGCGTGCTGGAGGTCTGGGGGCGCGTCAGCGCGAGCCCGACGACGAGCACCAGCACCAGGCCCAGGACGGTGACCATCCAGCGGGAGCGTCCCCACCGGGCCGAGGCGACGGTGGCCGCGCTGCTGCCGTCGCCGAGCGTGTAGCCCTCCGGGGCGAGGACGGTGCGGCTCATGCGGACGGTCCGGTGGGCGTGGGGACGGAGGTGGCAGCGCGCCGAGCGGACGCGAGCGCGTCGGCCGCCTGGCTGACCGCGGCGTAGTCGGACTCGGTCGCGGGACGGTCGCTGTAGCGGACCTCGTCGAAGACCCTCGCCGCGAGTCGGAGCTCATGGGCGACGGCAGGCACCACGGCGGCGGTGTCGGCGGAGGCCTCGTCCGCCGTGCGGCCGGGACGTGGATCGATCAGCGCGCGCTCCTCGGCGGATCTCACGATCGCGCGGAAGCGATCGACGACGGCCTCGCGCCACAGCGCCCGCGAAGCTGCAGCCTGCGCCGCGGCCTCGAGCTCGGATGCCGAACGTGCCTCGCCTGCGAGGACGTCCGCCCGTTCGGTGCGGCGTCGCGCGAGGAGCGGCCTGGCGATCGCGATGGCCGCGCCGATCAGCGCGGCGACCACCAGGAGAGCGAGCACGTATCCGAGCGGCGTGAGGCCGCCGCCTCCGTCGCTGCCCAGCAGGTTGTTGAGCACGTCGGAGAGCCACTGCGCGATGCGGTCGGCCAGCGACGCGCCCTGACGGTAGTCGGCCTTCGACAGCTCCTGCTCGGCCCAGCGCCGCGCCTCATCGGCCCCGGGCTCGACGGGGATGGACAGCAGCGCCTGGGATGCGAGCAGGATCACCGTGCGGCGCGCTCCTGCACGGCGCGCTGGAGGGTGAGGTCGAAGCCCTCCTGGCGCATGCGCTGGTCGGTGTACAGCCCCGCGCTGACTCCGCCGAGGTAGACGATCGAGAGCAGGGCGCCGGCATAGGTCGCCAGCGCGAGCACCGCGACGTAGAGCGGGCCGGCCGTCCCCGGATCGGCGGTGAACATGAACAGCGGGAGCAGCACGGAGACGGGCACGGCGAGCACGTTCTGGATCACCGAGGTGATGAGGCCTGCGACCACGAGCACCCCGAGGATCATCCAGAAGCGCCCGGTCGTGAGCCGCCACGAGCGTCGGAGGGCTCGGAAGGGCCCCATGCGCTCGAGCACGACCACGGGCACGGCGAGAGACACCTTGATCGCGACCCATATGATCAGCGCGACGGCCCCGAGCCCGAGGAGCACGAGCGCGGCGAGGCCCAGGCCCAGGTCCGCCCTGAACGCGACGACGACGGCCCCCGTCGCGACGCCGATCACGAGGGTGCCCGCGATCCCGAGCATCAGCGTCTGCACCAGAAGCGCCGGAAGTGCTGTGAAGCCTCGCCGCACCGCCTCGCCAGGGCCGATGCGCTCGCCGATCACGGACCGGGAGAACGACACGGAGGTCACCGCGGTCGACACGAGCAGGACGAGCGAGCCCAGCAGAGAGCCGACGAGCAGCAGGACGACGTCGGAGATGCTGAACGGCATGGCGCTGCTGGAGGACACGTCGATGAAGGCGGAGTCGAACAGCGACGCGTAATAGCTGTAGCCCATGCCGAACATGACGACCATGGCGAGCGCGCTGACCAGGGCGTTGATGCCCAGCATCACCTTCGGGTTGTGCCGGATGGCCTTGAGCGGCCCGTCGAGCAGCTCGCCGAACGTGAGCGGGCGCAGCGGGATGATGCCTGGCCGGAGCATCGCCGCGGCGTCGAGCGGCCGCGGGTGCGCAGGCGGCGGCACCGGCGCGCCAGGAGGCGCGGGGGGAGCGGGGAACGCCTGCACGGGTGAGCCCGTGGCCGCGCCCGGATACGGCGGTGGAGGCGGCGCCACGCCGGCCGACGGAGGCACGAAGACGGGGGCGCTCCCGCCATCGGATCCCCCTGACAGGCCGGCCCCCGAGGTGCCCTGTCCACTGTCGCTCACGCGATACCTCCTCGTCCCGGCCCATCCTGCCATGGGGTGCCGCGGCGACCGTGGATCCCCACAGGCGCCGTGGCTGCCCGAGCCTCGAAGTCCCAGGGACGACGGCATGGCAAGATGGGCGCATGACGGCACGCATCCTGGTGGTCGACGACGATCCGGCTGTCGCGGAGATGATCGGCATCGTGCTGCGCGGCGACGGGTTCGAACCGCTGTTCTGTGACCATGGCGACCGCGCGGTGGCGATCTTCCGCGCCGAGCAGCCTGACGTGATCCTGCTCGATCTCATGCTGCCGGGGCGCAGCGGCATCGACATCTGTCGAGAGATCCGCGCCGAGTCCGGCGTGCCCATCATCATGCTGACCGCCAAGTCGGAGACTGTCGACGTGGTGCTCGGACTCGAGTCCGGCGCGGACGACTACATCCCCAAGCCGTTCAAGCCGCGCGAGCTGATCGCCAGGGTGCGAGCGCGGCTGCGCCGCAACGAGGCGACCGCGCCGGCGTCGGTGCGGATCGGCGACCTCGAGATCGACGTCACGGGGCACAGGGTCACACGCGACGGGGAGGTGATCCCGCTGACACCCCTCGAGTTCGACGTGCTGGTCACGCTCGCGAGGGCCCCGGGCCAGGTGTTCACCCGCGAGGTGCTTCTCGAGGATGTGTGGGGCTACCGGCACGCCGCGGACACGAGGCTCGTGAACGTCCACATCCAGCGGCTGCGCGCGAAGATCGAGAGGGATCCGGAGAACCCCGAGATCGTCCTCACGGTGCGCGGCGTCGGCTACAAGGCCGGTGGTCAGACGTCGTGAGGCGGTCGCCGCGCACGCTGGCGGTCCGGTTCTCCGTCCTGCTGCGGCGAGGAGCACGCCGATGGCGTCGCTCCATGCAGCTCCGCGTCGTCACCACGGTGCTCGTGGTGGGCGTCGCGACCGTGCTCGTGCTCGGCGCCTTCGTCCTGAACCAGATCCGCGACGGGCTCGTGGAGACGCGGGTGGACCGCATCCTGTCCGAGTCTGCCCAGGACGCGGTGAGCGCGCAGAACTACGTGGACGCCTCGACCGCGGCCACCCCTGGCGACCTGCAGACGCTGGTGCGCGCGGTCTACGAGTCGCTCGCGCTGAGGTCTGCAGGCGGCGACACCCGTGGCCTGATCCTTCTCAAGGCGCCCGACAACGACTCGGACGTGTTCCTCACGCCCGGGGTCTCGGACGCGAGCCTGGTCTCCGTGGTGACCCCCGAGATGCGGGCGGCGGTCGAAGGGGACGTCACCCAGCCATGGCAGTACACGACGCTTCCCGACTCGGGTGATCCCGGCGTCGTGGTCGGCTCTCCCATCAAGCTCAGGGACGCGGGGGAGTACGAGCTATACTTCGTCTACTCGCTCGCCGACGAGCAGCAGACGCTGGGCTTGATCCAGCAGGTGCTCGTGTTCGGCGGCGCGGTGCTGATCGGGCTGGTGCTGCTGCAGGCGTGGTTCGTGACCGCTCAGGCGGTACGACCGGTCCGGCAGGCCGCGCGTGTCGCGTCGCGGCTCGCGGACGGGCTGCTGTCGGAGCGCATGAGCGTGAGCGGTGCCGACGAGATGGCCACCTTGGCGACCACGTTCAACGAGATGGCGGAGTCGCTGCAGCGTCAGATCACCCGGATGGAGGAGCTGTCGCGGGTGCAGCGCCGCTTCGTCTCCGACGTGTCGCACGAGCTCCGCACGCCGCTGACGACCATCCGGATGGCGTCGGACCTGCTCTACGACGCGCGGGACGGCTTCGCGCCGGAGGTGGCGCGCTCGGCGGAGCTCCTGAGCGCGCAGATCGACCGGTTCGAGCTGCTGCTGTCCGACCTTCTGGAGATGTCGCGCATCGACGCGGGCGCGGCCCAGCTCGAGTTCGAGCTCACCGACGCGGTGGACGTCGTCGTCGACGAGGTCGAGGCGATCCGCCCCGCGGCCGCCGCGCTCGGCGTGGAGGTGGACGTGTGGGTCGCGAAGGGGACGCACGTCGCGACGTTCGACCGGCCCCGCGTGGGGCGCATCATCAGGAACCTGCTGTCGAACGCCGTGGAGCATGCGCAGGACGGCTCAGTCGACGTCGCGGTCGCGTCGAACGGCCGCGGTGTGGCGGTGGTCGTCCGCGACTACGGCGTCGGCCTCACGCCGTCGCAGGCCGAGCGCGTGTTCGACCGGTTCTGGCGGGCCGACCCCGCCCGTGCGCGCACCATGGGAGGGACGGGCCTCGGACTGTCGATCGCGCGTGAGGACGCGCTGCTGCACGAGGGACGGCTCGAGGCGTGGGGCTCTCCGGGCGAGGGCGCCTCGTTCCGGCTGAGCCTTCCGCGGACCTCGCGAGGCCTGGGCCAGCGGCCCGTCCTGCCGATCGCGATGCGTCACGAGGAGTTCGAGGCGCTGGGCCGCCGGGTGCAGCCGCGGCACGCGGCGGCGGAGGTCGCGCAGGGGCCCGACGACGAGCTCGAGGGAGGTCGCTCATGAGGCTCAGGCTGTGGGCCGGCACCGCGCTCGTCGCGCTGCTGGCGGGCTGTGCGACCATCCCCGGCAGCGGACCGGTGAACGTGGGCATCACGAGCGCCCCGGAGGAGGGATCGTTCCTTCCCCTCGCGGAGGGACCCAAGGACGGCGCCGATCCGCAGGCGATCATCCAGGGCTTCATCGCGGCGCTGCCGTCCGGCTTCGACACGGACTTCAGCGTCGCGCGCGAGTACCTCACGCCGGAGGCGAGCCGAGGCTGGAACCCGGAGGCGTCGGTCATGGTGTTCGGCTCGGGCAGCCTGATCCCGACCGTGGACCAGACGGGGACCAGCGCCGTGCTGCCCGTGCCGGTGACGGCGACCATCGACGCGGACGGCCGACTGGTCGAGGCTCCCGACGGTGCGGAGACCACGCTCGACTTCAGCCTCACGCAAGGTGCCGACGGGCAATGGCGGATCTCGGAGCTGGCGGACGGCTCCCTGCTCGCCGAGACCTTCTTCGAGTCGCTGTTCCGTCGGGTCGGCCTGGTGTTCGCGACCACGGATGGGAGCACTCAGGTCGCGGAGACGCGATGGTTCCCTGAGACGAACGCGGCGACTCGTGCCGCCTCCGAGCTGGTCGTGGGCCCGTCGCCGTGGCTGGCGGACGCCGTGAGCACCGGCTTCACGGCGGCCGCGTCGCTCGAGGTGGACTCGGTCGTCGTCACCGACGGGGTCGCGGCGGTGCGGCTGGCGTCCGACGCGGCCAGCTCGGCGTCGGAGGTCGAGCTGGGCCTGGCGCAGCTGCAGGCGACGCTGACGGCTCTGCCGGACGTCACGTCGGTGGACGTGACGATCGGTGGCGTGCCGGTCGAGGCGGGCAGCGCCTCCATCCTGGCCTCGGCGCAGGTGCCGTCGGAGCTCGCGGCGGCGATCGTCGGGTCCCGCCTCGGTCTCTGGGACGGCACATCGCTGAGGGTCACGCCCGACTCCGCGGGGGCGCTTCCTGCCTCCGCCACCGGTCTTGCACAGTCCTACTCGGGATCGCAGACGGCGCTGATCGTCGACGGCACGCAGCTGGTCGTCACGAGCGCGCTCTCCGTCGGGATGAGCGGCCTCGTGCCGTCCGACTCGACGTCGGCCGACCCGTCGACCCCTATGGAGCTTCAGACGATCGCCACGGGCGCGAGCCTCGTCGCGCCCTCCTACGACGTCGACGGATGGCTGTGGACCGCGGATGCGGGTGGTGGGGCCCTCAGCGCGTACCCCGTGGACGGGATCTCGGGGGAGGCGGTCCAACTCGAGGCCGAATGGCTGCAGGCGCGACGGATCCAGGCGCTCGCCGTCTCGCGTGATGGGGCGCGCGTGCTCGTCGCGTCCACGGTCGCAGGCCAGCCGGTCATGGAGGTCGCAGGGATCGTGCGCGACGCCTCGGGTACGCCGGTGGCGTTGACAGAGCCGTTGCAGGTGGGGGTGTCCGCGGGTGCCTCCACCGCCGTCACGTGGATCGACTCGTCGACGGTCGCGGCGCTCGGCTCGCGGGTCGACGGCGGTGCGACACCACTGTGGATCGCCACGGTAGGAGGCCTGACCGAGGCGTCGACCGCAGCCTCGGACGCGACCGCGCTGACCGCTCGCAGCGGCACGACGTCGCTGACCGTGCTCAGCGCGGAGGCCGGGGCGCTCGCGCGATCGGGCACGGGATGGACGCCCGTGGTCGCGGGCGTCACGGATCTGGCGTACGCGGGCTGAGGCCGGTCCAGCCAGGCGTCCCCAGCACCGCGGTCGCACGGCGTCGTCCACGTCGCGGGTGCCGAGGCCGATCCTGGTCCAGTGCGCGTGATGGCATGGGCGGATGCGAGAGCGTCTGCCGGTCCGAGTAGCGCGCGCCGTCGCAAGGGTCGTGGTCCCCGTCGCATGCCCTGGTTGCGGCCGTGAGGATGTGCGGTGGTGCGAGGCATGCGTCGCGGCCTGGTGGGAGGACCCATGGAGAGCCGAGCACGACGCCGCCCGCCTCGACATCGTGGCCCGACCGCCGTTGCCCGTGTGGGTCGTCGCCCCGCTCTCCGGTGGGGCGCACGGCATGATCGCAGGGTGGAAGGACGGCGGGCGACGCGATCTCGACGGCCTCTTCGCGGACGCGGCCGAGCGCCTGGGGCGGCGCGTCGCCCCTGCGGTCGCGAGCGTGCCCGGGCCGTGGGTCGTCGTCCCTGCGCCGGCCAGGCGCGCGAGCACCCGACGGCGGGGCGAGGACCTCCCGCTGCTGCTCGCCCGCGCGGTCGCACGGGGTCTGGCGCAGGGTGGGATCCGTGCCGACGTGCGGCCTGCGCTGGCCATCGGAGCGGGCGAGCAGCGCCGTCGCTCCGCCGGCGACCGATGGCGTGCGATGCGCTCTGCGGTGACCGTGCAGGCGTCGCTCCCGCCGGGTTCACCAGTGCTCATCGTGGACGACGTGGTGACCACGGGCGCCACGCTCGCCGCCTGCGTCGCGGCGCTCGAAGGGGTCGGCTCCCCCGTGGTCGCGGCGCTCGCGCTGGCGGCCGTCGAGCGTGTGGCGGGCGACGCGCATGCGGGTCTATGGTGAGTTCTACGTAGACGACGATCGTCGGATCCCTTCGATGAGGGGAGGTGATGCCGCAGGCGCTCCAGGCGCCGCAGCCGCCCTGCCCCGGCCCCACGGGGACACTCTCATCCAAGAGGAGGACAACGTCATGGACATCGCCATCAGCGGACGACACACCAAGGTCGCGGACGATCTGCGCGAGCGGATCACCGAGAAGATGGAGAAGGTCGAGGCCCTTGCGCCGCGCGCGACGCGAGTGGATGTCCACGTGGTCCACGAACGAAATCCGAAGCGTGCGGACGATCAGGAACGCGTCGAGATCACGGTGCGAGGCAAGGGCGGAGTGGTGAGGGCCGAGGCCTCCGCCGCGGACCGCCATGCCGCGTTCGACGCGGCCTCCGCCCGGCTTCTCGAGCAGCTCCGCAGGCTTCACGAGCGCCGCGCGCATCGCCACCAGGGCACCTCCGCGCTCCGGTCGGTCGGAGCGGACGCCCCGCTCGCGCCCGTGGCGGATTCCGGAGCCCCCCACGCTGCCTCCAGCGTCGAGCCCTGGGAGGGTGCGCCCGAAGGCGCCACCCGCGAGGTGCCGATCGACGGCACGCCCATCGTGATCCGCTCCAAGACCCACGCGGCCGTGCCGATCACGGTCTCCGAGGCGATCGACCAGATGGAGCTGGTCGGCCACGACTTCTACCTCTTCCTCGACGCCGAGTCCGGGCTCCCGAGCGCCGTCTACAGGCGCCGCGGCTGGACCTACGGCGTGATCCACCTCAGCGAGCAGGACTCGGCCGAGTCGGTGGAGCGGGAGACCGCCTGACGCGGGTCCCGTGGCCGCGGCCTCCCTGCGGCGGCCACGGGACGAGGCGCCGCCCCTCCTGCGTCGACGCGCGCGACCGCGACCGGTCGGCGGGTGCCTCGTCTTCGCCCTCAGCGAGACGCGCCCGGGCCGTTGCGAGGAGCGACTACGCTTGCGGGGGGTACCGCAACGACAGCAGGGAGCTAACCGGTGGGCATCTTCGAACGCGTCATCCGCATCGGCGAAGGGCGGGCGATCCGCCGGCTCGAGCGGGTGGTCAGCCTCACCAACGCCCTCGAGGACGTCTACCTCGAGATGACGGACGAGGAGCTGAGGGCGCTCACCGATGACTTCCGGCAGCGCCGCGCCGACGGCGAGAGCCTCGACTCCCTGATGCCCGAGGCGTTCGCAGCCGTGCGCGAGGCGTCTCGGCGCACGCTCGGCCTGCGCCACTTCGACGTGCAGATCATGGGTGGCGCGGCGCTCCACCTAGGGAACATCGCCGAGATGAAGACCGGTGAGGGCAAGACCCTCGTCGCCACCCTTCCCGCGTACCTGAACGCGCTCGACGGCGAGGGCGTGCACGTCGTCACCGTGAACGACTACCTGGCCACCTACCAGTCCGACCTCATGGGGCGCGTGTTCCGCTTCCTCGGCATGGAGACCGGCTGCATCGTCACCGGTCAGACGCCCGAGCAGCGCCGCAAGGAGTACGCGGCGGACATCACGTACGGCACCAACAACGAGTTCGGCTTCGACTACCTGCGCGACAACATGGCGCTCGACGCGAAGCAGCTGGTGCACCGCGCGTTCCACTACGCGATCGTCGACGAGGTCGATTCGATCCTCATCGATGAGGCCCGCACGCCGCTCATCATTTCCGGTCCCGCCCAGGGCGACAACGCCAAGTGGTACGTCGAGTTCGCTCGCATCGCGCGCGAGCTCAAGATCGACGAGGACTACGAGGTCGAGGAGAAGAAGCGCACCGTCGGCATGCTCGAGCCCGGCATCGAGAAGGTCGAGGCCGCGCTCGGCATCGTCAACCTGTACGAGCCCGCGAACACCCCGCTGATCGGTTTCCTCAACAACGCGGTGAAGGCCAAGGAGCTGTTCCACCGCGACCGTGAGTACGTGGTCCAGAGCGGCGAGGTCGACATCGTCGACGAGCACACCGGCCGCCTCCTCAAGGGCCGGCGCTACTCCGAGGGCCTGCATCAGGCGATCGAGGCCAAGGAGGGCGTGGCGATCAAGGCGGAGAACCAGACCTACGCCACCATCACCCTGCAGAACTACTTCCGCCTGTACGACAAGCTCTCGGGCATGACCGGCACGGCGCAGACCGAGGCCGGCGAGCTCCACGCCACGTACGGGCTGGGCGTCATCCAGATCCCCACCAACAAGCCGATGATCCGCCAGGACCAGGCCGACTTCCTCTACAAGAGCGAGCAGGCGAAGTTCGACGCGCTGATCGCCGACATCCTGGAGCGCAACGCGAACGGCCAGCCGGTGCTCGTCGGCACCGTGTCCGTCGAGAAGTCGGAGGCGCTCAGCAAGGAGCTGCGCAAACGCGGGATCGCCCACAACGTCCTCAACGCCAAGCAGCATGAGAAGGAGGCGTCGGTGGTCGCGGAGGCGGGCCGCTGGCGCGCCGTCACGGTCGCCACGAACATGGCGGGCCGAGGCACCGACATCATGCTCGGCGGCAACCCGGAGTTCCGGGCGGTCGCCGAGATGGCGGAGCGCGGGCTCGACCTGCACGAGGACCCCGAGGCCTACGAGGCCGCGTGGGACGGCGTCCTCGCCGAGCAGCAGGCGCTCGTGGAGGAGGAGCACGACAAGGTGCTCGCTGCCGGCGGACTCTATGTGCTCGGTACGGAGCGTCACGAGTCGCGCCGCATCGACAACCAGTTGCGTGGTCGCTCAGGCCGTCAGGGCGACCCCGGCGAGTCCCGCTTCTACCTGTCCCTCGAGGACGACCTCATGCGGATGTTCCAGTCCGGCATGGCGGCGCAGATGATGAACTCGGGTGCGCTGCCCGACGACATGCCGATCGAGTCGGGCATCCTGACCCGCGGCGTGCGGTCGGCTCAGGCTCAGATCGAGGGCCGCAACGCCGAGATCCGCAAGAACATCCTGAAGTACGACGATGTGCTCAACGCTCAGCGCACCGTCATCTACGACGAGCGCCGCAAGGTGCTCGACGGCGAGGACCTGCGCGACCAGATCGAGGGCTTCAGCGCCGACGTCGTGACCGAGTACGTGCGGGCGGCGACGCAGACCGGCGCACCGGACGAGTGGGACCTCGAAGCACTGTGGAAGGACCTGCGCGCGGTGTACCCGGTCTCCCTCACGATCGACGAGGTCACGGAGGAGGCCGGCGGCGTCTCCGGGCTCTCCACCGACTTCCTCGTGCGTGAGCTGACGGCCGACGCGCGAGTGCAGTACGACCTCGTCGAGGAGCGCATCTCCTCCGAGATCATGCGCACCGTCGAGCGTCAGGTGCTGCTGCAGGTGCTCGACGCGAAGTGGCGCGAGCACCTCTACGAGATGGACTACCTCAAGGAGGGCATCGGCCTTCGTGCGATGGGCCAGCGCGACCCGCTGACCGAGTATCAGCGTGAGGGCTACGGGCTGTTCGAGGCCATGACCGACGGCATCAAGCGTCAGGCGATCCAGGTGCTCTACCGGGTGGAGCGACGCGAGGCGCCTCAGCCCGAGCCCGGTCCCAGCGTCGACGCGACGTCTGCGGCGGCCACCGCCGCGACCGCGCCTGCTCCTGCGGCAGACGGAGCGACGCGACGTCGCCTCGTGGGTCCCGCGACCTCGACCGGCAACGGGGCGGGGATGCAGATGACCATGGCCCCCCTCACATACTCGGGTCCGTCCGAGGACGGGTCCGCGAAGGTCGTGAAGGACTCGCGCGCGAAGAAGGGCGGTGCAGCCGGCGGTGCGAAGAAGGCCGAGTCCGACGGCATCACGTTCCCCGGCACCGCGAAGAACTCCCTGTGCCCGTGCGGCTCGGGCAAGAAGTACAAGATGTGCCACGGCAAGAACGAGGCGTAGCCCCCGTCAACGGAGATGGCAAGAGCAGTGGCCCGACGGTGATCCGTCGGGCCACTGCTCTGTTGTCTGCGACTACTGCGAGGTCAGCCGACCTCGATCACCGTGGCGACCCATCGACCGCGACGATCCTCCATGCGCAAGGCGATCGCGTGGACGCGATCGCCCCAGCCGGCCACGACGCTCACCTCTGCGGCAGTCGCTGACACGCGGCACACGCGTGCTCGCAGCACCTGGGCATTGCCGACGCCCGACTGGCCCGCGCGCCGCGCGATGGACTGCTGCTTGGACAGCTGCAGGCGCACGGTGGGGTCGATCCAGCGCGTCAGCGCGTCGAGCGCGGACGAGCCGTGGACGGCCTCGAGCGAGGCCTTCGCGATCGTGCAAGCCAGTGGCGACGGATCGCCGAGCGGACGCCGCTTGCGCTCGTACGGGGAGCTGGGGGCCGGCAGGACCTGCGCCCGCCCTGGACCTGCGGGGGGTCGGCGCGTGCCTGCGGCTGTGCCGAGCGGACGGCGCGGCGCAGTCCTCGCGCTGAGCGGCTGCGCGCTCACCGGGCGAGCTCCGCGGGGACGGCGAGCACCTGACCCGGTTGGATGAGCCCTGGGTCGTCGCCGATGGTGACCCGGTTGGCCTCGTAGAGCGCAGGCCACGCCGACGCGATGTCGTGGGCATCCTGGTCTCCGAGGAGGTCAGCGGTGATGGTCCAGAGCGAGTCGCCCGCCTCGACCGTGAGCGAGGCCGGCGGCGCGCCCGGATTGGTGGCCGGCGCGGTGTCGGCGGTCCCTGCGGCGTCGACGGCCAGCGACGACGGCGAGGCATCCGCTTGCCACCCCGGTGCCGCGTCCACCTGAGGGTGGGTGGTGAGCTGCGGTACGGCCGGGGACTCGACCCACCCGGGTGCCCAGTCCGTCCCGGCGACCGTCACCGGGCTGTTCCAGCCAGGCGCGGCGTCGACCGCGAACGACGGCACCGCGATGCCTGTGGAGAGCGTCACGCCGGCGGCCGTGGCCACGAGGCGTCGCCACGCATGCGGTGCGAGTGCAGCCGCCCAGCGCGGCACGGCTCCGCCGACCGCCGCGGCGAGCATCACGAGGCTCGTGAGGGTCAGGTAGCCGCACACGAGCGCTCCAAGGCCCACGATCAGCGGTGCGATCAACGCATCGGGTCCCGCTCCAGGCTCACCGGCAGAGCGGGCGAGGTCCATCGCCAGTCCTCCGAGCACGCATGAGGCGATCGGCATGACCGCCATCAGTGCGGCCGCGGCGCCTTGCCGCCGTGGTGTCGGAGCGTGCTGCTCGTCCGATGTGTGCTGTGCTGCACCTGCTTCTCGCAGGCTTCCTTGCCTGTACGTCATGCCGCCCCCGGTTCATGTCGTTTGATGACGTTTGCGGTCACTAGATATATCCCGGAGCGGGCGATATGTCCAGTTTGCGAAGATCACGGTTCGGACTCGATCCCATTTCTACTATGTGACACGCGGTGTCGCTAGTGTGTGGGCATGCGTTGGAGACTGCTGTTCGCGGACCTTGAGGGCGCGATGGCCGCGCACGAGTCTCGGATCTTCGAGAGCGAGGTCGCGGACCGGACCCGTGGCGAGCACGCCGGGGTCGGACTCTCCGCGCGGCTGATGGCCAACCGCGGGTCGCACGTCGCGGTCACGCTGCGCGACGGCAGCCGCGTGAGCGGAGATCTCGTGGACGGCGCGGGTCAATGGCTCCTCCTGCACGACCCGCCTCGCCAACGCCTGATCCCCGCGCAGGGGATCGTCGCGATCCATGGACTGCCGCGTCGCGCGGCGCCGATGCCCGAGGTGGAGCGGCGGCTCTCGTTGGGGGCGGCCCTGCGAGCTCTCGCGCGGGACAGGGCGCGCGTGTCGGTGCGCACCGACGGGATCACCATGACGGGCGTGCTGGGCGTCGTCGGAGCCGACCATGTGGAGGTGGCCGAGCGTGCCTCAGGCGAGCTCCCGGCGGTCGTGCCCTTCGCGGCGATCCTGGAGGTCGGCTCTGCGGTCGGTTGAGGGGCGTCGGGCCCCTGGTCGGAGCTCGCGGGCCCTGTCAGGGCTGCTCTGAGGCGATCCGTGCGCGGGTGGCCTCGTACTGCCGTGCGATGTAGGCCTCGAGCTCCGTCGCCTCGACCCGCCACTGGCCGCGCCCGCCCACCTGGATCGCGGGCAGCTCGCCCGTGCGGACCAGCGCGTACGCCTGTGGGGAGGAGATGCTGAGTATCTCCTGCACCTCAGCGAGGGTCAGGAATCTCTGGGGCATGGCTCCATTGTCACCCAGATCTGACCGGTTCGTGAGCCTTTGTCCACAACGCGTCTCGGCGGTCGGCGCTCCCCGGCAGGATGGGCACCTGTGACGAAAGGGGGTGCGCATGAGCGCATCGGCACGCCCCGCTCGAGGGCGTCTTGCTCCTCCGAGCTGGCGAGATCCACGGCTGCTGATCGGGATCGTCCTGATCGCAGCATCCGTCGCCGGCGTGGTGTCGCTGGTACGGGCCGCCGACTCCACCGCACCGGTGTACATGGCCGTGCGTGAGCTCCCTGCGGGGACGGTGCTCGACCAGGAGGACCTGGTGGTCGCCCACGTGCGGGTGGATGCCGGCACCTACGTCGGCGCGACGGAGCAGCCATGGGGGCAGGTACTCACTCGACCGGTCGGGGTAGGCGAGCTGGTGCCCGCGGGGGCGCTCTCGAGCGTCGACGCATACGACGCCCGCCCGGTGGCCGTCAGGACCACCCGGCCGGTCGCGCAGGGGATCGGGCCTGGCAGCATCGTCGACGTCTGGGTCACCGTGGTCGACGAGGACGGCCAGCCGTCGTCGCGCCTCGTCGGCGAGCAGCTCGCGGTCGACGCGGTCGAGGCCGATGACGCAGCCTTCGCCGGGTCCGGCGCGCAGACCGTCTACGTGATCGTGCCGCAGGACCGCATGGAGGCCTTCCTCGACGCGCTCGCCGTGGACGGCGACCTCTCGGTCGTGGGACTCGCCGGGTGACCGTCCTCACGGTGCTGCTGGCGGTGCGAGGCGCCGCCGAGACGCGTCTGGCCCAGTCGCTCGACGGCCATCCGGACATCGCGGTGACCCGACGGTGCGCGGACCTCGCGGAGACCCTCGCCGCCGCGCATGCCGGGTTGGGCCGCGTGGCCGTGGTGTCCGATCAGCCTCATCTCGACAGGGACTCGCTCGCGCAGCTCGGCCAGGCGGGCGTCGTCGTGATCGGCGCTCCCTCGACGATCGACGCGGCCGACCATCTGTCGGCGCTCGGCATCGTCGAGGTGCTGCCGGTTGCCGCGGACGAGAGCGCCATCATCGAGACGGTGCTCGCCGCAGGTGACCGGAGCGCTTCGTGCCCACCGCCACCGCCTGTCGCGCCCGATCCGGGCGGCCGGGGTGCGCTGATCGCGGTGTGCGGTCCCGCAGGAGCGCCGGGCAGGACGACGGTCGCCGTCAACCTTGCGGCGCACCTCGCTGCCGCGGGCGTGCGGACGCTGTGCGCGGACGTCGACACCTATGGCGGCGCTGTGGCCCATGCGTTCGGGCTGCTCGATGAGGCGCCGGGGATGGCGGCGCTCGCCCGCGCGTCCCTCGCCGGCGCGCTGCGCGACGACACGATCGAACGCTACGCGGTGAGCGTGGCGCCCGGCCTCCGCGTGCTCGGCGGCATCTCGCGGCCCGACCGGTGGCCGGAGCTGTCGAGGTCGGCGCTCGAGCCGGTCTGGGAGCGGCTGGCATCCCACGCCGGTGCCGTGGTCGTGGACTGCGGCTTCTGCCTGGAGGAGGACGAGGACCTGGCCTACGACACCCTTGCGCCCCAGCGCAACGGGGCGACGCTGTCCGCGCTGTCGGCGGCCGACGTGGTCGTCGTCGTGGGCAGGGCGGAGCCACTGGGGATCGAGCGCCTGGTCCTCACGCTCCAGATGCTCGACGACTCCGGGCGCGCGCAGGCCGCGCGGAGGCTCGTCGTCGTGAATCGGGTGCGCGAGTCGGTGGTCGGTCCGCGGCCGCATCAGGCGGTCGCGGACGCGTTGCGGCGCTTCGCCGGCGTCGAGCAGGTCTGGCCGATCCCTGACGACCCGACCGCGTGCGACGTCGCGACGCTGGCGGGTCGCACGCTGCGGGAATGTGCTCCGCGGTCCGCGGCCTCCAGGTCGCTGGCCGCGCTGGCTGAGGAGATCGCAGGCGCGGTGAGCGGCGAGCCCGGCCTCAGTCAGGCCCGCACCGCGCGGGCGGGGGCACGCGTCGGTCCCGGGATGCGACACTGAGGTCATGCGCGTGTACATCCCTGCCACGGTCGGGCAGCTGCGCGAGGTCGCGTCGGGCGCCTGGGAGCCCGTGTCGGCGTTCGCGGTGACGGATCGGATGCTCGAGATCGCACCGGACATGGATCCGGACGAGGCGGCGGAGGAGGTGATCCACGTCGCCGCCATGGAGTCGGCGCTGAGGCTTGAATCGCCGCTGCGAGTGGTCGTCGCAGTCGATCATCCGAGGTCCGACATCGTCGCGCTCCCGGGCGCTCATCCTGCCGCGGTGTCGCTTGCGGGCAGGGTCAGGCAGGACACGGTGGTGTGCCTCTTCGTGGACGAGCCGGAGGCGGAGCCCGATGTGGCAGGTGCGCTGATCGACGATGAGGCGGCACTGGACCGGCTCGTGGGTCGAGACCTGCTCTGGTACGACGTCAGCGAGATCGACGCGATCGCGCTCGTCTGAGCGCTGCGACGCTGATCGCCGTCTCGCTTCAGGGTTGAAGACTGCGCAGGGCCGCGTCGTGCAGCATGCCATTCGTCGCGAGCGCGTCGACCCCGAACGGTCCTGGCTCTCCGCCGAGCGAGGTGAATCTGCCGCCCGCCTCCTCGACGATGGGCACGAGTGCCGCCATGTCGTGCAGCGCGAGCTCGGGCTCGCAGGCAAGGTCGACCTGGCCCTCTGCGACCATCATGTAGCTCCAGAAGTCCCCGTAGGCCCGGGTGCGCCACACAGACCTCGTCAGGTCGAGGAAGGCCGGGAGCAATCCCCGTGCCTCCCACCCGGAGAGCGACGAGTAGGACAAGGAGGCCTCGGCCAACGTCGAGGCGGAGCTCACGGACAGCCGATGCACGGGCGCGGTGGGCGAGGAGCCCCACGCGCCGGCGCCTGCGGCGGCGAACCAGCGCCGGCCCAGCGCGGGTGCGGAGACGACTCCGACCACGGGCACGCCTCGATCGACGAGTGCGATGAGGGTGGCCCAGACCGGTACCTGACGGATGTAGTTCTTGGTGCCGTCGATCGGGTCGACGATCCACTGACGCGCGCTGTCGCCGGTGGCACCGTACTCCTCGCCGACGAAGGCATCGGCAGGTCGAGCCGTGGCGATCTCCCGACGGACGAGCTGCTCTGCCTCACGATCGACCGCGGTGACGGGCGTGTCATCAGGCTTCAGCTCGATCGTGAGCTGCTCGGACGCGAAGTTGGCGACGGTGAGCGCGTCGACCAGATCGGCGATGTCGAGCGCGAGGCGCAGGTCGTCAGCGTACGCGCCGATAGGCTCCATTGCGCCAGGCTACCGGCCTCGATCAGCCCGGGGCGACAGCGCCCTACCGGCTGTGAAGAACATCTCCCGCCCTGCGCTCGCTTCGGTGCGCGACGGCCCGTGTCGGCGTGCGGGTGAAGGTCAGTACTGATCGCCTGCGGCACGTGACGCCAGAAGCCTGCGGATCGAGTCGACGCGCGAGCGCCTGGCCTCGTCCTGGCCGGCCCAGTCGTCGAGCTCGCAACCCGCTTGAGCCGACTCGTGGGTGCAGCCGCGAGGGCACAGTTCGGCCGCGGCGTCGGCGACGTCGGGGAACGCTGCGACGAAGTGGGCGGGGTCCACGTGCGCGAGGCCGAACGACCGCACGCCCGGGGTGTCGACGATGTGCCCGCCGTCGGGAAGCCTGTATCGCACCGCGGAGGTGGAGGTGTGGCGCCCTCGGCCTGTGACGTCGTTGACGTGGCCCACCGCACGCTCGGCTGCCGGGACGAGCGCGTTGACCAGCGTCGACTTGCCGACCCCGGAGTAGCCGACGAGCACCGTGTCACGGCCCACCAGGTGATCGCGGAGCAGCCCGAAGCCGGGATCCGCATCGAGCGACCCCCCCGAGCGTGCGTCCGTCTCGATGACCGTCACGCCGAGCGGCTCGTAGGCGGCGCGGAGCGCATCGGCCGATCCGAGGTCCGCCTTGGTGAGGACCAGCATGGCGTCCATCCCCGCGTCGAAGGCCGCGACCAGGCAGCGGTCGATCATGCGCGCGTTCGGCTCGGGGTCTGCGAGCGCGGTGACGATCGCGAGCGAGTCGGCGTTGGCGACGATGACCCGCTCGGCGGTGTCGGTGTCGTCAGCGGTGCGGCGCAGCTCGGTGCTGCGCTCCTCGCGGCGCACCAGGCGGGCCAGCGTGCCGTCGGCACCGGTGGTGTCGCCCACGACGCTCACCCTGTCTCCGATGACGAGGCCGCGCCGGCCCAGCTCTCGGGCCTTGACGGCCGTGAGCACCGTCCCCGCGTGCTCGCCCGTGTGGTCCAGGAGCTCGACCGTGTACCTCCCGCGGTCGACGGCGGTCACCACCGCGAGCACCGCGTCCGCGTGGGTCGGGCGGATCTTCGATCGAGGACGGGAGCCGCGTCGGCTGGGACGCACCCTGGCATCGGACTCGTCGTACTCGCGTCGCGCCACGCGTCCTCAGCCCTCCCGGCCGAGCATGCGCGCCCACATGAGAGGGAAGTCGGGCATGGTCTTCGCGACCGTGCCGACGTTGAGCACCTGCAGGCCGGGCACGGTGAGACCGATGATCGCGGCGAAGGTGGCCATCCGGTGGTCGTGGTACGTCTCCATGACGGCGGGCGACAGCCCCGCAGGCGGGAGGCCCGCGAACTTCAAGGAGTCGTCGCCCGCGTGGCACTGGCCGCCCACGCGTTCCACCTCGGTCGCGATCGCGGCGAGGCGGTCGGTCTCGTGACCGCGGAGGTGGCCGATGCCGGTGAGCTGCGAGGCCGAGTCGGCCAGGGCGCACAGGGCGGCGATGGTCGGCGTGATCTCGCCGGCGGGGGAGAGGTCCGCCTCGATCCCGTGGATCGTGCCGTCGCCGGTGACCGTCATCACGTCTCCGTCGAGCGTGCAGGTGCCGCCCATCCGGGCGAGGAGCTCAGGGTAGTAGGCACCGGGCTGTGTGGTGCGTGCCGGCCACCCGGGGATCCGGACCGAGCCGCCTGCGACCAGCGCGGCGGCCATGAAGGGTCCCGCGTTCGACAGGTCGGGCTCGACCCGCACCTGCGACAGCGCGAGCGCTCCGGGGTGCACGACCCACGTGCGCTCGTCCGGCTGATCCACGCGGACGCCAGCGTCCCTGAGGGTTTCGCACGTCATGTCGATGTGCGGCAGGCTCGGCAGGGTCTCGCCGACGTGACGGATCGTGAGCCCGGCCTCCAGGCGAGGGGCGACCAGCAGCAGCGCGGTCACGAACTGGCTCGAGCCCGATGCGTCCACCTCCACCTCGGCGGGTGTCCGTGCCGGCGGCGTCATCGTGAACGGCAGGGTGCCGCGCCCGTCGTCGTCGATCGTGGCGCCGAGCGCGCGCAACGCGTCCAGCAGCGCACCCATGGGTCGCACGCGTGCGCCCTCGTCACCGTCGAACGTCACAGCGCGGGCGTCTCCGCGGGCGCCTGCGAGCAGCACCAGCGGCGGCACGAAGCGCATGACGGTTCCCGCGAGCCCGCAGTCCACGTGCCCGCCTCCGTCCAGGGGGCCCGGAGTGACCACCCACTCGTCGCCCGCGTCGTCGACGCCGATCCCGAGCGTGCGCAGCGCCCCGATCATGAGCGCCGAGTCGCGGGATCGCAGCGCGCCGCGGATCCGGACAGGACCGTCTGCGAGCGCGGCGAGCACCAGGAACCGGTTGGTGAGCGACTTGGAGCCCGGGACCTCGACGGTCGCGTCCAACGGGCCTCCGGGCAGCGGCGCGTCCCAGACCTCACCAGGTCCGAGCCCGGTGGGGAGGGCAGCGTTCACGCGGCGGCCTTGCGGGCGCGCCTGTGCTGCACCTTCTTCGCGTCCTTGCCGGCCTTCGCCTCGAGCGCCTTCACCTTGGCGGCGGCCGCCCTCTCCTTCGCCCTCGCCTTGTGCTTCTGCTTGCGAGCGATGTGCCGCGCGGAATGCCCTGCGGTCGCCGCGACCATGACCCCGCCGAGCAGAGCGAGGTTCTTGAGGAAGGCCTCGAGCTCGGCCTTGCGCTCGTCCTCGTCGTCGATCGTCCAGAACGGGTGCGCCAGGCCGACGGTCGCGGCGTGGAGGCCCGCGAGCGTCATGGCCGCGGTGCGCGGCGAGCGGGACACGGCCAGCAGGGCGGCAGCGCCGATCGTGGCCGCTCCATGGGCCTTGACGAGATCGGTGGTGGTCACCTTGTCGTCGATCCCGAGCTCCTGGAGCACCGGGTCGACCGTCCCGGCGACGCGGGCGGCACGACGCTCGGGCTCGCGGACGGACTCGACGCCTCCGTACAGGAACCATGAGGCGAGCAGCGGACGGGCGAGTGCACGGAACATGGCACCACCCTACTCGGCACCTCCGACGCCTCGCAGGGTGACCTGGACGATCGCCGTCGTCCCTGGGAATGTGGATGCGGCGGCGACGGTTGAACGTGACATGACGACGACCCTGGAGCGTCCCATGAGGGCGGCGGTGCGTGCGAGCCTTCCTGGCTCTGTAGGCTCGGACGCGATGACTGACATCGAGTTCGACTTCGAGACCGAGGCGCTGTCCTACATGGACCAGCTCTACGCCGCCGCCCTGCGCATGACGCGCAACGGCGCCGACGCGGAGGACCTGGTGCAGGAGACGTACGCCAAGGCGTTCGCCGCGCAGGACAAGTTCGCTCCTGGCACCAACCTCAAGGCGTGGCTGTACCGCATCCAGACCAACGCCTTCATCAACACGTACCGCAAGAAGCAGCGCGAGCCCAAGCGGTCGGACGCGGAGGCTGTCGAGGACTGGCAGCTCGCGGCCGCCGCGGAGCACACGTCGTCGGGGCTCGCGTCCGCTGAGGACGCGGCGCTCGACTCGATCGGCGACTCCGAGATCAAGCGTGCGCTCGCCGAGCTGTCCGACGACTTCCGGATGGCCGTGTACCTGTCCGACGTCGAGGGGTTCGCGTACAAGGAGATCGCCGAGATCATGGACACCCCGGTGGGGACCGTGATGTCGCGCCTGCACCGCGGTCGCAAGCTCCTGCGCGAAAAGCTCCGCGACTACGCCGCGGAGCGCGGGCTGCATGACAAGCGTGAGAAGACCGCCGCCACGACTAAGAAGGAGGTGTGACGTGGAGGGCAAGGCTGAATGTGAGGAGGCCCTCGACCGCCTCTTCGAGTACATCGACAACGAGCTTCCGGACGACGAGCTGCTGCGCATCGGCGATCACCTGAGGACGTGCCCGCCATGCGAGGCGGAGCACAAGATCAACGAGAAGATCAAGAGGATGGTGCACTCGACCGGTGGGGAGGTGGCGCCGGAGGACCTGCGCAGCCGCGTCCTCGCGACGATCCGAGAGGCGCGTCACGCCGACTGACGCGCCCGCGGCGCACGCCGCGAATGGTGGCGTCCGCGCCCGGACGCACGAGAGCCCGCCCCGGTCGTGACCGGCGGCGGGCTCGTCGTTACTGAAGGGCGCTCAGGCGTTGGGACGCTTGCCGTGGTTGGCGCCGGAGTTCGCGCGGGTCTTGCGCTTGCGGCCTCGCTTGCTCATCACTTCCCCCTTTCCGGGATGCGGGCGGACAACTGTTGACGCACGATTGTCCCACAGGCTCCGCACTTCGCGCGCCGCCTTCCTCGGAGCCGGGCGGAGCGTGCAGTGCGCCACACCCCCCGCGCGGGATCGTCGCCAGACGCGCTAGCCTGCGCATCAGGGGGATTCAAGGTTCCGTCCCGTCCTGCCGAAGGAGATTCCGTGAGCGACCAGCCTGTCTCCGTGATCCCGTTCCTGCACGCCCTCGCGTCGACGGGGGGCTCGGACCTGCACTGCAAGGTGGGATCGGCGCCACGCATCCGCGTTGACGGTCGCCTCCGCAAGCTCCAGGTCCCGCCGTTGACCCCGGAGGACACCCGCAACATGGTGGCCCAGGTGCTGCCCGAGGAGCTCGTGGCCCAGTTCCGCGACATCCACGAGGCGGACTTCGCGTTCTCCCTGTCCGGCGTGGGCCGCTTCCGCGTCAACGCCTACGTGGCGCGCGGCACCGACTCGCTCGTGTTCCGCCGCGTCGCGATCGGCGCCCAGCCGATGGCTGAGCTCGGCCTGCCCGACGTGCTCGGGGAGCTGGCGCTCGAGCCTCGCGGCCTGGTCCTCGTGACCGGTCCCACCGGGTCTGGGAAGACCACGACGCTCGCCTCGATGGTGGACCTCATCAACGAGTCCCGCGAGGTCAACATCATCACGATCGAGGACCCGATCGAGGTGCTGCACACCGACAAGAAGGCGATCATCTCCCAGCGCGAGGTCCGCTCGGACACGCTCGACTTCACGAACGCGCTGCGCGGCGCGATGCGCCAGGACCCTGACGTGATCCTGGTGGGCGAGATGCGTGACATCGAGACCGTGCGCGCCGCGCTGACGGCCGCCGAGACCGGGCACCTGGTGCTCGCCACCCTGCACACGGTCGACGCGCAGGACACGATCAACCGCGTCGTCGACTTCTTCACGCCGCACGAGCAGGGGCAGATCCGGGCGACGCTGTCGCAGACGCTGCGCGGCATCGTGTCGCAGCGCCTGGTGCGCCAGGCCGACGGGCATGGGCGCAAGCTCGTGGCCGAGGTCATGGTGAACAACGGACGTATCGCCGAGGCGATCGTCGACCCGTCGAGCCAACCGCCGATCGCCGACCTGATCACCGACGGCGAGTACTACAAGATGCAGACCTTCGACCAGCACCTGTTCCAGCTGGTGCGCGACGGCGAGGTCACGTACGAGGACGCGATCGCGATCGCGTCGCGGCCCCACGACCTGTCGGTCACGCTTCGCAACGAGGGCGTCATCGCCTGACCCGGGGCGTCGTCCCTGCCGTACCGCGACAGTACGAACCAATCCGTGCCGCGGCGCGCTGGCCACGCACCGCTTCCTTGCAGGACACGCCGGCGCGCCGCCGCTGACGTTGGTTCGCAGTGTCGGGAATCGGCCTCAGGGACGATGCTCAGATCGCCCCGGCTTCAGGAGTCGGTGCGCTCCAGGCCCAGCCAGTCGTGCCACGCCGAGTGGAGGACCAGCCACGCCATGAGGCCGTAGCCGGCCTGCTGCGGGAGCTCGTCGCGACCGGTCGCCATGTCGGTGATCCACTGCTCGTGGCGCGCGAGCGGGCTGTACATGTCGATGTACGGCACCGCGCGCCTGGCCGCGGCCTCCTCGCACAGCGCGGCGAGCTCGGCGATGCGCTGGTTGTGCTCGTCGCGACCCGGTGGCGGGCCTGCGAGCATCGCGGAGAAGCCCAGGGCATGCGCACGGTCGAGCGCGTTCGCGATGTTCAGGCGTGTCATGGTGGGAGACACGCCTCGCAGCACATCGCCCCGTCCGATCGCGAAGAGCACGTGTCGCGACGCGTCAGGCGCGTCGGAAGGGCCGAGGCGACGCAGCGCCTCCTCGTCCCACCTGCTCGTCATCTGACCGCTCGTCTCGCCGGGGACCGCCAGCACGTGGAACGCGAGGCCAGGGGCGAGTGGAAGGGTCCGCGCCGCCACCCGGCCTGTCCACCCGAGCGCCTTGGGGTCGCCCAGGCCGGCGACCAGCTCGTCTCCTACGAAGAAGACATCCCTCATCGTGCGAATGCTCGTGCCACGAGCTCCTCCTGCTCCTGCTTGTGCCGAGAGGCCAGGCCGGAGGCGGGAGAAGCCGACGCGGGACGCGAGACCACCGACACCGTCGTGTCGATGAGCTGCGGAAGGCTGAGCGAGATCTTCGACCACGCCCCCTGGTTCTGCGGCTCCTCCTGAACCCAGACCACCTCGGCTCCATCGTAGGGGGCGAGCGCCGCCTTGATGGCGTCGTGGTCCAGCGGGTACAGCTGCTCGAGCCGCACGATGGCGGTGGTGCGGTCGCCGGAGCGGTCGCGCTGCGCCTCGAGGTCGTAGTAGACCTTCCCGGCGCAGATGAGCACGCGCGTCACGTCCTCGGGATCGAGGGTGTCGGGGATCGCAGGCAGGAACGTTCCCGTGGTGAAGTCCGCCACCTCGCTGGTGGCCGCGCGCAGGCGCAGCATCGACTTGGGCGTGAACACGATCAGCGGCCGCCGAGGGCGGTCGTACGCCTGTCGACGCAGCAGGTGGAAGTAGCTCGCCGGTGTGGACGGCATGGCCGCGGTCATGTTCTCCTCGGCGCACAGCTGCAGGAACCGCTCGATACGGGCCGACGAGTGGTCGGGTCCCTGCCCCTCGAAGCCGTGGGGGAGCAGCAGCACGACGGACGACGACTGGCCCCACTTCTGCTCGGCGGAGGACACGAACTCGTCCATGATCGTCTGTGCCCCGTTCACGAAGTCGCCGAACTGGGCCTCCCAGAGCGTCAGCGCGTCAGGGCGCTCCACCGAGTAGCCGTACTCGAAGCCGACGCAGGCGTACTCGCTGAGCGGCGAGTCGTAGATGTGCAGGCGCGCCTGGTCGGAGCTGAGGTACAGGAGAGGGGTCCATTCCGCGCCCGTGCTGCGGTCGTGCAGCACGGCGTGGCGCTGCACGAACGTGCCTCGTCGGGTGTCCTGGCCGGCGATCCGCACCGGCACGCCCTCCTGGAGCAGCGTGCCGAACGCGAGCACCTCGCCGTAGCCCCAGTCGATGCCGCCCTCGCGGCTCATCTCCTCGCGCCGCTCCATGAGCTTGGCGAGCTTGGGATGCACCGTGAAGCCCTCCGGCGGCCGCATGTGCGCGCGGCCGATCCGTTCGAGCTGGCTGGGCGCGACCGAGGTCTGCCAGCCGACCATGACGCCTGCGTCCGTCGATTGCGAGCTGGGCAGCTCAAGCCCGGAGATCGACTCCGTGGAGGTGCCGCCGAACCCCTCGCGGGTCTCGAGGAACACCCGCTCGAGCTGCGCCAGGTAGTCGCGGGACACCTGGTCGGCCTCGTCGGTCGTGATGTCGCCGCGACGGATCAGCGACTCGGTGTAGAGGTGGCGGACGGACCGCTTGGCCTCGATCAGGTCGTACATGCGCGGCTGCGTCATCGACGGGTCGTCGCCCTCGTTGTGCCCGCGCCTGCGGTAGCAGACCATGTCGACGATCACGTCGCGGTGGAAGGTCTCGCGGTACTCGAAGGCGAGCCTGGCCGCGCGCACGCACGCCTCCGGGTCGTCGCCGTTGACGTGGAAGATCGGGATCTGGAAGCCCTTGGCCATGTCGGTGGCGTAGCGCGTGGAGCGCGAGTCCTGCGGTCCGGTGGTGAATCCCACCTGGTTGTTGATGATGACGTGCACCGTGCCGCCGACGCGGTAGCCGCGCAGCTGGGACATGTTCAGGGTCTCCTGGACGATCCCCTGGCCGGCGAACGCCGCGTCGCCGTGGATGAGCACGGGGAGCACGGGGTAGCCGTCGGTGGCCGGGTCGGCGCCCATCGCGTCGAGCTTGGCTCGCACGATGCCCTCGAGGACCGGGTTGACGGCCTCCAGGTGCGACGGGTTCCCCGCGAGGTACACCTGCGTGGTCTCGCCGGTCTCCGCGGTGAACACGCCTTCGGTGCCCAGGTGGTACTTGACGTCGCCCGAGCCCTGCACGGAGCCGGGCAGGGCGGTCCCGTCGAACTCGGAGAAGATCTGCGAGTAGGACTTGCCTGCCAGGTTCGCGAGCACGTTGAGGCGGCCTCGGTGGGCCATGCCGATGCAGACCTCCGCGATGCCGGACACGGCGGCGGAGGAGAGCACGGCGTCGAGCAGCGGGATCAGCGACTCGCCACCCTCGAGCGAGAAGCGCTTCTGACCCACGTACTTGGTCTGCAGGAACGCCTCGAAGGCCTCAGCGGCGTTGAGGCGGCGCAGGATCCGCAGGTGCTCGTCGCGGTCGGGGCGCGTGAAGCCGTGCTCCAGGCGCTCCTGGAACCACTGACGCTGCCCACGGTCGGCGATGTGCATGTACTCGAGGCCGATCGTGCGGCAGTAGGCGTCGCGCAGGCGGTTGAGGACGTCCCGCATCTTCCAGCGGTCCTGACCCGCGAACCCTCCCGTGGGGTAGGTGCGGTCAAGGTCCCACAGCGTCAGGCCGTGGGTCTGGACGTCCAGGTCGGGGTGCTTGCGGGGCCGCGAGCTCAGCGGGTCCACGTCGGCCATGAGGTGACCGCGGGAGCGGTACGCGTGGATCAGCTCGGCGATCTTGGCAGGCTTTGCCGCCTCGGCGGCCTCGTCGGTCTCGGCGTCCTGGACCCAGCGGACGGGCTCGTACGGCACGCGCAGCGCGGAGAACACGCGGTCGTAGAAGCCGTCGAGGCCCAGCAGCTTGCGGTGGACGATAGCCAGGAACTCGCCGGACTGGGCTCCCTGGATCACGCGGTGGTCGTACGTCGAGGTGAGGGTCATCACCTTCGAGACGCCGAGCCGGGCGACGGTCTCGGGGTTGGCGCCCTCGTACTCGGCGGGGTAGTCGAGCGCGCCTGCGGCGATGATCGCGCCCTGGCCCTGCATGAGGCGAGGCACCGAGTGGACGGTGCCGAGCGTGCCCGGGTTGGTGAGAGTGATCGTGGTGCCCTGGAAGTCCTCGGGCTGCAACGTGCTGCGCCGCGCGCGCTTGACCACGGCGTCGTACGCGACCCAGAACTGGTCGAAGTCCATCTGGTCGGCGTTCTTGACGTTCGGCACCAGCAACTGCCGGGAGCCGTCCTCCTTCGCCAGGTCGATCGCGATGCCCAGGTGGACGTGCTCGGGGTGGCTGAGCAGCGGGCGCCCGGCCTCGTCGGTCGTGTAGAACACGTTCATCGCCGGCAGCGCGTCCAGCGCCTCGACCAGGGCGAACGCCACCAGGTGCGTGAAGCTGACCTTCCCGCCGCGGGTGCGTGCCAGGTGGTTGTTGATGACCACCCTGTTGTCCTGGAGCAGCTTGGCGGGCACGGGGCGGACCGACGTGGCGGTCGGCACCTCGAGCGACGCCTCCATGTTGGCGACGACGCGGGCGGCCGGACCGCGCAGGCGCTCCATGCCGTGATGGAAGTCGCGCGACTCGCGCTGCTCATGGTCGGGGTTCTGCAGGTACAGGGCGGTCGGCGCCTGAGCGGTGGCGATCGGCTGCGTGTGCTGCGGGTCGTCCAGCGCGCGGGCGAGCGCAGGCGCGGCGAGGCTTGCGTCGGCTGCGGGCTGGTGGGGGACGGTGGGGCTTGACGTAGCGCCGGAGGGGGACTCCTGGGCCGGCTCGACCTGCCGTGCCGGCGTCATTGCCGGCTCGTGCGTCGCGTTCTGCGCGCCACCACCCAGAAGAAGGGAGGCGACGGACGGTGCATCCGCGGCGTGCACGATGGAGGTGCGGTCGGTGTCAGGCGCGCTGGTGTCGGGGGACACGTGGGGGCCGCTCACTTTCTCGCGAGTTCGCATCTATGCGTGGTGCATTACCTATCATCGGGCTTCAACGTACGGGCGTGAACCGATGCGCCTCGATTTTGGCAAATCGTTACGCGATCAGGGACGTCGGTCACGTGACATCGCGTCGCAGGGTGGTCGCCCATCCGATGAGGGCCGCGACGGCTCCGTACCCCACGAGCACCAGCAGCCCTGCCCACGCGGGCAGCAGGGTCGACATCCCGGCAGCGGAGTAGATGCTGCTGCCTGCGAGCGCCTCGCCCGCCGCGCCCGGCAGGAACCTGGCGACGGGCGCGAGCTGGTCCACGAGGCCGAGCGCGATCCTGAGGATCGGCTCGACCAGCTGGGTCCAGCCGAGCAGCACGACGATGGCCGCGACCTGGTTCGTGATCGCCGTGCCGAAGCCGACTCCCACCAGCATCCACGCCGTCATCGCGACGACGGACAGGCCGATCGAGCGGAGCACGTCCGGGTCGGCGAGCAGCGTCGGCTGGTGCGCGATGGCGAGCGAGGCCGCGCCGGCGCCGACGGCTGCCACGGCGGACACGACGCCGTAGAGCACGGCGAAGGGGAGCGCGGCGACGACCTTGCCGACGATCAGCCGACCACGCCTGGGCTCGGCGAGCAGGGTGGTCGCGAGGGTGCGGTGACGGAACTCGCCCGTCATCAGGATCGCGCCGAACGACATGGGGAAGATGTAGCCGAGCGACACGCCCAGCGTGTAGACGGACACGGCGAGGTCCTTGGGGGCCATCACCACGGGCTGACCGTCGATGCCGGTGCTCGTGTTCGCGCCTCCGAGGCCGAAGGCGAACGCGAGCGCCGCCGCGAGGCCCGCGACCATCACCGCCATCAGCACCAGGAGCACCCACCACAGGCGCGTGGTCGTGATCTTGCGCAGCTCGGAGCGGATCGACGCGCTCATGCTTGCGGCTCCTGTCCGCCGGTCGTGGTCGCGGCGGCGACCGGCACGTCCTCGGTCATCTGCAGGAAGACCTGCTCGAGGCTCTCGCCCCGCTCGGCGAGGCCGTGGACCTCGAGGCCGACGGCGTGTGCGGCGCTGCCGACCTCCGCGGCGGAGGCCCCGGTGATGATGGCCGTGCCGTCGGCTTCGATGCGGGTGCCCGCCCACCGCGACGTGAGCCTGCCAAGGCCGTCGGCGTCGGGGGATCGGAGCGCGACCTCGGGCGATGTGAGCTCGTGCATCGCGGCGAGCGACGACGCATGCCGGACGCGCCCCCGTGCGATGACAACCACGTCGTCCACCGTCTGCTCCACCTCGGCGAGCAGGTGGGAGGACAGGAGCACGGTGCCGCCCTGCGCGGCGAACGCGCGCAGGAAGGCGCGCATCCACGTGATGCCGGCGGGGTCGAGCCCGTTGGCCGGCTCGTCGAGCACGAGCGCCGCGGGCTCGCCGAGCAGCGCGGTCGCGAGGCCCAGGCGCTGGCGCATGCCCATGGAGAAGCCGCCGACGCGACGATCGGCCGCCTCGTCGAGTCCCACCATGGTAAGCACCTGGTCGCAGCGGTCGTCCATGACGCCGGCGAGCGGGGCCAGCGTCCGCAGGTGGTCGCGGGCGCTCCGGCCGGGGTGGAAGCCGGGATCCAGGTGGGCTCCGACCACCTTGGCGGGGCGCGACAGCTGGTCGAGCCGTGCGCCGTCGAAGGTGGCCGATCCGGAGGTGGGAGAGAGCAGTCCGAGCAGCGCCCTCAGGGTGGTGGTCTTGCCGGCCCCGTTGGGTCCCAGGAAGCCGGTGATGCGGCCGGGCTCCGCCACGAAGCTGGCGTCGTCGACCGCGATCACGTCCTTGTAGCGCTTGGTGAGCCCGTCGATGACGATGCGCGGTCCGTCCATGAACCCTCCTTCGGGTTTTGTTATAGAAAATCTATAACAGATTCCCGTCTGTACCCGCGACGCGAGCGCCTGTATCCTGGCCTCACCATGGACTCTGACAGTACCGAGCGCCCATGACCGAGTGGATTCTCGTAGGCGCTGGCATCCTGCTCACCTTCGGCACCGCGGTGTTCGTCGCCGCGGAGTTCTCCCTGGTGGCGCTCGACCCCTCACAGGTGGACGAGGACGCGCCAGGGGGCCGACGCATCCGTCGCTCGCTCCGGCACCTCTCCACCCAGCTCTCCGGAGCCCAGGTAGGCATCACCCTCACGACCATCCTGCTCGGCTACACCGCCCAGCCGGCGCTCTTCACGCTGCTGAGCATCCCGCTCGAGTCGACCTCGCTCACGCGTGGCGCCGTCGCCGGGCTGGCAGGCGTCCTGTCGCTCGTGATCGTCAACGCATTCTCGATGATCGTCGGCGAGCTGGTGCCCAAGAACGCCGCGCTCGCCGACCCTTGGCGGACGGCCCGCATCGCCGCTCCGCTCAACGCCGGCTTCACCGTCGCGCTGCGTCCGGTGATCGCGCTGCTCAACGGTGCCGCGAACGGGATCCTCCGCAGCGTCGGCATCGAGCCGAAGGAGGAGCTGTCGGGCGGCAGGTCCCGCCAGGAGCTCGCCGCGCTCGTCCGCCGCTCCGCGGAGGCGGGCACCCTCGACGCCTCGACGGCTCTGCTGCTCAAGAACTCCATCGAGATGGACGACCTCGCCGCCATCGACGTGATGACGGACCGCACCCGGATGCAGACCCTGCCGGCGGACGCCACGGTCGACGACGTGATGTCGCTCGCCCGCGCGACGGGTCACTCCCGCTTCCCCGTGTGCGGGGAGGGGCCGGACGACGTGCTGGGCCTGGTGCATCTTCGCGCCGCCTTCGGCGTCCCTGCGCAGGACCGGCCGACCGTCAAGGCGGCCGCGATCATGGTCGACGCGCCGCGGGTGCCCGAGACCATGGCGCTCGCCCCGCTGCTGGTCGAGCTGCGAGGGCTGGGCCACCAGTGCGCCATCGTCGTCGACGAGTACGGGGGCACCGCCGGCATCGTCACGCTCGAGGATGTCGTCGAGGAGCTGGTGGGAGAGGTCGCCGATGAGCATGACCGTCGGCGCGTCGAGGCGTACAGGACCGCAGGCGGCGCGTGGATCCTCCAAGGGCTGCTGCGTCCCGACGAGGTGCATGAGGCGACCGGCCTCGTGATCCCCGAGTCGCCCGCATACGAGACGGTCGGCGGGTTCGTGATGGCGCGACTGGGCCGCGTGGCCGCGGTGGGCGACCAGGTCGAGGCGGAGGGCCTCGTGGTCCGCGTCGAGCGCATGGACGGCCGACGCGTCGACAGGGTCAGGATCGAGCCGATGGCCCGCGAGGACGACGCCGAGCAGGAGGGCGAGCGATGAGCGCCCAGATGATCGCGACCATCGTCGCGCTGCTCGCGGCCAACGCCTTCTTCGTGGGTGCCGAGTTCGCGGTCATCTCCGCGCGCCGCTCCTCGATCGAGCCCCGCGTCGAGGAGGGCTCGCGAGCGGCCGCGACGGTGCTGTGGGCCATGGAGAACGTGTCGCTCATGCTCGCCACCGCCCAGCTGGGGGTGACGGTGTGCTCGGTCAGCCTCGGTGTGGTCGCCGAGCCCGCGGTCGCGCATGCGCTCGAACCGGTGCTGCATGCCGTGGGCATCCCCGACTCCGCCGCGCATGGCGTGGCCGTCGCCATCGCCCTGCTCGTCATCGTCGGCCTCCATGTGGTGGTGGGCGAGATGGTGCCCAAGAACGCCGCGGTGTCGAGCCCCGACCGTGCCGCCCTGCTGCTCGGTCCGCCTCTGGTGTGGCTCGGACGAGTGGTGCGCCCTCTGATCACCGCGCTCAACTGGATGGCGAACGCGACCCTGCGGTTGCTGCGCATCGAGCCGCGCGATGAGGTCACGTCAGCGTTCACCGCGGACGAGGTGCACCAGATCGTCGAGCGCTCGAGCGAGGAGGGGACGCTCTCCGACGCGGCGGGCCTGCTCACCGGGGCGATCGAGTTCTCCGACAACGTCGCCGCGGACGTGATGGTGCCGATCGACGCGGTCAAGGGCGTGCCCGCCGGTGTGACCGTCGAGGACTTCGAGCGGGCCGTCACGGAGACGGGCTTCTCCCGCCTCCCGGTCATGGATGAGGGCCGATGCGTCGGCTACCTGCACATGAAGGACACGCTCTTCGCGCGTCCCGGCGAACGCGAGGATCCGATCCAGCCGTGGCGCGTGCGGGACCTCCCGACCGTGGCGCACGACGACGAGGTGGAGACGGTGCTCGCGCGCATGCGGTCGACCGGCGCTCACGTGGCCGCCGTGGCGCGTGACGGGCACACCGTCGGGCTGCTGTTCCTCGAGGACATCATCGAGGAGCTGGTGGGCGAGGTGCGGGACTCGATCGCCCGTGGCAGGGCATGAGATACCTCGCACCCCGCGGTTCTGCGACCTTCGTCACCAGTCCGTCGACTCGTCGTGATCATTCCGTTATCATTGGGCGAGCGTCCAGCCGATCCCCCCGGCAGGACGCGCTGATTGCGATGGCGGATTTGTGAGGACCTACGTGAACGTGCGCGCTCAAGCGCCGCAAGGCGATGCTTCGGCTGCCGCCGCGCGCGGACACCGCCGTTCGCGCCGGCTCAGGCGTCTCCGGGAGACGCAGGAGCTGAAGATCCGGACCACGCATCGGCGCCGCCAGACTCTCACCCGGGGTGGCGTCGTCGCCGCGTTCGCGCTCGCGATGCTCGTGTATCCGATCGCAGGAACCGTGCTGCCGTATGCGAGCGCGCTGGGCGAGATCCCTGGCGTCGTCGTAGGCGAGGCGCCTTCGACGGCGCACGCGTTGCTCGGCCGCGGGCCCCAGCTGATCGAGTCGAGCCTCGCGGCGCCGTCGGTGGACGAGGTGGCGAGCGCGATGGCGGTGTCGGACAAGTACACCGTCAGCCAGTACCTGCCTGATTGCGATCCGTCGTCGGTGGTGAGCGCCCAGAACGGCAAGCTCCCGTCAAGCGAGCTGTGCGAGATCCCGGGCGGCTCCTTGCTGCGTGCGGATGCCGCGGTCGCGTTCGCAGAGATGAACGCGGCCTTCAAGGCGAAGTTCGGGCGTGACCTGTGCGTAGGCCAGGGCTACCGATCCCTCGCGGAGCAGTACGCGGTCAAGTCCTCGCGTGGGTACCTGGCCGCGACGCCGGGGAAGTCCGTGCACGGGTTCGGGCTCGCCTTCGACCTGTGCGGCGGTGACGACACGGGCGCGACGAAGGCCTGGCTCAACGCGAACGCGGCGACGTGGGGCTGGGAGAATCCCAGCTGGGCGAAGACCAGCAAGTGGGAGCCGTGGCACTGGGAGTACGAGCCCGCCACGAGCGCCATGGACCTGTACGGCAGCGGGTACTGGGACGCCGATGGAGGCACCTCCGACTGACCCGACGGGTCTGCGCCCGGTCCGGTCAGGAGAGCGTGGGCGTCCTGCGGTCGCGGCGTCGCAGCATCGACGCGGCGTCTGACGCTCCGGCGGCGAGGACCCTGTCGGCGTGGGCACGTGCAGAATCGACGTGCGCGCGTGCAGCCTCGAGCGGGCCCGCTGAACCATGCCGGATCACCTCGGCTGCGGCGCGCGCCACGGCCTTGTCCGCCGGGTCTCGCGGGCGCGGGCTCACGACGTCGTACTCGGCGAGCGCCTGCTCGGCTGCCTCGCGTCCCAGCTCGATCAGACCCGGGATGTCGCGCGCGACCCACTGCGACCGCTGACCGATCTGCGGCCGGACCATGGTCACGCGGGAGTCGATCTCGAGCTCGTGGACCTGGGTGCTGGTCCGGTAGCGGGGGAGGGCGTCCCATTCGGCCGCGAGCCGGACGCCGATCACGTCGCTCGCGCCCGTCTCGAAGGCGGCCTGGAGGGGGAGGTTCTGCACCACGCCCCCGTCGACGAGCAGATGGCCCTTGAGGCGCTGAGGCCGGAACAGGCCCGGCACTGCGATGGAGGCGGAGATCGCGTCGGCGAGCGAGCCGTGGGACAGGAGCACGGCACCGCCCGTGGACACATCCGTCGCGACCGCGCCGAAGGTGAGCGGGAGGTCCTCGATCCGGAGGTCCCCGCCGGCAACCTGCTCGATGGTGCGGCGCAGGCCCTCGGTGTCGAGGACTCCCAGGCCGGGCATGAAGGAGAAGGTGCCGAAGTCGCCCCAACGGGCGTCCACGACCATGGTCTCGAGCTCGTAGGGATCGATGCCTGCGGCGTACGCGGCGCCGATCACCGCGCCCGCGGATGTGCCGACGACGAGCTCGGGTCGGATCCCCCGCTCGTGGAGCACCTGCAGCACCCCCACATGCGCGGCGCCCAGGGCACCGCCGCCTCCGAGCGCGAGTCCCAGCAGTGGCGCGTAGCGCAGGTCGGTTCGGTCCTCCATGCCGCCATCGTAGGGAACGGGATGCCGGAAATGCGAGGTTTTCCCGTTCTTGGGGATGATCCGGGAGGTCCCGTTCCGACGGATTCCGGGCCGTCGGTCCTGGGAGATAGGACGAAGGCCCCGTGGAGATCCCACGGGGCCTTCGAGCGAGCGGTCGACTACTGCAACCAGGGCGAGTCGATGGAGAACGTCTCCGCGACGCCGCGGATCTCGGCGGCGCTGAGGCCCTCGGCCCTGCCGCCGGCCACGATGTCCATGTACTCGTACTTGGCGCCGGTCTCGGCGTACTCGACGCGGTCCACCGCACGGAACACGGAGATGTCGGAGCGCGACATGGTGCCGTGCTTGGACCACAGCGTGATCTCGAAGTCACGCAGGCCGGCCACGTTCTCGGCGCTCATCTTCTCGGAGCCGGGGATGCAGAACGGGAGGACGCAGATGCCCTGCGAGAGGGACACGATCGACTCGGGCTCCCAGCGGAGGATCGCACGGTTCATGGCCTCGGTGGTCTGGTACGCGGGCACGTGGCTGAGGTACGTCAGGTGAGGCGGCTGCGCGTGGACGACGGCCTGGAAGTCGACGCCCCGGCGCGCGACCTGGTCCTCGTGGACGGCCAGGTGCGAGTTGAACTCCGACGTGAGACGCGCGAACTTACGAGTGTTCGCCGTGTAGAGCGTGCCGGTGAGCCCGCCCTCGTGGATCTTGACGGCTCCGATCGCGGCGAGCGGCTCGTCCTCGATCTGGCGCAGGCGTCGGCCGGATCCAGTGGCGAGCACGGTGCCGCCGGCGAGGTGCGGTGCCGCCACGGGCAGCTCGATCTCCTCAGCGTTCGGGAAGTGGCGGCGGACCTCCACGTCCCATCCCATGTAGACGGAGATGTTGCCGGCGCCGGCCTCGGAGGCCTCGATGTCGCAGATGCGTGCGCCGGACTCGCCGATCTGCTGGATGAGCTCGTCGAGGGTCGGCTTCGGCTGGTCGATGGTCATGGGTGTGCTCCTCCTTGGGGGATGCGACGTCTGTGTCGCCTTGTCGGTCAAAGCCTTGAAACGATTCAATCATAGGCCACGAGAGACGCCTGCGTCGAAGGTCCCGGGTCCGCGCCGTCCACGCCGATGGCCGCGTGCGCGGCGCGGTGAACGTGCGTCGCGGCGGCAGGCTCCCCGATACTGGCCAGGCAGGCAACTCGACTTGGAGGCGACCCCATGACCGACCACCGCGCGGCACTCTTCGATCTCGACGGCGTCATCGTCGACACGGCGGTGCACCATTTCGCGGCGTGGCGCCGGACCGCCGCGGAGCTGGGCTTCTCGCTGGCCGACGAGGACGAGGAGCTGCTCAAGGGCGTGGGCCGCATGGAGGCGTTGCGGGTGGTGCTCGGGATCGGCGGCGTCGAGGTGTCCGACGAGGAGGCGGCTCGCCTGGCGGCGGAGAAGAACGCGCGCTACGTGGACGCGATCAGCACGATCACCCCTGAGGAGATGCTGCCGGGAGCGCACGACTACCTCGTGGCCCTGCGGGAGCGTGGCGTGCTCACCGCGCTCGGCTCCGCGAGCCGCAACGCTCCCATGATCCTGGAGCGGTTGGAGATCACGGATCTGTTCGACGCGATCGTCGACGGCTCCGTGGTGAGCGAGGCGAAGCCGAATCCCAGGGTGTTCCTCGCCGGCGCGGAGGCGCTGGGGGTCGAGCCGGCCGCGTGCGTCGTCTTCGAGGACGCCATCGCCGGGATCCAGGCCGCGCATGCGGGTGGGATGACGGCGGTGGGGATCGGGGATCCCGACGTGCTCACCGAGGCCGACGTCGTGATCCCGGGCCTGCATGCGGCGAGCACGCTCGCCGACCACGGCATCACCTTCACCGGCACGACGCGGTAGACCTCATGCGCACGCGCACCATCGGTGATGTCCAGGTCGGCGCGATCGGGCTGGGCGGGATGCCCATGTCGATCGAGGGGCGTCCCGACCGAGAGAGGTCGATTCGCACCATCCACGCCGCGCTCGACGCCGGAGTCACCCTGATCGACACGGCGAACTCGTACAACCGCGACGCAGGCGAGACGGGGCACAACGAGGAGCTGATCGCCGAGGCGCTGCGCTCGTACGGCCCGGGCTCCGACGACGTGCTGGTCGCCACGAAAGGCGGGCTGGTCCGGCCAGGCGACGGCACCTGGCTGCGGGATGGTCGTCCTGAGAGCCTCAAGGCCGCGGCGAAGGAGTCCGCGAGGCGCCTCGGGGTGGAGGCGATCGGCCTCTACCAGTTCCATCGGGCAGACCCCAAGGTGGCGTACACGGACTCGATCGGAGCCCTCGCCGAGCTGCTCGACGAGGGGGTGATCCGCATGGCCGGCGTCTCGAACGCCGAGGTAGTGATGATCGATGCCGCGCAGGAGGTGCTTGGTGGGCGGCTCGTGTCGGTGCAGAACCAGTTCTCGCCGCGATACGCGGTCACCGTGGGGGAGATGCGGCATGCGGTGGGGATGGGGCTCGCCTTCCTGCCGTGGAGTCCGCTCGGCGGCATCGCGAAGGCGGGTGCGCTGGGCGCTCGTCACCAGGCGTTCCAGGACGTGGCCGACGCGCACGGCGTGAGCCCGCAGCAGGTGGCCCTGGCGTGGGAGCTGTCGTTGTCGGATCGGGTGATCCCGATCCCGGGGGCGTCGAGGCCGGAGTCGGTGGAGGATTCCGCGCGCGCGGCCTCGCTCGCGCTGGATACGGCCGAGCTCGCGGTGCTGAGCGCGACCGTCGGCCTGTGAGGCGGCGTCCGAGTCGAAATTGAAGACTTCAATTGTATCGATTCAATAACGACGCTCCGACCGGGGCGAGGGGAGGCGCGGCGAACATGTGCCATGTGAGCGCGCACATGCGTGCTCACATCGCCTTTCGGGACCAGCGGAGAGCGCGATCTTGGCTCCGGCTCGCAGCCAAAATGCCTGCCAGATAGGATTACAGGAGGAAGGCGTGCCGCTCCCGGGTGCGCCGCGTGCTCCGCGCGGCCGTTCCGTCGCTCGGCCGGTCCTGCGATGATGGGCCTCCGTTGACAAGCATGCCCGTGCTCTCTAGCCTCAAAAATGAAGCGCTTCAAAGTCGAGGTGCCTCTCATGGCTGATTCAAGGAGGAATCGTGAACATGACCCTTGCGCCCCGCCGCGCGAAGCTCGCGGCGATCGCACTGACCGGCGTCGGGGCCCTGACCCTCGCCGCCTGCAGCTCCGGCGGCGACGGCAACGCCACCGCCTCGGGATCCACCGGAACCAGCGGATTGACCAGCACCGAGTTCACCTACCTGGGCCAGACCCAGAACACCACCATCATCAGCACCCTCGAGTCGCTCGGGTCCGGTGCGTGCTCCGCCGAGCAGGCGAGCACGCCGCTCGTCAGCGATGCCATCGACGGCACCACGTGGGATCAGCAACTCCAGGTCCTCGCCGGCAGCGACGCGCTGTCCAACATGTCGATGGCGGCCGGCACGCCATCGCTCATGAAGGACTTCATCGACGCAGGCAAGGTGCTCGACCTCACCGACGCCTTCGCGCAGCTCGGCATGACCGACCCCGTCCTCCCGGCCGCGGAGGCCACCCTCAAGCAGCTGTACCAGACCGACGACCTGTACGCCCTTCCCACCGAGTACAACATCGAGGGCTTCTGGTACAACAAGGCGCTGTTCGATCAGGCCGGAGTGACGGTGCCGACCACCTGGAGCGAGCTCGTGGACGCTGCGGCGAAGCTCGACGCCGCAGGCATCCAGCCGTTCATCGCCGCGGGCAGCGACGGATGGCCCGTCACCCGCCTCGTGGGCGACTACATCCTTCGCGACCTGGGAGCCGACGCCCTGCAGAAGGTCGCCGACGGCTCGGCGAAGCTGACGGACCCGGAGTACGTGGCAGGCGCCGACGCTGTGGCCGCGCTCGGCCAGGCCGGCTACTTCGGACCCGCCGCAGGCTCGATCGACTACAACACCGCGATGAACCAGTTCCTCACCGGCGGCGGCGCGATGTTCTACATGGGCAGCTGGGCGCTGGCCAACTTCAACGACCCCGAGCAGGACCAGATCGGCGTCGACAACATCGGCTACTTCGCGTTCCCCGAGGTCGAGGGCGGCAAGGGCAGCATCTCCGAGACTCCTGCGAACGCAGGCATCCCTGTGATGTTCACGACTGCCAACTACACCGACGACATCGGCGCATGGGTCAAGTGCATCGCTGAGAACTACGGCAACGTGGCGCTCGCCGAATCGGGCCAGGTCACAGGCTTCACCATCACCGAGACCCCCGCCGACCAGTCCGATCTGACGACGATGGTGCAGGACCAGATCGCGAACGCGACCGGCTCGATCCTCTGGTTCGAGGCGGCGTTCACCTCGGAGGGGACCACCGTGTCGCAGACCAACGGCGGCGGACTCGCCACCGGATCGCTGTCGGGCGCTGACTTCATGGCGCTCGTGCAGGCGGCCAACGAGGGCTGACCCGGCCCGCTCGCTCCCACCAGTCCGTGCCCGGCTCCCGACGCCCGGGGGCCGGGCACGGTCAACCATCAACCGAGGACATCACCGTGGAATCCGTCTTCCGCAATCGCGGCGCCACGCTGCTCATGCTGACGCCCGCATTGCTCGTCTACACCATCGTCATGCTCATCCCGATCGTCTGGTCGGTCACCTACACCTTCCAGTCCGGCAACGCCGTGACGGGCTTCGAGTTCGTCGGATTCGACAACTGGATCAAGTTCTTCGGCGACGAGACCGCGATCGATGCGCTGTGGTTCACGCTGCGCTACGCGATCGTGATGACGACGCTGCAGGTCGCTGCAGGCTACGGCCTCGCGCTGCTCTACATCTTCTTCCTGCGCAACAGATCCTCGCTGGTGCGCGCCACCATCTTCTTCCCCGTGATCCTGCCGACGGTCGCCGTCGCGCTGATGTTCACGCGCATGTTCGAGGCCGCGCCGACGGCCGGGCCGGTGAATGCCATCATCATGTGGCTCGGCGGCGACCTCACGGACTTCCTGGGCGACCCGGGCTACTCGTTCTGGGTGATCATCATCATGGACGTCTGGCGCTCGATGGGCTTCTACGCGGTGCTGCTCTACGCGGGCCTGGTCGAGATCCCGCAGGACATCATGGAGTCCGCACGCATCGACGGCGCCTCAGGCTGGAAGCTCGTGCGCAAGATCGTGTTCCCGCTGTCGCTGCCGATCCTGCTGTCGTCGCTGATCTTCTCCATCAACGGCACCCTCAAGGTCTTCGACTCCATCGTCGCGCTCACCAACGGCGGCCCTGGCTCTGCGACGACCCCGCTCACGCTCTACATGTTCCGGACGTCGTTCGCCTACGGGCAGTACGGGTATGGCAGCACGGTCGCCTTCATGCTGACGCTCCTGTGCCTCGTGGCGACCATCTTCGTCTTCCGGTCGATGCGCAAGGACGTGACCAGGTGACCGCCATCGACACCCCCTCGCGCCGCAGCCGCAAGCCGCTGAGCGTCACCCTGCGCCGCATCCCTGGCTGGATCGGCGTCGGGCTGATCCTGCTCACGGTCCTGTACCCCATGTTCTGGATCCTGATGGGCTCGTTCAAGACGCAGCCCGAGTTCCTGTCCGAGCCGTTCTGGGCGCTGCCGCAGCACTGGAACCTGGACAACTACGTGTCCGCGTTCGTCGACGGCGGGCTGGGCACGTACATCAAGAACTCCGTGATCGCGGTGTTCCCGTCGCTCGGGCTGATCCTCGTGCTCGGCACCGCTGCGGCCTACGCGCTGCAGATCCTCGTGTGGAAGGGGCGCAGCCTGGTGCTGGTGCTCTTCCTCGCGGGCATCATGATCCCCACCCAGATGATCCTGCTGCCGCTGTTCACGGTGTACTTCAAGATCGGCATCACCAGCACCATGTGGCCGCTGATCATCACCTACACGGCGATCGGGATGCCGCTCACCGTGTTCATGATCGCGACGTTCATGCGGGCCATCCCGTCCGAGGTCTTCGAGGCCGCGACGCTCGACGGAGCGAACGTGTACCGGATCTTCTGGAGCATCACCGTGCCGCTCGTGAAGAACGCGATCTTCACCGTGGCGCTGGTGCAGTTCTTCTTCCTGTGGAACGACCTCCTGATCGCGTTGACGTTCGTCACGAAGTCGGACCTTCGCACGATCCAGGTGGGCCTGCTGAACTTCACCGGCCAGTACGGCGCGGTCGACTACGGACCGCTCTTCGCGGGCATCTCCGTGACGGTGTTCGGCACGCTGGCGCTGTACGTCTTCCTCAACAAGAAGGTCATGGCCGGCATGACCTCGGGGGCGGTGAAGGGATGACCGCCGTCGTGAGGCTCCGGGCGGAGCTGCGGGCGGACGCGCTCGGCCTCGGCTCGTCGACGCCGCGCCTGTCGTGGCTCCTGGAAGGTGCGGACCAGGCCGCGGACCTCGCGGAGGCGAGGCTCCTCGGCGATGCGCGGGACGACGCGACGGCGAGCCTTGAGGCTGCCGACGGGCTGCTGGTCCCGTGGCCGTTCGCGCCGCTCGCCTCCCGTGAGCGGGTCGAAGTCGCGGTACGGGCGAGGATCGGCGGCGAGTGGACCGCGTGGAGCGAGGCGCTCGAGGTCGAGGCCGGCCTGCTCGAACGGTCCGCGTGGACCGAGCCGCTCGTGGTGCCGTCCGCGTCGGCTCCGCACGTCCTCCGGCCGTCGCACCTGCTGCGCGCCGAGTTCGCGCTCGCGGAGGCGCCGACGTCCGCGCGCCTGTACGCCACCGCACACGGCGTGTTCACCGCCACGCTCAACGGCGCAGGAGTGTCCGACGAGCACCTCGCGCCGGGCTGGACGAGCTACGGGCATCGTCTGCGGTACCGCGTCCACGATGTGACCTCGCTGCTGCGTGCAGGCGCCAACGTGATCGGCGTGGAGCTGGCGGACGGGTGGTTCCGCGGACGCATCGGCTTCGACGGTGGCCTGTGGGACGTCTACGGCGAGCACGTCGGAGCGTTGCTCCAGCTCGAGGTGACGGACGCCGAGGGTCGCACGCGCACTGTTCCGCTCGGCGGGTCCTGGGCAGCCCATCAGGGCCCTGTCGTCCGCGCCGGGCTCTACGAGGGGGAGGCGTACGACTCGCGGCTGGAACCGAGCGGATGGCAGGAGCCCGGATTCGACGCGCATGCCTGGACGATCCCCGAGACGAGGTCTGTCGACACGATCGGCGCCGCGCTCGAGGCCGCCGTGGGCGAGCCCGTGAGGCCCACCGAGATCCTGCGGCCGGTCACGGTGGAGCGCAGGGCATCGGGCCGGATCAGGCTGGACTTCGGCCAGAACATCTCCGGAGTGCTGCGCATCACGGTGGACGCGCCGGCCGGTCACACGGTGCGGCTCCACCATGCCGAGGTGCTCGAGGACGACGAGCTGGGAACCCGGCCCCTGCGGCAGGCCCCGTCCATCGACTCGTACACGGCCGACGGCTCAGGGCCGGTGACGTGGAGCCCTCGCTTCACGATCCACGGCTTCAGATACGCCGAGCTCGAGGGCTGGCCGGGCGAGCTCGCGGACGGCGACGTCGTCGCGGTGGCCATCCACACGGCGATGGAGCGTCGAGGCTGGTTCGCATGCTCCGATCCGATGCTGGAGCGCCTGCACGAGAACACCGTGTGGAGCATGCGCGACAACTTCGTCGACCTTCCCACCGACTGTCCGCAGCGCGACGAGCGCATGGGCTGGACCGGGGACATCCAGGTCTTCGCACCGGCGGGCGAGTTCCTCTACGGCGCCGACGGGGTGCTGACCTCATGGCTGCGAGACGTGGCGGCGGAGCAGGAGCCGAACGGCTGGGTCCCCAACTTCGTGCCGTGGGTCGAATGCGGCTTCCCGCGCGCGGCGTCGGCCGCCTGGGGCGACGCCGCGGTCATCGTCCCGTGGACCATGTACCAGCGGCGTGGCGACGTGGGGGTCCTGCGTGCCCAATGGTCGAGCATGACAGCCTGGGTGGATCACCTGGAGCTCCGCGTCGGTCCTGAGGGCGTGGTCGACGGATCGATGGAGCTGGGCGACTGGCTCGATCCCGCGGCCCCGCCGGACAACCCCGGCGCGGCCCGCACCGACCGCTACCTGGTCGCCAGCGCGTATGTGGTGCGATCTGCGCGGATCGTCGCAGAGACGGCCCTGCTGCTCGGGGAGGAGCAGGCAGCGGCCCGCTACGGGGCGCTCGCCGAGCGCGTCGGCCGTGCCCTGCGCAACCGCTGGTTCAGCGACCTCTCCCTGATCGCGCACGCTCCCACGGCGCTCGCGCTCGGGCTCGAGTTCCAGCTGGTCGACGACCAGGCCGTCCGCGCCCGGCTGGGCGAGCTCCTGGCCCAGGCCGTCCGGGAGGGCGGTCACCATGTCCAGACCGGGTTCGTGGGGACGCCGATCATCTGCGACGCGCTCGCGAGCACCGGCCACCTGGACGATGCCTACGCGCTTCTGCTCCAGACCGAGTGCCCGTCGTGGCTCTATCCGGTGACGATGGGGGCGACCACGATCTGGGAACGTTGGGACAGCATGCTGCCCGACGGGACGATCAACCCTGGCGACATGACGTCGTTCAACCATTACGCGCTGGGCGCGGTGGTCGACTTCCTGCACCGCGTCGTCGCCGGTCTCGCGCCGGTGGCGCCCGGGTACCGCGCGATCGAGGTGCGGCCGCGGCCGGGAGGCGGCCTCACGTCCGCGTCTGCCAGCCACCTGAGCCCGTTCGGCAGGATCTCGGTGGCGTGGACTCTTCACGACGGCGACTTCAGGCTGACCGTCGACGTCCCTCCAGGCGTCGCGGCCACCGTCATCCTCCCCGACGGCACCGAGCGCGCGGCCGGCGTCGGTTCCCACCACTACCAGGCGATTCTCGCCCAGGCTCAGGAGCATGCACGATGAACGCATCGAGGTACACCAGCTTCCGCCCGGGCGAGGAATGGCTCGACACGGAGGGCAGGCCGATCCAGGCCCACGGAGGCTCGGTGATCGAGGTCGACGGGACCTTCTACTGGTACGGCGAGAACAAGGAGTTCACGACTCCGGGCTCGCGGATCTGGCACTGGGGCGTGCGCTGCTACTCGTCGACGGACCTGTACAACTGGAAGGACGAAGGGGTCATCATCCCGCCCGACGAGGACGACCCGACCTCTCCGCTCAGCCCGCAACGCGGCATGGACCGTCCCCACATCGTCTACAACCGCTTCACCGGCAAGTACGTGTGCTGGATCAAGGTGATGTCGGGGTCGGTGCAGCTGTCGACGACCCTCGTGGCCGACTCGATCCTGGGGCCGTACGACATCGCGCGGCGAGACTTCAGGCCGCTCGGGATGTACGCCGGGGACTTCGACCTGGTGGTGGACCCTCACGATGGCAAGGGCTACTACATCTTCGAGCGGGTGCACACCGAGCTGATCGTCGCGGATCTCACCGACGACTACACGGACGTCACCGGGTACTACTCGACCCACCTGCACCACGGCCGTCCTCCGTTCACGCGTGAGGCGCCGTCGCACTTCCGCAGGGGTGGACACGAGTATCTGGTCACCTCAGGGACGACGGGCTACTACCCGAACGCCTCGGAGGTCGCGTCGGCGGCGACGATCCACGGGCCCTGGGAGGTGGTGGGCGATCCTCATCCTGACGACGCCTCGCGGACGTCCTACCGCACGCAGGTCAGCTCAGTGCTCAAGGTCCCTGGCAGGGGCCTCTACATCGCGCTCGGCGACCGGTGGCTCCCGGACTACACCGCGGATGGCGCGGAGGCGCACACGCTCTTCGACGAGTACTTCGCGAGGATCGAGGCAGGAGAGCCCGACCTGGGCATGCGCGAGCTCACCGTGCCCGACACCTCGCGTGCGCGGTACGTGTGGCTGCCGATCCGCTTCGAGGACGACGGCCGCGTGCTCATCGACTGGCGTGACGAGTGGCGGCTCGAGGATGTGCCCTGAGCCGACCCGCTCCGGGTGGCGGCGGGCGCCGTACGCGGTTCCCGCTCGTAGGATGGCGCACGTGACTGGCGCCGAGGACGGACCGCGGAGGGCATCGATCGCTGATGTGGCGGCGCATGCCGGCGTCTCGCAGGGCACCGTGTCGAACGTGATGAACCATCCGGAGCGCGTGGCGGCGCGGACGCGGGAGCGCGTGGAGCGTGCCATCGCCGAGCTGGATTTCACGCCGCATGGTCCTGCGCGCTCGCTCGCCGCAGGCTCGATCCCGGCGCTCGGCCTGATCCTGTCGGACCTGTCGAACTCGCTGTTCGTGGACATCTCCCGCGGGGTGGAACGGGTGGCGGCGGAGCATCGCACCTTCGTCCTCATGGCGAACACCGACACGGACCTGGAGCGGGAGCGACGCTACCTCGACGCGTTCGCATCCACCCAGACGCTCGGGACGCTGCTCACGATCAACGACGCGAGCCACTACCGGGCGCTCGTGGAGGGGTATCGGGCGGGCCGGCCGCTGGTCTTCCTCAACTATCGCGGGCAGGGGGACACCCACTGCTGCGTCCATACGGACAACCGCGAGGGTGGTCGGATCGCCGCGCGGCACCTCGTGGAGACCGGGCGCCGCCGTCTGGCGCTCGTAGGAGCGCCGATGTGGCTGCAGCCGGTGTCCGAGCGCGTGGAGGGGTTCCAGGAGGAGGCGCGCGCGCTGGGTGCGACGATCGTCGCGCATGAGGAGGCGGGCGAGCTGAACCGGGCGTACGGCTGGAGCGCGGGTCGTGCGCTGTTGAGCAGGGTGGAGCGCGGCGAGATCGACGGCGTCTTCGCGGTGGCCGACCTGCTCGCTGCTGGCATCGCTCAGGCGCTGTCCGGCGCGGGCGTGCGGATCCCGGAGGATGTGGCGATCGTCGGGTACGACGACAACCGTGCGGCCTGGGACAGCCCGCTGCCGCTGACGACGATCCGACAGCCAGGGGAGGGGATGGGTGCCGCAGGTGCGGACCTGGTCTTCGAGGAGCTGCATGACCCCAACCATGAGCACAGGGTGGTGCCGCTGGGCCCGAGCCTGGTGGTGCGCAGGAGCACGGTCGCGGGGGTCTGACCGGTGGTGGGGCCGGTCGGGATGACCAGTCTTCGGGGCCCGCGTCGAGGGCGGAATATCGCTCGATCGTAAGTGGTTGACAGTTCAACTAATCGGCCGTAGAGTCTGGCCCGTTACTTGAACGCTCAACAACTTGAAGGAACCTCATGGACATCGTCTTCCTGATCGCCCGCCTCCTCTTCGCGGTCATCTTCCTGCTCTCGGCTGTCGGTCACCTCACCCAGGCGGACGCGATGGCGCAGTACTCCGCCTACAAGGGCGCCCCGGGCGGCAAGGCCGGCGTGATCCTCTCCGGCCTCACCATGGGCGTCGGCGCGCTGATGGTCCTGTTCGGCATCTTCGGCGACATCGGCTCGCTGCTCATCGCGGCCACCCTCATCCCGGTCAGCTTCTTCATGCACGCGCACTGGAAGGAGAGCGACGCTCAGGCGAAGCAGACCGAGCAGATCTCCTTCAACAAGAACCTCGGCCTCATCGGCGGCGCGCTCGCGCTGTTCCTGCTCTTCGCCGTGCAGGGCGCGGACATGGGGCTCTCCGTGACCGGTTCGCTCATCCAGCTCGGCTGAGCCGAGCGCCGCGCGAAGGCGGGGTGCCTCCCTCGGGTAGGGAGGCACCCCGCCTTTCGTCGTCCCCGCACGGGCGCGCATGCTCGTTGTGCGACAGCGTGATGCCGACCCCGGATACGCCAAGGACCCCGCCTCTCAGCGGGGTCCTCAGTGGCGCGAGCCATCGCATCATCTGCGAAGCGCCCCCGACAGGAATCGAACCTGCGACCTTCGGTACCGGAAACCGGCGCTCTATCCGCTGAGCTACGGGGGCACGCCGCACGAGAGTGCGGCTGAAAGAGGATATCAGGCGGGACGCCCACCGGGACGCCGCGGTCCCACCCGAACCTCGAGGGGGCTGCCCGCGCTCAGGCCCTGCGCAGGCGGATCACCGGGATCACCCGTGACGTCCGTCGCTCGTAATCCGCGAATCCGGCGCTGCGCTCGGTGAAGACCCTCCACGCGGCGTCGCGCTCGGCACCCAGCAGCTCCTCGGCCACGACGTCGACCTCGCCTTCGCCCGGCACCTCGATGACGATCTTCGGGTGCGCCTTGAGGTTGTGGTACCAGGCAGGATGATCGGGTGCGCCGGCCTTCGACGCCGCGATCAGCCACCCGCCGCCGTCCGCAGGGAACGTCATCACCGGCGACACCCGCTCAGCGCCACTGCGCGCGCCGATGTGGTGCAGCAGCACCAGATGCCTGCCGAATTGGGCCACGTGGCCTTCGTTCGCCCTGAACTGCTCGATGATCGCATCGTTGAAACCCGACGGTGATCCGGCCACGACATCCCCTTCCAGCAAGCCCGCCGCGTGCGGGACATGTGCTTCGGGAACAGGCCGGTCGCTGCCACCATTCCCGGCGCGGGCGAGCCCAGCGGCGGGCACAGCACGATGCCGACGGGCAGGGTCGTCGGATCCCGCCCGTCGGCATGCGTCAGGCGGTGGTGCGCCGCCTGTTCGCCACCAGGCCCGCGGCGCCACCGGAAGAGGAGAGGTCGGCGGCGACAGGGGCGAGGCGGCGCAGCTGGGTGACGTGCTCGGGGTTCAGTTCCCCGACGGAGGAGACGCCCAGCAGCTTCATGGTGCGGATGATCTCGGTCCGCAGGATCTCGATGGCCCGGTCCACGCCCTCGCGTCCGCCGGCCATGAGGCCGTAGAGGTAGGCGCGGCCCACGAGCGTGAAGTCGGCGCCCGCGGCGATCGCGGCCACCACGTCCGCGCCCGACATGATGCCCGTGTCCAGCACGATCTCCGTCTTCCCCTTGAGCTCTGCGGCCACCGACGGGAGCAGGTGGAACGGGATCGGGGCGCGGTCCAGCTGGCGACCGCCGTGGTTGGACAGGACGATGCCGTCGACGCCGTGGTCGACCACGCGCTTCGCGTCGTCGAGCGTCTGGATGCCCTTGACCACGACCTTGCCCTTCCATTGGTCGCGGATCCACGCGAGGTCGTCGAACGTCATCGTCGGGTCGAAGAGCGAGTCGAGCAGCTCGCCGATGGTGCCGTCCCATTCGCTCAGCGAGGCGAATGTGAGCGGCTCTGTGGTCAGGAAGTTCCACCACCACTCGGGCCGGGGGATCGCGTTGAGCACGGTCGCGGGCGTGAGCTGGGGCGGGATGGAGAAGCCGTTGTAGCTGTCCCGCAGGCGGGCGCCCGCCGCGGGGACGTCCACGGTGATGAGCAGCGTGTCGAAGCCCGCCGCCTCCGCGCGCTCCACGAGCCCCATCGACGCGTCGCGGTTCTTCTGCATGTACAGCTGGAACCAGTTGCGGCCGTCAGGGTTCGCCTCCGCCACGCCCTCGGGGGAGGTGGTGCCGAGCGTGGAGAGCGAGAACGGGATGCCCGCCGCGCCCGCCGCGGACGCACCCGCGCGCTCGCCCTCCGCATGCATCATGCGGGTGAAGCCCGTCGGCGCGATGCCGAAGGGCAGCGCCGAGCGTCCGCCGAGGATCTCGACCGACGTATCGAGCTGCGACACATCGCGCAGGATCGCCGGGTGGAACTCGATGTCCTCGAACGCCTGCCGCGCGCGCGCGAGCGACAGCTCCAGCTCAGCCGCGCCGTCGGTGTAGTCGAAGGCGCCCTTGGGGGTGCGACGCTTCGCGATGCCGCGCAGGTCGGAGATCTTGTGGGCCTTGCTGAGCCTGCGCTTGCGGGAGTTCGGCTCGAAGCGTCGGAACCTCATCAGCGGTGCGAGGTCCGCCGGCCGGGGCACGCGGCGGGTCATCTTCATTGCATCTGTCCCTTCGGGGTGTAGGTACGGGGCGCGAAGGCGCGCGCGACGAGGTCTCGCATGGACTCGAGCGTGCCACCGACGGCGCCCAGGGCGCGCGCCTGGACGAGCACGTTGCCGATCGCCGTGGCCTCCACGGGGCCAGCAACCACGGGCAGGCCCGACAGGTCCGCGGTGCGCTGGCAGAGCAGCTCGCCCTGGGAGCCGCCGCCGACCATGTGGATGCGGCGCACGTCCTGGCCGCTCAGGGTGGAGGCGGTGCGGACGGCCTCGGCGAAAGCCGTCGCGAGGCTCTCGACGATCGACCGCGCGATCTCGGGGCGCGTCTGAGGCGCGCGCCTCCCGTGCTCGGCGCAGTACTCGGCGATGCGCGGCGACATGTCACCGGGCGGGGAGAATCGGGGATCGTTCGCGTCGAAGACCGGGATCTCGCGTGTGACGTCGGCGGCCTCCTTGAGAAGCGCCACGAGGTCGACGGGAGCACCGTCCTCGCGGCTCCAGGCCGCGACCGTCTCGTTGAGCAGCCACAGGCCCATCACGTTGTGCAGGAATCGGGTGCGGCCGTCGACGCCGCCCTCGTTGGTGAAGTTCGCCTCGCGTGCGGCGGTCGTCAGGACCGGCGACTCCGTCTCGACGCCCACCAGGCCCCAGGTGCCGCATGAGATGTACGCGCCACCCGGCTCGACCATCGGGGTGGCGACCACGGCCGACGCGGTGTCGTGGGAGCCGACGGCGACGACAGGCGTCGTCCCCGCGAGGCCGGCGCCGGACGCGACGTGCGGGAGGATCGTGCCGATCGTCTGCCCGGGCTGGACCAGCCGCGGGAACAGCCCGCGAGGCAGGCGGAGGCGGTCCATGAGCTCGCCGTCCCATTCCTTGGTGGTGACGTCCAGCAGCCCCGTGGTGGAGGCGTTGGTCGACTCCGCGACGGTGGCACCCGTGAGGTACCAGGCGATCAGGTCGGGCACCAGCAGCACGCGGTCGGCGACGTCGAGCATCCCGACCTCGCGCTCGACCGCCAGCTGGTAGAGCGTGTTGAACGGCAGGAACTGGAGCCCGTTGCGCGCGTACAGCAGGCTGAAGGGCTCGTCCGCATGGACCAGCTCCACCCCGTGGGCGGTCCTGTCATCGCGGTAGTGGAACGGCTCGCCGAGGACGCGGTCGCCGCGCAGCAGCGCATAGTCCACCGCCCAGGAGTCGATGCCGATGGAGGCGATGGTCTCGGTCGCCGCGGCGGCCCTGAGGCCCTCGACGACGTGCGCGTAGAGCTGCTGGACGTTCCAATGGAGCCCGTCCGGGGTGGCGAGCGGACCGTTCGGGAAACGGCCCGCCTGGCTCAGCTCCAGCGTGTCGGGTCCCACGCGGCCGACCATGACGCGACCGGAGGTCGCACCCAGGTCGACGGCGGCGACCGAGACCGCGGTCATCGGAGGAACGCCGCAGCCACGCCTGCGTCCACGGGGACGTGCAGGCCGGTGGTGTGCGTCATGTCGGGGCCGGTGATCATCGCGGCCGCATTGGCGACGTGCTCGGGGAGCACCTCGCGCTTCAGGATCGTGCGCTGCGCGTAGAACTTGCCCAACTCGTCCTCCTCGATTCCGTAGGTCTTGGCGCGGTTGGCTCCCCAGCCGCCGGCGAAGATGCCGGAGCCGCGGACCACGCCGTCGGGGTTGATGCCGTTCACCTTGATGCCGAACTCTCCGAGCTCGACGGCGAGCAGCCTCACCTGGTGCGCCTGGTCCGCCTTGGTGGCGGAGTAGGCGATGTTGTTCGGGCCCGCGAACACGGAGTTCTTGGACGCGATGTAGACGATGTCGCCGCCCATGTCCTGCGCGATCATCACGCGGGCTGCGGCCTGGGAGACCAGGAACGAGCCCTTCGCCATGACGTCGTGCTGGAGGTCCCAATCCTTCTCGGTGGTCTCGAGCAGCGGCTTCGACAGGGAAAGGCCGGCGTTATTGACGATGAGGTCCACGCCGCCGAAGGCGAGCACGGCCTCGTCGATCGCCGCCTGGACAGCGGCGGGGTCGGCGACGTTCGCCGCGACGCCGACGGCCACGTCGGGCCCGCCGAGCTCGGCAGCCGCCTCCTGCGCCTTGGCGAGGTCCAGGTCGGCGATGACGACGCAGGCGCCCTCGGCGGCAAGGCGCGTGGCGATGGCCTTGCCGATGCCGGACGCGGCGCCGGTCACGAAGGCGACGCGGGTGGCGTGGCTCTTCGGCTTGGGCATCCGCTGGAGCTTGGCCTCCTCGAGCGCCCAGTACTCGATCGCGAACTTCTCCGCGTCCGAGATGGGTGTGTAGGTGGACAACGACTCGGCGCCGCGCATCACGTTGATCGCGTTGATGTAGAACTCGCCCGCCACGCGCGCGGTCTGCTTGTTGCGACCGAACGAGAACATGCCGACGCCGGGGACGAGGACGATCGCCGGGTCCGCGCCACGGATGGCGGGGGAGTCGTCGGTGGCGTACGCGTCGTAGTAGGCCTGGTAGTCCTTGCGGTACTGCTCGTGGAGCTCCTTCAGGCGAGCGATGCTGTCCTCGATCGAGGCGTGGGCCGGGAGGTCCAGCACCATCGGCTTCACCTTGGTGCGCAGGAAGTGGTCGGGGCAGGATGTGCCCAGTGCGGCGAGACGCGGGTGCTCGGCCGATGCGAGGAAGCCCAGGACGACGTCGGCGTCGGTGAAGTGCCCCACCTGAGGGGCGTCCATCGACGCGAGGCCGCGGATGACGGGGGCGAGTGCGGCTGCCTTCGCCCTGCGCTCATCGGCAGGGAGGGCCCCGTAGCCCTCGAGCGCAGGGCCGAAGGGCTCGGGCCTGCCGTGCTCGGCGATGTACGCGGCGGCGGTGTCGATGATCTGGAGCGAGCGCGCCTCGCACTCGTCGGAGGTGTCGCCCCACGCGGAGATGCCGTGGCCACCCAGGATGCAGCCGATCGCCTGCGGGTTGGCCTCCTTGATCGCGGAGATGTCCAGGCCCAGCTGGAAGCCGGGACGACGCCACGGCACCCACACGACGGTGTCGCCGAAGATCCTCTCGGTCAGCTCGGGGCCGTCGATGGCTGTCGCGATGGCGATGCCGGCGTCGGGGTGCAGGTGGTCGATGTGCGCGGCGTCGACGAGGCCGTGCATCGCGGTGTCGATGGACGGTGCCGCCCCTCCGCGGCCGTGGAGGCAGAAGTCGAAAGCGGCGACCATCTCGTCCTCGCGCTCGACTCCAGGGTAGGTGTCGATGAGGCCGCGCAGGCGGTCCAGACGGAGGACCGCGAGGCCGTTGGTGCCGAGCGTGCCGAGGTCGCCGCCCGAGCCCTTCACCCACACGAGCTCCACGTCCTCGCCCGTCACCGGGTCCGTGGCAGTGCCCTTGGCGGAGGTGTTCCCGCCGGCGTAGTTGGTGTTCTTCGGGTCGGAGCCGAGGCGGTTGGATCGTGCGATCAGCTTGTCGGCGACGGTGGGGACTGTCATGTCGAGGCCTTTCTGGGGTCTTGGGGTGAGGTGGGTGCTCGGGTGAGCAGGGGTCGTGCTGCGATCAGCGGGAGGCCGACCAGGTCAGGAAGCGCGCGAGCGCGCGCTCGAATGCGGGGTTGTCGGGCTCGTTGAGGAAGCCGTGCTCAGCTCCCGGCTCGTACGAGCACTCCACGGCGACGGAGGCCGCGGCGAGCTGGGCTGCATAGCGCTCGCCGGACGAGCGGAGGTCGTCCTTCTCGGAGTTCACGATGAGGGTGCGCGGGAGGCCGGTGGGGTCTCCCTCACCGGGGAAGGCACGCGGGTCGGTCAGCAGCGAGGCGTCGCCGCCGACGTAGTTGAGGTTGAACAGGGTCACGATCTCGGGAGGGAAACGGTGCTCAGGCGGCACGTCGCGCACCGCCTCCCGCAGCTCGTCGGACGGGTCGGGAAGCTGCGCGTGGACGATGGGGTAGGCGAGCAGCAGCCCCGCCGGGCCCGCCTGCGCTCGATCGCGCAGCGCGACGGCCACGCCCGCCGCGAGATTCGCGCCCGCGCTGGCCCCTCCGAGAAGCACCTGGTCCGCGTCGCATCCGAGGTCCTCCGCGTGCGCGACCATCCAGTCGAACGCCGCGATGAGGTCGTCGTGCGCGGCAGGGAACGGATGACCGTGCTCGCCGATCGTGAGCGACTCGAAGTCCGTCATGGGTGCCAGGCGGTAGTCCACGGACAGGACGGCCCACCCACGCTCCGCAAGCCAGGCGGCGACCGCGTCGGCCTCCGGCATGTCGAGGTCTCCGAACATGAACGCGCCGCCGTGCGCCCACACGAGCGCGCGATCGCAGGTGGCCGACGTCCGGTACAGACGCGCCTTGAACGGCGCGTCCGTACCGGCTGCCTCAACGTCGAGGCGGGTGAGTCGCGAGGGCATCGTGGTCAGGCGCCCCAGCCGGCCTGGACTCCGCCCACGCGCTCCTCGGCGATCTTCGCGAGGTAGCCGGAGGCGAGGAAGGCGGCCATCGGGTCGGCCGGCAGCCCGCGGGACTCACGCCACTGCGCGAGATCGGCGCGGACGTCCGTGTAGAAGGCGTCCATCATGATGCCGTTCGCCTTGAGCACGTCGCCCTCGATCTGCGCGGCGGTGAGCGCCTCGCGGTCGATGAGCAGTGCACGGGCGGTCATCTCCTGGACGTTGAGCACGGAACGGATCTGCCCCGGGATCTTGTCCTCGATGTTGTGGCACTGGTCGAGCATGAACGCGGTGTCGCCGTCCTTGCCGTAGCCGCCGCCCACGATGACCTCGTTGATGATGCGGAACAGCTGGAACGGGTCGGCGGCACCGACGATCAGGTCGTCGTCCGCGTAGTTGCGCGAGTTGAAGTCGAACGAGCCGAGCTTGCCCAGGCGCAGCAGCTGCATGACGATGAACTCGATGTTGGTGCTGGGGGCGTGGTGGCCGGTGTCAAGGCAGACCGTGGCGCGCTCGCCGAGGGCTGCGACCTGGGCGTAGCTGGTGCCCCAGTCCGGAACGTCCATGTGGTAGAACGCGGGCTCGAAGATCTTGTACTCGAGCACCAGGCGCTGGTTCTCGCCGATCCGGGCGTAGATCTCCTGGAGCGACTCGGCCATGCGGTCCTGCCGGCCGCGCATGTCGTCCTGACCCGCGTAGTTGGTGCCGTCGGCCAGCCAGATCTTCAGGTCGCGCGACCCGGTCTGGTCCATGATGTCGATGCACTCGAGGTGGTGGTCGATCGCCTTGCGTCGGATGCGGTCGTCGCGGTGGGCGAGCGAGCCGAGCTTGTAGTCGTCGTCCTGGAACGTGTTCGAGTTGATGGTGCCGAGCTTCACGCCGAGGTCCTCGGCGTGCTGCTTCAGCACGGAGTAGTCGTCGACCTTGTCCCACGGGATGTGGAGGGCGACTGACGGCGACAGGGCCGTGTACTTGTTGACCTGAGCGGCGTCCGCGATCTTCTCGAACGGGTCGCGGGGGGTTCCGGGGGTGCCGAACACCTTGAAGCGGGTGCCGGAGTTGCCGAAGGCCCATGAGGGCAGCTCGATGGCCTGCTCCTCGAGGCGGGAGGCGATGTCGGGCGCGAAGGCCATCTTGTCTCTCCTTCGAGATCGTGGCGCTCGCGGGCGAGGTGCCGTCGGCGCCGACTGTGAGTTGAATCGTTTCAAACATTAGGCGACACTGATCCCGGCAGTCAAGTCGACCGTCCCGGGAAGGCGCCGCCCGCTGCGCTAGCCTGCAGGTCAAGGCGACGGCACGACGAGCGAGCGAGGAGGCGACCGTGGGCGTCAGCATCAAGGAGGTCGCGGCGCGCGCCGGTGTGTCCGTCGGCACCGTGTCGAACGTCCTCAACAGGCCGGACATGGTCAAGGCCGAGACCGTGGAGAAGGTCCACGCTGCCATCGACGAGCTGGGCTACGTCCCCAACTCCGCGGCGCAGCAGCTCCGGGAGGGGCAGAGCCGCAGCATCGGGTTCGTGGCGCTCGACGTGCGCAACCCGTTCTTCACGGACGTCGCCAGCGGTGCCGAACGGGCGGCCGCCCAGGCAGGTCTCAGCGTCCTGCTCGCCAACTCCGCCGAGAGCGTCGAGCGGGAGACGTGGAACATCGAGCTGTTCGAGCGCCAGCGTGTGCGCGGCGTGCTCGTGTCGCCCCTGGCAGAGGGTCTGGAAAGGCTGCGGGATGTGCGTCGTCGGGGCATCCCGGTGGTCCTCGTGGACCGGGGCACCGAGGACACGACCTTCCCGTCGGTGGCAGTCGACGACGTCGCCGGTGGCGAGCTTGCCGCGGGCCACCTGCTCGACGGCGGCCGACGCCGGCTGGTGTTCGTGGGCGGCCCCACCAGCATCCGCCAGGTTTCGGACCGCTACCGCGGTGCCGCCGCGGCGGTCGCGGGCGTGGACGACGCGACGATCACGTCGATCGAGACCGACGGCCTGTCGCTCCAGGAGGGCATGCGGGTGGGCGCGGAGCTGTGCGAGAGCGTGGCCTCGGGGAGGGTCGATGCGATCCTCGCCGCGAACGACCTGCTCGCGATCGGCGTCGAGCAGGGCCTGCTCGGTGGCGACCATCCCGTCACGATCCCCGGCGACGTCGCGCTCGTCGGGTACGACGACATCTCCTTCGCGGCCGCGGCCGTCGTGCCCATCACCTCCGTGCGTCAGCCGCGCGAGCTGCTCGGCGAGACCGCGGTCGCCCTCCTGGAGGAGGTCCGTCGGCCCGGTGCCGCGCCGCGCCAGGTGGTGTTCGAGCCCGAGCTCGTCGTCCGCGCGTCGAGCGGCCCTCCGGCCTAGCCTGGAGGCATGGCTACCGAGCGGCGCGCGGCTCCCACGAGCCGCGGCGAGGCGCGACGGCACGGCGGGGCGACGGCACGGGCCGCGGTGCTTCTGCTGGCCGTCTGCGCGACGTTGGCGGCGTGCAAACCGGTCGGCATCGGAGATCCCGAGGCTGTCGGAACCGTCGCAGCCGTATCCGTCTCAGGCGACGTCACCTCGCTGTCCTTCGTGCCCGACGCCGGCTACGAGTACTTCTCCGGCACCATCTTCCAGGTGCCGTCGACCGTGGACGTGTGGGACAGGGGGTGGAACGGCATGGCCGCCTCCGACATCCCCGCCGGCGCGAGGATCGAGGTGTGGACCGACCAGTGCGCTGAGTCCTTCCCCGTGCGATGCGGGGTGACTGGCGTGAGGGTCACCGGCTGACGTGCTCGGCGCGCCCGTGCGGTCGCGCTCGTGCAGTCGCGTCCGCACGGTTGCGCTCGTGCAGTCGCGCCCGCGCAGTTGCGGTGGGGCCGCGTCGGCACCGTCGTGTGCGCGCCGATAGACTCGGCAGGTGACTCCCGAGCAGCTCAGCGAGACCATCCGCGCCGCCCTCCTGGCCGGAATCGACGACAGCGACTTCCAGCTGTCCCCGTTCGACATCCCCGAGGACGTGCGCGTGGAGCGACCCCGCCAGCGCGAGCACGGCGACTGGTCCACGAACATCGCGATGCAGCTCGCCAAGAAAGCCGGCACCAGCCCTCGCGAGTTCGCGACGACCCTCGCCGAGCGGCTTGCCGAGATCGACGGCATCGACGCTGCGGAGGTCGCCGGTCCTGGCTTCCTCAACATCCGTCTGGCCGCTGGTGCCGCCGGCGAGCTGGCCCGCACCATCGTGGAGGCGAACGGAGCGTACGGCCGCGGCGAGACGCTCAAGGGCGTCACCGTGAACCTCGAGTTCGTGTCCGCCAACCCGACCGGCCCGGTTCACCTGGGCGGCGCCCGCTGGGCCGCGGTGGGCGACTCGCTCGCGCGCCTGCTCGAGTTCCACGAGGCGCGCGTCATCCGCGAGTACTACTTCAACGACCACGGCTCGCAGATCGACAACTTCGCGAGGTCCCTGGTCGCCGCCATCAAGGGCGAGGAGACCCCGGAGAACGGCTACGGCGGTGAGTACATCCTCGAGACCGCGAACCGTGTCCTGATCGAGGCGATGGAGGTCGGAGAGCGTGACCCGCTCGAGCTCCCCGCCGATGAGCTGCAGGAGTTCTTCCGCAAGCGTGGCGTGCACCTCATGTTCGACGAGGTCAAGGCGTCGCTGCACGACTTCGGGGTCGACTTCGACGTGTACTTCCACGAGGACTCGCTGCACGAGTCGGGCAAGGTCGACAGGGCCGTGGCCGAGCTCAAGGGGTCGGGAGCCCTGTACGAGGCCGACGGTGCGTGGTGGCTCAAGTCGACAGACCACGGTGACGACAAGGATCGGGTCGTCATCAAGTCCGACGGCGAGGCCGCCTACATCGCGGGCGACATCGCGTACATCCGCGACAAGCACGAACGTGGCGCGGACCTCTGCATCTACCTGCTCGGAGCGGATCACCACGGCTACATCGCGCGCCTCAAGGCCGCCGCCGCGGCGCTCGGCTACGACCCCGACTCCGTCGAGGTCATCATCGGGCAGCTGGTGAACCTCGTGAAGGACGGCCAGCCGGTGCGGATGTCCAAGCGCGCCGGCACCGTCGTGACGATGCACGATCTGGTCGACGCCGTCGGCGTGGATGCCGCCCGCTACGCTCTGGCGCGTTCCAGCGCCGACTCCACGATCGACATCGACCTCGATCTGCTCGCTTCGGCCTCCAACGCCAACCCCGTCTTCTATGTGCAGTACGCGCACGCCCGCACCGCGGGAGTCGCACGCAATGCGGCGGAGTACGGCATCTCGCTCGACAAGGGCTTCGACGCCGCGCTGCTCACGCACGAGTCCGAGGCGGCGCTGCTGGGCGCGCTCGGCGAGTTCCCGCGCGTCGTCGCCCATGCGGTCGAGTACCGCGAGCAGCACCGTGTGGCGCGCTACCTCGAGGACCTCGCGACCGCGTTCAACAAGTGGTATGACCGCACGCGAGTCACCCCGCAGGGCGACGAGCCGATCACCGAGCTGCACCACACGCGGCTGTGGCTCAACGACGCCACGGGCATGGTGCTGCGCACCGGGCTCCACTTGCTGGGCGTCAGCGCACCCGAGAGGATGTAAGGCGTGAGCGCAGTCTGGTCCCGGACGGTCGAGCGCAGTGACGACGGGGCGCTGCGCGTCGGCGGCTGCGACGTGCGCGACCTCGCGGGACAGTACGGCACCCCGCTCTACATCGTCGACGAGGTCGACATGCGGGCGAGGGCGGCGGCGTTCCGGGATCATTTCACGGCGGCGTTCGGGCGTCATGGCGCCAGGTGCGACGTCTTCTACGCCAGCAAGTCCTTCCTCAGCTCCCGTGTCGCACGCTGGATGCTCGACGAGGACCTCAATATGGACGTCGCGTCCGGCGGAGAGCTGGAGATCGCGCTGCGCGGAGGCATGCCTCCCGCGCGCATCGCGCTCCACGGCAACAACAAGTCGGACGCGGAGATCGAGCGAGCGCTGAAGGTCGGCGTCGGACGGCTGGTGGTGGACTCGCTCGACGAGATCGCGATCATCGACGCCATCGCGTTCGAGCTGGGCGTGACCGCGCCTGTCATGGTGCGCGTCACCACCGGGGTGCATGCGGGCGGGCACGAGTACATCGCGACCGCGCATGAGGACCAGAAGTTCGGGCTGTCCCTCGCGTCGGGCGCCGCGATCGAGGCGCTGCGTCGCGTGCATGCGTCGGACAGCCTGGAGCTCCAGGGGATCCACACCCACATCGGCTCGCAGATCCTGTCGATCGGTGCGTTCCGCGAGTCCGCGACGCGCATGCTGCGGCTGCGCGCCGAGTTCGCGGCCGAGTCCGGTGTCGAGGTGCCCGAGGTGGACCTGGGAGGCGGTTACGCCATCTCCTATGTCCCGGGTACCCAGGCTCTCGAGCCGAGGACCGCGGCCTTCGAGATCGCGGATGCGGTCGCCGACGCGCTGGCCGAGGCAGGAGGCACCTGGCCTCGCTTCTCGATCGAGCCCGGCCGCGCGATCTCGGGACCCGCGGGGATGACGCTGTACAGGGTCGGCGTGGTGAAGACCGTGGACCTCGAGGAGGGTGGGCACCGCACGTACGTGGCGGTCGACGGTGGCATGAGCGACAACATGCGTCCCATCACGTACGGCGCCGATTACACCGCGACGCTCGCGGCGCGCCTGTCGGAGGAGCCGCCCAGGCTCAGCCGCGTGGTCGGCAAGCACTGTGAGAGCGGCGACATCGTGGTCCGCAACGTGGAGTTGCCTGGCGATGTCAACCGGGGCGACCTGCTGGCCGTCGCCGCCACAGGAGCGTACGGCCGCACGATGTCCAACAACTACAACGCGCTGCTGCGCCCTGCGGTCGTGTCCGTCAAGGATGGCGATTCCACCGTGCACATCCGCCGCGACACGATGGAGGACCTGCTCAGCTGGGACGTGGCCCCGGCCTGACCCTGCGCTGACGCACATCGACCCCCGCGCCCGTCACGTCGATCACGACGGACAGGCACGGGGGTCGTTCCACGTGCGGGGTTGCGGTCGCCTCGCGGCGAGCGCGTGCTGGCTCAGGCGGCCGAGCGCCCTGGCAGTGCGTCAGCGCAGCATCTGCCGTGATTCTCGACACCCATGTACCGCCAGGGCGCAGGAGGCTAGAGCGCGGCCTTGACCGCGTCCGCGAGCGGGGTCGGCTGGCGGCCGATCAGGTCCGCGAGGTCGGTCGACTCGGTGTGCAGGTCGCCGACGGCGATCGAGCCGTCGATGGACGCCCAGAACGAGGCGACGCCTTCGGGCATGCCTGCTCCGACCATGCCCGCAGTGAGCTCGTCGACCGTCACGTTCGTGTAGCCGATCTCCTTGCCGGAGACCGCGGACACCGTGGCGGCGAGGTCGGCCAGCGTGAAGGCGGTGCCGCCGAGCTCGTAGGTGGGCTTCACCGCGTCGGCGACTGCGGCGGCCGCGGCGGCCTCCGCGTAGTCCTGGCGCGTGGCAGCGGAGATCAGGCCGTCGCCGGCGGCGCCGATGATCGCGCCCTGCTCCAGGTAGGAACCGATCTGACCGGTGTAGTTCTCGATGTACCAGGAGTTGCGCAGCGCGGTGGTCTCGACGGGCGACGCCGCGAGGACCTCTTCCGTGGCGATGTGCTCAGGTGCCAGGCCGTTCGTGGTGTCGTCGGCCTTGAGCAGCGACGTGTAGACGATGCGCTGCACGCCCGCTGCCTCGGCCGCGGAGATCACGGCCTGGTGCTGCGGGAGCCGCTTGCCGGGCTCGGAGGCGGACACGAGCACCAGGCGGTCGACGCCGTCAAGGGCGGCCGTCAGGGTCTCGGGCTGATCGTAGTCGGCGGTGCGCGTGCGGACGCCGAGCGCGGCGAGGTCCTCGACCTTGGCAGTGTCGCGAGCGAGCGCGATCACGTCGAAGGGCGAGATGTGGAGGTCCAGAAGCGACTGGACGATCTTGCGGCCGAGCTGGCCCGAGGCTCCGGTGACGGCGTAGGTGGTCATGGTGTCCCTTTCGTGACTTCGGGTGGCCCGCGAAGGCGATCCGGGCGCGTGCCCGGCCGTGGCGGTCGGCGGCGTGGAGCCGCCGTCGAAGCATACTAACTAATCGAAAGTGCTATCTATTCCACAGCGAAGGCGTACCCTTGACGGCATGACAGCTGACGCCCCGATCACGAACGTCGGGGCCGACGACCGCCTCGACGGACCGTTCGAGCCCAACGTGTTCGCCCGAGACTGCGGCTCCCGTGCCGCGTTCGAGGCGATCACGGGCCGCTGGACCTCGCTGGTGCTGATCGCATTGGTCGAAGGACCTCACCGGTTCGGCGAGCTGCGCCGACGCGTCGACGGCGTCAGCGAGAAGATGCTCTCCCAGTCGCTTCATGCACTCGAACGCGAGGGTCTGCTCACCCGCACCGATCACGGCACGCTGCCGCCCCGCGTCGACTATGCGCTCACCCCGCTGGGCGTCGAGGTGGCCGGACGGCTCCGCGCGCTCGCGGACGTGCTCCAGGACACGGTCCCCCTGTTCGAGGCGGCCCGCGCCGAGTACGACGGCCAGTAGGCGGCCCGCGCCGAGCGCGACGGCCAGGAGCGACGACTCCCTGTGGAGCGGACCACCCTGATCCGTGGGCGCCAGGTCTCAGACCCCCGCCCACGCACCCAACGCATCGATCGCCTCGACGATCTCGTCCATCACGCGATCGAACACCTCCTGCGGGTGCGACCAAGGATCGTCCAGGCCCGTCAGCGGCGCCGGGTCCCGCAGGCGCTCGTCATGCAGTGCTGCGGCGGCCGCGGCAAGGCGGCCCGCCGCCGTCCCGCCCGCCGGCGCGGGCGCCCGTTGCGCCAGCGCGACCGCCTCCTTGAGCACGAACACGTGCGGGGGCAACGCGCCCTCCGACTGCTCGATCCACCGCACATGCTGGCGCGTGGCCACCAGCACCAGGTCCGACTGCGCCAGCAGCGCCGAATCCAGCTGGGTCGGCCGATGCCGGGGCATCTCGAGCCCCGCACGCTCGCGGGCCGCACGGCGGATCTCCCGTGTCGCGTCCATGCCGAGCTCGGCCCAGGTGCCCGCGGACCGGACCTCGGCCGCGTCGGCCCACTCGCGGCCGGCGAGGTAGTGCATCGCAGGGGAGCGGCAGATGTTGCCGGAGCAGACCATGAGGACGCGGGCTGGACGGGTCATGGCTCCAGGCTAAGGTCTGGCGCTCGATCCGCCCGACGGGCGAGCCGCGCCTCACGGCGCCGCTCCGACCGTGCCTGCCGCCGCACCACGACCACGCTCGGCTCGTCGTCGGCGTGGCCGTCGAGCAGGCCCTCGAGCCTCTTGAGCGCGGCGACGATCACGAAGCTCAGCGACACCAGCAGCGCCCACGAGCCCACCTTGCCCACATGGACCATCGTCCACGCGAGCAGCTGGTCCGGGTACCTCCACGCGCCCAGCAGGGTCGCCGCGTTCTCCGCCAGCCACAGCGACGCGCCGATCGCGACGAACGCGAGCACCAGCGGCATCCGGTAGCGATGCTCGCGCACCGAGAAGTGCACGAGCGTGCCCCGCAGCTCGATCAGGAACCCGAGCGCGATCAGCCATCGCAGGTCCGGGATCCAGTGGTGCGTGAAGAAGTTCGCGTACGCGGCGAGCGCCAGGACCGTCATGGGCCACAGTCGGAAGCCTGTCACGCGCAGGTCGAAGCGCCGCCACGCCTGCACCATGTACGACCCGACCGCGGCATACATGAAGCCCGCGTACAGCGGCACCCCTGCCACCTTGGACCACGCGTCGTCGGGGTAGACCCACGAGCCGACCTGCACCTTGAACAGCTCCAATGCCAGCCCTACCAGGTGGAACACCAGGATCACGCCGACCTCGCGCGTCGTCTCCCAGCCCGTCGCCCACAGGACCGCGGTGAGGACCACCGCGAACAGCAGCAGCGCGTCGTAGCGCGGGATAGGCAGCTCCACCACCGACGTGATCGCCAGCGCCGCGAAGATCGCGATCGCGAAGATCAGCGACTGCAGCTCGAGCCGCATGAACCCCACGCCGAAGCGCCAGAGCCGACGCCAGCGCCACCTGTCCGGGTCCAGCACGTCGCGCTCGGTCACGCGCTCCATCCTGCACGACGCGCGACCGGCGCGCCGCGACCGCTCGGCTAGGCTGGGGCCGTGTCTGGAGCGCTGAAGGACCCCGTGAAGATCGCCGTACTCGGATGCGGAACCGTCGGCACCCAGGTGGTGCGCCTTCTCACCGAGCAGGCCGACGACCTGGCGTGGAGGGTGGGTGCGCCTGTCGTGCTCGCCGGCGTCTACGTGCGGGACACCGCGGTCCCCCGCGACGTCGTCGTCCCGGTCCCGTCGCTCACCTCCGACGCCGAGGCGCTGATCGCCGACGCTGACGTGGTGGTCGAGGTCATGGGCGGCATCGAGCCGGCGCGCACCATGATCCTTCAGGCCATCGCCGCAGGCGCCTCCGTCGTCACCGCCAACAAGGCGCTGCTCGCCGCCCATGGCCCCGAGCTGTACGAGGCGGCGGACGCCGCAGGCGTGGACCTCTACTTCGAGGCCGCGGTCGCCGGCGCCATCCCCATCGTGCGCCCCGTGCGGGAGTCCCTTGCGGGCGACCACGTCACCCGCGTCCTCGGCATCGTCAACGGGACCACCAACTACGTGCTCGACGAGATGACCACCAAGGGCCTCGCCTACGGCGACGTCGTGTCCGAGGCGCAGCGCTTGGGCTACGCCGAGGCGGACCCGACGGCGGACGTCGAAGGCTACGACGCCGCAGCCAAGGCCGCCATCCTCGCCTCGCTCGCATTCCACCAGCGCGTATCGCTCGACGTGGTGCACCGCGAAGGCATCTCCACGGTCACCGCGGACGATGTGGCGGCCGCCGCGGACTCGGGCCACGTCATCAAGCTGCTCGCCATCGCCGAGAGGGTCGACGGCGGCGTCGCCGTCCGAGTGCACCCCGCGCTCGTGCCGCTCACGCACCCGCTCGCCGGGGTACACGGCGCGTTCAACGCCGTCTTCGTCGAGGCCGAGGCCGCAGGCTCGCTCATGTTCTACGGCCAGGGCGCGGGCGGGGCGCCCACCGCGTCGGCCGTGCTCGGAGACGTCGTGTCCGTCGCGCGGCACATCGCGCAGGGTGGTCGGGGCCCCCTCGAGTCGAACTACGCGGACCTTCCTGTCCTCCCGATCGATCAGGTCAGCTCACGCTTCCAGCTGCGCATGTTCGTCGTCGACGAGCCCGGGATGCTCGCCGAGATCGCAGGCACGCTCGGCCGCCGCGGCATTTCCATCGAGACCGTGAGGCAGAAGCCTGCCGCGCACGACGCGCACGCCGAGGTGGTCATCGCCACGCATCGTGCGCTCGAATCCGACATGGCATCGGTGCTCGAGGACTTCAAGGCCCTCGACGCGGTGCTCGACATCAGCTCCGTGCTGCGAATCGAGGGGGAGTGATGGCCCACGTCTGGAACGGCATCATCCGCGAGTACCTGGACAGGATGCCCTTCGACGAGAGCGACACCATCGTCACGCTCGGCGAGGGCGGCACGCCGCTCGTGCCCGCGCCGTCCATCTCCAAGGAGGTGGGCGCGAGCGTCTTCGTGAAGGTCGAGGGGATGAACCCCACGGGCTCATTCAAGGACCGTGGCATGACCTCCGCCATCACCCAGGTCGTCAAGGACGGCGACCACACCGTCGTCTGCGCCTCCACGGGCAACACCTCGGCATCGGCCGCGGCCTACGCCGCCCATGCGGGCCTTCGCTGCGTCGTCATGATCCCGCAGGGCAAGATCGCCGCCGGCAAGATGGCGCAGGCGATCGTCCACGGCGCCGAGCTCGTCCAGGTGGACGGCAACTTCGACGAGTGCCTCGACATCGTCCGCGAGCTGTCGCAGAACTACCCCATCGCGCTCGTGAACTCCGTCAACCCCTACCGCCTGCAGGGGCAGAAGACCGCGGCGTTCGAGATCGTCGACCAGCTCGGCGACGCCCCCGACATCCACATGCTGCCCGTCGGCAACGCCGGCAACATCTCCGCGTACTGGATGGGCTTCAAGGAGGCGCTCCAGCACGGCGACGCCACCCGCCTTCCGAAGATCTGGGGAGTCCAGGCCGCCGGCGCCGCGCCCTTCGTCGCGGGCCACCCCATCAAGGATCCCGAGACGGTCGCCACCGCGATCCGCATCGGCAAGCCCGCGTCGTGGGACCTCGCGGTCGCCGCACGTGACGAGTCCGGGGGCTGGATTCGCGCCGTGTCCGACTCCCAGATCCTCAACGCCCAGGCGCGCCTGGCCGCCGACGTCGGCGTGTTCGTGGAGCCCGCCTCCGCCGCACCGATCGCCGGGCTGCTCGCGGCGGCCGCGCTGGGTGAGGTGCCCGCCGGTGCCACGATCACCTGCAGCGTCACCGGCAACGGGCTCAAGGACACCGCGACCGCGCTCGCGGGACGCGAGATCGAGCCGACCGTCATCCCTGTCGACACGGAGGCCGCCGCGAAGGTGCTGGGGCTCTAGCCATGCGCATCTCCGCCGACCACGTGCGGGTCTCCGTACCCGCCACCTCCGGCAACCTGGGTCCCGGCTTCGACGCGCTCGGGATGGCGTTGGGGCTGCGCGACGAGCTCGAGGTGCGCGCCGTCGCGTCCCGCACCGTCGAGCTCGAGATCGAGGGCGAAGGGGCCGACACCCTGCCTCGCGACGAGTCGCACCTGGTGGTGCAGGCCATCCGCGCAGCGCTCGACCACGTGGGCGCCTCCCAGACCGGGCTGGCGATCCGCGCCACCAACCGCATCCCGCATGGTCGGGGTCTCGGCTCCTCGGCAGCCGCCGTCGTCGCAGGCATCACCGCGGCGCGCGCGATGATCGCCGAGCCTGAGGCTCTCGGCCGTGCTGAGGCGCTTCGCCTCGCCACTGCGTTCGAGGGTCATCCGGACAATGCCGCGCCCGCGATCTACGGCGGTGCGACGGTCGCCTGGACTGAGGACGGCGCGCCGCGAGCGGCCGCTCTCGAGGTCGGCGACCAGATCGAGACGTCTGTGCTCGTGCCCGCCGCCACGCTTCCCACGAAGGAGGCACGTGCCGTGCTGCCTTCGCAGGTGCCGCACACGCACGCAGCCTTCAACGCGGGCCGGTCGGCGCTCCTGGTGCACGCTCTGGCGGGGCGCCCGGAGCTTCTCTTCGACGCCACCGAGGACCGCCTGCACCAGGGATACCGCGCGAACGTGCTGGGCCCGGCGACCGTGCTCCTCCGGCATCTTCGCGACCGCGGCCTGGCAGCGGTCATCTCCGGCGCCGGACCCTCCGTCCTCGTGATCGGAGAGGGACTCGACGCGGCGGGGCTCGGCGCGGGCCTGCCTGCCGCGCTCCAGGGCATCGGCGACTCAGGGTGGAGGGCTTTCCACACCGTCGGCCGAGTGGCCGGGGCCTCCGGGGAGCCTGTCGGCGTCTGATCTCGGGGGAGCCGTCGAGCCGCGGGCGCGCTCGCGGGGATCTCCGGCGCGCTCGCGGGGGCAGCGGGCGCGCTCCCGCCGAGCGTAGGCGCTGTCGCGCCGTGTTCCGTGAGCCAGATCGACAATCGTGACGCTTCGTGACCGCCACAGGTGTCAGTCATCGACATCCGTGACGCGGCGGCCGCTCCACGACATGCTGCCGCGTGACTGGAGTACGGCCCTCACGATCCGCCTGCATCGTTCCGGGTCAGCCACGACGTCTCGAAACGACAGGCGGACCGTCAGGATCCCGACCCCGGCGAGGTCGGCATCACGCCGGATGTCGCGCTGCCGTCGATCCTCAGCCGAGTGGTACCGCGCGCCGTCGAGCTCGATCGCGGTCCGTGTGAACGGGTCGTACACGTCGAGACGGTACCGCCTGCTCGCCGTGCGGACAGCATGCTGGCGCACGAGGCCCGCGAACTCCGGGCCGGTGAAGACCTCTCGCAGGGCGATCCGCTCGAGTGGGCTGTGTGCGCCGACGCGGAAGTCGGCCAGAAGAGCCGCGAGGCCGCGTCGATCGCGGACGCGAGCAGTCGCGTCGAGCATCGCGGCGAGCGCCGCGGGCGTGGTCGTCCCGCTTGCGAGCGCCGCGAGCAGATCGCCCTCCGCATCCGCGTTGGCCGGGTCGGTCCACGCATCGAGCGCGGCGCGTGTGCCGCCAGCGAACGGTGTGCACATCCACATGCCCGCGACCGCGACGGTGTCGGTGCGGAACATGCTCAGCCACGGCGCGGCCGGCATGCGCGTGCCAGGCGCGGCCGCCACCCTTAGAGTCGCCGGCGGGCGATCGAGGGCTCCGAGGGCGAACAGGGCGGCGGTGCCGGTGAGGATCCCGCGGGTCGCTGCGCACGCCGCGTGGCTCCTCACGAGCACAGATTCGGCGTGCACCGTGCTTGCGTATCGGCCGGGCAGCACCGCGCAGAGCATGCTGCGATCGATCAGGGTGCGGACACGCCGGGCGCTCAGCAGACGGGCGAGCTCGCCACGGGTGAAGCTGCGGGTGCCTGCGAGGAGCGCGTCGGGGAGGTCATGTGCGGTGAGCCGGGTGTCCATGCGGCGAGCCAACCGCTCCCGCGCGGTGCGCGAACTCGGGTCGGGATCATTCGGAGGACGGTGCGTCACGGATGTCGATCTGTGGACGCGGGACGGGACCCGCCGCGTCACGATCGTCGACCTGGGCGGACCGGGTGTCGCGCAGCCGAGCGGCGCATCCCGCAGCGGCCTCCGATACTGCCGTCACTGGTCCGCGGGCGTGCTCGCCGTCTGGTTGCCTCGTCCGCGTCGGGCACGCCGCACGCGGCGGCCAGCCTCCTTGCGGCGGGTGCGCATCTCGTAGGCGTGCAGGCGTGGCTGCGGCACCTGCACATGCCAGAATCTGCCGCTCAGCCGGACGAGCAGCGTGACCGCGACCGCGGCGGTGGTGGAGACGAGCGGCCGGGTGCCTGTGTAGAGCGCGGCATAGACCAGGGCTCCGGCCAGCCCGGCGATCGCGTTCGGAGGTCCCACGTGCATGATCGTCGAGGGTCGTCCTTGGAGCATGTCGGTGAGGATCAGCCCGCCCACGGACGCCAGCGTGCCGATGAGCACCGCCGGCAGCACCGTGAGCCCCTGGAGCAGGGCGGCGTTGGCGCCGACACACGCGAACAGGCCGATGATCATCGCGTCGAGCCACCACAGCACGGGGCCAAGCTTGCGCAGGTAGTACAACGCGACCATGCCGAGGAGCGCTGCGGCTGCGGCCGCGACGAGGTATAGCGGGTCCCTCAGCGCTGCGGGCGGGAGATTGCCGAGCAGCAGGTCACGCACGATCCCGCCGCCGAACCCCATCGCAGCGGCGAGCGTGAAGACGCCGACCAGGTCGGTGCGTTCGTCCTCACCTGCGCGGATCGTCCCGCCGAGCGCACCCAGGAAGACGGCCAGCAGGTTGATCGCCAGCGGGATCTCGAGCGCGTCCGGGGTGGCCACGACACTCACTCTAGGCGCGGCCGCGTTCGGCACCGGAGCGCCGCGCTCATCCGGCCAGGAGGTGGGCGCGGGCGCGGCGGCAGCGTGGGGAACCGCCCCGTCGCAGTGGCGAACCGCATATCCGGCACGACGCGCACGCCCGTCACGACTCGCACGCCCGTCACCACCCGCGTGCCTGTGGCTGCGTGCACGCGCGCGCCGACGCCGTGCCAACGCCGCGCCGACGTCCGCGCGCCGACGCCGTGCCAACGCCGCGCCGACGTCCGCGCGCCGACGCCGCGCCGGATCGGCGTTGTCTCGCTAGCGTCGATCCCATGGGCACGCTGGCCGGGCTGATCCCTCCGCGCGGGGCGTTGCGTGCGGTGGCGATGGTGGTCGTGGTGATCGTCGCGATCGCGGTGCTGGGCCTGGGGTGGGGCGGCCCTCCGGTCGCGGTGGCATCCGGGCTGGGTGCGGTGTCGGTGCTGCTGCTTGCGTTGCGCCGACCGCCGTGGTGGCAGGTGCTGGCGTTGGCGGCGGTGGTGGCCGCGGGGACCGCAGCAGCGACGACGGCGTAGGGCGAGGCGTGGCTTCTAGGCCTCGTGGTGGCGTGCACGGTGGTGGCGGCGCGGCCGTGCTGCTCGCCCTGGTCGTGACGTGGTTCGATCGACGTGAGCCACGTGTCGACGCGGAGTAGCGTCCCTCCCATGGGGATCCGTCCGGCTGTCGCTGCCGATCATGCGCAGGTCGCGCGCATCTGCCTGCTGACGGGCAGGCAGGGTTCGGACGCGACGGGAGTGTTCTGCGACGACACGGCGCTCGCCGACGTCTATGCGACGCCGTACCTTCATGGCCCGGGTGGCTTCTGCCTGGTGTGGGACGTCGAGGGTGAGGCGCGAGGCTATGTGCTGGGCACGTCGGACACGGAGACGTTCCAGCGGTGGTTCGTGGAGACGTGGTGGCCGGAGAGGGTTGCTGACCATCAGCCGGTGACGGTCGACGACGGGTGGTTGCTGCCGTCCGCGGCGGATCCTGAGCGGATGCTGGGCCCGCAGCTGGGCGAGTTCCCGGCGCATCTGCACATCGATCTGCTGCCCGATCAGCAGGGTCGTGGCGTGGGGCGCATGCTGATAGAGGCGGCTGCCGGGCTGCTGATGCGCAGGGGCGTCGCCGGGGTGCATCTGGTAGCGGAGGTCGCGAACCGGGGTGCGCAGGCGTTCTACCCGCGGGTGGGCTTCGTCGCGGTGGGTCGGACGGCCGACGTGGTGACGTGGGCACGGGGGTGGGATGCAGGTTCGGAGTTGCGAAGTGAGCACTCACTCACTTAGAGTGCTCGGGTGATGACCAGGGCGGGCGCGATCACGCACGGCGCGGAGTCGGCGCCGTCCGGACGCGCGCCCCGCATGGCGCCCGACGACCGACGCGCTCACATCCTCGACGCTGCGATCCCGTTGATCCTGGAGCGCGGCGCCGAGGTGACGACCCGTGAGATCGCCGAGGCTGCAGGCGTGGCGGAGGGCACGATCTTCAGGGTCTTCGATGACAAGGACTCGCTGATCGACGCAGCGGTGCTGCGCGTGGTCGACCCGGCGAGCACGCTCGCGGTCATGGGTGCGATCGACCCCGAGGCTCCGCTCGACGTCAAGGTCGCGCAGGTCGTGACGCTCCTTCACGAACGCGTCACGCGAGTGGTCGCGTTCATGACCGCGCTCGGTCCCAGGGACCACGCCCGGCAGCACGGCCACCCCGAGGCGAAGGGGCCGCTCGGCGAGGCCACCGGCGTCGTCGAAGCCTTGCTCGCGCCCCACGCGCACCAGCTGCGCGTGGATCCGGCCACCGCGGTCGACTATCTGCGCATCCTGGTCTTCGGCACCTCGATGCCGTTCATCCGCTCGTCCCGTGAGATCACGGCCGACGAGCTCACCGACTTCATCCTCCGTGGCATCTCCCGGGAAGGGGACTGATTCATGCTCTGGAAGCTGCTCAAATCGTCGATAAGCCCGTACATGGGGCTGCTGGCTGGGATCATCGTGTTCCAGCTGGCCCAGTCGATCGCCAACCTGTACCTGCCGAGCCTGAACGCCGACATCATCGACAAGGGTGTGGCGGTCGGCGACCTGAGTCACATCTGGTCGGTCGGCGGCGTGATGCTGGTGCTCACCCTGGTGCAGGTCGCGTGCGCGATCAGCGCGACGTACTTCGGCGCCAAGCTGGCGATGCGCGTCGGACGCGACCTGCGCCGCCGCATCTTCATGCGCGCCGGAGAGTTCTCCGAGGCGGAGGTGCAGAAGTTCGGCGCGCCGTCCCTGATCACCCGCACCACGAACGACGTGCAGCAGGTGCAGATGCTCGTGCTGATGGGCGCGACCATGCTCGTCAGCGCGCCGTTCATGGCGATCGGCGGCGTCATCATGGCCGTCCACCAGGACGCGGGCCTGTCCTGGATCATGGTGGTCGCGATCCCGGTGCTGCTGATCGCCGTCATGGCGATCGTGACGCGCATGGTGCCCCACTTCCAGCGCATGCAACGGCGCATCGACCGTGTGAACCAGGTGCTGCGTGAGCAGCTGACCGGCATCCGGGTGGTCCGTGCGTTCGTGCGTGAGCCGGTCGAGTCGGAGCGTTTCGCCGGAGCGAACGCGGACGTCACGGAGTCGGCGCTCAAGGCCGGCCGCTTGATGGCTGCGATGTTCCCCCTGGTGTTCGTGGTGCTGAACCTCAGCTCTGTCGCGGTGATCTGGTTCGGGGCGGACCGCGTCAACAGCGGTGAGATGCAGGTGGGTGCGCTGACGGCGTTCCTGACCTACCTGATCCAGATCCTCATGTCCGTGATGATGGCGACGTTCCTGTTCGTCATGCTGCCGCGTGCCACGGTGTCCGCCGATCGCATCGGCGAGGTCCTGGAGACGGACACGACGGTGCTCGAGAGCGCCGATCCGGTGACCGACTTCCCCACGCCTGGCGAGCTGGTGTTCGACGGTGTCGACTTCAAGTACCCGGGCGCGGAGCAGCCGGTGCTCGGCGGCATCACGTTCGTGGCCGCTCCCGGCACCACGACGGCCGTCATCGGGTCCACCGGCTCCGGCAAGTCGACGCTGGTGGGTCTCGTGTCCCGCCTGTACGACGCATCGTCCGGGTCGATCCGCGTGTCGGGCGTCGAGGTGCGCGATGCCGCGCTGGAGAGTCTCTGGTCGCGCCTCGGCATCGTGCCGCAGCGGCCTTACCTCTTCTCCGGGACGGTGGCGTCGAACCTCCGGTACGGAGCGCCGGACGCGACGGACGAGGAGCTGTGGCATGCGCTCGAGGTGGCGCAGGGCGCTGACTTCGTGCGCGCCATGCCCCACGGGCTCGACACGGAGGTCGCGCAGGGCGGCACGTCCGTGTCCGGCGGACAGCGTCAGCGTCTCGCCATCGCGCGAGCGCTCGTGAGGAAGCCCGACATCCTGGTCTTCGACGACTCGTTCTCCGCGCTCGACACGGCGACCGATGCGAGGCTCAGGGCGGCTCTGGCCAAGGAGTTCGCTGACACGACGGTCCTCGTCGTGGCACAGCGCGTGTCGTCGATCGTCGACGCCGACCAGATCCTCGTCCTCGAGGATGGCCGGATCATCGACCGCGGCACTCACGACGAGCTGCTCGTCACGTCGGAGACCTACCAGGAGATCGTCAGCACGCAGCTGCGAGTGGAGGCGGCATGAGCACCGAGACGCAGAACCGTCCCCCGCAGCGGCGGGGTGGACCGGGGCCCATGGGCCACATGGGTGGCGCTCCGGCGGAGAAGGCGCAGGACTTCAAGGGCTCGGTGCGGCGACTCGCCGGCCTGCTCAGCCCCGAGAAGAGCCTGGTCTACTTCGTGATCTTCCTGGGAGCGGCCTCGGTCGCCCTGAACGTCATGGGCCCCAAGATCCTCGGTAACGCGACGACCCTCGTCTTCGAAGGTCTCCTGGGCGGCACCGGAGTGGACTTCGGGCGGATCCACACGATCCTCGCGTGGCTGATCGTCATCTACCTCTTCGCGGCCCTGCTGCAGTTCATCCAGGGGTACATCCTCAACGGCATCACGCAGCGCACGGTGTACCGGCTGCGCGAGCAGGTGGAGGACAAGATCCACCGCCTGCCGCTCAGCTACGTGGACCGCCACCAGCGCGGTGAGCTGCTGTCCCGCGTGACGAACGACATCGACAACGTGTCGCAGACGCTCCAGCAGACGCTGAGCCAGCTGTTCACGTCGCTGCTGACCGTCATCGGCGTGCTCATCATGATGATCTACATCTCACCGTGGCTGGCGCTGGTGGCGATCGTCTCGATCCCGCTCACGCTCGGCATCGTGATGCAGGTGGCCAAGCGGTCGCAGCCCAAGTTCGTGGACCAGTGGAAGCACACGGGCACGCTCAACGGGCAGATCGAGGAGGGCTACACCGGCCACGCGCTGGTGAAGGTGTTCGGCCGCCAGAAGGAGACCCAGGAGGAGTTCGCGCGCAAGAACGAGGAGCTCTACGAGGCGAGCTTCGGCGCACAGTTCATCTCCGGGATCATCATGCCGTCGACGATGTTCGTCGGGAACCTGGTGTACGTGGCGGTCGCCGTCGTCGGCGGTGTCATGGTGACCAACGGCAGCCTTCCGCTGGGCGACGTGCAGGCGTTCATCCAGTACTCGCGGCAGTTCCAGCAGCCGCTGACGCAGCTGGGCTCCATGGCGAACCTGCTGCAGTCCGGCGTGGCGAGCGCGGAGCGAGTCTTCGAGCTGCTGGACGCCGAGGAGCAGTCGCCCGATGAGGACCCGGCGCTGACGCCCGCCGACGACCACGGTCGGCTGGTGTTCGAGGACGTCACGTTCCGTTACGTCGAGGACAAGCCTCTCATCGACAACCTCGACCTGACGGTGGAGCCCGGCAGGACGGTAGCGATCGTCGGCCCGACGGGTGCCGGCAAGACCACGCTCGTCAACCTCATCATGCGGTTCTACGAGCTCAACGGCGGTCGGATCACGCTCGACGGCGTGGACATCGCCAAGATGACGCGGGACGACCTTCGTTCGCGCACTGGCATGGTCCTGCAGGACGCGTGGCTGTTCGGCGGCACGATCCGCGACAACATCGCGTACGGCCGTGACGGTGCGACGGAGGATGAGATCCACGCTGCGGCGAAGGCTGCGTACGTGGACCGCTTCGTGCATTCGCTGCCCGACGGCTACGACACGGTGCTGGACGACGACGCGACGAACGTGTCCGTCGGCGAGCGGCAGCTCATCACGATCGCCAGGGCGTTCGTGTCGCGGCCGCAGGTGCTGATCCTCGACGAGGCGACGAGCTCGGTGGACACCCGTACCGAGCTGCTCGTGCAGCACGCGATGGAGAAGCTGCGTCGCGATCGCACGGCGTTCGTGATCGCGCACCGTCTGTCCACCATCCGCGACGCGGACCTGATCCTCGTGATGGAGAACGGTTCGATCGTGGAACAGGGCAACCACGCGGAGCTGCTGGCCCTCAAGGGTGCGTACGCGCGGCTCTACGAGGCCCAGTTCTCGGCGCCGGTCGACGAGGTCGAGCCTCCGATCGACCCGGTGCACGCCCCCGCTGGGGCGCAGCCGGTGGCGTTCGACGATCCGTCCGTTCCGCACACCGAGGCGCCGGCGCACAAGGGGGAGTCCCTGGACGATCCCGACGTGGATCGCTGACGGAAGCGACGAGGGCCGGTGCCGTGAGGCGCCGGCCCTCGTCGCATGTCAGAACGAGTCGCGCGCGCCGTTCGAGTCGAACGTGTAGGAGGGGACGAACTCGAGGATGATCGAGTCGACGTCGAGGCCCGAGGCGGCCATGTCCGCGTAGACCGCGCTCACGTCAGGCAGCGGCGGGGTGCCCTTGATGAGCACGTGGACCATGTTGTTCTCGCGCGCGGTCACGGACACGATCGTCCACTTGGAGTCGGCGGCAGCCTGGTCCACGTAGGTGCGGATCTTGCCGATGCGGGAGTTGTTCTCGATCGCATGCGCGGTCGAGTAGGTGAGAGGTCCGCTCACGACGAGCACGAGCGCGGCCATCGTCATGTAGGTGCGGGCGCGGCGGCGACGCTCCGCCTCCTTGTCATCCGAGGCCTCGAGCCGGAGTCGGGAGTAGCCGAAGATGCCCATCACGAGCGCGCCGGTAGCGAGGATGGCCGCGACGTTGGTGAGGAAGAGCAGGAGCGCGCCGAGCGCCTGCGCAGGCTCGCCGGACTCGAGGGTGAGGCCTACGACGACCAGCGGCGGCACCAGCGAGATCGCGATCGCGACGCCGGGGAGGGTGTCGGAGATGTCCGAGCGGATCAGCGCCACGGAGCCGACGGCTCCCACCGCGAGCGCGGCGAAGAGGTCGACCAGACCAGGGGAGACGCGACCCGCGACCTGCGCATTGGTCTCCGCGACGACGGGCTGCACCACGAGCAGTCCCAGGACGAAGCCGACGGCGACGGCCGCGGCAGCTCCGGCGAGCATGAGTGCGACCGAGCGGAGCAGGTTCCGGTGGTCGCCGAGCACGGTGGCGAGCATCGTGCCCTGGATGGGACGCATCAGCGGTGCCACGATCATCGCGCCGATCACGGTGGCGGTCGAGTCCGCGACGACGCCTGCGGTGGCGATCGCGCTCGCGAGCAGCAGGAGCAGCCAGAACCTGGTGTGCTGCGCCCGCACCCGATCGCCGTCGAAGAACACCGCCTCGCGCATGTACTGGACGGTGTTGAGCCGTCCCGACCAGCGCGTCTCGCGCACCTGCTCGGCCCACGACGCCATGGCGATCCCTTCCCCTCGGGGCTGCTTCGGACCCCTTGATGGCAGGCTAGAGCGGGCCTGGGGACGGTCGACCTCGCCACGCCGCAACCGCGATCCGGGTTCGTAGGCATGCGCAGGCGTGGACGGGCGCGATGAGGCTGCCGGTCCACGGCTGCGCTGTGCTCAGGCGAGCAGCTTGGCCTTCGCGGCGGCGAACTCGGCGTCGTCGAGCAGTCCTGCTGCGCGCATCTCTCCGAGCTTCGTCAGCTGAGCCATGAGGTCGCCTCCCGCGGACGGTGCGGCGACCTGCGGCACGGGTGCGGCGGCGACGGGCTCGGCGTAGGCCGCCTCCGCGTATGCGGGCGCGGCGCTGCGCTGTGCGCGTGCCGCCTGGCGCCTGGCGACGTTGCCGGAGACCGCGGTGGCGGTGCCGGAGATGACGGCGGTGCGCGCCATGGTGCCGATGAGGCCTGGTCGTCCTACACGGATGGGCATGATCGCTCCTCAGTCCTGGTTGTCGAGTGCCGCGACTGCGGCGAGCACGTCGTCGGCGACGGGGCCGGGGATGCGCATGGTGTCGAGCAGCCGCCCGCCCGCTGCGGAGATCGCATCGCGCAGGGGTACCACCCACGTGTGCTCGAAGCAGAGGATCGCAGCGGCCGACCCTGGCGCGAGCTCCTCGACCAGCTCGTCGACGTCGTCGTCGGAGATCAGCCCGTCGATCTCGGAGACGAGCGCGCGCAGCGCGTCGAGCCCGTCATCGGTGGCGTCGTCGATCTCGAGCACGGTAGCGGCGCCGTCGGCGTCCTTGCGGGCGAGCACAGCGTCGACGATCCGGATGGTGCCCGAGTCGACGAGCCGTTGCAGCTCCGGCAGGATCGAACCGTCGAAGCGGTCCTGTCCGAATCCGATGACGACGACCTCGATCGGTCCGAGTCCCATGGCGTTCCCCTTCCCCTCGAGGCGGCACCGGTCGACGCCCCCTCCCTTCGGAGGCTATTCCAGCGACAGGGCGTCGGCAACAGATGCCACGACCCGCCGAAAGCCTCGATTGTGCAGGGGCAACGGCGGTGCTACGCTGGGCGTGCTTCCCCCGGATCGGCGCGTATCGCCCCGGCGGACAGCAATCCACGTGTGAGGCGTCCAGCCTTCTTTGACGCTTATGCGAACGTACCCGCGTGGATCGACTCGCACTTCAGAGCCAAGCGTGCTCGTGCGAGGGAAGGAATGTACGTGACCGACACGACGACGGCCAGCGACAACACCGCGGCCCTCACAGCTTTGAAGCTTCCCCAGCTGCAGGCGCTTGCAGCGGAGCTCGGTGTCTCCGGCACCGCCCGCATGCGCAAGTCCGACCTGGTGGAGGCCATCCGTCACGGCGGCGTGGTGCCGTCCAAGCCCGAGCCTGCCAAGGCGGAGCCGAAGCAGGCTGAGCCGAAGCAGGCCGCGCCCAAGGGCGAGGCACCCAAGAAGGCCTCGTCGCGCAGGGCGACGTCCAAGGCGGGAGCGCCTGCGGCGGATGCCCCTGCGGCCCAGACCGCTTCGGCCGATGCGACGCCTGAGATCAAGATCGACCTGCCCACCCGCGACGAGGCTCCGGCCGGCTCCGGCGACCAGCATGACGGCGAGTCCGCCGACGAGCGCGCGCGACGCGCGAAGGAAGCGGTGTCCATGGCTGCCTCAGGCGACTCCGACGGCGGCGAGCGTCGCCAGGGCGGCAACGGCAACAGCGGCAACGGCAACAGCGGCAACAGCAACGGTGGCAACCGGGGCGGTCAGGACGACCTCGACGGCGACCGCGGCAACCGTCGTCGCCGTGGCCGCGGTCGTGGCCGCGGTCGTGGCCGTGAGCGCGAGGGTGGCGAGACCGGTGGCACCGCGCCTCAGCAGCAGCACCAGCAGTACGACGAGGACGCGCCTCGCGAGGGCGAGGAGATCACCCCGATCGGCGGCATAGTCGACGTGCTTGACAGCTACGCGTTCGTGCGTACGGCGGGCTACCTGCCCGGCAAGGCAGACGTGTACGTCTCGATGAACCAGATCAAGAAGTACGGGCTGCGTCGTGGTGACGCGGTCGCGGGAACCGCCCGCCCGCCGCGACCTGGCGAGCGCGGCCAGCGTCAGAAGTTCTCGGCGCTCGCCACGATCACCCAGGTGAACGGGCAGACGCCTGAGGACGCCAAGGGCCGCCCGGTGTTCGGCGACCTCACGCCGCTGTACCCGCAGCAGCGCCTGCACCTCGAGACCGAGCCGCGCAACATGACCAACCGCGTGATCGACCTCGTCGCGCCGATCGGAAAGGGCCAGCGAGGCCTCATCGTCTCGCCCCCGAAGGCCGGCAAGACCCTGGTGCTGCAGTCGATCGCGAACGCGATCTCGCAGAACAACCCCGAGGTCCACCTCATGGTCGTGCTCGTCGACGAGCGTCCTGAGGAGGTCACGGACATGCAGCGCACGGTCCGTGGCGAGGTCATCGCCTCGACGTTCGACCGTCCCGCGTCCGACCACACGGCCGTCGCCGAGCTCGCGATCGAGCGCGCCAAGCGTCTCACCGAGATGGGCCAGGACGTCGTGGTGCTGCTCGACTCGATCACCCGCCTGGGCCGCGCGTACAACATCGCCGCGCCCGCGTCGGGCCGCATCCTCTCCGGTGGTGTCGACTCGTCGGCGCTGTACCCGCCGAAGCGCTTCTTCGGCGCGGCTCGCAACATCGAGCACGGCGGCTCGCTGACGATCCTCGCGACCGCGCTGGTCGAGACCGGCTCGAAGGCCGACGAGGTCATCTTCGAGGAGTTCAAGGGCACCGGAAACATGGAGCTCAAGCTCTCCCGCACGCTCGCCGACCGCCGCATCTTCCCGGCCGTCGACGTGAACGCGTCGGGCACGCGCCGTGAGGAGATCCTCATGAGCGCCGAGGAGCTGAAGATCATGTGGAAGCTGCGTCGCGTGCTCACGGCGCTCGAGCAGCAGCAGGCCATCGAGCTGCTCCTGGGCAAGCTGAAGGAGAACAAGACGAACGCCGAGTTCCTGATGCAGGTCGCGAAGACCTCGCCGGGCGCCGACGACGCGGAGAAGTAGCGCGAGCGCGGACGACGCTGCAGCGTCGTCCCGATGCGGAAGGGGCCCGGTCCATGCGGATCGGGCCCCTTCCTCGTCCCGGGACGTCCGTTCGCCGAGCCCCGCCGGCCCCTGCATCGTCCGTGTGCGCTGTGAGCACATAGGTGCTCAGAATCTGCGTTCTGGAGCACTCATGTGCTCCAGGGATTGCTGAGTCGTCGTGCGACCACGGTGAGGACCCGCTCGCGGCACCACTCGGGCCGGTCGACGATGTCGCGCCATCCGAACCTGATCACCACGAAGCCCGCTGCGATGAGATCCGTCTGGCGGTTGCGGTCCTCGTCACGGGCCTTCCGGGTGGAGTGATACGTGTCGCCATCGAGCTCGACGATCACCCGTGCGCGCCGGTGAAGGATGTCTACGGTGGGCTTGCGCGTCGGCAGCCTCAGGTCGACCTGCCACTCGAGCTCGGCGAATCGCGTGCCGGTGAAGACCTCGTGCTTCGCGCGCACCTCGAGAGGTGACGTCGCGCCTTCGGCGAACCATCCGAGCACACGCTCAAGGTCGTGCCGACCACGGATGCGGGGTGTGCGCGCGACCTCGTGTCTCACCTGCCTCCACGTGCAAGCACGATTCCACAGTGCGAGGTAGAGCAGCTCTCTGCGTTCGCGCGGAGCGGCATTCGACCACGCGTCGACGGCCGCTCGCGCGGCAATGACGCACCTCACCCCGCGAGGGCCGGACTCGACCGCGACGGGTGCCCTTTGCATGACTCGCACCCACGTGGGATTCCGCACGCGGCTTCCGTAGGGGACGACGAGGTCTGCGGTGTCGGGGACCGGGAGGGCTTCTGAGTAGAGCGACAGAGCGAGCTCACCCGTGACGAGGCCTCGAGGCACCCAGAGGTTGAGGCTCTCTCCGAGGACGAGACGGTCGTTCCGGTGGGCCGGTGCGCAGTAGACACCCGGCAGGATTCTTGTCGCGGTGCCGCCGGCGAGGCAGCGGTCGAGCTCGCTCCGGGGCCACCGCGCGAGCACCTCGTCCCGCGTGAACGCATGTGCGCTGCGGCCGAGCAGGTCGCTGAGCGAGGCCGCGGGAGGCGAGAGCGCAAGGAATGGTCGCATGCGCAGCATCGGACCTGGCCTGTCCGCGCCGCGGAGAGCCGGGCACGAAAGATGTGGAGCGTGGGGGGCTGACGAGGGCCTGGGAGTTGCGCTGGACCCCCTTGAGCACATAGGTGCTCAGAATCTGCGTTCTGAAGAAGCGATGTGCTCAAGGGACGATGCCGGCCCCGGCTTGGTGGCGCGCTCGGGCAGGGGAGGGGAAGGGCGTGGAGGCGCGTGACATGCTCGGGCGCTGGAGCCAGATTCGCCAGCCACTTGACGGGCATGGCAGAATAGCCCGTTGGCTCGGTCCGAGGATCGGGTCCACGGCATCCGGTTCACCGAAGCGAGGTACGCAAGGACCCGGACGCACATCTAAGGGAGATCATGAAGAAGGACATCCACCCCGAGTACGTGGCCACCACTGTCACGTGCACCTGCGGCAACACGTTCGAGACCAACTCCACCGTGAAGTCCGGCGTGATCAACGTCGAGGTCTGCTACGCCTGCCACCCGTTCTACACCGGCAAGCAGAAGATCATGGACACCGGTGGCCGCGTGGCCCGCTTCGAGAAGCGCTACGGCAAGAAGGCCTGAGGCCGGAAGCCAACCGACGACGTGGCCGAGGCCTTCGCAGCCGTCCAGCCGTTGCTGGACGAGTACGCCGACATCGAGCAGCAGCTCGCCGACCCCTCCGTGCATGCGGACGGGGGGCGGGCGCGCACGCTCGGGCGTCGGTTCGCGGAGCTCGGCCGCGTCGTCGCCGCGCATCGCGCGTGGAAGGCGGCGACCGATGACCTCGAGGCCGCACAGGAGATGGCTGAGCTCGATCCCGAGCTCGCCGCAGAGGTCCCCGCGCTGGAGCAGGCCGCCGAGGAGGCGACCGAGCGGCTGCGCCGCATCCTGATCCCTCGCGACCCTGACGATGCGCGGGACGTGATCATGGAGATCAAGTCCGGCGAGGGCGGCGAGGAGTCGGCGCTGTTCGCCGGAGACCTGCTGAAGATGTACCTCAAGTACGCCGAGCATCAGGGCTGGAAGGCCCAGGTGCTCGAGTCGACCGAGACCGACATGGGCGGCTACAAGGACCTGTCCGTCGCGATCAAGGCGCCCGGCAACGTGGACCCCGAGAACGGCGTGTGGGCGCACCTCAAGTACGAGGGCGGCGTGCACCGCGTGCAGCGTGTGCCCGCGACCGAGTCGCAGGGCCGCATCCACACCTCCGCGGCGGGCGTCCTCGTGTACCCCGAGGCGGAGGAGGTCGAGGACCTCGAGCTCGACATGAACGACGTGCGCGTGGACGTCTACCGGTCCTCCGGACCCGGCGGCCAGTCCGTCAACACCACCGACTCGGCCGTCCGGCTCACCCACCTGCCCACGGGCATCGTGGTGAGCTGCCAGAACGAGAAGAGCCAGCTCCAGAACAAGGAGTCGGCCATGCGCATCCTGCGTGCCCGCCTGCTTGCCGCCCAGAAGGAGGCGGCGGAGGCCGAGGCTCAGGACATGCGCAAGTCGCAGGTGCGCACCGTGGACCGCTCGGAGCGCATCCGCACCTACAACTTCCCCGAGAACCGGATCGCGGACCACCGCACCGGCTACAAGGCGTACAACCTCGATCACGTCCTCGGCGGCGAGCTCGGCCCGGTCATCCAGTCCGCGATCGACGCCGACGAGGCCGCTCGCCTCGCCGCGCACCAGGACTGACGGTGCCTTCGGTAGGCGCGCGTCTGCGCGACATCTCGCGGCGCCTGGCCGACGCCGGGGTTCCGTCTCCTGACCACGACGCGGTCGCGCTGATGGCGTACACGTTCGGCTGGACCACCGCCGAGGTGAGGACCGCGGCCGCGCGGGACGACCACTGGCCCGAGGATCCGCTGGACCATGACCTGCTGGAGGCCAGGGTCACGCGCCGCGCGAACCGCGAGCCGCTGCAGCACATCACTGGCTCCGCGCCGTTCCGCCACCTCGATCTCCAGGTAGGCGTCGGCGTGTTCATCCCGCGGCCGGAGACCGAGATGATCGCGCAGGTGGCGCTCGACCTCGCGCGCGACGCCGCGCCGTCGAGCGACGGATTCGTGCACGTGACCGACCTCTGCGCGGGATCGGGGGCGATCGGGCTCTCGATCGCGACGGAGATGGAGAACGCGCACGTCTCCCTGGTCGAGGCGAGCGAGGAGGCGAACGTCTACCTGCGCCTCAACTCCCAGATGCTCCCGCCGAGCGTGCGGCGGCGGGTGCGGCCCATGCTCGCGGACGCTCGCGGCTGCCTGCACCTTTTCGAACGCTGCGCGCAGATCGTCGTCACCAACCCGCCGTACATCCCGCCGAACGCCGTGCCGCGTGACCAGGAGGTGCGCGACTACGACCCGCCGCAGGCGCTGTACGGCCTGGGCGAGGACGGGCTCGAGGTGCCGCGCGCGATCATCGATGAGGCTGCGCGCCTGCTCGAGATCGGCGGATGGCTCGTGATGGAGCATGGCGAGCTTCAGGGCGCTCAGCTGCGCGCGTACGCGGAGTCCTCCGAGTTCTGGGATGACGTCCACACGCGTCAGGACCTGACCGGACGCGACCGCATGCTCGTCGCCCGACGCGTCGGCGTCTGAGACAATCGGGGCCATGATCTACCCCTGCTCGGATCCCGCCACCTGGGGCCCGTCGCTCGACGCCGCCGTCCACGCGGTGGAGCGCGGCGACGTGATCGTCCTCCCCACGGACACGGTGTACGGCGTCGGTGCCGACGCGTTCCAGCCCGATGCGGTGGCACGGGTGCTCGCTGCCAAGGGACGCGGACGCCAGATGCCGCCGCCGGTGCTCATCCCGGACGTCCGCACCGTGGACGGTCTCGCGATCGACGTGCCGGAGTCGGCGCGTGCGCTCATGGAGGCGTTCTGGCCGGGTGCGCTGACCGTCATCGTGATGGCTCAGCCGTCCCTCGCCTGGGACCTGGGCGACACGCATGGAACCGTCGCGCTCCGGATGCCGGATCACGAAGCGGCGCTCGCGCTGCTGCGCCGCACCGGTCCGCTCGCGGTGACGAGCGCCAACCGGACCGGTACTCCCGCAGCGACGTCCGCAGCCGATGCGCAGGCGCAGCTGGGAGAAGCGGTGTCCGTGTACCTCGACGCGGGCGACAGTCCGCTCGGCGAGGCCTCGACCATCGTCGATGCCACGAATCCTGCAGGCCTGCGCATCGTCCGCGCCGGGGGAGTGACCCAGGAGGACATCGTCGGCGTGGTCGGCGAGGAGGCGTTGCTGGGGGCCCCGGAGGCCGGCTCCGAGTGAAGGTCTACCTGACGCTGCTGCTCGTCGCCGCTCTGGTGGCGTACGCGGCGACCCCTGCGATGAGGCACCTGGCACGACGCGTCGGCGCCGTGACCGCGGTGCGCGCGCGCGACGTGCACACGCAGCCGGTCGCGCGGCTCGGGGGAGTGGCGATCTACCTGGGTATCGCCGGAGCGCTCGTCGTGGCCAGCACCGTCAGCTTCCTGTCGCCGGTGTTCGAGGCGTCGCATGCTCCGTGGGGAGTGCTCGCGGGGGCCGGGCTGGTGTGCGCGCTCGGGTTCGCCGATGACGTGTGGGACCTTGACTGGATGGCCAAGCTGGCGGGCCAGATCCTCGCCGCGCTCCTGATGGCGTGGGGTGGCGTGCAGCTGGTGACGGTGCCGATCGCCGGCCTGACCATCGGGTCGTCGTACCTGTCGTTGTCCGCGACCGTGGTGGTGGTGGTCGTCGCGATCAACGCGGTGAACTTCGTCGACGGGCTCGACGGGCTGGCCGCCGGCATGATCACCATCGGCGGGCTGGCCTTCTTCACCTACACCTACCTCCTCGCGCGATCGGCGACGCCTGGCGACTACTCGTCGCTTGCGAGCCTTGTCCTCGCAGTCCTCGTGGGCGCCTGCCTGGGATTCCTGCCGCACAACCTGCATCCGGCGCGCATCTTCATGGGCGATTCGGGCTCGATGGTGCTCGGCCTCATGATCGCGGCGGCGGCGATCATCGTGACCGGTCAGATCGACCCGACCGTGGTGTCGGAGCGCGAGCGGATCCCCGCCTTCATCCCGATCGTGCTGCCGCTGATGGTCGTCGCGGTGCCGCTCATCGACATGGGGGCGGCCGTCATCCGGCGCACGTTGAAGGGGCAGTCTCCCTTCACCCCCGACGCGCACCATCTGCATCATCTGCTGCTGCGCGCCGGCCACAGTCATCGTTGGGCGGTGACGGTCCTCTATCTCTGGACCGCCGTCCTGTCCTTCGGCACGGTGTCCATGGTCTTCCTGTCCACGGCGGGAGCGATCGCGGTGCTCTCCACCGGGATCCTGCTCTCCAGCCTCATCACCTTCTCACCCGGCCTGCGACAGGGCGTCTCGCGCGCGTGGCGGTCCGTGGGCCGGCGCGCGGCACCGCTCCGTGAGAAGGTCACCCCTGAGGGTCGCGCCCTCCCCGACGTCAACCCAGAGGAGAGCTCATGAGAGCCCACGCGCTCGTCTTCCGCAAGGGCCTGATCTGGTCCGCCGTCTCGATCGCCGTCATCGGCGTCGCGGGGGCTGTCGTCGGGTGGTTCGTGGCGGGTTCCGCAGGCCTGTGGTCCGCTGTCGGGGGCTTCGCGGCGGCGGCTGTCTTCGGCCTCGGAACGCAGGCCGTGGCGTACCTCACGGTGCGTCGCCATCCGGTCGTCTGGGTGGCCGCCGTAGGCGCTTCGACGATGGTGAAGATCCTCCTTGTGATGGTCGCCGCTGTGGTCGCGCAGAGCATCGAAGGCCTGGTAAAGCCTATGTTCGGGGCAGTGCTTGTGCTCGGTGCCGTGTCGGCTGTGGTGGTCGACGTGGTGGTGTTCGCACGGGGTCGGATCCCCTATGTCGAGCCACGCACGATGACCTCTGACGATGGGGTAGGCTAAGTCCGTTTCCTGACCAGAACTGGCTTGCTTCCAGCGTGGCCCGGACCGAGGAGGGTGTGCTCTGAACTACGTGTCGATGATCCGTATCGCTACTGAAAGTGGCGACGGATTCCACGCACCCTCGATCAGCGACTTCTATCCCGATGCCCTCTTCGGCGACGGGACGTTCTACGAGTTCAACCGCATCCTGCTCGTGCGCGTGATCGCCACGATCGGCCTGCTCGCGATCATGGGCTTCGTCGCCAAGCGCGCGACGGTCGTCCCTTCGCGCGGCCAGAGCATCGTCGAGCTCATCCTCGGCTACCTGCGCGAGAACGTCGTGTACGGCGTTCTCGGCGAGGAGGTCGGCAAGAGGTACGACAAGCTCCTCATCACGATCTTCTTCGCGATCTTCGCCTTCAACATCACGGGCACGATCCCCGGACTCAACATCGCCTCGACCGGCTTGATCGGCGTGACCCTGGTGCTCGCCGTCCTCATCTGGGTGGTGTACCTGACATCGGGCATCATCAAGCACGGGTTCGTGGGCTACTGGAAGTACTCGCTGTTCCCCTCGGGCGCCGCGCTCGCCGTCAAGCCGCTCATCGCGCTCGTCGACCTGGCGCAGATCGTGCTGATCCGCCCGGCCACCCTTGCGCTGCGACTCACGATCAACATGATCGTCGGACACCTGCTGCTCGCCCTCACGTACTCTGCGACGCAGTACTTCTGGGTCGACGCCGCCTCGAACTTCAACATCGCGTACGGCTTCATCACCTTCTTCGGCATCTTCTTCATGACCGCGCTCGAGGTCTTCGTCGCTGTGCTGCAGGCGTTCATCTTCGTCATGCTCTCTGCGGTCTACATCAACATGGCTGTGTCGGAGGACCACTAACCGTCCGGAGCCTCCGGACGAACGAAAGGAATCACCATGGCAGACGTCACGACGCTTGCTGAGATCACGGGCAACATGAACACCGTGGGATACGGCCTCGCTGCGATCGGCCCGGCCATCGGCCTGGGCATCCTGATGGGCAAGGTCGTCGAGGGCACGGCACGCCAGCCCGAGATGGCCGGTCGCCTCCAGGGCATCATGTGGATCGGCATCGGTCTGATCGAGGTGCTCGCGCTTATCGGCATCGCCACTCCGTTCTTCCTCCCGTGATCGTGACGCAGCAGGCAATCGCGATCTTCGCGGCTGCGGGTGAGGAGAACATCAACCCCCTCATCCCCGCGCCGTTCGAGATCTTCTGGTCGCTGATCCCGCTGGCGGTCGTGTTCTTCGTCTTCTTCCGCTACGTGATGCCCAAGCTGGGTGCCGTGCTGGACGAGCGCGCGGCACTGATCGAGGGCGGCATCTCCAAGGCTGAGAAGGCACAGGCGGAGGCGGCTGCGGCCCTCGAGGAGTACACCGCGCAGCTGACCGAGGCACGTGCCGAGGCAGCTCGCATCCGTGAGGACGCCCGCGCTGAGGCGGCTCAGATCCTCGCGGAGACCCGCGTGAAGGCCGGCCACGAGGCCGACCGCATCGTGGAGACGGCGAACAAGCAGATCGAGGCGGAGCGTCAGCAGGCGATCGTGTCGCTGCGCAGCGACGTCGGCGCGCTCGCCACCGAGCTCGCCTCGAAGATCGTCGGCGAGTCTCTCGCGGACGACGCCCGGCAGCAGCGCGTCATCGACGCGTTCCTGACCGATCTCGAGGCGAATGTGAAGGCGGAGGGGTAGCGGATGCGAGGCACGAGCCAGTCCTCCAGGGCCGCGGTGCTGCGGGAGTTCGAGCCCGTCGCGATCGCGGCAGGCGCGGAGGGCATGACGCTGGCGAGCCAGCTGTTCGTCGTGGTCGACGCACTGGACGGATCGGGCTCGCTCCGGCGCGCGCTGTCCGACCCGGCTCGGGACGGGTCGGCGAAGTCCGCGCTCGTCTCGCAGCTGTTCTCCTCTCTTGACTCCCGCGTGATCGACGTCGTGTCGGCATTCGCGGGACGTCGCTGGTCGGAGGACGAGGACATCGTCGTATCGATCGAGGACGCGGGCGTCAACGCTCTGCTCGCCTCGGCGCAGGCCGACGGCTCCCTCGAGGCCGTGGAGGACGAGCTCTTCCACGTCCAGCGGCTGCTCGAGGGTGAGCGCGACCTGCTGGTGGCGCTCTCCAACCGCTCCGTCTCGCGTGAGGTGCGGCTCGAGCTGCTCGAAGGCATCCTCAAGGGCCGCCTGAGCGCCGTCACGACCGCGCTTCTGAACCGCGCTGTGTCCAAGGTGCGCGGGCAGAGGCTCATCACGACCGTGAAGCAGCTGGTGGAGACGGCTGCGGAACGCCGCGGGCGGCTGCTCGCCTCGGTGGTCTCCGCAGTGGAGCTCAGCGCTTCACAGCGCCAGCGGCTGAGCGCGATCCTGGAGCGGGCCTACGGCCGACAGGTGCAGCTCAACGTGGCCGTGGACCCTGCGGTCCTCGGCGGCATCAAGGTTCAGGTCGGGACGGAGGTCGTTGACGGTACCGTCTTCGCCCGTCTCGACGAAGCACGACGACGACTCGTCAGCTGACCGCTGACACGACCATTCCACCCACGGGTGGAACCGACAGGAGACAGTCATGACTGACGTGACGATCAGCCCCGACGAGATCCGGGCTGCACTCGACAACTACGTGAAGTCGTACGAGCCCAAGGGCGCGGTGACCGACGAGGTCGGCACCGTGACGCTCGCGGGTGACGGCATCGCGCAGGTCGAGGGCCTCCCCGGCTGCATGGCCAACGAGCTGCTGCGCTTCGAGGACGGGACCCTCGGTCTCGCACTGAACCTCGATGTGCGCGAGATCGGCGTCGTCGTGCTGGGCGAGTTCACCGGCATCGAGGAGGGCCAGTCGGTGCAGCGCACCGGCGAGGTGCTCTCCGTCGCGGTCGGAGACGGCTACCTGGGTCGTGTGGTCGACCCGCTCGGCAACCCGATCGACGGTCTCGGCGAGGTGGCCACCACCTCTCGCCGTGCGCTCGAGCTTCAGGCGCCTGGCGTCATGCACCGCAAGTCGGTCCACGAGCCCCTGCAGACCGGCCTCAAGGCCGTCGACGCGATGATCCCGATCGGCCGTGGGCAGCGCCAGCTCATCATCGGTGACCGCCAGACCGGCAAGACCGCCATCGCTATCGACACGATCATCAACCAGAAGGCGAACTGGGAGAGCGGCGACCCGACCAAGCAGGTCCGTTGCATCTATGTCGCCATCGGCCAGAAGGGCTCGACCATCGCCTCCGTGCGTGGCGCCCTCGAGGATGCCGGAGCGCTGGAGTACACGACGATCGTCGCCGCGCCCGCCTCCGACCCCGCCGGCTTCAAGTACCTGGCGCCTTACACCGGCTCGGCCATCGGCCAGCACTGGATGTACGACGGCAAGCACGTCCTCATCATCTTCGACGACCTGTCGAAGCAGGCCGAGGCCTACCGTGCGGTCTCGCTGCTCCTGCGTCGTCCGCCGGGCCGCGAGGCCTACCCGGGTGATGTGTTCTACCTGCACTCCCGTCTGCTCGAGCGTTGCGCGAAGCTGTCGGACGACATGGGCGCCGGTTCGATGACCGGCCTGCCCGTCATCGAGACCAAGGCCAACGACGTGTCGGCGTACATCCCGACCAACGTCATCTCCATCACCGACGGCCAGATCTTCCTGCAGTCGGACCTCTTCAACGCCAACCAGCGTCCCGCGATCGACGTCGGCATCTCGGTGTCCCGTGTCGGTGGCTCCGCGCAGGTCAAGGCCATGAAGAAGGTGTCCGGCACCCTGAAGATCGACCTGGCTCAGTACCGCTCGCTCGAGGCGTTCGCGATGTTCGCGTCCGACCTCGACGCCGCGTCGCGCCAGCAGCTGACCCGTGGTGCCCGCCTCATGGAGCTGCTGAAGCAGCCCCAGTACTCGCCCTACCCGGTCGAGGAGCAGGTCGTCTCCATCTGGGCCGGCACGAAGGGCAAGCTCGACAAGATCGCGCTGGCCGACGTGCTGCGGTTCGAGCGCGAGCTGATCGACCACCTGCGTCGCAACACCTCGATCCTCACGGACATCGCGACGTCGGGCCAGCTCTCCGACGACACCGAGGCTGCTCTTGCGACCGCGGTCGACGACTACCTGTCGACGTTCCTCGACTCTGAGGGCACCGAGCTGTCGACGACCTCGGCGATCGAGGGCGGCGGCGATGTCGACGTCGAGCAGGAGCAGATCGTCGCGAAGAAGAAGAAGTAGGGACGATGAGCGGCAAGCAGCGCGAGTACCGGGGGCGGATCCGGTCCACGCAATCGCTGAAGAAGATCTTCCGCGCGATGGAGCTGATCGCTGCGTCGCGCATCGGGAAGGCTCGTCAGCGTGTGGGCCAGGCCGCTCCGTACACCCGTGCCATCACCCGTGCGATCAGCGCGGTGGCGACGCACTCGTCGATCGACCACCCGCTGACGTCCGAGCGCACCGACACCAACAGGGTCGCGATGCTCGTGGTGACGGCCGACCGCGGCATGGCGGGCGCCTACTCGGCGAACGTCCTGCGCGAGGCCGAGCGCCTGCGTGAGCGCCTCGAGTCGGACGGCAAGGAGGTCGTCCAGTACGCCTCCGGTCGCCGTGCCGTGTCGTACTACAAGTTCCGTCACCGTGAGCTCGCGGGGCAGTGGGACGACGGTTCCGACTCGCCCGAGTTCGCCCGCGCGAAGGAGATCTCCGAGGCGCTCTACGAGGCGTTCCGCGCGGATGCCGACAAGGGCGGCGTGTCCGAGATCCACCTGGTGTTCACCCGCTTCAACTCGATGGTGAACCAGGAGCCCCGCGTCATCCGGATGCTCCCCATCGAGGTCGTGGAAGGCGTGGCGGGACCGGGCGAGGAGGTCGAGCCGCTGTACGACTTCGAGCCCGGTGCCGAGGAGGTCCTCGACGCTCTGCTGCCGCGTTACATCCAGTCGCGCATCTTCACATGCCTGCTGCAGGCGGCGGCCTCGGAGCTCGCCAACCGCCAGCGCGCGATGAACACCGCTGTCACGAACGCGGAGGACATCATCCGTCAGTACACCCGACTCGCCAACTCGGCGCGTCAGGCAGAGATCACCCAGGAGATCAGCGAGATCGTCTCGGGCGCCGATGCGCTCGCGGCGGGCTCCTGATTGGAAGCGAGAGAGTAATGACTCCCACTGCGAAGACCGCCAAGACCGTCGGCGACGAGGTCGACGAGGCCACGCCCGCCGCCCGCGGCCCGGTGACGGGTCGCGTGGCTCGCGTGATCGGCCCCGTGGTCGACATCGAGTTCCCCGCGGACGCCATCCCGGACATCTACAGCGCCCTCACCACCGAGATCGACCTCTCGAGCCAGGGCGAGGACGAGGGCGTCCTGCACATGACGCTCGAGGTCGCTCAGCACCTCGGCGACAACATGGTGCGTGCGGTCGCGCTCAAGCCGACCGACGGCCTGGTGCGCGGTGCGACCGTGACCGACACAGGCAAGCCGATCTCCGTCCCCGTCGGTGACGTCACCAAGGGCCACGTGTTCAACGTGACCGGTGAGGTCCTGAACCTCGAGCCGGACGAGAAGCTCGAGATCACCGAGACCTGGCCGATCCACCGGAAGCCGCCGGCCTTCGACCAGCTCGAGTCCAAGACGTCCATGTTCGAGACCGGCATCAAGGTCATCGACCTTCTCACGCCGTACGTGCAGGGTGGAAAGATCGGCCTCTTCGGTGGCGCGGGCGTCGGCAAGACGGTCCTCATCCAGGAGATGATCTACCGCGTCGCGAACAACCACAACGGCGTCTCGGTGTTCGCGGGCGTCGGAGAGCGTACGCGCGAGGGCAACGACCTCATCCAGGAGATGAGCGAGTCGGGCGTCATCAAGCAGACCGCTCTCGTGTTCGGCCAGATGGACGAGCCGCCGGGCACGCGTCTTCGCGTGGCGCTGTCGGCCCTGACCATGGCGGAGTACTTCCGTGATGTGCAGAAGCAGGACGTGCTGCTGTTCATCGACAACATCTTCCGCTTCACGCAGGCCGGTTCCGAGGTGTCCACCCTGCTGGGCCGCATGCCGTCCGCGGTGGGCTACCAGCCCAACCTCGCCGACGAGATGGGTCAGCTGCAGGAGCGCATCACGTCGACTCGCGGCCACTCGATCACCTCGCTGCAGGCGATCTACGTGCCTGCGGACGACTACACCGACCCGGCACCTGCGACCACGTTCGCGCACCTCGACGCCACGACCGAGCTCTCCCGTGAGATCGCGTCGAAGGGTCTGTACCCGGCCGTCGACCCGCTCACCTCGACCTCCCGCATCCTCGACCCGCGCTACGTGGGCAAGGACCACTACGAGGTGGCGAACCAGGTCAAGTCGATCCTCCAGCGCAACAAGGAGCTGCAGGACATCATCGCCATCCTCGGTGTCGACGAGCTGTCCGAGGAGGACAAGATCATCGTCGCCCGTGCGCGTAAGATCCAGCAGTTCCTGTCGCAGAACACCTACATGGCCACGCAGTTCACGGGTGTCGAGGGCTCGACCGTCCCGCTGACGGAGACCATCGAGGCGTTCAAGGGTCTGTGCAGCGGTGAGTTCGACCACATCTCCGAGCAGGCCTTCTTCAACATCGGTGGCCTCGAGGACCTCGACAAGGCGTGGAACCGTATCCAGAAGGAGATCGGCTAACCCATGGCCTCCATCACCGTCGACATCGTCGCCCCGGACCAGACTCTCTGGTCCGGGACGGCGCGGTCGGTGACCGCACCCACCGTGGAGGGATCCATCGGTCTGCTGCCGCACCACGAGCCGGTCCTGTCCGTGCTCGCGGTCGGGGTGGTGGCCGTGGTCTCCGACGACGGGTCGCGCACCGAGCTTCCCATCACCGGCGGCTTCCTGTCGTTCGACCACGATACGGTGACGATCGTCGCCGACCCGGGGTCGGGCGTCGCCGCCTCGTAGCGTCGCATGCGGGTAGTGATCGCCCGCTGTGCCGCCCGCTACACCGGCCGGCTCAGCGCTCACCTGCCGCTCGCCACGCGGGCGATCATGGTGAAGGCAGACGGCTCTGTGCTGTTGCATTCCGACGGCGGCTCCTACAAGCCGCTCAACTGGATGAGCCCGCCTTGCACGATGCGGGAGGTCGCGCCGGAGCCGGAGGCGTCCGAGCGCGGGGTTGCCCTGGTGTGGGTGGTGCAGCATCAGAAGTCCGACGACCGGTTGGAGATCGATCTGCACGAGGTGCTGTCGGACACCGAGCACGAGCTCGGCGTGGACCCGGGCCTCGTGAAGGATGGCGTCGAGGCGCACCTCCAGGAGCTGCTCGCGGAGCAGGTGAGCCTGCTGGGCGATGGTTACACGCTCGTGCGCCGCGAGTTCCCCACGGCGATTGGCCCGGTCGACATCATGGCAAAGGACGCCAATGGAGCGTCCGTGGCGATCGAGATCAAGCGGCGTGGAGAGATCGATGGCGTGGAGCAGCTGACGCGCTACCTCGAGCTCCTGAATCGCGATCCACTGCTCGCGCCGGTGAGCGGAGTCTTCGCCGCGCAGGAGATCAAGCCGCAGGCGCGTGTGCTTGCCGAGGACCGCGGCATCCGCTGCCTGCTGCTCGATTACGAGGGCATGCGCGGCGCAGAGGACCTGTCGACCCGTCTGTTCTGACGTGGGCCACGTTGCATCGCCGCGCGCGCGGGACGCCGGCGCGCAGCGGAGCCACCCTTGGGATGTTCCGTCGGCCGCGGCGCGGCGCGAGCCAACGGAGCCTCGCGTGATGCGGCGTCGCGGATGGACACAGGTCGTTGCGATCCAGGGCATTTGCGCTCGAATCGGTTCTGCTCCATAATCTCCTTGCGACGTCCCATGCGTCGCATGGTTTTGGGATTGTGACTCCTTGCGAGGCGAGACCCGGACCTGGCAGTGGCTATGGCCGCATGCTGGTCCGGTGCTCCTGCTCCGGGCCTGTGTCGGCCCGTTCATAGGAGGACAACGTGGTCCAGGACCGTACAACCGCCAGCTCTGACGTTCTCGCGTTCCGAGCGTCTCTCACCGAGGGTGAGGGCCGCTGATGTTCGAGGAGTTCGCCACAGAGGCCGTCGCCGCAGTCGGCGGCCCACAGAACATTCGCGGCGTGACGCATTGTGCGACGCGGCTGCGCTTTCAGCTCCGCGACACGTCGGTCGTGGACAAGGAGAGGATCCAGGCTCTCGACCAGGCCGTCGGCCTGCGCGAGTCCGGGAGCCAACTTCAGATCGTCGTCGGGATGCAGGTGCCCGACGCGTATGCCGCGGTGGTCGCCATCGACGGCGTCGAAGAGCTCGCGGACGACTCAGCGGCCGGCGCCGACGAGCGTGCCAAGGCGGATGCGCCCGCGGTCAAGAAGGGATCGATCTTCGATCGCCTGCTCGCCACGATCTCGGCGATCTTCACCCCCTACATCCCGCTGCTCGCCACCGTCGGCATCTTGAAGGGTGCGATCGACCTGTCGGTGAACTTCGGCTGGCTGTCTGCGGACTCGAGCACATACACGATCCTGCAGTCCCCGTGGAACGCGTTGCTGTACTTCTTCCCGATCCTGCTTGCGTTCACCGCGGCCAAGCAGTTCGGCGGCAACCCGTACGTCGGCGCCCTGATCGGTGCCTCCCTCGTGGAGCCCAACCTGGTGGCGATCACGGGGTCCGGGTCCGACGTGTCGTTCTTCGGCATCCCGTTCGTGGCGCAGTCCTTCAGCGGCACGGTGATCCCGATCATCTTCGGCATGTGGGCGTTCGGCTACCTCGAGCGCTGGCTCAAGCGGGTCATGCCCAAGATCACCCATCTCCTGCTGGTCCCGCTCGTGTCGGTTGCCGTCATGGTGCCTGCGATGCTCCTGGTGTTCGGTCCTATCGGATTCAGCATCGCCAAGGTGATCGCGCTCGGTTACGAGTGGCTCGTCGGCTACCCGATCCTGCTCGGTGCGGTCTTCGGCGCGTTCTTCATCTACGTGATCATGATCGGCGCGCACTGGGTGGTTCTCCCGATCCAGCTCGGCATTCTCGCCAGCCAGGGCTACGAGTACTCGCTCGCTGCCGGGGGCATGGGCAACTACGCGCTGCTCGGCGTGGTGCTCGCGGTGGCGCTGCTCGACAAGGACAAGCCGACCAGGCAGGTGGCGGGCGGTGCAGCCTTCGTGAACTTCCTGTCGGGCATCACGGAGCCCGGACTGTACGGCATCGTGATGAAGAACAAGCGGTACTTCGGTGCGCTCACGCTTGGAGGTCTCGCGGGCGGCCTCGTGTGCGGGATCACCGGCACCTACATCACCGCGTTCGCGTTCACGGGCCTGTTCGGCCTGCCTGCATTCGCGTCGTCGCCCAAGGCGGTGCCGTACTTCATCGCGGTGGTGGTCTCGATCGCGGTCGGCTTCGCGGCGACCGCCCTGATCGAGAAGAGCCGCCGCCGCCCCGTCGTCGAGGGTGACGTCGTCAAGGAGGCCGTGAGCGCGTAGAAGCGCCCGAGGCCCTCCCCATCCCCCATGAGGGTGCGCGCCGCGCTCGCTGTGGCGCGCACCCTCCGAAGGAGCATCGAATGAAGTACCCGCTGTTGTTCAGCCCGCTCGTCATCAACGGGATGATGACGAAGAACCGCATTGTCGCGACTCCCACGGGCGAGCATTTCGAGGACAAGGCGCTCGGCGGTGCCGGCATCGTCATCGCCGGGCACGCGATCGTCGAGCCCGGCCGTTCCAGTTACGCCTCGGGAGATGAGCCGGACGCGTTCGCGAAGTACGAGGTCGAGGAGACTCGACGTCGCATCCTGAGGGTCCATCAGGGAGGCGCCAAGGCGTCGATCGAGATCTTCCACGGCGGCGAGCATGCACGCGTGAAGGACTTCGCGCGGGGACCGGACGCGAAGGTTCGGGCCGACGGCGTGGAGGTGCGTGCCATGACCGCGGCCGACATGGACGAGGTTCTCGCGCACTATGCGCGGACCGTGCGCAACGCCCGCGATGTCGGCTTCGACATGGTCTTCATGCACTTCGGCCACGGCTGGCTGCCTGCACAGTTCCTGTCGCCGCGCACCAACCACCGGACCGACGAGCACGGCGGCTCGCTCGAGAACCGCGCGCGGTTCCCGCTGAGGATCCTCGAGACGGTGCGCGAGGCCGTAGGCCCCGACTTCCCGGTCGACATGCGCATCAGTGCCGTGGAGTTCATGGACGGTTCGATCGAGTTCTCGGACGTCCTCCAGTTCATCAGGTGGGCCGAGCCGTACCTGGACGCGGTGCAGATCTCCGCGGGCGTGGACATCGGCATCCAGGGCAACGTGCACATGGCCACCACGAACTTCGAGCCGCATCACCCCAATGCCGCGTGGGCTGCACAGGTCCGTGAGGCCGTGAGCATCCCGGTCGCGGTGGTGGGTGCTGTCATGAACCCCGACGAGGCGGAGCGCCTGATCGCCGACGGGGCGGTCGACATGGTCGCGCTCGGCCGTCCGCTGATCGCCGATCCTGACTGGCCGCGGAAGGCGCAGGAGGGGCGAGGCGGAGACATCACGCCGTGCATCCGCTGCCTGCAGTGCTATCACATCTCCACAGAGCGGCGGCATGTGGGCTGCTCCGTGAACCCGCGGTTCTGGAACGAGGAGATCGTTCCCCGCAGGCTCGAGCCCGCGGTGCGGCCGCGGAGGCTGGTCGTCGTCGGGGGAGGGCCTGCAGGCATCACGGGTGCCCTCACCGCCGCACGTCGCGGTCACGAGGTGATCCTGCTCGAACGCTCCGATGCTCTGGGCGGCCAGCTCCGGTGGATCGCGCAGGAGCGGTACAAGGAGGACATCGCCGCCTACCTCGCCTACCTGGAGCGTCAGGTCGAAGCGAGCTCCATCGACGTGCGGCTCGGCGTGGACGCGACTCCGGACGTGATCAAGGAGCTCACGCCCGACGCGCTCATGATCGCGGTCGGCGCAAGCGAGGTGGAACTTCCGATCCCGGGCGTGGACGGCGCGCACGTGCTCACCGGTAACGAGGCGGTGGAGCGCGAGCATGAGCTCGGTGACGAGGTGGTCATTCTCGGTGCGGGCCAGATCGGCACAGAGATCGGGCTCGAGCTCGCGACGTTCTCCGACCGGCACGTGACGTTGGTCGACCCGGGAGACACATACGCGAGGCGCGGCAACACCCTCTATCGGGAGGGGCTGCGGCAGAAGCTCGACGCGGCATCGACGCGGATGGAGTTCCGCTGGGGAACGGCGTGCCAGCGCATCGAGGCCGACCACGTGGTGGTGCGGGACGCCGACGGAGAGCTGTCGACCATCCCTGCGGACCATGTGATCGTGGCGGTGGGGATGAAGCCCCGCAAGGTCGAGGCCCAGGCGTTCTACGGCGTCGTCGCCGAGACGGTGATGGTGGGTGACTGCAACGCGCCCCGGATCATCCAGGACGCGGTGTTCGAGGCCCACTCGTACGCGATGAATCTGTGAAGCACGGAATGGAAGAGTGAAGGGAAGCATGACGACCTACGTACAGGCTCCAACTTCTGGAGTGGTGATCCCGTTGGCCGAGACCAGCGACCCCATCTTCGCCTCGGGGGCCCTGGGGCCGGGAGTCGCGATCCGCCCCGGTGGTGAGACATTCGTCGCGCCCCTCGCAGGGACGCTCGTGACGGTGATGCCGCACGCCTATGGGATCGCAGGCGACGACGGAGTCGAGGTGCTCGTGCATATCGGGATCGACACGGTCGAGCTCGAGGGCAGGCACTTCGTTCCCGTGGTGGCCAAGGGCCAGCACGTGGAAGCGGGGGACGCCTTCGTCACTGCGGACCTGGAGGCCATCGCCGCGGCCGGGTTCGACACGGTCACGATCGTGGTGGTGACGAACGCTGGCGGTCTAGGCGCGGTGGAGCCCGTGGCCGACGGCCCTGTCGACGCAGGCGCGGCTGTGCTCAAGGTCTCGGCGTAGGGAGAGCGATGATGAGGAAGAGAACCGTCGACAACGACGTCGCCGGTGCGAGGGGCATGCACGCAGCCACGAAGGAGGCCGTGCGATGAGAATCCTCAAGATCTTCAACAACAGCATCCTGCTCGCTCAGCGGGACGACGGGAGCGAGGTCGTGGTGCGCGGCTCGGGTGTGGGCTTCGGGCGTTCCACGGGCGAGGAGGTTCCCGAGGAGCTGGTCGACAAGACATACGTGCCGAGCGGGGCGACGCCCGTGGAGCGCGTGGTCCAGCTCCTGCTGGAGATCAGGCCCCAGGTGCTGTCCGTCGCAGAGCTGATCCTCGATGAGGCGCGCGCGGACCTGGGAGCGAAGGTCAGCGAGCATGCGTTGCTGCCGCTTGCCGACCATCTGAGCTTCGCGATCGAACGGGTGGAGTCGGGCGACGTCGCGACATATCCGCTCCGTTGGGAGGTGGGGACGCTGTATCCCCGTGAGACGGTGTTCGCGCGCCGCGCGTTGCGGATCGTCGAACGGGAGGTCGGGACGAAGCTTCCGGACGAGGAGGCGGTGCCGCTTGCGTTGCATCTCGTGAACGGGCAGTTCGTCGACGGCTCGATGGCGTTGGCGGCGCACGTGACCGATGTCCTCACAGAGAGCCTGACGGTGATCGCGGAGCGATGGAACGGCGAGCTCGACGTGGACGGGATGGATGCCTCGCGCTTCATCACGCATCTGCGCTACCTGATTGCGAGATGCCTGGAGGGGAAGGTGGTTCCGGGGCTCGACGTTCGTGTCGCGGAGGCGCTGCGCGAAGCCAATGCGGCGGAGTATGAGGTGGCGGCCGAGGTTGCGGGGCTGCTGGAGCGGGAGTTCGACTTCACGGTCGGCGAGGACGAGAGGCTGTACCTGACGGTGCATGTGGCACGGCTCGCTACGCGCGCGGCGAAGGGCTGAGCGGCGCCGTCGACCCTGCGGCCGTGACGCAGATCGAAACGTTTCGGTACACTCGTCCGCATGACCTCACGCTTCCCTGACGGCTTCCTGCTCGGCGCGGCCACCGCGTCCTACCAGATCGAGGGCGGCGCGACCGAGGGTGGTCGCGGCGCCTCCATCTGGGACACGTTCTCCCACACGCCTGGCAAGGTCGTCGGCGGTGACACCGGCGACGTCGCATGCGACCACTTCCACCGCTGGCAGTCCGACATCGACATGATGGCGGACCTCGGCCTCGAGGCGTACCGCTTCTCCATCGCGTGGCCCCGTGTGCAGCCCACCGGCACCGGCGAGTTCAACGACGAGGGGATCGAGTTCTACAAGGGCATCATCGCGCGCCTCAAGGACAAGGGCATCAAACCCCTCGTGACGCTCTACCACTGGGATCTCCCGCAGGCCCTGGACGATGCTGGCGGCTGGCTGAGCCGTGACACCGTCGACGCGTTCGTCGCGTATGCGGTCCGGATGGTGCAGGAGCTCGGTGACGACGTCGAGATGTGGACCACCTTCAACGAGCCGTGGGTCGCGTCGTTCGTCGGCTACGGCGCAGGCGCGCACGCGCCCGGGCATGCGGACGACGTCGAGGCCCTTGTCGCCGCCCACCATCTGAACCTGGCCCACGCCCGCGCATATCGGGCGATCAAGTCGTTCCGGCCGGACCTGCAGGTGGGCCTGGTCAACAACTGCCACACGCCGCGCCCCTGGGATCCGTCCAACCCGAAGGACGTGTGGGCGTCCGCACATATCGACGCGCTGGCCAACACCTTCTTCCACGAGCCGTTCATCCGTGGCACATACCCCGCGGTGCTCAAGCCCAACACGGCGCACCTCACCGACTGGTCGTTCGTGCACGACGGCGACCTCGCGGAGATGCACGGGGCCGTCGACTGGTTCGGCGTGAACTACTACGCGTCGCATCTGGTGCGCCACAACCCGCACAAGGGCGCTGCCACGTCGGACGTCGCGACGCTCGCCGACGGGCATAAGGCCGGCGCGAACTCGCCGTGGCCCGGTGACGAGGAGATCGAGTTCATGCGGCCGCTCGGCAAGCTCACGGCGATGGGCTGGAACATCGACCCCGACGCCTTCCACGCGCACCTGCTCAAGATCCACCGCGAGACGGGCAAGCCGATCTACGTCACGGAGAACGGCTCCGCCTGGGATGACGTCATCGCCGAGGACGGCCGCATCCATGATGCGGACCGCATCGACTACTTCCGGGGGCACCTGGCGGCCGTGCTGAAGGCGATCGACGAGGGCGCGGACGTGCGCGGTTACATGGCGTGGTCGCTGATGGACAACTTCGAGTGGGCGCAGGGCTATGCCAAGCGCTTCGGCATGGTCCATGTCGACTACGACACCCTCGTGCGCACCTGGAAGGACTCCGCGTACTGGTACCGCGAGACGCTGCGCACGCGGGAGATCGCTCCCGCGGACATCGACGTCGAGACCCCGGCGCGGACCTACTGAACTCCGAGCCTTCGTAGACTGGCCGCATGCCCTCGAAGCGCCGCTCCTCGAAGCGCCCGTACGGCCAGCCCTACCAGGAGCTGGACGTCGAGCGGCTCGCAGGGTCCGTGGGGGCGCGTCGCGAGATCGGCCCTGGCGGCGAGGAGTACCTGGTCGCCGTCCCCCGCCCGAACGACCGCACCTACCTGTGCCCGGCGTGCGGTCAGGAGATCGACGGCGGCACGCCGCATCTGGTCGCATGGGCGGCCGACGGGCTCTTCGGGTCGGAGGCCGCGGCCGCTGCGCGTCGCCACTGGCACACACACTGCTGGAACACCTATGGGAGGACTCGTGGCTGAGGTCGAGCCGAGCATCACCGCCGCGCCGACGGATATGGCCGAGGTCAGGTCCACGACGGTGCTTCCGGCGATCCGGGAGGAGATCGAGCTCCACACCGCCGACGGCCTGACACTGGTCGGCGAGCTTGCGATGCCCGCGTCGGGCCGGGTCGCCGCCACCCTGGTCACCATGCATCCGCTCCCCACCCACGGCGGTTTCATGGACTCGCACGTCTTCCGCAAGGCTGCGTGGCGGCTGCCGTACTTCGCTGACATCGCCGTGCTGCGCTTCAACACGCGTGGCACGTCGTCGCCACGTGGACGGTCGGAGGGCGAGTTCGATGGCGGCGCTGGCGAAGCGCACGATCTGCGCGCCGCAGTGGCGTTCGCCCACGAACGGGGTCTGCCGCACGTGTGGGTCGTGGGCTGGAGCTTCGGCACCGAGGTCACGCTCATGCACGGCGCCGATCAGGACATCGACGGTGCGGTCCTCCTGTCGCCGCCCCTGCACCGTGCACGGGACGAAGACCTGGAACGGTGGGCCGCGTCGGGAAAGCCTGTCCTCGCACTGGTCCCCGAGCACGACGACTTCCTCAAGCCGGACGAGGCGAGGGAGCGGTTCGCGCCCCTGACGCAGCTCGAGCTCGTCGCCGTGCCGGACGCGAAGCACCTGTGGGTGGGAGAGCGGTTCGTCCGGATCGTGCTCGATGCGATCGTTGCGCGCGTCGCTCCGGAACGCGGGCCGCTTCCCGCGTACGCGCCCACCTCCGTGGTGCAATAGAGAGGCGGCGGCCCGGCAGGGCCGTCCGCACCAGTGTTCCGGCCAGTCTGTCTGGAGGAGACCGTGAGCGTCATCCCCGACGGCACCCCCGTGGTGCTGCTGAACGCCTTCCCTGTCGATCGTGCCCAATGGGACCCGCTGATCGACGCGATGGCGGACATCGATGCCCTTCCCGGCGACGTGATCTCCTTCGACATGCCTGGTATCGGAGAGATGCCCATCCCGGATGAGGAGCCGTCGCTCGAGCTGATCGCCGATGCGGCGGTGGCGGCGATGCGCGAGACCACCGGCCACGACGCCGCCGTGTGGATCGGCTGCTCGATGGGCGGCTATGTGGCGATGGCCGTCGCGGAGCGCCACCCCGACGCTGTGGCCGGCCTGGGGCTCATCGCCACCCGAAGCACCGCCGACACCAGGGAGGCGCACGAGAACCGCCTGGCGATGGCAGCCGCCATGGACGGCGCTCCGGGAGTCCCCGATCCGCGCGCGATGGCGGAGGACCTGGTCGGCACGCAGGGGCCCGGGCGCGCGGCACTCGTCGATGCGATCGCCGCGAACATCGCCACGCACTCGGGTGCCGGCATCGCTTGGGGGCAGCGCGCCATGGCAGCACGTCCCGACCGCACCGCGGTCCTGGCGGAGATCGACGGCCCCGCGGTCGTCATCGGGGGAGAGCACGACAAGCTCGTCTCGTCGCACGACATCGCGGTGATGGCGGAGGCGCTGTTCATCGAGCCGGTGCTCGTGTACGGAGTCGGACACCTCGCGGCATTCGAGGCGCCCCAGGAGGTCGCTCGCCTGCTCGCACCGCTCACCGCTGGCTGAGGCTCAGCGGTCCGAGCGCTCCAGCACCCGGGAGAGGGCGACCGACAGCGGGATCGACTCGCCGTCCCTGCCACCACGGCCCAGCTCGAGCGGCGGATCGGAAGGGCTCAGCGTTGCGCCGCGCAGACGCGCGACGAGTCCACCCTGCACGGACAGCACGTAGAACTCGCCATCCGTCCCCACGGCGACCGAGCGGTCCTTCTTGAGGTACCAGCCCTCGACACCGGTCCTGTAGCCTCCGCGGCCGTCGTAGCCGCGCGCCACCAGTGGGGAAGGCATGAGCCCTGCCGCGCGCGCGTCGGCCAGGAACTGGGCGAGCAGCTCGCGCGCGCGGGATGCCTCCTCCGCGCGTGCCCGGTCGAGCGCGGACGCGCGCAGCAGCGCGTCGTGAGGCTCGACCGGGTCGGTCATCGTGGGATCAGGCGTCCGCGCCGGACTTCGCTGCTGCGGCGTCGGCTGCAGCAGCCTGGCTCAGCTTCTGAGCCGCGGCGAGGTTGGAGACAGGATCGTTGCCGAGCAGCGACCGGAGGTCGTCCAGGTAGGTCGTGATCGACTCGCGCTGACGGTTGAGCTCCTCGACCTCCTTCGATGCCATGGTGCGCTCTCGCTCCGCGTCGGACACGGCTTCGGAGATGATCGTCTCGGCGTGCTCGCGTGCGTCGCTGACGATCTCGTCGGCGTTGTTGCGGGCGTTCGTGAGGAGAGTCTGCGCATGCGCCTCGGCCTCGCGGCGGACCACCTCGGCACGCTCGATCGCCGCAGACAGGCGGTCCTCGGCCTCCGCGGCCCGCACCTTGGCGTCCTCGACCATGGCGGCGTTCTCAGCGGTCGCCTCGGCGTGCAGCTGGTTGAGCGACTGCTCCGCGGCCTCGCGGCGCTGTGCGATCTCGAGCTGCAGGTCCTCGCGGGTGCGGCGGGCCTCCTCGCGAGCGGACTCGGCGTCGGTGTGCGCCGTGGCGCGCAGCTGCTGCGCCTCGGCCTTCGCCTGCTCGACGAGCAGCCGTGCCTCGGCGCGGGCGCTGGCGAGACCGGTGGCCGCCTCCTCCTCGGAGCGAGCCCGCAGCGTGTTCGCCTCGTTCGTCGCGGCGGTGACGATGTCCCGTGCCTGTGCCTGGCCCGCATTGAGCGCCTGCTCCGCGTCCTGCTCGGCTGCGTCGAGCGCCGACTGCGCGCTCGCCCTGGTCGCGGCGGCGTACTTGTCGGCCTCGGTCCGGGTCTCGCGGTCGTACGTCTCGGCCTCGTCGCGCACCTGCTGGGCGTCGACGCCCGCCGTCGCGCGCAGCTCGTCCGCATAGGCGTCGGCCGCGGTGCGCTGTGCCTGCGAGTACTTGTCGGCTCCGGCGCGTGTGTCTCGGCTGTACGCCTCCGCCTCGGCCGCGGTGGCCTGCGCCTGGGCGTCCGCCTCGGTGCGAGCGGCCTTCACGTAGTTGTCGGCGTCGGCGCGTGCGGCATCCACCTCGGCGCCCAGCGCGACGCGGGTGTCGCGGACGTAGGCGTCGGTCTCGGCGCGGGTCTCGCGGCTGTAGAAGCTGGCCTCGGCGCGGATCGCGTCGGCCGCCGACTGCGCCTCGGCGCGCGTGTCCCGGCTGTAGACGTCGGCCTGGGCACGCACCGTCTCGCTGTACGAATCGGCCTCGGCGCGCGTGTCCCGGCTGTAGAGGTCCGCCTGCGCCTTCACCGACTCGGTGTACGAATCGCCCTCGGCGCGCCTGTCGCGAAGGTATCCGTCGGCCTGCGCCTTGGTGGACTCCGCGTACGTGTCCGCCTCGGCGCGCGTCTCGCGGACGTACGCGTCGGCCTGCGCCTTGGTGGACTCCGCGTACGAGTCCGCCTCCTGGCGCTTGTCGCGCAGGTAGCCCTCGGCCTGGGTCCGCATGCCGTTCGCGTAGCTGTCGGCCTCGGCGCGGGTGTCGCGGCTGTACACGTCCGCCTGCGCACGCGCCGAGTCGGAGTAGGTGTCCGCGTCGGTCGTCACGCGCTCGGCATGCTGGTCCGCTTCCGTGCGCACGCTCCGCGCGTACGCGGCGGCCTCGGACGACACCTGCTCGGCGTGCGCGTCGGCCTCACCGCGGGTGGTCCGCGCGTAGGTGTCCGCTGCCTCGCGCACCGCACCCGTCTCGGAGGCGAGGGCCGCGCGGGTCTCCTTGGCGTACGTGTCGGCCTCGGCGCGGGTCTCCTTGCCGTACGCCTCGGCCTCGGCGCGCAGCGCTGCGATCTCACGGTTGCCCGCCTCGTGGAGCGCGGCGACGTCGGCGTCGGCCTGGGAGCGGATCCCGGCGGCCTCCTCGTTCGCGGCACGCACCGCGGCCTGACCCTCGGCGCGCAGCGCGGCGGCCTCGTTGTCAGCGGAGTTGCGGATGTCGGCGATCTCGGCGTCGGCGCTGGCGCGCAGCTGCGCGATCTCGGTCTCGTGACGCGACCGCTCCGCGCGGGCGGCCTCGAGAATCCCCTCCGCCTCGCCGCGCATCTGCTCGGCGGCCGCGGCGGCCGACGTGGTGGTGGTCTCGGCCTCTGTGCGGGCGGACTCGACCAGCTCGGTCGCCTCCCGCTGGCTCGTCACGCGCATCTCCGTGGCCTCGCGCTCGACCGTGGCGCGGATGGTGTGCAGCTCGCGGTCGACGGAAGCCTTGCGCTCGGACGCGTCGCTGTCCGCCGTGGAGACGATGCGCTCGGCCTCGCGCTTGGCGCGTTCCGTGATCTCGCCGGCGTGGCGCTCGGCTGCGTCACGGGCGGACAGCGCGTCGTTCTCCGCCGCGGTGCGCACCTCCTCCGCCTCACGACGGCTCTGCGCCAGGATCTCAGCGACCTCGTTGTCTGCGCGCGCGCGGATCTGCTGCGCGGCGACGTTGGCGCGGGCGACCGTGTCCTGCGCATGGGTGTTCGCACGCGCCACGACGTCGGACGACTGCTCCTCCGCGGACCGCAGCAGCTGCTCCACGCGCGCGCCGAGGCCCTTGTACGTGGGCTGCTCCGACTCGCGCAGCGAGCGGGACGCCTCCTCAGCGGCCTTGGCGGCCTTCGCGGCCTCGGAACGGGCGGACTCCGCCTCCTTGCGAGCCGACGACGCCTCATCCTCCAGCCTGGCGATGTGAGCGGCGACCGCCTCGCGGTCGAAGCCGCGCATGGTGATCGGGAAGGGGAGGTTGTCCTCGGCCATGCTGGGGGGTCTCCTTGTGCACGGGGCGTTGTGAGCAGGTGCGCGGGGGCGCGCAGCAGCACCCCCAGGGTAGTGCGGTGCCCTCAGAAGTGACAAAGCGGTCAGAGCCGATGTGTCACCTTTCGGCCTCATCTCCTACAGTGATCAGTGGAAAGTAGGAGGAACCCCCTGTGAGATTGCGGACAACTGCGCTGATCGCAGGCCTGCTCGGCGTGATCGTGCTGATCATCGGGCTGGTCGCGAACACGCAACGGCCTGACACGGCCGTGACGGTCCCCGCGACCGTCGACACCGCCGCCGTGGTGGTGCCCGCTGACATGCTGGCGTTCGGCGGGGACGGCCGGTACGCGGTGGATGGCACGGGCACCGTGCATGCGTTCTCCGTGCTCCCGAGCGACCTCGAGGCGTGGTCGGCGGACAAGTCGATCACCTACGTGACGGGCATGCCTACGTGGGAGGAGCTCACGACGACGCTCCAGGAGCCTGCGCCGTCGCCCAGTCCCTCGGCGTCGGGATCCGCATCCGCCTCCGCCGAGCCGACCTCCTCGCCCAGCCCGTCCGCCTCGGCCGACGCAGGCCCCGCCTACGAGTCGCTCCTCACCGGATCGAGCGACCTCTGGCGGGACAGCTGGACGGGAACGGATCGCGTGTCGGTGCGGGCCTCCGCGGTGGACCCGGGCCTCGCCCTCGTGTTCGTGTCCGACGACGGCTCGCCGCTCACCTCCGTGGACCTCAAGATGTCCCGCGCCGTCAACGACGCGTGGATCGCGCCGCTCATCGTGTGGGGTGCGATCCTCACCGCGATCGGCCTTGTGGCGCTCGCGATGCTGATCATCGACGTCCGGCCCGTGCAGGCCCGCGCCGAGGAGTGGATCGCCCACCGCCAGCGCATCGGCACCGGGGACGAGGGGCCGAAGCCCGGCTCCCGCCGCGCACGACGCATGGAAGGGGCTGCGGTCCCTGAGGCCGAGCTGACGCAGGAGCCCGATGCCGTGACTGACGACGCGACGCCCGCGCCTCAGGCGAGCGCTCCTGCGCCGGACGCGGCCGGGCAGGCCACGTCGGAGCCCGCCGCGCCCGAGCCGTACTGGTCCACCCCCACGCCCACCACACCCGACGACTCCGACTTCCTGCCGCCCGCGCAGGACGACGGCGAGGAGGACCGATGAGGCGCGCTCTGTTCGCCGTGACCGCGGCCGCGGCCGCCCTCGCTCTGGCGGCGTGCACGCCGGACGTGCCGCAGCCGTCCGTGGCCGCCTCCATCGAGGAAGGCGCCGCGCTGCAGGATGCCCAGGCGCAGAGCGTGATCGATGCGACCTTCGAGGAGCTCGACGCAGCCGATGCCGCTCTCGATTCGTCGATGCTCGGCGACCGTGTCTCAGGGCAGGCGAAGGCCGCGCGCGACGCCCAGTACAAGCTCAAGAAGGCCGACGGCAGCGTGGCGCTCACGGACATCCCGTCCCAGATGCAGGCCGTCTACCTGCCCGCGGCGGGCGAGTGGCCGCGCATCATGGCTGCCGTGACCGAGCAGCCCGGGGACGACCTGACGCCTGTGGTGCTGGTCTGGGTCCAGGACTCGATCTCCGACGACTACACGCTCGTCGGCTGGGCGCACATGGTTCCCGGCGCGGCGCTGCCGTCCATGCCCGGAGCCGTCACGGGCACCGAGGTGCTTGCGCTGGACACGTCGACGCTCGACCCGTCGCCGAGCGCGGCGTACTCCAACTACCTCGACCTGCTCCGGGCAGGGTCGGACTCCGACCTCGCCAGCCAGTTCTCTGCGGACACCTACCGTGAGCGGCTGTTCGCGGCCCGGACCGAGTTGACGAAGACCGCGCAGGAGTCAGGCGGCACGTTCGTCGACACGATCGAACCGAACATGGACGCCACCTACGCGATCTCGACCGCGGACGGCGGAGCGCTCGTGCTCGCGCCGCTCCAGGTGCGCTCGGCGATCACGGTGAAGGACGCCACGATCATCGTCCCTGGTTCCGAGCAGCCGCTCGTCGAAGGCGAGATCAAGGACCAGCTGACCCACACCTATGACGACTACCTCGTCATGTACATCCCTGGACCCGGTGCCGACGGCCTGCCTGGCGTCGTGGCCGCCGACCACTCGCTCGTCAAGCTCAGCGCCAGCTGACCCCACGGAGGTTCCGCGTGACCGAAGCACCGCTGCCCGACTCCGCCCTGCGCGGAGCAGTCGATCTAGCTGCGCTCGCCCGCGCGCGTGAGGCGGAGCGGACCCGCGCGGAGCGTGCCGCCTCCGGCGCGCCGAGCGCCGTATTCGTGACGGAGCAGAACCTGCAGGCAGTCGCCGAGCAGTCGATGTCGGTGCCGGTGGTGATCGTGTTCACGTCCTCCGCTGCGCCAGCGAGCGAGACGCTCGCGCTCGACGTGGAGCGGCTCGCCGCCGAGCTGGGAGGCTTCCTGCCGGCACGCTGCGACGTGGACGTGGAGCGGGGCATCGCACAGGCGTTCCAGATTCAGGCGGTGCCTGCCGCGATGGCGCTGATCGGCGCGAGACCGGCGCCGCTGTTCCAAGGGTCCGCCTCGGAGGCACAGTTGCGGGAGGTGCTGGGCCAGGTGCTTCAGGTGGCGGCGCAGTCCGGTCTGGGCGGGCCTGCGCCTGCGTCGGAAGGGGCTGACGGCGCGGAGCCCGCGCCCGAGCCGCTTCCGCCGCTTCATCAGGAGGCGTACGACGCGATCGAGCGCGGCGACATGGATGCTGCGGTGGCCGCGTACGACAGGGCGCTGGTGGAGAATCCGAAGGATGCCGACGCGCGCGCGGGCAGGGCTCAGGTGCTGCTGCTGAAGCGCACGCAGGGCGCGGACCCTCAGGCGGTGCGCGCTGCTGGCGCGGCCGCGCCTGAGGACGTGCAGGCGCAGCTGGCCGTGGCCGATGTCGACATGCTCGGCGGGCAGATCGATGATGCTCTCGGGCGGCTGCTCGACGTGGCGTCGCGGGTGTTCGGCGACGACCGCGACGCGGTGCGCGCCCGCCTGGTCGAGCTCTTCGATGTGGTGGGCGCCCAGGACCCGCGCGTGGTCCAGGGGCGCCGCATGCTGGCGGCGCTGCTGAACTGATCGCCCCGGATCTGTCGTGTGGTCATTTGTTGAGGCAGTGGCCGTTGAGGTCGCAGTTGACGAGGTGGCTGTGGGGTGAGTAGACGGTGAGGGTGCGGGGGGTGGAGGTGCTGGTGATGGTGCCGTTGATGGTGGTCCAGGTGTTGCCGTTGATGCTGTAGGTGCCGGTCCAGGTGGTTTGCAGGGTGAGGTCGACGTTGCCTGTGACGTAGAGGTATTCGTGGCTGACGGTTTGGTTGGGGTAGGGGGTGCCGGGGTCGGTGGTGGTGGTGGTCTTTCCGTCTCCCCAGGTCCATGTGTAGGTGGTGGGGGTGGCTCGGATCTGGATGGGGATGCCGAGGAGGGTGTCGTTGATGGTGATGGGTGTGGGGTCGACGTAGACGATGGTGGGCAGGGTGGAGTAGACCCAGTCCTGGTCTGGTTGGACGGTCAGGGGTGGGACGCCGGGGTCGAGCTGCGCCCACTCGGTGAGGATCAGATCGTCGATCGTGGGCCCGCCCGTTGGATTGTCCGGGCAGCCGTACCAGGTGAGCATCTCCCAGTCGGTGGACTCGCCGGTATCTGTGTGCACCCAGCGTGCGAATACGGGCCAGCTTGGCTCCACATCGGCGGCACAGACGAAGACGGCGGTGCCGTTCGCAGGGCAGGCGGCGAATCCGGTGACGGGGTCTTCGTTGAGGCAGTCGACGGAACGCGTTTCACGGGTGCGGTTCGCGGCGCTGCCGGCCGGCAGTCCCGACTTGCTGATCTCCTTCTGAATGCCTACGTCGAACTGGGCGCTCTCGTCGCGCGCCTTCGCGTCGATGGCGGACCATTCCTCGTCAGCTTTGGCACTTGCGGCGGCAGTGAGGATCGCGAACATCATGGTTCCGAGGCATAGCGCTGTTCTTCCAGCCAACCTGACGCTACGCATCTTCGACGTACACGCCGTTGATCCGCCACACCGTGTCAGTCCTCGTCAGGAGGAAGCTCATGACGAAGACCCCGGGATCCGATGAGCCCGCGCTGCGGCCCGCCGAATCTACGTACTCGAACCTGCTCTGCGAGACCGGGATCTGGACATGTGCGTGTCCGTCGTCGTCCATCACCGCTTGTAACTGAGAGAGATCCGGACTCAACGTACCGGCAGACAGGCGCTCGCCCGTCTCGGCTAGGTGGTCAACGTCGGCGACGACGTCCGCACAGAAGCTGCATGTCGGAAGAGACATGGCGCGCAGTACGCGTGCGTCCGCCGCCATGAGAGCTTCGGGGTAGGCGCTGACGAAGTACTCCGCAGTCGCCATCGCGCCTGCCACGTCGTCGCGTGCAGCGTCCGCCGGCATCATCGCCAGCAGTTCGTCGTCGGTGAGGGCCGTCGCGCTGGGCGAAGGCGCAGCGCCGGCCGCGGCAGTCGCGGCCGCCGCGGTGGAAGACGGCGACTCGGTCACGATGGCATCCGAGCCGGCGCAGCCAGCGAGGGCGAGCGCACCTGCCAGAAGTATGGGTGGAAGTGTCCGGATCGTCCCCGTCATGCGGCGACCCTAGCGTGCAGACGTACGGCGGGGCCGTGAGGTCAGCGCACCTGTGGAAGCCGTCAGCCTACGGGTCGGAGGATCACGGCGCCGAGCGGCGGCACCCTCAGCGTGGTGCTGTGCTGCCACCCGCGGTGGGGTGAGCCGTCGGCATTCACCTGGCCCAGGTTGCCCACTCCGGAGCCGCCGTAGGCTTCGGCGTCGGTGTTCAGGACCTCGTCCCATGCGCCTCCGCGCGGCAGCCCGAGCCGGTAGCCCTCGTGAGGCACGCCGGCGAAGTTCACGATGACGGCCACGGGCGAGCCCGCGTCGTCGAAGCGAAGGAACGCGATGACGTTGCGCTCGGAGTCGTCGGCGTCGATCCACTGGAAGCCTGCGGCCTCGCTGTCGCGTTGCCACAGCGCGGGCGTGGAGCGGTACAGCAGGTTGAGGTCGCGAAGCATGGTCTGGATGCCGCGGTGCAGCGGGTCGTCGAGGTGCCACCAGTCGAGCGAGCGTCCCTCGGACCACTCGGCGGCCTGGCCGAACTCGGTGCCCATGAAGATCAGCTGCTTGCCGGGATGCGTCCATTGGTAGGCGAGAAGCCCACGGACCCCTGCGGCCTTCTGCCAGGCGTCACCAGGCATGCGGCCGTGGATGGATCCCTTGCCGTGCACCACCTCGTCGTGACTCAGCGGGAGCGTGAAGTGCTCGGAGAAGGCGTACATCAGCGAGAACGTGAGCGTGTGGTGGTGGTACGAGCGGTGGATCGGCTGCTCGGACACGTAGCGCAGCGTGTCGTTCATCCAGCCCATGTTCCACTTGAGCCCGAAGCCCAGGCCGCCCGCGTTGGTGGGCGCGGTGACCCCGGGCCACGCTGTCGACTCCTCGGCGATCATCACGATGCCGGGCGCGGTGCGGTAGGCCGTGGCGTTCGCCTCCTGCAGGAACGCGATGGCGTCCAGGTTCTCGCGCCCGCCGTGCACGTTGGGGCGCCACTGGCCGGGCTGGCGTGAGTAGTCGAGGTAGAGCATGGACGCGACGGCGTCCACCCGAAGGCCGTCGGCGTGGAACTCGGTGAGCCAGTAGACGGCGTTGGCGACGAGGAAGTTCCTGACCTCGGCGCGGCCGTAGTCGAAGATGAAGGTGCCCCAGTCGGGCTGCTCGCCGCGCAGGGGGTCAGGGTGCTCGTAGAGTGGGGTGCCGTCGAAGCGGCCGAGCGCCCATTCGTCCTTGGGGAAGTGGCCCGGCACCCAGTCGAGGATCACACCGACGCCTGCCTGGTGCATGCGGTCGATGAGGTAGCGCAGGTCGTCGGGCGTCCCGAACCGTGCGCTCGCCGCGTAGTAGCCCGTGACCTGGTAGCCCCAGGAGCCGCCGAACGGGTGCTCCATGACGGGCATCATCTCGATGTGGGTGAAGCCCAGGTCCGTGACGTAGTCCACGAGCTCGTCGGCCATCTCGCGATAGGTGAGGCCCTGCTTCCAGGACCCGACGTGCACCTCGTAGACGCTCATGGCGGAGCGGTGGGGCTCGGCGGAGGAACGCGCTGCCATCCACGGCTCGTCGTTCCACTCGTAGACGCTCTCGGTGACCACCGATGCGGTCTGCGGCGGCACCTCGGTGCGTCGCGCCATCGGGTCGGCCTTCTGGCGCCACTGGCCGTCCTTGCCGAGGATCTCGAACTTGTAGACGGCGCCCTCTCCCAGCCCAGGGACGAACAGCTCCCAGATGCCGACCGAGCCGAGCGACCGCATCGCGTGGCCGCGGCCCTGCCAGTGGTTGAAGTCGCCCACGAGCCTGACGGCGCGCGCATTCGGCGCCCAGACAGTGAACGACGCGCCGACCACGTCGCCGAGCACGGAGGGGAAGCGTCGGACGTTGGCGCCGAGCACGGTCCAGAGGCGCTCGTGACGTCCTTCGCGGATCAGATGAAGGTCCAGCTCGCCGATGGTGGGGAGGAACCGGTACGGGTCGTCCTGACGGATCGGTTCGCCGTCGTAGGCGACGTGGAGGCGGTAGTCGGGGGCCTCGGTGCCGGGGATGGTCGCGACCCAGACGCCGTCGGCCTCGTGGGTCGCGGGCCAGCGTCCCTCCAGAGTCTCGAACTCGACCGTCGACGCGAGGGGGCGGAGCGCCCTGATGGTGACGCCGGCGTCGGACACGTGCGGCCCGAGCAGCGAGTGGGGATCGTGGTGCCTTCCCTGCGCGATGTCGGCCAGCAGTGCAGGGTCATGACCCTCAGGCATCCGTCGCCTCCCTTCCGTTCGCGGGGCGCGGACGCCGCACGTGTCGGCGAGCGCCGCCGCCGATGGCGGTCCCGTGCTGTCGAGCGTAGGGCATGCTCGAAGCACGGGATGAGGACGCGCGTCCCGGCGCGCCGGGCGCGATCGCGGCGGTCATGAGCGCACCGCCGCGACGTGCGACATGGACGTCGCCGGGTCCAGGCGGACGTAGAAGTCCCTGGCCCAGGTGAAGGTCGCCCCCGACAGGAGGTCGTCGACCAGCAGGCGCGCGTCGGGCTCGAACCCCAGCGCCTCCATGTCCAGCGAGACGACGCCGTCCTGCACGTGGTGCGGGTCGAACGAGACGACGACGATCACGGTGTCGGCACGCCCCGTGGGGGACTCGTCGGCATTGAGATGCCTGGTGAAGCACAGGATCTGGTCGTTGCTGGTCCTGTGCACGGTGAGGCCGCGCAGGCGTCGAAGCGCCGGATGCGCCGCACGCGCCGCGTTGAGGGTGGTGAGCAGAGTGACGATCCCGTGGTCGTCGGCACGGCTCCAGTCGCGGGGCTTGTACTCGTACTTCTCGTTGTCGATCTGCTCCTCGACGCCGGGGCGGGGGATGTTCTCCACGAACTCGTAGCCGGAGTAGATGCCGAACGACGGCGATCCGGTGGCGGCGAGCACGGCACGCGCGCGGTACTGGGGAGCGCCGCCATGCTGCATGTCAGGCGTGAGGATGTCGTGCGTGGTGGGCCAGAAGTTGGGACGCATGTAGTACGAGCCGTCGCCCGCGAGCTCCTCGAGATACTCGCCCATCTCCTCCGCCGTGGGGCGCCAGGTGAAGTAGGTGTAGCTCTGGTGGAACCCGACCTTCGCGAGCGTGTGCATCATGGGCGGCCGCGTGAACGCCTCGGACAGGAAGATCACCTCGGGATGCCGCTCGGCCATGTCGGCCATGAGCCACTCCCAGAACTCGAGCGGCTTGGTGTGCGGGTTGTCGACGCGGAACAGCGTGACACCCGCGTCGATCCACACCTGGAGCACGTCACGGATCGCCTCGCGCAGGCCGACTGGGTCGTTGTCGAAGTACAGCGGGTGGATGTCCTCGTACTTCTTGGGCGGGTTCTCGGCGTAGGCGATGGTGCCGTCGGAACGGACCTTGAACCACTCGGGATGCTCCTTGACCCACGGGTGGTCGGGGGAGCACTGGAGGGCGATGTCGAGTGCTACCTCGAGACCGAGCTCGTTGGCCCGCTGCACGAAGTTCCTGAACTGCCGCATCGTGCCGAGCTCGGGGTGGACCGCGTCGTGGCCACCTGCGGCAGAACCGATCGCGTACGGGCTTCCAGGGTCGCCGGGCTCGGCGGTCAGCGAGTTGTTGCGCCCCTTGCGGTGGGTGAGGCCGATGGGGTGGATGGGCGTCAGGTAGACGACGTCGAAGCCCATGGCGGCGATGCCGGGCAGCCGCTTCGACGCGGTGAGGAAGGTGCCCGACGTCCACTCGCCGGTCCGCTTGTTGAGCTTGGCGCCTTCGGAACGCGGGAACATCTCGTACCAGGCGCTCGCGAGCGCACGCTCGCGCTGCACGACCAGCGGATGCTCGGCGGACGACGTGACCCCGTCGCGCACCGGGTGCGCACGCATCACGGCCAGCAGGTCGTCGGTGAGCGCGGCGGCGAGCGAGTCGGCGGGGGAGAGGTCGCCGCCTGGCGTGAGCGTGAGCCGCGCCGCTTCGAGCACGGCGCGCTGGCGTTCGGTGAGCGCCTTGTCGGCCATCGCCCTGCCGAGCAGCGCCACACCGTCGCCGAGCGTCAGCTCGACGTCCACCCCCGCAGGGATCTTCTTGGAGGCGGTGTCCATCCAGGTCCCGAAGGGGTCCGCCCATCCTTCGATGTGGAACGTGTAGCGGCCCGTGGCCTTGGGCATCAGGATCGCCTGGAAGGTCGCGAGACCGTGGTTGACCTCGTCCATCCTGAGACGCAGCGTCCGCCCGTTCGGCTGGGTCACGACCGCCGTCGCGGCGACGGCGTCATGGCCCTCGACGAACACGGTGGCCTGAAGAGGGACGGCCTCGCCTACCACTGCCTTGACGGGCCAGCGTCCCTGCTCCAGCGTCGGGTGGACATCCACGACCGGGATTCGTCCGATGGGCTTCTCACCTGGAAGGGCCATGCTCCGAACCTACCGTGATCGGGCTGTCCTGAACACCGCGACGGCCTGCGTGACGGGGCATCCGCGGTCGGTTCGTCGGACTTCTGACGATGTGTTCCGGTCAGTCGACCTGCGACAGGTAGAGCCGCATCGCCATGGGCTCCATCGAGATCGTCTCGCCGGGCTCGCACACGTCCGGCTCCATGTCCCGCACCGAGTCCCAGGCGCTGTCCCACGCATAGACCCACGGCGCTCCGTCGTCCGGAGGGACCGTGACGTCCATGGGACCGCGGGAGCCGTTGATGATGATCAGCGCGTCGGCTTCGCGAGGATCCTGGAGCGAACGCATGAACTGGACCGTGCGGGTGGCAGGGTCCTCCCACCAGTCCTCGTCCTCATGCGTGCCGTCGAACTGGAACCAGGCGGCCTCGGCGCGGAACGACGTGTCGAGCAGCACCTCCTCGACCGCGGCGTAGAAGCCGCGCGGGCGCAGCACCCTGTGCGCTCTGCGCAATGCGATGAGCATGGCGATCGAGTCGCGCAGGTCCTGCTGCCACGGCTCCAGCCTCCAGTCGAACCACGACAGCTCGTTGTCCTGGCAGTAGGCGTTGTTGTTGCCGCGCTGGGTGCGGCCCAGCTCGTCTCCGCCCAGCAGCATCGGGGTGCCTGCGGCGAGCAGGGTGGTGCCCAGCAGGTTGCGGATCGAACGGCGACGCGTGGTCCCGATCGTGTCGTCGTCCGTGGGGCCCTCGACGCCGTGGTTGTACGACCGGTTGTTGTCCGTGCCGTCCCGGTTCTCCTCGCCGTTCGCCTCGTTGTGCTTGCGGTCGTAGGCCGTGAGGTCGTACGCCGTGAAGCCGTCGTGGGCCGTCACGAAGTTGATGGAGGCGATGCAGCCGCGCATGCCTGGCGGCTCGCTGCGCGAGAACAGGTCCGACGACCCCGCGAGCCGGGTCGCGAGCTCCGGTGCCGTGGGGTGGTGGCGGCTGCCGTGGGCGCCCGCTCCCGTGGTGAGCCAGAAGGACCGCACCGAGTCGCGGAAGCGGTCGTTCCACTCGGAGAACGGCTGCGGGAAGTTGCCCACCTGCCAGCCGCCGAGGCCCACGTCCCAGGGCTCGGCGATCAGCTTGACGCCGCTCAGCACCGGGTCGGTCACCAGGCCCACGAGGAACGGATGGTCGGGCGTGAACCCCTGCCCCGTGCGGCCCAGCGTGGCCGCAAGGTCGAAGCGGAAGCCGTCCACGCCCATCTCCGTCACCCAGTAGCGCAGCGAGTCCAATGCCATCTGCGTCACCCTGGGGTGTCCGAAGTCCAGCGTGTTCCCGGTGCCGGTCACGTCGTCGTAGTGCTGCGGCGAATGCGCCTGCGTCCGGTAGTAGGTGAGATTGTCGAGGCCGCGCCACGACACGGTGCGGTCGCCCCAGCCGCCCTCGCAGGTGTGGTTGTAGACCACGTCGAGGATCACCTCGAGGCCCGCCTGGTGAAGCAGGTCCACCATGCCGCAGAACTCGTCCTGCACCGCCTGCGCGCCGGCCTCGCGCGCCGCCGCGGTCGCATAGCCCGGGTGCGGGGCGAAGAAGCTCATGGTCGAGTAGCCCCAGTAGTTGGTGAGGCCGTCGCGCTCAAGGTGCGGCTCGTCGGCGAACGCGTGCACGGGCAGCAGCTCGACGCTGGTGACGCCCAGATCCTTCAGGTGCGCGATCGCCGCAGGATGCGCCAGCCCGGCATACGTGCCGCGCAACTCGTCGGGCACGTCGGGCATCGTCTTGGTGAAGCCCTTGACGTGCACCTCGTAGATGATCGAGTCCTCGAACGGCACATGCGGCAGGGGAGTCTGCCATTCGCCTGACGGAGGAGCGGTGACCACGGAGCGCGGCACGAACGGCGCGGTGTCGATGTCCGCGCGGTTGGACAGCAGCGCCTTCGCGCCCGGCTCAGGGGAGCGCGCCAGGCGACCCTCGACGCCGCGACCGTACGGGTCCAGCAGGAGCTTGTGCGGGTTGTAGCGGTGGCCCTTGCGCGGCTGCCACGGCCCGGTGGCCCGGAACCCGTACTGCGTGCCCTGCATGATCGCCGGGATGAACGCATGCCACAGGCCGTGGTGGGGACCATGCAGGGGGTAGCGGGTCTCCGAGCCGTCGGCATTGAACACGCAGAAGTGGACCGCCGTCGCGTGGGCGGCCATCACCCCCACCGTGACGCCGCCCTCGACCAGGTGCACCCCGAGGCGGTGAGGCGTGGGAGAGGGTGTCGTCTGAGGCAATGGGGCGATGCTCATGTGCTCATTCTGCCCATGCGATGGCGCAAGGTGTCCCCGCCGCCCCGTTCAGGGACGACGGGGACATGCCTCACAGCACGGTCAGTCGCGCGTCCAGGGCCGCCAGGACGTGCGGCGGCACGCCGAACAGCACGTCGGCGAGCGCGCTGCCCTCGGTCCACGACGTGCGGCCGATGAATCCCGCGAGGTATCCCTCGGAGAACGTGCCGAGCTCGTCTCGGATCGCTGCGATCGCCCGCGGGTCGTCGATCAGCGTCGCGAGGTCGGTGCGCAACGAGTACGGGCCGGACGGTGCGACCGCAGCCGGCGCCGTGCACGAGAACGTGTGCGCGCCCGGGCCGACCTCGACGGGATCGCGTCCCGGGAGCTCGACTGTGGCGCGCGCTCCCGCGGGCACGGTGGCGTCGACCGTCAGCTGCTCCGACTCGAGCCGCCACTCCACCTTCGCCTCGCCGTGTGGGGTGCGCTGCACGGTCCGCGCCCAGTCGATGCCCGCCACCGGGGTGGGTGCGATCCGCAGCACGCGTCCGCCCGGTTCGGCGAAGGACAGCCCGGCCAGCGACCGATGCAGCCATTCCGCGACGGCGCCGAGCGCGTAGTGGTTGAAGCTGGTCATCTCGCCGGGGTTGATGGACCCGTCCGGAAGCATCGAGTCCCAGCGCTCCCAGATCGTGGTCGCGCCCATCGACACCGTGTAGAGCCAGGACGGGTTGTCGGTCTGCAGCAGCAGGCGTCCGGCGGCGTCGGCGTGACCGGTGGACGACAACGCCTCGAGGATGAGCGGCGTGCCGACGAAGCCGGTGGAGATCCGGTAGCCGGTCGCGCGCACCCGTTCGGCGAGGCGGGCGCCGAGCGCGGAACGCATCTGCGGGTCGGTGACCAGGTCGAAGCCGAGCGCGAGCGCGTAGGCCGTGGGTGCATCGGACATCATGCGGCCCGCGGGGGTCACGTAGGCGTCACGAAAGGCGCTCGCGACCTCCTGGGCGATCCGGCCGTACGCGACCGCGTCGTCGTCGTTCCCCAGCAGTGCGGCCGTCTGCGAGACGATGCGCGCGGACCGGAAGACGTAGGCGGTGGCGACGATGTCGCGAGAGACCTTCGACGCGCCTGGCTCGTCCGGCGGCGCATCGGGGTCCAGCCAGTCGCCGAACTGCATGGACCCTTCCCACAGGCGGTCGTCGCCTGCCAGCGCGACGAGCCGGTCGGTCCACGTGCGCATGGACGAGTACTGGTCCGCCAGGACCTGCAGGTCGCCGTAACGCTGCCACAGGGTCCACGGGACGATCGTCGCCGCGTCGCCCCAGGCCGCGGTCGCGTGAACCTCGTCCGCGAGCGCGTCGGGGATCACGAACGGCACCAGGCCGTCGTGCGCGTCCTGCTCCAGTCTCAGGTCCACGAGCCAATCGGCCAGGAAGCCGTCCACGTCGTGCAGGATGGCGGCGGTGGGGGAGAAGACCTGGATGTCGCCGGTCCAGCCCAGCCGCTCGTCGCGCTGCGGGCAGTCGGTGGGCACCGACAGGAAGTTGCCGCGCATGCCCCACACGACGTTCTCGTGGAGGCGGTTCACCAGCGGGTGCGAGCATGCGAAGTCGGCGGTGGGCCGCATGTCGCTGTGCATGACCTGCGCCGTGATGGCGGACGGGTCCAGCTCGCCGAGCCATCCGGTGACCTCGGCGTACCGGAAGCCGTGGAACGTGAAGGTCGGCTCCAGCGTGGCGGGGCCGCCCGGGAGCGTGAAGGTGTCGGTCTGCGTGGCGCCGCGCAGCGGGCGCATGCCCATCTCGTCGTGCTCCAGCACCTCGGCGTGACGCACCGTGATCACGGTGCCTTCGGGGCCGTCCGTCTGGATCCGGAGGCGGCCCACGAGGTTCTGGCCGAAGTCGAGGACGGTCGCTCCCGACGGGGTGGTGAGGACCTCGCGCACGGGGAGCTCCCGGGTGACGCGGACGGGAGGGGAGAGCTTCTGCTGAGGGACGAGCGCGACCTCCTCGACGGCGACGGGCTCCCAGCCCTCGGCCGAGGCGCCCGCGCGGTCCCATCCGTCGATCGCGTGGCGCAGGTCGACCGTCTCGCCCTTGTAGATCGACGAGTCGATGATGGGGCCGTCGCCTCGGGCGTGCCAACGCGGGCCGGTGGTGAAGACCTCCTGCGTGCCGTCGGCATACGTGACGTGCAGCTGCGCCGCGTACGACGGCTGGTCGCCGTAGACGCGTCGTCCACGGCCGAAGAAGCCGTACTGCTCCGTGCGCCAGCCGCCGCCGAGCGAGGCCCCGACGACGTTGACCCCTGCGGTGAGCAGCGAGGTCACGTCGTGCGTGTCGGCGACGAGTCGCTTGTCGTACGACGTCCAGCCCGGTGCCATCTGGTGGTCGCCCACGCGGACGCCGTTGATGGACGTGACGTGCGCGCCGATCGCGGTCACGTGCAGGACGGCGTCGGTGGGGGCGTCCTTGAGGAGCAGCTCGCCTCGCAGCAGGGCCGGCTGGGCGATGCGGTCCGGGTTCGCGAGGCAGATGAAGTCGGCGGTCCAGTCGGCGGGGTCCAGCAGGCCGGCGCGGACCTCGAGCGGGGCGCTCCAGCCGGTGACGGTGCCGTCCGCCAGCCCGGCGCGGATCTGGATCCTGCGGCGTTCTCGCGGTGCGAGCGGCGCGAAGGGCCATGCGGCTCCTGCGCTGGCGCCGTCGTCGATCCGGTGGGTGGAGCCGGCGTCGTCGCGGAGCTCGGTCCAGGACGCTGTCGGGTTGCCGGCGGGGGTGGTCCAGGCGAGCGCGGGGGCGGGGCTTGCGGCCGTCTGCGTGCCCTCGCGGGCCAGCTTCAGGTCTGGGATGCGGCGGTCGGTCATGGGCGTCCTCTCGTGGCGGCGCGCGTCGCTGCGGCGGCTTCGGGACACGGTACGTCGCGTCGCAAAATTCTTCAAGTGCTAAGGTTTTTATCCGTTGTGAACGGTCACAGCGGCACGGTGAGGAACTGCTGCATGTGGATCTGCGCGCCCTTGGCCATGTCGATCTCGTCGAACCCCGACAGCCACATGAGCTGCAGGCCCTCGGTGACCGCGATGCTGCTGAGCGCCGCAGCGTGGGGGTCGACGCCCTCCTTGAGCAGTCCGAGGCGCTGCGCCTCCTCGAATGCGGCCTGTGTCCCGCCGAGGACGCGGTGGAAGCGGCGCTGGAAGTGTGCGTGCGCAGGGTGGTCCGGTGCTGTCGCCTCGGCCGCGATGACCGTGTAGAGCCTGATCAGGTCACGCTTCTCGTGGTTGCGACGGGAGATCTCGACAAGTCCTCGCAGGAACTCGATGTCGCGCCGCCCTGACAGGATGTCGAGCGCCGACTGGTCGCGCCGCTCGAACACCGCCTCGAGCATCGCGAGCTTGCTGTCGAAGTGATGCAGCAGGCCCGGTTGGCTCATGCCGACCTCGCGGGCGATCTCGCTGACCGTCGCGCCGGTGAAGCCCGAGCGCGAGAACACGGTGAAGGCGGCGTCGAGGATCTCCTCGCGCCGCCTCGCGCTCTTGGCGTACTCGCCGCGTTGCCCTGCCACGACGCCGAGCGTATCAGAACCGTTATCAAAAATCTTTGCATGTTTAGATTTTGCGTGTTAGCGTCGGCTCAGCGTCAGAGTTGACGCGACCTGAGGAAGGGAAGCAACGATGCTCCGCACAGTCAAGGCCGGCGCCCTCATCGGCGCCGCCGCACTCGCCCTCGCGGCCTGCTCGTCGGGTGGGACCGACGGCTCCACCGCCTCGTCCACCGCATCCGGAGGCACCGGACACGCGGCCAAGCTCACGATCGGCGCCGTCGTCGATGTCTCCACCTGGGCCGCCCAGGACTCGTCGTGGGGCAACGCCGCGACCTACTACATGGCCGTCTACGACACGCTGGTCCGCGCGGCCGCCGACGGCACGATCGAGCCGGCGCTGGCGACCGACTGGTCCTACGACGACTCGATGACGGTCCTGACGCTGAACCTTCGCGACGACGTCACGTTCACCGACGGGTCCGCGCTCGACTCGCAGGTCGTGGTCGACAACCTCACCCGCTTCCAGACCGGCGCCTCCGAGAACAGCGGCAACCTCGCCTCCATCGCCGACGTGACCGCGGTGGACTCCGACACCGTCCAGATCACGCTGTCCGCCCCCGATCCCTCCCTGCTGGACTACCTCAGCCAGAACTCGGGCCTCATCGAGGCCGAGTCGGCCTTCACCGCGGACGACATCCAGACCGTCCCCGTCGGCTCCGGCCCCTACATCCTCGACTCGGCGGCGTCCACCATCGGCTCCACCTACACGTTCACCGCGAACCCCGACTACTGGGATCCGGAGAGCAAGCACTACGACACCGTCGTCATCAACTACTACGCCGACGCGAATGCTCTCACCAACGCGCTCCGCGACGGCCAGGTGGACATCGCGAACCTCAACTCGACGTCGCAGATCCCTGACGCGGAGAGCGCCGGCTACACCGTCAACACTCAGACGCTCAACTGGAAGGGCCTCATCCTCGCGGACCGCTGGGGAGTCGTCGACCCGGCGCTCGCCGACGTGCGCGTCCGTCAGGCGATCAACTACGCGCTCGACCGCGAGGGCCTGCTGCAGGGCCTCGAGTCCGGTTACGGCGAGGTGACGGACCAGATCTTCGGCACCGGCACCACCGCGTACGACGCCTCGCTCGAGGACTACTACACGTACGACGTCGACAAGGCGAAGCAGCTGCTCACCGAGGCGGGCTACCCGGACGGCATCACCATCACCATGCCGCTCAGCGGGTTCGTCCCCGAGGCCGAGGCCCAGCTGATCGCGGGCAACCTGGCTGACGCAGGCATCACCGTCAATTACGAGCAGGCCGGCGAGTCGTTCATCAGCGACCTGCTGGGCGGCAAGTGGGGGGTCTTCGAGTTCGGTCTCAACCAGGAGGCCGTGTCGTGGAGCACCTACAAGCTCGCCGTCGCCCCCGACTCGGCCTGGAACATCTACCACCAGACCGACGACACTCTGCAGGCCCTCGCGGACCGCATGCGCCTCGGTGGCGAGGACGGCGACGCTGCCGCACAGGAGATGAACCAGTACCTCGTGGAGAACGCCTGGTTCGCGCCGTTCTACCGGTACGTCAACGCCGTGGTCACCACCGATGGCACCGCGGTCACGCTGAAGAACGGTCAGGCCGCGCCCAACCTGTGGGACATCGTCCCGACCGCCTGATCCCCGCCATCGCCGGCGGGGCGGGAGCCCCCACCCGCCCCGCCGGCACCCCACCCCAAGGAGAGTCATCGTGCTCGGATTCGTCGGAAGACGCATCGTCACAGGAGTCGGTCTCATCGCCACCCTGGCGACCTTGACCTTCTTCCTGCTGCAGTTCGGAAGCACCGACACCGCGCGGCGCATCGCCGGCCAGGCGGCGACCGAGGACGCCGTCAACGTCGTCAAGGAACGGCTCGGGCTGGACCAGCCGGTGCTCGTCCGCTTCTGGGACTGGGTCACCGCGGCCGTCCACGGCGACTTCGGCAAGTCCTGGTTCTCCGGCCAGGACGTGGTCGAGGCGGTGACGACCCGCATGCAGGTCACCGTCACCCTCGCCGTCGGCTCCGTGGTCCTCACCGCGCTCATCGCCGTCGTCCTCGGTGCGCTCGCCGCGACGCGTCGCGGCTGGCTCGACCGAGCGGTCCAGGTCCTGTCCGTCATCGGCCAGGCGATCCCCGGCTTCCTCGTCGCCTTGGTGCTCGTCCTCATCTTCGCGATCCGGCTCGACTGGTTCCCCGCGACCGGCTACACCAAGCCCAGCGACGACGTCGGGCAGTGGCTGCTATCCATCGCGCTGCCCATCACCGCGCTCACCATCGGCTCGATCGGCGGCGTCGCCCAGCAGGTGCGCGGCTCGATGCTCGACGCGTTCGAGCGCGACTACGTCCGCACCCTGCGCAGCAGGGGTCTCCCGCATCGCACGGTCGTGTACAAGCACGTGCTGCGCAACGCCGCCGGCCCCGCGCTCAGCATCCTCGGCCTCCAGTTCGTGATCCTGCTCGGCGGCGCCGTGATCGTCGAGCAGCTGTTCTCGATCCCCGGCATCGGGCCGGCCGCGCTGTCCGCCACCTCCCAGGGCGACATCCCCGTCGTGATGGGCATCGTCGTCCTCACAGGACTGATCGTCATCCTCGTCAACACCCTCGTCGACGTCGCTCAGGCGTGGGTCAACCCGAAGGTCCGACTGTCATGAGCTCCGCCACCGCGCCCGCCGCCGACTCCCGCGCCCCTCGCGCGGGGCTGTTCAAGCGCCTGATCACGCATCCGCTCGGAGGCGTCTCGATCGTCTTCTTGAGCATCATCGTCGTGATCGCGATCGTCGGGCCGTTCCTCGCGCCCTTCGACCCGTCGCAGACCGACCTGAAGATGATCTTCGCGCCGCCAGGCGGCGACTACCTGCTCGGAGGGGACAGCGCCGGGCGGGACATCCTCTCCCGCCTGCTCGTCGCCACCGGCTTCTCGCTCGCTGGCGGCCTGCTGGTGGCCGCGGTCGGCACCGTCATCGGCGTCTCGGCCGGTCTCGTGGCCGGCTACTACGGTGGCTGGATCGACACCCTCGGGTCGTGGTTCACCGCACTGACCATGTCGATCCCGTCGATCATCGTGCTGATCGCAGCGAGGTCCGTGATGGGTCCGTCGATGTGGTGGACCATGACGATCTTCGGCATCTTCATCTCGCCCGTGTACTACCGGGTGGTCTACAACTCGGTGCGCGCAGTCAGGAACGAGCTGTACGTCGACGCCGCTCGCACCTCTGGCCTGGGCGACGGCAGGATCATCGGACGTCACGTCCTGATGGCGGTGCGCGCGCCCGTCATCCTGCTGACCTCCGGCACGATCGCCGCCGGTATCGGCATGCAGGCGGGCTTCGACTTCCTAGGGCTCGGCGACCCGAACACCCCCACGTGGGGTCAGATGCTCAACGAGGGCTTCTACAACATCAACCGTGCGGGGCAGCTGGTCCTGTGGCCGGCGCTCGCTCTGGGCCTCACCATGATCTTCCTGACCCTGCTCGGCACCGCGCTGCGCGACGAGCTCGAAGGCACGTCCGACGTGCGGCGCGCTAAGGGTCAGATCGCCTGGGCCCTCGAGGCCTCCGCGCCGGAGATCGTGCGTCACGAGGACGCGGCCGAGGCGGACGCCGTCCTCACGGTCACCGACCTCGCCGTCGCCTACCCCGCAGGTGACGGCTGGGCCACGGTCGTGAAGGGCGCCAGCCTCGAGGTCCGTCGTGGCGAGACGCACGGCCTGATCGGCGAGTCCGGCTCCGGCAAGACCCAGACGGCCTTCGCCGTGCTCGGCCTGCTTCCCAAGGGCGGCAAGGTCATGGCCGGGTCGATCGTGTTCGATGGCGAGGACCTCACGGGCGTGTCGGACGCTTCCATGAACACCTTCCGCGGGAGCCGCATCGCGTACGTCCCGCAGGAGCCGATGTCCAACCTGGACCCCGCCTTCACGGTAGGCGTCCAGCTCACCGAACCGTTGCGCAAGGTGCTGGGGATGTCCAAGGAGCAGGCGCACGAGCGGGCGATGTCGCTGCTCGACAAGGTCGGGATCCCCGACCCGAAGCGGGTGTTCCGCTCCTACCCGCACCAGCTGTCGGGCGGCATGGCGCAGCGCGTCCTGATCGCGGGCGCGGTCGCGTCGCACCCCACGCTGCTCATCGCAGACGAGCCCACCACCGCCCTGGACGTCACCGTGCAGGCCGAGGTGCTCGATCTGCTCCGCGACCTGCAGGCGGAGCTCGGGATGGCCGTGCTCATCGTCACCCACAACTTCGGCGTGGTCGCCGACATCTGCGACCGGGTGTCGGTCATGCGGCAAGGCGTGATCGTCGAGACCGGTCCCACCCAGTCCGTGTTCGACGACCCGCGCCACCAGTACACGCAGTCGCTGTTCGAGGCGATCCCGACGGGAGCGCCGCGGGCCCCGCTGCCAGGGGCCGCCAGCACCGGCACCCTCGGAAGGGAGACGCTGTCATGACGGAGCCTCTGCTCAAGGTCGACGACCTGGTCGTCGAGTACCCGGGCCGCGGCATGCGCGCCAAGCCGATCCGGATCGTCCACGGAGTCAGCTTCGACATCAAGCCCGGCGAGACGGTCGGGCTCGTAGGAGAGTCAGGCTCCGGCAAGACCACGATCGGTCGCGCGCTCCTGGGCCTGGTCCCCGTGGCGGGAGGGGCGGTCACGTTCGCGGGGGAGGACATCAGCCACCCCACGAAGCGGCGCCGTCGCGAGCTCACCAGGGACATCCAGGTGGTGTACCAGGACCCTTACTCGTCGCTCAACCCGTCGCTGACGATCGGCGACTCGCTCACCGAGCCGATGATCATGCGCAGGACGTCGAAGGCGGAGGCCAACGCGCGCGTCAAGGAGCTGCTCGACACCGTCGGGCTGCCGGCGGACGCCGCTCACCGCATGCCACGAGAGTTCTCCGGCGGTCAGCGGCAGCGCATCGCGATCGCCCGTGCGCTCGCGCTCGACCCCAAGCTGATCGTGTGCGACGAGCCCGTCTCGGCGCTCGACCTGTCGACCCAGGCCCGCGTCCTCGAGCTGTTCCTGGAGATCCAGGAGCGCACCGGCGTCGCCTATCTGTTCATCTCCCACGACCTCGCAGTCGTGCGAGAGATGTCCCACAGGGTCGCGGTGCTGTACCGCGGGGAGCTCGTGGAGTGGGGCGACGGAGACACCGTCACTGCCACCCCGCAGCGCCCGTACACCCAGCGTCTGCTCCTTGCGTCCCCCGTCCCCGACCCGCTCGCGCAGCAGCAGCGGCGCGCAGACCGGCTGCGCCTCAAGGAGATCCAGGCCCAGCAGCAGGAGCAGGCCGGGGCCGCCTGAGCCTCGCATCGATGTGGGCGTCGAGCAGGTCGGCGCCACGGAAGGAGCACCACCCATGGCAAGCGTGAGCATGCCCACCGACTTCCTCTGGGGAGTCGCCGTCGCAGGACACCAGATCGATGGAGGCGACACCACGTCGGACACGTCGTTCCTCGAGAACGTCGAGCCGACGGTGTTCGTCGAGCCCTCCGGCGCGGCATGCGGAAGCTGGGAGCGCTGGCCCGAGGACCTTGACCTCGCCGCGGGGCTCGGTCTCAACGCCTACCGCTTCTCCGTCGAGTGGTGCCGGATCGAGCCCGACCGTGGCGTGATCGACGAGTCCGCGCTCGACCACTACGAGGCGATCATCGACGGCTGCCTGGACCGGGGGCTGGCACCCGTCGTGACCTTCAGCCACTTCACCGCGCCTCACTGGTTCGCATGCCGTGGCTCGTGGCTTGCGCCCGAGGCCGCCGCTGACTTCGCACGCTTCTGCGACCTCGTGATGGAGCGCCTCGGGGACCGGATCGCGATCGCAGTGACCTTGAACGAGCCGAACCTTCAGCGGCAGCTCGCGGGGGGCTTCCTCCCGCCGCAGGCATGGGAGGGACATGCCGTGACGCTCGACGCGGCGTCGAAGGCCGCTGGCGTGGAGCGATACCGCGCCGGCAACGTGCAGCGCCTCGACGAGCTCGAGCTCTTCGAGGACGCGTTCGAGCGGGCGCACGTCGCCGCGCGCGAGGCCATCAAGGCCCGCCGGCCCGACCTTCCCGTTGGGCTCTCCCTGGCCGTCGCCGACGAGTTCGCCCTGCCGGGCGGCGAGGCGGCCCGCGACAAGGTCCGCGAGGAGTGCTACGGCCGGTGGCTCCGGCTGGCGGAGGACGACGACTTCGTCGGAGTGCAGAACTACGAGCGCATCCTGTACGGGCCGGAGGGTCGCGTCGCCACGCATCCCGGGCAGCAGGAGGTCGAGCCGCTCTCGCTCGCCGGAGCGGTGAGCTACTGCCATGAGGTGTCCGGCGTGCCCGTGCTGGTCAGCGAGCACGGCATGAACACGGAGGACGACGAGGCGCGCTGCGCATTCCTCACCGCGGCGCTCGCGGGCCTGGATCGGGCGATCGCCGACGGCGTGCCCGTGCTGGGCTACTGCCACTGGTCGCTCCTGGACAACTACGAGTGGATCTTCGCGTTCGGACCCAAGTTCGGGCTGCATGCGGTGGATCGCGTCACGCTGGATCGCTCTGCGAAGCGCTCCGCTGCGGTCTTCGCGGCTGAGGTCGCACGCCGATCCTCGCAGGTGGCGCGACGATGACCGGTGCTGGCACCTCGACCGGCATGAGGATCGCCAGGGCGGCGATCTTCGACCTGGACGGGGTGCTCGTGGACACCGCGGTGCACCACTTCGCGGCGTGGCGGGCCATGGCCCAGGGCCTGGGGTTCACCCTCGCCGACGAGGACGAGGAGCTGCTCAAGGGCGTCGGCCGGATGGACGCGCTGCGGATCGTGCTCGGACTCGGTGGCGTCGAGGTGTCCGACGAGGAGGCGCTGCGCCTGGCCGCGGAGAAGAACGCGCAGTATGTGAAGGCGATCTCCATGCTCACTCCGGATGACATGCTGCTGGGCGCGCTCGAGCTCCTTCGCGACCTGAGGAGCCGAGGGGTCCCCACGGCGCTCGGCTCCGCGAGCCGGAACGCCCCTCTGATCCTCGACAGGCTCGGCATCCGTGACCTGCTCGACGTCATCATCGACGGCTCGGTGGTCTCTCAGGCAAAACCGGACCCCGCCGTCTTCCGTGCAGGCGCCGAGGCGCTCGGCGTCGCCGCCGAGGACTGCGTCGTGTTCGAGGACGCGATCGCGGGCGTCGAGGCTGCCCATCGCGCTGGCATGACGGCGGTGGGCGTGGGCGACGCGACGGTGCTCGGCGAGGCCGACGTCGTCATCCCCGGTCTGCATGCGGCCGGCTCGCTCGCCGACCACGGCATCACGTTCGAGGGCTCGCCTGCGACGAGCCTCAAGGAGGAGACCATGTCCGACATCGCCCCTGTGCGCCTGGGGGAGGCGCCGTTCCACCTCGACGCAGACGCGCAAGCCTGGGTCGCGTCGACGCGAGACGCGATGACGCTCGAGCAGAAAGTGGGGCAGCTGTTCTTCCTCATGGCGAACGACCCGGCGGGCGTGGATGCGGACATCGCGATCTCGCAGCCTGGCGGCTTCATGCGTCGTGGCGCGCCTGTCGAGGAGGCGGTGAGCCTGAACCGGCACATCCACGCCGCGAGCTCGGTGCCTCCCCTGATCGCGGGCAACCTGGAGAACGGTGCCGACGGCGCGAGCTTCATGGCTACGCAGGTGGGCACGCCTCTGCAGGCCGCGGCGACGGGAGACGACTCGTGCGCCTACCGGATGGGGGAGGTCGCGGCGGTCGAGGGCCGTGCTCTGGGCGTGACGTGGGACTTCGCGCCGATCATCGACATCCAGCTCAATCCGCGCAACCCGATCGTCCTCAATCGTGCATTCGGCTCGGACCCGGACCGGGTGCGGCGCATGGGCGTCGAGTTCGTCAGGGGCCTGCAGGACAACGGCGTGGCCGCGTCGGTCAAGCACTGGCCGGGCGACGGGGTCGACGACCGCGACCAGCACCTGCTGACCTCGGTGAACTCGCTGAGCGTGGACGAGTGGGAGGCCACGTTCGGCGCTGCCTACCGGGCCTCGATCGAGGCGGGCGCGTTGTCCGTGATGGCCGCGCACATCGCGCTCCCCGCCTACTCGCGGGCGCTGCGGCCCGGCATCGCGGACGAGGACATCATGCCCGCGTCGCTCGCGCCCGAGCTGACCACGGAGCTGCTGCGCGAGCACCTGGGCTTCAACGGCGTCGTCATCACCGACGCGTCCCTCATGGGCGGCATGCTGATGAGGATGCCGCGCGCCGCGCTGGTGCCCGCGTCGGTGGCCGCGGGCTGTGACATGTTCCTGTTCACGCCCGACTACGCGACGGACCACGCGCATATGCTCGAAGGCGTGCGCAGCGGCGTCATCTCCCAGGAGCGGTTGGATCAGGCGGTCACCCGGGTGCTCGCGCTGAAGGCGGCGCTGGGGCTGCACGCCCCCGAGACCCCGGAGGAGCGGGTGCCAGGACTGGACGGCATCGACACCGACACGCATCGTGCCTGGTCGCGGGCCCAGGCCGACGCGGGCATCACCCTGGTCAAGGACAAGGAGGCGGGGCTGCTGCCGCTGGACACGGTGCGACACAGGCGGGTGCTCGTGTACTCGCTGCGCGGCATGCTGTCCTTCACCGGTCCGGCCGAGCGCTTCACCGCGCAGCTGAACGAGCGCGGATTCTCCGCGACGCTGTTCGAGGACGGCCCTCCGGGGTCGACGATGTTCACGCGCGTGGGCGTCGACGGAGGCGTCAACGGCGCCGAGCTGCTGGAGGGCTACGACGCGGTGATCTACGTCGCGGACGTGCAGCCGCGCTCCAACGAGACCGTGGCTCGCGTCCACTGGGCGCCTTTCACGGCGGGCAACCTGCCGCGTCACCTCACCGAGCTGCCGACCCTGTTCGTCTCTCTCGGCAGCCCGTACCACCTGCAGGACGTGCCGTTCGTCCGCACCTACGTGAACGCCTACGCGGCGAACGACGAGACGGTCGACGCGGTGGTCGCCAAGCTGGTCGGCGAATCCGAGTTCCGTGGCGTGAGCCCCGTGGACCCGTTCATGGGATACGAGGACGCTCGGTGGTGACCATGCGCGACGGAAGGGGGCAAGGCCGGGTGCGCGTCGTCGTCACCACGGACCCCGAGCTCGACGACCTCAACTCGATGCTGAGGCTGGTGCTGTACAGCAACGAGATCGAGCTCGCGGGACTCGTCTACTCGTCCAGCATGTTCCACTTCGCGGGCGACCCCGCTCGGGGCGTGGAGGCGCATCGGTGGCCTCCTGCCGGAGCGCGCGGACATATCGACCAGGCGCTCGACGCGTATGCGCAGGTGCATGCGAACCTGGTGGTGCACGACCCTCGGTACCCGGCTCCGGAGCACCTGCGCTCGCTGGTGCGCCAGGGCAACATCGCGGATGTGGGAGACACCCGCGAGCCGACGCCAGGGTCCGACCTGATCGCAGACCTGCTCCTGGACCACGAGCCCGGCACCCTGGTGCTGCAGGCGTGGGGCGGCCTCAACACGATCGCGCGCGCCCTCATGACGGTCGACGAGCGGCTGGTGGACCGCCCCGACCGTGACGCGGCGAGGGCGCGCCTCATGGCCCGCACGGTGCTCACGAGCTGGGGTGAGCAGGACTCGACCTTCGCCGAGTACATCCGGCCCGCCTGGCCGGAGATCGAGCTGAGGCAGGTGGCGACCGCGGCGTGGGGCTACGCGGCCCGGCATGTCGCCTCGCCGGAGGCCCTCGAGTACCTCGGCGCCCCGTGGACGCGTGCGAACGTCACGGCGGTGGGGCCGATCGGGGCCGGCTATCGAGTGTGGGGAGACGGCCTCTTCATGGCCGACGGCTTCGACGCCGACGACTACTTCGGCCACGCGGGCCTCACGGACGACGACCTGCGTGAGCGCGGCTACCAGGTGTTCTTCCCCGTTGAGGAGCCGGGTGCGTGGATCTCGGAGGGCGACACCTCGAATGTCGCGCTGCACATCGACAACGGCCTGCGCAACTGGGAGAACCCCACGTTCGGGGGGTGGGGAGGCCGTCAGGAGGCGGATCCCGAGGATCCGCACCGGTGGAACTCCGTCGGTTCGCACCCGATGGTCTTCTCGATGCCCGCGCCCGATTGGGGCGACGTCGGCCGGTGGATCCCTGCCTTCCAGAACGACTTCGCCGGGCGGCTGCGATGGTCCGTGACGTCCTCGTACGCGCAGGCGAACCACCACCCCCGGATCGACGTGCCCGACGGGTTGGCCAGGTCTGCGGCGCCAGGCGACACGGTGCGGATCGCCTGGATCGTGAGCGACCCCGATGGCGACGCCGTCCTGGTTCGACCCTGGCAGTACGTCGAGGCAGGCACCGCGGACGTGGCAGTCCTCACGTCTGTGGAAGCATCCGCCGTCGACGTGACCATTCCTGCCGACGCCGCTGACGGGGCCACCGTGCACGTGATCCTCGAGGCCACGGACGACGGCAGCCCCGCGTTGACGGCGTACGCGCGCGTGATCATCACCGTCGTCGAGCCCGGAAGGTGAACAGGAGCGCCCGTGACTGACCGACCGATCCTGCCCGGCTTCCATCCGGACCCGTCGATCTGCCGCGCCGGCGAGGAGTACCTGATCGCCACGTCGACGTTCGAGTATGCGCCGGGCGTGCCCATCCACCGGTCCACGGACCTGGTGACGTGGGAGCTCGTGGGGCATGCGCTGCCCGATGCGGTGGTCATCAACGCCGCCCCCGGCGCCGAGGGCGCCAGCCAGGGCATCTTCGCGCCCACGCTGCGCCACCACGACGGTCTGCTGTGGATGACGACCACGAGCATCCGTGACGTGGGCGCGGGCCAGCTGATCACGCACGCCGAACGGCCCGAGGGGCCGTGGTCTGCGCCGATCCGGGTGCCCGGCACCGTCGGCATCGACCCCGACCTGGCCTGGGACGACGACGGCACCTGCCTGTTGACCTGGCGAGGCTTCGCGCCGCCCGGGATCCACCAGGTGCCGATCGACCCCCGCACGGGCGAGCGGCTCGGCGAGGAAGGCGTCGTGTGGCAGGGGACCGGCCTGGCCGACACCGAAGGTCCGCACCTCATCCGGCGCGGCGACTGGTGGTACCTGATCGTCGCCGAGGGCGGCACCCATCTGGGTCACGGCGTCTCGGTGGCGCGCTCGCGGTCGCCCCGTGGACCCTTCGAGGCGCACCCGTCGAACCCCTTCTTCAGCCACCGCTCGACGCCGCATCCCGTCCAGGCCGTCGGCCATGCCGACCTGGTCGAGCTGGCCGACGGCTCGTGGGCGATGGTGCATCTGGGCATCAGGCAGACGGGGTCGCACCCGGGCTTTCACGTGCTGGGGCGCGAGACGTTCCTGGCCGGGGTGGAGTGGGTGGACGACTGGCCCGTCATCGTCGAGGACCGCTTCGACGTCCCGATGCGCGACGGGTCCTTCCGCGACGACTTCGAGGCAGGCGCGCTCGACCCGCGCTGGGTGGCGCCGTCCACCGCTCCCGACATGTTCGCGAGCGCCGACGGCGTCCTCCTCCTCGAGGACGGCCGCGAGCCCGGCGTTGCAGAGCAGGGCTCCGTGCTGTGCGCGCGTGTCACGGCATGGGACTGGGATGCGCACGCTCGCGTCGCCCACGGCGACGCCTGCCTGAGCGTCCGGATCGATGCGTCGCACTGGTACGGCGTCGAGCTTGTCGGAGGCATCGCGCGCGCCAGGGCCGTGAGCGCGCCCTTCGATCAGGTGCTTGGCGAGGTCGCGCTTGCACCGGGCGACGCGCTCGCGATCCGTGCGCGTGCGGTCGTTCCCGCGCTCGGCGAGAGCGCGGGCCCCGACAAGGTCTCCCTGGGGGTGAGGCGAGGCGACGGCCTTCTGGAGCTGGCGACGCTCGACGGCCGCTACCTCGCCACCGAGCTCGCAGGCGGTTTCACCGGACGCATGATCGGGCTCGAGGCGCTCAGCGGCGCCGCGAGCATCGAGTGGGTCTCCTACCAGGAGGTCTAGCGCAGGGGCCGGTTCACGGTGCGGAAGAACTCCAGCAGCAGGCTCGTGGCGGAGACATCGGTGACCGGAGCGTCGTCGAAGGGGGGCCGGGGGTCGCCCGGCCAGACGTGCCCGCCGCCGTCCGTGACGTAGAGGCGCACCTCGCCGGGACCGCCCTGTCCGAACGACAGGAGGGTGGTCCTGTCGCTCGTCGCGCTGACGCCCGGCGTGACGGTTGCCCCGTTGCGCTCGGCCCACCGCTGCGCGGCCTGCTCCACTCCGTAGCCCCAGCGGGGCGTGCCGTCGCCCGCGTACGGATTCACCGGGTCGGCGGTCCCGTGGAAGGCGATCACGGGAAGCGGCGCACCTGCGGCGAGCGCCCCGACCGGGGCAGCGTCGAAAGCAGGCCCCGGCGCGGGACCGGCCCGCAGGCCGGCGACCACGCCGAGGCCGTCGAGGGAGCCGGGATGGCGCGAGGCGAAGGCACATGCCATCCGCGCGCCGCCGGAGAAGCCGACCATCAGCACTGCGGACGGTGCGAACCCCAAGGTGGCGCCGGCGGCCTGGGGGAGACGGAGCAGGAAGTCGATGTCGTCGCGATCCGCGACCGCGGATTCGTCGATGAACGGCACATCGGGCACGTTCCAAGCCCATCCGCCGTCACGGTGAGGAGCCCGCCCCGGCAGGGAGGTGGCGGCGCGCGGCGCGACCATGACGAACCCCGCGTCGGGGGCGAGGGTGTCGAGTCCGCTCCTGTCGAGCAGCTCGCGGGGATTCCCGCCGCTGCCGTGCAGGGCGATCAGGAGCGGGGCGCCTCGCCCCAGCCTGTCGGGCATGCTCACGAGCATGGGATGGGCGACGCCGCCTATCGTCACCTCAGCTGCCGCCGCGCGCATCGCATCTCCTCGTTCGTGTGAGGGCTCTCGCCCTGGTGCAGACCAGAATGCCAGGGGCCCACCGACCGGATGGATCGACAGGCCCCTGGCATCGTCGGCGCGCCGAGCCGCTGGCGCGACGTGTCAGCGCACCCCGCGGATCAGCGGCATGAGGCCGGCGCCGACCAGGCACAGGACCGCGGCGGCGATCCACAGCAGCGAGTAGTTCTGCCCGCCGCCCAGGGCCAGCACCGTCGGGCCGACCGCCGGCACGATGATGTTCGGGATGTTGAGCGCAAGCCCGAACACGGCCATGTCCTTGCCCGCGTCCTTCGCGTTCGGGAGCACCGACGCGCACAGCGCGAGGTCCACGGTGAGGTAGATGGCCTGGCCCATGGCGAAGATGCTCCACGCGATGGCGAAGGTGACGAAGCTGGTGGCGCTGGCACCGAGCACCAGCGCAGCGGCCATGAGCACGGCGGCGACCGCGACGAAGGGCTTGCGGCGGCCCACCTTGTCCGACAGCCAGCCGGAGCCCGTGAAGAAGATCACCGAGATGGGCGCCGAGATCAGCGTGAGAAGGCCGGCCTTCGCGCCGACCTCGGGCAGCGGCACCTGGAGCACGTCGATCATGTAGTAGATGAAGTACGTGAACAGCGACGCCATGGCGATGCCTGCGAGCAGGCGGGCGAGCCAGGTCCAGCCGAAGTTCGGGTGCTTGCGAGGGTTGACGATCAGGCCGCCGAAGAGGTTCTTGACGTCGAGCGCGGGCACCTCGGCCTTCGCCTTGATCGGGTCGCGGTAGAGAGCGAGCAGCGGGGCAACGGTCAGGACGGCGAGCAGGACCGGGGCGGTCATGAGCAGCACGGGCTGCCCGACGAGCGCGCCGGTGAGGTAGGAGCCGCCGGAGAACGCCAGGGCGCCGAAGAGGCCCATGATGCCCATCACGCGCGCGCGCATGGCGTCGGGCACGGCCTCCACGGGGATGACGGCGTAGGCGTTGAACGAGGACTGCATCGCGGTCACGAGCACCACGTACGAGGCGCCGATGACGATGGGGTTCGGCGAGATGCCCGCGATCAGCGCCGTGACGAGGGCGACGACGAGTCCGCCGGCGATCCACGGGCGGCGGCGGCCGAAGCGGCTGGTGGTGCGATCGGACAGGGCGCCCGCGAGCGGGATGACCACCAGCATCAGCAGGGCGCCGATGGCGACGGTGCGGCTGTAGATGACGTCCTTGGTGTCCGGCGCGACGCTGGCGATGCGCAGCGACAGCGCGGTGGACATGCTCATCGCCATCACGTACATGCCGAGCGCGGCGACGAGCACGAGGCCGATCGTCTTGCGGGGCGAGCCGAACTCGGAGGTGATGCGCGTGGAATCGTCGAGCGGTTCCGGGATGACCGCTGCTTCGTCGGAGATAGTCATGAGGCTTCCTTGCCTGAATGGTCGCACGGGCGACCGTACCTGATGTGTGACGCTCGTTTCCGGGGTGAGGAGACTGTAACTCGAAAATCTGTAGACAACAAGAAATTGGAGTGTAAGTTCGTGTGTTGAGAGGTTCCACCCTGCACCCGGTGCGTCGGTGAATCTCGAATAGCGAACAGAAATTGACAACGGAGGCGATCGCAGCCGTGCCCCCGCGGGGGCAACGGCGGAGGTGCCCTCCGGGGCATGCGGCGGCGACGGTGCGCCGCCAGTAGGCTGGAACCCATGCGCATTCTGGTGACGGTCAAGTTCACGCCGGACCTTCAGTCGCAGCGATCCTTCACGGATGGCTCGGTTATGAGGACCGCGGACGACGGCTCGATGAACGAGCTCGATGAGAACGCCGTCGAGGCGGCGCTCAGGCTGGTCGAGGCGGCGGGGGAGGGCGAGGTCTACGCTCTCACCGTCGGCGGGCCCGACGCGGTGGCAGCGGTCCGCAAGGCCCTCCAGCTGGGCGCCAACCACGCCATCCATGTCTCGGACGACGAGATCGCGGGGGCAGACGTGTTCGGCACGGCCAAGGTGCTCGCCGCCGCGATCCGCAAGGTGCACGACGAGCAGCCGCTGGACCTGGTGATCACCGGCATGGCGGCGCTCGACGGCCTCACCTCCATGCTCCCCACCGCGCTCGCGGCTGACCTGGACTGGGCGCAGCTCACGCTCGCCTCGGACCTCAAGGTCGCCGACGGCGTCGCCACGATCGTGCGCCACATGCCCGACGCTCACGAGACCGTGTCCGCGCCGCTTCCGGCGGTCGTGTCCGTGACGGACGAGGCGAACAGCCCGCGCTACCCCAACTTCAAGCTCATCATGGCGGCGCGGAAGGCGCCGGTGACGCAGTGGACTCTCGCCGACATCGGCGTGGACGGCGTGACGGTCGGCGCGATCGCCTCCCGCGTGGAGGTGGTCGAGGCGGTGCCCCGACCTCCCAAGGAGGACCGGCAGGTCCTGACGGACACCGGCGACGGCGGCGTCGTCCTCGCGAACTTCCTCATCGAGAAGGGCCTGGCATGAGAGGCATCACGGTGGCGGTGCTCGTGGAGCACCGGGACGGCACGGTCGCGGGCCCCTCGCTCGAGTCCCTGACGCTGGCGCGCGGGCTCGGACGCCCGGTGGCGGTGTGGATCGGCGAGGCGCCGACGGCCGACGCGGTCGCCGCCCTCGCGTCGCATGGCGCCCAGGAGGTCCGTCACGTGGAGGTCGGCGCGGCGGCGCGTCTGCCCAAGGTGCGCGCCGCGGCGGTCACCGCGGCCGCCTCCGACGCCGCGGTGACCCTCATGACGTCCACGTTCCTCAACAAGGAGGTGGCCACCCTGGTCGCGTTGCGCACCGGCGCGGGCGTGGTGGTCGACGCCTCGGGCGCGGAGCTCGTCGACGGGCGCGTGGAGACCGAGCAGACCGTGTTCGCCGCCACATGGAACGTCCGCACCCGCGTCGCCGCTGAGAAGGCGATCGTGGCGCTGCGTCCCAACACGACGCAGGCCGTCCCGCTCGACGCACCCGCGGCGGCGGTGGTCGAGGCGATCGAGTTCGCGGCTCCCGAGACCAAGGAGAGCCTGGTGGGAGTGGCGGTCGTCGAGCGCGAGGAGGGCGTGCCGCTCGCGGAGGCACGCGTCGTCGTCTCCGGCGGTCGTGGCACGAACGGCGACTACGCCCTGGTGCGCGAGCTGGCCGAGCTGCTCGACGGCGCGGTCGGCGCCACGCGCGACGCGACCGACGAGGGCTGGATCTCCCACGAGCACATGGTGGGCCAGACGGGCACCACGGTGACCCCCGCGCTGTACGTCGCGTGCGGCATCTCCGGCGCCGTGCACCACCGCGGGGGCATGCAGGCGTCGGGCACCATCGTCGCCGTGAACATCGACCCCGACGCGCCGATCTTCGAGATCGCCGACCTGGGCATCGTGGGCGACCTCGGCGACGTGCTGCCTCAGGCGATCGCGACGCTCAAGGAGCGCAAGGGCGCCTGACCCTCACCGCGCCTCACATTCATGAGGCCCCGGGCCCGCCCGGTGCATCGTCGCCTCCAGGCGTAGCCTGAAGAGGAGGAACCGCGCGCGGCGTCGCGCCTGTGGGGCCGCGCTTGATGATCCGGCGGTGAGCGTGCCGTCCGGGGGAGGCGAGGCGGTCATGAGAGCGCAACAGGTCCACACGGACGAATGGGCCAGGTTCGGTCCGTGGATCGACCCGGTGAAGACCATGGACGAGGTGCCGCCCCTGTATCGCGACCATCCCCTGGACCTCATGCACGCGAGACTGGTGCTCAAGGTGCCACGAGACATCGAGCATCGCGACGCGACGCCGGACATGGACCTCTACGACCACCTGGTGGTGATCGACGAGCTCGGAGTCACCGTCCTCACCCGCAACGGGGCAGGTGAGGAGCGGCGCCGCATGCCGGCCCCTCCGCGCGGCTACCGCACGGATCGGGTCGACTTCGACGACCTGGTGGCGGTGCACGACTCGGTCAACCTGCTGCACGGGCTCGTCACGTTGCGGGCTCGGGACGGCCGTGCGATCTCCATGCGACACTCGGGCTCGCCGCGTGGCGGCGTCGGTCGGCTGATCGACGCGCTCCGCGAGGAGCTGGAGCTGCGCGAGCCCGGCCCGTGGGGCCAGACGCTGCTCGACGCGACCGTAGGCGCCGCACCTGACCTCGGCGTGCTGAGCAAGCGAGGCGACATCGGCATCGCCGCCGCCCTGCGCGACCTGCGCGCCGAGCATCGCGACGTCACCGCATGGGCGTGCCACGGCCACCGCCGGGTCAGGCCTGCGGGCGACGGGCTGTCGGGGATGTGGGAGCGCGCGCGTCAGGTGCTGTCGCCGGTGACGCTGCAGGGCGGCGTGCTCGCGGGCGACCGTCGGGTGATCGAGCTGCTGGGCCGGCACGAGTGGCTGACCCGCGGGTCGGTGCCCACCCTGTCGTCGTCCAGGCTGACCGTCCCGATGGCGTCGATCGACCGCGTCGACGTCGAGCCTCACCACGAATACCCCGATGCCGTGGTGCTCACCCTGAGGGCCGGAGACGCGAGGATGCCGTTCGCGGTGCCGGCCCACGCGCCCATGGTCGCGCTGCTCACCGGAGGAGCGACGTCCGGCTGAGACGTCCGCCCCCGGCAGCGGCCTGGACAGGCGGCGGCGACGAACCTTGAGCGTCGCCGCCGCCGTTGGCGCGTCTGCCAGGAAGAATTCACACGCTGTTTACGTGGCTGCCCTCCCGGTCGCCAACTTCTGCGCCTAGGTTGGAAAAGGTCTGTTTCGCCCGAAATGGATCTATCCCCCAGGGGTGGGGGATCTAGGGAGGGAAACCTATGCGCGCACGCGCTCTTGCGTCCGCGGCACTGGTGGCGATGGGGGCGACGACTCTTGTCGCCCTGCCGGCCGCCGCAGCCGACGGTGATGCACTGCACGACCTGATCATCTCCGAGTACATCGAGGGTTCGTCGAGCAACAAGGCGATCGAGATCTACAACGGGACCACCGACGCGATCGACCTGGGCGGCTACACGCTCGCCCTGTACTCGAACGGCGCGACGTCCGCCACGTACCACAACACGCTCTCCGGCACGATCGCCGCAGGGCAGACGCAGGTGTACTACAACTCGTCCGCCACCCAGGCCATCAAGGACGTCGCAGGCAGCGTCAGCCTGAGCTCGGTGAACTTCAACGGCGACGACGCCGTGGTCCTCTACTACGGCGACCTGGCGACGGGCACCGTGGTGGACTCGATCGGCCAGGTGGGGCTCCAGGTCGTGTGGACCGGCGGCACCGCTGGCGACGCCACGGGCAGCACCAGGGACCGCACGCTCGTGCGCGATGCCGCGGTCTGCTCCGGTGACGCCGACCCGACCGACGTCTACGACCTCGCAGGCTGGACCGGCTATGCGACCGACACGTTCGGCTACCTCGGATCGCACACCACGACCTGCGCGGCCGGCGCATACACGCCCGCCGGCTCGGGCGATGGCGGCGACACCGGCGGCGGCACCGACGAGCCGTCCGTCACCAAGATCTCCGCGATCCAGGGCTCCGGTGAGACCTCGCCGCTCACGGGTCAGATCGTCACCATCGAGGGCGTCGTCGTAGGCGACTACCAGGGCGACGGCGGCGACTACCAGCTCTCGGGCTTCCACGTGCAGTCGCTCGACGCCGACGCCGATGGCGATCCCGCCACGTCCGAGGGCGTCTTCGTCTACGACTACAGCGACCCGGTCGCGCTCGGCGACCTCGTGTCCGTGAGGGGCAAGGTCACCGAGTACAAGGGCGTGACGGAGATCGGCTCGGTCACCGACGTCACCGTGATGTCGAGCGGCAACACGGTCACGCCCGCGACGGTCACTCTGCCGCTGACCTCGGCCGACGAGCTGGAGCGATACGAGAGCATGCTCGTCACGTTCCCTCAAGCGCTGTCGGTGACGGAGCTGTACAACCAGGCGCGCTACGGCGAGGTCCTGCTCAGCTCGGGCGGACGCCTGGACCAGCCGACCGCAGTCGTCGCTCCGGGCCCCGACGCGATCGCACTCCAGGCCGCGAACGACCTCAACCAGATCACGCTCGATGACGCCACCAACGCTCAGAACCCGTGGCCCCTCGTGTACGGAGTCGACGGGCAGAACGTCACGTCGTCCACCTCGCTGCGCGGCGGTGACACGGTGACGGGCCTGGTGGGAGTCCTGGACTACTACCAGTCGGGCGGCGGGTACCGCGTGCGTGCCGTCGGCGACCTCTCCGACTCCGGCCTCGTGCCGGGCGGGGTCATCCCCCTCTTCGAGTCCACGAACCCGCGTCCCGCCGAGCCGGAGGACGTCGGCGGCTCGATCCAGGTGGCCGGCTTCAACGTGCTCAACTACTTCCTCACCGTGGACGACGGCAAGCACGACGTCTGCGGCGCGGCTCAGACCATGGAGTGCCGCGGCGCCGACTCCGCGCAGGAGCAGTCCAAGCAGCGGGCCAAGCTGCTGCAGGCGCTGTCCGCCCTGGACGCCGACGTGATCGGGCTCGCCGAGCTGGAGAACACCCCCGGTGTGGACACTGCGGGTGACCTCGCGTCGGGCCTGAACGACCTGCTCGGCACGGACGTGTGGGCGCCCGTCGAGACCGGGGTGATCGGAACCGACGCGATCCGCGTCGGCATGATCTACCGCACCGACAAGGTGGCGCTCGCGGGCGACTTCACGCTCATGGACTCGTCGGTGGACGCGCGGTTCGTGGATGACAGGAACCGTCCGTCGCTCGCACAGTCCTTCACCGATCTGAGCACGGGCGGCGACTTCACGGTGGTCGCGAACCATCTCAAGTCCAAGGGCTCGTGCCCGGCGGCCGACTCGCCGGAGGCCGGCACGGCGGACGATGACTCCGGCGACGGCGCGGGCTGCTGGAACGCGACCCGTACCGCGGCTGCGGAGGCGCTCGTGGATTGGATCGACTCGGGAGCTGCCGGCAACGGCGACCCCGACGTCATCATGGTGGGCGACTTCAACTCCTACGCCAAGGAGGACCCGATCCAGGTGCTCGTGGACGCCGGCTACGTCCAGCTGGGAGACGGCGACTACTCGTACGTCTACTCGGGCCAGTGGGGCTCGCTCGACTACGGCTTCGCCTCACCGTCGATGGCCGCACAGGTGACGGGATCGAGCGAGTATCACATCAACTCGGACGAGAACCCGGTGCTCAGCTACAACGAGGAGTACTTGAGCGCCGACGAGATCGCCGCGCTCTACGCCCCCGACATGTACCGCACGTCCGACCATGACCCGGTGCTCGTCGGCCTGCAGCTGACGCCCGACGTGCACTCCTGCCAGGTGCGTTACGTGACCCACTCGGCCTGGTTCAACCCCCGCATGGGCGGCGGGTTCAACGCGCAGGTGGTCCTCACCAACACCGGGACCGAGCCGATCGACGGCTGGGACCTCACGTGGAGCTGGAGCGGCGCCGAGCAGATCACCCAGGCATGGAGGGTCGACGTGACGCAGGACGGGGCGGACGTCACCGCGTCGAGCCTGTCGTACGACTCGCTCATCAAGCCGGGGAGGCAGGAGACCTTCGGGTTCCTCGGGACCCAGGTGGACGGCGTGACCGCCCCCGGAGCGTTCCTGCTCAACGGCGGCTACTGCGACATGGCGTAGTCGCGCGCGCATGACGAGGGTCCCGGGTCGACCGTCGACCCGGGACCCCTGTGCGTCCTTGCGAGAGGAGACGGCCTCGGCCTGTGGCTCCAGGCCTGCGTCGTCTATTCGTGCGGACGGTCGACGGAGAGAGTCAGCTGCTCCCAGGCGTCGACCTCGGCGCCAAGGCTTGTCAGCTTGGCGCGAGTCTGGGTGAGCGCGTGCGCGCCCGCGATGAAGTGGCGCGGCGGCTCCTGCGCGGCGACGAGCGTGAGCATCGCCTCGGCGAGCGCCGTGGGGGAACCGGGCTGGTGGCCGGGGAGCGCGTGGATGCGGTCCCAGAACGGCTCCATGACCGGCGCGTAGTCCGGCATGATGTCCTCGTTCTTGGCGCCCGACGGGATCCAGAGGGAGCGCACCGGGCCTGGCTCGACCAACGTGATCTTGATCCCCAGGTGTCCCACCTCGGCGGCGAGGGCCTCCATGAACCCGGACACCGCGAACTTCGAGGCGCAGTAGTAGCCCAGGCCGGCGGAGCCGCGCACGCCCGCGATCGAGGAGATCGTGAGGATGTGACCCGAGCGCTGTGTGCGCAGGTGGGGCAGCAGCGCGGTGGTGACCTTGGCGGCGCCCCAGAAGTTGGCGTCCATGACGGCGTGGGCGTCGGCCGGGTCGGACTCCTCGATCGTGGAGAACAGTCCGATCCCCGCGTTGTTGAGCAGCACGTCCACACGGCCTGCGCGATGGATCGCTGTCGAGACGGCAGCGGCGATCGACGCGTCGTCCGTGACGTCCAGGGGAAGGGCATGGACGTTGGCGGGGAACCGGGCCACGAGGTCGTCGAGCGTCTCGGGGCGGCGAGCCGTCGCGATGACGGTGTGCCCCGCCTCGGCGGCCACCTCAGCGGTGGCGCGGCCGATGCCGGTGGAGCAGCCGGTGATGAACCAGACGGACATGGGTCTCCTTCCCGCCGCGCGGGGTCGCAGCGACGCAGGCCACGGTACTCGCGCTCGAGGACGGCAGACCGGGACGGTGGGCCGGGACCGTGGGCGGCGACTGTGGGCGGGGACTGTGCGCTGGGACTGTGCGCCGGGGCCGTGGGCGGCTGCACAAGCGGCGCACGGCGGGCTCTGCGTTCTGGCAGTGCATGAGCGTCGGATCTGGCGCGTCGACTCGACACTGATGTCCTGCCAGGGCTCACTCGGCCTCGCAGTTGTGCCACTGCGGGGGTGCCGCGACACGGGACTCCGTGCCGTGTGCGAAGACGCCAGGCTGTGGTGGACTCGAGGCATGAACACCCTGGCCAACCTTCGCGACGTCGCCCACCTTGTCCCCGGTCTGAAGCTGGGCGTGCTGTGGAGGTCCGACGCGCCGCACTTCGGAGACCTGCCGCCCGAGGGCCACGAGCCTTGGCCGCCGTCGCTGGTGGTGGACCTGCGAGACGAGGCCGAGAGGTCGCACGGGCATCCCCTTGCCGAGAGCACCGTCGTGGTGGCTGTGCCCGTGTTCGCCGACGCCGCAGTGCAGGCGCAGGCCGGGGGAGGCACGCTCAAGGGCCTGTATGCGCAGATGATCAAGGGCGAGGCGGCCGCGCGACTGGTGGAGGCGGTCACGGTGGTGGCAGGTGCCGATGGTCCCTCGCTCGTGCACTGCTCAGCGGGCAAGGACCGCACGGGCCTCACCGTGGCGCTTGCGCTCGCGCTGATCGGCGTCGAGCGTCGGCACATCGTCGAGGACTACGTGCTCACCACGGAGTCGATGCCGGGGGTGATCGCGCGCATGTCCCGCCAGTTCGGGATCGGCGACGGTGCGGCGAACCTTGCCGAGATCCCTCAGGAGGTGCTGCAGGCGCCGGCGTACGCCATCGAGTCGGTGCTGGACGTGTGGGAGGCGCACCCCGGTGGCGTGGAGGAGTGGTTCTACGCCGCGGGCGGCGAGGCCGCGGTCGTGACGCGACTGCGCGAACGTCTCCTGGATGCCTGACCCGAATCGGATATCTGATGGCGCCCATCACGGTTCGGGTGTGTAAGTGCCGTTTCTGGAGCCGCGCTGCATCTGACGGGTAGGTGAGTGTCGTTGGGGTGCGACCCCGCGCCGTGACATCGAGCATGCGGTGCAGATCGGGTGCGAGTCAGAATGGGACTCATGGAGACGTACGAGGTCACGGTCGCATCGGGATCGTGGTGCTTGCCCGATGCTGGCGGCACGCGCTTCCCGCACCGCTGGACGGATGAGGGCGTGGTGACCGACGCCGTGTTCACGGGCGCGCACCTGCTGCACCTGGCGGTGGCGGGGTGCGTGCTCAACGACACTCATCGCGAGGCTCAGGCGCTCGGCATCGAGGTCAGAGGTGTCAAGGTGGTGGCGCGTGGCGGCTTCGACGAGCGCACGTGGACGTCGACGGGCATCGAGTATGGGGTGACTGTGGACGCCTCGGCGGACGCGGCGACGTTGGACGTCCTGCATGCGCGTGTCGATGCGGTGGCGGAGATCCCCTTTGCGGTCCGCGCGGGAGCGTCCGTGGTCAGGGTCGCCGCGTAGCGCGTCGCGACGTCAGCGTCAGCCGCGCGCGATCGGCAGCGTGACCGTGAACTCGGTGCCCTGGCCAGGCGTGCTCGCCACAGCGACCGTCCCGTCGTGCTGCTCCACGAGCGCCTGAACGATCGCGAGGCCCAGGCCCGCGCCGCCGCGCGCCGAGCGGGCAGCCCCGCCTCGCCAGAACCTCTCGAACAGGTGGGGGACGTCGGCAGCCGCGATGCCAGGGCCGGTGTCGAGCACCCGCAGCACGTGCTGCTCCGCACCTGGCTCCACGAGCACGGTGATGGTCGCATCTGCAGGCGTGTGCTGCACGGCGTTGCCGACGAGGTTGCGGACGACCTGAGCGAGGCGCGCCTCGTCGCCACGCATCAGCGCCGCGTCCGACGCGGTGCACACGATCGATCGCTCCGGCGCTGCGATCCGGGCGTCGCTCACCACGTCCCGCGCGATGTCCGCGAGATCCAGAGGCTGCCGGTCCAGCGGACGGCCTGCGTCGGTGCGCGCCAGCGCGAGCATCTCGTCGGTCATGAGGCGCATCCGGGTGAGTTGGGTGTCCACGCGCGTCATCGCATCGTCCAGGCGTTCGCGATCCTCCAGGCCGCCGCGCAGGTAGAGGTCCACCCAGCCCGAGGCTGTGGTGAGCGGTGTGCGGAGCTCGTGCGAGGCGTCGGCCAGGAAGGTGCGCAGCCGCTGCTCGGCGAGCTCTTGCGAGTCGAGCGCGGCGTCGACCGTCGAGGCCATCCGGTCGATCGCGGGGTCGCCGCTCGAACCCGGGCTGAGCCGCAGGGATCTGTCCCCGGACGCGATCCGTTCGGCGCGGTCCGCCATCGCCTCGAGCGGACGCATGCCCCGCGCGACGACGATGGCTGCGACTGCGATCAAGAGGGCCGATGTGGCGACGCCGCCGAGCAGGAGCCAGGTGGCGATCGTGGCGATCACCTCCTCGCGGTCGGTGGTGCGCATGACGAGGACGACGCGGTCGATCGGGATCTGGATGCCGTCGGCATCGAGGTAGGTGAGGTTGAGCCCGGTCATGTCGACGCTCATGCCCAGGTAGCGGCCGGCGACCTCGGTCGGGGCCGTCACACTCAGCGCCGCGAGGGTGGAGACGTCCTCGGCTGCGACACCGTTCGCGGCCACGGGCTCCCCGGAGGACAGCAGCACGAGGCCCATGCTGTCTCCCGCGATGCCGGGCAGCGTCTGGTCGGTGAGCTCGGCGCCCCCGGCGGACGCCAGGCTTGCCGACGCGCGCGTGGCCGCGGACTCCAGCTGGTCCGCGAACCGCTGCTGCAGGAGGGGTGGCACGGCGATCGAGCCGACGATGGCGGCGCCGAGCACGACGGCGGCCGTGAGCGCGGACAGCGTGACGGTGAGGCGTGCCCTGATCGAACGCATCGTCACGCACCGTCGGCGGTGCGCAGCGAGTAGCCGAAGCCGCGGATCGTGTGGATGAGCGGGGTGTGCCCGTCGTCGACCTTGCGGCGCAGGTTGGAGATGAAGCGCTCGACGACGTTCGTGTCTCCACCGAAGTCGTACATCCAGATGTCCTCCAGGATCTGCCCCTTGGACAGCACGCGGCCGGCGTTGACCAGCAGCAGCTCGAGCAGGCGGAACTCGGTGGGGGAGAGCGAGATCTCACGGCCCTCACGTTCCACGCGATGCGCGGCGAGGTCCATCGTGAGGTCGGCGAGGCGCAGCATCCGTGGATCGTCCGCCGCTTCGGTGCGTGACCCGCGGCGCATCAGCGCCTCGATGCGGGCCACCACCTCGACGGCGCTGAACGGCTTGGTGACATAGTCGTCGCCGCCCAGGCGCAGGCCGCGCACCCTGTCCTCGACGGCGTCGCGGGCGGAGAGGAACAGCACGGGGAGGTCGGCGTCGCGGCTGCGGATGAGCTGCACCAGGTCGTAGCCGTCGGTGCCTGGCATCGTCACGTCGAGGATGACGACGTCGGGCCGGTGAGCAGCCAGGGAGGCGAGCGCGGGCGTCGCGCCCTCGGCGAGGTCCACCTGGAACCCGGCGAACGCGAGGGTGGACGCGAGCATCGTGCGGATCTCCTCGTCGTCGTCCACGACGAGCACGCGGGACGTCATGCGGCCATCCTGCCATCCGCGCCCGCGGACGCGAGGGAAAGTGCGCGTGACCGCGGGCGCGGAAGGTCCACCTTGGCAACGCGTCGACGCAGCAGAACGCTCCCGAGCGCTCCCCACGCGACGAGGCACACGATCGCGACGGCCAGTGAGTTGCCTGTCGGGTCCCCTGCCAGGGACGATGCGGCGTCCATGAACGCTGTCGCCGGCAGCAGCGAGGCGAGCGCGCCGAGCGGTGCGGGTGCCGTCTGCACCGGGAGCACGCCTGTGAGCGTCGCCATCTGGAGGAGCGCGAGTCCCGCATATGCGGCGAGCGCGTAGCGGCCCAGGGACGCCCGGAACCCGAGAGCGAGCAGCGCGAACGCGGCGGCTGCCAGCACGGAGAGCGCGGTGAGCGCCAACGGCGCGCTCAGGGTGGTCCCGCTCCAGGCAAGGACGACGACGGCGGCGACCGCTTGTGCTGCTGCCAGCAGCAGTGCGGGCCGGGTGAGCGAACGGCTGATGCGTCGCGCGGACGCGGGGGTCGCCAGGACGGCGGCGGTCCCGGCCCGACGCCCCGTGGCCCAGACCGTGAGCGGCCCCAGCCACAGCACGATCGTGAGGATCGCGGCTGCGCCCCAGCCGCCGGCGCTGGAGTCGGAGCTGGAGCTGAGCGCGACGGGCTGCGCGACGACGGTGGCCATGGCCGAGGCCTGGTCGTCGGTGTAGGAGGGAACCTGCGCGGAGGCCTGTGCCAGGCCATCGGCCAGGGCGCCGGTGCCTTCGGTGAGGCCGGCCGCGCCGGAGGCGAGCTGAGCGGTGCCGTCTGCGAGCGAGGAGGCGCCGTCCGAGACGTCGCCGATGCCCTGGCTCACGGCGGCGGCGCCGTCGGCGAGCTGCGCAGCGCTGGCGGCCAGCGTCTCCAGCCCCGTGGCGGTGGCCGCGGTGCCGGAGGCGAGGGTGTCGGCCGAGGAGGCGAGCGTGGCGGTGCCCGTGGCGACGCCCGACGTGCCGGTCGTGAGGACGTCGAGTCCGGCTGCGAGGGTCTCCGCGCCGCCGGACGCCGCCGCGAGCTGGGCACAGTACGCGGCGCTCCCTCCTGCGGCGGAACATGAGGCGGACAGGGCGGTGAGCGACTGGGCGAGCGCACGCGCACCCGAGGCGGAGCTGGCCGCTCCTGCCGCCACCTGTGCCGTGGCGTCGGCCAGGTCTGAGGCGCCCGAGGCGAGCCCGGCCGCCCCGGAGGACAACGAGGCTGCCCCAGACGCCGCCTGCGCGGCACCGTCGGCGATGCCCCGGCTTCCGCTCGCGACCCCGCTCGCGCCCGTCCCGAGCGCCCCGAGGCCGTCGGCCAGGCTGCTCGCGCCGTCGTCGACCTGTGACGCGGCGTCGGCCAGGGACTGCGCCGCGTCGTCCGCCTGTGCCGCCCCCGAGGACGCGTCCGCGAGCGACGACGACAGGGTACCGAGGCCCTCGTACGTGGTGGTGAGCACCTGTTCGGACACCTGCGTGCCCAAGGCGTCCGCGGCTGCGGTGCTGACGAGCTGGGAGATCGCAGCAGCGCTCGCGGACGAGGCGGGGTCGGTCTCGAGCGACAGCTCGGCCTGCTTCGGTGAGTCGCCTGCGAGCGACAGCACGGAGGAGGAGAAGTCCTCGGGGATGGTCAGGACGGCACTGTACGTGCCGTCGGCAAGGCCCTGCGCGGCGAGGTCGTCGTTGGTGAGCTCCCAGCCGAGCGTCGGCTGGTCGGTGGTGGACGGGTGGATCAGCGCGTCCGACAGCGCACGGCCGGCGGCCATGGGTGTGTCGCCGGTGATGATCTGGTCGTCGTTGACGATCGCGACGGGCACGTCGGACAAGGAGCCGACGCGGTCGGACACGCTCCACGACAGGAGCGCTGCGCCGAGCGCGGGAACCGCGATGCCTGCGAGCGCCAGGAGGGCGGTCGGGCGGGACAGGGGTGATCGCACGGTCAGGCTCCGATCTCGAGCTGCTGGGCGCCGGTGCGGGTGAGCGTGGCGCGGACGGGGGCGAACAGGACGACCGAGGCGCCGTGCCCCGCAAGCAGGGCGGCGAGGTCGTGGTCAGGGGCGCCGGGCAGCACGATGAGTCGGGCGCCGGCGGCGAGGGCGGACACGGCCACCACGGCACGTCGGTCGGCTTCGTCGAGCGCCGCCAGGTGCGCGTCGGCGGGGATGTCGAGCGCGGCGAGCAGCCCGAGCGCGTGCGCGGTGCGATCCGTGAGGTTCCGGCGTCGCGCTCCTGCGAGCGTCAGCGTGGCCCGCACCTCGTGCGCTGCGGTGCGGGTCTGGTCGACGCCCTCCGGTGTGGCCACCGCGGAGCGTGCGCGCACCTCGCCTGCGCGTTCGGGCAGAATCATGCCGTCCACCACGAGATCGCCGGACCAGGCGTGCGCACGTCCGGTGAGGACCGCGCCGAGCGCGACCTGAGCGTCAGTGTCGGGGATGTCCAGGATGACGATCTGGCCCGGGGCGGCCTGGACCGTGACCGGGAGGTCTCCGAGGCGGGCGGTGACGTCCAGCGCGGACAGGGCGCACGACGCCTCGGGCGAGGAGCCGACGGCGGTCTGACGCACCAGGGCGTCGCCCTCGACGTCCACGGTGGGGAGCCTCCGCTTCCAGGACTCGGGCATCTTCCAGGCATGATCCCCGAGGAGTGTGAGCACCGCGGGTACGAGCGTCATGCGCACCAGGAAGGCGTCCACCGCCACCCCCACCGCGAGGCCGAATGCGATGGGCTTGATGGTGGTGGAGCCTCCGGGGAGGAAGGCCACGAAGACGCTCACCATGATGACGGCGGCGGCCGTGACGACGGGTGCGGAGTGCGAGAACCCGACGCGGATCGCCCGCGTGGCATCACCGCTGTGCGCATACTCCTCCCGCATGCGGCTCACCAGGAACATCTCGTAGTCCATCGCGAGGCCGAACAGCACGCCCATCACGAGGATCGGAAGGAAGCTCACCAGCGGGCCCGGCTCGTTGCCTCCCAGGATGAACGGCAGCCAGCCCCACTGGAACACCGCGACGATCGCGCCGAACGCGGCGCCGACGGACAGCACGTAGCCGACGGTCGCCTTGATGGGCACCGCGACGGAGCGGAAGACGATGAGGAGCAGCACCAGCGAAAGGCCGACGACGGTGAGGCCGAAAGGAAGCAGCGCGTCGGACAGGCGCTGGGACACGTCGATGTTGATGGCGGTGGTGCCGGTGACGCGGACGTCGCCCACTCCGAGCTCGGCCTCCACGGCGGCAGCGTTGTCGCGGATGGTCTGCACGAGCGTGACCGTCGCAGGGTCGGACTGCCCGCCCTCGGGGATGACCCGAAGGAGCGCGGTGTCGGCGGATGCGTTGGGGGTCGCCTTGGACACGGCGGCGACTCCGGGAAGCGCGGCCACCGCGTCGGACAGGTCTTGGACCGTCTGCACCGGGTCGGTCGAGCCCAGGATGTCCGCCGTGATGAGCAGCGGGGCGTTGTACCCAGGTCCGAACGTGTCCGCCACCGCGTCGAAGTGGTCGCGTGCCGCCGTCCCGACGGGCTGGGTGCCGGCGTCGGGCAGCGCGAGCCTGATCGAGAACGCTGGCGCGGCGATGGCGCCGACGACCACGACGACCGCCGTGATGGTGACCAGCGGGCGTCGCGTCACGCTCCGGATCCACCGTTCCGACACGCGCGTGCCGGCCTTGTCCGTGCGGCCGGCACGCGGCCGCAGGCGTTCGCCGGCGAGCAGCGCCACCGCTGGCAGCAGGGTGAGCGCGGCAAGCACCGCCATCGTCACGGCGAGTGCGCCACCCAGCGCCATGACGGTGAGCATGGGGATCTGCACCACCACCAGGCCCACCAGGGAGACGACGACGGTGAGCCCGGCGAACACCACCGCGGAACCTGAGGTGGCGAGCGCACGTGCCATGGCCTCGCGCGGCTGCGCGCCCGCGGCGAGCTCGGCGCGATGCCGCGACAGGATGAACAGCGAGTAGTCGATCGCGACCGCGAGCCCCAGCATCGACGCGAACGCGGGCGCCGCGTTCGACACCGACGTGACGTGGGTGAGCAGGGTGATCGCGGACAACGTGGTGCCGACTCCCACCAGGGCGGTGAGGATCGGCATGCCGGCGGCCAGCAGCGAGCCGAACGTGAGGACCATCACGAGCAGCGCCATGGTGATGCCGATCAGCTCGGACGTGTGCCCGCCGACGTCCGTGCCGTTCCCGTACGAGCTGCCGCCGATGGTCGAGGTCACGCCGTTGTCCGCGACGGTCGCCGCGGCCTCCACTGCGTCGAGGGTGGCGTGGTCGGGGTGCTCGTCCGTGAACTGGACGGTCGCGAGCGTCGCGTCGCCGGCATCGTCCACCGGCAGGGAGCCCGCGTCGGTGACGTTCGCGACGCCGTCGATCGCTGCGATGGCACGGAGGCTGTCCGCGATGGTCGCCTGTGCGCCCGCCGTGGTGATGTCCGAGCCTGCGTCCACGCGGTAGAGGACCTGTGCCGTGGCGCCGGTCGCGGCGGAGCCGAAGCGTGCGGCCAGCACGTCCTGACCCTCCTGCGACTCGGTGCCGGAGATCGTGTAGTTCTCGTCGAAGGTCGAGCCCATGACCCGGGAGGCGCCTCCCACCACCAGCAGGAGCAGCAGCCAGCCGACGAGCACGGCGGCCCGGTGGCGGCCGACGAAGCGGCCCAGGCGATGCAGAGCGAGAGACATGGAGGCGGTCCGATCCGTCGGTGGGGTGCGAGGCGTCCAGTGCACCCGACGCACCTGAGCGCGCCCGCCCCGCGCACCTGACGGTTCGCTGACGATCGCTTGCGGCCTGGCACGACGTAGGGTTCCCGTGTGCACTATCTGGACCACGCCGCCACCACGCCGCTGCGGCCCGCCGCGCGCGAGGCCTGGCTTGCCGCGGCCGACCTCACCGGCAATCCGTCCTCGCTCCACGGTGAGGGACGACGCGTGCGCGCCGTGGTCGAGGACGCGCGGGAGCGGATCGGGGCCGCGCTCGGGGCCGATGCCGCGGAGGTGATCCTGCTGAGCGGAGGCACCGAGGCGGACAACCTGGCGCTGAAGGGGTTGTGGTGGGGTCGCGGCGGTGCCGGACGGATCGTGACGACGGCGGTGGAGCATCACGCAGTCCTGGACCCGGCGAGGTGGCTGGCCGATCGCGAGGGTGCGGAGCTGGTCGAGGTGGGTGTGGACTCGGCGGGCGCTGTGGACGTCGATGCGTTCACGGCGGCCCTGCCGGGTGCGGCGCTCGCCACGGCGATGTGGGTGAACAACGAGGTCGGTGCGGTCCAGCCGGTCGCCGAGCTCGCGGCGGCGGCCGCCGTCGCGCGCGTGCCGATGCACTGCGACGCCGTGCAGGCCGTCGGCTACGAGCAGGTCGACTTCGGTGCCTCGGGCCTGACGACGATGGCGGTGTCGGCCCACAAGATCGGGGGTCCCGTGGGCGTCGGGGCGCTGCTCGCGAGGCGTGACGCACCCCTCGCGCCTTTGCTCCATGGCGGAGGCCAGGAGCGCAAGCTGCGCTCCGGCACCGTCGACGCCGCAGGTGCCGCCGCCTTCGCGGCCGCGCTTGAGCAGGTGGTCGCGGAACGTGACCTCGAGCGGCGCCGCGTCGAGGCCCTCGGCGACCGCCTGGCCACAGGGATCAGGGATGCGGTGCCCGACGCGGTCGTCCGCGGGGCGGCCGACGGGTGCTCGGCCCACGTGGTCCACGCCGTCGTCCCGGGGGCGTCGTCGGAGGCGATGCTGATGCTCTTGGATGCTGCGGGCGTCGCCGTGTCGTCGGGCTCCGCGTGCACCGCAGGCGTCGTCGAGCGCAGCCACGTCCTGCAGGCCATGGGTCACTCGCCGGAGGAGTCTCGTTCCGCCGTGAGGTTCAGCCTCGGCTGGACCACCACCGACGGGGACGTGGACGCGGCGCTCGCGGCTCTGGCGGACGCGGTTGCACGGGCACGCGCCGCCGGTCGCATGCGTTAGAGCGCGAGGGAGGCTGACGTGTTGGCGACATGCCTGCGCCGAGGCAGCATCAGTCCGGGTTGCGTGCGCGCGACGCTATCGTGGATCGGACCACGGCAATGGTGACGGCGACGGTCCAGACGCACATGATCGCCACTCGGTACACGGTGTCATCAAGGAGGGCTGCCGCAGCCGCGAACACCGCGAGCAGCGCTGCGGCGACGAGCGCGAGGCCCCATCCGTGCCGGAACCAGCTCAACGAGACGTGCATGTGACCCATCCTGACCAGAACACGTTGATGTTGATCCCGCGTCCCGCAGCATTGCAGAACCACACCGCGGATGCGCCGACCACCAGGATGCCGGCCACCACGGGGTAGGCGGTGCTGTTCGCCCGGTGTTCGACCACCTGCGTGAGCGACGATCCCGACACCTCGTAGTGCGTCGGGATCGGGTTGCCGTTCGCGTCCTCGGCCCAGGCAGCGGCCACGGCGGTGACGAGGGTCACTCCGTCCGCAGCGAGGACGTATGCGCCGCCGTATTCGTCGAGGGAGAGCGTGGCGCCTGCGGGGAGCGTGAGGTCGTAGTCGAATCGGGTGGGTGCGTCGGTGCCTTCGATGGTCGTGAGGACCTGTACCGAGCCGTCGTCCTTGACGACGGGCACGGTCGAGGTGTCGTTGTTGTTGTCGAAGGTGACCGCACCGTCGCCCGCGTCACGAGGGACATCGATCCCGACTCCGGCGACCACCTGGTCCACCAACGAGTCGCCGTGATCCACGTAGTCGAGGTCAGCGGAGTCGGTGAACACCTCGGGAGCGATGCCGTTCACGGTGTCGATCGCGGTGTCCTGGTCCGCCGCCTGCGCTGGTCCCGAGAACGCGATAGCGAGTGCAGTGATGGTTGCTGCGGAGATCGTCCGTGTCGTGATGGTCAACTACGTGCCTTCTGCTACGGGGGACTCCGAACGCGCTGTGCGGCCCCCGCGGGACGCTCGGCACGATCATGCCGCAACAAGCGTCGGCCTGGCGGGTGGCTGTGGAAAGCCCCTGTGCATCGGCCTCGCGCGCTGACCTCAGCGGGTCGGAACCAGCTCGATCGCGGGCTTGTAGCGGGAGCGGACCTGCGAGAGGACCAGGAGCGCGGTCCCGAGCACGAGCCAGGCGAGCAGCACGAGCACCGGCTTGAGCGTGGCCGCGCCGTCGAAGAATCCGACGTTGCGCAGCAGGGTGCCGGTGGCGCCGGGCGGGAGCAGCTGGCCGATCGCGCCCCAGGGCGTGGGGAGCATCTCGGGGGCGGAGGTCAGGCCGGACAGCGGGTTGCCGAGGAACACGATGAGAAGTGCGGCGACCGCGATGCCGGGCCTGCCGAGCAGGCTCTCGATGCCGAGCACCGTCATGCCGGTGGCGAGGATGCCGAGCGTCGCCGCGGCGGCCGTCAGCCAGAAGCTGCCTGACAGGGACCCGAACCAGAAGTGCAGGATCGTCATCATGAGCAGGCCTGCGACCACGGCGAACGTCGCCATGGCGGTGAGGCGGCGGGCGGTGCCGGACAGGAGCAGGGTGGTGGCGACACCGGCGATGAACCCGCCGAGCGCGATCGGCAGGGCGCCTGCGGACAGGCCGATGCCGCGGGGGTCCTCGGTGGTGGTCGGGACGATGTCGTCGACCGTGGCCGTCGCGCCCAACTGGGTTGCGGCATTGGTGCCGATCGTGGTCAGCAGGGTGGCGACGGTGGGGCTGGCGGCGGATGCGATGTCGACAGTGAGGCCGTCGGCGCCCACGATGAACGCGCCGTACACCTCGCGGTCGCGGATCAGCTGGTCGGCGGCGTCTCGGGAGGCGGCGGCCGTGACGTCGAAGCCGCCTGGCTGGGCGTCTTCGAGGGCTCCGGTGATCTGGGTGGCGACCGCATCGGGGGCGACGATCGCGATCGGGATGCCGTGGGGTCCGCTCTTCACCGCCGGGAGGCCGAAGGCGATCAGCATGGTGCTGAGCAGCAGCGCGAGGCCGAGTGCGAGGCCGATGACCGGGCGCCAGCTGGTCGCTGCGGAGGGGGAGTGGTCGGACATGGTCGCTCCTGGGGATACGGTTCAATAAGATACGAAACGTATCGTAGCCAAACGAGGTGGCGTAGTGTCAACCCGCACCGACGGATCAGCGCAGGAGGAGCACGGATGAGTGAGAGCCCGGCCCGGCGACGACGTGCGGAAGAGCTCGAGGATGCCATCCGCGACGCCGTGCGCGAGGAGCTCGACGAACGTGGGTACGCGGGCGTCACGTTCGAGGGGGTCGCCCGGCGTGCCGGCACCAGCAAGCCGGTGGTCTATCGTCGCTACGACTCGCGCGCGCAGATGGTCATCGACGCCGTGATCGCCCGTGGATTCTCGATGCCGCGCCCACCCTTCGTCGGCCCGCTCCGCGACGACCTGGTGCTGTTCATGCGCTCCGTCATGACGAGGATCGGCAAGGGGCGCGTGCAGACCTTCCGTGGTGTCATCGGTGAGGTGGACGACGCCACGGTCGCACACGTGGCGCGGGTCACGCTCGAGTTCGCGAACGGCATGCTCGACGAGGTGTTCGCCTCAGCGCGTGCGCGCGGCGAGCTCGGTGCTGCGCCCGTGCCGCCTCGCGTCGCGGGAAGCATCGTCGCGCTGCTGCGCCACTACTTCGTGTTCGAGGGAGGCGATGTGGGCAGCGACGCGGTCGACGAGATCGTCGATCAGGTGCTGGTGCCGCTGCTCAAGTCGGTCACGGCCGTCCCGACGGACGGGTGACGGGTCACGCCGGCTGTGCGAGGCAGCTCAGCGCCGACTGGTCGACGGCGATTCCTATGTCCACGCCGGCAGGGCTGACGTCGACTCCCGTGACCGTCGTGCCAGGACAGTCGCCGATCGGCGGATCCACGGTGACCGACGTGTCGTCGCCCATGAGCATCGAAGGGTCGATCTCGAAGCCGGCGATCTCCACGGAGTCCACGGCCACGACGATGCCGTCCGATGACGGAGTGAGGGTCGCCCACGCGACCCCGTCCTGACGCCCGATGGTGATGTGCACCCCGATCGCGTCGTCTGTGAGCTCGACTGCCCCTGCGGCGGGCAGGCGGCTCGATATCAGGGAGGATACATCGTCGGCCGTCAGCGATGCCGTGACGGCCATCCGGCCCGTGGCGAGTGCGAGCAACGCGGAGCCGCCGGTGAATCGAAGAGGGTACGGGGACGGTGCGTCCGCGAGCCGGGCGTCGATGCGCTGCCGGCCCGCGGCGTCGGCCGTGACGGTGAGCGCGAGGAGGCATGCCGCGACGGCGGATGTGATCAGCAGGGAGCGACGCTTCATGTCGCCCACCCCATCAGGCCGGCCTGACCTGCGGCTGGGGGAGTGCTGACGGTCGCCTGAGGGAGTGCTGCGGATATGGCAGCCGGCGGACCGTCAGCCGGCCTCGGCGCGTTGGCGGATCCCGTCGAGCAGGAGGTCGAGACCCGCCCGGAACTGGGTGGCGTCGTCGTGGGTGGCGAACTCGTCGAGGATGAAGTGGATGAAGGGGAACTCGTGCGGGTCGAGCGCGCGCCAACGGGCGACTGCTTCCTGCAGGTGCTGATCGAGAGAGAGGCTTCCGTCGCGCACCGTCTGCGGCGGCTGCTGGCTGAGGTCTGCTGCGGTGCCGATGACGAAGCCGATGATCGCGGACACGGCGTCGAAGGTGTCGTGCGCGGTCAAGCCGAGCCGCATGACCTGACGCCCGAGGCGGTCGAAGAGCCGGAGCGCGTTCGGCTGCTGCTCGGCGTCTCGCATGAAGTAGGCGGCGAGCCAAGGGCGGACGATGATCGTGTCGAACAGGGTGACGGCCACGGTGCGCGCATCGTCGATCGGGTCGGAGCCTTGGAGGTCCTCCGTCGCCGCGAGGACGTCGGCGAGGACGTGGTCGCTCGCGCGGTCGAGGAGCTCGTCCTTGCTGGACACGTACCAGTAGACGCTTGCCGGTCCGCCTCCGAGCCGAGCAGCGAGGGCGCGGAAGGTGAGGGCCTGCTCCCCGGATTCGTCGAGCAGTGCGACGGCCTCCGAGATGACGGCCTCGAGCGAATGCGTGGCGCGGGTGCGGGTGCGCTTCGAGTCGTCGGCCATGGCTTCATCTCATCACATCTTGCGTGTTGTCGAACACTGTTCTATTCTCTCGAACAGTGTTCGACAACCGAACAACGTTCGATTCAAGGAGGCGCCCATGAGCTCCACCACCCTCGAGGCCCTCAGGCCTCGCACCTACACGTCGCTCCGTGCGGCAGCGATCCCGCTCGCAGCACTCTGCCTGGCCTTCTTCGTCGAGATGACCGACAACACGCTGCTGTCAATCGCACTACCCACGATCGGCCGCGACCTCGGGGCCAGCACCACCGCCTTGCAGTGGGTGACTGGCGCCTACTCGCTCACCTTCGGGGGACTGCTGCTCACCGCGGGATCCGTGGCCGATCGCTTCGGCCGGCGCCGCGTCCTGCAGATCGGCCTCGCCGCGTTCGGGCTGATCAGCCTGGGCGTCCTGCTCGTCGAATCGGCCGCCGGCCTGATCGCCCTGCGCGCGGCGCTCGGCATCGCCGCAGCCGCCATGGCCCCCATCACGAACTCGCTGGTCTTCAGGCTCTTCGATGACGAGTCGCTGCGCCGCGAGGCGATGACCCTCATGATCGCGGTCGGCATGAGCGGTTTCATCCTGGGCCCGCTGCTCGGGGGCACGGCGCTCGCGCACGTCGACTGGCGGTGGCTGCTGCTGGTCAACGCCCCCATCGCCCTGATCGCGTGGATCGGAGTGCGGCTCGGGGTGGCAGGCGACGATCCTGAGGGCCTCACGCACGACCGTCTTGACCTCGTGGGGTCCGCGCTCAGCATCGCCACGATCGGTCTTGCCTGTTACAGCCTCACGAGCGGCGTCGAACATGGCTGGCGGGCTCCGCTCACCGTCACGGTCGCCGTCGGGGCCGTCCTCGCGCTCGTCGGGTTCGTGGCGCGCGAGAAGCGCGTCGCGCAGCCCATGCTCGACCTGGCGGTGTTTCGCGACCGCACCGTCCGGGGAGCGAGCCTCGCTCAGGTGGGCACCTCGATCGCCATGGCAGGCGTGATGTTCGGGCTGATCCTGCTGTTCCAATACGCGTACGGCTGGAGCCCCGTCAAGGCCGGCCTCGCGAACCTGCCCCTGATCGCCACCATGCTGCTCGCGTCACCGCTGTCCGAAGGGCTCGCGCGCCGGTACGGCCACCGCGCGGCCACTCTCGTCGGCGCCGGGCTGCTGACCGCGGGACTGGGAACGCTGGCGTGGAGCGTCGAGCACGGATATCCGGCGATCGCCGCGTCGATGGTCGTGTTCACGATCGGCTTGCGCACGGTCATGACGATCGGAGCCGTCGCGCTGGTGGACGCGATGCCGGAGAACCGCACGTCGCTCGGCGCTGCGCTCAACGACACGGCGCAGGAGGTCGGCTCGAGCGTCGGCACCGCGGTGGTCGGCACCCTGATCGCCGTGCTCGTGACCACCGCGCTGCCCGTCGGTGCCTGGAGCGACGCGCTCGTCGCATCGTTCCTGCACGGTGCCAGCGTGATCTACCTGGTGCTCGCCTTGGTGGTCGGGCTGATCGCGGGCGTGGGAGCGCTGACGCTCACCGACTCGCGCGCCGTCGAGGAGGCGCACTGACGGCCGCCGCCTGGCGGCTGGCTCCGTCGCGCCGAGGCGGCGTCAACCGCAGGTCCAGGACAGTGTGGCCTGCAGCTGGTCGTTGTCGGCGACGATGCTCCCGGACAGGTCAGAGCCGATGCTTCCGTAGGCGACGAGAGGGGTCGACGTGGTCTGCCCACCGGCGGTGACCGTGAGCGACCCGGCGAAGGTGTAGTCGCCTGCGCCGGTGTAGCGCGCGGCCGTCAGGTCGAACGCGATCGCCGCGTTGTCCCCGCCGGCATCCGTCGATGCGGAGTAGATGCGGCCGTCGACGGCACAGTCCACGGTCGCCGCAACTGTGAGCGTCGCGGCGCGCGGCACGGTCATCGTGAAGCTGACCGAGCCGTCACCGCTCGGTGCGTTCGTGCGCACCTGAGCAGCCACGGCGCTCGCGGACACACTGGGGTGGGGTGTGGCCGACGCCTGTGCCGCCACCGAGGCCAGCGGGCCCGGCGTCGCCGCTGCCGACGCGACGGCCGACGCTGCGGCATGCGCGGCGCTCGAGGCGGCGTCCCCGGCCTCGTCCCTCAGGCTGCCGACACCGCCGCATCCGGCGAGCGTGAGCGTGCCGATCAGCGCGATCGCGATGACGTGGATCCTCATGTGATGCCCTCCCTGTGGGGGAGTGTGCCAGGCTCGAGGTGCGCGCGGCAGGGGGTGCCGCGAAACTTCATCAGATCTCCATGCGGCGCTGCCGCCGATGGGTCAGTCCGCGCGGCGACGCTCCACCAGGACGGTGTCGCACCACTGCCCTTCCCAGGGGCAGTAGCCCATCAGGGCGATCCGTTCGCGTCGTCCGACGCACCGGAACCCTGCACGCCCCGCCTACAGGCGGTCGCCGGGGGTTCACACTCATGAATATCAGGGGCGATAGCGGAATCCAGATGTGTGCTCCGGGGTCCGCGAACCATCGCCGGTGCATCACGATTCGGTAACGGCGCCGGATTGCGGTTGCAGCGTCGAATCCATTCGACATAGAGTCGTCGACGTTGAATCGAATGGATTCGACGATTGTCGACAGCAAGGGAGCTGAGGCGAACAGTGGTCACCATCGGAGATGTGGCGAAGGCTGCGGGCGTGTCCCGCAGCACCGCGTCGTACGCCCTCAGCGGCAAGCGACCCATCTCCCCGGAGGTCACCGATCGGGTGCTCGCCGCAGTCGAGCAGCTCGGCTACACGCCCAACGCCGGAGCCCGTGCGCTCCGCACCTCGCAGACCCAGGTGCTCGCCCTGTTCGCACGCTTCGTCGAGGACGAGTTCGCCCCCGCCATGCTCGAGTACATCAAGGGCGTCACCGATACCGCGCGGGAGCTCGGCTACGACACCCTCCTCGTGTCCGACGAGGACGGCCCCGGAGCGATCCGCCGCCTCTCGGGCTCCCAGATGGTCGACGGCTTCGTGCTCCTCAACGTGGCCGAGGAGGACGACAGGCTCGAGCCCCTCCGCTCCGTCCACCGCCCCGGCACGCTCGTCGGCCTCCCGGGCGACACTCACGGCGTCGACGTGTTCGACCTGGACTTCGAGGCCTCCGGTCGCCTCATGGTGGAGCACATGCACGGGCTCGGCCACCGGGAGATGATCCTCGTCTCCCAGCCCGAGGACGTCGTCCGCCGCGGCGGCGCCTACGTGTGGAGGCTCGCCGACACGGCCAAGGCCAAGGCCGATGAGCTCGGCGTCGACCTGCACCACTACTTCGCCGCATCCAGCCAGCCCGGCATCGGCGAGGACCTGCACCGGTTCCTCGACGCCCACCCGCATGCGACGGCGTTGTTGCTGAACAACGAGGGAGCGGCTGCGGCCCTCCCCGCCGTCCTGCAGGAGCGAGGCCTGTCCGTCCCCCACGACCTGTCGGTCATCGGCCGGTACTCGGACGTCTTCGCCCGCACCTTCTCACTTCCGTTCTCGGCGATCGACAGCGCCGCAGACCGGCTCGGTAGGCACGCTGTCCAGCAGCTGGTCGACCGCATCGAGGGCCGCATCGACGCGGCAGCGCCTCACACTGTCGAGCTGATCGCCCCGGAGATTCACGACCGGGGCTCCATGGCGGCACCGCCAGCCGTCTGACGGGGCACGCAGCTCCCGCATCCCCAGCGGGTCAACGTTCAAGGAGGAACGATGAAGTACAACCACAAGCGATCCACGGTCGTGCTCGCGACCGCCGCCATCGCAGTCGGCGCGCTCGCCGGCTGCTCATCCGGCAGTGGCGACGACGCCTCCGCTTCCGGCTCGGGCGCCGCCGCGGGCGGCACCTACACCTGGTGGGACCCGTACCCCCAGCACACGGAGGGCTCGGATTGGGCCAACCGCGTGCAGCAGTGCGGCGACGAGGCGGGCGTGACCATCCAGCGCACCGCGTACGACACGACCGCGCTCACCAACCAGCTGCTGCTGTCCGCGCAGGAGGGTACCTCGCCCGACATCGCGCTGCTCGACAACCCAGCCGTGTCGACGCTCGCGTCGACCGGCGCGCTCACCACCACCGATGAGCTGGGCCTCGACACCTCCGCGATCGATTCGAACCTCCTCGCAGCAGGTGTGCTCGACGGCGACACCTACGGCATCCCGATCGGCGCGAACACCCTGGCGCTCTACTACAACAAGGACATCCTCGACGCGGCAGGCGTCGACCCCGCATCGATCACCGACTGGGACTCCCTGAACGCGGCGCTCGCCAAGATCGCGGACACCGGTAACAAGGCGATCACGTTCGCCGGTGTCGGCACCGAGGAGGGCTCGTTCCAGTTCCTGCCGTGGTTCTGGGGCGCAGGAGCGGACCTCACCGAGCTCAACTCGCCTGCGGCCGTCGAGGCCCTCCAGCTGTGGGTCGACTGGCTGAACGAGGGCTACGCCCCCCAGTCCGCCATCCAGAACTCTCAGAACACCGCCTGGGAGGAGTTCCTGGACGGCAAGACCGGCTTCGTCGAGAACGGCACCTGGCAGGTCAACGCCGCCATGGCAGCCGACTTCAACACCGGGTTCATCACGCTGCCCGCCATCGACGGCGGGGCTGCTCCAGCTCCCACCGGCGGCGAGTTCATCATCGCGCCCGTGCAGTCCGACACCTCGCGCTACGACGTGACCCGTCAGATCGTCGAGTGCATGACCACCACCGACGGGTTCGTCCAGACGGCCGACACCTTCGCGTACTACATCCCGCCGACGGCCGAGGCGCAGGCCGCATTCCTCGACGAGCACCCCGAGCTGCAGGTCTGGGTGGACGCGGTGAAGGCCGCCAAGGGTCGCACCAGCGACAACCTCGGCACCGACTACCCGCTGATCTCCGAGCAGCTCTGGACCGCAGTCCAGGCTGCGATGTCCGGCGCGATGTCCGCGCAGGACGCCCTCGACGCGGCCCAGGACGCCGCCGTCGCAGCCACCGGCGAGTGACGCTCGGCTGACCGACGGGTGCGGGGCACCTCTCCAGCCCCGCACCCGTTCCCGCCGGAACCGCACCACACGCACCACATCAGCAGCATCGAGGTACACGCATGACCACCACAGCCCTGGCTGCCGTCGCCGAGACAGAGGAGCGGGCACCCAGCCCGCGTCGGCGCCGCGCCTGGCAGCGCACCATCCACGGCTCCCCCTGGACGGCCGTAGGATTCGCGGCCCCGCTCGTGATCTACCTGATCGCGTTCTACGCATACCCGCTCATGAGGAGCGTGGACCTCTCCGTCCACGACTACAACGTGCGGGCGTTCGTGCAGGGCAACGCAGAGTTCGTGGGCCTCCAGAACTACGTCGACGTCATCACGTCCAACCTGTTCAAGCCGGCACTGTGGAACACCTTGGTGTTCGTCGGCCTGTCGATCATCTTCCAGTACGCGATCGGGCTCGCCCTCGCCGTCTTCTTTCGCCACAACTTCCGCCTCTCCGGCGTGCTGCGCGCGCTCTTCCTGGTGCCGTGGCTCCTCCCGCTCATCGTCTCCGCCTCGACGTGGGCGTGGATGATGAACTCCGACTCGGGTGTCGTCAACGCATTCCTCGTCGCCGTCGGAGCGGACCCCATCAACTGGCTCACGTCGCCCGAATGGTCGCTCACCGCGGTCATCATCGCGAACATCTGGCTCGGGATCCCGTTCAACCTGGTGATCCTCTACTCGGGCCTGCAGAACATCCCCGGTGACGTCTACGAGGCGGCGTCCCTGGACGGCGCGGGTGCGTGGAAGACGTTCTGGCGCGTCACGTTCCCGCTGCTGCGCCCCGTGTCCGCCATCACGATCCTGCTCGGGCTCGTGTACACGCTCAAGGTCGTCGACATCATCTGGATCATGACCAAGGGCGGACCGGCGAACAGCTCGCTGATCCTCTCCGTCTGGTCGTACCGCGAGGCCTTCGGCACCGGTCAGCCGGCATTCTCGCCTGCCTCCGCGATCGGAAACCTGCTCATCCTGATCGCCCTGGTGTTCGGCCTCTTCTACGTCCGCCTGCAGAGCCGAGAGGAGCACTGACATGGCCCGCACCGCCGTCTCGAAGAAGCGTTCCACCTGGTGGAAGACCGCATTGGGAGTCTTCTTCACTGCCGTGATGCTGTTCCCGGTGTACTGGATGGTGAACGTCTCGTTCACGCAGCGCAGCGACCTGCGCGCCAACCCCCCGCACCTGTTCCCCACGAACCCGACCCTCGAGGGCTACCAGGCCGTCGCCGAGCAGCAGCTCCCCGCGCTCGGGGTGAGCCTTGTCGTGGGGCTCGGCTGCGTCATCCTCACCATCGCCCTGGCGGCACCCGCCGCGTACGCCATCGCGCTGCTGAAGATGCGCGGTGGGAAGACCCTCAACTTCATCCTCCTCGTCGCGCAGATGATCCCCGCCGTCGTGATGTCCATGGGCTTCTACGCGATCTACGTCCGCCTGGGCCTCCTCAACTCCCTGCCCGGCCTGATCCTCGCAGACTCCACGGTCGCCGTGCCGTTCGGCGTGCTGCTCTTCACTGCCTTCATGAGCGGCATCCCGCGTGAGCTGCTGCAGGCTGCGAGGGTCGATGGCGCCGGTGCGTGGCGCACCTTCCGCTCGGTCGTGATGCCCATCAGCCGGAACTCCGCCATCACGGTCGCGCTCTTCGCGTTCCTGTGGGCGTGGTCGGACTTCATCTTCGCGTCGACGCTCGCGCGCAACGCGGAATTCGTCCCCGTCACCCTCTCCATCTACGCCTACATCGGCAACAACACCACCCAGTGGAACGCGATCATGGCCACCGCCGTCGTCGCGTCGGTGCCCGCAGCCGTGCTCCTGGTCTTCGCACAGAGGTACGTTGCCGCGGGTGTCACCGCGGGTGCAGTGAAGGACTAGAACATGACCTTCTCAACACCGGCTCCGATCGTCGTCGCCGGCCAGCCCGCTGCGTCCTCCGCGTGCCCCGTCGTCCCTGCCAAGGGCGCCAGACGTGGCGTCGGGATCCGGGACGTCTCGTGGAGTCCGCAAGGGTTCTGGGGCCGCCGCCAGCGCGTCAACGCGCAGGCCACGATCGCGCACTGCGAGTCGTGGATGGAGCGGCTCGGGTGGCTGGAGAACTTCGACCGTGTCGCACGCGGCGCGGAGACCACCGAACGGGCCGGCTGGCAGTTCTCGGACTCCGAGGTCTACAAGATGCTCGAGGGCATCGCGTGGGAGCTTGGACGGGCCGACGATGCCGAGCTCCGCGCCCGCTACGAGGCACTCGTCGCACGGGTCGCCGCAGCACAGGACGATGACGGATACCTCAGCACGGCCTTCGGGCACCCCGGGCTGCCACCGCGATACTCCGACATGTCCATGGGGCATGAGCTGTACAACGTCGGACATCTCCTCCAGGCCGCGGTGGCGAGGCTGCGCACCGGGCACGACGACCTGCTGGTCGCTGTCGCCCGGCGCGCAGCCGATCATGTGTGCCGCGAGTTCGGGCCCGGCTCACGCGAGTCGCTCTGCGGCCACCCTGAGATCGAGGTGGGACTCGCGGAGCTCTCTCGCGCGACGGGGGAGCAGCGCTATCTGGAGCAGGCAAGGATCTTCCTCGACCGTCGCGGACACGGCGTCCTTCCTGTGCGTCCGTTGCTGTCAGCCGAGTACTTCCAGGACGACACCCCCATCCGGGAGGCGACCGCGTTCAGGGGCCACGCCGTCCGTGCGCTGTACCTCGCGTCGGGGGCGGTGGACGTCGCCGTCGACTCGGAAGACGCGGAACTGCTCGGCACGCTCGAGGCCCAGTGGGCTCGCACCGTCGAGCGTCGCACGTATCTGACGGGCGGGATGGGCTCACGGCATCAGGACGAGGGCTTCGGCGAGGACTGGGAGCTGCCGCCGGATCGTGCCTATTGCGAGACGTGCGCGGGCGTCGCGTCGACGATGCTCGCGTGGCGGCTGCTGCTCGCCACTGGTGATCCGCGGTACGCGGACCTGATGGAACGCACCCTGTACAACGTGGTGGCCGCCGCGCCCGACGAGGATGGCACCGCGTTCTTCTATGCGAACCCGCTCCACGTGCGCGTCGCCGGCGGAGAGTACTCGGGTGGGGGTGTGAATCACCGTGCCGAAGGCGGCGTGCGCGCACCGTGGTTCGATGTGTCGTGCTGCCCCACGAACGTCGCCCGGACCTTCGCGTCGCTTCACACCTACTCCGCGTACGCCGAAGGCGACGTCGTGTCCCTCGTGCTCTATGAGGCTGGCGAGTGGAACATAGCGGTCGATGGTGGGCGCCTCGGCTTCCATGTCGAGACGCGGTACCCGGACGACGGGACGGTGCGGGTCGTCATCGATGAGGCACCCCCGACTGGAGCCGGCCTGCGGCTCCGTATCCCGTCGTGGTCGCGTGGCGCCGTTGCCGCCGGCCCGCGCGGCGAGGCGACGCCCGAGCCTGGCTGGTGGGATGCGGGTGCCGTGAGCGTCGGGGACGTGGTGACGCTGTCCCTGGACGTGGCGCCCCGTCTCACATGGCCGGACCGCCGCATCGACGCGATGCGCGGCACCGTGGCAGTCGAGCGTGGCCCCTTGGTGCTGTGCCTCGAATCGACCGATCTACCGGAGGGGGCGAGCTTCGAGGACGCCTCGATCCTCGCGTCCGAGCCCGTGCTGGCCGAGGCGGACGGCGCCTCGGTGACGCTGCGTCTGGGTGACGGAACGGTCGCCTCCGGCGGCCTTCCTGCCTACGGCAGCGCCCCTTCCGTCGCCGCCACGACGACCACCGCCCAGGTGCCGCTGGTGCCCTACCACCGGTGGGGTGAGCGCCTGCCGTCGCAGATGCGGGTGATGCTGCCTGTCGCTGGCCAGAACTCGTGAGGGGTCTTCTTCCCATGACGCACAGCTTCGAGATCAGGCCTGACGGAGTCGTCTGGCGAGGCGACGGCGAGACGGTCTACGTCCAGGCATGGGGCGCCGACAGCCTGCGCACGCGTTCTACCCGCGCAGGGGAGCTCGTCGACACGGACTACGCGCTCCTTCCGCCCTCGTCCACCGCGCCGACGGTGACGGTCGAGGGGGACGTGGCCCGGGTGGTGAACGGCCGGATCGTCGCGACGCTCACCGCGTGCGCTTTCCTGGACGTCCAGGCCGGCTATCCGGTCCACCAGTGCCGCATCGACTACACGGACACGGACGGCACCGTGCTGCTCCGCGAGCTCGAGACGGGCGGCTCGCTGAAGTACGAGGCGCGACACCTCCGTGGCATCCCCGGAGGTGCGCACAGGATCACCGCGTCGTTCGAGGCGAACGACGGTGAGCGGCTGTACGGCATGGGGCAGTACCAGCAGGCGCTCATGGACCTCAAGGGTGCGACGCTCGAACTGGCCCACCGCAACTCGCAGGCGAGCGTGCCGTTCGTCCTGTCCAGCCGCGGCTACGGACTCCTGTGGCACAACCCCGCGATCGGACGGGCCACGTTCGCAGCCAACAGGAGCGAATGGACCGCCGAGTCGGCGCTCCAGCTCGACTACTGGATCACCGCCGGAGCGACGCCCGCCGCGATCACCGCGGCTTACGCCGATGCGACCGGCCATGTGCCGATGATGCCGGAGCACGGGCTCGGGTATTGGCAGTGCAAGCTCCGCTACTGGAACCAGGAACAGCTGCTCGACGTCGCGCGCGAGCACAAGCGGCGCGGCCTGCCTATGGATGTGATCGTCGCCGACTTCTTCCACTGGCCCACGATGGGCGACTTCCGGTTCGAGGAGGAGTTCTGGCCTGACCCTCAGGCGATGGTCGACGAGCTGTGTTCGCTCGGCATCGAGCTCATGGTGTCCGTGTGGCCGCAGATCTCCGTGCACTCGGAGAACTTCGACGAACTCGCGCGCATGAACGCCCTGGTCCGCGTGGAGCGGGGCGCGAACATCCAGATGTCCTTCGAGGAGCCGAGCGCGTTCCTCGACGCTACGAACCCGGCCGCGCGCGACAAGGTCTGGGAGATCTGCAAGCGCAACTACGCCGACCTGGGCATCAAGCTGTTCTGGCTCGACGAGGCGGAGCCCGAGTACGCGGTGTACGACTTCGACCAGCAGCGCTACCACCAGGGTCCGGCCGTGCAGGTGGCGAACATCTATCCGCAGGCCTACTCGCGCGCCTTCTATGAAGGACAGATGGCCTCGGGTCAGACGGACGTCGTCAACCTGGTGCGCTGCGCGTGGGCGGGAAGCCAGCGCTACGGAGCGCTCGCCTGGTCCGGCGACATCCACTCCACGTGGACGGACCTGCGCCGCCAGATCACCGCCGCGATCCATATGGGCATCGCGGGCATCCCGTGGTTCACCACAGACATCGGCGGCTTTCACGACGGCCACATCGAGGACCCCGAGTTCCACGAGCTCCTGATCCGTTGGTTCCAGTTCGCGACGTTCTGTCCGGTGATGCGCATGCACGGCGACCGCAAGCCGGTGGAGCGCGTGACCACGGCCGACGGCGAACGTCGGCTTGAGAGCGGTGCACCGAACGAGCTGTGGAGCTTCGGCGACCAGGTTTACGACGTGCTCGCCTCGTACGTGCACCTGCGCGAGGAACTGCGGCCCTACCTTCGGCAGACGATGCGGGACGCGCATGAGCACGGCCAGCCCGTGCTGCGCGCCATGTTCCACGAGTTCCCCGACGACGCGCGGTGCTGGACCCTGAAGGATCAGTTCATGCTGGGCGGCGAGCTGGTGGTGGCACCCGTGGTGGACCCCGGTGCGCGCGCCCGGAAGGTCTACCTTCCCGCCGGCGTCGAGTGGCACGGCATGCACGACGGGTCCATACATGCGGGCGGTGAGTGGATCGAGACCGCGGCTCCGCTCGACGTGATCCCGGTCTACTCGCGGGGACGGGCCGGCTCGGCGTCGGTCAGCCTGCCTGGTATGCCTCGGCCGGCTCAGTAGCGCGCGACGAATGGGCTGAGCAACGCCGCTACCTCGGACTCGACGCCCTCGCCGCAGCACGTCGCGTCGGCGAACCCGACACCGAGGAGGTGATCGAACCCGACCTCCGCGCTCTCACCGCCTGACACACAAGCATCGAAGGATCACGAATCAGATACACCACGTCTAAGGACTTGACCGCCCAAGCCGGTGGATTGACCACTGGTCGGTTTGGCGGCAAGTGCGTCGCCCCGTGAGATTGCAGAGCCGGCAACTTCTCCCTTGTCGGTGCGGGGCAGATGTGGTCCGGCCATACTTCAAGACATCGAGGTCAACGCTGACGGGCATGGGGGAAAGATGAAAGGCATGGCTCGCTGGAGTCCGACCTTGGGTGAAGGCTCCTTGTGGCCTTCGGATGCGCCGGTGGTGGCGTTGTTCGGTTTGGGGCAACGCACCTTGTTGGGCTTCCAGTACGAGGGCTGGAGTCTCGGTGCGAAGCAGACGGGCCAGATGGCTCTGCCGGCGGACTTCGACGCGGGTGAGCAGATCGCCATCGTTCCTGGTGGGCGAGCGATTCTCGTGAATCGACGAGTGGCTGTCCCTGCAGCTGAGGTGCGGAAGGGTGTGCCATGGTCCACTACGGAGGGCGTCTATCGGGTCGACGTGTCCACAGGTGAGGTCGACAGAGTGGGATTTGAGCCCCGCATAGCGGCGGCTCAGGCCTCGGCATACTTCGGTGGTTCTCCCGACGGGGAGCATGTCGCGATCATCGAACTCTGGACCTCGGCGACCGAACCATGGCCGGATACCTCCGGCATGCCGCCGGAGGAAGCCAATGCGTTGGAAAGCGCACATCACCGGCACGTCATTCGCAGCGTACGTACCTCGATCTGGATCGCTACATTCGATGGCCAGGTTCCTCGCGAGATCTACACGTACGGACATGAACGAGTCCTGTCGGTTACTGGCGGCCGACCCACTTTCGACGAAGCGACCGTTCCGGTGCAGTGGTCGCCCGACGGGCGGCTGCTGGCGGTCGAGGTTCGAGGCCCCGAAGGTGAGTTCGACGTGAACGGGGTGCGAGTCCTGGACGTGGCCACGGGCCACACGGTCGCCTCGTATCCCGGCGCGTACCTGTCGGGCACCGCATCATGGGGGCCTGACTCGGATCGTCTGCTCCTTGGCGGGCATACGACTCATCCGCCACGGCCGCTCTCATGGATCCAGGGGCTCGACGGAACCAGGCATGAGATCGAGATGTTCCCCAAGCCGAACTCGATGGGGTTCCGCAGGCTGCGGCCGCTCGGCCTTGCAGACAACGACCACCTGTTGACCGCTCAAGGGCTGGGCAAACGCGCCACAGTCCTGCGCACCAACATCGCGACAGGCGAGCACGAAGCGCTGTTCTCCGTGACTGGCAGCGACCCGATCAACCCCGTCATCGCACAGATGCCACCCGAGACCTGGTTGTAGTCCCCGGAAGCCCGCAACCGATCCGCCGGAGGGCGATGGTATCCGCGCACCCGGAGTCGGGCGAGCCTCCCGGGCATGCGAGCAGAGGCGGTGGACGTCGTTGCATGCGGGATGAGGACGAGCGAGAATCTGCTGGCCAGGCGCTTCTCTTCAGCCCGCCACGTGCTCCCACCGGGTCGCCACCACGCCGTCGCGCCAGACGCGGCTCACGAGCGGCACGCCCGGCCGGTAGGCCAGGTGCACCGGGTCGGGGGCGTCGAGCAGCACCAGGTCGGCACGGGCGCCGACAGCGATGCGGCCCACGTCGGTCCGGCGCAGCGCTTGCGCCCCACCCAGGGTCGCCGCGCGGATCGCCTCCGACGGCGTCATGCCCATGTCCCGGACCGCCAATGCGATGCAGAACGGCATCGACGTCGTGAAGGAGGAGCCGGGGTTGCAGTCCGACGCGATCGCCCAGGTGACGCTCGCCTCCCGTAGGCGCTCGATGCGTGGATAGGGCTGACGCGTGGAGAACTCGGCGCCCGGCACGAACGTCGCCACTGTGTCGGACGCGGCCAACGCGTCCACGTCCTTGTCCGACAGGAACGTGCAGTGGTCGATGCTCGCCGCCCCCAGCTCGACGCCGAGCCCAGCGGCTCCCGACTGCGTGAGCTGGTTGGCGTGCACACGCAGCCCCAGCCCGGCGTCACGTCCGGCGGCCAGGATGCGCCGCGTCTCCTCGACGTCGAACGCCCCGTCCTCGCAGAACACGTCGATCCACCGCGCCAGGGGGGCAGCCTCAGCGAGCATCGGCCCCGCCACGAGGTCCACGTACTCGGCACGGCGCGACGTCATCTCTGGCGCGACCACGTGCGCACCGAGGAACGTGACCTCGTCGGTGAATCGCCCGGCGACCTCGAGCAGCCGCCGCTCCGTCTTCACGTCGAGCCCGTAGCCGGACTTGATCTCCACGGTGGTGGTGCCTTGGCGCAGGGCTTCGTCCAGCAGGTGCTGGGTGCGTGCCGTGAGCTCGTCGGATGTTGCGGCGCGCGTGGCGGCCACAGTGGAGCGGATCCCGCCGGCGGAGTAGGGCGCTCCGGACATCCGAGCATCGAACTCCGCGGCGCGGTCCCCGCCGAAGACCGCGTGGGTGTGCGAGTCCACGAAGCCCGGGATCATCGCAGCGCCAGCCGCGTCGTACCTGGTATCCGTCTCAGGAGTCTGGGACGACGGGCCGATCCATGCGATCCGTCCATCCTCCACGACCACGGCCGCATCACGGTGGAGGGCCATGAGGCCTGCACCGGTGCCCTCGCGGTCGTCCATCGTGGCCAGGACGCCGATGCCGACGATCGCCTCACTGCCCATGGCCGGCCTCCGCCCTCAGGTAGTTCGCGACGGCCACGGCGCGCAGGTGCGCCGACTCCCGGTGCGTCCCGCGCACCACGGTGCCCAGGACGTCGTCCGCCGATGCGGCCAGCATCAGCTCGTGCGGGTCTGCGCCTACCGTGCGCACAGAGCGCGCATCGAGGATCGCCAGATCGAACGGATGGCCCACGCGCAGCGCCCGTACTGGCGCGCCGAGCGGGCAGAGCGCGATGTGGCCCTGTATGCCGCCCGCCCGCCACAGCTCGTCGGGGGAGAGGACTCCGCGTCGGTGGGCGGCGAGGCGAGCGCCGCCCTCCAGGCGCCGCAGCTCGTCGAAAGGGTCCACGACCACGTTCTGGTCGGACCCGATCGTGAGCCGCGCGCCCGCGTCGCGCAGATCGGCGGCCCGGCCCAGCCCGTCGCCCAGATCCGCCTCCGTGCTGAGACACATGGACACCGCCACGCCCGCACCGCCCAGCATCGTGACGTCGGCATCGGTCAGATGCGTCGCATGGACCACGGTGGTCCTCTCGGACAGCGCCCCCGCGCGCGCCAGCAGCGCCGTGGGCGTCACTCCGGTCGCGGCAAGGCACTCGTCGTTCTCGGCGGTCTGCTCGGACAGGTGCACGTGGAGCGGGACATCCTCGGGCAGGCCCGCGACCGCGTCGGCCAGATGTCCCGGACCCACGGCGCGGACCGAATGGATCGCGGCGCCGAGGACCACCGTCGGGTGAGCGTCGGCGAGGGCCGCGCGCAGCGAACGCCAGCGCTCGTGCGAGCGCGCGACGGTGCCGTCGGTGAAGCGTGCCTGAGCGCCCTCGACCGGGCGGCCCAGGCCTCCCTGGAGGTAGAGCGTGTCGAGGAGCGTGAGCCGGATCCCGGCCGTGTCCGCCGCCTCGGCGAGCGCCAGCTCCATGTCATGCGCCTGATACGGCGTGCCGTCGGGACGGTGGTGCAGGTAGTGGAACTCGCCCACCGCGGAGTAGCCGGCCGCCACCATCTCCGAGTACACGGCCGTCGCGATGAACCGCATCCGATCGGGGTCCAGCGTGCCGGCCTGCGCGTACATCACCTCGCGCCAATGCCAGAAGTCGCCGCCGCCCGAGTTCGTGCGGCCCCGCAGCAGGCGGTGGAATGCGTGGCTGTGCGTGTTCGCGAACGCGGGGACGGCGAGCGCGACAGCGAGATCCGGCGTCGCGGCAGGCGATCCCGTGGACCACGACTGGACGATGCCGTCCGAGTCGAGGTCGATGACGACGTCGGTCAGCTCGCCGTCGGGCAGGACCAGGCGGTCGCAGGCGATCCTCATGCGACCTCCGGCGAGGTCAGCGCGCGCAGCGTATCGGTGAGCGCGGCGACTCCCGCGCGGATGTCGTCGTCCGTCGCGCCCTCGAGCGGCGAGTGGGACACACCGTCGGGATTGCGCACGAACAGCATGGCGGTCGGCAGGTACGCCGCGAGGATGCCCGCATCGTGGCCCGCACCGGTCGGGATGCGCGGCACGTCCCCGAGCGTCGGCCGGAGGGCCGCTCCGATGCGCGCGGTCAGCGCGGCGTCGAACGTCACCCGAGTGCTGAACGACTCCTCGGTGAGGGCCATCTCGCAGCCCTCCGAGTCCGCGGACGTCTCCATCTCGGCGACGATGCGCGCCACGAGCGCGCGCACGTCCTCATCGCGTTCCGCGCGAGCGTCCAGCCACAGCCGCACCTCGGACGCGATGGCGTTCGAACCGCCGGGCACCACCTGCAGCTTGCCGACGGTCGCGCGCCCCTTGGTCGCAGGGTCCGCCAGCAGCGCGTGCGTGCGGGCTGCCTGGATCGCGGTGGCGGCCACGAGCATCGGGTCGTGCCGCGACTCGAGCTCCGTCGCGCCCGCGTGGTCGCCGCGGCCGGTGATCGTGAGCAGCCAGCGTCCGTGCGCCAGGATGCCGGTCGCGAGGCCCACAGGAGCGTCGAGCGGCGCGAGCTGGCATCCCTGCTCGACGTGCAGCTCGACGTACATGGCCAGGTCTGCCAGGCGCGACGGGTCTGCGCCGATCACGGAAGGCTCGTACCCGCCCGCCTCGAGCACGTGCGCGCAACTGGTTCCCGTGGCGTCGGTCAATGCGCGCACACGCTCGGGTGCGAGCTCGCCGCACAGCAGCTGAGATCCCAGGCAGGGGACGCCGAAGCGCGCGCCCTCCTCCTCGGCGAAGTTCGCCACCCGGATCGGGTGCGCGGGTCGGTGACCCTCCGCGATCAGGCGGGAGACGGCCGCGAGCGAGGAGACCACGCCGAGCGGGCCGTCGAGCGGACCGCCGCCGGGGACGGAGTCCAGGTGGCTGCCGGTGCCGACCGCCTTTCCGGAGGCCCCTGGGGGCGCCCAGACGGCCCACTGATTCGCGTTCGCATCGCGTTCGAAGCGCAAACCGAGCGATATTGCCGTCTGGAAGAACCATTCGCGCATCTTCTGGTCCGCATCGTCCAGCAGATGACGGGACCAGCCGCCCCGCGCCTCGTCGCGTCCGATCGGAGCCAGCTCGGCCAGGGCATCGACCGGGTCCAGCACGCCGTCGCGCAGCGCAGGCCGGGTCCGCGAGAGCTCCGTGGCGGTCGGGGATGCGGTCATCATGCGTCCAGCATGGGCACACGGAGGCCCCGCTCGCGAGCGATGTCCCTCGCATGCTCGTAGCCGGCATCCACGTGACGCATGACGCCCGTGCCGGGGTCGTTGACCAGCACGCGCGAGATCTTCTCGGCAGCCAGGTCGGTGCCGTCCGCCACGACCACCTGGCCCGCGTGGATCGAGCGCCCGATCCCCACGCCGCCGCCGTGATGCAGCGACACCCAGGTCGCGCCCGACGCCGTGTTGAGCAGCGCGTTCAGCAGCGGCCAGTCGGCGATCGCGTCCGATCCGTCCTTCATGCCCTCGGTCTCGCGGTACGGGGACGCGACCGAGCCGGAGTCCAGGTGATCCCGCCCGATCACGATCGGAGCGGACAGCTCACCGGAGGCGACCATCTCGTTGAACTTGAGGCCAGCCAGGTGACGCTCCTGGTATCCGAGCCAGCAGATGCGCGCAGGAAGGCCCTCGAAGTGCACCTTCTCGCCTGCAGCCTTGAGCCAGCGATGCAGCGACTCATGCTCAGGGAACAGCTCCATGAGCGCCTTGTCGGTCCTCGCGATGTCGTCCGGGTCTCCAGAGAGCGCCGCCCACCGGAACGGTCCGCGTCCCTCCTCGAACTGCGGGCGGATGTACGCAGGCACGAAGCCGGGAAAGTCGAAGGCCCGCTCGTATCCGCCCAGCTGCGCCTCGGCTCGGATCGAGTTGCCGTAGTCGAAGACGTCGGCGCCTGCGTCCTTGAACCCGACCATCGCCTCCACATGCCGCGCCATCGAGCCGCGGGCGGCGGCGGTGAAGCATTCGGGGTCGAGCGCAGCGCGCTCATGCCACTGCTCCACCGTGAACCCCTCCGGCAGGTAGCTCAGCGGGTCGTGGGCGGACGTCTGGTCGGTGACGATGTCGATCGGCACGCCTCGGCGCAGCAGCTCGGGGAACACCTCGGCGGCGTTGCCGACCACGCCCACCGAGAGCGCGCGTCCCGCGTTCCTCGCTGCGACCGCCTGCGCGATCGCGTCGTCCAGGTCCGTGCCTACCGTGTCGAGGTACCCGTGCGCCACCCGGCGCTCCAGCCTCGCCGCGTCCACGTCCACGATCAGGCAGGCACCCTCGTTGAGGGTGACCGCGAGCGGCTGCGCGCCGCCCATGCCGCCCGCGCCGCCGGTCAGCGTGAGGGTGCCGCGCAGCGAGGCGACGCGCGGGTCTTGGCCGGCGCGCTCCGCACGCTCCCGCGCCACCGCGGCGAACGTCTCGTACGTGCCCTGCAGGATGCCCTGGGTGCCGATGTAGATCCACGAGCCGGCCGTCATCTGGCCGTACATCGTGAGGCCCAGCGCCTCGAGCTGGCGGAACTCGGGCCAGGTGGCCCAGTCGCCCACCAGGTTCGAGTTCGCGATCAGCACCCGCGGCGCCCACTCGTGCGTGCGGAATACGCCCACCGGCTTGCCCGACTGCACCAGCAGCGTCTCGTCGGACTCGAGGTCGCGCAGGGTCGCGACGATCGCGTCGTACGCCTCCCAGCTGCGGGCCGCGCGACCGGTTCCGCCATAGACCACCAGGTCCTCGGGCCGCTCCGCGACCTCCGGGTCCAGGTTGTTCATGAGCATGCGGAGCGGCGCCTCGGTCTGCCACGACTTGGCGGTGAGCTCCGTGCCACGGGCGGCGCGGACGATGCGGGCGGTAGCGGGGGCGGTCATCGTTCCTCCTGGTAGCGGGTGGTGTGAAGGCGGTGCGGCGGTCGTCAGGTGGGGTGGTGGTGACGTGGGGCGGTCGTCAGGTGGGGCGGTCGTCAGGTGTGGCTGAGCCGGCCGATGCGGTGCTCGACCGCCGCGAGCACGTGGCCGTCGCGCACGGCGGAGGCGGCGGCCTCGAGCTCTGGCGCCACGAAGCGGTCCGGGCCGGGACCGGCGGACTGAGAGACGAGCATCGCTGCGGCCTCCGTCGCGGGCGACGGCTCGAGCGGAGCCCTGAGGGCCTGCGCGCGGGACGCCGCAAGCAGCTCGATCCCCAGCACGCGGGACAGCCCGTCGATCGAGGTCCGCAGCTTGCGGGCCGCATGCCAACCCATCGACACGTGGTCCTCCTGCATGGCCGACGACGGGATCGAGTCGACCGACGCAGGGGAGGCCAGCCTCTTGAGCTCGGACACGATGCCCGCCGCGGTGTACTGCGCGATCATCAGGCCCGAGTCGACGCCCACCTCGTGCGCCAGGAACGGCGGCAGGCCGTGATTGCGGGCGGGGTCCAGCAGACGGTCGATGCGGCGCTCCGCCATGCTCGCCAGGTCCGCCACCGCGATGGCAAGGAAGTCCAGCACGTAGGCGACCGGCGCGCCGTGGAAGCTCCCATTGGACTCGACACGACCGTCGGGCGTGACCACAGGGTTGTCGACGGCCGCCGCGAGCTCGCGGCTCGCCACCAGACGCGCGTGAGCGATCGTGTCGCGCACGGCGCCGCCCACCTGCGGAGCGCACCGCAGCGAGTAGGCGTCCTGCACCCGCGTGCAGTCCGGGCCGCGGTGGCTCGCGACGATGCCCGACCCGTCGAGGATGCGGGTGAGGTTGTGGGCTGACGCGCCGATCCCGGGGTGAGGGCGCAGCGCCTGGAGGTCCGCGGCGAACGGCGCGTCCGTGCCGAGCAGCGCCTCGATGCTCATGCCCGCCGTCACGTCGGCCGTGGTCACCATCAGGTCCAGGTCGGCGAGCGCCAGCAGCAGCTGGCCCAGCATCCCGTCCGTGCCGTTGATGACCGCCAGGCCCTCCTTCTCCTCGAGCACCAGAGGCTCGATCCCGGCGCACGCGAGGGCGTTCGCTGCGCCCATCGCAATGCCGTGCCCGTCTCGCACGGGGCCTTCGCCGGTGGCGGCGAGCGCAACGTGCGCCAGCGGCGCAAGGTCGCCGGAGCAGCCAAGCGAGCCGTACTCGTGGACGATCGGCGTGATGCCCGCGTTGAGCATCGCCGCGTAGGTCTCGGCGACGACGGGACGTGCGCCCGTGCGGCTGGTCAGGAGGGTCGACAGGCGCAGCATCGTCAGCGCGCGCACCACCTCGCGCTCGACCTCCGGGCCAGCGCCGGCGGCGTGCGAGCGCACCAGGCTCAGCTGCAGCTGACGGCGACGGTCGCCGTCGATGAACGTGGTGGCGAGCGCGCCGAAGCCGGTGCTGACGCCGTAATGCGGCTGCGGATCCGCCGCGAGCGCCTCGATCACGCCACGCGAGCCGGCCATGCCCTCCAGTGCGGCCGGGTCGATCAGCAGGTGCGCGTCGCGGCGGGCCACGGCGACGACGTCCTCGGGGGACGGGGCGCCCGCGCCGATCGTGACGGTGGGGACGGACGTGTCGAGGAGTGTCATGCACTCATGAAACGGCGCTCCTGTCGCGGGCGGACCGCGCATCCCCGCAGTGCTGTCTCATATGTGAGACTAGTCGCATGGACGACGCGCAGGAAGCGGCACCCGGTGGCGTTCGCAGGCCGGCCCGAGCCCGCCCCGCCACGCCAGCCGTCGATCAGGCGCTCGCCATCCTCACCCACCTCGCACGCCAGCGCGGTCCCGTCACGGCCGGTCATCTCGCGACAGCGCTGCGCATCCCACGCGCCTCCCTGTACCGCCAGCTCGCGTCCATGGTCGATCACGGGTATGTGGTGCACCTGCCAGAGGAATCCCGCTACGGCCTGGGCGTCGCCGCCTATGAGCTCGGCTCCGGCTACTCCCGACAGCAGCCGCTGTCCCGGCTCGGCGCCCCGCTGATCGCCGGGCTCGTGGACCGGGTGGGGGAGTCCGCGCACCTCGCGGTCCTCGAGGGTCGCGACGTGGTCTACGTCGTCGAGCAGCGCGCGCCACGCAGGCCCATGCTCATCACCGACGTCGGCGTGCGGCTCAGCGCGCTCGTGACCGCGTCAGGCCGTGCGATCCTCGCGGCGCTGCCACACGCGCAGCTGCGGGCCACCTTCCCTGGACCGGCGGCCTTCGAGTCGGCGCCCCAGGGCGCGCCGCGGTCGTACCGTGAGCTCAAGGAGCTGGTCCGCGTGACCCGCGCCAGAGGCTACTCCTGGGAGGACGGCTCCGTGACGGAGGGGCTCGCATCCGTCGCTGTGCCTGTACGCGACCACGCGGGCTGGCCGGTCGCGGCGCTCGCGGTCACGTTCCCGTCCGAGCGAGGGGACGACACATGGCGAGAGCGGGTCGTCGAGGCGGTCACGCGCGATGCCGACGAGCTGGCCCGCCGCATCGGGGCACGCCGCACGGGGTGAGGGTCCGCCGCGCGGGCCGCAGGCGCGGTCGCGTGACCGCGCTCCGCGCACCCGGTCATGAGAGTGGTCGCAATCGGCTTCTCGCGGTCCCGTCCGTGGTGCTCCGGTGGTCGCCGACTGCGCTGGCTGTGCTGTGCTGTGCTGGCTGAGGTTGCTCGTCCCGCTGCCGCTCGTCCCTGAACACTCTGGCACCCCTTTCGTCCCATTTGTCAGACCCCCGTGACGGGATGAATCCATGACGACGAGTGACGGCACCCTCACGGATGTCGTCGCGCTGCGCGCGCTCGTGGACGACGTCGAGTCGCTGCCTCGCGCGGAACTGCTGGCGGTGCAGGTGCGTGCGGTGGCGGTCCGGCGCGAGGCCGACGTGCTGCTTGCACGGATCTCGGCGGAAGTCGCGCGGCGGTCCGAGCCGACCGATGGCGCGGTGGGGTTGGCCCGTCACGAGGGGCATCAGAGCGCGCAGGGCCTCGTAGCCTCTGTCGCCGGTGGGAGTTTCGCCGAGGCGTCGCGGCTGATGCGAGTCGGCAGGGTGCTGGCACGTGATGACGAGGCCCGGTGCGCCGAGCGTGGGGATGTAGAGCGTGCGGCTGCCGACTCTGCTGGGTCGGGTGCCGACGGTGCGTTCGCGCCGGGTGCCGACCCTGCCGCGACAACGCATCGGGGTCCGCGCTTCCCCATGCTCGCCATGGAGCTGCGGAGCCACCGGCTCTCCGTCGATGCCGGCGCGCTCCTTGCCGATGCGCTTGAGCGCGTCGCCGAGAACCTCATTGGGGACCAGCTCGCGCAGTGGGAACGGGACGTCGTCGGCAAGGCAATAGGCCTGCCGCTGGCGAAGATCCGACGGCTGGTCGCGTTCGCGGAGGCGCGTGTGCGCCCTGATGAACTGGAAGGACGCGAGCAGCGCCAATACGCCGACCGAGCCGCGACGATCCGGTCCGAGCCCGACGGGATGGTCACCGTCACCGCACGGCTTGACCCTGTCTCGGCCGCACCTGTGCGCGCCATGCTCGACGCTTATGTGCGTGACGCCTTCCAGAAGCAACGCGACGCCAGGGCCGCACAGGCGGCGCAGGCTACGTCGGCGGGCACACGTCGGCAGATCGGACAGGGGCCTACCTCCGACTCCACTGCGCTTCAGCTGCGCGCGGATGCCCTGGTCTGGCTCGCGCGCCACGCCCAGGGCTGCGAATCCGATCATGTCGGTGTCCGGACCACGGTAGTGGTGCGTGTCGACGTCGACGCTCTGCACGAAGGCGTCGGCATCGCCGAGATCGACGGTGCGACTACGCCCATCAGCGTGACCGCACTGCGACAGATGGCGGCCGACGCCGAGGTCATCCCCGCAGTGCTCGGAAGCGAAGGCGAGGTTCTCGACTGGGGGCGTCGTCGACGGCTGTTCACCCAGGCCCAACGGCTTGCGCTTGTCGAGCGTGACGGCGGCTGCGCGAAGTGCCATGCACCGCCGAGCTGGTGCGAGGTGCATCACATCGAGTGGTGGGACCGAGACTCCGGCCCTACCGACCTGTCCAACGGAGTGCTGTTGTGCGTGCGATGCCACCATGACGTGCATCGCGACGGATGGGACATCAATGTCGTCGACAACCGCGTCTGGTTCGTGCCTCCACGGTCGGTCGACCGTGCCCGCACACCCTCGCTCGGCGGCCGCGCCCGCATTGACGCCTACGCGCGCGGCGGCGTCGCGACTCGGAGTCACGCTGTGACTAGGGACGATGTTGCGACTCGGGACGACAGCGCGACTCGGGGCGGCGCTGTGACACCGGACGACGTTGTGACACCGGACGACGTTGCGCTTCTGAATGACGGTGCGGCCCCGAATGACGGTGCGAGACGGGACGACGTTGTGACACCGACCGATGGTGTGCACGGTGCGAAGCGCGCCGGCGGGGCCCAGTCAGAGCGGCGCGTAAACTTGGCGGGTCCCTGACGCCGTCCTGCGAGGTCCTCATGCGCGTGCTCGCCGCCCTCTCCGGAGGAGTCGACTCCGCCGTTGCTGCGGCGCGCGCGGTCGATGCGGGGCATGACGTGACAGGTGTGCACATGGCGCTCAGTCGCAACCGGGACCTGCACCGCAACGGGTCGCGAGGCTGCTGCTCCATCGAAGACGCGAACGACGCCCGGCGCGCTGCGGACCTGCTCGGCATCCCGTACTACGTGTGGGACCTGTCCGACGAGTTTCACGACACCGTCGTCGCCGACTTCCTGTCGGAGTACGAGGCCGGGCGCACTCCGAACCCGTGCGTGCGCTGCAACGAGCACATCAAGTTCGACACGCTCCTGGAGCGTGCGTCGGCCCTGGGGTTCGACGCCGTGGTCACCGGCCACTACGCGCGGATCGACATCCGCGACGACGGGGTGAGGGAGCTGCATCGCGCGGCGGACCCCGCCAAGGATCAGTCCTATGTGCTGGCCGTGATGGGGCCCGACAAGCTGGAACGCGCGATGTTCCCGCTCGGCTCCGTCGGCTCCAAGTCTGAGGTGCGCGCGGAGGCCGCCGCGCGCGGGCTGGGCGTCTCGAACAAGCCCGACTCCTACGACATCTGCTTTGTCGCCGACGGGGATACCAAGGGTTTCCTCGAGCGTGCGCTCGGTGAGCGGCCCGGTGAGATCGTCGACCAGGACGGCGCCGTGGTTGGCGCGCACACGGGCGCGTACTCGTACACGGTGGGGCAGCGCAAGGGCCTCGGCCTGGGCAACCCCGCGGCGGACGGGCGTCCGCGCTACGTCACCGGCATCGACACCGTCCGCAACGTGGTCATGGTCGGCCCTGAGACGCTGCTGTCGGTGTCGACGCTGGTGGGGGAGCAGGTCGTGTGGCTCGCCCCGGACGTCGGCGCCGACGAGCCTGTCTCGTGCGAGGCGCAGGTGCGTGCACATGGCGAGCCGGTGCCCGCCACCGTGGTCCGTGAGGGCGACCGCATCGTCGTCCAGCTGGAGCAGCCGATGCGCGGCGTCGCGGCTGGCCAGTCGCTGGTCGTCTACGCAGGATCGCGAGTCCTGGGACAGGCGACGCTCAACCGTTGAGCCCCCGAACGGAGTGCGTGGCGGTCGCTCACGGGGTGCTTGGCCGTCGGTCACGGGGTACCTGGCCGTCGCTCGCTGGGTGCGTGACTGTCATTCATGGCGTACATGGCCGCTGCCGATCGGGTGGGCCAGTGTCGTTTCTGAGACGTCACTGCGCCTGACGGGTGGGCCAGTGTCGTTTCTGAGACGTCACTGCGCCTGACGGGTGGGCCAGTGTCGTTTCTGAGACGTCACTGCGCCTGACGGGTGGGCCAGTGTCCTTTCTGAGACGTCACTGCGCCTGACGGGCAGCTCGGTGTTGCAGGTCGGCGCTCACCACATCGGCATCGGTGCGAGCGAAGGATCGTGGACGTGCGTGACGTCGCCCGAGGAGTCGGGCTCGCGGGCCGACGGGATCGTCATGTCATCGGTGGGGGACCATCCTCCGCCCGCTGCGTCCTGGTCTCTCATGCGGTAAGTGACGCCGGCGTAGGTGAGGGTGGACGTCGCGGAGTCGCATGAGGCCGGCCGACGCGCGAGCACGGGCACGGTCTCGAGTCCCGCGGCGTCGACCTGTGACCGGGTGCCGCCAAGGCACTCGGTGACGGGGCGGCGAGGTGACGCGCTGCCGAGGCGGCGGCGTGGGAACCAGGGGAGGAGCCTCGCCGCCCCCGCCGTCTCGTGCGACAGCTCAGAGTTGGACCCATCGCGACACCCGGTGGTCGATGCGCTTCGACGAGAGAGCGCTCTCTCCAGCACGTGAACGCGCTCTCACGAGAAAACCGGTTGTGTGCGTCCCGGGGGTAACGATTCGATATCGGACCACGCTTGCAAGCGCTTGCACGGTTTGACGGGCATACCCCCCGGGCGTACGTTCAAGGCGATTCGTGAGAGCGCTCCCACCGCACGGGAGAGCGCTCTCAGGAGTCGGTCATGCACCTACTTCACAAGGGAGTGAACGTGAGCCTCTCACGACGCAACAAGACCGCGGGGATCGCTGCGGGTGCGGCAGTCTTCGCGCTCAGTGTCGCAGCCTGCTCCAGCAGCGGCGACGCCAACCCAAGCGACTCGGCCTCCGGCAGCACCAGCGACGAGCAGATCACCCTGACCGTCGCCACCTTCAACGACTTCGGCTACACGCAGGACCTGCTCGACGAGTACACGGCTCTGCACCCGAACATCACCGTGGTGCCGACCGTCGCAGCGACGTCGAACGACGCTCGCACCAACTACTTCGCCAAGCTGGGCGCCGGCGGCCTCGCCGACGTCGAGGCGATCGAGGTGGACTGGCTGCCCGAGGTCATGCAGTACTCGGACATGCTCGCCGACCTCACCTCGGACGACACCACCGGTCGCTGGCTCGACTGGAAGACCGCCGCCGCCACCGACGCCGATGGCCGCCTGATCGGCTACGGCACCGACATCGGCCCTGAGGCCGTCTGCTACAACGCGGACCTGTTCGCGGCCGCCGGTCTCCCGACCGACCCGACCGAGGTCGCCTCGCTCCTCAAGGGCGGCTGGGACACCTACTTCCAGGTGGGCCAGCAGTACATGGACGCGGGCGGCAACGCCTGGTTCGACGGCGCCGGCGCCACCTACCAGGGCATGATCAACCAGGTCGCGGCGGCGTACGAGGACCCCGACACCGGCGCCCTGACCGTCGCCGACAACGCCGAGGTCAAGGACATCTACGACCAGGTCACCACCGCCGCGTCGACGATGTCGGCCCACCTCTCGCAGTGGTCGGACGACTGGTACGCCGCTCTCGCCAACAACGAGTTCGCGACGATGCTGTGCCCGGGCTGGATGCTCGGCGTGATCCAGGGCGCGGCCCCCGACACCACCTCGTGGAACGTCGCGGACGTCTTCCCCGGCGGCGGCGGCAACTGGGGCGGCTCGTACCTGACCGTTCCGGCCAACGGCGCCCACGTGGAGGAGGCCAAGGCTCTCGCCGACTGGCTGACCGCTCCTGAGCAGCAGCTCAAGGCCCTCGCCAACGCGGGCACGTTCCCCAGCCAGGTGGACGCACTGTCCGACGAGGCTTCGCTGAACGCGGCCTTCGCCTCCGGCGACGAGCCCACCAAGGCGACCTACTTCAACAGCGACACTCTCGGCACGATCTTCTCCAACCGTGCCAACGCGATCACCGTGTCGCCGTTCAAGGGTGCCCTGTACTTCCAGGTGAACGATGCCATGCAGAACGCGCTGACCCGCGTCGAGGACGGCTCGCAGGACGCCACGACGTCCTGGAACCAGTTCCTGACCGAAGTCTCCGCGATCGGTTAACACGCCGCGGTCCGGGCCGCCCCACGTGGGGCGGCCCGGGCTGTCGCGTCCAGCTCGAAGGACCTCCATGTCATCCACCCTCACGAAGCCTGACCGCCCCACCGAGGAGCAGCGTCGGGCCGGCGGCAACGCGAAGCTGACCTGGCGCCAGCGCCGGGGCCACTGGGACGTCAAGTACTCGCCGTACCTCTACATCGCACCGTTCTTCCTGGTCTTCGCGGTCACCGGGCTCTTCCCTATCCTCTACACCGCCTTCATCTCCACCCAGGACTGGGACCTGGTGCGCAACACCGGCTCCTACGTCGGGTTCGAGCACTTCGCGTGGGTGCTGCAGGACCGCGAGTTCTGGATCGCGCTGCGCAACACGTTCTCGATCTTCCTGTTCTCGTCCGTCCCGCAGATCATCGTCGCCACCGTGATCGCGGCCATGCTGGACCAGAACCTGCGCGCCAAGACCTTCTGGCGCATGGGGGTGCTGCTGCCCTACGTGGTGGCCCCCGTCGCGGTCTCGCTGATCTTCTCCAACATGTTCGGAGACAAGTCGGGCCTGGTCAACACGCTGCTGGGCGACATCGGCATCAACCCGATCCTGTGGCACACCGACGTGATCCCCTCGCACATCGCGATCGCGACCATGGTGAACTTCCGCTGGACCGGCTACAACGCCCTGATCCTGCTCGCGGCCATGCAGGCCATCCCGCGTGACCTGTTCGAGGCCGCGGCGATCGACGGCGCGGGCGCCATGCGCCGCTTCTGGTCCGTCACCATCCCGCAGATCCGGCCGACGATGGTGTTCGTCATCATCACGTCCACGATCGGCGGTCTGCAGATCTTCGACGAGCCTCGCATGTACGACACGTTCGGCCTGGGTGGAGCCAACAAGCAATGGCTCACCATCACGATGTACCTCTACAACACCGGCTGGGGCAAGTTCAACTTCGGTCGAGCGGCAGCGGTCGCGTGGATCCTCTTCCTCATCATCGTGTCCATCAGCCTCGTCAACTTCTTCCTCACGCAACGGCTCATCGCCAGCGACACCGTCGCCAAGAAGGTCAAGCCGAAGCGAGTCAAGGCCTCGAAGGGAGGCAAGTGATGGCCCGCCGTCGGTCCACCTCCATCAGCTCGGGTCGACCCAAGTGGTTCGTCTACGGGGTCCTCGCGATCGTGCTCGCCACGGCCATCTTCCCCTTCTACTGGTCGTTCCTGATCGGTTCCGGCGACCAGTCGACGATCTACGCGACGAACTTCTCCTGGATCCCGGGCGGGAACTTCATCCACAATGCGACCGAGGTGCTGAAGAACCCCGCCGTGAACTTCTGGAAGGCGCTCGGCAACTCTGTCATCGTCTCGACGACCACGGCGATCACCACTGTCGTCCTGTCCACCCTCGCAGGCTTCGCCTTCGCCAAGCTGCGCTTCAGGGGCTCAGGGGTCCTTCTCGTCGCGGTCATCGCGACGATGGCGGTCCCGGTGCAGCTGGGCGTCGTGCCTCTGTACATCCTGATGCAGAAGTTCGGCTGGACGGGCTCGCTCGGCGCGGTCATCATCCCGGCGCTGGTGACGGCGTTCGGCGTCTTCTGGATGACGCAGTACCTGTCCCAGTCCCTGCCGACCGAGCTCATCGAGGCGGCGCGCGTGGACGGCTGCTCGATGATCCGTACGTTCTGGCACGTGGGTCTGACGGCGGCGCGTCCCGCTGCGGCCATGCTGTTCCTGTTCACGTTCGTGACCACCTGGAACAACTTCTTCTGGCCGTTCATCGTGCTCGACCAGAACAACCCGACGCTGCCTGTGGCGCTGTCGCTGCTCCAGGCGAACTACTTCGTCGACTACTCGCTGGTGCTCGCGGGCGTCCTGCTCGCCACGGTGCCGCTGCTGCTCCTGTTCATCTTCGCGGGCAAGCAGCTGGTCTCCGGCATCATGCAGGGAGCCGTGAAGGGCTGACCGGCGTGGTCACGATCCGATCGTGCCTGGCGAGGCATAGGGCCGTCTCTGACATGATGGCCCTATGCCTGGCATCGAGGGAGACGGCGCCATGAGCCTCGTGCGCCACGCAGCGCCGACGCTGGAGATGGTGGCCGCGCGTGCGGGAGTGTCCCGTGCGACCGTGTCCAGGGTGGTCAACGGCTCTCCCAAGGTGAACCCTGCGAGCGTCGAGTCCGTGCGCGACGCCATCGCGGAGCTCGGGTACGTGCCCAACAGGGCCGCGCGGTCCCTCGCGAGCGCGCATAGCCACGCGATCGCGCTCGTGGTCCCCGAGGACATCACTCGATTCTTCGGCGACGTGTTCTTCGCGTCGATCGTGGCGGGGATCAATGGCCGCCTCGAGCAGTCGGACTACGTGCTCAACCTGATGGTCGCGAGCCAGGACCCTGGCGGCAAGACCGAGCGGTACCTGCTGGGCGGCGCGGTCGACGGCGCCGTGGTGGTCTCCCACCACACGTCCGACCACTTCCTCGAACGGATCGGCGATGCGATCCCCCTGGTGTTCGGCGGTAGGCCGGGGCTGGAACGGATCGACACGTGGGTCGTCGACGTCGACAACGAGGAGGGCGGCGCCGTCGCGGCACGACGTCTCGTCGAGCGTGGATGCACGCACATCGCGACGATCACGGGGCCTACGGACATGCAGTCGGCCCTGGAGCGCACGCACGGCTGGCGCCGCGTCGTGGAGGAGGCCGGTCTGGTTCCCGGCCCCGCGATCGACGGCGACTTCTCGATGATCGGCGGGGCGCTCGCCGCGCGCGAGCTGCTGGAGCAGTACCCGGAGGTGGACGGCGTGTTCGTGGCGTCCGACCTCATGGCCTCCGGGGCGATGCCCGTGCTGCTCGACGGCGGGCGGCGCATCCCCCAGGACGTGGCGGTGGTGGGCTACGACGACAGCCCGGCGGCGCTGGCATGCCCCGTGCCGCTCACCACCGTCCTCCAGCCCTCGGAGGCGATGGGGCGTGAGATGGCGGACATCCTCCTGGACCTTCTCGATGGGAACGACCGTCAGCGGTCCACGATCATGCCGATCGAGCTCATCGAGCGAGAATCCGCCTGACGGGTCGCGCTCGGCACCGTTGCGCGCTCCACGCGGCACCTCCTGCCCGAGCGGGCGTCGTCCCGCCTCGCCGCGGCGGTAGGGTCGCTCCGTCCCCGTGAGAGGCGTGGAGGTGGACTGCGGTGACGCTGGTGCTCAGATCGGTTCGGCTGGTGGGCGGGCAGGACGCCCCGGTGGACGTCGTGCTCGAGGATGGCCGCATCGCGCGAGTGGTGCCGGCAGGCGCCGACATCGCTGGGGCGTCCGCTGAGGTGCTGGACCTCGACGGGCGTTGGGCCATGCCTGGCCTGGCGGACAATCACGCGCACTTCACCACGTGGGCTCACCACCTCGCCAGGGCCGACGTGTCCGGCACCCCCGAGCCGGAGGCTGCGGTGGAGCGGGTGCGGCAGGGGCTCGCAGCGCAGGCTCCGGGCGAGACCCTCACCTTCGTGGGCCGGGGATTCCAGGATGCGCTGTGGACGCGAGAGGCGACCGCGCGCATGCTTGACGACGTCGCGAAGGAGACCGGCCACACGGACCGGCCGATCGTGCTGTATGCGCACGACCTCCACACGGTGTGGTTGAGCTCGGCCGCCGCCGCCCGGTTCGGCGCGCCTCGGGCGGGCCTGGTGCGTGAGGCCGCGGCGTTCGCGGTGGAGAAGCTGGTGGACGCGGAAGCGGCGGGCAGCGACGATGCAGTGGTCGCCGGCGCGCTCCAGGCCGCCGCCGCGCGGGGTGTCACCCGCGTGAGCGACATGCAGATGGCGGACAACCCCCTGGTGTGGGCGTCGCGGGTGCCCCGCGGGCTCGACTCCGTGCGCGTGATCGCGAACGTCTACCTGGAGCACTTGGGCATCGCGGCGGCGCGTGGGCAGCGGACAGGCGATGCGGTGCCCGGCACGGACGGCCTGGTCACCGTCGGATCCCTGAAGCTCATCTCCGACGGCGCGCTGAACTCCGGGACCGCGCTGTGCCATGACGCGGATCGCGACGGCGGCCACGGTCATGCCGAGTACACGGAGTCCGAGCTCCGCGCGATCCTCTCGGACGCCCACGCGAAGGGCTTCGCGATCGCGTTGCACGCGATAGGCGACCTGGCGGTGACTCGGGCGCTCGACGCCTTCGAGGCGACCGGCGCGGGCGGCACGATCGAGCACGCGCAGATGGTGGCGGACGCGGATCTGCCGAGGTTCGCCGCCCTCGGCATCGGGGCGGCCGTGCACCCTGAGCATCTGCTGGACGACCGGGACGTGACGGATCGACTCTGGGCGGGACGCACTCGTCGGGCCTTCGCATACCGGGCGTTGGCGGAGGCGGGGGCGCGTCTCACCTTCGGTTCCGATGCGCCTGTGGCGCCGTTGGACCCGTGGCTGGCGATCGCGGCGGCGGTGTTCCGCACGCGCGACGACCGTGAGCCCTGGGAGCCGTCGAACGCGGTTGATGTCCAGACGGCGCTAGCGGCCTCATGGACGGCTCCCGGACTCGCGGAGGGAGGCGCCGCGGACCTGGTGGTCATGGATGCCGATCCGCTCGCTGCGGGGATGGCCGCGATGCGCCAGATGCCCGTGGCGCTCACGGTGTGCGCAGGACGCGTCACCCACCAGGCGCTCTGAGGACCCGCCGCGCGGACGCGCGGAATCGGCTCTCAGCGGCTCTCCAGGCCGCGTTCGAGCAGCGTCCATGCATGCTCGGCACGGTGCTCGCGCAATGCTGGCGGCGTGGAAGCCGTGAGCGCGGCGACCATCGAGATGGCGGTGAGCAGGTCGTCGATCGTGACGTCGGAGCGGATCCGGTCCGAGTGGCGTGCGTGATCGCGGGCCGCCGTCAAGAGCGCGCGCATGCGTGATTCGAGGGCCATCAGCCGAGGATCTTCGGGCACCTGCGTCACGAGCGCCAGCAGGGGTGCCACGCCGGCGGCGCGATGCGACACCTCGTGGCCCAGCCTGCGCAGCGTGAGCGGACCGCCGGCGCAGAGCGCCTCGAGCTGCTCCATGTTCTCGTCGAACACCGCGAACGCGAGCGCGAGGCGGTCCGGGAAGTGGCGGTACAGCACGCCTTGGCCCACTCCCGCGCGCCGCGCCACCTCGACCAGCGGCACGTCGATGCCTCGTTCGTCGAAGAGGGCTCGCCCGGCGTCGAGCAGTGCGCGCCGGTTGGCGGCGGCTGCGCGGGGCCCAGGATTGGCGCGTGAGGTGGTCATGCGCCTACGCTAGCAACCGGACACTGAAGTCCGGATGTACGAGGGAGCAGCGCATGCACGAACGGGGCCTGGCGATCCTCTCGCCCGCGCCGCGTGGTGAGGTCGATGCTCCTGCTCCGGAGGCGCTGTTCACTGCCGAGCGACGCCGCCATCACCCCGCCCCCGGCGCGCCGCCTCCGCGGCCCGGCTCGCGCGCTCTGCCGCGCTGAACGGCACGCCGTTCACGAAAGGAACAGTCCCCCATGTCCCTCACCCATCTCTCCGGCGACTCGAAGATCGCCGACTGGTTCAAGGACCCCTACGGCGGTCCCGTGATCCGGCAGATGCTCGCCGATGCCGGACAGAGCGAGCGGGCGATGCTGCCCGTCAGGCGCTTCTCGATGAACAAGCTCATCAAGGTCAGCGGCGGACAGTTCACCCAGGAGATGCTGGATGGCCTGCTCGCGAAGGCCGAGGCCGCAGCCGCAGCCGGCGGTGCACCCGTCGAGACCGTGCCTGAGGCCCCCGACGATGCAGGTGCCGCGCCGCAGGCCGCGGATCTCCCGGAATGGGAGGAACGGATCACCGAGGGCCGGTTCACCGGGAAGACCGTGATCGTGACCGGAGCGGGCTCCGGGATCGGCCGCGCCACCGCATCCCGCGTCGCGCGCGAAGGTGGCCGCGTCATCGGTCTCGACATCTCCGAGGAGAGGCTGAAGGCCTTCGCGGCCGAGCACGACGGCCTCGACGTCACCGTGATCACCGCCGACGTCACGAAGGAGGACGACCTCGCACGCGTGATGGAGGCGACGGGAGGGAAGGTCGACGCGCTCGCCAACGTCGCAGGCATCATGGACAACATGACGCCCCTCCATGAGGTGTCGGACGAGATCTGGAACCGCGTGTTCGCGGTCAACGTCACAGGCCTCATGAAGCTGTCGCGTGCGGTGATCCCGCTCATGCTGGAGGCGGGTCGCGGCTCGATCGTGAACATCGCCTCCGAGGCCGGGTTGCGCGGTTCGGCGGCCGGGGCGGCTTACACGGCGTCGAAGCATGCGGTGGTGGGTCTCACGAAGAGTTCCGCGTTCATGTACGGACCGAGCGGATTGCGGGTGAACGCGGTCGCGCCCGGCGGTGTGATCACGAACATCGAGGCGCGCTTCGACTCACCGCTCGGCGAGGAGAGGGTGATGGGGGCCCTGGCGGTGAGCCCGCCTCCGACGACGGCCGACCAGCTCGCGGCGTCGATCACGTTCCTGCTCTCGGACGACGGGGTCAACCTCAACGGAGTGATCCTTCCGTCCGACGGAGGCTGGTCCGCGGTCTGAGGCTCGCCGCCGCGGTCTGACGTCCCACCTTGATGCAGGGGTGCGCAGAGGGCTCCGGGGAGATCATCCCCGGGGCCCTTCGCGCGCGCGGTCGTACCCTGGCCTCGGATGCCGCTTCGCGGCGCGGGCGGCAGGACGGAGGTGGAGATGATCGCGGCCTATGAGGGTGTGAGCCCCCAGATCCATCCGACGGCCTCCGTGGCGGCGTCGGCCGTGGTCAGCGGCGATGTGGTGCTGGGGCCCGGTGCACGGGTGTTGCACGGCGCGGTGGTCTCGGGTGAGCAGGGTCGCGTGCTGATCGGCGAGGACGTGCTGATCATGGAGAACGCGGTGGTCAAGTCCCGCGCGGGTCACGCATGCACGATCGGGGACGCGGTGATGATCGGACCGCATGCGCACGTCTCCGGCGCGACCGTGGGGGCCGGTAGCTTCGTGGCGACGGGGGCGTCGGTCTTCGCCGGGGCACGGGTAGGCGCGGGTTGCGAGATCCGCATCGGCGCCGTCGTCCAGGTGAACTCCTTGCTGGAGGACGGCGTGACGGTGCCGATCCATTGGGTGGCGGTGGGCCATCCGGCGCATGTGTTCCCGCCTGACCGTCACGACGAGATCTGGCGGATCCAACGGGATCTCGACTTCCCTGGGACCGTGTACGGCGTCGAGCGCGGCACACCGATGGCGCAGATCATGCGTGAGCAGAGCGAGCTCCACGCGCCGCGGCCGGAGGGTTCGACTCGCGAGTGACCCGTGATGCCTGTGCAGATGAGGGCGTGGTGCGCTGTGGTCGGGGTCCGCGTGCGAAGGGCCCCGGGGGTGACGCCCCGGGGCCCTTGCCGCCTCTGCGACCTCCGCGAAGGGGGTGACGCGGTGGTGCGAGGCGAGTGGCGCCTGTCGGCTTCGGAGGGGTGGCGACAGGCGCGTCGATCGCGAGGGTTATGCCGCCTTCGCGACCGTGATCTTGCGCGGCTTCGCCTCCTCGGCCTTGGGGACCGTGACCGTGAGGATGCCGTCCTTGTAGCTGGCGTCCACCTTGTCCGGGGAGACCCGGTCGGGCAGGCGCACGGCGCGGTGGAACTTGCCGAAGCGGCGTTCGATGCGGCGGAAGCCCTCGGCGTCGCTCTCGTCGTAGAAGCTGCGCTCGCCGGACACCGTGAGCACGTTGTCCTCGAGCGAGACCTCCACGTCCTCAGGCTTCATGCCGGGCAGCTCCACATGGAGCGTGAACGCGTCGTCCGTCTCCTTCACGTCGAGCGCGGGGGAGAAGGCGCCGGCGAGCGGCGCGTCGGCGTCGCCGAAGAACTGGCGGAACATGCGGTTCAGGTCGTCCTGCCACAGCGACGCGGTGGTCGTCGGAACAGTCTGACGGGTGATCTCGCGAGCCATCATGGTGAACTCCTCTGTAGTCGTGTGGTGGTGCCGTGTGCACCGGCTGCGGGCGGCGGACCCGGTCGGCCGGCCCCTGCTGGTGGCCCCCGCGGGTCCGTCGCTCACCTTCACTATAAGACTTGAGCGTGAGTGACTCAAGGCAAACTTGAGTCATGTTCGCTCAAGGCGAGAAGGCGAACGTCATCCCTGATAGAACAGCGTATTGGCGTGTCGTGGTGCTGTCGGGTGAGCGTCTCGGGGCACATTCGCCTGCATTCCACGGTTCGCTCATGCGCCTGCACAGCCGGCGCCGCACCCTCGCCCGGGGGCACCGCGATGGCCGCTGCCGACGCGCACCCTGCGGCCGCGCTCAGCGCCTGCTAGAACATGAAGGAACGGGGCGCGCGTCGCGCCTCGGCACGGGGGTGCGACATGAGCAGCAACGGATACGGCGGCAGCGCCGCAGCAGGCGGCGGAGGCTACTTCCTGGGGATGGTCGGTTCGGCGGTGTGGTTCTGGCAGCAGGCCGACGGCTTCTGGGAGCACGTCGGCGCGCTGCTCCAGGCGCTGGTGTGGCCCGCGTTCCTGGTCTACGACGTGTTCGCGGCGCTCGCGAATTAGCCCTGGCTGAGCACTCCGTCGTAAGGCACACGCGGGCCGCGACCCGGGCGAGTGGTGTGGCCCAGCGCGAGCACCACCATCGTGATCACCGCTGACAGGAGCAGGCCGCCGCCCAGGTGGGCCTTCAGCAGCAGGGCGCCGGTGCCTGCGCCTGCCATGATCAGCACCACCGCGCCCGCCCGCCGCGCCCACGGCTGGCCGCCGCCCTTGCCGAACGCCGAGTCCGACGCGAGGCTCGTGATCGTCGAGGTCACGACGACGGTGGTGACGTCCTTCACCGCGATGTGCCGGGCCGTCGCCGCCTGGCATCCCATCGCGAGACCCATCGACGCTGTCACCGAGTAGGCGAGCAGCGAACGCTCCGTCACGGTCACCAGCAGCACGGTGATCGCGCCCGCCAGCAGCACTCCCGCGACTCCTCCGAACAGCGCCGTGTGCTTGCCCGTCCATCCGTCGCGGGAGCCGCGCAGCACCCGGCCGCCGATCGCCGCGCCGGTCATGAACGCCGCCAGAGCGACGGCCGGGCCGAGCACCGGCAGGTTGTCGGCGCCCGCGAGACCCATGCCGAGCACCACCACGTTGCCGGTCATGTTCCCTGTGAACACGCGGTCCAGGCCCAGATAGCCGACGGCGTCGATCACGCCGGTGGAGAAGGTCAACGCGAGCATCAGGCCCAGATAGCTGGTCTCGGGGTTGGCGCGCATGCGTTCCAGCACGGGTTCCTCCTGGTGGGGACAGGGCGCGGGCGGCGCAGGCCCGGACGGGGCGCGGCCACGCGACGGCGGTAGTCTCGTAGCGCCAGAGTAGGGCACGGCGCGGTGCGGGCACCCCGGCCCGCACGTGCACGCCCAGGGTGGAGGACTGCGCGTGGGCGACTTCGACGGGATCCTGAGGTCGGGCGAGAGGGTGCCCGAGGGGCTTCCCTATGTGCCGGCGGATCCGGGCTCGGTGTTCTGGGGACGGCTGCCCGCACGCGGCGACGACCCCGTGCTCACCGTCGCCCCGGGCGACGAGGTGATCGTCGACACGCTCAGCCACGAGGGCGTGCTGCCGGACCAGGGGTCCGATGCCGCCGCATTCTTCGAGTCCCACGGCGTCGCGGCCGAGGATGTCCTGACAGAGGCGGTCCTGCTGTCCCGTTCCGGTCGTCGCGACCCTGCCGTCGACGGCCCTCACGTGATCACGGGGCCCGTCGAGGTGCGCGGTGCCCGCCCGGGCGACGTGCTCGCCATGACGTTGGTCGATGCGACGCCCCGCGTGCCGTACGGCGTCATCTCCAACCGGCACGGTCGTGGCGCTCTCCCGGGTGAGATGCCCGCGGGCGGGGTCGACGCTGTCTCCGTGTTCGCACCCATCTCGCCGGACGCGTCGGGAGAGTGGAAGGGCCGCCTGCCGCGCCGCGAGGGAGGGCCCCGCGACGTGTCGTTCCCGCTGGCGCCGTTCCTGGGGATCATGGGCGTCGCGACCGACACCGACGCGCGGGCGCATTCCGTCCCGCCGGGCGCGCATGGCGGCAACATTGACATCAAGGAGCTGGTGGTCGGCACGACGCTCTACCTGCCGATCCAGGTGCCCGGCGCGCTCGCCTACGTGGGGGATCCTCACTTCGCGCAGGGTGACGGGGAGGTGGCGCTCACCGCGCTCGAGGCCTCGCTTCGGGTGCGCCTCCGATTCGACCTGATCCCCGCGCGGGAGGCAGCGCGTGCGTTCGGCGACCTGGTCGGTCCGCTCGGCGAGACCGCCACCCACCTGATCCCGACCGGCATCGACGCCGACCTCGACGAGGCGGTCCGCAAGGCCACCCGCGCGGCGATCGCGATCCTCGCGGCGCGGCACGGCATGGAGCCGCACCTGGCGTACGCGTACCTGTCCGCCGCCACCGACCTGCGCATCTCGCAGGTGGTTGACCTCGTGTGCGGCGCGCATGCGATGATCCGTAAGGCTGACTTCGAGGCGCCGGACGCGCCGGTGAGGAGCGACGCATGACCCACATCGAGGTGGCGGCGGGCGCGGTCGCGCCTGACGCTCTCGTCGACGCCATCCGTGCGTACGAGGCGGCGCTCGTCGCCGACGACCAGAAGGCGCTCGCGGCGTTCTTCGCGCCAGGGCCCGACACGCTCCGCGGCGACGCTGCGGGGCTGCTCGTGGGTCATGAGGCGATCACGGCGTTCCGAGGCGTGCGCGGGGGCATCGGGCCGCGCCGGCTGGTGGAGCTCCGCCTGACGCCTGCAGGTGAGGACTGGCTGGCCACGTCGGTCAACGCCCCTCACGCAGGGGGGCGCGGGCTGGTGACGCAGCTGTGGCGCTTCGCCGCCGACGCTGCGGACGGGCCCGGCTCTGGATGGCGGATCGTCGCCGCCCATGTGACCGCGTCCCCCAAGGCGATCGACGCGCGCGTCTGGCGCGTGGTCGGCTCACCGCTGGTCCCGGGTGCGGCCGCGGGTCCGCTCGCGGGCCAGACGATCGCCGTCAAGGACCTGTACGCGGTCGCGGGCCAGCGCATCGGCGTGGGCGTGCGCGCCTACCTCGCCGAGGCTCCGGTGCAGGCGGTGAGCGCGCCGTCCGTGCAAGCGCTGCTCGATGCGGGTGCCGACATCGTCGGCATCGCGCAGACCGACCAGTTCGCGTACTCGATCGCGGGGCTCAACCCGGATTACGGCACGCCGCCCAACCCGGCCGCGCCTGGCACGATCCCGGGCGGGTCCTCGTCCGGCCCGGCGTCCGCCGTCGCCCTCGGACAGGCGAGCATCGGGCTCGGGTCCGACACGGCGGGCTCGATCCGGGTGCCTGCGTCGTACCAGGGGCTCTGGGGCCTGCGGACGACTCACGGGGCGATCAGCCTCGAGGGCGTCGCGCCGCTCGCTCCCAGGTACGACACGGTCGGCTGGCTCACGCGTGACGGCGAGACCCTGCTCGCGGCGGCGACGGCATCGTTCCCTGGCGACCCTGGCGTCGACGTGGACGACGTGGTGCTCGCCTCCCCGCAGGTGGGCGCGGTCGTGAAGCCCGAGGTGCGGCAGGCATTCCATGAGCTGCTGCAGCGACTCGAGGTGCACGTCAGCCTGTCACCCGTGGACCTTCCCGAGCTCACACGCCTCTACCAGGCGTTTCGGGTGACCCAGTCAGCTGAGGCGTGGCGGTCGGACGGTGCATGGGTGTCCACCCACCCTGGCGCCGTGGCGCCGGACGTCGAGGAGCGGTTCGCGTTCGCGGCCTCCGTCACGCCCGAGCAGGAGGCGGAGGGGCTGCTGGAGGTGTCCGCACTCGCGCAGGAGATCGACGAGGCGCTCGGGTCCGCGATCCTGGTGCTGCCGTCGGCGGCCTCGTCGGCGCCGCGGCTCGACGCCGACCCTGGCTACCTGCAGGACGTGCGCGAGGCGACGCTGTCGATGACCGCGATCGCGGGCCTCACCGGGCGGCCAGCGCTGTCCGTGCCGTGGATGCTGACCCCTGGCGGACCGGTGGGCGCGTGCCTCGTGGGACCGCGCGGCTCGGACCTGTCGCTGATCGAGACCGCGCTCGCGTGGGACAGGGCGCTGCGCAGGGGGTGAGCCTCGCGCACGGTGTGAGCCTCGCGCAGGACGTGAGCCTCGCGCGGAACCCTGGCCATCTCGTGGAGCGGGGCGCTGCGTGCGCGTGGTGGGCGATGTGAAACGCCTGCGAAACGTTCGTGGTTCAGACTGTGTAGGTCTCATCAACATCTCTTGGAGGAGCGATGACCCTGCCGGGGCCGCTGAACCCGCCGTCACGTCTGCTCATGGGGCCCGGCCCCATCAACGCCGACCCTCGCGTGCTGCGCGCGATGTCTGCCGCGCTTGTAGGTCAGTACGACCCGTTCATGACCCACGCGATGAACGAGGTCATGGAGCTCTACCGGCGAGTGTTCGTCACCTCCCACCGGCAGACCCTGCTGGTGGACTCCACGTCGCGAGGCGGGATCGAGGCCGCGTTCGTCTCCGTGCTCGAACCCGGTGACAAGGTGCTCGTGCCGGTGATGGGTCGGTTCGGGCATCTGCTCGTGGAGATCGCACAACGGTGCGGTGCCGAGGTCCACACGGTCGAGGTGCCGTGGGGTCAGGTCGCGCCGTACGAGCTGATCGCCGACGCGATGGAGAAGGTCCAGCCCAAGCTGCTCGCCGTCGTCCACGGAGACACATCCACCACCGTCGTCCAGCCCTTCGACGGCCTCTCCGACCTGTGTCAGCGCTACGGCACCCTGCTCTATGCCGACGTCACGGCGACGATCGGCGGCAACGAGTTCCTCACCGACGCGTGGGGCGTGGACATCGCCACCGGTGGGCTCCAGAAGTGCCTGGGCGGACCGTCGGGCTCCGCCCCCGTGACGTTCTCCGCCCACGCCGAGGCCGTGATCAACTCGCGCAAGAGCATCGAGGCCGGCCTCCGGGCGGAGGGCGACGCCGTCGCATCGCACCCCATCCGCTCCAACTACTTCGACATGTCGATGGTCTTCGACTACTGGTCCGAGCGCCGGCTCAACCACCACACCGAGGCCACCACCATGCTGTACGGCGCCCGCGAGTGCGCCCGCATCGTGCTCGAGGAGGGCCTCGAACGGTTCCAGGCCCGGCATCTGGTGCACGGCCGGGCAATGATGGCCGGCGTCCGCGGGCTCGGCCTGGGGGTGTTCGGCGACGTGGAGCACAAGATGACGAACATCGTCGGAGTCGTGATCCCGGACGGCGTGGATGGCGAGGCCGTGCGCGGTCACCTGCTGCAGGACTTCGGCATCGAGATCGGCACATCCTTCGGGCCGCTGCACGGGAAGGTGTGGCGCATCGGCACCATGGGCTGCAACGCCCGCCAGGATGCCGTGCTCACCACGCTCGCGGCGCTCGAGTCCGTGCTGCGTCGGGAGGGCTTCGGCCTGCCGGCAGGCGGCGGGGTCGACGAGGCCTACCGGGTCTATGCGGAGGCGACCGCATGACCGTCCCGCCGTACGTCGCGCCCGGTGTCGTCGCGTCCGCGTCGTCGCCCGACGAGCCCGACGATGCCGTGCCCTTCTCCGCGCAGGAGATCCTCGCGCGCTGTGACATCCTTGCCACCCACAGCTCCCGCGTCGGCGCGATCGAACGGTCGTACCTGACGGCCGAGCACGCCCGCACCAACTGGACCGTGGGGGAGTGGATGGCGGAGGCCGGGCTCGAGCCGTGGCAGGACGCCGCGGGCAACCAGCGCGGCACCCTCGCAGGCCCCGCCGACGACTCTCCCGTCCTCCTCCTCGCGTCGCACCTGGACACAGTCCCCGGCGCGGGCAGGTACGACGGCATCCTCGGCACGCTCATGGCGATCGCCGTGGTGGGTCGCCTCGAGTCCAAGGGCGTCGAGCTGCCGTTCGGCGTCGAGGTGCTCGGCTTCGCGGACGAGGAGGGCACCCGCTTCGGGCGCACCCTCCTCGGGTCGTGCGCCGTCGCAGGCACGTGGCAGGACTCGTGGTGGGAGCTGCGGGATGCTCAGGGCATCTCGCTGCGCACCGCGTTCGAGGCGTTCGGCCTGGATCCTGCCAGGATCGAGGAGGCGGCGCTGCCCCGCGAGAAGGTGCTCGGCTATCTGGAGGCGCACATCGAGCAGGGCCCGCTCCTCGAGGATGCCGACCGGGCCCTGGGCGTGGTGACCGGCATCATGGGCGCCCGCCGCTTCGACCTGACCATGATCGGGGAGGCTGGCCACGCAGGTGGGATGCCGTACGGGCGCCGGCGCGATGCGCTGCTCGGCGCCTCCGAGCTCGTGACGGCCATCGAGTCGCTGTCCCGCGACAACGGCGCGATCGGCACCGTCGGGCGCATGCAGGCGTACCCTGGAGCGGCGAACGTCATCCCTGGTCGCGCCGAGTTCTCGCTCGACCTGCGTGCCGAGACCGACGAGCTGCGGGACCGGGTCTGGGACCTGGTCCAGGAGCATGCCGACAAGATCGCGGCGGCGCGCGGGCTCACGTTCGAGTCCGTGGAGAGGCACGACGCGCGGGCCACCGTGGTCGGCGACAGGCTCGCGCAGGCGATCCGGGCCGGCATCGCGGCGACCGGCGATCCGGACCCGCTCGAGCTGCTGTCCAAGGCGGGCCACGACGCGATGGCAGTGGCCTCGCTGACGGACTACGCGATGCTGTTCATCCGTTGCGGCGGCGGGATCTCGCATCACAAGGACGAGTCGGTGATCGAGGGGGACGTGGCGCTCGCGCTCGATGCCTTCGAGGCGGCGGTGCTGGACCTGGCCCGCGACCTCGCCTGACGCACCGGACCGGATGCGCGGTCGGCGCGGGCGGATACGCCCGGATCCGGGCAAAGAAAACGGCGCCGCGAGCCCCATCGCACCCGACGCCTCCGCCAGACCCTACGGAAGTCGGACCGGAAGGTCAACCGGTTCGGTGCCACTCGAGCTCGCACCTGCACCGATTCCTCCGGCTAGCGTGATCCGCATGAGCACGCACCCCTTCCGCCAGGTCGACGTCTTCGGCAACGGTCCCTTCTCCGGCAACCCCGTGGCGGTGATCCTCGGCGCGGACGACCTCACCACCGAGCAGATGGTCCGGATCTCCGAGTGGACGAACCTGTCGGAGTGCACCTTCGTGCTCGCGCCGACCGATCCGGCGGCGGACTACCGCGTGCGCATCTTCTCCCTGTCCACCGAGCTCCCGTTCGCGGGCCATCCGACCCTGGGCACCGCGCGCGCGTGGCTCGACGCAGGCGGCAGGCCCCGCATCGCGGGCCGTGTGGTCCAGGAGTGCGGCGTCGGGCTGGTCCCGCTCCACCATGACGGCGAGTCGCTTGCCTTCGCCGCGCCCGAGCTGCTGCGGTCCGGACCGGTGGACGAGGCGTTCGTCGCGGAGGTGTGCAACGTCCTCGGCATCACGGCCGACGACGTCGTCGACGCCGCATGGGTGGACAACGGTCCAGGATGGGTGGGCCTGCTGCTCAAGGATGCCGAAGCGGTCCAGGCGCTGAGGCCGTCCGCGCCCCCGTCCGGCCGCTGGGACATCGGCGTCGCCGGCCTCCACCCGGCGAGCGCCGAGCTCTCCCTGGAGGTGCGCGCGTTCTTCTGCCACGACGGAGGAGTGCTGCGCGAGGATCCCGTCACCGGCAGCCTCAACGCGTCGCTGGCTCAGTGGCTCACGTCCACCGGCCGGATCGCCACCCCGTACGTGGCGCGCCAGGGAACGGCGCTGGGCCGAGACGGTCGGATCCGTGTCGCGGCCTCCGACCACGACCTCTGGATCGGCGGCGACACGCAGGTGGCCGTGTCGGGGACGATCGAGGTCTAGGACTCCTGGTCGGCGGGGCCGCCCTCAGCCTCGCCTCGCTGCGCGTCGGTGCCCGCAGCCTCGGAGGTCTCGGTGCGCTCGAGAGGGCTCTTGCGGACGCCCTGCCAGGACAGCAGCCCTCCGTAGACGAGCGCCACGACGCCGAGCACCACGGCGACGACGGTGAGAAGCCCGTTCGCCCAGATGGGCGCGGTCACCACCAGTGCGGCTCCGACGCCGAGCCACATCAACCCGAGCTCGCCCTTGCTCCACGCCTTCATGGTGCTCTCCCGATCCTGGGGTCCTCTCCGACCCCGACTGCGATGAGCCTACTCGTCGACGTCGGAGCCGCCACCCAGGTCGGAGCAGTCCACGGTGAGCACCTCGTGCGCCGCCAGGTATGGGCCCGCGCCGTGATCCCCGTCGAGCACGGCCAGCATCGGCCCCCAGTGCTCGCGGGCGATGTACACCGGGTGCCCGGGCCTACCGTCGAAGGTCGCGCGCGCCAGCCCGACGTCGTCCGCTGCGGCGGCGAGCACCCGCCGGGCGGCGTCGACCGTCTGCCCCGGCAGGTCGACCAGGGTGACGAGCAGCGCGTCCGCGCCTCGCGCGCCGGCCTCCTCGACGACCTTGCGCAGCGACACGGACTGGCCCTCGGCCCAGTCCCAGGCGACCACCGATTCGGCCCAGTCGGGAACCATGAGCTCGGTCTCGTACGCCCGGGCGCCGAGCACCACGATCACCGGATCGCAGCCGGCGTCCCGCAGTGCCGACGCCGCGATGTCCACCCACGCTGTTCCGTCGTCCGTGCGGCGCAACGCCTTGGGTCCGCCCGCGCGGGATCCCGCGCCGGCCGCCAGCACCGCTCCTGCCACATGCCTTGCCATACTGGAGACACTACGCGCGTGAGGCCCCGCTTGCGCCGTGAGACCAGGGGAGATGCTGTGACAGTGAAGCCGAGCCACGACGATCTGCTCGCCTGCCTGCGCGTGGAGCGCTGGGCCTCCGAGATGGCGCGTCTCGAGTTCGACTCGATGCTGGAGATGGAGCGCGCGGCCGTGTCCATCGCGACGCCGCTCGGCGAGGCGGAGATCGACGAGGCGCTTGCAGCGCACCCCCGCATCGGAGAGCGCGCGCAGGGCGAGGGCGTCGAGGCCCGCTTCTCCGCCGCGGAGCAGGCCGCCTCGCAGTCCGACGACGAGGTGCTCGCGGCTCACCTGGCAGACCTCAACGCGCTCTACGAGAAGCGGTTCGGCCGGGTGTTCCTCATCCGCGCCGCCGGGCGGTCTCGCGCGGACGTCGTCGCCGAGATCGAGCGCCGACTCGGCAACGACGACGCGGCGGAGCTCGCCGAGGTGGCCGACCAGCTGCGCGGGATCGCGCTGCTGAGGCTGCGCGCCACCTACGAGGACGCGCTCGCATGAGCCACGTCACGACCCACGTGCTGGACGCGCTGGCCGGAACGCCCGCCAGGGGGATCGCGGTCACGTTGTCGCGTCGCGGCGCCGAAGGCTGGGAGCCGGTGGCGCAGGGCCTGACCGACGCGGACGGCCGCGTGCGGGACCTGGGCCCAGAACTGCTCGAGAAGGGCGTCTATCAGGTGCGTTTCGAGACCGGGATCTACTTCGCGACGCGGCAGGTCGCCACCTTCTACCCGGAGGTGGAGATCGCCTTCGAGGTGAAGGGCGCGGAGCACTGCCACGTGCCTCTGCTGCTCAGCCCGTTCGCCTACTCGACGTATCGCGGCAGCTGATGGGCCGGCTCGTCTACTCGATGATCACGTCCCTCGACGGGTTCGTGAACGATCCTGACGGCATCGGCTGGGTCGAGCCGGGAGAGCAGGCGCACCGCTTCATCAACGGGCGGTCCCGCGCGATCGGCACCTTGCTGATGGGCCGCCGCATGTACGACGTGATGAAGGCGTGGCAGACCATGGCGACGGAGCCCAGCGACCCCGAGGTCTATCACGAGTACGGGGAGCTGTGGCGCGCGGCGGACAAGGTCGTCTTCTCGACCACGCGCGAGGAGCCGGAGACCCCTCGCACCCGCGTCGAGCGCTCGTTCGACGCGGCGGCAGTGCGGGCGCTGGTGGACGCCTCGTCGAAGGACGTCTCCATCGACGGCCCCACGCTCGCCGCGCAGGCCCTGCAAGCGGGAATCGTCGACGAGGTGTCGATGTACGTGCAGCCGATCGTCGTCGGCGCCGGACAGAGATTCCTGCCAGCACGCCTCCGCCTCGACCTCGGTCTCGAGGAGGAGCGGCGCTTCGACGACGGCATGGTGTTCCTGCGATACGACGTCCGTCGCTGACAGCGGCCGGCCAGGTGCCACCGCGCTCGCAGCCTGCGCTCCGCCGCGCAAGAAGGACCGAAGTCCCGGGAATGGATCGCTAGGCGGCTCGGTTGTGGTCGGCAGAGGGTTCGCCGGTCCCCGGGTGAACCCTCTTCACACGTCACGACGCGACCCGTGCGAGGGCAGCGCGTCGCCCTGGAAGGAGTCCGACATGGTCAACGTCGAGGTCTGGTCCGATGTCGCATGCCCCTGGTGCTACCTGGGCAAGCATCGGCTGGAGAAGGCGATCGACGCATTCGACGGTGAGGTCACGGTCACGTGGAAGAGCTTCCAGCTGGACCCGTCGATCCCGCACGGCGAGCACACGCCGCACGCGGAGGCGCTGTCCAAGAAGTTCAACGCGCCCGTGGAGCAGATCGCGCAGATGAACCAGCGGCTGATCGACCTGGGCGCCGAGGAGGGTCTCGAGTACAACTTCGACGACTACATCCAGGCGAACACCCGTGACGCGCACCGTGTGCTCCACATGGCGCAGGAGCGCGGCCTCGGAGGCCCGATGAAGGATCGCCTGCTGAAGGCGCAGTTCACCGAGGGCGCGATCGTCGACGACCTGGACGTGCTGTCCGGGCTCGCCGAGGAGGTCGGGCTGGACGGCAGCGCGGTGCGCGCGATGCTCGCCACGGACCGGTACGACGACGAGGTGCAGGCCGACATCGACGAGGCGGCAGCGCTCGGAGCGAACGGGGTGCCCTTCTTCGTGTTCGACCGTGCGTTCGCGGTCTCCGGCGCTCAGCCGGTGGAGCTCTTCGCGACGGCTCTCGAGCGTTCGCGGGAGCGGGCCGCGACGGGTGCTGCCCAGGGCTAGGCCGTCATCCGTATGAAACGCGGAGCCGTCTAGGCTCGGCTGCATGCCTACGCCTCACATCTCCGCGCCCGACGGCGCCTTCGCACCTGACATCCTGCTTCCGGGCGACCCTCGCCGTGCCACCCGCATCGCCGAGACGTTCCTCGACGACGCCGAGCTCGTCACCGAGGTACGCGGCATCCTCGGTTACACGGGCACCTACCAGGGACGTCCGATGTCGGTCATGGCGACAGGCATGGGGATGCCGTCCGCGACGATCTACACCACCGAGCTGATCCGCCACTATGGCGTGAAGCGGCTGGTGCGCGTCGGCACGGTGGGCGGCATCCACATGGACCTGCAGCTCGGCGACGTGGTCGCCGCGTCGTCCGCGCACACCGACTCCGCGATGACGGCGCAGCGGCTTCCGGGTGTGCACTACTCGCATGCTCCGTCGTTCACCCTGCTTCGCGCGGCCGCGGACCATGCGGACGAGACGGGCGCGCCCCTGCGCGTCGGCCCCGTGCTCACGTCCGACGCGTTCTACCAGCCCGACGAGACCCTGGTGCCGCGTCTGGCCGCCTACGGCACGCTCGCGGTGGAGATGGAGGCGGCCGGCCTCTACGCGGTCGCGGCAGCGGAAGGCGTCGAGGCGCTCATGGTGGGCACCGTCTCCGATCACGTGGTCAAGGGCGAGTTCCTGGAGGCCGACGAGCGTGAGAGGACGTTCGCTGCCATGGTGTCGGTGGCGCTCGGCGCCCTGACGAGGGCGACGTCTGTGGGCTGACCGCGGTGCAGGGTGGCGCCCCACGGCGCATGATGGCTGCATGCGGGTGGAGCTGCTTTACTTCGACGGATGCCCCAGCTGGCGCGAGGCCGAGTCTCGGCTGATCGTCGCCTTGGGGCGCGCCTGCGGCACCAGCACGGTGGAGAGGGTGTGCGTGACCGACGAGGCCCACGCCGCGACGCTCGAGTTCCCTGGTTCTCCCACGTTCCGCGTGGACGGTGCGGACCTGTTCCCCGCGGCCGACGCTGTCGCTGGGCTCTCGTGTCGGCTGTACAGGACCCCCGAGGGCCTGAGCGGCGCGCCGACGGTCGCGCAGCTGGTCGAGGCGCTCGCGGGTCGCTGACCGGCTACCGTCCGTCGCTCCCTCCGCGGGGCGCGGTCGCGGCCCGCACCTTCCCGTCGGCGATGATGACGCGGACCATCATGGGGCGCTCCGCGGGAGTGTCGTTGGGCGAATGGATCACGAGGAGATCCTCGCCGGCGCGGGTTCGCAGCAGCATGCCATGGCCGCCGTCGCTAGCCCACACGAGCTCGTCGCTCTGCGCCCACGGGCCCAGGATCTCGCCGGACGAGGACCGCGCTTGTCCGACGGCGTAGCCATGCTCGCTGAAGCTGGACCAGATCATGATCAGCGTGCCGTCGGCGCTGCGAACCAGGAACGGGCCGTCGGTGAACCGAGGGTCCTCCGCCAGCCCAAGGTCCGTCGCGGACGGGCCGCCCGCGTGGAACCTCAGGGGTCTGCTCCACGGTGCGGCGGACGCGTGGAACAGCAGGGCCGGCTCGCCGATCGGCAGTCGCAGATCGCGGTCGAGCCGCAGTGCGTACATGGCGCCGTCGGAGGGGTCGCCGTCGTGCGGGCCGATCAGCTCCGCCCCTCGGCTGTAGACGAGCCACGCCTGGTCGGCGTCGTCCACGAACAGCGTGCCGTCGATGCTGGGCGTGTCGGCGGGGGTGACCGGGCCGTCGCTCCAGGGGATGAACGGACCCGTGGGGGAGTCCGACGCGAGGACGCCGACGCCGCGGACCCCGGTGCCGGCGTGCAGGAACGTGGCGATCATGTACCAGCGGTCATGCCGCCGATGCACCTCAGGCGCCCAGAACTGGGACTCGGACCAGAACCCGACCGGCGGGCGGAAGGCCTCATGGGGACCGCGCCACGTGAGAAGGTCGTCGCTCGTGTAGCAGTCGAAACCGGTGGCGGGGCCGCCCCAGATGTTGTCGTCCGTGGTGCCGTACAGGACGAAGGCGCCAGGGGAGGTCTCGACGATGAAGGGATCGCGCATGTGGATGTCGTCGAGGCTGAGGTCGGAGTTCACGAGGGTCCTTCACGTCGTCGGGAGGGGTGGCGCGCGGAGCGGCTCACCTGATCACTTTACAGATGGTAGGCGAGTCTATGCCGGGCGGCCGAGACCCGTGGCGCGCGTCGATCCGATCACGGGCGACCCGTCCGGGTGGGACCGTCCCCAGAAGGGACCTTGAGCCCTGAATACGCTGGTATGTCCGTATAGGTTGGGCCGGTGAACGACACGCCCGAACCCCCACGCCACATCCGCTCCGTCGATGACCTGCTGGTTCTTCTGGACGGCCTGTTCGACCGTGACTCCGACCGGTGGTCCTCCGAGGCAGGCGCCGCCTGGTGGGACACGTTCTACGGCGACCGCGACAAGCGGATCCCGTTCTTCGCGGACAAGCCGGACGAGTCGCTCGTGTCGCTGATCGACGGCGGGAGGGTCCGCCCCGGCCAACGCGCCCTCGACCTGGGATCGGGCCCGGGCCGCAACGCGCTGCACCTGGCCTCGCACGGCGTCAGGGTCGATGCCGTCGACCTGTCGGGCGAGGCGGTCGCGTGGGGCCGCGAGCGCGCCGCCGGCCGGGGCCTCGACGTCCAGTTCGTGTGCGGAGACGCGTTCAGCCTGCCGCCGGTGGCGCTTCCAGGCCCCTACGACCTCGTGTATGACTCCGGGTGCCTGCATCACCTGGCGCCGCACCGTCGCATCGGCTACCTCCGGCTGCTGGAGAGGGTGCTCGCGCCGGGCGGCCTTTTCGCCGTCACATGCTTCGTCCGCGGAGAGATGGGGAGCTCGGCTCCGGACGAGCAGCTGTACCTCGATGGGCGGTTCGAGGCGGGCATGGGCTTCGCGGCTGACGACCTTCGCTGGATCTTCTCCGACTTCGAGGAGGTCGAGATCCGACCCATGGAGCCGCAGGGCGAGGACTCGGCGACCTTCGGCGAGCCGTACCTGATGTACGGGCTGTTCCGTCGACCCGAACCTACCCGCGGCGCTGCCGAAGGAGGGCGGCGAGCACGCCGACGCTGAACCTCCCGCACGCACGAGGGGCCGGCCACCGTGCGGTGACCGGCCCCTCTTCACGTCCGCGGTGCGGCCGACGAGCGGCGACCGCGAACCCGCTGAGCCACAATCAGGTTCCCGGCGGAGGCCGCAGGGAACCTGATCTGCTACTTGCGGTTGGCCCGGTAGTAGGCGATGAGCGCCTGCGTGGAGGCGTCCTGCGAGGCGAGCGCCGCGTCGTCGCCCTCGATCGCGGGAGCGATCTCGAGCGCGAGCTTCTTGCCCAGCTCCACACCCCACTGGTCGAACGAGTTGATGCCCCAGATGACGCCCTGCGTGAACGTGATGTGCTCGTACAGGGCGATCAGCTGGCCCAGCACCTGCGGGGTGAGCGACGGCGCGAAGATCGACGTGGTCGGCTTGTTGCCCGCGAAGGTGCGTGCGGCGACGAGCGCGCCGGTGGTGCCCTCGGCCTCCACCTCCTCGGCCGTCTTGCCGAAGGCCAGCGCCTTGGTCTGCGCGAGGTAGTTCGCAAGGAACAGCGCGTGCACGTCCTGGCCGCCGTCCTCGAGCGGGTAGGCCGGGTTCACCACGGCGATGAAGTCGGCCGGGATCAGCTTGGTGCCCTGGTGGATCAGCTGGTAGAAGGCGTGCTGGCCGTTCGTGCCGGGCTCGCCCCAGAAGATCTCGCCGGTCTCGGTGGAGACGGGCGTGCCGTCCCAGCGCACCGACTTGCCGTTGGACTCCATGGTGAGCTGCTGCAGATACGCAGGGAAGCGGTGCAGCTGCTGCGCGTACGGCAGCACCGCGTGCGACTGGGCGCCCAGGAAGTTCACGTACCAGATGTTGAGCAGGCCCATCAGGACGGGCACGTTCTTCTCCAGCGGGGTCTCGGCCACGTGGCGGTCCACGGCGTGGAAGCCCTCGAGCAGATCGCCGAAGACGTCCGGGCCGAGCGCGATGCTGAGCGGGAGGCCGATCGCCGAATCGACGGAGTAGCGGCCGCCGACCCAGTTCCAGAACCCGAATGCGTTCGTCGGGTCGATTCCGAAGGCCTCGACCTTGTCCAGCGCGGTGGAGACGGCGACGAAGTGGTGCGCGACGGCGGCCGACTTCTCCTCGTCGGTGCCGACGGCCACGCCGGCCTCTGCGAGCGCGGTCCACAGCCAGTCACGAGCCAGTCGGGCGTTGGTGAGGGTCTCGAGCGTGGTGAAGGTCTTCGACGCGACGATGAACAGTGTCGTCTCGGGGTCGAGGCCCTTGACCTTCTGGGCCATGTCCGTCGGGTCGATGTTGGAGACGAAGCGGGCAGAGATGCCGGCGGTGGCGTAGGGCTCAAGCGTCTCGTAGACCATCACGGGGCCCAGGTCCGAGCCACCGATGCCGATGTTGACGACGGTCTCCACGGTCTTGCCGGTGATGCCCTTCCACTCGCCCGAGCGGACCCGCTCGGCGAAGGCGGACATGGAGGCGAGCACCTCCTGCACGTCGGCGTCGACATCCTGGCCGTCGACCACCAGCGCCGGCTCCATGCCGGCGGGGCGGCGGAGCGCGGTGTGGAGCACCGCGCGGTCCTCGGTCGTGTTGATGTGCTCGCCTGCGAGCATCGCGGCGTAGCGGTCGGCCACGCCGGCCTCCTGGGCGAGCTTCACGAGCGAGGCGAGGATCTCATCGGTCACGAGATTCTTCGACAGGTCGACGTGGAGGTCGGCCAACGGGAGGCTGAAGCGCTCCACACGCCCGGCGTCGGCGGCGAACCAGCCACGCAGGTCGGGGGTGAAGGTGGACTTGTGGGCCTCGAGCTCGGCCCACGCGGACGTGGAGGTGCAGTCGATGGGTGCGTTCACGCCTTACAGGCTAGTCCGCTCCGGGCGGTGGGTCACCGGGACCGTGGGCGGGGTAATGCCCCGCAGGTCTCAGGCGGTCCGCCGTCGCCCCTGGTCCAGGCATGACTTTCATGTGCCGGGCCCGAAAGGCTCAGCAAGACAGCCTGGTGGCCGATGAGACCGGCGAGCACGGATCGCTCGTTTCGCGCGCCACGGATCGGCCGACCAGGACCCTGCCGGAGGTGTGCCCCGTGACGATCGACTCCCTCGCCTCGATGCAGGCACGCGTCACCCAGCTGTCGGCGCTCACGTCGTCGAGCGCCGCCGCCTCCACGGGCTCCGCCACGGAGAGCTCCGCGGCCTCGGACACCGAGTTCGCGTCCGCGCTCGCCAGCGCCGTCGGCCTGTTCTCGAACGGAGCCGGCACAGGCTCGACCGCCGACCTTTCGAGCAGCCTCAGCAGCCTCCTGTCCGGCGTGGACTTCACGAGCGGCGTGGGCACGTCGGCCACCTTCCTGAGCACGTTGACAGCGCTCACGGGCGTGTCGACCGCGACCGCTGCGGCGCCCACCTCGTCAGGGGTCGACGGCCAGGATCTGGTCGACGCGGCACGCAGGTACATCGGCACGCCCTACGTGTGGGGCGGAGAGTCGCTGTCCGAGGGCGGCCTCGACTGCTCCGGGCTCGTCCAGCGCTCCTTCGCGGACCTTGGCGTGACCGACATCCCGCGTGTCGCGCGCGATCAGGGCAGGATCGGCACGGCCGTCGCCTCGATGGACGACGCCAAGCCGGGAGACCTGCTGATCTTCAACGGCGGCTCCCACATCGGCATCTACGTCGGTGACGGCAGGATGATCGACGCACCGCACCGTGGCGCGAAGGTCACGGAGCGTGCCGTGTACGAGACTCCCACCGCGATCAGGCGGGTGCTCGGCTAAAGGTGGTCGGCGCGCCGAGCCTGGGTCGCCACGGCCCTGCCGAACTCGTCGTCCACGCGCTGCCGCCAACCGTCGTCCGCCAGGCCCGCACGTTCCAGCAGGTCTCGCCAGTCGGACCCGGCGTGCTCGAGCGCGTCGTCGAGCATCGTGCGGCTGCGACGCGAGACCAGCAGCACCGCGGCATGGACGCGCTCCGGGTCGACATCGACGTCGACGCCGAGCCTCTCCAGCGCGCTGAGCACCTGCGGTGCGGACGTGCCGAAGTCCTCGGTGACGCGCTCGGAGATGCGATCGGAGACGACAGGCATGCGGGGAATTCTCGCATGCCGACGCGGCGTGCTCGAGTGACGGCCGTCAGTCCTCCGCGCCGATATCCCTGATGTGCTGCGCGCCGGAGGTGGACGTGTAGGTGAGCACGAAGCCGTCCGACTCCGTCCAGGGGTCGCCCGCGATCGGCTGCTGCGCCACCACCACGGCGTCCGCATAGGAAGGATCCGTCGTGATGTGGATGCCCGCCTCCGCGAGCGTCGCCTCCGCCTCGCTCACCGTCATGCCCACCACGGACGGGGCGGTGATCGGCGCCGAGAGCTGCCGCCCGACCAGGACCACCCCCGCGAGCACGGCAGCCACGAAGACGACCGCGAGCACCCGCCGCGCAGCTGACCCTGCCCTGGCTGTCTGGCTGTCGTTCATCGGGGACCCTCCGCACCTCGAGCCATGCTCAACGTAGCAGGGATGACACCGGCACGGCGGGCGGAGGCGAGCGTCAGGTCTCAGAGCTCAGGCGCGATCGCCCTGCGTCCCTGGACGTACACGCCTGCGATGGCGGGCTGACGCAGCCCCATGAGCAGGGTGAAGAGCTCCTCGAGCGTGGCCTGGCCCTCGTCGTCCGAACGGATGCCCATGGTGAGCATGCCGTCGAGCGGTTCCCACAGTGCCTTGTCGATCAGCAGGAAGTCTGCGTCCTTGCCCGCGTCGAGGTTGCCGAAGGCGTGCTCCATGTCGAGCGCCCTCGCACCAGCCAGCGTCGCCGCGAAGAGGAGCTCGGCAGGGTGGATGGCGGTGCCGTCCTCGCCCGGCTCGGAGATGTGCACCTTGTACGCGTCGCCGGCGACGCGCGAGATCAGCCACTCGTCGCCGGCGCCCACGTCGGTGCCCAGCGACACGTTGACGCCGGACGCGAAGGTGGACCGCCACGGCATCGTGCCCGAGCCGAGGAAGAGCTGCGAGGTGGGGCAGTGCGCGATCGAGGTTCCCGTCTCTGCCATGCGCGCGAGCTCCACAGGGTGGCAGTGCACGGCGTGCGCGAGCGTCGAGCGCCGGCCCAGCAGCGTCTTGCCGCCCACCTTGGAGCCCTCCTCGAACCGGCCGTCGTAGGTGTCGAGGTAGGTGCTCGTCCCGTATCCGCCGAGCACGGCCGCGATCTCGCCGTCGCCCTTGCGGTTGTTCTCGTTGAGGTGCGAGTGGAAGTACACGCCCTTGCCGCGGACCTCGTCGTACAGCTCGCCCATGGCCGCGAGCGTGCGTCGCGTGACGGACAGGGAGAAACGGGGGACGATGCCCACCTGGATGCGGGCGGTGCGCGGGTCGCCCGTGTCGACCGCGTGCCATCGGTCGATCTCGTCGGCCACCAGGTCGATCGCCTCCTGCTCGCCCGTGAGAAGCGCCGACGCGGCGGCCGGGCCGACGGTCTGCACGCCACGCCCGGACACGATGCGCAGTCCGGCGCGCAGGGTCTCCCGGTACAGGGCGTCCTGGGCGACGGGGAAGGCCGATCCGAAGACCATCGCGGCGGTGGTACCCGCCGCGATCCGGCGACGCGTGAAGTAGCGGGCCGCACGGTCCGCGAAGTCGGGATCCGCGAACTGCCCCTCGGTGGGGAAGATGCAGTGGTCGAGCCACTCCAGCAGCTGGCCGCCACCGTGTGCGGCGGTCGCGTACGACTGCGGATAGTGGATGTGGCCGTCCACGAAGCCTGGCAGCAGGTAGTCGGCACGGATGACCGGCGCGTCGCGGTACGGCGTCGGCAGGGCGGCGAAGTCGCCGAGCCACGCGATCCGGCCGGCGTCGTCGACCACGAGCGCTCCGTCGGGCAGCGACACGAGGTGGTCGGGCACGGCGGTCTGCGCGGGGGAGCCCTCGATGTGGAACACATGGGCGCGGTAGACACGGGTCACGTGTCGCCACGTTAGGCGCTGTTGGTTTCCTCGACATTTCGGGCGGTGATGAGGTGCTTGCGTCACGATTGTCGACGTGGGCGGCGTGACGGACCCGCGAGGGGTCACGATTGTCGACGCGGGCGGCTGGTCGGTCGGTCGGCCGGGCGTGCGCGGCGACGTCGTAGTCGTTCTCTAGAGTGAGAGTCATGCGGCGCCGGGGTGGCGCCGCCTGGCTGAGGGGTCGGTTCGATGAGCGGTGCACGGCGTCGACGTGCCTGGTGGGCACGATGGTGGGTGATCGGGCCGGCGGCGGTGTTCGCGCTGTACCTCCTGGCGACGGGAGCCTCCGGATCGCCCGACGGCCAGGCGGACGCCGCGACGAGCGCACCGCCGTCGCGCTCCGCCACACCCGCCGCGAGCGCATCGCCCACGCCGTCGCCGACGCTGGCCGTCACCGACGCCGGCCAGGGCACGGCGCTCGAGGCGGCGCTCGCGCTGCCCGTGGCGGCACAGTCCTCCAGCTCCGACTATCGGCGCGACTACTTCGGCGACGGCTGGATCGACGTCGACGCGAACGGCTGCGACACCCGCAACGACATCCTCGCCCGCGACCTCGACGTCAGCGAGATGCGAGGCGTGTGCACCGTGATGCACGGTGTCCTCGACGACCCGTACACCGGCAGCGTCATCGACTGGGACAAGTCGGACGCGACGGCCGTGCAGATCGACCACGTCGTCGCGCTGTCGAACGCGTGGTCGACAGGCGCCTCGGAGTGGGACTTCGCCACGCGCGTCGCCTTCGCCAACGATCCGCTGAACCTGCTGGCGGTCGACGGTCCGACCAATGCCTCGAAGAGCGACGACGACGCCTCCGAGTGGCTCCCGGTCGCTGACTTCCGGTGCGACTACGTCGCGCGCCAGGTCGCGGTGAAGAGCAAGTACGGCCTTTGGGTGACCTCCGCCGAGCAGGAGGCGATGACCCGGGTGCTCGACGGCTGCCAGGGACTCCTGCTTCCCGACTACGGCGATCAGCCCACGACCGCGGCGAACCTGGGTGGGCAGACCGACCCGATGCTGGAGACGGCGGCGGCCGTGACGGGGGCGGCCGTGACGGCGACGGCGCCTGCGCCTGCGGAGACGACTACCGCGCCTGCGCCTGCGGAGACGACGCAGGCGCTCGATCCCGACTACGGCACCTGCAAGGAGGCCATCGCGCATGACGCCGGGCCTTATGTGCAAGGTGTCGATCCGGAGTACGCGTGGTACACGGACCGCGATCACGACGGGGTCGTCTGCGAGCGCTGAGCCAGAGGCGCCGGCCGGGACGCGGCGCTGCTGACGCGCTCGACGGCCCGGCCATGGATCATGCCGGGCTGAAGCCGCGTCGAACCGGTAGCCGTACCGCGGTGATCACGTGGGGATGAGCGGTGGATACGCGTGCCCCGGTTGGGGACAGTCGCGGGCTCTTCGGCGTGTCATCGGCGTGTCGTCGGCGTGTCCCTCGCGTGTCGCCGTGACGCGCTGTGCATGGGCTGCGAGGGCGTGTCTGTGGAATGTCAGACCCCAATGCGAGAATTTTCAGCGACACACCATCTAGTGGGTGTTGACGCGTCAACGCCCCATATATAGTGGTGCCACCCCGGAGGGGGGTACACCGTCGAAAGGAACCGCTCATGACGATCTCGGTCTACTCGAAGCCGCAGTGCGTGCAGTGCACCGCCACCAAGAAGGCCCTTGAGCGCGCCGAGATCGAGTTCGAGATCTTCGACGTCACCATGGACGAGGACGCGTACAAGACGGTCGTCGACCTCGGCTATCTGCAGGCCCCCGTCGTCATCGCCGGCGACGAGCACTGGTCCGGCTTCCAGCCCGACAAGATCGCCCAGCTCGCCGAGCGACTGGCCTCCTGACCTCGGCCATCATGGCCAACCTGGTCTACTTCTCGTCGACGTCCGAGAACACGAAGCGGTTCGTCGAGAAGCTCGGGGTGCCTGCGGAGCGGATCCCGCTGCGACCCAAGGACGAACCTCTCAAGGTGGACGAGCCCTACGTGCTCGTCGTGCCGACCTACGGCGGCGGCAACGAAGGGGGAGCCGTCCCCAAGCAGGTCATCAAGTTCCTGAACGACGAGCACAACCGCTCGCTCATCCGGGGAGTGATCACGGCCGGCAACACCAACTTCGGCACGGCCTACTGCATCGCCGGCGACATCGTCGCCGCGAAGTGCCACGTACCGCACCTGTACAAGTTTGAACTCTTCGGAACTCCGGACGACGTCACCGCCGTCCGTGAGGGATTGGAAAACCTGTGGAAGCAACAGTGATCGAGAAGCCGCGGACCGGCATGGACTACCACTCGCTGAACGCGATGCTGAACCTCTACAACTCCGAGGGGCAGATCCAGTTCGACAAGGACCGCGAGGCGGCCCGCGAGTACTTCCTCCAGCACGTGAACCAGAACACGGTGTTCTTCCACTCGCTCAAGGAGCGCCTGGACTACCTCGTGGAGAAGAAGTACTACGAGCCCGAGGTGCTCGCCCAGTACGACTTCGCATTCATCCAGCAGCTCACGGACCGCGCGTACTCGTACAAGTTCCGCTTCCCGACCTTCCTGGGCGCCTTCAAGTACTACACGTCCTACACGCTCAAGACGTTCGACGGCCAGCGCTACCTGGAGCGTTACGAGGACCGCGTGGTCATGGTGTCCCTCACGCTCGCCGCCGGCGACGTCGAGCTGGCCACGAAGCTGGTCGACGAGATCATCGCGGGCCGCTTCCAGCCCGCCACCCCCACCTTCCTCAACGCAGGCAAGGCGCAGCGCGGCGAGTTCGTCTCCTGCTTCCTGCTCCGCATCGAGGACAACATGGAGTCGATCGGCCGCTCCATCAACTCCGCCCTGCAGCTGTCCAAGCGCGGTGGCGGCGTGGCCCTCTCGCTGTCCAACATCCGCGAGTCCGGCGCCCCCATCAAGCACATCGAGAACCAGTCGTCCGGGATCATCCCCGTGATGAAGCTCCTCGAGGACTCCTTCACGTACGCGAACCAGCTCGGTGCGCGTCAGGGCGCCGGCGCCGTGTACCTCTCGGCCCACCACCCCGACATCATGAAGTTCCTCGACACCAAGCGCGAGAACGCCGACGAGAAGATCCGCATCAAGACGCTGTCGCTCGGCATCGTCGTGCCGGACATCACCTTCGACCTTGCCCGCAAGAACGAGGAGATGTACCTCTTCAGCCCGTATGACGTGGAGCGTGTCTACGGTGTGCCGTTCGGCGACATCTCGATCACCGAGAAGTACCAGGAGATGGTGGACGACCCGCGGATCCGCAAGACCAAGATCTCGGCGCGCCACTTCTTCCAGACCGTCGCCGAGCTGCAGTTCGAGTCGGGCTACCCGTACATCGTGTTCGAGGACACGGTGAACAAGGCCAACCCCGTCGCGGGCCGCATCAACATGTCCAACCTCTGCTCGGAGATCCTTCAGGTCAACACCCCGTCGGTGTTCAACGAGGACCTCTCGTACGACTCCGTCGGCAAGGACATCTCCTGCAACCTGGGCTCCATGAACATCGCGACCGCGATGGACGGGGGCAACCTGGCGCAGACCGTGGAGATCGCCGTTCGAGGCCTCACCGCCGTGTCCACCCAGTCGTCGATCGACTCCGTGCCCTCGATCAAGTACGGCAACGACCGCGCGCACGCGATCGGCCTGGGTCAGATGAACCTCCACGGCTACCTCGGCCGCGAGCGGATCCACTACGGCTCCGAGGAGGGTGTGGACTTCACCAACATCTACTTCTACACGGTGCTGTTCCACGCCATCGCGGCGTCCAACAAGATCGCGAAGGAGCAGGGGACCGCGTTCGAGGGCTTCGAGAACTCGAAGTACGCGAGCGGCGAGTTCTTCGACAAGTACACCGACCAGGAGTGGACGCCGGCCACGGCGCGCGTCGCCGAGCTGTTCGCCGACGCAGGCATCGCCATCCCCACGCAGGACGACTGGCGTGAGCTGAAGGCGTCCGTGCAGGAGCACGGCATCTTCAACCAGAACCTGCAGGCGGTCCCTCCCACCGGCTCGATCTCCTACATCAACAACTCGACCTCGTCGATCCACCCGATCGCGTCCAAGATCGAGATCCGCAAGGAAGGCAAGCTCGGGCGCGTCTACTACCCGGCGCCGTTCCTCGACAACGACAACCTGGAGTACTTCCAGGACGCGTACGAGATCGGCCCCGAGAAGATCATCGACACGTACGCCGCGGCCACGCAGCACGTGGACCAGGGTCTGTCGCTCACGCTCTTCTTCCCGGACACCGCAACCACGCGCGACATCAACAAGGCGCAGATCTACGCCTGGCGCAAGGGCATCAAGACCATCTACTACATCCGCATCCGCCAGATGGCGCTCGAGGGCACCGAGGTCGAGGGTTGCGTCAGCTGCATGCTGTGACGCGACCTCACGACGAATCGTAAGAAGGAACAGATATGAGTGAGAAGCTGACCCTCGTCAGCCACGTGGATGCGATCAACTGGAACCGCATCCCCGATGAGAAGGACGTCGAGGTGTGGAATCGCCTCACCGGCAACTTCTGGCTGCCTGAGAAGGTGCCGATCTCTGGCGATGTCCAGTCATGGAACACGCTGACCCCTGACGAGCAGACGCTCACCATGCGCGTGTTCACGGGCCTGACGCTCCTGGACACCATCCAGGGCACCGTCGGCGCCGTGTCGCTGATCCCGGACGCGCTGACGCCGCACGAGGAGGCCGTCTACACGAACATCGCGTTCATGGAGTCGGTGCATGCCAAGAGCTATTCGTCGATCTTCTCGACGCTGTGCTCGACGCCCGAGATCGACGCGGCGTTCCGCTGGTCCACCGAGAACCAGAACCTGCAGCGCAAGGCGAAGATCGTCATGGACTACTACCGTGGCGACGACCCGCTGAAGCGCAAGGTCGCCTCGACCCTGCTCGAGTCGTTCCTGTTCTACTCGGGCTTCTACCTGCCCATGTACTGGTCGTCCCGTGCCAAGCTCACGAACACGGCAGACATGATCCGCCTCATCATCCGTGACGAGGCCGTCCACGGGTACTACATCGGCTACAAGTACCAGCGGGGCCTCGAGCAGGTGACGCAGCAGCGTCGCGACGAGCTCAAGGAGTACACGTTCGACCTGCTGTACGACCTCTACGACAACGAGGTGCAGTACACGCAGGACCTCTATGACGGAGTGGGCCTCACGGAGGACGTCAAGAAGTTCCTGCACTACAACGCCAACAAGGCCCTCATGAACCTGGGCTACGAGGCGCTGTTCCCGTCCACCGTCACCGACGTCAATCCGGCCATCCTGTCCGCGCTGTCGCCGAACGCCGACGAGAACCACGACTTCTTCTCGGGCTCCGGCTCGTCCTACGTGATCGGCAAGCACGAGGAGACCACGGACGACGACTGGGACTTCTAGTCGTCAGGGTCTGTCAGGGACTCGGTCCATCAGCAACCGAGGGCCCCGCGCGTCTGCGCGGGGCCCTCGGCGTATCCGGAGCGCCACCGGCGCCACCGCTCTGCGCCCTGGCAGCACATGAGGGTCGTCACGGGGCGGCGGACTCAACGGGTCATCGCAACAGGGTTTCTTGCACTGCCAGCGCGTGGGGTGGGCGCACGCGACCTGCTGCGCGCTGGAGGGGCTGACCCGCGCGCGTCGAGCACGGCGCTAGGGGCGGGTGAGCAACCGTCCTGCTGCGCCCTCGATTGCGCCCGGGCCGTGCACCACCGTGCCACGCAGCCACGTGACGCGTGCCACGCCCCGCAGCACGTGGCCGTCGAACGCGGTCACGGGGTTCTTGTGGTGCAGGTCCGTCGCATGCACGACGCGTTCGTCGTCCGGCGCGAAGGCCACGAGGTCCGCGTCCTTGCCGATCGCGATGCCGCCCTTGGAGTCGAGCCCGGCCCAGGCGGCCGTCGCCTCGGACATCCACCGCATCACGTCCACGAGCTCGTGGCCACGGGCCGACGCGCCCGTCCAGACCGCGCTGAGGCTCACCTCGAGGCCCGCGATACCGCCCCACGCCTGCGCGAAGTCGCCGTGACCTGCCAGCTTCAGGTCGGCGGTCGCGGGGGAGTGGTCGGAGGCGATGAGGTCGATCGTCCCGTCGGCAAGCGCCTCCCACAGCGCCTCGCGGTTCGCCTCGTCGCGGATCGGAGGACAGCACTTGTACTGGGTGCCGCCAGCAGGGATGTGGGCGGCGTCGAAGGTGAGGTAGTGCGGGCACGTCTCGACGGTCAGGGGCAGGCCCTCCGCCTTCGCGGCCCGGATCTCGGGAAGCGCCGCCGCGGACGACAGATGCAGGATGTGGGCCCTCACGCCGGTGTCGCGGACGCCGCCGATGACCGCCTCGATGGCGCTCACCTCCGCGGAGTCGGGGCGCGTGGCGGCGAACGCGACCGGGTCGCTGCCAGGAGCGATGCCGTCGTGCAGGTGTCCAGGATCCTCGGCGTGCACGATCAGCCGGCCGTCGAACGCTGCGATCTCCTCCATGGCCACGCGCAGCTGGGCGGGGCCGAGGTGCGGGAACTCGTCCACGCCGGACGGCGCGAGGAAGCACTTGAAACCGAAGACTCCTGCGTCGTGCAGCAGGCGCAGGCCGCCCAGCGAGTCCGGGATCGCGCCGCCCCAGAAGCCGACGTCGACACGGGCCTTCTGCGCGGCCACCGCCCGCTTGAGGGCCAGCGCCTCGACCGTCGTCGTCGGCGGGATGGAGTTGAGCGGCATGTCGATGATCGTCGTCACCCCGCCTGCGGCGGCCGCAGCGGTGGCGGACGCGAACCCCTCCCACTCGGTGCGTCCCGGCTCGTTGACGTGCACGTGGGTGTCGACGACGCCGGGCAGCAGCACCTGGTCGTCGCCCAGCGTCACCTCGTCGGCGGCATTCCATGGCGCCGCCATCGGGCCGATGCCCACGACGACGCCACCGTCCACGGCGACCGAGGCCGACCGGACCTCCCCGTCGATGAGCGCCCTGGGCGCACGGATCACGAGGTCGACGTCAAGCATGGGGACTCCTTGGGGGACGAGCGCACCTGCCTAGACTGACCCCCAGTTCCCAGTCCCGGAGGTGCGCGTGTTCGAGATCGCCCGCGAGATGCTCGTCGAGCTGGAGGCGGGCGCCCCGCTCGGCGTGGTCGTGGTGACTGCGGTGCACGGCTCGGCGCCCCGCGCGGTCGGCTCCGCGATGGCGGTCGCTGCGGATGGCCGGGCGATCGGCTCCATCTCGGGCGGCTGCGTGGAGGGCGAGGCGTACGAGCTGGCGACCCGGGTGCTCTCCGACGGTGGGCTCGTGGACGTGGATCTGGGCGGTGAGGGCGACCTGTACGCAGCGGGCCTGTCGTGCGGCGGGTCGCTGGGCGTCGTCGCGTTCCGCCTGTCCGCCGAGGACGAGTCCATGGTGCAGGCACTGCGCGAGTCGCTGGATCCTGCCGAGCGCGTCGAGGTGCACCTGCCGCGGCATCCCGAGAGAGCGGACCAGCCGTTCCACCTGGTAAGGGAGCGGGCCAGGCGCATGGTGATCGTCGGCGCCGTGGACTTCTCGGGTGCGCTGGCGTCGGCAGCGAAGGCGCTCGGCTACCTCGTCACCGTGGTGGACGCGCGCCCTGTCTTCGCCACGCGCGCGCGGTTCCCACAGGCCGACGACGTGGTGGCCATGTGGCCCGATCGGTACCTCGGGGGTGTGGACCTGGGCCCGCAGGATGCCATCTGCGTCCTGACGCATGAGGAGCGCTTCGACATCCCCACGCTGCAGATCGCGCTGCGATCCCAAGCCGCGTACGTGGGCGCCATGGGGTCCCGTCGCACGCATCAGCGCCGCGTGAGCCTGCTTCGTGAAGCCGGCGCCACCGACGCGGAGCTGGCGCGTCTGCGTTCGCCGATCGGGCTGGACCTGGGCGGGTCGAGCCCCGCCGAGACCGCGGTCGCGATCGTCGCGGAGATCCTGCGCGATCGCACGGGCGCGAGCGGGAGGCCGCTGAGCGAGCTTCGCGGCCCTATCCATTGACGCGCCCCGACGTCTGCGCCAGCCGCCAGACGCGGTCCCTCGTCATCGGCAGCTGGTAAGGCCTCGCTCCCACCGCGCGCCGGATCGCGTTCGCCAGGGCAGGCGCGACGGGGTTGTACGGCGACTCGGACATCGACTTCGCCCCGAACGGGCCCAGCTCATCGGACGTCTCGGCGAAGTACACCTCGGTCACCGGCACGTCGGCGATCTGCGGGACCCGGTAGACACGGAAGGCCGGGTTGGTCGGGGCTCCGTCGTCGCCGATCTGCACCTCCTCGTACAGCGCTGTGCCGATGCCCTGGGCGACGCCGCCCTCCACCTGGCCCCGGCATTGCGCGGGGTTGAGGACGACCCCGGCGTCGGCCGCCTGGATCGACTGCAGGATCCTGACGGCTCCGGTCTCGAGGTCCACCGCCACGCGGAACGCCTGCACGTTGAACGCGAGCGAGCGGATCATCCCGTCGGTGGAGCCCTCCCCGACGAGGCCGTCGGGCGGGACGGGCTCGCCAGCATCCAACCGCGACCGCAGGGCGATCGCCGCTGCGTGGACCGCCTTGCCGGCCACCGTGATGCCCGTGGATCCGAACGCCCCCGTGTCGTACGTGGTGGCATCCGTGTCGGACGTGCGCAGCGACACCGACCCGACCTGCACGCCGAGCGCCTCCGCGGCGATCTGCGCGAGGACCGTGTGGGTGCCGTTGCCGAACTCGGCGGTGCCGGCAGCGACGAGGAACGTGCCGTCGGGCCTCGCCGTGACGGACGCCGTGGCGCGATGTCCTCGCGGAGGGATCGTCGCGATCATGCTCAGAGCCATGCCCTCGCCGACGCTCCACCCGTCGGGGGCCTCGACACCGTTGCCCCTCCTGAGGGCCGCGTCCGCAAGGTCGAGGCACTGGTCCAGCCCGTACGAGCCGAAGATCAGCCCGTCCTGGTGCTTGCGCTCGGTCACGCCGAGCATGTCGCCTTCCTTGACCGAGTTGCGGCGCCGCATCTCGAAAGGGTCGATCCCCAGCTGGATCGCGAGCTCGTCGATCGCCGACTCGACAGCGAAGATCACCTGACCCAGGCCGTAGCCACGGAAGGCGCCCGCCGGCGTCGTGTTGGTGTAGACGACCTCGGCGTCGAGCCGCTTGGCGGGCGACCGGTAGGCCTCGAGCGACTCGGCGCAGCCGTGGAACATCACTCCGATCGCGTGGTTGCCGTAGGCGCCCGTGTTGCTCAGCACCTGGATGTCCATCGCGGTGAGAAGCCCTGAGGCGTCGGCTCCGAGCGTCGCGGTGACGCGGAACGGGTGGCGCGTGGCGGTGCGCACGAACTCCTCGGTCCGGGTCATCTCGTAGGCGACGGGACGTCCCGTCCGCAGGACCGCGAGCGCCACGATGTCCTCGGTGAAGATCTCCTGCTTGCCGCCGAAGCCTCCGCCCACGCGTGCGGTGAAGACGCGCACAGACTCAGGCGAGCGGCCGAGCACGACGGCGAGCTCGTCGCGCACCAGGAACGGCACCTGCGAGCTGGTACGGAGCGTGAGCCTTCCGAGGTCGTCGATCCACCCGATCGAGCCGTGAGTCTCCAGCTGCGCGTGGCTCACGCGGCCGTTGGACCACGTGCCGGTGGCCACCGCCGCGGCATCGGCGAGACCCGCGTCCACGTCGCCGTACCCGCCCTTCCACGAGGCGATGAGGTTGCGGGAGGCGTCCAGCACGCCGTCGTCAGGCGTGCGGTCAGGGTGGATCACCGGGGCAGTCCCCGAGCGTGCCTCATCGGGATCGAAGACCGCGGGAAGCACCTGGTAGTCGACCGTGATCGCGTCGAGCGCGGCGTCCGCGATCGCCGGTGAGTCCGCCACCACCGCGGCGACGCGCTGGCCCTTGAACCGGACCACGTCGTCCAGGATGCGGGTGTCGCGGGGGTCGTCCATCCGGTTCTCGTGGCGTGCGGAGGAGAACCGTGTCGTGGGCGCATCCTCGTGCGTCAGGACGGCGTGGACGCCGTTCATGGCGAGAGCGGTCGAGGTGTCGATCGACACGATCCGCGCGTGCGCATGAGGAGACCCCAGCACGCGCAGATGCAGCGTGCCGTCCGGCACCTCGTCGAACGTGTACGGCTCGCGGCCTTGGACCACGCGCGTCGCCGCGGGCGGCCGCGCCGAACGTCCCACGGCCGCGCCGGGCTCGCTCGGGGCGGCCGCGTCGGCAGGTGCGGAGCCGCATGCTCCGTCGCACGCACCGCCGCAGCCTCCGCGCACTGCGTGCTCGACGGCCTCCCGGATCGGGCGGTAGCCGGTGCAGCGGCACAGGGAGCCCTTGAGCCGACGGTCCAGGTCGGGCAGGTCGTCCACCGTCAAGGATGACGCCGTGACCACCATCCCCGGGGTGCAGAAGCCGCACTGGAACGCGAAGCGGTCCGCGAACTCGCGCTGGACGGGGGAGAGCTCGTCACCGGGGGCGAGGCCCCCTGCGGTGGTGACGACGCGTCCATCTGCCCGCACCGCGGGGTACAGGCACGAGTGCACCGGCCGACCGTCGACGAGCACGGTGCAGGCGCCGCAGTCGCCCGCGTCGCACCCCTTCTTCACCTCTGTGGCGCCGAGCTCGCGCAGGTAGGTGCGGAGGCTCTGGCCCGGTGCGGGATCGCCGTCGAGCGGGGTGCCGTCCACGTCGATCCTCATGCGTGGGCCTCCATGAGGTCCTCGAGCACGCGCGTGGCCAGCACCCCTGCCACGTGCCGGCGCCAGTCGGCGGTCCCGAGGGCGTCTGTGTAGAAGTCGGTGGCGGCGCGTACCGCCTCCGTCAGCCGCTCGGCCGCCGGCGGCACCGGGAAGGACACCACGTGCGGTGTGAGCGTGGCAGCGGTGACGACGACGGTGATCGCGTCGTCCGGATCCCTGCGGCCGGTGACGACGGCGCCCGAGCGCCCTAGCTCAGCGAGCGCGATCTTCCGCAGCGAGGTGCGTCCCCGGAGTGCGCGCGCAGGGACGTCGATCGCGCGGATCACGTCGCCGGGCTGCAACGTGTTCGTGCCGTTCCCGGTGGGGAGCGAGGCGACCGGGACGTGACGGGTGTTGCCGTCCGCGCCCCAGATCTCCGCCGTCGCATCGAGCGTCGCGCAGGCGGCGAGCATCGCTGCGGCGGCGAACGCACGGCAGACGTTGCCGACGACGGTGGCCTCGTTCCAGATCTTGAAGCTGGCGAGCAGCGCGTTCGCCGCGTCCCCGAACAGAGGCTGCGCGGACCAGCCGGCGACCTGGGGCTCGGCGAGAAGGCGTGCGATCGTGCACGTGGCGCCGATGCGCAGGCCGGCGTCGGTCACCTCGAGCGGCTGCCACGGCATCGACATGATGTCGACCAGTCCCGTGACGTCACGGTTCGGCTCCGAGAAGAGCCAGGTACCGCCAGCCAGCACGCGCTCGCCCGGTGCGAGCAGCAGGTCGGCACGGGTGGTGGCGCGCCGGTAGCGGGTCACTGCGGTGAGGTCCATCGCCCCTCCTTCGCTGACGTGTCGACAGTCGTGAGGGCCGCGTCGCGGGGTCCGATGCGGACGATCCTCGGACGGGGCACGGGAGGTCAGTCAAGCACCCCTGATGTCACGATTGTGTCTCGGCGTCGCGATTTAACAGGGATGAAACACAACCGCGCGTGTTGATGAAATCTACAGTGCCTAGGTTGACGCTGAGCCACCACTGGGACCACCGTCCAGCCGCGAAGTGGGGGCCTGGCCATCGCCTACACTCGCACGCGGCATCGGACTGCCCCCGCCCGCGGAGGCACGCCATTACAGGGAGAGAGAACACATGTCCTTCAGCTTCAAGCGCACCGCCGCCGTCGCGGCGGCCGCCGTCGCCGCGCTCACGCTCGCCGCGTGCTCGTCCGGCACGGACACCCCAGCGTCGTCCTCCACCGCATCCACCTCCGCCTCGTCCGACGCGATGGCCGACTACGGTGACCTCACCGTGCAGCTGTCGTGGATCAAGAACGAGGAGTTCTCCGGCGAGTTCTTCGCCGACTCGAAGGGCTACTACACCGAGGCCGGCTTCTCCTCGGTCGACCTGGTCCCCGGGCCGTCGACCGGTGCCGCCGAGCTCCTGTCCGGCAGCGCCGACGTCGCGCTGTCCGACGCGGTCTCCATCGGCTCCGCCGTCGCCTCCGAAGGCGCCCCGCTGAAGATCATCGGCGCGACCTACCAGAAGAACCCCTTCACGATCCTCTCCCTCAAGGACGGCGCGAACATCGCCACCGTCCAGGACATGGTCGGCAAGAAGATCGGCGTCCAGGACTCCAACACCTCGCTGTTCGAGGCGCTGCTCGCGGCCAACGGCCTCACCACGGACGACGTCACGATCGTCCCCGTGCAGTACGACCCCTCCGTGCTCGTCAACGGTGAGGTCGACGGCTTCGTCGCCTACCTGACCAACGAGTCGCTCGTGGTCCAGGCGCAGGGCATCGACGTCACCAACCTGCCCTTCGCCGACAACGGCCTGCCGTTCGTCGCCGAGACGGTCACCGTGACCGACGACGCGATCGCCAACAACCGCGAGGCGCTCAAGGCGTTCCTGGTCGCGGAGATCAAGGGCTGGACCGACGCGGTCAACGACCCCGAGGGCGGCTCGAAGCTCGCCGTCGAGACCTACGGCTCCGACCTGGGCCTCGACCCGACCGTGTCCGCCGAGGGCGCCACGGTCCAGGCAGAGGACCTCGTCGTCTCCGACGAGACCGCCGCCAACGGCCTCTTCACGATCTCCGACTCGCTCCAGGCGGAGACCATCGCGTCCCTCGCCGGTGCAGGCATCACGATCGACGCCTCGGACCTGTTCGACATGAGCCTGCTCGACGAGGTCTACGCCGAGCACCCCGAGCTCATCGCCTACGCAGGCTGATCTGCAAGGATCATTGACGTGACCAACGTCGACACCACCGGTGCCCGGGGCGAGTCCGCCCCGGGCACCGGCCTGCAGATATCCGATCTCACCAAGGTCTTCCACACCCGCGGCAAGACCGTCACCGCGCTCCAGGACGCCACGCTCCACACCGACCAGGGCTCGTTCCTGGCGCTGCTCGGGCCGTCCGGGTGCGGCAAGTCCACCATCCTGCGCATCCTCGCGGGACTGGAGGAGCCGACCAGCGGCACCACCCGCGTCGACGGACGCACGCCCGCGGACCTGCGTGCGTACAACGAGCTGGGCATCGCGTTCCAGGACTCCGCGCTGCTGCCATGGCGCTCGGTCTACAACAACATCAAGCTTCCCTTCGAGGTCGCGGGCAAGCCCGTGGACCACGACTACATCGTCGAGCTCATCGAGCTCGTCGGGCTCAAGGGCTTCGAGAAGGCCAAGCCGGCACAGCTGTCAGGTGGCATGCGCCAACGCGTCTCGATCGCGCGGGCGCTCGTGCTCAAGCCCTCCGTGCTGCTGCTCGACGAGCCGTTCGGCGCGCTCGACGACATGACGCGTCAGCGGCTCAACCTCGAGCTCATGCGCATCCTCGCCGCGAAGCCGGCCACCACCCTGCTCGTCACGCACGGCATCACGGAGGCGATCTTCCTCGCCGACCAGGTGGCGGTCATGAGCCCACGGCCTGGACGCATCAAGGAGGTCATGGAGATCGACCTGCCGCGGCCTCGCACCCCGGAGATCCAACGGAGCCCCGAGTTCCACGCGTACGTGGACAGGGCGTCGGAGCTGCTGTTCGGCGCAGGCGGTGTCGCGCTCGAGGACGACTGATGGGACGCCGTCTTCCCGCGTGGGCGACCGCCAGCATCAGCGCGGCCGGGCTCATCGTCGTGTGGACGATCCTTGCCCTGACCGTGGTCGGCCCCGGGGGGACGCACGCGATCCCGACGCCGTGGCAGGTGCTCCAGGGGTACTCCGAGGACGGACTCTCGTTCTACTGGACCCATTTCTCTGTGACCCTCAAGGAGGCATCGCTCGGCTACCTGTGGGGCAACGGGCTCGCCCTCGTGCTCTCCGGCCTGGTGATGGTGATCCCGAGGCTTGAAGGGGTCGTCTCCCAGCTCGCCGTCATCACCTACTGCGTGCCGATCGTCGCGATCGGCCCGCTTGCCGTGATCATCCTCGACGTCCCGTCGAAGGGGGAGCCGTCCGGCACCGCCGTGTTCATGGCGGCGCTCAGCGTGTTCTTCACCACGGTCGTGGGCTCGTTGCTCGGCCTCCATGCGGCTGACAAGGCGTCGCTCGACGTCGTCTCCGTGTACGGCGGCAACGGGTGGACCCAGCTGCGCAAGGTGCGCTTCGTCGCCGCGCTTCCCGCCGTCCTCACGGCGCTCCAGATCGCCGTCCCCGCAGCATTCCTGGGCGCGGTGCTGGGCGAGTACTTCGGAAAGGTGGAGACGGGCATCGGCGTGGCCATGGTGATCGCCCAGCAGTCGCTCAACGCGCCGCGCGTGTGGGGCATCGCGCTCGCCTCGGGCGCCGTCGCACTGGTGCTCTACTTGGCCGTCGGGATGCTCACCCGGCTCGCCACGCCCTGGTCGAAGGGAGCAGCGGCATGAGCACGCTCACGACCACGGTCGGACCGCCTCCGGTCGACCACGCATCCGTCGTCCGCCGCCAGGCGCGCGCTGCGACCCTCAAGGCGCTCGGCGTCTCGCTGCTGACCTTCCTGCTCACGCTCGTGGGCGTGGCGCTGCTCTGGCAGATCGTGCTGTGGACCACCGACATCTCGCCTTATGTGGCCAAGGGGCCTGCCGACGTCTGGAACTTCTTCTTCACCGTCGACGACGCCGCCGACAACCGGGCCGAGATCCTCGGCAACCTGGCGGTGACGCTCGGCGATGCCGCCGTCGGCTTCTCGGCGGGCCTGCTGCTCGCGCTGCTCGGCGCGATCGGGTTCCGCCTCTCGCGCGGCTTCGAGCACGCCATGATGCCGATCGCGCTGCTGCTCCGGTCCGTGCCGCTCGTCGCATTCGCACCGATCATCATCATGATCTTCGGGCGAGAGTTCCTGACCGTCGCCGTCATGGGCGGCATCGTCGTGCTCTTCCCCGCATTGGTGAACATCGCGTTCGGTCTCCAGCAGGCCTCCGAGCAGACGCTCGAGGTGGTGCAGGTGTACGGCGGCGGGCCGCTCAAGCAGCTCACCAAGGTCGCGCTCCCGTCCTCCCTCCCGGCGTTCTTCGCCGCGGTGCGGGTGTCGGTCCCGGGTGCCATCACAGGCGCGCTGCTCGCCGAATGGCTCGCGACCGGCTCAGGCATCGGCGGCGTCATCAACGGCTACTCGACCTCCGCCAAGTTCAACGAGCTGTGGGCCTCCGTCGTGGTCGTGACGCTCGTGTCCTTGGTGCTGTACAACCTCGTGGCGATCCTCGAGAACACCGTGCTCGCCCGCATGGGCATGCACCCGACCAGGCGCATCTGAGCCGATGGTCGGCGCACTCCCCGGTACCGACAGCGAGGCAGCGGGCGCGCGCTTGGGCGCCCACGTGCGGGAGCTGCGGCGAGCGCGCGGGCTCACGCTGGTGCAGCTGGCCGAGGCGACCGGGCTGTCGCACCCGTTCCTGAGCCAGGTGGAGCGTGGGTTGGCCAACTTCTCGCTGCCTTCCTTGCGACGCATCGCGGTGGCCCTCGAGACGAGTCCCGTGGAGCTCATGGCCGCGTCGGAGCCTGGCGCGGGGGGAGCGGCAGCCCCTCCGGTCGAGGTGCACCGTGCGACCGCGCACCTCGAGCAGGTGTCCGACTTCGCGCAGGACCGTGCGTTGCCGCTTGCGCACGGGGCGCGGCCGTTCCTGCCGATGGCGATCGAGTGCACGCGGTCCGACCACGGCGAGGCGTTCACGCACGCGGAGGACGAGTGGGTGACCGTGCTCGAGGGCACCCTGCACCTCGAGCTCGACGGCCAGGTCCGCGTGCTCCGCAGCGGTGATGCCGCGTACTACGCAGGCGGTGTGGTGCACCGTTGGTGGACCGACGGTGGTCCCGCACGGCTGCTCGCGGTCAAGCAGCAGTCGGTCGGCTGACGGGCTGAGCGCCGCGCCGGAGCGAGTCCCCAGTGTCGTCGACGCGCGTGTGGTCGGGTGGTGCGGGTCCGGCGGCAGGTGCGGGTCGCGCGCGGCGATGTCGGTGCGGGACCGCCTGTCTGCGTCCCGAGCCTTTCGCCTCAGCCTTGCGCGAGCGTGCGCGCGAGCGCGAGGGTGCGCGCGGCGTCGCTGCGCCCCCTCTCGGCCAGATCGACATTCGTGACGGCAGCGACAGTTCGGATCGTCGTGGATCGACATTCGTGACGGGCGGCGCTGCGAGCGAACCGATGTGCGCACCGCAACAACACTTGCGAGCGAACCGATGTGCGCACCGCAGCAACCGCTGCGGAGTGAGGTCGGTGCCTTGGTCGGCGCGGGAGCTCCGCAGGGCCCAGCCGTCATGATTGTCGATCTGGGAAGGTCGTGCGGCTACGTGGCCGGCACGATTGTCGATGTGTGAGCCGTGTGGTGATCGCCTGAGACGTCGGAGTCAGTCGCGCATGCTTGCCGACCCGGCGCGCAAGCTGGGGCGCCGCGCGCTCAGCCACGCGCGCGAGCTGGAGCGTGGCGCGCTCAGCCCTGCGCGAGCTGGAGCGCGGCGTGCGCGACGCGTCGGCTGATGGCGACTTCATCGGCGCGAGTCAGCCTGCCGTCCACGACGACCTCCTCACCATGCACGAGCATGAGGCGCACCGTGGGAAGCGAGCCGAGGGTGAGCGCCGCGAGCGGATCCGCGATCCCCGCATGCTCCACCGCCGTGAGATCCCACGCGACGATGTCGGCGAGCTTGCCCACCTCGAGCGATCCGATCTCGTTCTCGCGTCCGAGCACGCGCGCACCGCCCATCGTCGCCATGCGCAGCGCATCGCGACCCGGCATGGCGGTCGCGCCGTCGCGCAGACGTGCGACGAGCGCGGCCTGCCTGATCTCGGAGCCCAGCGTGCCGTCCTCGTTCGATGCCGCGCCGTCCACGCCGAGACCCACGGCGACGCCCGCGTCGAGCATGGATCGCACGGGGGCGATCCCGGCGGCGAGCCGGGCGTTGGAGGAGGGGCAATGCGCGACTCCGGTGCCGGTGGCGGCGAACTTCGCGATGTCGGCGTCGGAGAGGTGGACGCAGTGCGCCATCCAGACGTCAGGGCCGAGCCAGCCGACCGACTCGAGGTACTCGGTGGGGCCCATGCCGAAGCGTGCGCGGCAGAAGGCATCCTCCTCGACCGTCTCGGAGCCGTGTGTGTGCAGGCGCACGTCGAGGCTGCGGGCCAGGGGAGCGGACTCGCGGAGGAGGTCGGTGGTGACGGAGAACGGCGAGCACGGTGCGATGGCCACTCTGACCATCGAGTCGAAGGAGCGGTCGTGGAGCTGCAGGACTGCGTCCTCGGACGCCCGCAACGCCGCGTCCGTGGACTCCACGGCGAAGTCCGGGGGGAGTCCACCGTCGCTCGCGCCGAGGTCCATCGAGCCGCGTGTGAGGTGAAGCCGGAGCCCGAGATCGCTCGCCTCGTGCGCGATCGCACCGAGGATGTCGCCGGAGCCGCGCGGGAAGATGTAATGGTGGTCGCCGACGGTGGTGCACCCTGACCTCGCGAGAGCGGCCATGGCTCCCGCCGCGCCCGCGCCGACCGTGTCTGCGGTGATGCGGGCCCACGTCGGGTACAGCGCCACGAGCCAGTCGAAGAGGATCGCGTCCTGCGCCCAGCCGCGGGTGAGCCATTGGTAGAGGTGGTGATGCGTGTTCACCAGTCCGGGGGTCAGGAGCATGCCCGAGCCGTCATAGCGGCGTGCGGCGGCATCGCGCATGTCGGAGGGGGCGGGCCCGGCGCCGACGGCGGTGATCCGACCGTCGCGGATCGCCAGGTGGCCCGGTGCGTGCTCGGTGCCCGCCGCATCGACGGTGACGACATGGGCGCCCTCGATGAGCGTCAGTCCAGCCATGGCTGATCCCTCCCTCCAGGCGACCCGGCGGCCGCACGGCCAGGCTACCCGCGCGTCGCTGCGGTGCCGCGTCTGTGTCGGTGCTCCGTGATGGAATGTCTCCTGTGAACGACGCCATCGCTGATGCCACCCGAGCCAGGTCCCGCCACGTGGAGCTCGTGCAGCAGATCGAGGAGCACCGCGCGCGGTACTACGGTGACGATGCGCCGACGATATCCGACGCCGAGTACGACGCGCTCGAACGGGAGCTGCGTGCGCTCGAGGCGCTGCACCCGGAGCTGGTCGAGCCGGACTCGCCCACGCAGACGGTGGGGAGCGCGGGGGCTGACACGGGCTTCACGAAGGTCAGGCATCGTGAGCGGATGATGAGTCTGGACAACGCGTTCTCCCTGGCAGATGTTGAGGAGTGGCTTGCGCGCGTAAGCAAGGAGGCGGGTGATCAGCGCATCGTCTGCGAGCCCAAGATCGACGGCCTGTCACTGTCGCTCACCTATGAGGACGGGCTCCTGGTGCGGGGCGTCACGCGCGGCGACGGGACGACGGGCGAGGACGTCACGGCGAACGTGCGCACCATCGCGGGGATCCCGACCACGCTGCGCGGGCCCGAGCAGGGCGGCGCCCCGATCCCCGCGCTCGTCGAGATCCGCGGCGAGGTGTACATGCCGGTGCAGGAGTTCGAGCGGCTCAACGAGCGGCTGCTCGCGGAGGGCAAGGATCCCTATGCGAACCCGCGCAACACCGCCGCGGGCTCTCTGCGACAGAAGGACCCTGCGGTCACGGCGACGAGGGCGCTGGCGCTCACCACATACGCCCTGGGCGCGCTCGAGTGGGGCGGCGTGGAGCCGGACAGGCGGCTCGCGGCGCAGTTCGGCATCTACGAGGTGCTCGCGGATTGGGGCATGCCCATCACGGACCATGCCACCGTGCTCGATGGCGCGGAGGCGATCGCCGCCGCGCTGGCGGATCTGGAGAAGAACCGCCACCGGCTCGTTCACGAGATCGACGGCGCCGTGCTGAAGGTGGACGACCGCGCCGTGCAGGCTGAGCTCGGCTCGACGAGCAGGGCGCCTCGCTGGGCGCTCGCCTACAAGTTCCCGCCTGAGGAGGTCCACACGCGTCTGGTGGACATCAGGATCGGTGTGGGGAGAACTGGACGGGCGACGCCGTACGCGGTGATGGAGCCGGTGAAGGTGGCTGGCAGCACGGTGCGCCAGGCGACACTTCACAACCAGGATGTGGTGCGTGCGAAGGGTGTGCGGATCGGGGACGTGGTGGTGCTGCGCAAGGCAGGCGACGTGATCCCCGAGATCGTCGGACCGGTCGCGGCGCTCGCAGATGACGGCTACGCGCGCACGGACTTCGTGATGCCTGCCGACTGTCCCGAGTGCGGCACCGCGCTGCGCGCGATGAAGGAGGGGGACGCCGACCTGCGTTGCCCGAATGCGCGGTCCTGCCCCGCGCAGGTGCGCGGGCGTGTGGAGCACATCGGCTCCCGAGGCGGTCTCGACGTCGAGGCGCTCGGTGAGGTCACCGCTGCCGCGCTCACCCAGCCGCTCCGGCCCGAGCGGCCGCCGCTGGCCACCGAGGCCGGACTGTTCGATCTCTCGCTCGACGACCTGCTTCCCGTGGAGGTCGTGGTCCGCGATGCGGACACGGGGCTGCCCAAGGAGGACGAGTCCGGCGAGATCCGGGTACGAGCGCCGTTCCAGAAGGTGGAGCTTGTGTACCCGCCCGGCACGGAGGATCTGTCAGCCTCGGAGCGACGGGAGGCGGGCATCACGAAGAGTCACCGCCGGATCGTCCCGTCGGCGCAGGCCGTCACGCTGCTGGATGAGCTGGAGCGCGCCAAGTCCAAGGAGCTCTGGCGGGTCCTCGTGTCGCTGAACATCCGCCACGTGGGCCCGGTCGCGAGCCGGGCGCTCGCGACGGCATTCGGTTCGATGGACGCGATTCGCGCGGCGTCGGAGGAGAGCCTTGCCGCGGTCGAAGGCGTGGGGTCGATCATCGCGGAGTCGGTCATCGACTGGTTCCAGGTCGACTGGCACCGTGACATCGTCGACCAGTGGACCGCTGCGGGAGTGCGGATGGCGGAGGAGCGGGACGAGAGCATCCCCCAGACCCTCGCCGGCATCACGATCGTCGCCACCGGCTCGCTTGAGGGATTCACCCGCGACGGGGTCAAGGACGCGATCATCTCCCGAGGAGGGAAGGCGGCAGCGTCGGTGTCCAAGCGCACCGACTACGTGGTGATCGGCGCCAACGCGGGCTCCAAGGCGGCGAAGGCGGAGGAACTCGGAGTCGCCACGCTCACGGAGGCGCAGTTCGTGGCGCTGCTCGCGGGCGAGCTCCCCACGTAGCCGGCGTGCATCGGCGCTCGCGGTCGCAGGTCGCGTTGGTCGTCGAACCGGTCCTTGTCGCGTCGACGTGGCGCGTGGCAGCGCGGGTGGCGGCCGGGTTAATGTAAGTGACGCAGAGGGTGTCCCACGGGCCCGCACGCACGTCAGGAGGGTGACGATGAGGGAGGACGGCCGGAATCCGGGCCGCGGGTACGTCGCGGGTCCCATCCGCTGGTGGCTCCTCGTGCTGGGCGTGGTGCTCACACTCACGGCTGTCACCTTCGGCTTCTCAGCGTCAGTCTCGTCGGCCACGACCGCGCAGGTGAGGACGGCGCTCGACGACGCGGGTCTGACGCGCATCGTCGTGGACTCGGTCGACTACCGAGATGTCGTGATGCGCGGCCCCGCGGCTGACGAGGCCGCGGCCAGGGCGGCGATCAGCGGCATCGACCTGGTCGAGCAGGTCGAGTACTCCGCCGACGAGTCGCTGGCACCCACCCCGTCCCCGAGGCCTTCGCCGAGCACCACGCCGTCCGCGAGCGCCTCGGCCGCACCGACGCCGTCCGCGAGCGTGTCGGCCACTGCGTCGGCCACGCCGACGGAGACGACAGTGCCGATCCCCACGTTCGAGCCCGTGCTGTTCGACGCCTTCTCCGCCGATCTCACCGACGCGGCGAAGGCGCAGCTCGACGACATCGCGAACGGCATCGTCGACACCCTCGAGTCGCACCCCGGCATCAGGGTGCACGTGGACGGATACAGCGACTCGGTGGGCACCGAGGAGGAGAACCAGGTGCTCACCGATCAGCGGGCGCAGAACGTGAAGGACTACCTTGTGGGCGCCGGAGTCCCCGGCTCCATCCTCGAGGCGACAGGTCACGCCGAGCAGTCCCCGGTCGCGTCCAACGCGACGGAGGACGGCCGTGCGCAGAACCGCCGCGTCGAGATCACGATCACGGAAGGATGACGATCATGGTTGCTGCTCTCCGCGAGGCCTGGTTGTGGCTCCTCCTCGCCTTCGTCCTGGGCCTGGTGATCGGGTACTTCCTGCGCCGATACACGGTGGCTGAGGAGCCGGCGCAGGCGGGGGAGGGGTCCGCGGCCAGCGCCGCAGTCGCCGCCGAGACGGAGGGCCCGGCCGAGTCCGCGCATGAGGCTGGGTCCGAGTCCGAGTCCGAGTCCGAGTCCGAGCCCGAGTCCGAGTCCGCGAGTGAGGCTGAGCCTGAGACTGCGGTGCTGCCGCCGGCCACGGTGGCGGAGCCCCTCGCAGACGTGGTGCCCACGCGTGCGGGCGAGGACTCGACGGCCGTCGCGATGACCGAGCTCGCGCGTGCGGCTCAGGAGGCAGAGGCGGCGGCGCTCGCAGAGACCGACGCCGTGCCGTCGGACGAGGCCGCTCAGCAGCAGGACCAGGAGGACCTGGAGGAGCAGGGGCCGGCGATCGACCTGCCCCACTTCGACCCGCAGTCGGATGAGATCGACCCCGACGACGTGTTCCTGCCCGTGGTCGAGCCGCTGCGCGTGCCTCACGGACGGCGCGCGGCTGAGGCGGCGCGGACGGCCGCGTCGGCGGCAGACGCCGCACCGGTCGCGGATCCGGAACCGCTCGCGGATGCACAACCCTCCACTGCGGCGGCTTCGCCCTCACCCTCGCCCTCGGCCGGTACGGCAGGAGTTCCCGCTGCGGCGCTCATCGATGAGGCTGCCGCGGAGGCGGCAGTCGAAGAGCTCGCGACCGAGACCAAGCGCCGTCGCTCGCGGCGAGGCGGCGAATCCGTCGACAACGCGTAGCGACGGTCGGGGCACCACGCGAGCGTCACCCAGGCACCGCGCGGGCGTCACGCAGGCACCACGCGGGGCCTGCGGGACGACGCGCGCGAGGACATCAGGACGTGAGCTCGGCCCTTCCGTACACTGGCGGCAGGCAACGAAGCCCCCACGCCTCACACACCCCGGAGGGAGGCGCCTATGACCTTCTCGGTCCGCGCCGTCGCACCTGACGAGACCTCACGCCTGGCAGAGATCGGCGCGCTCACTGCGCTCGCGTACCTGTCCGACGGACTTGTCGACCAGTCGCACCCGTACATCCCGCAGCTCCGGGACGCGCAGACCCGGGCCGAGGACGCGATCCTCCTGATGCTCTCCGACGGGGAGCGTGGCGAGGGCGCCGCAGTGGGCACCGTGACGTTGGTGCCGCCGGGCAGCCGGTTCACCGAGCTGGCGCGGGACGGGGAGTTCGAGCTGCGGATGCTCGCCGTGTCGCCGCTTGAGCGCGGCCGGGGCATCGGCCGGGAGCTCACCCGTGCGGCACTTGACATGGCGGTCGCCAGCGGTGCCACGAGGGTGGTGCTGTCCACCATGGAGACCATGCATGCGGCGCACCGGCTCTACGAGGCGATGGGGTTCGCGCGTCGGCAGGACCTGGACTGGCTCGCCGACCCGGAGTCCTCAGGTCCGCTCACCCCCGAGCATGCCGACCTCATGGAGGACGACGTGCCGGGCCTGCACACGGGCGTGCGGCTGCTCGGGTACTCCTGGGAGCCCTGACGCTGGTGCCGGTGGACGCCGTGGTGGGCCTCCACGGGGTCGCCGCGCGCCACTAGACTGGCGGCCATGTCATCCCTCGATCGCTCCGACGTGGCGCGGCTGGCCGCGCTCGCGCGCATCGACATGACGGACGACGACCTGGACCGCTTGTCGGGTCAGCTGTCCGCCATCGTCGACGCCGTGGCCAAGGTCGCCGAGGTCGCAGGCACCGATGTGCCGGCCACCTCCCACCCCATCCCGATGTCCAACGTGCACCGGCCCGACGAGGTGAGGCCCTCGCTCGCGCAGGACCGCGCGCTCGCCGCCGCCCCCGAGGCGGAGGAGGGCCGCTTCCGCGTCCCGCAGATCCTGGGGGAGGAGGCATGAGCGCGATGGATTCGAGCACGGTGAAGTCGAGCACAGTGGATTGGACCCGCGCGACCGCCGCGGAGATGGCGGCCGCCCTGAAGGCCGGCGAGGTGACGAGCGTCGAGCTCACGCAGGCGCACCTGGACCGCATCGCCGCCGTCGACGGCCCGGTGCACGCGTTCCTGCACCTGGACCCGGAGGGTGCGCTCGAGACCGCCCGCAAGGTGGACGAGGACCGCGCCGCAGGCGTCGAGTTGCCCGCGCTGGCCGGCGTGCCTGTTGCCGTGAAGGACGTGCTCGTCACCGAGGGACTGCCGACCACCGCAGGCTCACGGATCCTCGAAGGCTGGATCCCGCCGTACGACTCGACGGTGTCCGCGAACCTCAAGGCCGCGCGCATGCCGATCCTGGGCAAGACCAACATGGACGAGTTCGCCATGGGCTCGTCCACGGAGCACTCCGGCTACGGCCCCACCCACAACCCGTGGGACCTGGACCGCATCCCTGGCGGCTCGGGCGGCGGCTCGGCCGCTGCGCTCGCCGCGTTCGAGGCCCCGCTCGCCATCGGCTCGGACACGGGCGGCTCCATCCGCCAGCCGGCGTCGGTCACCGGCACGGTGGGCGTGAAGCCCACCTATGGCGGCGTGTCCCGCTACGGCGCTATCGCGCTCGCCTCGTCGCTCGACCAGCTCGGCCCGTGCGGTCGCACCGTGCTCGACACGGCCATGCTGCATGAGGTCATGGGCGGCCACGACGAGAAGGACGCGACCAGCCTCGACGAGCCCGTCCCGGCGTGCGTCGACGCGGCGCTCCAGGGCGCCACGAAGGACCTCACCGGAGTGAAGGTGGGTGTCATCAAGGAGCTCTCCGGTTCATCCGACGACGGTGGCGAGGGCTACCAGGCTGGGGTGAAGCAGCGCTTCGAGGAGTCGCTTGAGCGCCTCAAGGCGATGGGGGCGGAGATCGTCGAGGTCTCATGCCCGTCGTTCGAGTACGCGCTCGCCGCCTACTACCTGATCCTCCCGTCGGAGGCGTCGTCGAACCTCGCCAAGTTCGACTCGGTGCGCTTCGGCCTGCGGGTGGAGAAGGAGACGGTGGAGAAGACGATGCTCGCCACGCGCGCCGCCGGCTTCGGCGACGAGGTGAAGCGCCGCATCATCCTGGGCACCTATGCCCTCTCCGCCGGCTACTACGACGCGTACTACGGCTCGGCGCAGAAGGTCCGCACGCTCATCCAGCGCGACTTCGCGGCCGCGTTCGAGCAGGCGGACGTGCTGGTCTCGCCGACCACGCCCACCACGCCGTTCAAGCTCGGCGAGCGCATCGACGACCCGCTGGCCATGTACCTCAACGACGTCGCCACGATCCCCGCGAACCTCGCCGGCATCCCTGGCATGTCGCTCCCGTCGGGCGTCGCGCCTGAGGATGGCCTGCCCGTCGGCTTCCAGATCCTCGCGCCCGCGCACGAGGACGCCCGCCTGTACCGCGTCGGCGCCGCCCTCGAGGCGTCGTTGACCGAGGAGTGGGGTGGCGCCTTGACCGCGCAGGCCCCCGAGCTGGAGGTGGCGCAGTGAGCGTCGAGAACCTGAGCTACGACGAGGCCATGGAGGACTTCGACCCGGTGTTCGGCATCGAGGTCCACGTGGAGCTCAACACAAAGACCAAGATGTTCTGCGGTTGCGCCAACGAGTTCGGCGCGGAGCCCAACACGCAGGTCTGCCCGGTCTGCCTGGGGCTTCCCGGCTCCATGCCGGTGACGAACGAGAAGGCCGTCGAGTCGGCGATCCGTCTGGGTCTGGCGCTCGGCTGCTCCATCCGCGAGTCCAGCCGCTTCGCCCGGAAGAACTACTTCTACCCGGACCTCGCGAAGGACTACCAGATCTCGCAGTACGACGAGCCGACCTGCTACGAGGGCTCGCTCGAGGTGGTCCTGGACGACGGCACGGTCGTGGAGATCGGCATCGAGCGTGCGCACATGGAGGAGGACGCCGGCAAGAACACCCACGTGGGTGGCTCCGGCGGCATCCAGGGTGCCGACCACTCGTTGGTCGACTACAACCGCGGCGGCGTGCCGCTCGTGGAGATCGTCACCAAGCCGATCGAGGGCATGGGCTCCCGGACCGCGGAGGTTGCGCGCGCCTACGTGGCGACGATCCGTGACATCGTCCGCGCCCTCGGCATCTCCGACGGTCGCATGGACCAGGGCTCGGTGCGTGCCGACGTGAACCTGTCGCTGCGCCCCAAGGCTCAGGCCGGTGAGGACCAGTCCGCGGTGCCGTTCGGCAAGCGCTCCGAGACGAAGAACGTGAACTCGCTGCGCGCCATCGAGCGCGCCATCCACTTCGAGGCCGGACGCCAGGCCGCGCTGCTGTCCGACGGCAAGCCTGTCGTCCAGGAGACCCGTCACTGGCACGAGGACACGAACGCGACCACGCCGGGCCGTTCCAAGGAGGAGGCAGAGGACTACCGGTACTTCCCGGAGCCCGACCTGCTGCCCGTCGAGCCGTCGCGCGAGTGGGTCGAGGAGCTGCGGGGCACCATCCCCGAGCACCCCGCCAAGCAGCGCGCACGTCTCAAGGACGAGTGGGGATTCTCCGACCTGGAGATGCGCGACGTCGTCGCCGCGGACGCGATCCCCGCGCTGCTCGCCACGGTGGGGGCCGGCGCGACGCCGCAGGCCGCCCGAAAGTGGTGGATGGGCGAGCTCGCCCGTGTGGCCAACGACCAGGGTGTCTCGCTCGAGGAGCTGGCGGTCACGCCGGCAGACGTCGCGGAGCTCCAGTCACTCGTCGACTCTGGCCGCATCAACGACAAGCTGGCGCGTCAGGCGCTCGCGGGCGTGCTCGCGGGCGAGGGCTCGCCGACAGCGGTGGTCGAGGCGCGCGGGCTTGAGATCGTGTCCGACGACTCCGCGCTCGAGAAGGCCGTGGACGAGGCGCTCGCCGCCCAGCCCGACGTGCTCGCGAAGATCCAGGACGGCAAGGTGCAGGCCGCTGGAGCGATCGTCGGCGCGGTGATGAAGGCCACGCGGGGTCAGGCGGATGCCGGTCGCGTGCGGGAGATCATCCTGCAGCGTGCGGGAGTGGAGGGCTGACCTCCTGAAGCGGGTGGACCAGTGCCGGTTCCGGGCGTTCGCCGCTTCCAGCGGGTAAGTGAGTGACGCCGGTGCCTCAGTTGTCCGTCGAGCCCCTCGCCTTCGCTGAAGGCGAGGGGCTCGTCTGCGCCCTCACCGTGGATGACGGCCCCCATGGCGCGGACACCGAGCGGCTGCTCGACGGCCTCGCAGCCCGCGACATCCGCGCGGTGTTCGCGGTGATCGGCGAGCAGATCCAGGCTCCCGGGGGAGAGGACCTGCTGCTGCGGACCGTGTCCGACGGGCACCTCCTGTGCAACCACAGCACCTCGTTCGCGGACATGGGACGGTGGGACGCCGACGCGGTCCGCGCAGACATGCTCGACAACCTTCAGTCCATCCACCAGGCGGTCGGCGACGACGTGCCGGTGCCGTTCTGGCGCGCGCCGAACGGCTCATGGGGTGTGACGGCGGCGGTGGCCGTCGAGCTGGGCATGCAGCCGCTTGCGGTCGTCAACACGATCGAGGATTGGGTGGAGCAGGACCCCGAGGTGCTCGCGACGAGGCTGCGCCGGGCCATCCGTCCGGGCGAGATCGTGCTGGTCCATGACGGCGGCGGGGAGCGGTCCGGCACGGTCGCAGCGCTCCTGCGGGTGATCGACGAGCGGCTCGCCGCCGGGTGGTCGTTCACGCTCCCACGCGGGTTCGGGAAACTGGCGGGCCGGTAGGTTCAAGCGAGACGTTCGGCGAGCGCGACGATGAGCCCCTCAGGTCCGCGCACGTAGGCCATCAGCCAGCGATCCTCGTATCGGCCTATGCCGCCGTCCAGCGTGAAGCCCTCTGCGGTGACGCGTGCGACGATCTCTTGGAGATCGTCGACCTCGAACGCGATGCTCCGCATGCCGAGGACGTTCGCCATCGCCGTCGGGTCTCCCGGCAGCGCCTGCGGACTGGCGAATCGCGACAGCTCGACGGCAGTGCCGCCGCCCGGCACGCGCAGCATGAGGATCTCCGAGCGCGAGCCGGGGATGCCGGTGACGGTGTCGATGAACTCGCCCTCGACGTCGGTGCGACCGTCCACCTCGAGCCCGAGGCTCACAAGGAACGATGCGACGCGATCCAGATCGGCGACCGTGATGCCGATGTGGTCGAAGCGGGTGATCCGCGCCATGGCGGGCGCCTCCTGTCGTGTGTCGGCCGTGTCCTCCGCAGCGTCCGGGTCCAGGTCCCGGCGCGTCTCCACGAGCGTACGCCTTGACCTTCCAGTGGGATGGAATCTCTACCGTGGTGGTGTTGTCCCCACCAGGAGGTTCCGATGCAGCACGACGCTGAGCAGCACGCGCACGCCGGCCACGCCATGCCGGACCACGAGGGCCACGCCGGTCACACCAACCACGGCGGCCACACCGACCACGCCGGCCACGCCGATCACGCCGGCCACGTCGAGATGTTCCGGCGCTACTTCTGGTGGAACCTCATGCTGGCGGTCCCGGTGATCGCGTCCTCGACCACCGTCGAGGGCTGGTTCGGCTACGACCTTCCGCTCAGCGGGTGGATCCCGCCGATCCTCGGCACGGTGATCTTCGTCTGGGGCGGTCGGCCGTTCCTGACGATGGCGTGGCGGGATGAGATCACGGCGCGCTCGCCCGGGATGATGACGCTCATCTCGCTCGCGATCACCGTGGCCTTCTGCGCGTCGCTCGCGACCACGTTCGGCGTGGCGGACCTCGACTTCTGGTGGGAGCTGGCGGCGCTGATCGTGGTGATGCTGCTGGGCCATTGGCAGGAGATGAAGGCGGTCGGTCAGGCCCAGGGCGCGCTCCAGGCGCTCGCGCAGCTCCTCCCGGATGATGCCGACCGCGTCGTGGGCGAGCTGACCGAGCGCGTGCCCGTGAGCGACCTCGCGGAGGGCGATGCGGTCATCGTGCGTCCCGGCGGTCGCGTGCCGGCGGACGGTCGCATCGTGTCAGGCGAAGCGGCCGTTGACGAGTCGATGGTCACCGGTGAGTCCGAGCCGGTGCGCCGCGGCGAGGGCGCCCGGGTGGTCGCGGGGACCGTCGCGACGGATGGTTCGCTACGCATCGAGGTCACGGCCGTCGGCGAGGCGACGGCGCTCGCGGGCATCCAGCGCATGGTGAGCCAGGCGCAGGAGTCGCGTTCGGGTACCCGCCGGCTCGCGGATCGTGCGGCGGCCTGGCTCTTCTATGTCGCGCTCGCCACGGCGTTGCTCACGTTCGTGGTGCACCTGGTCATGGGCGACCCGGGCGGGGGTCTGGTGAGCGCCATCTCGGTGCTGGTGGTGGCGTGCCCGCATGCGCTGGGCCTGGCGATCCCGCTGGTGGTGGCGATCTCCACGTCGACGGCAGCCCGGCAGGGGATCCTGATCAAGGATGCCGGCGCGCTCGAGAGCATGAGGCTCATCGACGCAGTGCTGTTCGACAAGACAGGCACCCTCACCCAAGGCGCTCCTCGGGTGACGGGCATGACGGTGATCGACGGCTGGGACGAGGCGCGGCTGCTGGCCGTCGCGGCGGCTGCCGAGTCGGAGTCGGAGCATCCCGTGGGTCGAGCGGTGATGGCCGCTGCCGACGAGGCCGACGTGAGGGTGCCGCGCGCGTCGCAGGTGTCGACGCTTCCGGGCAGGGGCGTGACCGCGACCGTGGACGGCGACCGTGTGGCGGTCGGAGGTCCGGCCCTGCTCGAGGAGCTCGGCGTGTCCGAGCCTCAGGCTGTGGCGGTTCCGACGGCAGAGTGGCGTCAGGCGGGAGCGTCGGTGCTGTACGTCGTCGTCGGCCAGGCTGTCGTGGGTGCCTTCACGACGGCCGATCCGATCCGCGACGAGTCCCGCGCCACAGTCGAGGCGTTGCATCGTGGTGGCGTGTCGGTCGCGCTCATCACGGGCGACTCGAGGGCGGTGGCGGAGTCGGTCGCGGGGGAGCTGGGGATCGACGAGGTCTTCGCGGAGGTGCTTCCTGAGGACAAGGACCAGGCTGTCGGCGACCTGCAGGCGGAGGGTCACCGCGTGGCGATGGTGGGCGACGGCGTGAACGACGCTCCTGCGCTCGCCCGGGCCGACGTGGGCGTCGCGATCGGTGCGGGCACCGACGTGGCGATGGAGGCTGCGGGGCTGGTGCTCGCGTCGTCGGATCCGCGCGGAGTGCTGGGCGCGATCGCGCTGTCGCGGGCCACCTATCGGAAGATGAGACAGAACCTCGCCTGGGCGACGGGCTACAACGTCGTCGCGATCCCGGTGGCGGCGGGTGTGCTGGCGCCGATCGGAGTGACGATGCCTCCCGCGATCGCTGCCGTCGCGATGAGCCTGTCGACGATCATCGTCGCCGCGAACGCCCAGCTGCTGCGTAGGGTGAGCCTTGCTCCGGAGGACGTCGCGCGCTGACGGCGGCGACGTCCTCCGTCAGCAGGTCGACTCAGGAGGGCTGACCCACGCCGCCGGTGCACTCGCCGCCGGGCTCCGGCGCTTGGCTGCCGAGCACGTACTTGGCGAGGAACTCCTGGATGCGGATGTCGCTCGTGTCCTGGACCTCGAGCTGCTCGCCCCATGCGGTGAGCACGATCGGCGCGGCCAGGTCGTTGAAGGGGCTCAGGATCGTGTAGCTGTACGGCGCCACGTCGGACTTGAGGTCCGCGATCTCGGAGGGGTCGAGATCCGGGGAGTACGTGACCCACACTGCGCCGTGCTCGAGCGAGTGGACGGCGTTGTAGGTGGGGACCGGGTCGGTGTAGACGCCGCAGTTGAGCCATGTCGGGTCGTGCTCCCCGCCGGAGGGCGGCAGGAGGGTCCCGCCGGCGGTCGCGGTGGGCTCAGGCAGCCCGGTGACGTGGTCGGTGCTCTGGTCAAGGTTCTCGGTGACGCCGGGGATCGGTGACGCGGCGGCCGCCTCGATGGTTCCCTTCTGCTGCGCGGCGTTGACGATGATGGCGCCCGCCCCGCCGACGAGGCCCACGATGACGACGCCGACGACGCCCCAGGTGAGCAGGCGCCGCTTGCGCTCGCGTCTGTCCTGCTCGGCCTTCGCGTTGGCGATGGCCGCCTTGCGGTCGTCGCGCGTGTCGTTCTTCTTCGCCATGGACGGGGCCTCCGGGGTGCGTCGCGCCCGCTCCTCCGGGTGGGAGCGTTCATCTGTGACGGCACCCTAGCAAGCGGTTGTAATCACAACCAAATTGGCGCGTGGTGACCGCGACCGAGCGGGGCGGACCCGAGCCCGGAGCGCCCGGTCAGCCCTGCGCGAGCCTCGTGAGCAGCAACACCTGCGCCACGATCATGCGCTCGATCTCCTCAGGGTCCACGCTCTCGTCGGACGCGTGGATCCGTGCCTGCGCGGTGTCCTCGGGCCCCCACAGCACGAACTCCGCACCGGGCGCGGCATCCTCGAGGGTCTGGAGCAGGGGGATCGACCCGCCGGAGCCCGCCTCGTCGCACGGCCTCCCGAATGCCTCCGCCATCGCCTCGCGTGCCGCTGCGTAGCCGGGACCGTCGGTCCGCACGCGGTACGGCGGGGCCGCCTTCATCGGCGTGACCTCCACCCGTGCACCCCACGGCGCGTGGCTCTCCAGATGGGCCACGAGAGCAGCCAGCTCCTTCTTAGGGTCGCTGCCAGGGACGATCCGCATCGAGATCTTCGCGCTCGCGGTCGGGTGGATCACGTTCGACGAGTCGGCGATCGACGTCGTGTCGAGCCCGATCGCGTTGATGGACGGCTTGGCCCACAGGCGGTCGGCGACGGTGCCGGTGCCGACGAGGCCCACGCCGGGGAGCATGTCCGCCATGGCTCGGAAGTCGTCCTCGCTGAGATCGGCGCCTTCCCACGGCCCGGCGGTGACGCCCTCGACAGCGACGTCCCCCGCGTCGTCCTGAAGGGTGGTCAGGAGGCGTGCAAGCGCCATCGTCGCGTCGGGCGCGGCGCCGCCGAACACGCCCGAATGGAGCGGGTGCTCGAGCGTGCTGACCTTGACGATGCACGAGACGTCGCCGCGGAGCGCGGTGGTCATCACCGGATCGCCCACACGGATGTTGCCCATGTCGCAGATGACGAACAGGTCGCAGCGGAACAGCTCGGGGTGGGCCTCCACGAACGCCTCGAGGTTGCTCTCCGTCTCCTCCATTCCCTCAAGGATCAGGCGCAGCGTCACGGGCGGCCTGCCGTCGAAGGCGCGCATCATGCCCAGATGCGTGACCAGGCCGCTCTTGTCATCGGATGCGCCGCGGCCGTAGATGCGGCCGTCGGCCTTGCGGGTGGGCGTCCAGGGGTCCGACGTCCACCCCTGGGACTCGATCGCCGGCTGCACGTCGTAATGCGCGTACAGCACCACGACCGGCGCACCCTCCGGCCCGGCGATCTCGCCGTAGATGGGGGGATACCCCGACGGCACGTCCATGAAGCGGGCGTCCGCGAACCCGGCGTCGCGGAACTTCTCGAGCGTCCGCTCCGCCATCGCGAGCACGGGTTCCTGGTCGTAGCCGGGGAACGAGATCGACGGGATCGCGATCAGCTCCTCGAGGTCGGCGATCACGCCAGGCATCAGCGCCTGGACCTGGGAGCGGACGTCGTCTGCGGACATGTCGAGCGGCCTTTCACGGTTGAGGAGGCGAGACCGTGCGGAATCGCGATGACCTCCACTGACGATAGCGGCGCAACGGCGCACGTCCTGCGCGCCCGACGAGGAAGGCGACCTGGATCGCGCCGACCAGGAGGCCGACCAGGAGCGCTGCGATCGTCAGGCACACCATGAGGCCCACCGTGCGCAGGGTGACGGCGGTCTCGGCGCCGAGAGCCTTCTCCCCGTCGGCGTGGCTCCGACCGCGCCTCGAGTCGCGGGCATGGCCGCCCGACAGCGTGAACTGCGGCGCGAGCAGCGTCTCGTCACGCGGGAGCCGCCCCGGGGGCATGGCGGGGACGGTGACGATGATCTCTTTGAGCGGGGCGTGGGTCATGGCGGGCTCCTTGCGGTGAGGCGACGCCTCAAGGTTCCCGTGACCGCATGCCCGCGCGCATCGTCCGTGAGGGGCGATCGAACTACGGCATCTGCCGTAGGGGTTCTCTAGGGGGAAGGCGTCATGCCTGGTAGGTGCCTGCGACCTCGCGGTACCGCTCCAGGATGAACGGCTGGTGGTCGACCGCGGGGCTCGCGACCACGTCGACGGCCCACTCCGGTCGGGCTCCAGTGAGCGCCCATGCTGCCTGGACCGCCGCGCCCGCGGCCACGTACTCGCCCGGCGTCGGGATCTGCACGGGCACCGAGAACACCTGCGCGGCGATGGCCTGCACGGCGGGATTCTGCGCCGCACCGCCGACCAGGAGCAGCCGCTTGGCCTCGACGCCTTGCGCGAGGATCGCCTCGACGCCGTCGGCCAGTGCGCACAGCATGCCCTCCACGGCGGCGCGGGCGAGGTTCTCGCGGGTCGTGGACAGGAGCGTCAACCCGAACAGGGTCGCCGTCGCGTCGGGGAGGTTGGGGGTGCGCTCGCCTTCGAAGTAGGGCACCAGCACGGCGCCGCCTGCGCCAGGGGAGGCCGCGAGCGCCAGCTCGCCCAGCTCGTCGTGGTCCACGCCGAGCACCCGAGCGAACGCGTCGAGCACGCGAGCGGCGTTCAGGGTGCATACCAGCGGCAGGTACTCGCCGGACGCCGAGGCGAACCCGGCGACGATGCCCGTGGCGTCCTCGCTGGTGGTGTCCGTCACCGCGAACACGGTGCCTGAGGTGCCCAGCGACACGACGACGTCGCCTGCCACGGCGCCCAGGCCCAGCCCTGCGGCCGCGTTGTCGCCTGCGCCGGGGCCGACGATCAGGCCGGTCAGGAGCGAGCCGTCATCGGCGGCGGTGTCGACGACGCCGGTGCCCGCGGCCTCGCCGGGGCCGAGCACCCGCGGCAGGACCGCGTCGTGCCCGAGCGAGGCGATCAGCAGGTCACGGTCGTACTCGCCGGTGGTCGCGCTCCAGTAGCCGGTGCCTGACGCGTCGGAACGGTCCGTGGTGAGCTCGTCCAGGACGGGACCGAGCGGCGACGCGCCGACGGGGCCGTACCCGCGCAGACGCCAGGTCAGCCAGTCGTGGGGGAGCGCAACGGCGGCGACCCTGGCCGCGTTGTCGGGCTCAGCGTCTCGCAGCCAGCGCAGCTTGGTGGACGTGAAGGAAGCGACGGGGACCAGCCCCGTGCGCGCGGCGAGCGAGTCGGCGCCGAACTCTGCGATGAGGTCTGCGGCGGCGCCTGCGGACCGGGTGTCGTTCCACAGGAGCGCGTCGCGGACCACGGAGCCGGACTCGTCGAGCGTGACCATGCCGTGCTGCTGCCCGCCGATCGAGATCGCCGCGACGTCGGCGAGCCCGCCCGCGTCGGCGATCGCGAGGATCAGCGCCTCCCACCAGGCCTCGGGGCTCACCGAGGTGCCGTCGGGGTGGGAAGCGCGGCCCGTGCGCACCACGTCGCCGGTCTCGAGGTCGCGGACGACCACCTTGCAGCTCTGGGTCGAGGAGTCGACTCCGGCGACGAGCGTCATCGCGCGTCCTTTCAGGATGGAGGAAGGAGGGGGCGGGGCGGGCCCTGGCTGGAGAGGAGTCAGGGCCCGCCCCTGATCCGCGAGCGCACCTTGGAGGAGGTGTCAGGCTGTCGCGGACGTGGGGCTGAGCCTAGCCGCGAGCTCCCATGAGGTGCTCGACGGCCAGCTGCTGGATGCGGACGAAGCCGAAGCCCTCGCCGTCGTAGTAGGCGTCGGCGTCGAAGTCCTCGTAGGCCGAGGCGTCGGCGAGCAGGTCGGCAGTGGTCTCGCCCTCGGCGAGCGTGGTCTGCGCGAGCTGGTCGTTCTTCGCGGCCAGCAGGGCCTCCTGCACCTCGGGGTCGGCACGGAACGCCTGTGCGCGCTCCTTGAGGAGCAGGTACATGCGCATGTTGGCCTTGGCGGACTCCCACACGCCGTCGATGTCCTCGGTGCGGGACGGCTTGTAGTCGAAGTGACGCGGTCCGGTGTAGGCCGGGCCGCCGGCCGGGCCGCCGTTCTCGAGCAGGTCCACGAGCGAGAACGCGTTGATGAGGTCGCCGTGGCCGAAGACCATGTCCTGGTCGTACTTGATGCCGCGCTGCCCGTTGAGGTCGATGTGGAACAGCTTGCCCTGGTAGAGGGCCTGGGCGATGCCCGCCGTGAAGTTGAGGCCGGCCATCTGCTCGTGGCCCACCTCGGGGTTGAGCCCCACCAGCTCGGGGTGGTCGAGCGTCTCGATGAACGCCATCGCGTGGCCGACTGTGGGGAGCAGGATGTCGCCGCGGGGCTCGTTGGGCTTGGGCTCGATCGCGAACTTGAGGTCGTAGCCCTTCTCCAGCACGTAGTCGCCGAAGAGGTTCGCGGCCTCGCGGTAGCGCTCGAGCGCGACGCGGATGTCCTTGGAGAAGTCGTACTCGGCGCCTTCGCGGCCGCCCCACATGACGAAGGTCTTGGCGCCGAGCTCGGCGGCGAGGTCGATGTTGCGCAGGATCTTGCGGATGGTGAAGCGGCGCACGGCGCGGTCGTTGGAGGTGACTCCGCCGTCCTTGAACACCGGGTGGGAGAAGGTGTTGGTGGTGATCATGGGGATGACCATGCCGGTCTCGTCGCACGCCTTCTTGAGGGCGTCGATCGCGGCCTGGCGGTCGGCGTCCGATGAGCCGAACGGGAAGAGGTCGTCGTCGTGGAAGGTCATTCCGTAGGCGCCGAGCTCGGAGAGCTTGTGGATCGCGTCCACGGCGCCGAGCGGGCCGCGGGTGGCGCTGCCGAAGGGGTCCTGGGCGTTCCAGCCGATGGTCCAGAGGCCGAAGGTGAAGTGGTCCTCACGCGTGGGGGCGGGTGCCATGGTCGTGCTCCGATCTTCGTCGATCAATAGTTGATGCTGTAAACTTAAACGCGTCGGCCCGTCGTGTCAAACGCCGCGCCTAGGATCGGGGCACGTCGGCGACGACGGCGACCGCAAGCCCACGACCACCTGAGGAGGATGCAGTGACGGACGCGGAGATCGCACCCACCACCGCTCCTGGCGTGGTCCCCGCGGCACCCGCCGCGCTGGCGGGCGGGCTGCTCGTCCCCGCCCAGGGTTCGGGCCCGGAGGACACCAGGCGCCACAACCTCTCCACCATCCTCACCGCGGTCCACCACCGTCCGGGCGTCACCCGCGCCGAGCTCACCAGGCTCACGGGGCTCAACCGCTCCACCGTCCTCAAGGTGGTCGCGGAGCTCGTCGAGGGCGCCCTGGTTCACGAGGTGTCGCCCTCCGAGCACGCCGGCCGCGGACGGCCGAGCTCGCACGTGTACCCCGCTCGCGACGTCGCCGCCCTGGCGGTGTATCCCGACCTCGACGCCGTGACCGTGGGCGTGATCGGCCTTGGCGGAGCGCTCCTGGGGCGTCTGCGCCGGCCAACGGAGGGACGCGCACGCCCCGAGCAGATCGTCTCTCTCGTCTCCCAGCTCGCCTCGGACGTGATAGCCCAGCTCCCGGAGCCCGTCGTCATCGTCGGCGTCGGATGCGCCGTCCCTGGCCTGGTGCGCGCGGCTGACGGCGTGGTCGTCGACGCGCCCCACATGGACTGGCACGACGTCCCGTTCGGCGCGATGCTCTCCGACGCGCTGGGCCTGCCCGTCCAGGTGAGGAACGACGCTCGCATCGCCACGGTCGCCGAGGCGGTGTTCGGTGCGGGCAGGGGCGTCGCGGACCTGGTGTACCTCAACGGCTCGTACTCCGGCATCGGCGGCGGCGCCATCACCGGTGGCGTCACGCTGCGAGGCCGTGACGGCTACGGTGGCGAGTTCGGCCACACCCGCGTGGATGGCGGCCGGGAGCGATGCCATTGCGGCCGTACCGGTTGCCTCGAGACGGAGGTCAACCTCCGGCGGCTGCTCGCCGCGCTCGGTCGCGACGACGTGGACCTGTCCGAGCTCGACGACGAGCTCGACGCAGCACGGGGGCGGCCCGGGGTCGAGCAGGAGATCGACCGCCAGATCGGCATCCTCGCTGGAGCGATCGGAGACCTCGCCTCAGTGTTCAATCCTTCGATGGTGGTGCTCGGCGGCGCGCTCGGCTCTCTCTGGAGCGCCGCCCCCGATCGCCTCGCGGCCGCCGTGGCCGCAGACTCCTTCGCCCCCATGTCCGGCGACCTCACGATCGTGCGCGCCGAGCTCGGTTCCCGGGTCCACCTGGTAGGCGCCGCCGAGATCTTCATGCTGGCCTATCTGCGGGACCCTGCGCAGCTGGCCGAGCGGGTGGCCAGATTGCGTCAGGAGGCCTGATCGGTGCGTGCCAGACTGGCCGCATGATCACCGTCGCCGTGCCCGACCAGCAGGTGGCCGACGCCCTGGGAGACCTGGGTGACGACGTCCGCCTCGTGCTGTGGAACCCCAAGGAGACCGACGCGCCGGACGACGAGCGCGACCGCATCGGCCTGGTGTGCCTGCCGCACCTGCATGGCGGGCGGCACATCTACGGCCGCATCGGCACGTGCCCGAACGTCAAGGTGATCCAGATCCCCAGCGCGGGCTACGAGCACGTCGCCGCGATCGTCCCAGACGGCGTGGTCCTGGCGAACGCCCGCGGTGTCCACGACACCCGGGTCGCCGAGATGACGCTCGCGCTCGCGCTCGCCTCGCGCAGGCGTCTGCCCCAGTACCTCGACGCGCAGCGCCGCGGCGTGTGGGAGCAGGACCCGTGGACTCCGCCGTTGGCCGACTCCCGAGCGTTGGTGGTGGGCTACGGCTCGATCGGTGAGGCGATCGGCGCTCGCCTGCGCGCGTGCGAGGTCCACGTCGAGGGCGTGGCGCGATCGGCGCGGGTGGCGCCTGACGGCACCACCGTGCACGCGGTCGCCGACCTTGCGACCGTGCTGCCCGGCTTCGACGTGGTGGTCATCGTCACGCCTCACGACGAGTCGACGGACAGGCTGGTCGACGCGGGCTTCCTCGCCGCCATGCCGGACGGTGCGCTGCTGATCAATGTGGGTCGCGGCAAGGTGGTGGACACCGACGCGTTGCTCGCGGAGCTGATTGCGGGGCGCCTCCATGCCGCGCTCGACGTGACCGACCCGGAGCCGCTGCCGCAGGGCCACCCGCTGTGGAGTGCACCGAACTGCCTGATCACGCCCCACGTGGCCGGCTTCGAGGTGCTGACCAACCGACGCTACACCGACCTGGTCCGCAGGCAGGTGGTCGCGCTGCGCGAGGGTGCCGAGGCGCCGAACGCTGTCATGGTGGGTTCCGCGCCGCGCTGACGTGGTGGGTTCTGCGCCGCGCTGACGTGGAGCGGCGGCCGCGCGCCGTGTGATGGGCCTGCTCAGGAGGCGGCGGCGGCGTGCTCCATCGAGTCCCGCCATGCGATCCAGCTCTCCACGATGGAGGACAGCTCCTCGCGGTACTCCTCCGCCTCCGCGATGGACGCGATCTTCATGACGCGGCCGGCCTTCCCGCTTCCCTCGAGGTGAGGGAACCTGCCGGGGATGAGCGCGCCGTGGTGGAACATCACCGTGGCGTGATTGCGCGAGTTGGGGAAGAACGAGGCCAGATTGCCCTTGTAGACGAACGTGGGCGTCTTCCACTTGATGCATTCCTCGATGCGGTCGTCCGACGCCAGGAGGATGAGGCGGACCCGCTGCACGACCTCGCGCATCGGGTTGTCATAGTGGGCCATCCAGGCATCCACCTCGTCATATGCCATGGCACCAAAGTAGCCGGTGCGTACGTGAAATGTGAAACACGCCACAGCGGATTGACACGAATCGATCGACGTGGCAGGGCGAATCATCCCTTTGAGGGCCGTTTTCCCTGTCTCAGGTGTGCGAGCGCCACCTCGCGCTCCACTCGGTGGTCGAGCATCGGCATCGGGTATCCGGGGGTGTCCAGCTCGGGGATCCATCTCTGACGGTAGCGGCGATCGGGGTCGAAGCGGTCGGCCTGCACGTCGGGGTTGAAGACACGGAAGAAGGGTGCCGCGTCCCGCCCGGTGCCGGCGACCCACTGCCAGTTCAGCTGGTTCTGGGCGTGGTCGTAGTCGAGCAGCGAGCGCCGGAAGTGATCGGCGCCCCGCTGCCACGGCAGATGAAGGTCCTTGACCAGGAAGCTCGCGGTCACCATCCGCACGCGGTTGTGCAAGATGCCCGTCGCCGCGAGCTGGCGCATGCCGGCGTCCACCAGGGAGAACCCGGTCTCGCCCCGTCGCCAGGCAAGGAACGACGCGTCGGCCTCGCGTCCCGTGGCCCACGCGTCCTCCGGCATCACCGGTGTGAGGGACTCGCGCTGGGCCGACGGGTGGTGGTGCAGCACGTCTCCATGGAACTCGCGCCACGCGATCTCCGACTCGAACATGCGCGCCGCGTCGGTGCGCACCTGGCCCGTGAGGGCGAGCACCGTGCGCGGGTGGAGCTGTCCGTAGGCGAGCGGCACCGAGAGGTGGGACGTGCTGTCCAGGTCGGGGCGGTCGCGCTCGGCCGCGTACCGCGGCAGATCGGAGTCCACGAAGCTGTGCAGGTCTGCGACCACCTGCGACTCGCGGAACTCGTGGCGGCTCTCGAGGGGGTCCTCGGTGTCCCCATGCGCAGCCTGCTGGTCCAGGTCGACGTCGGAGTCCAGCGGACGGAACCGCTGCGGGTCCGCCGCGCCGGCGGGGGAGCGCCAGCCGTGCTCGCGCCACGCGCGGGAGAACGGGGTGAACACCTGGTACGGCGTGCCGTCAGTCTTCAGCACACGGCCGGGCGCGATCGCATAAGGGCTGCCGACGAACCGCAGCTCGCGTCCTTCGGCGTGCAGCGCCCGCTGCACCGCGTCCTGCTCGCGGACTCCCGACGGGGTGTGCTCGCGAGCGGCCCACACCACAGGCGCGTCGGCCTCGCGGGCGGCCGCGGCGATCACGTCTGCGGCTGCGCCTCGCCGGATCGCGAGCGCGCCACCCGTGTCCTCGCGCAGGCTCCACAGGACGCGGGCCAGGTGTGCGCGGCGCCGGCCCGACCAGAGGTGGAGCGCAGGTGTCCAGGCGAACGCGGCCGCCGTGGGGCCGTCTGCTTGCGCCTGGAGCAGCGCCGGGTTGTCGGCGAGGCGCAGGTCGCGTCGGGCCCACCAGAGAGTCATGTCGGTATCAAGGCCGACGCGGGCGTGGGCATTCCTTCGGCGGGCATGCGAAGGGCCCGCCGAGCGAGGGGGGATGCTCGACGGGCCCGTGGCGGCGCGACAGTGACGAACGCGCCGCGGGTCACCTCCGCCCGGTTGCGGGGCGGGGTGCGGGGTTACGCGTTGACGGAGACCTGCGCGCCCACGAAGGCGGCAGCGGCCTCGGCGAAGCCGCGCAGGACGGCTGCGGAGGCCTCGTCCTGGACGGTGCCGTCGGCGCCGAACGCGTCGGCGTTGTACTGGAAGAAGGTCTCGGGCTGGCCCATGGTGGGGGCGTTGTAGTGGCCGAGGATCGCGCGCAGGTGCTGCTGCGCCGCTGCGGTGCCGGCGGCGCCGATCGAGGCGCCCATGATGGCGACGGGCTTGCCGTTGAACGAGCCCTGGCCCCAGGGACGGGCGGCCCAGTCGAGCGCGTTCTTGAGGACGCCGGGGATGGAGCGCGAGTACTCGGGGGTCACGATGATGACGCCGTCGACGGACGCGATGGCGTCCTTCCACGCGAGTGCGACCTCGGGGTAGGCGGCATCGTGGTCGTAGCTGTACATGGGCAGCTCGGCGAACTCGAGGAACTCGGCCTCGAAGCCCTCGGGAAGGAGAGCGGCCACGTTGTTCGCGACCGTGCGGTTGATGGAGTTCTTGGCGATCGAGCCGACGATGATTCCGATGCGGGGCATGACGAATCCTCCTCTGGAAGAGAGTGATGGGGTGAGGGGCGGCGTCCGCGCCGCTGTCCACGTCAACTTAGATGACAATTCAACTATTCCAGATGTTTGAGTGTTCAAGCAAATCGGAGCATGGAGTCCGCCTGTGTGCGGTGGAGGCGCTCACAGGTGCTCTGCCGCCCAGATCGCCGCGGCGTCGCGCAGCAGCGCCGCAGCGCCCGGCGCCACCTCGTCGTAGTTGCGGCGGAACCGCTCGTCGTCCACGTACATCTGCGTGAGTCCCGTGTAGGTCTCCTCGGTGGGGGTCCAGAACAGCGACACCCAGGCGTAGTGGCGGGCGACGATCTCCTGCACCTCCGGGCTGTCCGCCCCCAGGCCTACTCGCCTGGCGGCGCCCAACGCCTCCACCACCTCACGGTGGGTGTCCAGGTGTCGCTGCTGGCCCTCCTTGCCCAGCGCCTCCCACTTGGCGTTGGAGCGGTCGACCGCGGCGTCGCCCCACCGCTCGCGGGCCTCCGGCTCGTACTCCGCGTGGTCGAAGCCGTCGAAGATCTGCTCCGAGGTCATGGGTCGTCCCTTCTCGAGCGAGTCGATGGTGCGCGCGACGGTCGCCGCAAGCCTGGCGTAGCGGTCGCGCTCGGCGGTGAGCCCGCCCAGGTGGTCGCGCAACAGCGCCACGACGGTCGGCTGGTCGTCGGAGTCGACGATCGCCTTGATCCGGTCCAGGCCGGTGCCGAGCTCGCGCAGCACCAGGATGTGCTGCAGGCGCAGCAGCTCGGGCCTGCCGTAGTGCCTGCGACCGTCGTGCCCCGTCCACGCCGGGGCGAGCAGGCCCACGTCGGCGTAGTGGCGCAGCGTGCGGCTGGTGATCCCGCTCATGCGTGCGACCTGCGCGATGTCCCAGGTGCTGTCCGTGTCCGTCATGGAGACCAGGGTAGAAGTTGACGCCGCGTCAAGCGCAAGTTGGAGTCAAGGGCTGTTGCGACGTACGGGCGGCAGCCCGGACACGCCGCGGCGCTCGAGGCCCACGAGCGGGCGAGGCTGACGCTCGAACAGCGCCTGCGTGGAGTCGAGCAGCCAGGGCACGAGCACCACTGCGACTCCGGGGCACAGCGCAAGGCGCTTCTCGATGCGGCCCAGCTTGCGATTGTGCAGAAGCCCCTCCCACCAATGCCCGTACACGTAGTGGGGCGCGTACACCGAGACCACCTCCGAGCCGTGCTCGTCCCGATGCGACTTGATGTGCTCGATCAACGGGGTGGACACGTCGCGGTAGGGGGACTCCAGGATGGTGAGCGGCACGGCCATGCCCATCTCCTCCCACTGCGCCCTGAGCGCGCGCGCCCCAGACCGTGACGTGGCCACATGGACCGCCTCGAGAGACGCGTGCTCGGCGGCGAGCGCGTAGTCGATCGCCTTGAGCGCGGGCTTGTGCAACGTGTGGACGAGCACGATCGCGTGATCGCCCGAGGAGCCGAACCTGGTGGACCCGTCGGGTGCGATCTGCACCTCGACGGCCGCGTAGTAGCGGTTGACCTTGAGCATGAGGAACCAGAGCACGGGCATGAGGAGGAACACGAGCCAGGCGCCATGCGTGAACTTGGTGACCGTCACGATCACCAGCACGACGCTCGTCGCCGCAGCGCCGATCACGTTGACGACGCGCCGCGCATGGACCCCGCGGGTCGCTCGACCATGCCGGGAGAGGAGCTCGGCGCGCCGCGTCCAGTGGACCACCATCCCGGTCTGGCCCAGGGTGAAGCTCACGAACACGCCGATGATGTACAGCTGGATGAGCACGGTGAGCGACGCATCGGTGGCCAGCAGCAGCAGACCCGCCGCGGTCCCGAGGATCAGCACCCCGTTCGAGAACACCAGCCGGTCTCCGCGGGCGAGCATCGCCTTCGGTGCGTACCGCGCGCGGCCCAGGACCGCGCCCAGCAGGGGGAAGCCGTTGAACGCGGTGTTGGCCGCGAGCAGCAGCACGAGCGCCGTCGTGGCCTGGACCACGTAGAACCCGACGCTGCGATCCCCGCCGAGCGTGGCGGACGCGACCTGTGCGATCACGGAGCGCTGCACGTAGGTGTCGCAGCTCGTGATGCCTGAGAGCGAGCATGGGTCGGCGACGTAGTGCACGTGGGTGCGGAGCATCAGGTACGTGACGCCGACGAACAGCGTGATCGCGACCGACCCCATGGCGACGAGCGTGAGCTGCGCGTTGCGCACCTTGGGCCTGCGGAACGCCTGCACCCCGTTCGCGATCGCCTCGACGCCCGTCAGGGCGGAGCATCCCGACGCGAAGGCCCGCAGCAGCACCAGGACCATCGCCGCCTGCGACAGCTGCGCCCCGTGCTCGGCGTAGCGGGCGGACTCTGCCACGGGGAGCGACCCGGTGAGGTCGCGGACGCCTCCGACCACGATCATCACGAGCACGGACCCGATGAACAGATAGGTGGGGATCGCGAAGACCTTCGAGGCCTCGGCGACTCCTCGGAGGTTGATGGCGACCAGCGCCGCGACGCACGCCAGCGCGATCTCCACTCGCCACTCGTGGAGCCCCGGCAGCGCCGAGATGATGTTGTCCACCCCCGAGGCGACCGAGACTGCCACGGTGAGCACGTAGTCGATCAGCAGCGCCGACGCGACCACCAGGCCCGCGCGCTCGCCGAGGTTGCGTGCCGCCACCTCGTAGTCGCCTCCGCCGGACGGGTAGGCCCTGACCAGCTGTCGCGTGGACACGACCACGACGATCAGCAGCGTGACGACCGCGGTGGCCACAAGGGGCGTGAATGCGACGAGCGCGGTGCCGCCCGCCGCGAGGATGAGCAGCAGCTCCTGAGGCGCGTACGCCACGGAGGACAGCGGGTCGGACGCGAAGATCGGGAGCGCCATCCGCTTGCGCAGGAGCTGGCCCTCGTGCGCGCTGCTGGGCAGCGGTGCCCCGATGAGAAGGCGCCTCACGCGCGCCCGACGTTGAGTCACGAGCGGCAACATTACGCTCGCGGCGGTGCGTGTCAAGAGGCGAGACGTCCCGATCCGAGGGTGCTTCGGGATCGCTGAAGCGACGTCGAGGGGCCGACGGGAGACGCGCCCGCCTCCCGTCGGCCCCCGGCGTTCGTTCAGTGCTTCTTCGGCTTGCCGAGCACGCTCAGCGAGTACAGCGTGGTGGTGCCCGACACCTCGTTCGCGACCGCGAGCAGGGGCTCGCCGGACGGAGAGTCGTCAGCCGGGATGAACGTGAGGCCCTCAGGCCCCAGATCGCCCGCCGCGGCCAGCACGGTCGCCTCGTCGCCGCCGTCGCCGATCGCGTCCTCCGCGCTCACGGAGAAGTCGCGGTTGTTGACGTAGGTGACGAAGGTCGGCGCCGTCGGGCTGGTGATGTCGTAGACCATCACGCCGCCCACCCGCTCCAGGCCGATGAAGGCGTAGGTGCGACCGCTCACCTTGCCGATCGTGACGCCCTCCGGCTCGGGGCCCTTCGCATCCGAGCGGGACTCCAGGTCGGATGCGGCGTTGTCGGAGTTGAAGTAGTCGGGCTCGGCGAGCGCGGTGATCTGCTCGAAGTCGTCGCCCGAGTCGAACACCTGGACGCCGTCCGTGGTCCAGATGGAGAAGGAGCGGCCGCCGAAGGCGTAGAGCTCCTCGTAGCAGGTGCCGTCGGCGTTCAGGCCGGACGCGCGTGAGACGTCGAGGCGACCAAGCTCGTCGTTCGAGCGCTGCGCGGCGGTGAGCACGCCGTCGCACAGGGGGGCGACGCCGTCCTTGCCCAGGTCCTTGATGCGGACGGGCTCCTCGTAGTCTCCCCACTCGCGGGCATCGCCCTCGTTCGCGGTCACCAGGTAGGTGGTGCCTCGCACCTGGTAGGAAGCGATCGTGTCAGGCATGTAGAGGCCCTTGACCGGGTAGGTGGCGATGTTGATCGCGCCGTCCTTGTCGGACGCGTCGAGGCCGACTGCGGACCAGTCCTTCGCGCCCAGCGACCACATGTCCGTGACGGTCGCGGAGCGCAGGTCCACGACCGCGATCGCGTTGTTCTCCTGCAGCGTCACGTACGCCTTGCGTGACTGCTGGTCGACGGTGACGTACTCGGGCTCGAGGTTCGCAGAGACGGGGTGGACGGTGTCCACCTCCTTTCCGAACACGCGTACGCCCTCGGGCAGCGAGTCGCCCTCGTACGCGTGGAAGTCGGCGGTGCGCACGTCGGCCTGGGCCGACGCGGCGATGTCGGAGGGAAGGGCCACGACGGTGATGGTGCCCTCGGGGTCGATCGTGTACGTCGCGTCGTCCGGCTCGCCCTCGTCGGCGGTGACGGCCTTCGAGCCGTCGGGCGTGATCGCGACCATGTCCGGCTGCGCCCCCACACGCACCGCGCCCAGCGAGGTGCCGTCGCCCGCGGCGTCGAAGAAGACGAGCCAGCCGGCGTCCGTCTTCGGGTCGTTCTCCACCGCGACCACCACCAGGCCGTCCTCGCGGACGGCGACCGAGTTGGCCTGCGCCGTCGACGGGATGGCCGCGCCGTCGGACGCGGTGGCCCCCGCGGTGACCAGGTCGAACAGCTCCGTCGGGTGGGTGGGGTCGGACGCGTCGAGCACGCGGATCCGCCCGGTGAGCGCGTCGACCGTGAAGAGGCGCTGGGTGGCTGCGTGGTACTCGACGATCTCCTGGGCAGACGCGTCGAACACGCCGGTGTCGAAGCTTCCGATCGGCTGCATCGCGAGGCTCGCGTCGTCGGCGGACCAGGTGATCGGGTCGTCGACGATGGCGGCCTGCGCAGGCGCGGCGACCGCGGCGCAGGTGGCCACCAGAGCCGCGACGACGGCGAGGCGTCGTGCCTTTGGTCGGGAGTGGGGGAGCAGGGACATGGGGACTCCTTGGCTCGACCGGCGCCGCACGGGTTCCTCGTCGGGCCGGTGTCTCGGATACGAGGAGAGATCCTCGGCTCCCCTCGCCTTCTCCACGGTAGGGATCCGAGGGGGGCGTGGAGGTGGGCGAGGGGTGAACCTTCGATGAACATGCGGTGACCGTCGGGAGAAGTTGACGCGGCGTCAAGCGCTAGGCCCGATTTCGTGCCGTGGCGGGAACGCGCGTCGGCCCGGTCCTAGACTCGGGCTCATGACAGAGACGCCCGACATCAAGCCCCGTTCCCGCCAGGTGACCGACGGCCTCGAGGCGACTGCCTCGCGCGGCATGCTTCGTGCCGTGGGCCTCGGCGACGACGACTTCGCCAAGCCCCAGATCGGCATCGCGAGCTCGTGGAACGAGATCACCCCCTGCAACCTCTCGCTCCAGCGCCTGGCGCAGGGCTCCAAGGAGGGCGTGCACGCCGCCGGCGGCTATCCGCTGGAGTTCGGCACCATCTCCGTCTCCGACGGCATCTCCATGGGCCACGAGGGCATGCACTACTCGCTCGTGTCGCGCGACCTGATCGCCGACTCGGTCGAGACCGTGATGCTGGCCGAACGCCTGGACGGCTCCGTGCTGCTGGCCGGCTGCGACAAGTCGCTGCCTGGCATGCTGATGGCTGCGGCGCGTCTGGACCTCGCGTCGGTGTTCCTCTACGCCGGCTCGATCATGCCCGGCCACGTGAAGCTGTCCGACGGCACCGAGAAGGACGTCACGATCATCGACGCGTTCGAGGCGGTGGGTGCGTGCGCCGCGGGCCTCATGTCGGAGGAGGACCGTCTCACGATCGAGAAGGCCATCTGCCCCGGCGAGGGCGCCTGTGGCGGCATGTACACCGCCAACACCATGGCGTCCGTGGGTGAGGCGCTCGGCATGTCGATCCCCGGCTCCGCGTCGCCGCCCAGCCCTGACCGACGCCGCGACTACTACGCGCACAAGTCCGGCGAGGCGGTGGTCAACATGCTTCGCAAGGGGATCACGGCGCGCGACATCATGACCAAGGAGGCCCTCGAGAACGCGATCGCGGTCGTCATGGCGTTCGGCGGCTCCACCAACGCGGTGCTGCACCTGCTCGCGATCGCGAACGAGGCGGAGGTGGACCTCACCCTCGACGACTTCGCCCGCATCGCTGCGGACGTCCCGCACCTGGGAGACCTCAAGCCGTTCGGTCAGTTCGTCATGAACGACGTGGACCGCGTGGGCGGCGTGCCCGCCGTGATGAACACGCTGCTCGAGGCGGGTCTCATGCACGGCGACGTCATGACCGTCACCGGCAAGACGCTCGCCGAGAACATGGCCGAGCTCAAGCCGGCCACCATCGACGGCCGCGTGGTCCGTGCGCTCAACAACCCGATCCACAAGTCGGGCGGCATCACGATCCTCAAGGGCTCGCTGGCCCCCGAGGGCGCCGTCGTGAAGTCGGCCGGCTTCGACGACTCGGTGTTCGAGGCCACCGCGCGCGTCTTCGACCGTGAGCGCGCGGCGCTCGACGCGCTCGAGGCCGGCGACATCAAGAAGGGCGACTGCGTCGTCATCCGCTACGAGGGCCCCAAGGGCGGCCCCGGCATGCGCGAGATGCTCGCCATCACCGCTGCCATCAAGGGCGCCGGCCTGGGCAAGGACGTGCTGCTCATCACGGACGGCCGCTTCTCCGGAGGGACGACGGGCCTGTGCGTCGGCCACATCGCTCCCGAGGCCGTGGACGCCGGGCCGATCGCGTTCGTCAAGGATGGCGACAAGATCACGCTCAACGTGTCCGACGGCACGCTCGAGCTGCATGTGCCCGAGGAGGAGATGGCCGCCCGCAAGGAGGGCTGGGAGCCGATCGCGCCGCGCTTCACGAAGGGCGTGCTGGGCCGCTACCAGAAGCTCGTGCAGTCGGCGTCGAAGGGCGCCATCCTCGCCTGATCCGGCCCGCCCGGATCCTGTGAGCACCTGAGTGCTCGGATCGTCGTGCCCAGTGCACTGGTGTGCTCACAGGGCGCGCGTTCCGGGATCGGGGGCGTTGCGCCTCGGACGTTTCATGTGCCCTGGCAGTCGGCCGGTGCTGAGGATCCGCCGATCCTCGATGCCGGGCGGCCGCCAGGGCGGCGGACTCAGACGGCCACGGTCTCCCGCGCCACCCCGGCCGCCGCGAGCTGCTCGGGCCGGGCGCCAGGGATCCGTTCGACCACCTGGCGGTACGCGTCGGTGTCGTCGTAGATCTCCACCTTGAGCGGGTTCCTGCGTCGCTTCGCCATCATGGTGAGCTGCAGCGCGGCGAGCGCCAGGTTGGAGGCGAGCGCCAGCCCGGACACGGTGTAGAGCGCGGCGGGATCGTGCGATGACGCGACCGAGAACGCCGAGTCGGTGACGAACGACGGCACCGCCATGGTGAACATCATCCAGAACGCGAGAGTGTGGGCCCGATGCTGCAACCAGGCGCCCTTGCGGAGGAAGAACGCGGGAATGGTGCAGCTGATGAGGAGCGCGGCGCCCGCGTAGAACGAGTGGTCGCCCACGCAGTTGTACACGTACGCGAAGTTCCACAGGTCGTACGCGATGATCCAGGGCCAGATCATGTCCGGCCAGATCATGTCCGCGATCCGGTCCTTCGCGATGTAGATGCCCATCCAGCCGGTGATGGCGAGCAGGTTGATGAGGCCGGCCACGCCGTTCATGTAGTTCCACGGTCCGGACACCATGTAGACGCCGTCGACCATGCCGTCCGCGCGCATGCCGCCCACCTGGAAGTCGCGGATGCATGCTTCGAGGATGTTCAGCGCGAGGATCGCGGGCGGGAAGATCAGCGCCCAGCGGTTCTTGGCGAGGCGCGGGATGTAGCGGATCGCGAGGAAGCCCAGGCAGCCCGTGAGCGCCGAGTAGACCTTGACCCAGTGGAACCAGGTGCCTGTGGACGATCCGGCGCCTGCGGAGTGCGGCCACGCGAAGATCGTGAGCACCACCGGGACGGCGACGAAGAAGAAGAGCCCGGCCCAGGGGCCGCGGCGGGACAGCTCGTTGAGCCCGATCAGGGCTGCGAGCACCACGAACCACATCAGCCCTTGGGCCACCGTGATCGATTCGAACAGGAACATCGCACTCTCCTCGGAGCGTGAGGCCGACGCGGCCTCGGGGTCAGCGGTCCGCGTCGCGGTCCCGCGTGGGAAGGTCCCGGTCGGGGCCCCGGGAGGGGAGCGGCGGCAGGCGCAGGGTCTGACGCACGAGGTCGGCGAGAACGTCGTCGCCGAGCGCGGGGTTGGTGCGGAGGAGCCCGATGATCCCGTGGAGGAGCAGGGCGAACGTCTCGCGCACGTGGGTGATCTCGATGGTGTGCCGGGCGGCGTAGGCGGGGATCGTCGTGTCCTCGAGCGCGTCGAGCAGGGCGGTGATCGAGCGGTCCAGGTAGCGCACGTAGAGGCCGGCGTCGTCGAACCGTGGGAGGGGGTGCGCGGTCCGCGCCGCGCCGTCGACGGTGTGGGGGAGGTTGCGGCGGAACAGCTGCAGCCAGCTGCGGACCGCGCCGTCGATGTCGCCGGGCTCGCGGGCGGCGTCCCACGCGCGCAGCTCTGCGGCGAAGTCGGCGACGCAGGCGTCGAGCACCTGGTCCACCAGCCTGTCCATGGATCCTGCGTAGTGGTAGACGAGCGAGCGGGCCACGCCCGCCTCGTCGGCGATGTGCTGGAACGTGGTCGCTCGCACGCCTTGGCGGGCGAACATGAGGCGCGCGGCGGCGACGATCTCCTCGCGTCGTTGGTCGGGCGCCTTGACGACGCGTGCGGCACGGGGCGTGCGTGGCGGGTCGGAGCGTCGCTGGTCCATACGGTGACGCTAGCGTCCATTGACACTCTGTCAATTGGGACCGAGGTCCCGATCGCGTGGGAGAGCCGCGTGCGCGTGTCGTACTACGGTGGGCATGAACCGATCGACGGAGGCACCGTGACACTGGCCCGGCCCAGCGCGCGCGTCGTGCTCACCTGCATCGGCGTGGGCCTGCTCGCCGGACTCATGTCCGGACTCTTCGGCGTGGGCGGGGGCATCGTGACGGTGCCGCTGCTCACGCTCGTGCTCGGATTCGACCACCGTCGCGCGGCGGGCACCTCGCTGGCGGCGATCGTCCCGACCGCCGCCGTCGGCGTCGTCAGCTACGCCAGCCACGGCAGCGTGGCGTGGGTCGCTGCCCTGGTCCTCGCTGTGGCGGCTGTCGTGGGGGCGCAGCTCGGCACCTGGCTGCTGCACAGGCTGCCGCTGAACGCGCTGCGGTGGGGCTTCGTGGGATTCCTCGCCGTGGTGGCCGTGATGCTGTTCGTCGTCGTGCCGTCGCGGGATGCGGGACTGCACCTGACGTGGCTCTCGGGGCTGGGCCTCGTGGTCGTGGGCCTGGCGTCGGGGGTGCTCTCCGGCCTGCTGGGCGTCGGGGGCGGGGTGGTCGTGGTGCCTGCCCTGATGCTGCTGTTCGGCACCAGCGACCTGCTGGCGCGCGGCACGTCGCTGCTCATGATGATCCCGGCGTCGGCGTCGGGGACCGTCAGCAACCTGCGCCGAGGAAACGTCGACGTGCGGGCGGCGATCCTCGTCGGAGCGTCGGCCTGCCTGACGACGGCGCTCGGGGCGCATCTCGCGAAGCTCATGGGGCCCATGGCGTCGAACGCGCTGTTCGCCGTCTTCATGGCCTTCGTCGCGGGTCACATGGTGTGGGACCTGGTGCGGCACAGGCCGGTGGACGACGACGCAGCTCCGACGCAGTGACCTCGAGGCGTCGCGCGACCGTGCGTCGCGATCCTCTCGCGTCGCATCGAGACGTCTCACTATGTAAAACGGTGAACCAATATGTGAGATTCTCGGGCGATTCGGCTTGCCCATCGTCGGTCCGGGCGTACTGTGGAGCCATGCAGGCGATCGTCGTAGTACTTCCCAGGCGCGCGGACCACTAGTCCTCGTCCAGGAATCGTCCGCGCGCATCCTCCCCGAGCCATCAGGCAAGGGGATTTTTCATGCGGGGCGGACGACGACCGCCCCTCACTCGAAGCAGAGCAGGAGAGAAGATGGCACAGGTGAAGGCGAAGCCCACCGCACCGCCGACCTCGCCGCGCCCCGCCGCCGGCGGCGACGCGACCACGGCCGCACCCGTCGGCGCCCTTCCGACGTCGTACTCGACCCCGGACCCGGAGCTCAACGGCCGTCAGATGACCGGCGCCGAGGCGATCATCCGCTCCCTGGAGAACGCCGGCGCCACCGACGTCTTCGGCCTTCCCGGCGGCGCGATCCTGCCCACCTACGACCCCCTGATGGACTCCACCAAGCTCCGTCACATCCTGGTGCGCCACGAGCAGGGCTCCGGCCACGCGGCTCAGGGCTACGCGCACGCCACGGGGAAGGTGGGCGTCTGCATCGCCACCTCCGGCCCTGGCGCCACCAACCTCGTCACGGCCATCGCCGACGCGAACATGGACTCGATCCCCATGGTCGCCATCACCGGCCAGGTGGGTGCGGCGCTGATCGGCACCGACGCCTTCCAGGAGGCCGACATCGTCGGCATCACCTCGCCCATCACCAAGCACAACGTGCTGGTGACCGACGCGGCGGAGATCCCCAAGGCGATCGCCGAGGCCTTCTACATCGCCAGCCACGGCCGTCCCGGTCCCGTGCTCGTGGACGTCGCCAAGTCCGCCCAGCAGGCCATGACGGAGTTCCAGTGGCCCGAGCGCATCGACCTGCCCGGCTTCAACTCCGGCGCACGCCCGCACGCCAAGACCATCCAGGAGGCGGCGCGCCTGCTGGCCACCGCGCGCCGTCCCGTCCTGTACGTGGGTGGCGGCGTGATCCGCTCCGGCGCCTCCGAGGGGCTGCGGAGGCTCACCGACCTGTCCGGCGCCGCCGTCGTCACCACGCTGATGGCCCGTGGGGCGCTGCCCGACTCGCACCCGCAGCACCTGGGCATGCCCGGCATGCACGGGACGGTGGCAGCGGTGGCCGCGCTGCAGAAGGCGGACCTGGTCGTGGCGCTCGGCGCCCGCTTCGACGACCGCGTCACGGGCAAGCTGTCCAGCTTCGCGCCGCACGCGACCATCGTGCACGCGGACATCGACCCCGCGGAGATCGGCAAGAACCGCGCCGTCGACGTGCCGATCGTGGGTGACCTCAAGGACGTCTTCGCGGACCTGGTGCCGGCGCTCGCCGCGGAGCACGAGCGTCACGGCAGGCCCGACCTCGAGGCCTGGTGGCACCAGCTGGACGACTGGCGCACGACGTACGCGCTGGGCTACCAGAAGACGGCCGACGGACTGTCGATCCCGCAGTACGTGATCCAGCGCCTGGGCGAGCTCAACGATCCCGACTCGACGGTCTTCACCTCCGGTGTGGGCCAGCACCAGATGTGGGCCAGCCAGTTCATCAAGTACGAGCACCCGAACACCTGGATCAACTCCGGCGGCCTCGGCACCATGGGATTCTCGGTGCCCGCCGCGATGGGGGCCAAGGTGGGTGTGCCGGACAAGACGGTGTGGGCCATCGACGGCGACGGCTGCTTCCAGATGACCAACCAGGAGCTGGTCACCTGCGCGATCAACGAGATCCCCATCAAGGTGGCGATCATCAACAACAGCTCGCTCGGCATGGTGCGCCAGTGGCAGACCCTTTTCTACGAGGGCCGTTACTCGAACACCGACCTGCACACCGGCCACGGCACCCGCCGCGTGCCCGACTTCGTGAAGCTCGCGGACGCGATGGGCTGCATCGGCCTGCGCTGCGAGTCCGACGCGGACGTGGACGCGACGATCAAGCGCGCCAACGAGATCGACGACCAGCCCGTGGTCGTCGACTTCACGGTGTCGCGCGACGCGATGGTGTGGCCCATGGTGGCCGCAGGCGTCAGCAACGACGAGATCCAGTACGCCAGGGGCGTCGCCCCTGCGTGGGAGCGCGAGGAGAACGCATGACCACCCACACCCTCTCGGTCCTGGTAGAGAACAAGCCGGGCGTGCTCGCACGAGTCGCAGGCCTGTTCAGCCGCCGGGCGTTCAACATCCACTCGCTCGCGGTGGGTCAGACGGAGCACCCGGAGATCTCCCGCATCACGGTGGTCGTTGACGTCGACGAGCTGCCGCTGGAGCAGGTCACCAAGCAGCTCAACAAGCTGGTGCATGTGCTCAAGATCGTGGAGCTCGAGCGCGACCGCTCGGTGCAGCGCGACCTGCTGCTCATCAAGGTGCGCGCCGACGCCCGTCAGCGCGCGGACGTGCTGCAGATCGTGGACCTGTTCCGCGCCCACGTGGTGGACGTCGCCCCGGACTCGGTGGTCATCGAGGCCGTCGGCACGTCCGAGAAGCTCCAGGCGCTGCTCGCTGCCCTCTCGCCGCATGACGTGCGTGAGATCGTCCAGTCCGGCACCGTGGCCATCGGCCGCGGCTCCCGGTCCATCACCGAGCGCGCGCTCGAGCGAGTCGGAGCCACCGCCTGACGTGGACGATGCGGGAGCGGCTGCCGCTCGAGGTCGGCCCGGCCACCGCATCGTCCACCTGAACCATCCGGCCCTGCGCCGGACCCTCACGTCAAGAATCCAACCCCACGAAGGAGCAAGTACGCATGGCTGAGATGTTCTACGACAAGGACGCTGATCTGTCGATCGTCCAGGGCAAGAAGGTCGCGATCGTCGGCTACGGCTCGCAGGGCCACGCCCACGCGCAGAATCTGCGCGACTCCGGCGTCGAGGTCCGCGTCGCGCTGCGCGACGGCTCGAAGTCCGCGGCGAAGGCCGAGAACGACGGCTTCACCGTCATGAACGTCGCCGACGCGTCCGCCTGGGCCGACCTCATCATGATCCTCGCGCCGGACCAGCACCAGCGCTCGATCTACAACGACGAGATCAAGCCGAACCTCGCCGCCGGCAAGACCCTCGCGTTCGCGCACGGCTTCAACATCCGCTTCGGCTACATCGAGGCCCCGGAGGGCGTCGACGTGATCCTCATCGCGCCGAAGGCGCCTGGGCACACCGTCCGCCGCGAGTTCGTCGCCGGTCGCGGCATCCCCGACATCATCGCCGTGGAGGTCGACGCGTCGGGCACCGCCTGGGCCACCGCGCTGTCCTACGCGAAGGGGATCGGTGGCACGCGCGCCGGCGTCATCAAGACCACCTTCACCGAGGAGACCGAGACCGACCTGTTCGGCGAGCAGGCCGTCCTCTGCGGTGGCATGTCGCACCTGGTCCAGACCGGGTTCGAGGTGCTCACCGAGGCCGGCTACCAGCCGGAGATCGCCTACTTCGAGGTCCTTCACGAGATGAAGCTGATCGTGGACCTCATGTGGGAGGGCGGCATCGCCAAGCAGCGCTGGTCCATCTCCGACACCGCCGAGTACGGCGACTACGTGTCCGGCCCGCGCGTCATCACCCCCGAGACGAAGGAAGCCATGAAGGGGATCCTCGCCGACATCCAGTCCGGTGCGTTCGCCACCCGCTTCATCGCGGACCAGGACGCGGGCGCGCCTGAGTTCAAGGAGCTGCGCGCCAAGGAGGAGTCGCACCCGATCGAGAAGACCGGCAAGGAGCTCCGCGCCCTGTTCTCGTGGTCGAACGCGACCGTGGACGAGGACTACGTCGACGGCTCCGCCGCGCGCTGAGGACGGGACCGTGACGCTTCTTGACAACCCTCGCGTCGGGGCTGCCGATGCGGGGACCGTCCACCGCCTCGCGGTGGTGGCCGGCGACGGCATCGGACCTGAGGTCGTGAAGGAGGGGCTCAAGTGCCTCGCGGCCGCGATCGAGGGCAGGGACATCGCGTTCGACGCGACCGAGTTCGACCTGGGCGCGGCCCGGTGGCACGCCACCGGTGAGACGCTCACGGACACGGACCTCGCCGCGATCCGTGAGCACGACGTGATCCTGCTGGGCGCGATCGGCGACCCGACGGTCCCGTCGGGTGTCCTGGAGCGCGGTGTGCTGCTGCCGCTGCGCTTCGCGCTCGATCAGTACGTGAACCTGCGTCCGTCGCGCCTGTACCCGGGGGAGGTGTCCCCGCTCGCGAACCCGGGCGACATCGACTTCGTGGTGGTGCGTGAGGGGACCGAGGGTCCGTACGTGGGAAATGGTGGCGCTCTGCGCGTCGGCACGCCCCACGAGATCGCCACCGAGGTGTCGGTCAACACGGCGTTCGGCGTGGAGCGCGTGGTCCGCTACGCGTTCGACGTGGCCACCAAGCGGGACCGCAGGCACGTGACCCTGGTGCACAAGCACAACGTGCTCGTGCACGCCGGCCACCTGTGGCGCCGCACGGTCGAGGCGGTCGCGCAGGAGTTCCCGAACGTCACCTGGGACTACCTGCACGTGGACGCCGCGACCATCAAGATGGTCACCGACCCCGCGTCGTTCGACGTGCTCGTCACGGACAACCTGTTCGGCGACATCCTGACCGATGAGGCCGCGGCTGTCTCCGGCGGCATCGGACTCGCCGCGTCGGGCAACGTCAACCCCGATCGCACCGCGCCGTCGATGTTCGAGCCGGTGCACGGCTCGGCGCCCGACATCGCGGGCCAGGGCAAGGCCGACCCGTCGGCCACGGTGCTGTCGATCGGCATGCTCTTGGACTTCCTCGGCTACGGCGACCTCGCCGCGAAGGTCGAGGAGGCCGTCGCGGCGGACGCCGCTGCGAAGGGCTCGGCGGTTCGCTCGACCTCCGAGGTCGGCGACGCGTTGGCGGCGCGCATCCGCGGCTGACGTCGCCCTCGCTCCGAGGTGGCACACCAGTGCACGGATCCCGCCCGATCCGTGCGCTCACGTGCCACCTCGGTTCTGGCGGCGGGCCAGCAGCGGCGCCAGGTGCCACTTCAGGCTCCACCACGTGGCCTCCCTGCAAGAGGCGCCGAGTAGATTCACCCTCAGAACCCCATCACCCCAGGAAGGACCTCACGATGACCACGTCAGCATCGACCGCGGAGGCCTTCCGGGTCGTCCCGAACGCCAGCCCCGCTTCCGCGCAGGAGCGCGCCACGGTGCTCGCGGACCTCAAGTTCGGCGTCAACTTCACCGACCACATGGCCCGCATCTCCTGGACCGCGGACGACGGCTGGACGGACCGTCGCGTGGAGGCGTACGGGCCGCTGCCGCTCGACCCGGCCGCGTCCGTCCTGCACTATGCGGGCGAGATCTTCGAGGGCCTCAAGGCGTACCGGTGGGCGGACGGCACCATCCGCACCTTCCGTCCGGAGGAGAACGCGAAGCGCTTCCAGCGCTCGGCGCACCGCATGGCGTTGCCTGAGCTGCCCGTCGAGGACTTCCTGGCCGCGATCCGCGCCTATGTCGCGGTCGACGGCGACTGGACGCCCACCGCCCCCGACTCGTCGCTGTACCTGCGTCCCTTCCTCATCGCGACCGACGTGTTCCTGGGGCTCCGCCAGCCCAAGAAGGCCGAGTTCCTGGTGATCGGCTCGCCCTCCGGACCGTATTTCTCGGGCGGCGTCAAGCCGGTCTCGATCTGGGTCGAGCAGGACTACCACCGTGCGGGCCCTGGCGGCACGGGCGCTGCGAAGTGCGGCGGCAACTACGCTGCGTCGCTGCTGCCGCAGATGGAGGCGTACGCCCGCGGCTACGACCAGGTGCTGTACCTGGATGCGAAGACCGACACGGTCCTCGAGGAGCTCGGCGGCATGAACGTGTTCGTGGTCCTCAAGGACGGCACGGTCGTCACCCCTGTGCTCACCGGCAACCTGCTGGAGGGCGTCACGCGCTCGTCGATCATCCAGCTGCTGAGCGACGACGACCTCAAGGTCGTGGAGCGCCCCATCACCATCGACGAGCTGCGTCAGGGTGTGGCCTCCGGCGACGTGGCCGAGGTGTTCGCGTGCGGCACCGCCGCCGTCGTCACCCCTGTGGGCAGGATGGGCGCGAAGGATTTCGAGCAGCAGGTCGGGGACGGCACGCCCGGCGCGGTGACGATGAAGGTGCGCCAGACGCTCACGGACATCCAGTACGGCCACGCGGAGGACACGTACGGCTGGATGGAGACCCTCGCCTGACGTCGCCTGGACGACGCTGACGAGCCCGCCCGATGCCTCGCTCGCAGGGGCACCGGGCGGGCTTTACGCATGCTGGCTGCTCGCGTCGGCGCGGGACGTTCGACACGGGTGCGGGCTCCGGTCGCGCCCGTGCCGTGCAGGCCCTACGGTGGAGGCAGTTCCCGCTCGGCAGTGCGACGCCGCGGGAGCCGTCACGGTCGAGATTCGATCTCCCGCGCAGGATCCTCAAAGGAGCGGACCCTTGCTCACCTTCTCAGCATCTGCAGTCTCGACCTCGGACACCGGCCTCACAGTGAAGGCTCGCGACTTCGAGTTCCGCGTGGACGAACCGGCGTCGCTCGGCGGGGGCGACCTCGGTCCCAATCCCGTGGAGTACGAGCTCGCCTCGCTGCTCGGCTGCCTCAACGTGGTGATCCACCTGGTGGCGAAGGAGCGTGGCGTGACCTTGTCCTCGTTCTCGGCGACCGCGAAGGGATCGCTCGAGCCGGCCAGGTTCCTGGGCACGTCCATGACGGCGCGTGCGGGCTACCAGTGGATCGACGTGTCGATCCAGGTGACGGGTGATGCGGATCAGCACGAGCTCGACGAGATCGCGCGCATCGCGGAGGCCAGGTGCCCCGTGTCCGACAACCTCGAGCACCCGACGCCTGTGGCGATCGCGATCCACCAGCAGGTCCCGGTCGAGGTCTGATCCAGGTTCGGTGCCACGAAGGGCCCGCCCGGTGCCGCTGCCAGAGCCGCCGGACGGGCCCTTCTGCGTGCCGGCAGCGCCGGGGATCTTCACCGAAACTTCACTGTTCCTCTGGCGAACCTGCACGGCACTCCTCGCACGATGGAGCCATTCGCGGATCATGGGGATGCGCGGAGAGGAGCAGCATCATGATGGGTTACTGGGGTCCAGGCCACGGCTACATGTCCTACGGGGTGGGCGCGGGCGGATGGCTGATGGGGCTGTTCCTGGTGGTGGGCCTGGCGGCGCTCGTGTACGTGGCGGTCAGGCTGGCCACTCGCGACCGCGCTCCGAAGGTCGACGCACCTGCCTTCACGCAGGCAGCGCCCGCGCCCACGTCGGCGCGACAGATCCTCGAGGACCGGCTGGCGCGCGGCGAGATCGACGCGGCCGAGTTCCGCGAGCGCGTGAAGGCTCTCGAGGAGGTCTGAGGGAGGATGTCCTCATGACACCTGTGCAGCCGCGCGCGCTCGTCGTCGAGGACGAGCGCGCGCTCGCTGCGCTCGTGGCGGGCTACTTGGAGAGGGACGGCTTCGAGGTGGCGGTGGCGTACGACGGCGAGGACGCGCTTCGCAGGGCGCGCGAGCTGGATCCCGACGCCGTGGTGCTGGATCTTGGCCTGCCGGGCATCGACGGCGTGGAGGTGTGCCGGCAGCTGCGCACGTTCTCCGACTGCTACGTGGTGATGCTGACGGCGCGCGCGGAGGAGGTGGACAAGCTCGTCGGCCTGTCCGTGGGTGCCGACGACTATGTCACGAAGCCGTTCAGCCCTCGCGAGCTGGTGGCGAGGCTGCGCGCGATGCTGCGGCGTCCGCGCGTGGGTGCACGCCCGCAGGAGGCGGATGCGGAGCCAGCGCTGCGGGTGGGTGACCTGCAGGTGGATGTGGCCGCGCGTGAGGTGCGGCTCGCCGGGCAGGCGGTGCCGTTGACGCGCACCGAGTTCGACGTGCTGGCGGCGCTCGCGTCACGGCCCACACGTGTGCTCACGAGGGCGATGCTGCTGGAGATCGTGTGGGGCGGCGACTGGGTGGGTGACGAGCATCTGGTGGACGTCCACATCAGGCACCTGCGCCTGAAGCTCGGGGACACTGCGGAGCAGCAGCGCTACGTGCGGACGGTGCGTGGCGTCGGGTATCGGGTCGGGACGGGCGAGTGAACGAGTCGGGCTGGTGGCGCAGGCGCGGCCTGGCGACGCGTCTGATGCTCGCGTTCGTGGCGGTGATCGCGGTGACGGGCATCACGGTGTGGCTGGTGGCCCGCGGGGTGGGTCCGGTGGTGTTCGAGCGCCGCATGATGGGCACGGTGCGTGGCGCGGTCATGGGTCGGATGATGGACGAGGACGTCGTGGAGGCGTTCCGTGCGTCGAGCGGGATGGCGCTCGGGGTCGCTCTGGTGGTGGCGGGTGCGCTCGCGGTGGTGCTGAGCGTGGTGCTCGCTCGGCGGGTGGGCGGGTCGCTCGCCACGTTGAAGGATGCGGCGCATCGGGTGTCCGGCGGTGACTTCGCGGCGCGGGTGACGTCGCCTGGGATGGGGCGTGAGTTCGACGACCTGGCGGAGTCGTTCAACAGGATGGCCCAGCAGCTGGACGAGTCGGAGCGGTTGCGGCAGCGCATGATCGGCGATGTGGCTCATGAGCTGCGCACGCCGGTGGCGACGATCACCGGGTATCTGGAGGCGCTCGAGGACGGCGTGGCGGAGCTGACCCCTGAGACGGTGGCGATGCTGCGGGCGCAGGGTGCGCGGCTGACGAGGCTGACGGAGGACCTGTCGGCGGTGTCGCGTGCCGAGAGCGGCGCGACACGCCTGACGCCCGTCCCGTCCGCGCCGGCGGATGTCCTGGCGCAGGCGCGGCTGGCAGCTCAGGACCGTGCGGCGGAGGCTGACGTGAGGCTGATGCTCGAGGTGGAGCAGGGGCTGCCGCTCGTGTCGGTGGATCCGGAGCGGATGGCGCAGGTGGTGGGCAACCTCGTGGACAACGCGTTGCGGCACACGCCTGCGGGCGGGACTGTGACGTTGCGTGCGCGTCGTGCTGCCGGGGGCGTGGAGCTGGTGGTGGCGGACACGGGCGCGGGGATCGCTCCCGAGCATCTGCCGCACGTGTTCGAGCGGTTCTACCGGGCGGATACCGCACGGGATCGGGCAGGCGGTGGGTCTGGTGTGGGCCTCGCGATCGTCGCCCGGCTGGTCGCGGCCCATGGGGGGACGGTGGCGGCGCACAGCGCCGGTCTGGGCCTGGGCTCCACGTTCACGGTGACGCTGCCGGCGGCGCCTTAGGCGAAGGCGAACAGGGGCGGCACGACGATGACGACGAGCGCGGCCCAGGCTCCGAACACCGGCACGTAGCCGGTCTGCCAGCGAAGCAGGGGAGTGAGCGGCGTGCCGCGCAGGAGGCGCCGCCCGTAGAGCCACGCGGTGACGGCCAGGTTGGCGAGCAGCACCAGGTTGACGCCCACGGTGGCCAGACGGTTCGGCGTGAGGCCGCCGTCGAGCGTGCGGGAGAGGATGGCGCTGAGCGCGACGGCGTCCAGGAGCAGCGCGGTGGTGACGAGCGCGACCTGGAGGCGGTCGGTCCAGCCCGCGGGTCCGGAGGGATCCTGGGCGGAGATCGAGTAGAGCACCAGGCCCAGCACCACGACGAGCAGCACGTCGACGGCGATGAGCACGTCGCGGCTGTCCTGGAATCCGCCGCCGACGATCGCGCCGATGAGCATCGCGACCAGTGCGAGCGTGGCGAGGGGCGCGAACACCTTGGTGAGCACCGGCGCGATGGACTCGAGCACCTCCTGCTTGGACTCGACGAGCCACGCGGCGACGATGGTCGCGCCGCCGGCACCCAGCGGCACCACCCAGAGCATGACGGCCGTGCTGATGTCGATCCCGAGTCCTTGGAACACGGCGAGCGAGATCCCTGAGAGCACGCCTCCGCCGGCCGCGAGGAGCGACATGTAGATGACCCACTCGCCGGTGAATCGGATGAAGTCCAGCCGCGCGGTGCGCGACCTCCAGTCGCCGCCGGCGTACGGGATCCCGAGGGCCACCCACAGGGCGATCGGCAGGTGGATCATGGAGAGCACGGCGGTGTCCGGCTCACCTTGGAACGGGTAGCCGATGGCGAGCGCGGCGCCCACAGCCGCTGCTGTACCAGGGACGATGATAGCGCGCAGGGTGTGGCGCCGCCACGCCAGGTACCCGGACAGCGTGAGCATCACGAGCGCAGTGGAGAGCATCACATAGGCGAAGCCGCGGTCCTGGAAGTCGCGGATCAGCAGCGACGGCGCGCGGGTCGCGAGCCCTGCGACGGCTGCGAAGGCGAGCATCGCGGGCACCTCGCCCACGCGGCGTCCGGCGCGCCCGGTCGTGCCGTCGAGCACCAGGTCGCGCCACAGCCTCTTGGAGTGCGTGCGTGCGAACTCGCGTGCCACCTGCGCCTGGCCTCCCATGCGCTTGACGGCCACGAGGAACGCCTCGTCGTCGGTGAGCCCTGCGCTCATGAGGTCGGCGATCTGTCCGCGCAGGTGGTCCTCGAGCTCGTCGGCGTCGGCGGTGGTGAGGGATCCGCGGGCGAGCACGTATTCGCGCCAGCGCGCGATCTCGGGCTCGATCGCGCTGGGTCGCGCGCCGTTCATCGGGCCACCCCCGGCGCGGGCAGGGGTGCCGCGGTCGCTTCGCGCAGGTCCTGCCAGGCGGAGTCGAGCGCGGCGGCGACGGCGGCCCACTGGCGTCGCTGCTCGCTGATCTCGCGCGTGCCGGCGGCGGTGAGCCGGTAGTAGCGGCGGCGTCGGCCGGTCTCGGACCGTCCCCAGCGCGACTCGATGTGACCGGCGTCCTCGAGGCGGTGGAGCAGGGGGTACAGCAGTCCGTCGGTCCACTCGAGCTGGCCGTCGGAGAGCTCGCGGACGCGTTTCACGATCGCGTAGCCGTAGCTCTCGCCGTCGGCGAGGATCGCGAGCACCAGCGGGGTGCTGCTCGCGGCCATCAGGTCCTTGCTCACCTTCATGCGGGCCTCCTATGCCTAGAGCAAGGATACATAGAGGTGTGAGGTATGGCGAGCGGGACGTTGGGCGCGCGAGTCGACGCTGGTCCGAGCATGATGGTGCGTGGGACGTCCCGCCGTGGGAAGGAAGCGACCATGCAGCTCAAGGATCTCGCCCTGACCAGCCCTGACATCGCCAACGGCACCAGGATCGACGAGCGGTTCGCGGGTGAGGTGGGCTCTGAGACCCCCCGCATGGTGGTGAAGGGGGTGCCCGACGACGCGGTGGAGCTCGCGATCATCTGCCACGACCCCGACGCGCCGCTCCCGCACGGGTTCACCCACTGGACGCTGTACGGCCTGCCGGCGATCGACGGCGAGATCATCCCGGACGTCGGCCGCCCGGGCCTCAACGATGACGAGAGCTTCGGCTACGTGGGGCCGTTCCCGCCGTACGGTCACGGCGATCATCGGTACTACTTCTGGGTGTACGCGCTCAAGCGGCCGGTGAGGGGTGAGCCGTCGAGGGACGAGTTCCTGCACAGGTACGCGGACGCGGTGATCGAGCAGGCGCGTCTGGTGGGGATCTACTCGCGGTAGCCGCGTGCGCGTCCCGCGGGGTTCGCCCGGCATCCGCGCAGTGCTTCGGGATGCATGAACCTACGGTTCCGTAGGTTACGCTTCGGTCATGCAGAGCCGCATGACCTCGCCCAGCCTGGCCGACATCGATGACCGACTGAATCTCACCGCGTTGCTGCACGCGCGGGCCACCGCCCGCCCGGGCGGAGTGTTCGCCGAGGCGAAGGACGGCTCGGGAGAGTGGATGCCCGTCACGCTCGGCGAGTTCGAGCAGCGGGTCCGTGCGGTGGCGAAGGGACTGATCGCCGCCGGGGTCGCCCTCGGTGACCGCGTGGGGATCATGGGCGACACGAGCCTCGAGTGGTCCGTCATGGACTTCGCGGTGCTCGCCGCGGGCGGCGTCTCGGTGCCGATCTACCCGTCGTCGTCCGAGAAGCAGTGCGCCTGGATCGTCGAGGACGCCGGGGTCACGCTGGTGGCGGCGCAGAGCGCGGAGCAGCGGGCCATGCTCGCCGGGCTGCAGCACGGGCTCGTGGCGGTCGCGCTGACGACCGAGGGTCTGTCTGACCTGGCCGATGCCGGCACGGACGTGACCGACGCCGCGCTCGACGAGCGCACGGCCGACGTCGTCCTGGGCGACCTCGCGACCATCATCTACACCTCGGGCACCACGGGCCGACCCAAGGGTGCGATGCTCACCCACGGCAACCTCGTGGTGCATGCCGCGAACGTGGAGCTCGACCCGCATTTCGGGGCGTTCGTGCAGGGTGAGACGCGGGTGCTGCTGTTCCTGCCGCTGGCGCACGTGTTCGCGCGCCTGGCCATGGTGCTCGCGCTGTCCTCCGGCGCCGTGATCGGCTACGCGTCCAGCCACAAGACACTGGCGGCGGACCTCGCATCGTTCAAGCCCACCTGGATGCCGCTGGTGCCGCGTGTGCTGGAGACCATCTACAACCGGGCCGACGCGGCGCAGACGGGGCTCAAGAAGACCGTCTTCCGATGGTCCGCCAAGGTGGCCCGCGACATGTCGGTCGCCCAGGAGTCCGGCGGGCCAGGCCTGGGTCTCAAGGCGCGCTACAAGGTGGCCGACGCCCTGGTGCTGGGCAGGATCCGGCACCTGCTCGGCGGGCGGCTGGGCTACGTGCTGGCCGGCGGGGCCAAGCTGACGCCGCAGATCGGGCACTTCTTCCGCGGACTGGGCGTCACCGTCATGCAGGGGTACGGCCTCACGGAGACGACGGCGGCGCAGATGGGCACCCCGAGCACCGGGCAGATCATGGGCACGGTGGGTCACCCGATCGCGGGCTGCGAGGTCATGGTCGCCGAGGACGGGGAGATCCTGGCCCGTGGCGTCAACCTGTTCGCCGGCTACTGGAACGCTCCGGAGGCGACCGCGGCGGTCATGCGAGACGGCTGGTTCGCCACGGGCGATCTTGGCGAGATCCACCAGGGGAGCCTCACCATCACGGGCCGCAAGAAGGAGATCCTGGTGCTCTCGTCCGGCAAGAACATCCAACCGGCCGTGCTCGAGGACTCGCTGCGCTCGCATCCTGCGATCCAGGACTCGGTGGTGATCGGCGACGGCCGCCACTTCGTCTCCGCGGTGGTGACGCTCGACCCCGTGCTGCTGCCCACGTGGCTCAAGTCCCACGACCTTCCGGACATGTGCGTGGAGGAGGCTTCGCGGCATGAGCGTGTCAGGGAGCTGATCGGGCGCGCGATCGCCACCGCGAACGAGCACGTGTCCAGGGCGGAGGCCATCCGCGAGTTCCGCATCCTCCCGCGTGAGTTCACCGAGGCGCGCGAGGAGATCACCGCATCGCTGAAGGTGCGGCGTGCTGCGGTCATGGAGCACTTCGCGGACGTGATCGAGTCGATCTACACGCCGTCGAGCAGCGGGCCCTCCGCGGCGTAGCCTGGCGGGCCGACGGTCGTCAGCGGCGCACGGACTCGGGGGCGGTCGGCGCATTCGCGGTGAGCGCGACCACGGCCTCGGTCGAGTCTCCCCACACGCATGTGAGGAGCTCCCGCGCGTCGGGCTCGGCGTCGACCACGTCGGCCATGCGCAGCGCCATGAGCGTGTTGATGAACATGCCGGATGCCATGAACCGTGTGGCGGTATCGGCATCCACGCCGGCCTCGTCGCGCACCACGCGGTAGATCTCGAGGAAGCGCTGGCGGACCACGGGTCCCACGTGCGCGTCGTGCCCCAGGGTGAACGCGTGCATGAGCGAGAGCAGGATGCCGCGGTCCTTGATCAGCGTCACGTACGCCTCGCCGAGCGCATCCGTCCTGCTGACGATGTCCTCGGTGCCGTCGAAGTGGGCGATGCCGTCGCGGAAGGTGTCGGTGATGCGGGCGTAGGCGCGTTCGATGACCGCGAGGAAGAGCTCCTGCTTGGAGCCGAAGAGCCGGACGACGTAGGCCTGGGAGACGCCGGCCGTCTTGGCGATCGCGTCCGTCGTGCCGCCTGCGAATCCGCGTTCGCCGAAGACCAGGGCCGCCGCGGCAAGGATGTGCTCGCGGGTGTCGTCGGAGGAGCTGCGGCGTTCGGGTGCGTCGTTCATCTTGACAGGTTATCAGTTGATTACTACGGTGTGGAGCTGTTGGTTATCAGCCGATTACAACAAAACCTTAGGGGAGTCCCATGACCACCACACGACGCATACCGCTCTGGCTCGTGATCGCAGCCGTCTCCGTGCCCGCCTTCATGGCCTCGCTCGACAACCTGGTCGTCACGAGCGCGCTTCCGGTCATGCAGGCCGGCCTGGACGCATCCATCGAGCAGCTGCAGTGGTTCATCAACGGCTTCTCGCTCGCGTTCGCCAGCCTGATCCTCATCGCGGTCGCAGCCGGTGACCGATGGGGCCGCAAGCGGGTCTTCCTCGGAGGCATCGCTCTGTTCACGCTCGCCTCCGTCGCGTGCGCCGTCGCCACCACTCCCGAGGCGCTGATCGTCGCCCGCGTCATCCAGGGGGCTGGGGGAGCCGCGGTGCTGCCGCTCTCCCTGCCGCTGCTGGCAGGTGCCGTCCCCAGGTCGCGGCGAGCGTTGGCGATCGGCATCTGGGGCGGAGTCGCAGGACTCGGCGTGGCGCTCGGCCCGCTGATCGGTGGCGCGGTGGTCGAGGGCCTCTCGTGGCACGCCATCTTCTGGCTCAACGTGCCCGTCGGCCTGATCGCTCTGCCGCTCGCGTGGTGGGCGCTCGACGAGTCGCGCGGTCGTAGGGCGCGCCTGGACCTCGTGGGTCTGGCGCTGTCGGCAGCCGGTGTGTTCGGCCTGGTGTTCGGCATCGTTCGCGGCAACGACACGGGCTGGACCAGCGGCGAGGTCCTGGCGGGCCTGATCGGAGGCGGCGCCCTGCTGCTCGCGTTCGTGGGCTGGGAGGCGCGCACACGGGATCCGTTGATCCCGCTTGGCCTGTTCCGCGACAGGAGCTTCACCACGGCCAACGTGGTGGTGACGCTGTTCAACCTGGGCATCTTCGGCTCGATCTTCATCCTCATCCAGTTCCTGCAGGTGGTTCAGGGCAGGTCGCCGCTGCAGGCGGGCGTCATGACGATGCCGTGGACGCTCGCGCCGCTGTTCATCGCGCCGCTGACCGGCCTCCTGGTTCCCCGGGTGGGCACCAGGGTGCTCATGGTCGCCGGAACGCTGATGCAGGCGCTCGGGCTCGCGTGGATCGCGTTCGTCATGGATCCCGACGTCGCCTACGGCGTGATGGCTCCGGCCTTCCTCCTGGCAGGCGTGGGGATGGCGCTGGTGTTCGCGCCGTCCGCGAGCGCCGTGCTCGCGAACATGGCGCCGCACGACCACGCGAAGGCGACGGGCGTGAACTCCACGCTGCGGGAGATCGGCGGCGCGCTGGGCGTCGCGGCCCTCACGGCCGTGTTCACCGGTGCGGGCGGCGAGTTCACGCCGTCGGGCTACACGGATGCGGCGGCGCCGGCGATCTGGGTGGGCGCCGGGGTGCTGCTGCTGGCCTCGCTCGCGGCGCTCGCCCTCCCCGAAGGCAAGGGTGTGCCGGCCGACGAGGCCCCCGATGTCGACGAGGACGACGACGATCCGCTTCTCACGCTGGCCACCGCGGCAGCAGAATGAGGGTCGTACGCATGTGACCCTGCGGAGGGAGCGCGCCATGGCTCGGACGGCATCTCGCAGGGACGACGCGCGGTACCGGGCAGCCGAGCAGGCCGTCTGGTCCAGCCGCGGCCTGGTGCCGGAGGAGCATCGGGTGGACGTGCCCGAGCTGGGCCTCGGCATCAGGGCGCTGGTGCATGGCGAGGGCAGGCCGGTCGTGTTCGTCCACGGCACTCCGAGCGCGGCGAACGTGTTCGTGCCGCTCGTGGAGCGTCTTGAGGGTGTCCGCGCCATCCTGATCGACAGGCCGGGCTGCGGGCTCAGCGACCCGATCGACTACACGACCATGACGCCCGGCAGGCTGCGGGAGGTGATCGGCGCGTACATGTGCGCCGTGATCGACGAGCTGGCCGGTGGGGTCGCAGACCTCATCGGCAGCTCGGCCGGTGGCATGGTGGTGCTGACGTTCGCGGCGATGCGTCCGGAGCTCGTTCGCAGCGTCGTCCTGGAGCGCATGCCTGCGGTCGAGTGGATGCGTCTGCCGGTGCCGATGCGCATGGCCACGTTCCCTCCCGTGGCGGCGGCCGTGGTGCGGCACTCCATGAAGGAACGTGACGTGCAGCAGTCCTTCAAGGAGATGGGCCACGGAGACCTGGTGAGGTCCGGGGCGATGCCGCGCGCTGACGTCGACTGGCGCATGGCGGTGGGCAACTTCAGCGACACGTTCCTGCATGAGCTGGCGCTGCTGCAGCGGGCGGCGTCGTGGCGAGGCCCGCGGCGCGGCTGGGCGGCGGGCGCGTCCACGCTCGCGCAGGTCCAGGCGCCCACGCTGTGGCTGGTCGGAGACCGTGACCCGTTCGCGCCGGCGCGAGGCGTCGCGGAGCTGGCAGCGCTCATGCCGCATGCGACCGTGGAAGCGCGTCCTGGTGAGGGCCATCTGCCGTGGGTGGACGCCCCGCGCGAGCATGCGCGGATCATCGGCGACTGGTGGGCCGGTCTCGGTGCTGGACCGTCGTAGGCTCAGGGCGTGTCCCTGGAGAGCCTGTTCCTGCGCATCGACCGCCTCGCCGGTGGCCGTGACGCACACCTGACCGTCCCCGAGGAGTCCCGGTCGCATCCCAAGACGTTGCGCGCGTTCCGCTGGATCATGGGGCTGCTCGCATTCGAGCTGGTGCTGGGAGTCGCGGCCGTGGTGTTCGCGCTCATCCTGCTGCGGCGTGGGGAGACGGTGCACTTCGCGGTGTGGATGCGTTCGCTGGTGGTGCTGGGCATCACGTCCACCCTGTTCTACTTCGCCTGGCGCGCCGCGCGCGGCTGGCGTTGGGCGTATCAGCGGCTGCGCCTGTTCGCGCAGATCTTCCCGGTGATCACCCTGGTGCTTGCCGCGATCCCGAACCTGTACCCCGCGTGGATGGTGACCGAGCAGATCGTCTTCAGCCTGGTGATGATCGGCGTGGCCGACTTCCTCACCAGCGACCACATGCGTGCGGCGTACCGTAAGCCGGAGACGGCGCAGGCCTGACGGTTCTACGGCACCGAGGCTCTGGCCAGGAAGCGACGGCGGTTCTCGGAGGTTGCACACGTCATGGAACGCAAGATCCTCAACGTCGACGGTCGAGCGGTCGGCTGGTACGACGCGGGCACCGCGACTGCCGAAGACGCGCCGGTGGTCCTCTGGCACCACGGCACCCCTAACATCGGCGAGCCGCCGGAGCCGTTGTTCGACGTGGCGCGTGAGCTGGGCGTGCGGCTCATCGGCTTGGACAGGCCCGGCTACGGCGGCTCCGACGACGCGGGTCCCCGTGCGGTGGCGGACGTCGCGTCGCTCGCTGCTGCCGTCGCTGACGCGGCTGGGGCTCACAGGTTCGGCGTCATGGGCCACTCCGGGGGAGGGCCGCACGCGCTCGCGACCGCCGCGCTGCTGCCGGACCGCCTCACGGGGGTGGTGGTGATCGCAGGCATCGGGCCGCTCGTGGCGCCGACCGCAGGGGAGGGGAGCCTGGGCACGTCCTGGTGGGACGGCATGCATGCGGCCGGCGCAGCCGAGCTGACGGCCGCGCTCCAGGGCGGTGATGCTCTCGCGGACCTGCTGGAGTCCAGCGAGTACGACCCTGCGATGTTCACGGAGAAGGACCTCGAGGCGCTCGACGGGTCGTGGCGGTGGTTCCAGAGGATCGCGGCCGCCGGCGTGGAGCACGGGTTCGCGGGGATCGTGGCCGACGACGTCGCGTACGTCCAGCCGTGGGGTTTCCGCGTGGCCGATGTGAGGGCTCCCACGCTCGTCCTGCAGGGAGACGAGGACCGCATCGTCCCGGTTCATCACGGGCGGTGGATCGCCTCGGCCATCCCGGGGGCCGAGTACCAGGAACGACCGGGCGATGGGCATCTGTCCGTCATGGAAGGCGCGGCCGACGCGCTGCGTTGGCTGAGCGGTAAGTCCTGACCAGTTGCTGTGGTAGCGGTCAGCGGTCCCGGGTGGAGGGGTCCATGATGGTCGAGTGAGCAGCACTGCGGATTCTGACGAACGGACCTATTTCTCCACGATCGAGGACGCGATCGCCGATTGGCGACCGCCGCTCGACAACATCACGGCGATCCGGGACGCGGTCCGCGTCCTGGACTACGAGCACGTGTACATCCCTGCGAGCCGTGGCTTCATCGCCCTCGAGGCGGCCGGTGGCGCGGGTGAGGTGGGCTACGTGATGCCGGACTTCGTGTCCCTGCAGCCTCTGGATGGCGAGCGCGCCGTGGTGCCGCTGCCCGTCAAGGGCACGCCCGAGCCGCCCGTGGCGAAGAAGCGTCCCAAGCCCAAGAAGATCCACGCTGTGGACGTGGTGCACGACCTGTGCCCCACCTGCTTCACCGCTCTGCCTGCGACCGGGATCTGCGCGTACTGCGAGTAGTCGCTTCTCCCCAGAGGCTTGATGCCTGCGATATACGAGCAAGATCATGGATCTATGAGAAATGGCGTGCCGGCGATAGCGCCGTTCCTGCGCTCATCCGAGACGCCTTCATCCTGCTTCCTGGCGTGGAGCACGTGATCTTGTTCGGATCGTGGGCTTCTCGGGTGGCTGGCGTCGAGGGTGCCTTCCCCGCGGACGTCGACGTGCTGCTCGTGGGTTCGCCGAACAGGCTCGACGCCTTTGATGTGGCGGAGGAGCTCGGCGACCGGCTGGGGCGTGAGGTGCAGGTCACGGTCATGACGCAGGCACAGTGGAACGCGTCTGAGGACGGTTTCGTGCGTGACATCAAGGCGAAGCCTTTCCTGGAGGTCGCGTGACGATCGCCAGCGTGTGGGATCGCCTGTGGGCGGACGTGGCCACGTCGGTGGAGGTGGCGCCGCGGACCGCGCTGATCCCGCTGCTGGCGGTGCTGGTGGTCCTCGCGGTTCCGTCGTTGTGGCATCTGGCCCGTCATGTGGTGACGATCGCTCACGAGTCTGGGCATTCGGCCGTGGCGATGCTCATGGGCCGCAGGGTGCGAGGGATCCGGCTGCACGCTGACACTTCGGGCCTCACCACGTCGATCGGCCAGGAGAGGCGTCTGCCGCTGTCGCTCATGGCGTTCGCGGGCTATCCGGCGCCTGGTGTGCTCGGGCTGGGCGCCGCGGCTCTGATTGCCGCCGGATATCCGTTGGCGCTGCTGTGGATCACCGTGCTGGTGCTGCTGATAGTGCTGGTGCAGATCCGGAACTTCTACGGGCTGCTGGTCCTGGTGGTCGTCATCGCTGCGGCGGTGGCGGTGGCGTGGTTCGCTCCCACCGAGTGGCGGGTGGGCGTGGCGTATGGCGTCGCCTGGCTGCTGATGCTGGGCTCGGTGCGCGCGGTGATCGAGTTGGCGGGGTCACGTCGACGTGGTCGCGCTGCTGGGTCGGACGCCGACGCCTTGGCGCGGTTGACCCGTGTGCCTGGGGGAGCGTGGGTCGCGTTGTTCTGGCTGGTGACGGTCGGGTGTTCCGTCGGTGGGGCGTGGCTGATGCTGGGCGGGCTGGTCTCGGCCTGACGGGTCGGGGGTCGACGGTGATGCCGGCGTGCGGCTTCCGCGTCAGTCGTGCGTCCGCTCGGTCACGGTGGTCTCCCAGAGGTCGAGCGTGAACTCGAGGTCGGGGCGTTCGTGGCGGAGCTGGTCCAGGAGGGTTGCGCCTTCGGTCGCGTTGAAGTCTGCGTGAGCTTGGGAGGGCCATCCCTGCTCGACGGTGAAGTGCTTTCCGAAGTGCGTCGCCCATGCCCGGATGCGTGCGGTGAGCTCGGGCGAAAGGCCGCTGGGTTCGTCGTCGGGGGCAAGCCCGTCATCGTTCCATAGCGGCCATGCGACGGTGTACTCGTTCATGAGGCGCATGGGATCAGCATCCATGCACTGCCGCAGGCGGCGCGAGCGGAGCGCGTGTCGTCGCGGTCCTGTCGTGTGGTCATTTGTTGAGGCAGTGGCCGTTGAGGTCGCAGTTGACGAGGTGGCTGTGGGGTGAGTAGACGGTGAGGGTGCGGGGAGTGGAGGTGCTGGTGATGGTGCCGTTGATGGTGGTCCAGGTGTTTCCGTTGATGCTGTAGGTGCCGGTCCAGGTGGTTTGCAGGGTGAGGTCGACGTTGCCAGTGACGTAGAGGTATTCGTGGCTGACGGTTTGGTTGGGGTAGGGGGTGCCGGGGTCGGTGGTGGTGGTGGTCTTTCCGTCTCCCCAGGTCCATGTGTAGGTGGTGGGGGTGGCTCGGATCTGGATGGGGATGCCGAGGAGGGTGTCGTTGATGGTGATGGGTGTGGGGTCGACGTAGACGATGGTGGGCAGGGTGGAGTAGACCCAGTCCTGGTCTGGTTGGACGGTCAGGGGTGGGACGCCGGGGTCGAGCTGCGCCCACTCGGTGAGGATCAGATCAGCGATGGTCGGTTCGGAAGTCGTCGGCTGTGCGCAGGCTTGGATGCCGACGTAACGCCATCTTCCCCAAGCTGAGTCGACGGTCTCTCGTTCGCGGATGAACGTCGCAAGGTTGCGCACCGCCCCCGCCGGGCAATCGGGCTCGCCGAAAAGGAGGTCATCACAGAGCGGGTCCCAATCCGGTTGCGAAGGATCGCAGGAGACCGACTTCGTCTCAGTGAGAGGGACAGCTCCAGCCGGGCCGGCAAGCACCGTCCCGGAAACTCCGCCTGAGTTCAAGATCTCCTGAAGGCGGACAGAGAATTCCGTTCCGTCTGCGCCTGCGGTTCCGGCAAGGTTGTGAGTCGACGTCGGTTCGCTGTCGTCTCCCGTAGCAGGCGCCTCGGCGGCATGAGCGCTCGCCGCGATTGCCGTGGCCGCGATAATGGAGAAGACCGCCGCCGTGGAGGCCCTATTGCTCAGCGATTTCGACATGTTCGACCCTCCAGTGCCTGCCGGTCCAGCTCAACTGAAGCGTCGCTGAAAACTCTCCTGCGGCGGAATTCATCGACCCGCCATCATTCCTGGTGTAGGTGAAGGCGCTTTGTGACAACGGCATCGACACGATGGCGGTACCGTCTCCATCGATCGCTCCCGTCGCAGCGGTCGTGCCGGCCCTTATCGAACCGTCCGTGAGCAGGTAGCCATCGTCCCGGTAGGCGGCAAGATCCGCCCGTGCACCTTGACAGAACTCGCATTCGGCAGCGGACAGTGAGTCCCAGGTTTGAGAGTTCGAGGTCATCAGCATGTCAACATACGCGTCAAAGAACACAGGAATTGTGGCGATCGCACCCGCTAGGTCGTCGCGTGCCGCATCCGGTGGCATCATCGCCAGCAGCTCGTCGTCGGTGAGAGCAGTCGCGCTGGGCGAAGGCGAGGCGCTCGCTGCCGTCGTCTCGGCGGCTGTGGTGGGGAAAGGGGCCTCGGTGACGATCCCGTCGTCCCCGGTACAGCCCGTCATTGCGAGCGCTCCGGCGAGCGCGATGGGTAGAAGTGTCCTTTTTGCCCCCGTCATGCCGCGACCCTAGCGTGACGCTCGTGCTCGCTGCAGCCGAGGTGAGGCTGTTGTGGACGGCCGCAGCCGTCCCCAGGAGCGTCAGCCGATCCGCCTGCGGTACGCACGCGTCGCGAAGATGTAGGCGACGGCCAGGATGCCCACGCACCAGGCCAGCGCGACCCACAGGTCCGTGCCGACCGGCTGGCCGGTCATGAGGCTGCGCAGTGCGTCGACGATGGCGGTCACCGGCTGGTTCTCGGCGAAGATGCGGACGGCCGTCGGCATCGTCTCCGTGGGAACGAACGCGGAGCTGATGAACGGCAGGAAGATCAGCGGGTACGAGAACCCGCTCGCGCCGTCGATCGAGGTGGCCTTGAGTCCCGCGATCACGGCGAGCCACGTGAGGGCGAGCGTGAACAGCACCAGGATCCCCAGCACGGCCAGCCAGTCGAGCGCCCCGGCATTGGACCTGAACCCCATCAGAGTCGCGACGCCGATGACGGCCGCAACCGCCGCGAGGTTCGCGAGCAGCGACGTCAGGACGTGTGCCCACAGGGCCGACGAGCGCGTGATGGGCATCGACTGAAGCCGTTCGAACATGCCTCCCTGCTTGTCCAGGAACAGCCGCAGCGACGTGTACGCGACCCCGGAGGCGACCGTGATGAGCAGGATGCCGGGCAGCAGGTAGGTCACGTAGGAGTCGGTGCCGACGTCGATGGCGCCGCCGAAGACGTACACGAAGAGCAGCAGCATCGCGATCGGCATGATCGCGGTGGTGATGATCGTGTCGGGGCTGCGGAGGATGTGCCGCAGCGAGCGTCCAGTGAGCGTCGCGGTGTCCGCGATGGCGTGGGCGGTCATGACTCGCTCCCTTCGGCTGCCGTGAGGGTGTGGTCGCGGGGCGTGGTGGCGCCGCCGACGACGGCCAGGTAGATCTCCTCGAGCGTGGGCTGACGCTCCACGTATTCGACGGTGGCGGGCGGCAGCAGGCGCTTGAGCTCGGCGAGGGTGCCGTCGACGATGATGCGGCCGCCGTGGAGGATGGCGATGCGGTCGGCGAGCGCCTCGGCCTCGTCGAGGTACTGGGTGGTGAGCAGCACGGTCGTGCCGCCTGCGGCGAGCTCCTTGACCATGGACCACACCTCCTGCCGGGCCGCGGGGTCCAGGCCGGTGGTGGGCTCGTCGAGGAACACGATCGACGGGTCGCCGATCAGGCTCATCGCGATGTCAAGACGCCGACGCATGCCTCCCGAATAGGTGCTCACCCGCCGCGACGCTGCATCGACGAGGGAGAACCGGGCGAGGAGTGCGTCGGCCGTGGCGTTGGCGTCGGCGACGTGGCGGAGCCTGCCGACCAGCACCAGGTTCTCGCGACCGGTGAGCAGTTCGTCGACTGCGGCGAACTGGCCGGTCAGGCTGATGGCGGCGCGCACGTCGGCCGGGCTGGAGGTGACGTCGTGCCCGTCGATGGTGGCCGTGCCGGCGTCGGCCTTGAGGAGGGTGGAGAGGATGCGGATCAGGGTGGTCTTGCCGGCGCCGTTCGCGCCGAGCAGGGCGACGATGCTGCCGCGTGCGACGTCGAGCGTCACGTCCGTGAGGACGGTGACGTCCCCGTAGGAGTGGGCGATGCCGTCGACCGAGATGGCTGGGGCCGTGAGGGTGGCGGCGGTCACGACGGGTCGCCGTCCGCGGCGTCGGGGGAGTGGAGGTAGGTGAAAGTGTCGCGCAGGCGGCTCTCGGCCTTCGCCTTCCAGTTGCCGTCGGCGTAGTTGGCGGAGAACGTCTCCACGAACTCGACGGGGTCGTCGCCGACGATGTCGTGGACCGGGGTCTTGTCGGCTGCGGCTTGCTCGAACAGGTCGGCGAGGTCCTCGAACATCTGGCTGAGGACGTCGGCGTCGTTGGAGACGATCGCGGCGTTCATCATGTACTTCTCGATGGCGGCGACGGCGGTGCGGTAGGGCTCGGGCAAGGCCTTGGCACGGGCCTTGTAGGCACGCCAGCGGCGCTTGTCTCCGATGATCTTCTCTGCGAGGTCGGTGAAACGCATGGTCAGTGACCTTCCTGCCGGGGTGCGGCGGTGTGCTGGAGCTGGGCGATGCGTGTGGCGAGGAATCCCCACGTCTCCCAGAACTCGTCGAGCTGGACGTGGCCCTCAGCGTTGAGCGAGTAGACCTTGCGGGGCGGTCCCTGCTCGGACGGCACCTTCGTCACGTCAACGAGCCCGCGCTTCTCGATGCGGACCAGCAGGGCGTAGACGGTGCCTTCGGCGATGTCGGTGAAACCTTGGTCGCGCAGACGTGCGGTGATCTCGTAGCCGTACGCGGGAGCGGTGGCAAGGATCGCCAGGACGATGCCCTCGAGCGTGCCCTTGAGCATCTCGGTGATCTGCTTGCCCACTGGGCGCCTCCTCTCGGTACTTGGTGTTGTTGAGTACCAGTAGATAGTAACGCCAAGTAGTGTGCTTGTGGCAAGCGGAAGTGAGCGTCAGGGGAGAGGTGGGGTGGTTATCAGGGATGACGGCAGGCGCTAGCCAACGGACAGGTCTACGTGGGTGGCGCCCAGAAACTCTTGATACGTGAGGTCTAGCCGCACCTGGCGCCGAGCATCGAGGCCTCGGGGAGCGGGTGCAATGTGCTTGCCCGAGAAAGCCAGCAACTCGGCGTCGAGGCGCGAACTGGGTTCGAGCGTGGAAACGGCGTCGTGCATGTGAATGACACCGTCGCCGTCAATGCCAAGTAGGTGGCGGTCGTATGCGCGGTGGTGGTTGCGGCAGAGTGCGAGACCGTTTTCGAGGTCTGGACGCCCCCAGTCGAGGTCCATGTCGGGACGAATATGGGCGGCTTCGAGGAGCGAGGGCACCGGGAGTGAACAGACCGTGCACATGTTCTTGTAGGCGGGAATTACGATCTGGCGAAACCGAGGTTGATGCAATCGGGCGTCAACCTCTCGCCTCACCCACCTCCGAAGGTCTGCGTCGTCCTCGGACAATGTGGCGGGAGTGATGCCCAGGTCGGCAAGCGCGACGGTGAATTCGAGATTCTCGCGGTCATATTCGATGACGTTGACGAGACCCACAAGCAGGTAGACGTTCTTGCGTGGACTGTAGAAGTACAGGACATGCGCGCCGCTGCCGCGAGCATGCTCCAATTTCGCATTCGAACTTCCTGCTTCTCCAGTCTTCGAGAGCGTCTCGTACGGATAGATCCACACCCCTGGGGCGATTGAACGGTCATGATACCTGCCACGCTCCGAAGTCACGATTGCGAGGGAGTCGTGCCATGTTCGGCCATCAACGTTTCTGATGCCGCGCGAATAGTCGATGAGCGGCAATCTCTCGCCGTGGATGGAGTAGTTGAGGAGCTCTTCTCGCGAAAAAGGCGCCGTCATCTCGCGGGATCGTGCACGGAGATCCGTGAAGACCTGCCACCGCAGTTCCTCAGAATCCTCAAGTCGGCGCATGCCTGCAGCTTGGCAGCTCTGAGGGTTCCTTACAAGAACCTGGAATACCCCGCCCCCATGACCCCGTTCCCTCGTACATGACAACTCTCGGCATCATCGGCGCAGGCAACATCGGCTTCAACGTGGCGAAGGCGGCGATCGCGGCGGACTACGACGTGGTGATCGCGAACTCGCGGGGCCCTGCCACACTCGCGGCCACGGTCGCCGAGTTGGGGGAGGGCGCCCGTCCCGCCACCGCCCAGGAGGCGGCCGAGGCATCGGACCTGATCCTCGTGGCTGTCCCGCTCGGCAAGGTCGACTCGCTGCCCGCGAAGGAGCTCGCAGGCAAGATTGTCATGGACGCGGGCAACTACTACCCGCAGCGCGACGGACGCATCGCCGAGCTCGACGCCAACCAGGCGACCACCGCCGAGCTCACGCAGCGCGCGCTCCCGCACTCGACGGTCGTCAAGGCGTTCAACCACATCAACGCCAAGGACATCCCGGCCCACGGCAAGCCGGCAGGCGACCCCGCCCGTCGTGCGCTCGGCATCGCCGGCGATGACCACGCTGCGAAGGCCGTCGTCGTGTCCTTCCTGGACGCCATCGGGTTCGATGCGGTGGACCTTGGCGCGCTCGCCGAGTCGTGGCGCATCGAGCGCGACACCCCCACCTACGGCGTGCCCGTCACGCGCAGCGAGTTGGAGCAGATCCTGCCGGGCGTGGAGCGCGTCACGCAGGGCTGAGCCGCCGCGCACGCTCCTAGACTCCACGCATGACCACACGCGCACTCGTCCTAGGCGGCGGCGGATCGCTGGGCAATGCCTGGGAGATCGGCGTCGTCGCCGGGCTGTATGCGGGTGGTGTCGACGTCCGCGCCGCGGACCTGATCGTCGGAACCTCCGCTGGCGCCACGGCTGCGGCCCAGATCACCTCGGAGGCGCCCGACGTGCTGCTCGCCCAGGCGCTCGCCGAGCAGTACCCATCGCGCCCCGCAGCCCCGCCCGCGGGAGCCGGCGGCGGGTCCGATGCGCCCCGTGTGAACTACGTCCAGCTCACCGGGGACATCATCACGAGCTCCACCGACCCCGTGGACATGCGACGGCGACTCGGCGCGGCCGCTCTGGCGGCCGACGGTGCGGCCAGCGCCGACGCGATCGCTGCACGGCTCGCACAGGTCGCCTCCCGCTTGCCGAGCCAGGAATGGCCGGCCCAGCGCGTCGTCCTCACCGCCGTCGACGCCGTCACCGGCGACGAGTTGCTCTACGACCGGGAGAGCGGCGTCAGCCTTGCCGACGCGGTGACGGCGAGCACCTCGATGGGCTTCGGCGGCCCTGCGCACGCCATCGACGGACGGCGTCTGCTCGACGGCGGATACCGTGCCAACGAGAACGCCGACCTCGCTGCGGGGCATGATCGCGTGCTCGTCCTCTCGCCGTTCGGGGGCCGCTCGCGGCATCCCGAGGAATGGGGCACCAGGCTCGCCGCACACGTCCAGAAGTTGTCCGCTGAGGGCAGCGACGTCCGCGCGATCTTCCCCGACGATGCCTCCGAGGAGGTGTTCGGCGGCAACATGATGAACCTCTCTCAGCGTCCCGCGGCGGCGCAGGCGGGATGCGACCAGGGTCGACGAATCTCGGGCGTCCTCGCGGACCTCTGGCACTGATCGGGGACTGTGCGCCCGCAGTCGCGTCGACTACTGCAAGTCGCGTAGGTGCAACGCTCCATCTAGACGATGTGCGGTGAGGGGCGTGTGCCTGAACCTGAAGGTGGGTGACCGCGAAGGCGGCGCATTGGACGAAGGGACATGCCATGCGATTCCTCAAGGTAGCCACGGTTGTCGTCGCCATCGGAGCGGCGGTTGCCGGTATCCGGGCGGTGCTTGGTCGAGCCGACCACGAGGAGGGCGCCTACTAGTCACGCCCATGCGTGAGCCGCCGGACCCCCTCACCTCCTGCCCCTCGGTCCGGCGGCTCGCGGCCGGGTCGCGGGCCATCCCGCGACCCTCATGAACTTGCGCGGGGCCCACCACTCATCGTCGACTGCATAGGTGGGCCTCGCGCATGCCATGTCCTCTCTTGTGGACTTCGGAGGGCGTGACGCGCACCCGTCCGGTGTACGTCGAACACGCCGGGGCGGATGTCCCCGGCTCGGTCATGCCAGGCGCGTAAACTCACATCTGCCTGGGATGATGAGGTCTCGCTGACTCGTCGCTGACACAGCCGCGGCGGGGAAACGCATAGCCGCCATCTCGCCACAAGCAAGGTTTCCTGTCCTTCTGCCCAGGGAAGGGCAAAGTCGACAGGACACCTTGCAAGGTTGCCTGTCGAAGTCGTACCGTGGAGACGTGACAGGCGACTCCCTCGAGACCGCCAGGCGGCTCCGCCTCGCGATCAACCGCATCCGGCGCCTGACGCGCCAGGCGGGCGAGCCCACGGGCGTCACCCGCTCCCAGGAGGTCGTCCTTCTCGTCCTCAGGAGAGAAGGCCCTCTCAGCACTGCCGAGCTTGCCGAGATCGAACGCGTCCGCCCCCAGTCGATGGGGGAGATCGTGCGCGGCCTCGTGGAGATCGGCATGGTGGTGAAGGCGCCGCACCCCACCGATGGGCGCCGCGAGCTGATCATCCTCACCCGAGTCGGCCGGGCCGTCGTGGAGCGCAGCAGCGCCGAGCGCGACGCCGAGCTCGCCGACCTCATCGCAAGCCGCCTGGACAACGACGACCGCGCGACTCTCGACAGCGCCCTCGAGGTGCTCGAGCGTCTGGCGGCCGATCGGTGACGGCCCGCACCACCTCTCTCGCCGACACGGCCGCCGTCGCTGCCCGCGACCTGGCGCGCGCCGAACGTTCCGGCTTCGGCCCCCGCTTCGCCGCCGCCGCCCTCACCGGCCCCGCGCTCAACCCGCTGAACACCACCATGATCGCGGTGGCACTCGTGCCCATCGCGGACGCCACCGGGGTCTCCGCCGCCACGGCACTCTGGCTCGTCGCCGGCCTCTACCTGGTCTCCAGCGTCGGCCAACCTACATGGGGCCGCCTCGCGGACCTCTTCGGGCCGCGCCGCGTCTACCTTCTTGGCCTCACGTCCGCAGCGATCGGCGGGCTGATCCCGCTCTTCATGCCCACCTTCCAGGGCGTTCTCATCGCGCGCATGCTGATCGGCCTCGGCACATCCGCGCAGTACCCGGCCGCCATGACCCTCATCTCCGACCAGCAGGCGCGCCTGCGCCGCGAGCCGCCGCATTCGCTCCTGGCCGGACTGTCGCTGGCCAGCCTGGTCTCGATCTCCGTCGGCCCCGTGCTCGGCGGTCTGCTGGTGCACTACTTCAGCTGGCGAGCCATCTTCCTGGTCAACGTGCCGGCCGCGATCCTCATCGCCGCGCTCGCCCTGCGCTTCCTTCCGCCCGACCGCTCGCGCCCCGCCGGCATCGGCCGCTCCGACCTGCCGATCCACGCGGCGCTCGACATCCCCGGCATCGTCCTGTTCGCGGGGACGACAGTGTCCTCCCTGGTCTTCCTCCTGGACATCGACGCGGGCGTGTGGTGGCTCCTGCCGGTCGCCCTCGCCTTCGCGACCGCGCTGACCCTCTGGGAGCGGCGCGCGCGGCGCCCGTTCCTCGACGTTCGGATGCTGGTCCGCAACGGCGCCCTCACCCGCACCTACCTGCGGTTCTTCCTCAGCTACATCGCGATCTTCGCCGTCACCTACACCGTCTCGCCGTGGTTGCAGGAGGTGCGCGGGTACGACGCCGACGTGGTCGGGTGGATGCTGCTGCCCGCCGCGCTGCTCGCCATGGGAGCCAACAGGATGGTCGCTCGGATGCCCAAGCCGCGCCTCGCGCTCAGCGTCGCAGCCGCCGTGCAGATCGCGGGCGGAGTGCTCATGTGGCTGTTGCACTCGGAGACGCCGCTATGGCTCGTGCTCGCCATCATCGCGATGTTCGGGGTTCCGCAGGGCCTCGTCGCCGTGTCCAACCAGGCGGCGCTGTACCGCCAGGCGCCCGTCGGTCAGGTGGGCATCGCGTCGGGCCTGTCCCGGACCTTCCTGCAGATCGGCGCCATGACCGCGTCGGCTCTGATCGCGTTGACCGTCGGCGACGCGCCGACCGACGCAGGCCTGCACCGCATCGGCGCCGTCATCGTGATCGCATCGTGCCTGGTGCTGGCCCTGGTGCTGTGGGATCGGTCGCTCTCCAACGCCGCGGACACGAGGGACGTCGACTTCGCAGATTGAACGCTTCCGAGCGGTGGTATCACGGAGGTATCATGTTCGCATGGCTATGACACTGCGCACCGATCCGACCCAGGATGCCGCGATCGAGCGTCTCGCGGAGCGCTGGCACGTTTCGAAGACGGAGGCGATTCTGCGGGCTGTGTTGGAGGCCGACTCGCAGCGGCGGCTCGAAGACGACGCTATGGAGGCCTACGCGCGAGTGAGCGTGCGCTACCGTGACGCGCTCGACCGTCTCGGTTCGGTGTGACCCGCTATCTGCCGGTCGAGGTGATCTTGCGGATCATCGACGCTGAACGCATCGGTCCGGTGCGTGACCTTGGTCTGCTGCAATCGGCCCTCGACCGGCCAGCGACGACGGTTCTCGGAGAAGACGCCTATGCGGACCTCGGGACCAAGGCGGCGGCTCTATTGCACTCGCTCTGCCTCAACCACGCGCTTGTCGATGGAAACAAGCGGATCGCGGCGCTGTGCGCGGTCGTGTTTCTGGAGATCAATGGGGTGACGTCGGGCCTCGACAATGACGGCTTATTCGAGCTCACGATGAGCGTGGCGGACGGTTCACTGCGCGACGTGGACCAGATCGCCGCGCGCCTGGCCGTCAGCGATCAGTGACGGACAGGCGGTGCCGTGACCCGAAGGGGTCAGCCTGCGGTGCGCATGAGCATGGCGAACTCGTCGTCGCTCGCGTTGCCGCCGGTGCAGGCGAACGCGGCCACCGAGGTGTCGCCGCGATCGCGGTCGGCCAAGGCTCCTGCCAGGCCTGACGCGCCCGCGCCCTCGCAGAGGGTGTGGGCGGCACCAGCCATCAGCGCGATAGCGTCGCGCATCTGCTGCTCGCTGAGCAGCAGGAAGTCGTTCAGGCCGCCGCGCAGCACCGACTGCGGCGCGTGGAAGCCGGACCCGGTCGCGAGACCTGCCGCGAACGTGTCGATGGGGCGGCTCACGATCTCGCCGGTGGCCCACGAGTCGTAGGCCGCCCGGGCGCCTGCGGCCTGCACCCCGACCACGCGAACGTGCGGGGCGATCGCGTCGCGCACCAGCACCGCTCCCGCCGCGCCCGAGCCGGATCCGATCGGCACATACAACGTCTCGATCTCCGGGTGGGCGGTGAGAAGCTCCAGGTAAACCGTCGCGTGGCCGTGAATGATCGCCGGCTCCTCGCCAGGGTTCACGAAGTACAGCCCCTCGCGCTCCGCCAGCGCGGCCGCGGCCTCGGCCGCCTCGGCCATGTTCGCTCCCGCAAGGACGGCTCGCGCGCCCAGCGCCCGCACTGCACTGACCTTCACGGGGGCCGTCGACTCAGCCATGACGATCGTCGCCGCGACGCCGTGCTTGGCGGCGGCGTAGGCGAGCGACTGGGCGTGGTTCCCCGTCGACACGGTCACCAGGCCACGCTCCCGTGCCTCGGCGGGCAGCGTCGCCAGCAGGTTGAGCCCGCCGCGCACCTTGAAGGCGCCCGTGGGCTGCACGTTCTCGTGCTTCACGACGACGCGCCGCCCCACGGCCTCATCCAGCAGCGGATACGACCACGACGGGGTGGGCGGAAGGGCGGGGGCGAGCACGTCGGCCGCCGCGAGCACGCCCTCGAAGGAGAGGCCGTGCGCAGCGGCGGCCGAGGTGCCGCGCTGGGCCGCCACGCCGGGGCGGTCGGCCTGCGCTGCCTGGCTCCCGGCCAGGGGAGAGGCGCTGCCGGCGGCGACCGCGTCGGTGGTGGGGCGAACTGTCACTGTCATGCCCCTCAGCGTGGCGCGCCGTGATCCATACGTCCAATGAAGGTTTTCTCGCTGTTCGATCGACAGCGTCTATATGATGAGGTGCATGCTCGATCTGACCCGCCTTCAGGCCCTCGTCGCGTTCGCCCGCACAGGATCCGTGAGCGCCGCCGCCGACGATCTGCACTACTCGCAGCCCACCGTGTCCCACCACCTCAAGCGGCTCGAGGCCGAGACATGCGCGGTCCTGTTCCGGCGCGTCGGCCGCAACCTGGTGCTCACCGAGGAGGGCCGACGCCTGGCCGAGCGAGGCGAGGAGATCCTCGGCCTCGTGTCCCGCGCAGGCAACGAGCTCGCCTCCGCGGTGTCGCTCCAGACCGGTCACGTGCGCCTGGCGATCTTCCCGTCGGGCATCGCCACCCTCGCACCGCGCATCGTCACGCTGATGCGCGAACGCCACCCGGGGCTGGCGCTCGAGGTGCGCGAGGCCGAGCCGCCCGAGGCTGAGGGTCTGCTGCTCGCTGACGAGGTGGATCTGGCCATCACCTTCACCTACCCGCGCGAGCAGCCGTCCGACGCGATCACCGCCGAGGTGCTCGGCGAGGACCCGTTGTACCTGGTCACGCCCCCGGTGCGGCCCGACTGCCTGGCCGGGCACTCGGCCTCCGCACGCCGCCCGTCGCGTGAACCGCTCGGGTCCCGCATCGCCATCGGTCGCCTGGCCGACTTCGCCGACGACGACTGGATGGCGGGGTGCGAACGCTGCCGCGGCTACCTGGTCGCCACCTGCGAGGATGCCGGCTTCGAGCCGCACGTCCAGTTTGCCTCCGACGACTTCGTGGCCATCCAGGCGCTCATCGCGGTGGGCCACGGCGTCTCGATGCTGCCGGGGCTCGCGCTCGCCGCCCACCGTCATCCGGATGTGGTGCTCACGCCGATCGAGGGTGCCGTCCGCACGCTGCGGCTGCTGTCCCTGGGCCGCCCGCCCCTGCCGCCCGCGCTCGAGGCGACGAGCGCCGTGGTTCGTGAGGTGGTCGACGAGGTGGTGCCGAAGGCCGTCGCCGCCGACTGACGCCCCGCGCCCCCGCGCCCCCGTCACCGCCCCGGCCGCCCGCGCCCCCGCGCACTTCCGTCACCGTCGGTTCGGGTAGAACAGTGTCGGTTCTGAGACGTCGGCGCATCTGACGGGTGAGTGAGTGCCTCTCGCTAGTCGTCCAGGCGCCCCACAGCACGCAGGAAGAACCCTGGCGCGGGCGGCGTCGGGTGGTATGCGCCCGTGGGAGCGTCGATCTTCTCGTAGATCCGCTGCGTCGCGATCGGATTCGGCGCCTTGGTGCCGCCCGCGGTGAGCGCGTAGGACACGGACAGGACCCCTCGGCAGGGACGACGCGCAGCCACCTTCTCATCGAGCCAGGCCACCGCGTCGGTCACGTCGTCACCGATCAGGTCCCATGCCTCCATGGCGCTCACGAGCCCGGCGCCCGTCCACAGCTCAGCGCGATAGCGGACCGGCCCCAGCGGTTCCTCTATCGCATTGCGCTCGTCCACGAGCTGTGCGTCGATGAGTGCCATCACATCTCCCTCACCTCGGCAGTTTCGCATGGAGCGCCCGCGCGGGCGCGGGGAGAGGAGCAACTCTGAGCGGACCGTCAGGGACCCCCCGGTTGCTGGTGTCCCACCTACGAGGAAGGATGGCCCGCATGAAGGATCTAGGGGGACTCGACCAGGCCGCGCGGCTCGCGCTCGCGGACACGCTCATCACGCGCCTGGACGGCGCTCCGTTCGGCACCGTGCCCAAGCGCGAGCTGGACGTCGCGATCTTCACCGGCCTGATCGCCGCAGGGTACGTCTCCGACACGGACCCGGTGTTCGTGACGGCGAAGCGCCTGGAGATCACTCCCGGCCGCGTGAAGTCGCTGCTGTACAGCTACCGCATGTCGCAGGACTCCGGGCCGGGGTTCGAGCGCATGCTTGCCGCCGTGCGCATCGTCTCCGTGGAGCGCGGCGGCGACGCCGTGCTCAACGTCGAGGACGCGTACTGGCGCGACGCGCTCATCGCCAGGCTCAAGGAGGTGGGCGTCTTCACCGACGGCGCGCACAACTCCGAACGGGTCGTCCTCGAAGCCGACCAGTTCCTCGCCGCCTTCGATGACGCCTTCGGCACCGATGGGACCGACGCCAAGGCCCGCATCGACGAGCTGCTGGCCGAGGACGATCGCGACGGCCAGGTGGCGTTCGTGCGCGGAATCGCGCTCAAGGCGCTCGGCGAGATGGCGCTCGCCGCGGTCAAGGCGCTCATCGCCTGACGAGCGGCGGAGGTGCCCGTGCGCGCGGAGTAGGGTGCCGAGCATGGAGTGCTGCCGATGACCTTCCCCGCGATCCCGACCGGCCGGACCCTCTCCGGCGATGCCTTCCCTCTCACGCCGAACCCGCATCCCGCGACCGACACGGAGCGCGCCGCGCTGATGACCGACCCCGTGTTCGGCAAGGTCTTCACCGACCACATGGCGCGCGCCACCTGGAGCGGCGGCAGCTGGGGAGACCGCGGCGTCGTCCCGCTCGAACCGATCCCGATGCACCCGGGCGCCGCGGTGCTCCACTACTCCCAGCAGGTCTTCGAAGGCCTCAAGGCATACCGTCACGCCGACGGCAGCATCCACCTGTTCCGGCCCACCATGAACGCGGAGCGGATGATCGACTCCGCGTATCGCCTGGCCATGCCGCCGCTGCCGGTGGACGACTTCTTGGCCGCCTGCGCCGCCCTGGTGCAGGCCGACCAGAGGTGGGTGCCCGAAGCCGACGGCGCCGCGCTCTACCTGCGCCCCTACCTCATGGCCACCGAGACCAGCCTCCTGGTCCAGCCGTCCGACACGTACGACCTGGTGGTCACCGCGTCGCCCGTCGGCGCCTACATGGGTGGTGGCGGGGGAGTGTCGATCTGGGTGTCGCGCGGCTACCACCGGGCGAATGACGGCGGCACAGGCGAGGCGAAGACCGGCGGCAACTACGCCGCCAGCATGCTGCCGCAGCAGCAGGCCAAGGAGAACGGTTGTGGCCAGGTGCTGTTCCTCGACGCCAAGGAGGACCGCTATGTCGAGGAGTTGGGCGGCATGAACCTCATGGTCGTCCTGGGCGACGGATCCGTGGCCACGCCGCGGCTGAGCGGCACGATCCTGCCTGGTATCACCCGCGACTCGGTCATGACATTGCTCGCTGATGCGGGCCGTCCCGTGCGCGAGCGCGACATCGAGATCGATGAGATCCGCGAGGGCGTCGCCTCGGGCGCGATCGTGGAGCTGTTCGCGGTCGGCACCGCCGCCGTCGTCACCCCCATCGGCGAGCTGAGGTCCGACGACTTCGCGCTCACCGTGGGCGATGGGAAGGCGGGACCGGTCGGCTCGTGGGTCAAGAAGGAGCTCACGGACATCCAGTACGGCCGCACGGCCGACGACCACGGCTGGCTGATCCGCGTCGTCTAGGCCCGTCCGTGTCGCCTGAGCGGGTGAGCGGCCTTGTCGGGGTGCGGTCGTAGTCTGTTCCCACCATGCCGACAGACCTTCCCGCCTACACCCTGGTGCGCAAGCCGGTGCGCCACGTCCGGATCGCCGTCCGCCCGCCCGATGGCGAGGTTCGGGTGTCCGCCCCGAGGCATGTGCCGAAGTCTGAGATCGACCGCTTCGTCGCCTCCCGCGCGCGGTGGATCGCGCAGCATCAGGAGCGGATCGCCGCGCTGCCGACGCCGCTCACGGCAGGACCTGAGGCGGAGCGGCTCCGAGCCGAGCTCCGTCTGCGCGTCGAGCCCTTGCTCGCGTACTGGACGGACCGCATGGGCCTGATGCCCGTGCCGCCCTACCTGATCCGGCGCATGACCACGCGGTGGGGCACCTGCAACGTGCAGACCAGGCGCATCACCTTCGCGCTCGAGCTGGCCCGGCGGGACGACGAGCAGCTGGAGTACATCGTGGTCCATGAGCTCGCGCACCTCATCGAGCGCGGGCACGACGCGCGGTTCTACGCGGTCATGGACGCGTACCTTCCGCAATGGCGGCGGATCCGTAAGGAGCTCAACGGGCTGCCGCCCTCGGTATGACCGGGCGCGTTCCACAGCTCGCACGCGTGGTGCCTGACCCGGGACCTTTCCGCGCTATGGTCGCTCCAGACGTGGGGCAGGCGGAGCCTGTTCGGTGATGAACCGCGGCGACCGTGAGGTGATCCCTCGGCGGTGGCCGGAACCTGCGGCGTGAGTGTTGGATCCTCCCGCGCCGCATGCCGGATCTCCCGTTCGGCTTCGCCGTCCCTCGTCGCCATCCTTCCGAGACGCGCGCGCTCCTGTCCACCACCAGGGTCGCGGGCGCTCGTCAGGGATGTGCCGGGTGCGGCAGGTCCTCTCCGCCGGAGCCGGGCCTTCCCCTTCAGAAGTCCCAGTTGGCCAGAGGTGCCACCGGCGACATCATCGCCACTGCAAGCTCCCGGGCCTGCCCCGCCGTGTGCTCACGGACCAGCCCCGCCGCAGCGAGCGATTCGATGCTCGTGCCTCCCAGGTACGCGGTCGAGAGGTGGCGGATGTCCATCGTAAGATCCGGCGCGGCATCTTCTGCGCGGGTGACAGTCGCGTCGCCGTTCCGCACGACGATGCGCCACGCGCCGGCGTTGTCCGGGACGTGCTTGTCCGTCAGCCCGATCGTGACGTCGCAATCGTGGAAGTACTCGCGGCTCTGGAGCGCCATCGGCACATCGAGCAACCTGACCCACAGGTTGTCCACCACCTTGGAGCGTGCACCCCGCGCGTCCTTCAGCTGATGCAGCAGAGGGTCGTCCGTCGCCAGGTTCTCCGTGTAGGTGGTCTCCACCAGGTCGAAGTCGGTGAGCGTCTGCCACAGCCGCTGGGACGCAGCCGGGGTGAGCGCGCCGAACTCTCGCACCTGGCAGACACCGTCATGGATGCCCACGCTCGACTGCGCGCGGCGGCGGAAGAACGCGTACGCGACGGGTTCGCCGCGATCCTCGACGATCGCCAGGCGCCACTTCTCCATGCCCTTGCGGTTGCCCACCGGATCGGTGAACCGGGCGTTGCGGCCGGACCCGACCGGGTTGATGATCGTGCCGGGGCGGGTGAGCCTGGCCTGCAGGCGTGAGACGAGCTCGTCGTGGGCCTCGAAGCTCGCGCGCTCCAAGCGCACGGTCAGCTGGTCCGCGCCGTCCACCGTCCACATCGCCGCGCCGCGCGGGACCTCGGCCTTCACGGTCTGCGAGCCCATGCCGTAACCGAAGCGAGAGTAGATCGCTGCCTCCATCGCGTACAGCGCGCTCACCGCCTCGCCCCGCTCGCGACAGCGCTGGAAGTGGTCGTGCATCATGGCCGTCATGAGGCCCCTGCGCCGGTGTGCGGGGTGGACCGCCAGCCACGACAGCCCCGCCGTGGGTACGCGTCGTCCACCCGGCGTCGTCATCTCGGTGCCGAAGCTGGCGTGGACAGCCGCGATCTCCCCGACGTCGCCTCGAGCGGGATCGACCACCTCGACGCCGCGGGCGCGCTCCACGGGCAGCGCGTCGACATAGTCCTGCCGGTCCTCAAGGAGCCATTCGCCTACGAACGCCCACTGAACCACCTGGAAGAACTCGTCGAGGCGGTCCTCGAAGACGGAGATGGGCTGGTATCCGGCTGACTTCTTCATCCGTCCAGGCAAGCACGGATCCGGTCGCAGGGGAAATGCAGGGGAGTAGGCCACAGTGGGGAATAGGCCCTGTGAGCCGCGTCTCAGAACATCAGGTTGCAGCTGGGGTGCTGGTCGGAACGGAAGGCACGGGACGCGCGCCTCACCGCACCTGGCGTGCACTCCTCGACACGGGCAACCGCGTGCAGAGCGGTGAGCGAGGTGCCGCCGAGCAGTGCCGTGGAGAGTGTCGAGACGTCCATCCGGATGTCACAGGATGCATCGGTGCGCTCTATCCGAGCCGGATTGTCAGCAGATGCAGTCAGTCTCCACGCGCCGTCGTTCGTGGGAAGAAGTGCATCGGTGATCCCTATCACCAGATCGATGTCGGTCGCGTAGGTCCGGCCCGTGAGCGCGGCCTCCACGTCGAGCACCCGAAGCCACATGCCGTCGCGCTCCTTCAGGCCCACCCCGCGCACGTCGTCCAGCAGCCCGAGCAGGGTCTCGTCACCGCCGACCACCACGTGGCAGGACGCCATCAGGTCCATGTCTGCGACGGCCTCGAACAGGCGTCGGGTCGCGCGTGCGTCCACCGCGCCCCACGCGTGCACGTCGACTCGACCGGCGGCGCCTGTCTCGCCCCACTGCATGGTGCGGCGGAACACGGCGAACGCCGCCGGTCCGTCGGAGTCCTCGACGATCGCGATGCGGGTCTGCTCCGCGTCGCGGTAGCTGCCCAGGGGATCCGAGAAGACCTCATGCACCATCGTGTCGCCCAGTTCGACCGGAGAGCCAGGGCGCGTCAGCCTGCGCTGCACTGCGCGCACCGCGTCGCCGTGCACGGCGACGTCGGCCGACTCGAGCCTCACCGCCAGCGCCTCCGAACCGGGGACCTCACGCAGTCGCGGTGCCCTGCCCAGATCGATCTTGCGATGCGGCGTGGCCGCGCCGTAACCGAAGCGCCCATAGATCGCGGTCTCTGCGGCGTAGAGCACGCTCACGGCCTGGCCGCGTGCACGGGCACGCGCGAAGTGGTCCCGCATCATCGTGGACAGCACTCCCCGGCGGCGATGCGAGGGATGCACGCTGACCCACGTGAGGCCCGCCGCCGGCAGGGTGCCGCCACCGGGGACGCGCAGCTCCATCGCGTGCGTTGACCGCACGCCCGCCAGCATCCCCACGCGCCCGCGTGACGAGTCGGCGACCTCCACACCGCGAGCCCGCTCCCAAGGGAACATGGCGCGGATCTCCTCCCGGCCCGAGTCGTCGAGGCGCTGGGCGAATCCCCACGTGAAGGCGGAGAGCATCTCATCGGCGCGAGTCTCATCGAACGAGACCAGGCGATATCCGGCAGGAGCGGTCATGCCGCCATCCTCGCAAAGGGGACGGCCACGTCGCGGGAGCGACGCGACGAGTCAGGCGGTCGCCGCTGCGATCCTGTCGGCCAGGCGGGCGTACTCGACCTTCAGGCACCGGTTCTGCACGACCGTCGCGCCGGCCGCAGCGGCCTTGTGGGCCGCTTCGGGATGGCGCACCCCCAGCTGCATCCAGACCACAGGCGCGCCCACCGCGATCGCCTCGTCCACCACAGGCGGCACGTGCTCCGAACGGCGGAAGACGTCGACGATGTCGACGTCGACCGGCACCTCGTCCAGCGACGAGTAGAACGCATGGCCGCGGATCTCCGTGTCGCCCGCGGCGGGATTCACCAGGTAGATCTCATAGTCCGTGTGGTCCATGAGCCAAAGCGCGATGCGGTGGCTCGTGCGCTCAGGGTTCGGCGACGCTCCCACCACGGCGACGGTGCGTGCGCGTGCGAGGACGTCGACGAGCGTGTCGTCGTCGGGCGCGTCGGACCCCAGGGGGAGGGGACAGGCGGACTCAATGGTCATGCGAGACGAAACCCTTTCGGGGCGTGGAACATTCCGGACCTGCTCATGACATCACGTGTCCGTGCTCCGAGGTGGGGACCTCGGTCGCGGCAGGCGTGTCGCAGCGGGCCGCTCCCGCCCCGAACGGGCGCAGCCGAAGGAATGTTCGCGCGTCCCACCCGGTTGCCACAAGAGGCGGGGAACCGCCCCGCACACGCACGAAGGAGGTAGGAGCATGGCGTCGACCACGCCTGTCAAGACCACCGAGAACAGCCCGAGCATCGGCCTCAGGGCCGAGGATCTGCGCGCCATCAACCAGGGCCTGACGCAGGTGCTTTCGGATACCTTCACGCTGTTCGTCAAGACGCAGGGCTACCACTGGAACGTCACCGGCCCGCACTTCCGGACCCTGCACCTCATGTTCGAGGAGCAGTACGAGGAGTTGCGCGCGGCCGCGGACGAGATCGCGGAGCGCATGCGTGCGCTCGGGTCGGGAGCACCCGGCTCGTTCGCCGAGTTCCTGGATCACGCGACCATCAAGGACAACGAGCCGAAGACCGACGCGATGGACATGGTGGTCGCGCTTCTCGCGGACCACGAGACCATCGCGCGCCTGGTGCGGCCCCTTGTCGACGTGGCGGAGGAGGCAGGCGACGGCGCGACCGCCGATCTGCTGAACGCCCGGCTGGCCGCCCATGAGAAGGCCGCCTGGATGCTGCGCACCTTCGCCGCCTGACGACACGCCCGCAGCGGTGCACCGTGCGAACGGCGGTACGGGCGGGCATCGAGGGAAAAGCAACGGGCCCCCGCCGAAGCGGGGGCCCGTTCTCCTTAGCGCGGCTGAGGGGTTCGCGCCAGGTCTGTCGTCGTCATTCCCGCGGTTCGCGACCGGCATGGGAAACAGTCCCCCTGTCGATGCGCTCTCGCGTGAAAGCGACTGCGATCAGCATAGACCGAATCTGTCACGGCGTGCAGAGAGCTGTGAGTTGATCCACATCTCCTGCACGAGGTTCACGTCAGATGTAGTACATCGCCGGTTCGAGCGGCTCGTCGTCCAGGTGGACATGGGATTCGCCCTGGTCGACGCACGACGCGGCCGTGTGCGCCTCCGTCGGCTTGGGGTGCTCGCGCACCTTCGCCGGGATGCCCACGGCCGTGGCGCCGTTCGGCACGTCCTTCACGACCACGGCGTTCGCCCCGATCCGTGAGTCCGAGCCGATGTAGACCGGGCCGAGGATGCGGGCGCCGGCTCCGATCACCACGCGGTCGCCGACGGTGGGGTGCCGCTTGCCGTGGCTCATGGACGTGCCGCCCAGGTTGATGTTGTTGAACATCAGCACGTCGTCGCCGACCACGGCCGTCTCACCGATCACGACGCCCATCCCGTGATCGATGAAGACGCGGCGTCCCAGCTGGGCGCCCGGGTGGATCTCGATCCCGGTGCGCCTGCGAGCGAACTGAGAGAGCAGACGGGCCGCCGACCGGTGGCCTGCGGTCCACCAACGGTGCGCCACACGGTGATACCAGACGGCGTGAACGCCCTGGTAGGACACCCAGATGACGAACGAAGAGGGCGCGGCGGGGTCGCGGTCCTTGGCGGAGCGGACATCCTCCGCCATGAGGGCGAGGCCTCGGGGCCTGTCCGTCATCTGGGTGCTCCTTCCGGGGTGAGGATCAGTGGGCGCAGGGTCAGTCCATCAGGTCCGCGTAGAGGACCGTGGACAGGTAGCGCTCACCGAACGAGGGGATGATCGCGACGATCGTCTTGCCTGCGTTCTCCGGCCGCTTGCCCACCTCGATGGCGGCGTGCAGGGCGGCACCGGAGGAGATGCCGACGAGCAGGCCCTCCTGTCGGGCTGCGGCGCGCGACGTCGCGATCGCCGTCTCGGCGTCCACGTCGAAGACCTCGTCATAGATCTCGGTGTTCAGGATCGGCGGGATGAAGTTGGGGCCGATGCCCTGGATCTTGTGGGGGCCGGCCTGACCGCCGTTGAGGATGGGGGACTCGGCAGGCTCCACGGCGATGATCTGGACCGACGGCTTGCGGGCCTTCAGGACCTCGCCCACGCCGGTGATCGTGCCGCCGGTGCCGATGCCGGCGACGATGATGTCCACCTCGCCGTCGGTGTCGTTCCAGATCTCCTCCGCGGTGGTCCTGCGGTGGATCTCCGGGTTCGCCTCGTTCGCGAACTGCTTGGCAAGGATCGAGCCGGGGCGCTCCGCGATCACCTTGTCGGCCGCGTCGAGCGCGCCCTGCATGCCCTCCGAGCCGGGGGTCAGGATCAGCTCGGCGCCGAACGCGCGAAGCAGCGCGCGGCGCTCCTTCGACATCGTCTCCGGCATCGTGATCACCACGTTGTAGCCGCGGGCCGCACCGACCATGGCGAGCGCGATTCCCGTGTTGCCGGACGTCGCCTCCACGATGGTGCCGCCGGGCTTCAGCTCGCCCGACGCCTCAGCGGCGTCGACGATCGCGACGCCCAGACGGTCCTTGACGGAGTTGGCAGGGTTGTAGAACTCGAGCTTGCCGAGCACGGTGGCGCCGACGCCCTCCGTGAGCTTGTTGATCCGCACGAGCGGGGTGTTGCCGATGAGCTTCGTCGCGTCGTCGTAGATGCGTGCCATGAGCAGTGGGTTTCCTTACCTGAGTGGGTTTCCGGGGTGGGTAACGCGAACGCGTCGTGATGGCATTCCTCAGCATGGCAGGGATGCCGGGGGCGAGCACTGGCAGGCGGTGCGCACCCGGGTCAGGGGTGCGGGTCGGTCGCCAGCGCTCTACAGACAGCAGCAGGCGGTGCGCATGCAGGGCATGCAGAAGACGCGGGTGGCGAGGGCAGGAGCGTGCATCGTGGTGATGCGGCTCGCGTTGCTCATCTCGCCTCCTTCCTGTGCGCTGGAGCCAGGTTAGCGCTGTCCACGAGCGCGGGGCAAGCAATCGCAGGTGCGGGACCAGGACCGACGCCCCGTAGGCTGGGCTGGTCCGTCAGCGAAGAAGGAGTGCCCGTGGCCGCCGTTCCGTACATCGAGACCCACGCCGCCGAGGGCTTCGTGCGCGCGAGCGCGCTGGAGCTGTGGAACCTGCTGACCGACCCGAAGGGGCTCGCCGACTCGCGGGACGACATCCAGGAGATCGAGCTGCTCGAGGACGACCTGGGGATCGGCGACGTCGGCGGTCGCACCCGGACCATGCTGAAGGTGGGTCGCACGGACCTGATGCTGACCGAGGAGACGGTCGAGGCCGATCGGCCGCGTCGCCTCGTTCGCCGCGCGTTGAACCCGCGCGTGACCTCCACCTCGACGTGGGAGCTCGAGGACGCTCCCGGCGGTACGAAGGTGACCGTCACGTCGGTCCTCGAGACGCAGCTGGGCATGATCCAGCGGTGGGCCGTCCAGCGCGGGCAGCTGCAGCGGGGACGCGAGGCGATCGACGCGGTGCGTGACCAGTGCGAGCAGTTCAGCGTGTACTTCGACAAGCGCCGCGAGACGCTCAGCTTCGACATCTGACCCGGCATCACGGCGCTTCGCGTGCGTCGGAGTCCGCTCAGCGCCATAATCTCCCCAGGGCTGCGCCCGGAACGCAGCCCAGGGAGGGAATGAGCCATGGAGTGGCTGTCTTTCGCAGGGGTGAGCTGGCTGGGCGTCGTCGTCGCCTTCGTCGTCTCTTTCGTCTTCGGGTGGCTCTGGTACTCGCCTCTTCTCTTCTTCCCGGTATGGAGCCGCCTGGGCAGGCTCGACGAGGACAAGCTGAAGAACGCCAACATGGGCGCCGTGTTCGGCCAGATGATCGTGGGCAACGTGATCGGCGTGATCGGGCTGGCGTTCCTGATGGCGGCGATCGGCGCCTCGGGCGTGCTGTCAGGACTGGTGCTCGGCCTCATCGTCGGGCTCGCGTTCCGTGCCGGCGCGCACATGGTGCACAACGGCTTCGCGCAGCGGGCGGGAGGGATCACCCTGATCGACTCCGCCCACGACACGATCGCGCTGATGATCGCAGGCCTGGTGCTCGGCCTGTTCATGTGACGATCGCACGGCACCGCGACCATGCGGGTCGTGCGGAAATGTTCATCGCTCGCCGACTGTTGACGCCGTCATGACAGTCAACACAGACTCCGCGATGACGCTCGGCTCCTTGGACCTCTCGAACGCGCCCCTGGCACTCGGCGGCAACGTCTTCGGCTGGACGTCGGACCGGGCGGACTCGTTCGCCGTGCTCGACGGCTTCGTCGGCGGGGGAGGCGTGCTCATCGACACCGCCGACTCGTACTCGGCCTGGGTGCCGGGCCACAGCGGCGGCGAGTCCGAGACGATGATCGGGGAATGGCTCGCGGCTCGAGGCCGTCGGGACGATGTCCTGATCGCCACCAAGGTGTCCCAGCATCCCGAGTTCACGGGCCTCGCAGCGGCGAACGTGCGCGCCGCGGCGGAGGCGTCGCTCCGCCGCCTGGGCGTCGACACGATCGACCTCTACTACGCCCACTTCGACCATGGCGACCCGATCGAGGAGACCGCGGAGGCATTCTCCGCCCTCGTCGACGACGGCCTGGTGCGCGAGATCGCCATCTCGAACCTCACCGCCGAGCGCATCGACGCATGGATGGCCGTCGCTGACGCCGAGGGCCTCCACGAGCCTGTGGCGCTGCAGCCGCACTACAACCTCATGGAGCGCACCTTCGAGGGCGACCTCCGCGACGCTGCGACCAGGCACGGGCTGGGAGTGCTCCCGTACTGGGGCCTGGCCAAGGGCTTCCTGACCGGCAAGTACCGCGAGGCCGACGGTGCCGTGGACAGCCCGCGCGCGTCCCAGGCCCTCGCATACCTGGACGACCGTGGCCGCCGAGTGTTGTCCGCACTGGACCGTGTAGCGATCGAGCACGAGGCAGACGTGGCCGCCGTCGCGCTCGCATGGCTCAAGGCGCAGCCGACCGTGGTGGCGCCCATCGCGTCGGCACGCAACGCGGCCCAGCTGGAGACCCTGCTCGCGTCCATGCGGCTCGAGCTCAACCCGAGCGACCTCCAGGCGCTCACGGAGGCATCCGCTCTCTGACCGCGGCTCGTCGACGAAGGGCCTTGCACCCATGGTGCGAGGCCCTTCTGCGTGGGACGATGCGTGCACCATGGGTGACACTCACTTCGCCGCCTGGAACGAGGCGACCGCCGCACGGATCGCGCGAGACATGTTCGGCATCGACGTGGCCTCGGTGCGTCTGCTCGGCTCGAACGAGGACCTCAACGCACGCATCGAGATGGCCGACAGCGTGCCGCTCGTGCTGAAGGTCACCCATCCAGGGATCTCACGCGACGCGCTCGAGGCGCAGGTGGCCGCCGCCGATCACCTGACGGCGGCCGGCCTCGGGCTCGTGGTCCCGCGCACGCACCCGACAGTCCAGGGTGACCCGATCGGCGCCGTCGAGTGGTCGGACGGCACGCGCCTGGTGCGCCTGCTCGACTTCGTCCCTGGCGGCAGCCCCACGGAGGCGGCGAGGCCTCCCGCAGGAGCCGCCGATCGCCTCGGCGCTGCCGCCGGCGCTCTCACCGCCGCGCTCACCGGCTTCACGCATCCCGGCCTGCTGGGCGGCGGCGACTGGGACCTGCGCGAGGCAGGTCGGATCGTCGCCGCGTCGCGCCTTCACCTCGACCCCGACGTCGTGACCCAGGTGGACCTGGCCATGCGCCTGGCAGAGGAGCGCCTCGGCCCGTTGCGGGACACGCTTCGAGTACAGGCGACCCACGGGGACCTCACCGGCGACAACCTGCTGTGCGACGCCTCCGGCGCGATCGTCGGCGTCATCGACTTCGGTGATCTAGGACTCGGGTGGGTCGCGGCAGAGGCCGCGGTGACCGCATCGTCCCTCCTCCAGCACGATGGTGACGCGCTCGCGCTCGCGTTCGACGCGATCGCCGCCTTCGATGCGCGGCTGCCGCTGACCGAGCCCGAGATCGCGGCGCTGTGGCCCGCGATCCTGATGCGCGCAGCGGTGCTCGTCGCCTCCGCGGGTCGGGTGCTCGCGGCCGATCCCAGCAACGAGTACGCGGCCGCGCGCATGCCGCTCGAGAGGCGCATCCTCGCGCGTGCGCTCGAGCTCGAGCTGGACGAGGCCGAAGCGTTGCTCCGGCACGCGCTCGGTCGCGTGCCCGCCCTGCCGTCCGTCCTCGGGCTCATGGTCGACGGGCTCGCCGACGCCCCCTGCCTGGACCTCACGGTGACGTCGCAGGTCCACGACTCAGGCTCCTGGACCGATCCCGACGCGTCCGTCCAGGCCCTGCTGGCGCTCGCGCGCGCCTCCGGCTCCGCCGTGACGGCCTACGGTGAGCGACGCCTCACGGCGTCGGCTGCCGCGGGCGATCCGCCGCGCTCGCTGGCGCTCGGCATCGACCTCGCTGTCCCGGTCGGCACCCGCGTCGTCGCTCCCGCCGCGGGCACCGTCGCCGTCGGCGAGGTGCTTACGCTCGCATTCGACGAGGGCGGCGCCGTCCTGGTGCACGGCACTTCCGCGTCGGTCACGCACGGGGAGCGGGTCGTTGCGGGTCAGGAGCTCGGCGTCGCCGTCCGTCCCGACGACATGGCCGTCCTGCACGTCCAGCTGGCGGCCTGCGCATCCCTCACGCCGCCGCCGCTCGCCCGCCCCGCGCAGGAGCGGGCCTGGCGCGAGCTCTGCCCCGACCCGTCGTCCCTGATCGGGCGGACCTCCGTGGCCGTGCAGGACGCCGACGCCGACAGGCTCGCGCGGCGACGTGACGACGTGGTCGCACGGGTCCAGGAGCACTACTACGCGCAGCCGCCCCGGATCGAGCGCGGCTGGCGGCATCACCTGATCGACGTCGACGGTCGCGCCTACCTGGACATGGTCAACAACGTCGCGATCCTGGGCCACGGAGAACCGCGCCTGGCCCACGCCGTCGACGCGCAGATGCGAAGGCTCAACACCAACTCCCGCTTCCATTACGGCGCCATCGTGGAGCTGTCCGAGCGGTTGGCCTCGCTCGCGCCCGACGGGCTCGACACCGTCATGCTCGTCAACTCCGGCTCCGAGGCGGTGGACCTTGCGCTCCGCATCGTGCGCGCCGTCACCGGGCGGGAGGACGTGCTCGCCCTCACCGAGGCGTATCACGGCTGGACCGTCGGCGCCGACGCCGTCTCCACGTCGCTGGGCGACAACCCTCGCGCTCTCGACACCCGTCCGTCATGGGTGCACCTGCTGGACGCGCCCAACACCTATCGCGGCACGCATCGCGGCGACGACGCGCACCGATACCTTCCGGACGCCCTTGATCGCATCGCAGCCCTGGACGACGCAGGCGTGTCGCTCGCAGGCTTCATCGCCGAGCCGCTGTTCGGCAACGGGGGAGGCATCGCGCTTCCCGACGGCTACCTGGCGGGAGTCTGGGCCGCGATCCGCGCCCGGGGAGGGCTGTGCATCTCCGACGAGGTCCAGGTCAGCTACGGCCGCCTGGGGCACCACTTCTGGGGCTTCGAGCAGCAGGGAGCGGTGCCTGACGTGATCACTGTCGCGAAGGCGATGGGCAACGGGCATCCGCTCGGAGCCGTCATCACCTCCCGCGAGGTCGCCGACGCGTTCGCCGTCGAAGGGTCGTTCTTCTCGTCCGCCGGCGGCAGCCCCGTGAGCTGCGTGGTCGGAACCGCCGTGCTCGACATCCTGGAGTCGGACGGTCTGCAGGACAACGCGCGCGTCGTCGGCGACCGGCTGGCGGACGGGCTGCGCGCGCTCGCAGGTGCCCACCCCGCGCTCGGAGCCGTCCACGGCATGGGCCTGTACCTGGGAGTCGAGGTCGTCGCGGGCGGCCCCGACGCACCCGACCCTGCCGGCGCGCGCGAGATCTGCGACGCGCTGCTCGACCAGGGCGTGATCGTCCAACCCACGGGCGACCACAAGAACGTGCTCAAGATCAAGCCGCCCATGACCATCGACGAGGCCGCCGTTGACCGGTTCCTCGCTGCGCTCGACCGCGTGCTCACCTGGCGTGAGGCGCGCAGGGCGCTCTGAGCGGTCAGTCCGAGGACAAGCCCCAGATCACCGACGTGTTGCGGCCCGACCGCTTCGCCTGAAGCATCGCGACGTCGGCGCGGGCCGCGGCGGACTCGACGGTGTCATCGCGATGTCCGTGCGTGGCACCCACCGACGCGGTGACACGGAACGGCCGCCCGTCCGCGCGGTGTCGCGTCTGGCGGATCGCGCTGCGAATCCGCATCGCAAGGTCCGCGAGCTCCTGCGCATCGAGCGCTCCGGTGAGGATCACGAACTCGTCGCCGCCCAGCCGGACCACGTCGTCATCGGCGCGCACCACATGGCGAAGCGTCTCGGCCACCGTGCGGAGAGCGTCGTCGCCCGCCTTGTGCCCAGCCGAGTCGTTGATGTACTTGAACTCGTCCAGGTCCATCATGAGCAGCGAGAAGTCGCCCCGGTCGTCCATGGCGGCGCGCCTCTCTGCGAGACGGTGCTCGAGGAACCGGCGGTTGCCCAGGCCTGTGAGCGGATCGGTCATGGCGAGCCGCTCAGCGACCTGCAGGCGCTCCTCCGCAGCGGCGGTCTGCGAGTCGTCGGTGAAGGTCTCCACCGCACCCGTGATGGCGCCGTCCGCGTCCCGCAGGGCGCTCGCGGTCACGCGCACGGGAACCATGTGGCCCGCCGCGTGATGCAGGAGCACGCGTTCGGTGCGTGTGCGACCGTCGACCATGGTGGCGAGCAGCGGGCACCCCGAACCGCAGATCGACCTGCCCTCCGCATTGACGTGGTTGAGCAGCCCATCACCGCACAGGTGCCCGAGAGTCTGCTCGCGGGTGTAGCCGGAGATCCGCTCGGCCGAAGCGTTCCAGAACGTGATGCGCCTGTCGTGGTCGACCGCGTAGACGCCGTTCGCCATCGCATCGAGAAGATGCGAGTGGTCGACTCCGGCGGGGTCGTCGGTCATGCGGGGGCTCCCGGGACTCATGCAAGGAGTCCGCGGCCGCGACCTCCAGAGTCAGAGGATCGACGGTGATTCGGGTCCGGTGATGGGACGTTGGGCCCGACAGGCCGTGAGTGGAGCGGGTGACGGGAATCGAACCCGCACCATCAGTTTGGAAGACTGAGGCTCTACCATTGAGCTACACCCGCAATGCCTGATCGTGACCTGCCTGTGGCCTGCCATGACGTCGGCGCGTACTAGAGTAGCCGAGCCTGGCGGGTGCTGGGTACCGCGCGACGCGCGGACGGGGTGTAGCGCAGCTTGGTAGCGCATCTGCTTTGGGAGCAGAGGGTCGCAGGTTCGAATCCTGTCACCCCGACGGTAAAAGTCCTGGAAACTCACGAGTTCCCAGGACTTTTCTCTTGGTGGAAACTTGACCATGTCATCGAAGTGTCATCTTTGTAACGATCAGGGTGTTTCGCCCCGGGATTCGTGCAGACCGTGGCGTGACGGGCGCCGATGATGCACTGTCGTGGTCGCCTGCATCGCCTGCATCGCCTGCATCGCCGCGAGCGGCATCTCGGTCGATTGCGCGTCGAAGCGGAGGTGCCGGCGGTTCAGGGGTCGAGGTGCCCACGCTCTTGATCGACGGAAACAGGTACAGGTATGCTTTATCTGTTCACTTTTTCGTCGGCGTGGCTGGGAGGGCGCGGGCATGGCTTCATCTGCAGATCCCACGATGCTCCACTACGAGTCGCTCGCGGATCATGGCCTGACCAGGCACCGACTCCGAGCCTTGCTAGGCGCGGGGGAGTACGAGCGCATCGCGCCCGGCCTGTTCCTGCGCGCCGGCGAGGCTGACGACACGACGGCGGCGTGGATGGCGATCGCCGTCAAGCGTCCGCAAGCGACGCTGTGCCTGCTCTCGGCGCTCGCCTTGCATGAGCTGACCGACGAGATCCCTACGCGCTCCCACATCGCTATCCCGCGCGGGATGCAGCCGATCGAGGCGCCGACGGCTCCGATCGCATGGCACCGATTCGACGCAGCGACATTCGACATCGGGCGCGGCAAGCATGAGCTTCCCGGCGGGCTGTCGATCGGGCTGTACTCGCCGGAGCGGACGATCATCGACCTGTTCCGACTGCGGCACGACTGGGGGGGCGACCTCGCTATCGACGCACTCAAGCGATGGCTGCGCACGCGAGGAAACGGCCCTGCCTCGCTGCTGAAGATGGCCGCATCGTTCCCCAAGGCACAGCCTGCAATTCGAAACGCATTGGAGATCCTGCTGTGAGCCCGAACCCTCAGCGCGGCACGCCCGACGGGGACGCAGTCCTCGCTATCCGCAGCCTGGCGCGGGCAACGGCTGGCGACGTCCAAGAGCTCCAGACGCTGTACGTGCTTGAGGCGTTCCTCGCCCGTATCGCTGCGAGCGAGCATCGCGACGACTTCGTGCTCAAGGGTGGAGTCCTGCTCGCGGCATTCGCCCTCAGACGGCCGACGAAGGACATCGACCTGCAGGCCACGGGTCTCGCGAACGAGGCGTACGACGTCGCCGAGCGGGTCCGCGCGATCGCATCGATCGACATTGCGGACGGTGTTGTCTTCGACGCCGCGAGCGTGACAGCGACCGCGATCCGCGACGAGGACGAGTACGCAGGAGTCCGAGTCCGCCTCGTCGGACATCTCGGCCGTTCGCGAGTGACCATCGGTATCGACGTCAACTTCGGCGATCCGATCTGGCCCGCGCCCACGGTCGTGGAGGTTCCCCGGCTGCTCCAGCTCGGGCAGACCGACATCAGGCTGCTCGGCTATCCGCTGACGATGGTGCTTGCCGAGAAGATCATCACCATGCTCGACCGCGGCGAGGCGAACACCCGCTGGCGGGATTTCGCCGACGTCTACACGCTCACGCGCTCCAGAGACGTGGACGCGAGCGAGCTTCGCGCATCGTTCGAAACTGTCGCTCGCCACCGCGGCGTCGAACTGGGGCCGATCCGGCCCGCGCTCGCCGAAATGCCACCACTCGCGCAAGCCAAGTGGGCCGCCTGGCGAAAGCGCACCGGAAGGCTCGATGACCTCCCTGAAGCATTCGACCACGTGCTCGACGCCGTCTCCGAGTTCGCCGACCCAGTCCTCGGATCCCAGCGCGTGCGTGACTGGGATCCCGTGGCGCGGCGCTGGGGCTGAGTTCAACCCGCGGCGTCTACTCGAACGATCTACTCGAACGTTCTGTTGAGACTAGTTCGAGTTCTTGGTTGCCAGGACGAGGCTGGTGTCGACCGGCCTCACCGGGGCCGGCTGAGCTTCGCGAACCTGCGGGCCTTGCTCTCCTCGGAACCAAGCCGGTGCTTCCACGCGTTGCGTCGGGTCCGTGCACGACCTCCGACGACGTGGTCCTCGCCCTCGAAGAGAGCCTCGACGCCGAGCCGTGCGACGAGCGCGGGGTCGGTCTTGCGGGAGTTGTCGCCGAAGGCGGTGTTCTGCATGCCCGCTCGGTCGTGGAACTCGGTCGCGGTCGCGCCGGGCAGGAGGGCGGTGACGTTGACGCCGTGTTCGCGCATCTCTTCGCGCAGGCCTTGCGCGAAGGAGTACATGAATGCGCGGGTGGGTCCGTAGATGGACTCGTACGGTGTCGGCGTCAGCGCGGATAGGGACGAGGTGATGAGGATGTTGCCGGAGTGGTTGTCGGCCATGTGGCGGGCGGCGTGCTTGGCTAGTTGTAGTGCCCAGGCAGGTTGTTCAACCTCGTGATGGGTGGGACCTTGCCGATGGCTGAGTGTTGCCGGTGGTGGTTGTAGAAGTGCAGTGAATCGGCCTGAGTTTCGTTCCGCTCAGTTTCCTTGTCCGACAGACGCCGTTTGGGCGGCTGCGAGGTCAGCGTAGTACTCGGCTTCGACCTCCTCGGGAGTGCGCATGCCGAGCTCGCCGTGGAGTCGCTGGTGGTTCCACCACCACACGTACTCGAGGGTCGCGAGCTCGACCTGCTCGACTGTCCGCCACGGTCCTCGCTGGCGGATCAGCTCGGTCTTGTAGAGAGTTGCCCACCGCCTCGGCGAGGGCATTGTCATACGAATCGCCGACGGTTCCCGTCGACGGCTTCGCGCCGAGTTCGACGACGCGGTCTGTGTAGACCATCGACTGATAGTTCGACCCGTGATCGGCGTGATGGATCAGTCCGTCGAGGTCGCCGCCGGCGTCCCAGGCCGCCATGTCGAGAGCCTGCAGCGGCAGGATCTCGGCCTTGAGCGTCGAAGCGACGTTCCAGCCCACGATCCTGCGGGAGAACACGTCGGTGAGTGATGAGCGACGTAAGCGAAGCCAGACCACGTCGCGTGCGTCACGTGATGTCGCACACCCACAGCCGGCGAGGGGCGTCTGCCTGGAAGTGGCGTTTCACGAGATCCTTCGGCAGCGCCGCCTTTGGATCGCTCTTCGTCGTGAAGACCCGCTTGGACTTCTTCACCCCGCGCACGCCCGCGAGTCTCATGAGTCGCTCGGTCTGATCACGTCCGATGTCCCAGCCCTGCCGGCGCATCAGCGCATGCATCTTCCGCCGTCCGTAGACGCCGTAGTTCTCCGCATGCAGCCGCGCGACCTCAGGAACGAGCAGGTCATCACGCAGCGCACGAGCCGAGGGTGTTCTGGTCTTCGCAGCGCGATAGCCGCGCGACGTGAGGAATCCCTGGACTGCCGGCCGTAAGACTCGGCAGATGGGCTCGACCCCGAAACGATCCAAGGGACACATCGATGAAGCGAATCATCTCGGTCAGGGCCGGTCGAGCTCCTTGGCGAAAAACACGCTCGCAGCCTTCAATATCTCGTTGGCCTTGCGAAGCTCGGCGTTCTCGCGCTTCAGGCGCTTGATCTCCGCCGTAGCCTCGCTGACGTTCGCGACCTTGCCGCCCGCGTTGGCCTCCATCTGCCGCTGCCACAGGCGAAGGGTCTCCGGGCTCATCCCGAGCATCCCCGCCACGTGCCGCGTCGCGGAGGTCAGGTTCGGGTGATCCGGCAGCGCCTCGGCGAGCATCCGCAGGGCGCGCTCACGCATCTCCGGCGTGTATCGAGTCATGGGTTCCATCCTTGTCGATCAGACGGAACGAAACCCAGGCCGATTCAGACTGACGACTGGCGGGCTTGCCGGCGTGATCGTCACCTGCGGTCGCGGCCGCCATGGACCGCAATCAACCGGTGACACTCGGAGTGGGCGAACCGCCGGGTTCCGTGACAATACGAGTGAGTCCGCGACTTCCCGAGACGGCCGTCAAGGTCGGGGAGTGGATCGGATCCTCCTGAGCGGCAGGTCCACGTCCTGTCATCCCGACTCGTGAGCTGCGTCGCGTCGATGCTCGGCGATGATGGTCCCGTCGAGGTGGCCGCAATGAAGTCAGAAACCGGCAGACTGTCGCCATGGGCATGCTATTCCCCGAGATCGACGTCGTCGCCTTGAACTGCGGACGCGTGAGGGTGAGGCCCAAGAACATCCGCGGCACGGGCACCCCCATGCTGTGGTGGACGCTCACAGCGCGCACGTGGTCCCAGTGGCTGCCGGTGCATGCCTTCCTCGTGTCCCACCCCCAGGGCACGCTCCTGTTCGACACCGGCCAGTCGCCCGCATCGCTCGCCCCGGGCTACTACCCGCGCGGGCTCGTCGGCTGGGTCTTCCGCCGGCAGGCGGAGTTCCAGGTGGAGGCCGAGCATGGTCTGACCGCACAGCTCACGGCGGCAGGCTCGTCGATCGCCGAGGTGGACCTCGTGGCCGTCTCGCATCTGCATCAGGACCATGCGGGCAACGTCGCGCTGTTCGGCGAGAGTCCGGTGCTGCTCTCACGAGCGGAGCACGACCTCCTCTCGGAGAAGGATCCGTCGCTGCACGGCGTGCTGGTCGACCACGTCGGTGCCGCGAACTACCGGCCCGTGGACTTCCCGCCGCCCGCCGACCCCGATCTCGCGATGTTCGAGGGCGCGCACGACGTGTTCGGCGATGGGGCGCTCGTGCTCGTCCCCACGCCCGGTCACACGTCGGGCTCCATGAGCCTGCTGGTGAGAAGGGCCGGCGCGGCACCCCTGCTGCTTGTCGGGGACCTCACCTATGACCCGGCACTGCTGGAGGACGGCATCGTCCCCGATGTCGGAGACCGACGAGCGCAGCGGGAGGCGTCGCGTCGCGTGAGGGAGTTGATCGAGGCGCTGCCGGGACTGGTCGTGCTGGCCGCTCACGATCCCGAGGCCGAGGCCCGGCTCACCTCGGCCTGAGGTGGCAGGGCGCAGCTAGTCCGCGGCGGGCGGGTGCGGAACGGGCCCGTGGTGGACCGCTTCCAGGAGCGTGCGCTCGGCGTCCGCGGGGTCTGCGCCCAGCTGCACCGCTCGGGCCGCGGCGCTGAGCATCCCGCCCACCAGCTGCGCGGCGATGCCTGGCTCGCGCGCGCCGCACTCCCTGATCGCGGTCAGGAGCGGCTCCATCTGCTCGCGGTGAAGTTCGTCGATGCGGGCAAGGGTGTGCCCGGGCAGCGTCGTGAGATCGACGCCGTCGAAGATCGAGTGGGAGTGGCCGGTCGCGAGTGCGAGGCTCGTCCTGAGATAGGCGTCGAGCCTTCCAGTGGGCGAGTCGGCCTCGTAGAGCGCGTCCCGCAGGACTGCGTTCGCCTGCGCGAACGCGTCCTCGACGATCGCGGCCATGAGCTCCGCGGCTGACGGGAAGTACTGGTAGACGCTCGAGCGGGCGATGCCCGCGGCAGCGCCGACGGCCTTCGGCGTGACGGCGTCAGGTCCGTCGTCGGCGAGCAGTGTCCGTCCGGCCTCGAGCAGGGCGGAACGTCGGAGCGCGTGGTGCTCGGCGACTGTGGGTGCATCGATCCGTGGCATTCGCTCCTCCTTCCGCCTTTGCTTACCGACATACGTGTCGATAAGATGCCGACATGACTGTCGACAACGATATCGCGGAGTCCCCGAACCCCGCCCCGCAGCGCCGTTGGTGGGCGCTCGCCGCCGTCGCCCTGGGCGTCTCGCTGATCATCATGGACGCCACGGTCGTCAACGTGGCCCTGCCTGTGGTCATCCAGGACATCGGACTCACCGCCACGCAGGCCGAGTGGATGAACGCCGTCTACTCGCTCATGCTCGCCGCGCTCCTGCTCACCACGGGCCGCGCGGGAGACCTGTGGGGCCGTCGTCGTCTCCTCCTCGTCGGCATGGGCGTCTTCATCCTCGCCAGCGTCGTCGCCGGCTCGGTCGACAGCGGCGGTGCGCTCATCGCGGCCCGCCTGGTGCAGGGCGTCGGCGCAGCGATGATCCTCCCCGCGACGCTGTCCACCGTCAACGCGATCTTCAGCGGTCGTGAGCGGGCCATCGCGTTCGCGGTGTGGGGCTCGACCATCGGCGGCATGGCCGCCGTCGGCCCCCTGGTGGGTGGATGGCTCACCACGGACGTGACCTGGCGCTGGGCGTTCTGGCTCAACGTGCCCGTCGGGCTGCTCGTGCTGGCGCTCGTCGTGTGGGCCGTGCCTGAGACGCGCGAGCTCGGAGAGCACCGCACGCTCGACCTGCGCGGCGCGGCGCTGTCCACGCTCGGCATGGGCGCCATCGTCTTCGCGCTCATCGAGGGTGGCCAGTATGGCTGGTGGGTCCAGGACTCGGGCGCGATCTCGCCCGTGCCGATCGCGATGACAGCGGGCATCCTGCTCATGGTGCTGTTCGTCGTCGACCAGCTCCGACGTCAGCGTGCAGGCAAGCCGGTGCTCGTCGACTTGACGCTGCTCCGCATCCGCTCGTTTCGCTACGGCTCGCTCGCGGCACTCGTCGTCGCGCTCGGCGAGTTCGGCCTGCTCTTCACGCTTCCGCTGCTGTTGCAGAACGCGCTCGGCTACTCCGCGCTCGGCACCGGCTGGCTTGTGCTGTTCCTCGCGATCGGCACCTTCCTCATCTCCGGCGCGACCCCGCAGTTCACAGCGCGGCTCGGTGCCCGTGCCGTCGTGCGCCTCGGCCTGGCGTGCGAGGCCATCGCCGTCGGAGGGTTGGCGATCACGCTCTGCATGTCGATCGGCGGGCCCGCCATCGCCGCCTGGCTGTTCCTGTACGGCGCGGGCGTGGGCATGGCGACCGCGCAGCTGACCAACGTCATCCTGGTCGACGTGCCGGTCGCCGAGTCCGGCCAGGCCTCGGGGCTTCAGAGCACCTTCCGACAGCTCGGATCCGCGCTGGGAGTCGCGATCCTCGGCACGTTGCTGGTCGTGAGCCTCGGCAACTCCACAGATGACCACCTCGCATCCGCCGGAGTGCCGGCCGACAGTCGGCCGGCGGTCGTCGAGTCCGTCCGTCACTCTGCGGGTGCCGTCATCCCGTCCCTCCAGGCCGACCCGAGCACCCAGGTCGCAGGCGACGCCGCCGCGGACGCCATGATCACGGCCTCCCGCATCACCACCGGCGTGGCGGCAGTGATCATCCTCCTGGGCCTCGCCGCAACGCTGGCACTCCCGGCGTCGGTCGGCCGCAAGGAGGACGACGAGGAGCCGTCGCAGTCGAGGTGACGGAGATCTGTACCCGCCCTGACGGGTTCCCGCACGTTCACCGTGCAGGCGTGGGCAGCTCGGTCACCTGAGAACGTCCCGGAGCGACCGAGGCGGCATCACGGGACCGTGTGTCCTGCGGCCCTGAACATCTCGTACCACTCCGCGCGGGAGAGGTGGACGTCGGCCCCCTTGGCCGCCGCCTCGACCCGCGCGGGGGTGGTGGTGCCCAGCACCACCTGCATCTTCGCCGGGTGACGCGTGAGCCACGCGACGGCGATCGCCTCGACCGGCACCTCGTACTTCCACGCGAGACGGTCGATGATCGTGTTGAGCTCGGGGTAGTGCTCGCTCCCCAGGAAGGGGCCGTCGAAGAAGCGCGCCTGGAACGGCGACCACGCCTGAATGGTGATGTCGTTCAGGCGGCAGTAGTCGATCATGCCGTTGTCGCGGTCGATCGACTGGTCCAGGTCGCCCATGTTCGCCGCGATGCCGCTGGCGATCGCCGGCGCGTGGGTCACCGACAGCTGGATCTGGTTGGCGACGATCGGCTGGCGGACGGATCGCTTGAGCAGCGCGATCTGGCCGGGCGTGTGGTTGGAGACGCCGAAGTGCCTGATCTTGCCGCTCGCGTGGAGCTCGTCGAAGGCGCGCGCCACCTCGTCGGGCTCCACGAGCGCGTCGGGCCTGTGCAGCAGCAGGATGTCGAGGTAGTCGGTGCCGAGCGCCTCGAGCGAGCCGTTGACCGAGTCGACGATGTGCTCGTAGGAGAAGTCGAAGTACGGCCCGGGCTGACGGATCCCGCACTTCGTCTGGATGGTCAGGGCCTCACGCTCCGTCGAGGTCAGTCGCATCGCCTCCGAGAAACGTCGCTCGCAGCCGTGCGGCGGCGTGCCGTAGATGTCCGCGTGGTCCAGGAAGTCGATGCCCGCGTCCATCGCGGTCTTGATCAACGTGCGGATCTCGTCGTCCGACTTCTCCATGATGCGCATCAGTCCCAGCACGACTGCGGGGACGGTGAGCTCGGTGCCGGGCATGGTGAAGGTCTTCATCGTCGAACCTCTCGTGTCGTCAAGGGTGCCTCCACCACACTAGGCCCAACCCTGCGCGAGAACCGTGGTGTGGGGCCCGGCCTACCAGGAGCCTCGGAGCCTGCGCCGCGGAGCGTCAGGCCGCCAGTGCGTCGGCGAGCGCTCTCAGGCGAGTGTTCATGAGAGCGCCGAGCGGTTCACCCTCGGACTCCGTCTGGAGCCAGTCGCGCACGGCGGTGGCGAACGCCTGACCGACGGCGCTCGTGACCATCTCCGCGGTCGCGAGGTCCACGCCACGCTCGACGAGCGCTGCGGTGATCGTCGCGACCAGGGTGGCGCGCTTGGCCAGGTCCCGCTCGATGAGGTCCGCGTGGGAGGCGACTACCGCCTCGCGACGACGGACTGCCTCCTTGTTGGCGTCGTGGTGCTCTCGCAGGGGTGCGACGCCGGCGAGTGCCAGGTCGAGCGGTGACGCATCGTGCGGTGCTGCGAGCACCGACGCCCGGATATCGGCGTTGAGCGCTGAGTTGCCGCCGAACAGCACGTCACGCTTGGCGGGGTAGTGGCGGAAGAACGTGCGCTCGGTGAGCCCCGCCCGCTCGGCGATGTCCGCGACGGTGGTCGCGTCGTAGCCGCGCTCGGCGAAAAGCTCGAGCGCGGCGAGGGCCAGCCTGCCTGGCGCGCCCGCTACCCATCTGCCCATGGAGACATCGTAGGGGATGGCAGTTTCTGACATCAGGTGTTACCGTGAGCGATGACAGTTACTGACATCAAGGAGCGATCCATGCACATCCTCGTCACAGGCGCCACCGGCTGGATCGGCAGCCACCTCGTGCCCCTGCTCTCAGCCGACGGCCATCAGGTGACCGGCCTCGCCCGATCCGACGCGTCGGCGGCGGCGCTCACCGGCGCCGGCCACGGCGTCATCCGAGGCGGGCTCGCCGACGTCGACGTGATCGCCGACGCCGCAGCCGCCGCCGATGCCGTAGTCCACCTTGCGTACGTCCACGACTTCTCCGACCCCGCCGCGCAGATCACCTTGGATCGCGGCGCGATCGGAGCCATCGGCGAGACCCTCGCAGGCACGGGCAAGCCGTTCGTCTTCGCCTCCGGCACGCCCGTCGGCCCCGGGCGCCCGTCGAAGGAGACGGACCTCGGGCTCGATGGGGCCCTAGCGGCCCGCGCCGAGAGCGCGCAGATCGCGCTCGCGTTCGCCGACCGCGGCGTCCGCACCTCGGCCGTCCGGCTCCCTCGCTCGGTTCACGGCACGGGCGACCACGGGTTCATCGCGCAGCTCGTCGCGATCGCCCGCAGCGCAGGCGTCGCCGGATACGTAGGAGACGGTGCGCACCGCTGGAACGGCGTGCACGTCGACGACGCCGCGCGGCTGTTCAGGGACGCCCTCTACTCGGCGCCTGGCGGCACCGTCCTGCACGCGATCGGCGACGAGGGTGTGCGCGTCAAGGCGATCGCCGAGTCGATCGGACGCGGGCTCGGACTGCCCACCGCGTCCGTCGAACCTGCGGCGCTCGGGTTCCTCGGAATGCTGCAGACCATGGACCATGCCTCGACCTCGACGGTCGCGCAGGATCTGCTCGGGTGGCAGCCTCAGGGCGCCACGCTGCTCGACGACATCGACGCCGGTCACTACTTCGACTGAGCCCCGGTGCAACGAGGAAGGGTCCCGTCGGCGCGATGCCGACGGGACCCTTCGTTGACGCTCGGGCCTAGCTGATCGCCTCCGTGGCCGCGCGCTCGATCGCGAGGCCCGCGCGATAGTGCGCGAGCCAGGCGTCGTACCCGGCCACGTCGTCGGCGTCGGGGGAGACGGTGTCGAGTGCAGCGTCGGCGAACACGTCGTGGTTCAGGTATTCTCCCAGGCCCGTCGTGGCGCCCTTGCGCAGGTACTCGGCGAGCACGGCGATGCCCCAGGCGCCGCCCTCGCTCGCGGTGTCACCTACGGAGACAGGCGCCGCGATCGCCGCGGCCAGCAGGCGCTGGGCCACGCCGGCGGTGCGGAACATGCCGCCGTGCGCGAACATCGAGTCCAGCCGCACGCCCTCGTCGTGCAGCACCTTCATGCCGATGCTGAGCGTGCCGAACGCGCCGTACAGCTGGGTGCGCATGAAGTTTGCGAGCGTCAGCCGCGAGCCGGGGGTGCGGACGAAGAGCGGGCGGCCCTCGGCCATCCCCGTGATCGGTTCGCCGGACAGGTAGTTGTAGGCCAGCAGGCCGCCGCCGTCGGCCTCACCCTCGAGCGCTGCCTTGAACAGGGTCTCGAACACCGCGTCGGCGCCGCCCTGCACGCCCATCGCCTCCGCGAACTCGGTGAACACCGACGCCCACGTGCCCAGCTCGCTGGCCCCGTTGTTGCAGTGCACCATCGCGACCAGGTCGCCGCCAGGAGTGGTGACGATGTCGAGCTCCTCGTGCACCGAGTCGAGCGGCTGCTCGAGCACCACCATCGCGAAGATCGAGGTGCCGGCGGAGATGTTGCCGGTGCGCGGGGCGACCGCGTTCGTGGCGACCATGCCGGTCCCCGCGTCGCCCTCCGGCGGGCAGACGGGTGCGCCGGCCTCGAGGTCGCCAGTCGGGTCGAGCAGCAGCGCGCCCTCCGCGGTCAGGGTGCCTGCATCCTCGCCCGCGACCAGCACCTGCGGAAGGAGCATGGTCACGTCCAGCTGGGGGCGGCGCTCGGCCACCATGCCCTTGAAGCCTGCGAGCATCGTCGCGTCGTAGTCGTGCGTGGCGGGGTCGATGGGGAACACGCCGGAGGCGTCGCCCACGCCGAGCACCTTGCGACCCGTGAGCCGCCAGTGGACGTACCCGGCGAGCGTCGTGATGAAGTCGAGCTCGGCGACATGCGGCTCGTCGTCCAGGACCGCCTGGTAGACGTGCGACGCGGACCATCGCAGGGGGAAGTTGAAGCCCAGCTCCTCGGTGAGCGCCGCCGCGGCGGCCTCGGTGTTGGTGTTCCGCCAGGTGCGGAAGGGCACGAGCATCGTCCCGTCGGCGTCGAACGCCAGGTAGCCGTGCATCATCGCGGAGAGGCCGAGCGAGCCGACCGAGGTCAGCGCCACTCCGTGCGCCTTCACGACCTCCGCCTTGAGATCCGCGATGCTCGCCTGAAGGCCCTCCCAGATCGCCTCCTCCGAGTACGTCCACAGGCGGTCCACGAACTGGTTCTCCCAGGCGTGGCTGCCGGTCGCGAGAACCTCGTGGTCCGGGCCGATCAGGCAGGCCTTGATGCGGGTCGAGCCCAGCTCGATGCCCAGTGAGGTCTGCCCGGTGGTGATCGCGGTGGTCGCGTCGAGTGCGTGCTTCGGCATCGGTCGCCAACTCCTTTGTCCAGCGTCCGCGACTTTGCGGACGCGACGATGTGAACGTTCGACATCACTGTACGGCCTTCGGCTCCGCGATGGAGCACCGGAGGTCCCGGGACCCCCGCGGCGACGTTCCCGTCAGGCGAGCAAGCCGAGGGTGAGAAGCACGACCGAGAGCAGCGGAAGGGCTCCCTGGATGGCAGCGGATCGAGCCAGACGCGGAGACTTGGCGACCAGCACGACCGCTGCGGCGGCCATCGAGCCGGTGCCCGCGAGCACCAAGGCGGCACCTGCGTCCGACGCGCCTGCCCCCATCAGGACGATTCCGACACCGGTGACGATCGCCAGGAACAGGTTGTAGAAGCCCTGGTTGAACGCCATCAGGCGGGTGTGCTCCGCCTCCTCCTCGGTGGCGACGCCGAAGGTCGCGCGCGTGCGCGGCGCCATCCATGTGAGCGACTCGAGCCGGAAGATGTAGACGTGGACGAGCGCCGCGAGGGCGGCGAGCACGAGCGCGGTGGGGATCATGGGCTCACCGTATCCCCACCGCGCCGCGCGCGTCCGTCAGGCCGCGTCGCCCACGCTGATCGCCTCCGCCTCGACGTCCGCGGGCTCCGCGCCCATGCCGTCGACCTTCGCGAGGAGCGGCCTGCCGGCCAGGATGATCACCGAGGCGGCGAGCACGGCGACTGCGGCCACCGCGTACGGCAGCCAGTCGCCCGCGATCCCTGCGAGCCAGGCGGCGAGCGGGGGAGCGGCCGCGCCGCCCAGGAAGCGGACCGATGAGTACGACGACGACGCCACGGAACGCGGGAGCTCGGTGACCTCCATCACGGACTCCGTCAGCACGGTGTTCAGCACGCCGAGCAGGAGGCCGCCGACCACGATCACGACGACGAGCGCCGCAGGCGTCCCCACCACCAGCGACCCGACCGCCAGGTCGATCGCCAGGAGCGCGAGCGTCGCTGAGAGGACCAGCGTGCGCGGCAGCCGCGACGTGAGCTGCGGGGCGACGAGCACCGACGTGATCGCGAGCGCCACGCCCCAGCCGAAGAACGTCAGGCCAAGCCCGATCTCGTCGAAGCCGAGCGGGAACGGCGAGTAGGCGAGCAGCGTGAAGAAGCCGATGTTGTACAGCAGCGCGGCGAACGCGAGCAGACGCAGGCCCGGGTGCCCGAGCGCGCGGAACGGCGCGGAGAACGGCACCTTCACCCGCGGCGCCGAGTCGCCGCGCAGCAGCACGGCGAGCGCGACGAACGCGATCGCCATGAGTGCCGCGGTGCCGAAGAACGGGGCCCGCCACGACACGGATCCGAGAGCGCCGCCCAGCAGCGGGCCGATCGCGATGCCAAGGCCGAGCGCGGCCTCGTAGAGGATGATCGCGTTCGCGGCGCCTCCGGAGGCGGCGCCGACGATCGTGGCGAGCGCCGTGGAGATGAACAGGGCGTTGCCCAGGCCCCAGCCGGCGCGCAGGCCGATGATGGTTCCCACGGTGTCGGACGACCCGGCGAGCGTCGCGAAGATGACGACCAGGGCGAGGCCGACGAGCAGGGTCGCCCGAGGACCGATGCGGCCGGAGACCCAGCTGGTGAACAGCATCGCGATGCCGGTGACGAGCAGGTAGCTGGTGAACAGCAGCTCCGCCTGCGTGGGGGTGGCGTTCAGGTCCGCGCTGATGGCGGGGAGGATCGGGTCCACGAGGCCGATGCCCATGAAGGCGACGACGCTGGCGAACGCGACGGCCCAGACGGCCGTCGGCTGGTGGACGAGGCTGCGGAAGTCCGATGGACTGCTCAACGGGGGCTCCTGTCGATCGAGGCGAGCAGCGCGGCGGTGCGGGCGATGGCCGCCCAGTCGTCGTCGTCGAGCTCGCCGAGCATGGGGGACAGCGCGTCGGACAGGTCCCGACGCCAGTGGTCGACCGAGGTGCGGCCGGCGGGAGTGATGGAGACGCGGGTGGCGCGGCCGTCGTCCGGGTCTGCGCACCGTTCCACGAGGCCCTCCTCCGCGAGCGCGGTCACCACCTGGGTGGCGCCAGGCTGGGTGAGGCGCAGCTCGGCTGCGATCTCGCCGACCCGGTGGTCGCCGTCGCGGGCGAGCAGGGCGAGCACCGAGCGGTGCGACGACGGCGTGGCGCTCCCTGTTGCCGCGGCGGCGATGCGGGTCACGCGGTGCGACTGCGCGAGCAGCTGCTCGAGGGCGGTGCGTCGTTCCGTTTCCATCATCTATATATATAAACAGATGATGTAAAAGTTGCCAAGCCGGTCGATGGCGCCAGCCGGCGTGCGCACACCTGCCAGGATGGGCGCATGGCCCTCACCTCCCTGCGCCGCGCCGTGCTCGCCGTGGCGCTCATCAACCTGGCGTACGCGGTGATCGAGTTCGCCGTCGCGCGCGTCATCGGCTCCGTTTCGCTCACCGCGGACTCCATCGACTTCCTCGAGGACGCGATCCTCAACCTGCTGATCTTCTTCGCCGCCGCATGGTCCGTGCAGCGCCGCGCACGCATCGGCCATGTGCTCGCGCTCGTGATCCTCGTGCCCGCCATCGCCACCCTCGTCACCGCGGTCATCAAGATCCTCGACCCCACGCGACCCGAGACGATCCCGCTGACCGTCACCGCCGTCGGCGCGCTGGTCGCCAACCTCGCCGCGGCGTCGATCCTGGTGCGGCACCGGCACCTCGGCGGCTCGCTCGCCCGTGCGGCCTGGCTCTCCGCGCGCAACGACGCGCTCGCGAACATCGCCGTGATCGGCACGGCCATGATCGCCCTCGTGTGGGTGTCGGGCTGGCCTGACATCATCGTCGGCCTGGGCATCGGCGCCGTCAACGCCGACGCCGGGCTGAAGGTCTGGCGCGCCGCCTCCAAGGAGCGCCTCGAGGCACGCGCTGCCGAAGCCTGAGCCCTCGCCCCGGCGCGGCCCCGGGGCCCGGCTCCCGCGTCGGCCCCTCCCGCGCAGCGGTCAGCCCGACGCGAAATGCACCCGTCCGATTGGGGTACGGCGGACATCCCTTATAGGATTGGCGGGTTGCCCGCGCGCGGGCCCTACCCGGCACCCGGGCCATATCCCACCCATTCAGGAGTTTTTCTGTGACCAGCGCCCTCGAGAAGATCGACGACACGACCGTCAAGCTGACGGTCACCCTGACCGAGGAGGACCTCAAGCCCTCGCTCGACCACGCCTACCAGCACGTCGGCGAGCAGGTGACCATCCCCGGCTTCCGCAAGGGCAAGGTCCCCCCGCGCATCCTCGAGCAGCGCGTCGGCAAGGGCGCGATCATCGAGCACGCCGTCAACGACGGCCTGCCCGGCTGGTACTCCGCCGCGGTCGAGGAGCAGGGCATCCGTCCCTTCGGCCAGCCCGAGGTCGAGGTCACCAAGATCCCCGGCGCCGTCGAGGGCGACGAGGGTCTCGAGTTCATCGCCACCGTCGAGATCCGCCCCGAGGTCAACCTGCCCGCCGCGGACACCCTGACCGTCACCGTCGAGCCCATCGAGGTCTCCGATGAGGACGTCCAGGCGCGCCTCGACAACCTGCGCGAGCGCTTCGGCTCCCTCAAGACCGTCGACCGTCCCGCTGCCGACCGCGACTTCGTCACGATCGACCTGTCCGCCGTGGTCGACGGCAACGACGTCGACTCCGTCCAGGGCACGTCGTACCAGATCGGCGAGGGCAACATGCTCGAGGGCCTCGACGAGGCCATCACCGGCCTGTCGGCCGGCGAGGAGACCACCTACGAGGGTCCGCTCGCCGCAGGCGACTTCGCCGGGCAGACCGCGACCATCACCGTCAAGGTCACCGCCGTCAAGGAGCGCGAGCTCCCCGAGGCCGACGACGACTTCGCGCAGCTCGCCTCCGAGTTCGACACCATCGACGAGCTCAAGGCCGACCTGGTCGAGCAGACCAAGCGCATCAAGACCAACAACCAGGCCATGGAGGCCCGCGAGAAGCTGCTCCAGGTGCTCACCGAGGCCGTCGGCGAGTTCTCCGTGCCGCAGAAGGTCATCGAGGCCGAGGTCCACCAGCACCTCGAGAACGAGAACCGCCTCGAGGACGACGAGCACCGTGCCGAGGTCACGACCGAGGCCCACACCGCGCTGCGCACCCAGATCCTCCTCGACACCCTCGCGGACGATCTGGACATCCAGGTCGAGCAGCAGGAACTGCTCGACTACCTGCTCAACGCGTCCCGCCAGTACGGCATGGACCCCGGCACCTTCATCCAGCAGATCGAGCAGGCCGGCCAGATCCCCGCGATCGTCGCCGAGGTCGCCCGTTCCAAGGCCACCGCGTTCGCGCTGCGCCGTGCCACCGTCGTCGACACCGCCGGCGCCGCCGTCGACCTGTCGGCGGTCATCGGCTCGCTCGAGGACGAGAGCGCCGAGCCGGAGATTGACGCCGACGCCGCCGCGGCCATGGTGGCCGAGGCCGCCGGCGAGGCAGACGCGAAGTAACCTCGCTCACGCTCGACGGCCCCCGCCCTCCTTGAGGAGGACGGGGGCCGTCGCCGTTCAGGGGACCCGGTCAGGCGCTCCACGAGTACGAGCTGTCCGGCGTGCACCAGCTCGCAGGGTTGTCGCCACCGCATTGCGTGCCGATCCACCCGATGAAGACGAGGAACGCGATGGTGGCCAGGATGCCGAGGACCGCCACCACGTAGCCGATGATCAGGCCGGTGAGCCCCAGGCCGCGGTTGTTCGCCTCGCCGCGCTTCACCGCGCTGAGGCTCAGGTGCCCGAACACGATGCCGGCGATCGCGGTGATGCCTGTGAACAGCCCCACTAGAGACAGCACCAGCGACGTGATCCCCATCCAGTTCTTCTCCGTGCCCGGCTGGGGACCATACGGCGCCGGCGCATACGGCTGGGCGTACGGCTGCTGCGGGTACGGGGGCTGCGCGTGCTGCGGCTGGGCGTACTGCGGAGTCGGTGGCTGCGCGTACACCGGCTGCCCCTGCTGGGGCTGCGCGTGTTGCGGGGCGGGCGGCTGCGCATACGGCGGCTGCGCCTGCGGGGTGGGCGCGGCCTGCGGATCCGGCGCGGCCTGCGGCGGGTTCGCCTGATCCGGCCTCTGCTCGTACGGGTCCTGCGGCGTGGTGCTCATGGCTTCCTCCTCTGGGCGCGATGTCCCTCCCTGATCGACGCTACCCATGCCCCCCGCCTCTCGCATCGTCCCTGCGCCTGATCGGCGGCGCCCACGTGTCCGGGAAGCCCCCGAACGTGCACGGCCACCCGTTCACCCCGTAGCGAAACGGTGCCGTTTTCGGCATGCGGCGAGGTCCGTCGCCGTTAGGTTTGACGCAAGACGCGAGAAGGAAGGATCGGCGTGAACGAGATCACGGCACGCTCCGAAGGCATGGGGATGGCGCTCAACGACTCCATCTTCAACCGCCTGCTACGAGAGCGGATCATCTGGCTGGGCGACGAGGTGCGCGATGACAACGCGAACGCCATCTGCGCGCAGATGATGCTCCTCGCAGCGGAGGACCCTGACAAGGACATCTACCTGTACATCAACAGCCCCGGCGGCTCCATCACTGCGGGCATGGCGATCTACGACACCATGCAGTACATCAAGCCCGACGTCGCCACCGTCGCGATGGGCATGGCGGCGTCGATGGGGCAGTTCCTGCTGTCGTCCGGCGCTCCCGGCAAGCGGTACGCCACGCCCCATGCGCGAGTCATGATGCACCAGCCGTCGGGCGGCATCTACGGCACCGCGACCGACATCCGCATCAACGCCGAGCTCATCATGCACATGAAGAAGACCCTCGCGGGTCTCACCGCCGAGCAGACCGGCAAGACGCTCGAGCAGATCAACAAGGACGCCGATCGCGACCGCTGGTTCACCGCCGACGAGGCGCTCGAGTACGGCTTCGTCGACAAGGTCATCAAGCACGCCGCCGAGGCGGGCGACAAGTCGCAGGGAGGCAAGGCGTGAGCAGCTCCGAGTACCAGGCCATCCAGGCCGCCGCGCGCACCGCGGGCACCCTTGGCGGCGTAGCCGGCTTCGGCGGCGCCGCACCCCAGGGGCCGGCATCGCGCTACATCCTGCCCCAGTTCGAGGAGCGCACGGCCTACGGATTCAAGCGCCAGGACCCGTACGCCAAGCTGTTCGAGGACCGCATCGTGTTCCTCGGCGTGCAGATCGACGACGCCTCTGCGGACGACGTGATGGCGCAGCTGCTCGTGCTGGAGTCGCAGGACCCCGACCGGGACATCAAGATCTACATCAACTCGCCCGGTGGCTCGCAGACCGCGCTCACCGCGATCTACGACACGATGCAGTACGTGAAGCCGCATATCCAGACAGTGTGCCTGGGACAGGCGGCCTCCGCCGCGGCGGTGCTGCTCGCGGCGGGCCAGCCCGGGCAGCGTCTTGCGCTCCCGAACGCGCGCGTGATGATCCACCAGCCGCGCATCGAGGGCGGCTCGCGCGCCCAGGCGTCGGACATCGAGATCTACGCCGAGGAGATCCTGCGCATGCGCGAGTGGCTGGAGAACACGCTCGCCCTGCACTCCGGCCAGACGCCGGAGAAGGTGCGCGAGGACATCGAGCGAGACACGTTCCTCTCCGCCGCCGAGGCGAAGGAGTACGGACTCGTCGACGAGGTCCTCGAGTCGAGGAAGTCACAGGCGCTCGCCGCGAAGGCGTAGGAGCCGATAGGTCGGACAGGGGAGGGGGATCCCGGGGCGTGCCCTGGGGTCCCCCTTCGCCGTCCTCGATCGGACGCTGCCCCCAACAGGCGGCGCGTCGAGGGTCCGCGTGTCGGACCGGCTGGGTAGCCTAGAGGACGATGGCACGGTTGGAAGGAGACCGTATGTCCCGCCCCACGGACACCGGCGACCTGCTCAAGTGCACCTTCTGCGGCAAGACGCAGAAGCAGGTGCGAAAGCTGATCGCTGGACCCTCCGTTTACATCTGCGATGAGTGCATCGGGCTGTGCAACGAGATCCTCGAGGAGGAGTTCGCTGAGCAGGTCGAGGCGGAGCTCACCGAGCTCCCGCGTCCCCGCGAGATCTACGACTTCCTCGAGCAGTACATCGTGGGGCAGTCGCAGGCCAAGAGGGCGCTCTCCGTCGCGGTGTACAACCACTACAAGCGTGTGCGCGCCCAGGAGACCAAGCCGAAGAACGACGATGGTGTCGACATCGCCAAGTCGAACGTGCTGTTCATCGGGCCCACCGGTACCGGCAAGACGTATCTGGCGCAGACGCTCGCGCGCATGCTCAACGTCCCGTTCGCCATCGCCGACGCGACGGCCCTCACCGAGGCCGGCTACGTCGGCGAGGACGTCGAGAACATCCTCCTCAAGCTTCTGCAGGCCGCAGACTACGACGTCGAGAAGGCGCAGCGAGGCATCATCTACATCGACGAGATCGACAAGGTCGCACGCAAGGCGGAGAATCCTTCGATCACGCGCGATGTGTCGGGCGAAGGCGTGCAGCAGGCGCTGCTGAAGATCCTCGAGGGCTCGGTCGCCTCAGTGCCGCCGCAGGGTGGCCGCAAGCATCCGCACCAGGAGTTCATCCAGATCGACACGACGAACGTGCTGTTCATCCTGGGCGGTGCCTTCGCGGGCCTCGAGGAGATCATCTCGTCCCGCGTGGGCCGCAAGGGGATCGGATTCGGGGCGCAGCTGAAGGAGGCGGACAACTCTGACCTCTTCGCGAACGTCACTCCGGCGGACCTGCACAAGTTCGGGTTGATCCCCGAGTTCATCGGCCGCATGCCGGTGGTCGCCACGGTCTCGCCGCTCGACGTCGACGCCATGGTGAAGATCCTGAGCGAGCCTAAGAACGCGCTGGTCAAGCAGTATCAGCGGATGTTCGAGCTTGACGGCGTCCAGCTGGAGTTCGACGAGGACGCCGTGCACGCGATCGCGGAGCAGGCACTCGAGCGCGGCACCGGCGCGCGAGGCCTCCGGGCGATCATGGAGGAGGTCCTCCAGGAGACCATGTTCGAGGTCCCGGGACGCGACGACATCGAGCGGGTGGTGGTGACCCGCGAGGTCGTGCTCGACCGCGTGGCTCCGGCGTTCCTGTCCCGTCCGGCAGACGAGCACGAGGGCGCCGCGTGATCCTCCCCGCGTCAGCACTCTGAGCCGAGTCACGCACCGCTCCCGCCCGTCGGCGGCCGCGCACCACTCCCGTTCGGGTGAGTGAGTGTCGGTTCTGAGATGTCGCTGCATCTGACGGGTTGCTGAGTGTCAACGGTGCGTCCGTTTCATCGTTCGCGGGCCCGAAGGACCTCGGCCAGAGTCTGCCGGCACCACGCTGGGCGTTGGACGATGTCCGCGAAGGTGAACCGCACCGTCTGGATCCCGATCGACGCCAGCGCTGCGTCCCTTCGGACGTCGCGTTGGCGTGCCTCACTCCCGTCATGGAACTGAGCGCCGTCCAGCTCGATACCGGTCCTGGTGACGGGGTCGTACAGATCCAGCCGGAACGTCTGGTCTCCGCAACGAACGCGATGCTGCGGAAGCAGACCAGCGAACTCCGCCGTGTTGAACACGGAGCGCAAGCCGACCTCTTCGCGGAAGCTCTCGGCTCCAGCCTGCGCCGCAGCGATGCGCGTGCTCAGCTCGCGTCGCGCCGCAACCCGCGGCGCTCTGCGGATCGCATCCGCCAACGCGTCCGGTGACACGAGTCCGCTCCGGACCGCGCGGTACAACGGCTCCGCTCGGGTGTGCGGTGAGAGCCTTCCGTAGCCGGTCACGATCGCGTCTGCGGGCTCCAGCACAGCCAGACCGGCGATGTGTGCCGTCGCCGGCGGCCGCACGCGTCGCCTGACGACCAGCCAGTCCGGCGGGTTCAAGTGAATCGGGTGCGGCAGCAGCACCTCGATGTGGCTGGGCGGTGACTCCACGAGTCCCCAGAGGAACATCGCGGACGTGCCCGATACGGCCGCGGCACTCCCTGCCCACAGCAGTGCCGCGTGTGCCCGTGCCAGAAAGGAGTCGGAGTGCTCTGCGCCGACGTACGCGTCGGGAAGCAGTCGAACGACCCTGCCCGACGAGATGGCGGTCCGCACCTTGCGTGGGCTCGAGAGCCGGATGAGCTCGCCCCTGCTGAACGCGCGCGGCTTCGCTGAGACCACCTGCGCAAGGGGCGGATCAGGTGGTCCTGCAGGGAGCGAGGGCACGTGGGTCATGCCATAGAGGTACCTGCGCAACGGTCGCGTCGACGCCGCCGCTTGCGGCAGATGGGGACAGCGGTCGCGTGATGAGACCCTGTGAACGCCGACGCGCCTCGATGCGCTGCGACACTCACTCACCCGTCAGACGCAGCGACCTCTCAGATCCGACACTCACTCACCCGAACCTGAGGTGGCGAGGTTGAGCGACGCCCCCGGAGCTTGGGCGGGCCGCAGGAGGGGCCAGACGCGGGAGCCAGACGCAGGGACCTCTCAGATCCGACACTCACGCACCCGAACCTGAGGCGGCGAGGTTGCCAGACGCCGGAGGGGCGGTGCCGCAAGGCACCGCCCCTCCGGCGTCGGTCACATCAGATCAGGCGTCGGCGAGGACCGCGTTCTCCGTGCGGACGACAGTGGTGTCCGCGATCTCGTCCGGGGCGCCGTCCTCGGGCGCCTCGCCGTCGACACCCGGCTCCAGCGCAGGGACGGAGTCCACGATCTGCATCTCGCGGACCTTGCCTGCGGACATCAGATCAGCCTTCGCGGCGCGCACCAGCTCCACCTGCGCCTCCGGGACCAGCAGGTCGACGGACACGATCTCGGTGCGCTGAGCCACCTTCGCCTCGGACTTCACCTTGCGCAGCGCGGACAGCGCCGCGCCTGCGGCGGGCAGCATCGCAGCATTGCCGCCGTCGGCGACCGCTCGCAGCGGCTCGGCGACGGGCCACGCGGCGTGGTGGACCGAGCCCTCGCGGAACCAGGACCACACCTCCTCCGTGGCGAACGGCAGCACCGGCGCGAACAGGCGCAGGAACGTCTCGAGCGCGAGCGTCAGGGCGGCACGCGCGGAGCCCGCCTCGGCAGAGCAGCCCGCGGCCACGTCGATCGCCTCGCCGGGAGCGGCGCCATCGTACGCGCGGGCCTTGACGAGCTCGAGGTAGTCGTCGCAGAAGGTCCAGAACAACGTCTCTGCGACCTCGAGAGCCTTCGTGTGGTCGTACGCCTCATAGGCGGCGGTCGCCTGATCCACGACCGACGCGAGCGCGGCAAGCATGGCGCTGTCCAGCGGCTCGGTCACGTCGAGCGACATCACCGTGTCGGCGGCGGCCACGCCGGCCTCGAGCGACTGGTCGGCGGCGGTGGCGATGCCGGTGGCGCCCAGCACGAACTTCGAGGCGTTGAGGATCTTCATCGCCAGGCGGCGACCGATCTTCATCTGCCCCTCGTCGAACGCGGCGTCGGTGCCTAGGCGGGCGGAGGCCGCCCAGTACCGCACGGCATCTGAGCCGTGCTGCTCGAGCAGGCCCATCGGCGTGACGACGTTGCCCTTGGACTTGGACATCTTCTTGCGGTCGGGGTCCAGGATCCAGCCGGAGATCGCCGCGTTCTTCCACGGGAGGACGTCGTCCTCGAGGTGGGCGCGCACGACCGTCGAGAACAGCCACGTGCGGATGATGTCCTGGCCCTGAGGGCGCAGGTCCATGGGGAAGACCTTGGCGAACAGCTCGGGGTCGTCGCGCCAGCCGCCGACGATCTGGGGCGTGAGCGACGACGTGGCCCAGGTGTCCATGACGTCCTTCTCGCCCATGAAGCCACCGGCGACGCCGCGCTGCGACTCGTCGAAGCCGGGAGCGGGCTCGGCCGACGGGTCCACGGGCAGCGAGTCCTCGGACGGCACGATCGGCGAGTCCCACACGGGGTTGGCGTCGGCGTCGAGCGGGTACCAGACCGGGATCGGCACACCGAAGAAGCGCTGACGCGAGATGAGCCAGTCGCCGGTGAGGCCGTTGACCCAGTTCTCGTAGCGCTTGCCCATGTGGCCGGGCACGAAGTTGAGCTCCTCGCCGCGGGCGACGAGCTGGGCGCGCAGGGCGTCGTCCTTGCCGCCGTTGGCGATGTACCACTGGCGTGAGGTGACGATCTCGAGCGGCTTGTCGCCCTTCTCGAAGAACTTGACGGGATGGGTGATGGGCTTGGGCTCGCCCTCCATCACGCCTGCCTCACGGAGCAGCTCGACGACGCGGGTCTGGGCGGAGAAGGTGGTCTTGCCCGCGAGCTCGGCGTACGCGGCCAGGCCCTCGGGGGAGTCGATCGCGTCGGGGGCCTCGGAGAGGAAGCGTCCGTCCCAGCCGATGCAGGCGCGGGTGGGGAGCTGGAGCTCGCGCCACCACACGACGTCGGTCACGTCGCCGAAGGTGCAGATCATCGCGATGCCCGAGCCCTTGTCGGGCTGGGCGAGGCGGTGGGGGACGACGGGAACCTCCACGCCGAACAGCGGCGTGCGGACGTGCTTGCCGAACAGCGGCTGGTAGCGCTCGTCGTCGGGGTGCGCGACCAAGGCGACGCAGGCGGGCAGGAGCTCGGGCCGCGTCGTCTCGATGTAGACGGACTCGTAGGAGCCGGTGGCCTCCTCGAGGTCGGCCGCGGGCTCGAAGGCGAGGCGGTGGTAGGCGCCGGGGCGCACCCTGTCCTCGAGCTCGGCCTGGGCGACGGCGGTGCGGAACGTGACGTCCCACAGCGTCGGCGCCTCGGACTGGTACGCCTCTCCGCGGGCGAGCGAGCGCAGGAACGCCTGCTGCGCGACGGCGATGGAGGAGGGGGAGATGGTCTGGTAGGTGCGTGACCAGTCGACGCTGAGCCCGAGGTGACGCCACAGCGCCTCGAACTGCTTCTCGTCCTCCTCGGTGAGGCGCTCGCACAGCTCGACGAAGTTCTTGCGCGAGATCGGCACCTGGTCCGCGGCCTTGATCGACTTGCCCTCGCCACCGATATGCGGGGGCTCGAAGCCCTCGTCGTACGGCAGCGTGGGGTCGCAGCGCACGCCGTAGTAGTTCTGCACGCGGCGCTCGGTGGGCAGGCCGTTGTCGTCCCAGCCCATCGGGTAGAACACCTCCTTGCCGCGCATGCGCTGGAAGCGCGCGACGGTGTCGGTGTGCGTGTAGCTGAAGACGTGGCCGACGTGGAGCGACCCCGAGACCGTGGGGGGAGGGGTGTCGATCGAGTAGATCTGCTCGCGGGTCCTCGAGGAGTCGAAACGGTACGTGCCCTGGTCCTCCCAGGCGGCGTTCCAGCGGTCCTCGAGCCCGTCGACGGTGGCCTTGTCAGGGATGCGCGACGTCATGGGGGCATTCTTCCAGAGTCGTGGGGGAGCGGGCGAACATCGGCGGCGCGCGGCGGGGTGCTCGTCCGGCGGCCGCGTCCGTGGACGACCTCCTCGCAGATCGTGGTGGCGGCTCTCAGATCGCGGTTGCTAGGGTTCCCGGGTGAACGATGTGCGGCTACGGCCCGAGTTCCTCCGCTCGATGGAGGACTTCGACGGCGAGGTGGGTGAGGGGCTCAAGCCTGGGCTCAAGGCGATGGTCCGCCTGCGCTGCAGCCACATCAACGGCGACGCCTACTCGGTGCGCATGCACTCGGAGGAGCTGGCGCGGCTGGGCGCCAAGCCCCACCTGATCGCCGCGCTGGGCCGGCCGGTGAAGCTGATGCGCGAGGACCTGGTGACCGAGGCGCAGGCTGCGGTCCTGCGCTTCGCGGAGATCCTCACGGATCCGCCGCGCGGCCTGGAGGTCGAGGCTCGCGAGGAGGTGCGGCGGCATCTGTCGGCGAAGGCGGTGGGCGCGCTGGTCGAGGTGATCGCGATCACGAACGCCTGGAACAGGGTCACGCGCGGTACCGAGTAGTCGGGGCGTGGGCGGCGGCAGGGCGCCTGCCAGCCATGACGCAGGAAATCTGTGCGTTCTCGCCGCGCGGGACGTCCGGAACGGGCGTAGTGTCCGAATCATGGTGAGACTCATCGTGAATGCGGCCATCTACCTGGGCTCGGCTGCGCTTGGACTGTTCATCACGTCGCTGATCCTGACCGACTTCAAGGTCACGATCGAGGGGCTGATCATCTCCGCGATCCTGTTCGCGATCTTCCAGACGATCCTGGGGCCGTTCATCTTCAAGATGACCCACAAGTACGCGTCGGCGCTCACGGGAGGCGTGGGCCTGCTGTCCACCTTCGTGGCGCTGCTGTTGACGACCCTGCTGACGTCGGGTCTCACCATCTCCGGGCTGTCGACGTGGATCGCGGGCGTGGTGATCGTGTGGTTGGTGACCGCGTTGGCCACGTGGCTGCTTCCGTTGTTCCTGTTGAAGGAGGCGGTGGAGAAGCGCAAGGAGGGCTAGGTCCGCTGGGGCGCCCGGGTCCGGTTCCGACGCGCGAGGTCGGCGCCAACATCCGGGATTCGCGCCTACCGACTCGGGACGAAGGTCCTAGGACTAATGCCCCAGGGGGTATATTTTCTTCAGAGCCGCAAAGGCGCGGCCCACCAGCAGAAGAAGGTGATCCCCATGGCCCGCGTGGTCGTCCTCGGTGCCGGAGTCTCCGGCCATACCGCCGCCCTCTACCTTCGCAAGCGCCTCCCGCGTGAGCACGAGGTAGTCGTCGTCTCTCCCAACTCCAACTACAACTGGATCCCGTCCAACATCTGGGTCGGCATCGGCAAGATGACCACGGAGGACGTGGTCTTCCCGCTCGCCCCGATCTACGAGAAGAAGGGCATCACGTTCGTCCAGGCCAAGGGTGTGGCCCTGTGGCCCGAGGGCGACTCCGACGTGGAGCCCGGTTCTGACGGTGCCGATGCGTACGGCACCGTCGCCGACGCGTCGGGCGCGCACGCATCCGTCACCGGTCAGATCGGACTCGCCCAGCCCGCGGTCGACGTGGAGCACACGTCCCCTGGACGTGCAGGCGAGGTCGAGCGCCTCCGCTACGACTACGTCATCAACGCCACCGGACCCAAGCTGAACTTCGGTGCGACGGAGGGGCTCGGGCCCGACGCCGGCTTCACCGTATCCGTCTGCACCCCCAGCCACGCCACCCAGGCGCACAGCGAGCTCGACAAGCTCATCGCGGCCGCGAAGACGGGTGAGAAGAAGAAGGTCGTCATCGGCGTCGGCCACGGCACCTGCACCTGCGAGGGAGCCGCGTTCGAGTACACGTTCAACGTGGAGCACCAGCTCCGCGAGGCAGGCGTGCGCGACAATGTGGAGCTCACCTACCTCACCAACGAGAACGAGCTGGGCGACTTCGGCGTGGGCGGCATGCAGTTCGAGCAGAACGGCTTCCGCACCACCAGCCAGCTGTGGACCGAGTCGCTCTACCGTGAGCGCGGCGTCAAGGCCGTCACCGGCGCCGCCGTCACGAGGATCGAGCCGGGCGTCATCCACTACGACCAGCTCGACGGCTCGCACAATGAGATGGCGTACGACTTCGCCATGCTGCTGCCCCCGTTCAAGGGCAACGACTGGAAGGCGTACGACGCGACCGGCGCCGACATCACGGGCACCATCTTCGCGCCGTCGGGCTTCATGAAGGTCGACGCCGACTACACCCCGAAGGAGTACGAGGAGTGGAGCGCGAAGGACTGGCCCCGCACCTACCAGAACCCCACCTACGGGAACATGTTCGCCGTCGGCATCGCGTTCGCACCGCCGCACCAGATATCGAAGCCTCGCGCCACTCCGGACGGCGTCGCCGTGGCGCCGAGCCCGCCCCGCACAGGCATGCCGTCAGGCACCATGGGCAAGGTGGTGGCGCACACCATCGCCGACATGATCCTCAAGGGTGCGACCACGCCGACGCACTCGGCGTCGATGGCTGAGATGGCGGCGGCATGCGTGGCGTCGGCCGGCACGGGCATCAAGACCGGCACCGCTGCGGCGATGACCATGAGTCCCGTGGTCCCCGACTGGGAGAAGTACCCGGAGACCGGCCGCAACCTCAAGGAGACGTTCGGCGAGATCGGCCTCGCGGGCCACTGGGTGAAGCGCATGCTTCACACCCTGTTCATCTACAAGGCCAAGGTGAAGCCGGGCTGGACCTGGATCCCGGAGTAAGGAGGAATCGTCATGGACACGACCAACGAGAGGATCGCGGCCGCGCCGCTTCCCACCCCGGGCGAGCTCAAGCGCCGGCACAACCCGTTCCTCCAGTTCGGGCGCTTCATGCGCATCAACTGGACAATGTGGCGCCTGGCCCGCAAGCACCACTAGACGCGACGGGTCGGCCGCTGCGAGCGGAGGGGGCGTTCCCGCTCGCGGGCCGGCCCGTCGCCTTCGATCGGCCGGTCCGCGGCGCGCGGCGAGGGGATCGTCGCGCGCCGCGGACCGTGCTGCGTCCGCAGGCCGTGCTGGCACGGCGCGTGAGCGGGCGGGAACGTCATCAGCGTCAGTCGCGCGGCTCCTCCGGGTCGGCCGCGGAGGCCACCATGAGGTCCGCGATCTCATGCACGCCCACGTACACCCGGTCGGCGCCCATCTCCGTCAGGTAGTCCACGTCGACCTGTCGGTGACCGCGCGCCACGATCGTCGTGGTCGGTGCGAGCCGGCGGATCTTCGCGACGACGGCTCCCGCCTGGATCGGGTCCGGGATACCCACCAGCACCGTGTGAGCCGTCTCGATGCTCGCGGCGTGCAGCACCTTGGAGCGCACCGCGTTGCCCAGGATCGCCTCGTGCCCCGCCTCGCGGATCTCGCGCACGTGGTCCTCGTCGTCCGAGATCACGACGGCGGGCATGCCGCGCGCCCACAGGCCGGACGCGATCCGCCGTCCGACGCGGCCGAAGGTCACGACCACCGTGTGGTCCTCGCCGACGTAGGCGATCGGACCGGTCTCGCCTGTCGTCCTGTCATCGGTGACCTTCGCGACGTACGAGCGCGAGGCCCACGCGAAGAGGGCAGGGTTGACGACGATCGACAGGATCGCGCCGGCGAGCACCAGGTCCTGGGCGTCGCCGGGCAGGATGTCGTACTCGGCGCCGAGCGCGACCAGGATGAAGGAGAACTCGCCGATCTGTGCGAGCGAGGCGGCGATCACCAGGCTCATCGACTTCGAGTACTTCATCAGTCGTACCAGGGCGTATGCGCCAACGCCCTTGCCGACCACGATCGCGAGGACGGTGGCGATCAGGGCCACGGGACGGTGCACCGCGATCGCGGGGTCCACCAGCATGCCGACGGACACGAAGAACAGCACGGCGAACGTGTCCCTCAGGGGCTGCGAGTCCTCGGCTGCGCGATGCGCCAGCTCGGACTCCTTGAGGATCGTGCCTGCGAAGAACGCGCCGAGCGCGAAGGACACGCCGAACACGGCGGCCGCTCCGACCGCGACGCCCAGGCTGAGCGCCAGGACGCCGAGCGTGAAGAGCTCGCGCGAGCCCGTGTCGGCCGTGCGTGCCAGGATCCACGGGATGACGCGTCGGCCGAACACGATCATGACGGCGACGAACAGGGCGACCTTGAGGATCGTGACGGCGAGCTCGCCTGCGAGGTCGCCGAACGACGTGGTGCCGCTGCCGCCCACGACCGGGATCACGACGAGTGCGACCACCATCGCAAGGTCCTCGACGATCAGCCAGCCGATGGCGATGTGCCCGGCGCGGGTGTCGAGCAGGCCGCGGTCCTCGAGCGCGCGGAGCATGACGACGGTGGACGCGACGGACAGGGCGAGCCCGAACAGCAGGCTGGGTCCCCAACCCCAACCGAGCCAATGCCCCAGGAACGTGCCGAGAGCCGTGGCGAGGGTCATCTGCACGACGGCGCCAGGGATGGCGACCTTCTTGACGCTCAGCAGGTCCTTGAGCGAGAAGTGGAGGCCGACGCCGAACATCAGCAGGATCACGCCGATCTCGGACAGCTGCTGCGCCAGGTCGGGGTCGGCGCGGAATCCAGGGGTGTTCTCGCCGATCAGCAGACCGGCCGCGAGGTAGCCGACGATGGGGGAGAGCTTGATCTTCTGCGCCGCGAATCCGAGCACGAAGGCGGCGACGAGCCCCGCGGAGATGGTGACAAGGAGGGGCGCGTGGTCCAACATCGCATCATTCTACCTGGGGCGATGTGAACGGCTTGTGAACGGGTGCCGGGGCCCTGGACGTCGGTCAGGTGCGCCGATGGCGACACCCGCGCACCCGGTGGCGCTCAGTCGCCGAGCTGCTCCAGGGCCGTGGCCTGCTCCTCCGCGCGAGCCTCCAGCGCATCCGCCAGCCGAGCCGTGTCGGCGTCGGTCCAATCCGGCGGGTTCACCAGGCCCACCCAGGCCTGGAGGTTCGCGGTGTTCGAGTACATGTGGCCGTAGCCCTCGGGCACAGAGCCCGCGGCGGGCATGTCGAGCAGCACCTGCCACATGGTCACCACGGGGAACCAGCTCATCTGGGGTGACACGTCGGGTGCGCGCTCGGAGCCCTGCAGCCAGTCGGGCTTGGTGAACGCCAAGGTGGGGTTGAAGAAGACGACCGGGTCGGACCCGTGCTGAAGGTAGACGACGCGCGTCGTGCCCCACGTGCCTGTCGGCATGCCGAGGCTGTCGGCCTCGCCGGTGAACCTCACGGTGCGTCCGTCGCCGACCACGGGCAGCCACGCGGTCGACCCCGCCTGGCGCGCCGCCGTCAGCTCCGCGTGCAGCGGGTTGACGAAGGGCGGGCCCGACATCAGGGCGCCGTCGATCTGCTCGTTGAGGATGTCGATCGAGCCCAGCACGGCCTCCACGCCGTAGGAGCCGAGCGAGAGCCCGTACAGGTACAGCTGCGGTCGCGAGTCCTCCGGCAGCTGGGACCAGTACTCGTAGACGGTGCGGAACTCGGCGAGCGCCGTGTCGCGCGTGACCTCCTGGTCGGCCAGCAGCGAGATCCAGGACGGCAGGTAGGAGTACTGGATGCCGGCGATCGCGACGTCGCCGTTGAAGAGGTACTCGACGGGATCGACGCCCGCGGGGTCGAGGTAGCCGGTGCCCGTGACGGTGCCCAGGATGATCGCCTTCCTGTCGAACGCGCCGGTGCGGATCAGCTCGCGGAGCAGGAGGTGTGCGCGTTCGTCGAGCGTGTCGGCGGACCGCAGTCCCACGTACACCCGGATCGGCTCCACCGCACCGCCGCCCCAGTAGTCGTCGAGCTCCTGCACGGTGGGTCCGCTCGACACGAAGGAGCGGCCCTGGCGGCCGAGGTCCTCCCATGACACCAGCGAGTCGGCGGAGCCCGACCGCAGGGACGACACGGGCTGCTCGACGCCGGGCTTGTCGCCCTTGTCCCGCACGGAGAAGAGCGCGTTGGACGCCGTGAAGAAGCCCTGGACCAGCAGGCCGGACAGGGCGAGCCACACGACGATGGTCGCGGCGGCCACGCCGATCGTGATGGACAGCCGGCGGGGCAGCCAGCGGTCCAGCAGGTGACCTGCGACGCGGAACAGCTTGCGGAACAGGCGCGCCACGACGAGCACGATGGCGGCGATGAGGGCGCCGACGCCGATGACGATCGGCCATGCGGTCGGGTTGACGTCGGGCATGCCGAAGGTGTGGCGGATCTCGTTCTGCCAGCCGACCCATCGCCAGATGGACAGGGCCAGGGTGACGCCGATGATCCCCATCAGCAGGGCGCCCACCACGAACCGGGGGCGACCGCGCAGGTTCGGGATCTGGAGGTAGTTCCACACGGCGTGGCCGCCGGCGCCGACCGCGTAGCCGACCATGAACGAGACGCCGGACGCGATGCCCTGCACCCAGGACACGCGAGGCAGCAGCGAGGGGCCGAGCGACACGGCGATGAAGAACGCGCCGATCACGAGCCCCACGCCGGAGAAGCTCGGCTCGAGGATCCGGGGGGGCCGCCTGGCGGGTCGGCGCTCCGGGGTGGCCGCCGCCGCGGGCCGGGCGACGTCGGATCCGACCGCCTCGCCTGCGTCCGACGACATCTCTCACCCCCTGGGTCCTTCTTGACCTTAACGCGACGCCGCGCGCGGGCGATGCACCCCGCCGCACACGCCGCGCGGGATCAGAAGGCGAGCGCGTCGCGGCTGAGGGGGCAGGTCATGCAGTGGCCGCCGCCGCGTCCTCGGCCCAGCTCGGCGCCGACGATCTCGAGGACCTCGATGCCCGCCGCCCGCAGCAGGTCGTTCGTGTGCGTGTTGCGGTCGTAGGCGATCACCACGCCGGGCTCGAGCGCCACGAGGTTGTTGCCCGAGTCCCACTGCTGGCGCTCCGCCGCATAGCGGTCGCCGCCCGTCTCGATGAGGTTCAGCCCGCCCAGCCCGAGCGCATGGGCGACCACGTCCACGAAGGGCCGGTCCTCGCGTACCACGTCGAGCGTCAGCGGAGGGTCCGCGGGGTACAGCGAGAACGTCTCGATGTCGTCGACGATGCCGGGGAACATGGTCGCGACGTCCCGGTCCGCGAAGGTGAAGACGGTGTCGAGGTGCATCGCCGAGCGCATGCGAGGCATCTTGGCGACGATCACCCTGTCCGCGGCGTCGGCGGCGAACAGCTCGAAGGCGACCTGGGTGATCGCCTGGCGGCTGGACCGCTCGGACATCCCGATGACGACGGCGCCGTTGCCGATCGGCATGACGTCCCCGCCTTCGAGCGACGCAAGGCCGTGGCTCGCCTCGGGGTCGCCCCACCATACGGTCACCTCTCCCTTGAACCGCGGGTGATGGTCGTACACGGACTTCATGATGAGCGTCTCGGCATGACGCGCGGGGTAGTACAGGGGGTTCAGCGTGACGCCCTCGTAGATCCAGCTGGTCGTGTCGCGCGTGTAGAGCGTGTTGGGCAGGGGAGGGACCAGGTAGTCGCGCATGCCTGACTCCTCGCGCACCAGCTGGACGGCGGGCGGCGCGAGCTCGCGAGGCAGGTCTGCGACGGCGAGGCCGCCGATGAGGTGCTGCGCGAGCGCGAACGGCTCCAGGTCGTCGAGGAAGGCGCGTACGTCCGACTCGAGGCCCACTCCCAGGTCGTCGCGCGTGAGCTTGCGGTCCAGCAGCCACGCACGCGCCTTGGGGTCGGCCATGGTCTCGCCCAGCAGGGTGGGAAGGTCGAGCACCTCGATCTCGTGGTCGCGCATGAGCTCCACGAACTCGGCGTGGTCGCGGATCGCGTTGTCCACCCACATCACGTCGTCGAACAGCAGGTCTGCGCAGTTGGACGGCGTCAGGCGGTGGTGCGCGAGTCCTGGCGCGCAGGTGAGCACGGTGTTCAGGACTCCTACCTCGGAGTACACGCCGAGCGGCGTCACGAGGTCGTTCTTGGTCACGGCTGTGTCCGACACGGCGCCTCCCTCTTTCCCGACGCTAGCACCAGGGGCCTAGGCTGAGCCTGTCAAGGGGAACCGCAGGCGACTCCTGCGGTGTTGCGGGAAGGCGAGGGAGCCATGGCGGAGCATCGTCATGTGACGCTGGCTGCGGTCGCGAAGGCCGCAGGGGTCGCGAAGTCGACAGCGTCTCATGTGTTCACGGGCAAGCGCGTGGTCGCGCCCGAGACCGCGGAGCGCGTGCGGCACGCGGCGGCCGCGATGGGGTACACAGGGCCGTCCGCGCTCGGCCGCGCGCTCGCGTCAGGGCGCACCCAGCTGATCGCGGTGGTGACGCATGCGCTGCTGGAGGACCCGGACACCGATCCGCTGTCTCTCGCGATCCTGGACGGCCTGCAGCGCGAGTTCGCGCAGGCGGGATATGGGACGGTGCTGATCCCGCCGATCACGGACGATGCGTCGCGAGACCTTGCGCATGCGGTCCTCTACGACGGTGTGGTCTCGGTGCGTCGCATGGTGGGCTTCGAGGAGACGAACCCGTACCTGGAGTCGCGGCACGTGCCGTGGATCGCGTTGGACGGCTACATGACGGAGGAGGCTGCCGTCGTCATGGACGACGCGAAGGCGACCGAGGAGCTGGCGCGGCGCGTCCTTGAGGCGGGTCACGAGCGGATCGCGATCGCGGGGTACACGTTCTCGGTCGAGGAGCTGCCTGACGGTCTCACCACGTTCGACGAGCTGTACGAGGCGGCGCCCACGAACGTGCGGCGTCGGCTCGACGGGTTCGTGCGTGCGGGCGTGGAGCCGGTGGCGGTGTTCCGGTGCGGGACCGTCGCACGTTCGAGCGGTGAGGCGGCGGCGCGCGCGCTGCTGGAGATGGAGGAGCCCCCGACGTGCATCCTCACGACCGCGGACGTGCATGCCGCGGGGATCATCGACTATGCGCGAAGGGTGGGGCTGCGGATCCCTGAGGATCTGTCCGTCACGGGCTTCGACGCGGTGACGCTCGGTGGGCTCGGCGGTATCGAGCTGTGCACCGTGGTGCAGGACGGCATGCAGAAGGGGCGCATCGTCGCGCGCAGGCTGCTGCGGATGCTCGAGGCGGAGCGTGAGGGGCGCGGCGGGGTGGAGCTCGGGGATCCGGAGGAGCTGCCGCTGCCCGTCCGCTGGGGTGACTCGGTGGCGGTGCTGACGCGCTGAGCCTGGACGCAGATCGACGGGCCGACCCTAGGGAAGGTCGACCCGTCGAGGTCTGTGCTGAGCGTCGGGTCGATCAGCGGCCGAACATGCGGCCGAAGATGCCGTTGGCGGAGGCGCCGTTACCGGAGGCGGCTGAGTCGCAGGAGCAGCGCTGCGCGGCGGGAACGCCGGCCAGGGCCTGCTCGATGTGGTTGCCGCAGCCGGTCCAGGTGGTCTTGCCGCAGCGCGGGCAGGTGGCGGGAGAGCACATGTGTGCATTCCTTTCCTCGTTGGTCTTGACGTGACAAAGATACCCTAGGGGGTATGTGTTCGCAAGTGAGTCGAACCGTGCCCACGAGGCTACGTCCGGCGTTCGAGCCGCGTGGGCTGCATGACGCATCCACGGCGTGCTCCCACCATGAGGGCGCTCCGTCGCCGGATCGTGACCGGAGCGAGACCTCCGCAGGCCTGGATTCCCGGGAGCTCTGCGGTTAGGGTGCATGGAGCGTCGCATCGAGGCATGCCCCGTGTCGAGGGGCGAGGCCCGATCTCCGCACATGCCTGAGGGGGCACGAGTGATCCACGGGAGCACCACCGTCATGCCTGCGCGCCTGCGCGTGCGCGTGTGGCTGGTACTCGCGCTGACGGCGCTCGCCGCACTGGCGCCCGCCACCGGGGCCTACGCCGACACGCCGTCCACAGGCGGCGACTCGACCTCCGCGAGCGGTGAGGCGGCGTCGGTGACCGGCTTCGACGCGTTCGAGCGCGACGGTTACCTGGGCGAGCTCCTCATCGGGTCCGCGGCGGCGCTCGCCGTCCTCCTGGTGGGCGGGCTGCTGATGCGTGGCGGCGCCGACGAGCGGCGCAAGGACTGACTCCGCACGGTCCACGCCTGAACACGCGGCGAGCGCCTCGCTCACCCGTTGCGCATCCGCCCTGGATCTGCACACCATGGCCGCATGGCTCAGCATCGTCGACGCGCGCCCAAGGTGCGCCCTGAGGTCACCGCCCTGCTGGACGATCCGACCACGGACGTGCTCGTGATCGGCGCCGGCATCAACGGCGTCGCGATCGCGCGCGACCTGGCGCTCAACGGCGTCGACGTGACGCTGGTGGACCGTGGCGACATCGCATCGGGCACGTCGGCCGCCAGCTCGCGCATGGTGCACGGCGGGCTGCGCTACCTGGAGAACGGCGAGTTCCGGCTGGTGCGCGAAGGTGTGGAGGAACGCAACCGCCTGCTGGCGAACGCCCCGCATCAGGTGAGGCCGCTTCCCACCACGATCCCGCTGAGGACTGTCCTCACGGGTCTCGCGCAGGCTCCCGCGCGGTTCCTGACCGGCAAGCAGATCGGCCCGCAGAAGGCGCGCGGCGCGCTGCTGGTGAAGGCGGGCCTGTGGCTGTACGACGCCTATTCGCATGCGGGGCGCGCGGCGGACGGCACCTCCGTGCCGCGGCACCGCTTCGTCGGCCGGCGGCGCTCGCTCGAGGAGCTGCCGGACCTGGACCCTGCCACCATCGCGACCGCCACCTACTACGACGCGATGGTGGGAAGCCCTGAGCGACTGGCGCTCGAGATGGCCGACGACGCGGCGGAGGCGGGTGGCGCGCGCGTCGCCACCTACGTCTCCGCAGCAGGTCATGAGGGCGATGCCGTGGTCCTTCGTGACGAGGTGACCGGCGACACCCTGAGGATGCGTCCGCGCGTCATCGTGAACGCGTGCGGTCCGTGGACTGACCTTGCGAACGGCGTGCTCGGGGAGCCGACGTCGTTCATGGGCGGCACCAAGGGCTCGCACATCGTCGTCGACAGCCCTGCGCTGCTGCACGCCTGCCGGGGGCGCGAGATCTTCTTCGAGAACTCCGACGGCCGCATCGTGCTCGTCTACCCGATGCACGGCAAGGTGATCCTCGGCACCACCGACATCCCTGCGGACCCCCGTGAACCGGCACGCTGCACGGAGGAGGAGGTCGACTACTTCATCGAGCTCGCGGCGCGTGTGTTCCCCGAGATCCCTGTGAGCCGTGCGCAGATCGTGTTCCGATACGCCGGGATCCGGCCGCTGCCCGCAGCCGACGCCAGCGAGCCCGGGCGCATCAGCCGCGACTACCGCGTCGAGGAGGGCGCGCTGCCGGACGCACCCGATGTCCCCGTCCTGTCGGTGGTCGGCGGCAAGTGGACCACGCATCGGGCGTTGGGGGAGCGGGTCGCCGACGACGTGCTGGACCGGTTGGGGGTGCAGCGGTTCGCCTCCACAGTCGCGGCCCAGGTGGGTGGCGCTCGCGGGCTGCCCAGGCTGGACGACCGCGACGAGTGGATCGTGACGAACCTGCCGGGGCTCAGCATCGGCAGGGGGCAGACGCTGCTCGCGCGCTACGGCTCGCGCTCCGCGGGCGTGGGCGTCGCGGAGACGTACGACCCTGCCGCGGCCTCGCGCCTCGCGACCCTGCCCGACTACAGCGTCGGCGAGATCTCGTGGATCGCCACCCGCGAGCATGTGGTGCGGCTCGAGGACCTGGTGCTGCGGCGCACCACCCTGGCGTTCGAAGGTCGCCTGGGCGTGAGCGTGCTGCGCGAGCTGGCCGACGTGGTCGGCGACGCGGTCGGGTGGTCGTGGCGGCGCCGGCGCGCGGAGGTGGACGCGACGGTCGCCCTCCTGGCCGACGCTCACGGCGTGGATCTGGCAGGTCCGGCGCGCGCGCATCGTCCCTGGTCGCTACCCTGAATCAACGGCCGACGGCGGGCGCGGCGACCCGTCGTCAGAGGTGTGCGTGAGGAGGCGGGATCGTCCATGGGTCGCTACGTGATCGCGATCGACCAAGGCACCACTTCCACACGTGCCATGGTGTTCGACCACTCGGGGTCGATCGTGTCCACCGGCCAGCTGGAGCACCGCCAGCACACGCCGCGACCAGGCTGGGTGGAGCACGATCCGCTGGAGATCTGGGCCAACACGCGCCGCGTCATCGCGGAGGCGCTCGCCAAGGCGGACATCACGCGCCAGGACCTGGTGGCCGTCGGCATCACGAATCAGCGTGAGACCACCGTCGTCTGGGATCGCCGCACGGGCGAGCCCATCTATCCCGCGATCGTGTGGCAGGACACCCGCACCCAGCCCATGGTCGATGCGCTCGCCGCCGTCGAGGGCGTGGGAAGGTTCCGTGCCACCACGGGCCTGCCGCTCGCGACCTACTTCTCCGCCACCAAGATCCTGTGGATCCTGGACCACGTGCCCGGCGCGAGGGAGAAGGCGGAGGCGGGGCATCTGCTGTTCGGCACCACCGACTCGTGGCTCGTCTGGAACCTCACCGGCGGCGTCGACGGCGGTCTGCACGTGACCGACGTGACCAACGCGTCCCGCACGCTGCTGATGGATCTGGCCACGCTCGACTGGTGCGACGAGATCGTCGACGCGCTCGGCATCCCCAGGGCGATGCTGCCCCGCATCTGCTCGTCGTCGGAGGTGTACGGCCACGTCGGGGGTCATTCGTTGCTGCGGGAGGTGCCGATCGCAGGGATCCTGGGCGACCAGCAGGCGGCGACGTTCGGCCAGGCAGCCTTCGAGGTCGGGGAGTCGAAGGGCACCTACGGCACGGGCAACTTCATCCTGGTAGGCACGGGCACGGAGATCGTCCTCAGCGAGCACGGCCTGTTGACGACGGTGGCGTACCGGCTGGGCGACGACGCTCCGCGCTACGCTCTCGAGGGCTCCGTGGCCGTCACCGGTGCGCTGGTGCAGTGGGTGCGCGACGGCCTCGGCATGATCCAGACCGCCGCGGACATCGAGCGCGATGCCGCGTCGGTGCCCGACAACGGCGGCGCGTATATCGTCCCCGCCTTCTCCGGGCTGTTCGCGCCCTACTGGAGGCCCGACGCGCGCGGTGTCATCGTCGGGCTCACCAGCTACGTCACACGTCACCACCTGGCGCGCGCCGTGCTCGAGGCGACCGCCTACCAGACGCGCGACGTCATCGAGGCGGTCGAGGCGGACATGGGTGCGCACGTCCACACGCTCGCGGTCGACGGCGGCATGACGGTCAACGGCCTGCTCATGCAGTTCCAGGCGGACATCCTGGGGATCGACGTGGTCCGGCCCCGGGTGGCGGAGACCACGGCGCTCGGCGCCGCCTACGCCGCGGGGCTTGCCGTGGGCTACTGGGGCTCGCTCGACGAGCTGCGCGCCAACTGGCAGGAGGACGCCCGCTGGGAGCCCGCGATGTCACGCACCCAGGCGGAGCGGCTCTACCGGAACTGGCGCAAGGCGGTCGCGAGGACCTTGGACTGGGTGGACGACGACGTCGACTGAGCCCGCGTCGCGCGGATCGGGACGGGCGGCTCGCGACGAACGGCTCAGCCGATCCCGACGGCACGCTGGGCGTTGACCGTGCGCACCTGGCTGGGGATCGTGAACAGATCGACGATCAGCATGATCCCGAACACGCCCGCGGTGAACAGGTACAGCAGACCGCGGCCCACCTTGCCCAGGTAGAACTGGTGGATCCCGAGCACGCCCAGGAAGAACCAGAGGATGTACGTGACCGCGGTGTCCTTGGGCGGCAATGCGGGTGCCGGATAGCTCATCTGTGTCTCCGTTCGTCCAGGCAGGGCCTTCGCCGATCGTACGTCGGCTGGTCGCCGCCGGGCGCGCTGTGCACAGTCTCGGTTTCCGCGTGATCCTGAGGGAGCCCGCCTAGCTCGCCGGCGCGTCGTCCCTCGAGGCGTCGTCCGTCGGGGCCGGGTTGCGGATGCCGATCCAGCTGACGACCCCTCCTGCTGCGAGGAGCGCTGCCGTCACGACGGCCGTCCGGTGGAATCCGGCGAGGTCCAGGGTGCCGCCCACGATGGTCCCGATCAGCGCCACCGTCACCAGGCCGGCGATGCGGGCGACGGCGTTGTTCACCGCGGACGCGATGCCTGAGCGGGCGGGATCCACGGCGCCGAGGATGGCGCTCGTCAGCGGTGACACGGTGAGCGCGAGACCCGCGCCGAAGAGGATCACCCCTGGCAGCACCTGGGTCCAGTAGGTGAAGTCGTTCCCCACTCTCAGCAGCAGCATCGCGCCGGCGGCCATGGTGATGGGGCCGATCGTCATGAACATGCGCGGGCCGAGCCGGCCGGACAGCGCGCCCACCCGCGAGGAGGCGAGCATGAGGATCACCGTGACCGGCAGGCTCGCCATGCCGGCGGCTGTGGCGGGCAGGCCTGCCCCTTCCTGCAGGTACACGCCCAGCACGAAGCCGTTGAGGCTCAGCGCGCCGTAGATGAGGAACGTGGCCGCGTTGCCCCACGCCACGTTGCCGGTGCGGAACAGCGGCAGCGGCAGCATCGGGTCCGGCACTCGCGACTGGCGTACGAGGAACGCCGCGAGCAGGGCTGCTCCCAACACAAGGAGCGCGACGATCAGGGGATCGCTCCAGCCCAGGTTCGGCTGCTCGATGAGCGCGGCGACCACCCCGCCCAGGCCCAATGCGGCGAGTGCGGCGCTCACCACGTCCACTCGCGCGTCGGCCCTGCGCACGTCGTGCGCGTCGTCCCGATGCGAGAGCCGCGCCAGCAGCCACAGCGTGACGGCGATCGGGATCACGTTGATGAGGAAGGCGAACCGCCAGCTCGCGAGGTCCACGAACAGTCCGCCTACCAGGGGACCCACGACCATGGCGGCCGACGTGGCGCCCGTCCAGGTGCCGATCGCGCGGCCTTGCGCCGGGCCACGGAAGTGGCTCATGATCAGCGCCAGGCTGGACGGCACCAGCAGCGCGCCGGCCGCACCCTGGGCGAAGCGCGCTGCGATCAGCACGGGCGCGGTGGGGGCGAGCGCGATGATCAGCGAGGTGATCCCGAAGCCGATCAGCCCCGCGCGCAGCACCCGCAGCCGGCCGAAGCTGTCCGAGATCGAGCCGGCGACGAGGATCAGCGACCCGAGCGTCAGCATGTACGCGTCGACCGTCCACTGCTGGGTGGTGATGCCGCCGCCGAGCTCGCGCATGATCGCGGGCAGAGCGACCGTGACGATGGTGCCGTCCAGGAAAGACACGAATGAGCCCAGGATCGCGATCCACAGCACCAGCGACTGCGTGGCGGTGCGCGGGACGGTCGTGGGCCGGGGTGGCGGCGCGGGGGAGTCGGCCATGGCCTCAGGCTACGGCCGACCGCCCGGCGTCAGACGAGCGGCGCGAGGATCTCCTTGACCTGCGCGGCGGTCGGGACGCGGCCGGACAGCACCAGCTGCTCGTCGATGACCAGGCCGGGCGTCTTCATGACCCCGTAGCCGGCGATCGCGCCGTAGTCGGTGACCTTCTCGAACTCGGCGTCGAGGCCGAGCTCTGCGGCGGCGGCGCGCGCGGCCTTCTCCAGGTTGATGCAGTTGGCGCATCCGGAGCCGAGGATCTTGATGTTCATGGCGGGAGTCCTTTCGGGTGGGTGAGTGTCGGTTCTGAGGTGTCTGGGACTCTGGCGGGTGGGTGAGTGTCGCTAGGTGGGGATGACAGCGTTGAACAGGTAGCCGACGGCGATGATGCCGACGGTGACGACGCCGATGAACAGTCCGATGAGCTGAGGCTTGAGCACGCGGCGCAGCAGGATCATCTCCGGCAGGCTGAGCGCGACGGTCGCCATCATGAAGGCGAGCAGGGTGCCCATGGGCAGACCCTTGTCGAACAGCGCCTCGACCATGGGCAGGATGCCCGCGGCATTGGAGTACAGGGGCACGCCCATCAGCACCGCGAGCGGCACGGCCAGCAGGTTGTCCGGTCCGGCGTGGTCGGCGAACCACTGCTCCGGTGCCCAGCCGTGGATCGCGGCGCCGAGCCCGATGCCGATGAGCAGGTAGGGCCAGATCTTTCGGAGGATCTCGCCGACCTCCTCGAGGCCCATCTGGATACGGTCGTTCCACGTGAGCGACATGCCGGGGTCGATCGCGTGGCCGCCGATCTTCGTCTCGAACACGAACGGCTCGATCCATCGCTCGGGGTGCATGCGGCCCAGGACCATGCCCGCGACGATCGCGATGGCCAGGCCGGCACCCACGTACAGCAGCGTCGGCCCCCAGCCGAAGAGGCCGAGCAGCAGCGCGATCGCCACCTCGTTGACCAACGGGCTTGCGATCAGGAAGCTCAGCGTGACGCCCACGGGCACGCCTGCGGCGACGAAGCCGATGAACGCGGGCACCGCCGAGCAGGAGCAGAACGGGGTGATCACGCCCAGCCCTGCGGCGACGACGTTGCCGACGCCCTCGGCCTTGCCTCCCAGGATCGCGCGCGTGCGCTCCACGGACATGAAGGACCGCAGCACGGTGACCACGAAGATGATGCCGGCCAGCAGCAGCAGGATCTTGACGGTGTCGTAGAAGAAGAAGTGGACGCCCGACCCGAGCCGCGTGCTCAGGTCCAGGCCGACGACGTCGCCGATCATCCAGTTCCAGAACGGCAGGTTGACGCTGTAGAGCGCCCACCAGGCGACGGTCGCGGCGCCGACGCCGACCCACCGCTGCGTGGGACTCGCCTTGTGGACGTGGTCGATCACGGTCATGACGTCACTGGTCCGGCTGGTCGGGCAAGGTGGCGACCGTCGTCGTCCCGGAGCCCGGGAGGGCCGACGCGATACGGGCCGATGAGTCGGGTGCCAGGGAGTAGTCGATCCAGCGGCCGCGACGGGAGGTGGTGACGAGTCCGGCGTCTCGCAGGATCCGCAGGTGGTAGCTGAGGAGCGTGGCGGAGACGTCCACATGCTCCTGCAGGTCGCAGACGCAGCGCGTGCCGACGCTGAGGCGATCCAGGACGGTCCAGCGGACAGGGTCGGCGATGGCCTGGAGGAGCTCGACGGCGGGCGCGGGGTCGTGCGGGGACTCGGTCGCGGGCGCGGCGCATGGGGAGGTCTGCTCCGCGGGGCGGGGGATCAGGTCGATCGAGGACAGTTGAGTCACATTTGAATAGTCCGCCCGCGATCCGGACGACGGTGGGGACGTTGGTCCCGAGGTCGACTTCGGTGCGCGGGCAGGACATGGGTGTCGAAAGCGGCGCGTTGGCGAGCCTGCGTGCGCGCTGGCAGGACATGAGCGTCGAAAGCGGCGCGGGTCCTGCACCCATGTCCTGCTGGGGCGCTGGGGCGCGGAGGTGCGGGGGCGGCGGGGCGTGTCGGCGGGCGCTCGTAGACTCGGGCGCATGGCTGAGCAGACGGGTTCCGACGACCTCCTGGGGTCGCTCAACCCGGGTCAGCGTGAGGCGGTGGTGACCGGTGCGAGCCACAACCTGGTGCTCGCAGGCGCTGGCACGGGCAAGACGACCACGATCGTCGCGCGCATCCGCCACCTGATCCGCCAGGGGACGGCCCCCAACCGGATCCTTGCGATCACGTTCACACGCCGCGCGGCAGCAGAGATCCGTTCGCGGGTGCAGACGGAGAGCCGAGCGATGGAGGGCGTCGGCGCCATGACCTTCCATGCGTGGGCCATGCGGGAGGTGCGCGCCAACCCGGACGTGTTCGGCTACGAGGGCTGGAGCGTGCTCGACGCGGACGACCAGGCGCAGGTGATGCGAGGCGTGCTGGGCCGTGGCAAGCGTGTCGAGGGGCTGAAGGCCTCGCAGATCATCGACGTCGTCTCCTTCGCACGCAACACGCGCGTCACCCTGGCCGACGCGATCCGCGCCAAGTTCCCTGATCAGACCATCGATCCCAAGGCGATCGGCGCCGTCGTCCGCGCGTACGAGGAACGGAAGAAGGAGCGCCGCTACCTCAACTACGACGATCTGCTGCTGATCTTCGCCGCCCGGCTCGCGGACCCGCAGGTCGCGGCGTGGGTGGGCAGCCACTACGACGAGATCCTGATCGATGAGATGCAGGACACGAACCCGCTGCAGTGGACCATCATCGATCCGCTGGTGCCGCACACGCGCTTCTACTGCGTGGGGGACGATGCGCAGTCGATCTATGGGTTCAGAGGCGCCGACTTCGCGTCGATCCACTCGTTCTCCGAGCGGGTGCCCGGTGCTCGCGTGATGCGACTCGAGGACAACTACCGGTCCACGCAGGAGATCCTCAACCTGTCCAACTGGCTGTTGTCGGCGAGCCCGCTCGAGTACGGCAAGCATCTGCGGGCGGTGCGAGGCAGCGGCGCCAAGCCCGAGCTGCACAGCTTCGAGACCCCGCACGACGAGGCGGGCTGGATCGCAGGCGAGCTGCGCCGAGCGCACGAGGATGGTCTCCCGTGGAACACGCACCTGATCCTGGTGCGCTCCAACTACTCGGGGCGAGCCATCGAGTCGCTGCTCATCGAGAACGACATCCCGTACGTCTTCTTCGGCGGTACCAAGCTGCTGGAGAGTGCGCACGTGCGCGACGTGCTGTCCGCGCTGCGCGTCGTCGCCAACCCGGACGACGAGGTGGCGTGGCTTCGCCTGTTGACGCTCGTGCCTCGCGTGGGGGACAGGACCGCGGTCCGCGCGTTCGACGCCCTACTGGCCGCGCGCGAGCAAGGCGCGTCGGCCAGGGACGCCCGCGCGTCGGCGCTCGCGTCCATGCCGGAGTGGCTGCGCGCGGGACTCGACGCGATCGAGGACGCCGCGAACCGGGTGGACGACGCGGTGGGCAGGGCAGCCGCGATGCTCACGCCGGTCCTCGCGACCAAGTACCGCAATGAGAACTGGGACGCGCGACAGCGTGACCTGGTGCACGTGGAGCGGCTGGCGGCGTCGCGCCGCTCGATCCTGGAGTTCATCGAGGAGTACCTGCTCTCTCCGGTGTTCACATCGGAGCTGACGGCGGCGCCCAAGGACGATGATCACGTGGTGCTGTCCACCGTGCACTCGGCCAAGGGGCTCGAGGCGGACTGGGCGTTCTGCGCGGGTGTGAGTCCGGGTGCGTACCCGTCGTCCAGGGCGTTGGGCGATGCCGACGCGGTCGAGGAGGAGCGCCGGGTGCTGTACGTGGCGCTCACGCGAGCTCGGGATCGGCTGTGCGTGACCCGGGCGCTGTTCCACACGCCGGTGCGCGCATGGGTGGGCGGACCGTATGCGATGGATGTGCTGGAGGACGCCTACTTCCTGTCGACCCTGCCGGAGGGGCTGGTCGCGGAGACCGTGCACGTCCCGCAGCGTGCGCCGCGACCGGGGCCTCCGCCGGGGCTGGCTGCGCCGCCGGAGATCGACCTGGGCGTGGACCTCGGGGACCTCGACGCGTAGCCGCGGGCGCTGACCAGTAGTCACGTGCTCGCGCTATCTGCCCAGGTAGTCGACGATAAGCGTGCGGATGTGAGGACGATCTTCTTCGAGGGTGGCTATCACGACCGGTGCCTCAACCTGTGCGTAAGTGTGTGCGATCCGGTTCCGCATGCCCCACATTGCGGCCCAGGTCGAACCGAACAGCTCGGTTCGAATCTCTTCAGGAAGCCGGCTTAGGGACTCGAGCCCAGATGCGAGCCGCATGCAGATCGCGTCGATCTCCAGTTCCGTGGCCACGCCGTTCGCACCGTAGGCGGTCGCGCGGTCAAAATGGAGGAGGGCATCCGCGAGCCGCTCATGAGGCTCGCGGCTCACAAGGGCACGGCCTCGTTGACGATACCTTCGCGCAGGTCGGGACGCAGCGAGGACTCAGCGACCAGGTCGACCTGCAGCCCCAGGAGGCGTGAGAGCTCGTTCTCCACGGCGGAGAGTCGCATCAGGCTGAGCGGCTCGCGCGTCTCGAACAGCAGGTCCACATCGGAGTCGGGCCTCTCGGCGCCGCGGGCGGTCGAGCCGAAGACGCGGACGTTTCGACCTCCAACCGCGCGGAGTCGAGAGCGGATCTCTGCTCGATGCTGTCGCAGGGCTCGGGCGTGCGGTGTGGAGCCGTGGAAGCGCAGAAGGCGATTCACCTCAGGTTGGCTACGGCCGATCTGCTCCGCGATCTGCTGCTGAGTCATGCCGGCTCGCGTTGCGTCTCGAACAGCCTCGACGAGTCGTGCGCGCGCCGCCTCCACAGCGGCGTCCGACTCGCGGGCGATGTGTGCGAGATCTGGCTCCATGTGGCAAATATAGCAACACATATTGTGGCGCGTACGGGTCCGCGCGCGGTTGTGGATTCCGGGCGCTGACCGGTGGTCACGTGCCCGTCACCTGCGAGGGGTAGGGTGCTGAACCATTCGCCCGCGACCGTGAGGAACAGATGCCTGCCTACGATCTCCACGACCGACTCGTGGTGGGAGTGGCGTCCAGCGCGCTGTTCGACCTGACGGAGTCCGACGCGTACTTCAGGGAGCATGGCGAGGCTGCGTATGCGGACTACCAGGACCGTCACGTAGACGATCTGCTTGCGCCGGGGCCGGCGTTCCCGTTCATCAAGCGGCTGCTCACGCTCAACGACCTGCGCCCGCGCGACCCGCTGGTGGAGGTCATCGTGCTGTCGCGCAACGATGCGAGCACGGGGCTTCGGGTGATGCGCTCGGTGGAGAAGCATGCGCTGGGCGTGACGCGTGCCTTCTTCACGCAGGGGCGGTCGCCGCTGGGCTACATCCCGGCGTTGGGCATGAGCCTCTTCCTCAGCCAGAACAGGGACGACGTGGTCGCGGCAGTACGGGCCGGCCACCCGGCGGGCCACGTGCTGCCGAGCACTGCGGCGTACGACGACTCGGACCGGGGCCTCAGGATCGCATTCGACTTCGATGCGGTGCTCGCGACCGACGAGTCGGAGCGGGTCTTCCAGAGCGAGGGCATGGACAGCTTCGTGGCAAACGAGGTCGCGAAGCGGGACATCGCCCACGTGCCCGGTCTGCTGCAGCCGCTGGTGGCTGATCTCAACCGCATCCAGCTGCTCGAGCAGCAGCGGCAGAAGGATGATCCGTCGTACGAGCCTCGCGTGAGGATCGCACTTGTGACGGCCCGGGCCGCGCCCGCGCACGAGCGGGCGGTGCACTCGCTGCGCAGCTGGGGAGTGACGGTGAACGATGCGTTCTTCCTTGGCGGGATCGAGAAGGCGAAGGTGCTGCAGGTGCTGCGTCCGCACATGTTCTTCGACGATCAGCACGGCCATCTGAGCGGCGCGCTGGAGCACGCGGCGGGTGTGCACGTGCCGTGCGGCGTGGCGAACGAGACGCTCTTCTAGAAGGAGCGGCGGGGACGCGTGCTGCGGCGGGGCTGAGCCGTCACGGTGCCGTGCGGGTACACGTCTCCTGCACAGCAGATCGGCAGGCGCACGCGCATGGTGAGGATTCTTGGTCTCGAATCCTTCCGCGATGGCCGGACCGCGCCTATGGTGACGCTATGGGGTTGGAGCGGACGCATCGTGAGGTCATCCGTCTGAGGGCGGAGTATCGGCAGGAGCCACGTGCGGGCGCGCTGCGTCTGGCGCAGCAGCTGTCCTGGTATTCCATGGAACTGGCGCTCGCCAAGCAGTACGACAAGTCTGAGCAGGCGTGGGCGGAGGCGTTCGACGTGGCGCGCCACGTGCTGGACGAGGGTGGTCCCACGCAGTACGAGCGCACGGAGTTGATCCGCATCGGGGTGGGCGCTGCCCGCGCGATGCGCATGGTGGGGCTCGAGGCCGAGGCCACGGCGGTGGTCGAGGAGACGGAGCTGCAGTACGCGAAGCTCGTGGCGACGGCCGAGGATCCCACCATGGTGCTGGCGATCCGCGGCGCGATCCTCGGGGTGCGTGCGGAGGCCTGCCGTGAGCACGGCGACCGTGCAGGGGAGATCGACGTGCTGTGCGAGTCGGTGCTGGAGATGCTCGCGGGCTCGGAGGCGAGCCCGCAGATCATCGGCTCGATGCTGAGGGACCCGCTGCGCCACCTGCACGATCTGCTCACGGAGGATGCCGCGCGCTAGCCTCGGCTGTGCTCAGGACGGGTCGAGTGCCTGTTCCAGCTGGTGCTCGAGCCGTGCCGTGTCGGCGGTGGTGTTGACGTCGGCGAAGATGCCCACCACGTCGGGCCCGAAGATCCGTTGGAGCGCCTCGAGGATGTTGCCGTCCTGGCCCGCGGTGCCGATCACGTAGCGGACGCCCGCGCGTTGTGCTGCGGCGGGGTCGAGTCGGGCGCCGTGCCAGTGCGGGTCGGTGAGGTCGGGCACGTGCAGCAGCAGCTGGTCGAAGTGGGGGAACAGCACCACGTGTGCGGCATCCACGTTGAGGGCGGCGTCCACGAGCGAGTCGACGTCGTCGACGGTGCGCAGCGACAGTCTGAGCCGCGCGCAGACTGCGGCGGTCGCGTTCTTGAGGTGGGGGACTGCCAGGAACGGGTCCTCGTAGGAGACTGCGACGTGCGTCGGCTCGGGTTCGGCCGGACCGGCAGCGGCGCCGGCGGGAGAGGGAGAATCGCTCCCGGTCGTCGTCCCTCGCTGTGGTCTGGCTGCGAACCAGCGCATTCGTGCCCCCTGTGTGCTGTGGTGTGTACGAGGACTCCCGTTCCTGGCGTCCGATATGCACCCTATGGGTGAATCCTCGTGGATCTGCGCACTCGGTGCCGTGTCGTGGGGTGAACGTGGCGAACTGCACACGATCCGGCGGTCGCGTCGGCCGTGCGGCGGCGCGCGCTCTTCCCGGGTGACCTGTCACCTGTCGCGCGGTCCGACTGGGGGCGTCGGTAGCCTGCAAGCGAGGGAGGACGGAGGTCCGGATGCCGGGGGGCGACGGGCAGGTGAGGCGGCCGCGGCTGCCGGATGCGGGCTGGCTGCCGGATCCGAGCCGGTTGGACATGGAGCGCTGGTGGGATGGGCGCCGGTGGACGGACCGGACGCGGGGGCGTGAGGTGCGCACGCGCTGGGGGCTGTCCGATGAGGCGGCGCTCGTCGACCTGGAGCGTGACGTCGGGGGAGCGGTCGGTGGCCTGACTCCCGTGGTGCCGGAACCGAGCCCTGAGGTGCGTGAGGGCTGGTTGCAGGGCTGGCGCGGCGGGTTCGCGCTGCTGGGCGTGCTGGTGCTGTGCATGCTCGTCTATGCGAGCGCCATCTCCGGCAGGCTCGGCTCGGTTTCTTCCTGGGGGCTGCAGGCGCCGGCGGGCCCCGCGGTGGAGTATCCGGTGTTCGCCGTGGACTCGCTGAGCCTGTACCTGGCGCGCAGCCTGATGGTGCAGCAGCAGGAGATCGATCTGAGCTGGTTGTCCCGGGCGGGGGCCGATGAGGAGCAGGTGGTGGCCGACGCGATGCTCGCAGTGGTGATCCAGAACCCGTACGTGTTCGCGGACGGCACCGACTGGACCCTGACGGCGGGCGGGGACTCGTTGGTGCCGACCTACCTGTACGACGCCGATGAGGCGGAGCAGCGGCGGCGGGAGCTGCAGGCGGAGGCGACTGACATCGTCCAATCGGACGCAGTGGCGCAGGCGACGGGCCAGGTGGCGCTCGCGCAGGCCGTGCATGACGCGATCATCGCGCGCGTGACCCTGGATGACGGGTCGCTGGCGGTGTCCGACGGCACGACCGGCACCGCGCAGGTGGCGGCCTTCACGCAGGCCCAGCAGGCATACGGGGCGCTGGTGCAGGGGCGCGCCTCGAGCCTCGGCTATGCGCAGGCGTTCCAGGTGCTGGCGGACGCGGTGGGCCTCACGACCGTCGTGGTGACAGGCTCGGCGTACGACGGCGGGAGCCTCACGACGCATGCCTGGAACAAGGTGCAGATGAGCGGCGTGTGGATGACGGTGGACGTCGCGTGGGACGACGGCGGGGCTGAGGGTGCGCTCGACGACTGGTTCCTGGTGTCCGACGGGGATTCGCGGCTCGACGATCGCGCGCCGGACTCGAGCTGGATGCTTGACGAGCGGCTGATGGCGTACGGGGCCTAGCGTCTGGTGACGCGACCTCAGTAGGGTGGCCCCGGGAGAGGGGGTCCACGTGGAGGGTCAGGGACCGGCCGGCTGGGAGCCTCGGCTGCCTGCGCCCGGGTGGCTCCCGGACCCTGCGCGCACGGACCTCGAGCGCTACTGGGACGGCGCGGGGTGGACGGAGTTCACGCGCCCCAGGGCCGGAGTGCCGGGTTGGACGCCTCAGCCGCAGGCCGCGCAGCCGCCCATGTCATGGCAGGCTTCGGCGCAGACCTCGTCGCTTCAGCATTGGGCTCACACGCCCGACCTGCCGGTGAGCGCCGCGAAGCCTCGCCGCCGCACGTTGGGCCTGGGCGGGCGGCTGCTGCTGTGGGCGCTGCTCGCCGCTCTGATCGTGGTCCCCGCCGGATACCTGGGACGGCTGCCGCTGTGGGTGCCATGGCCCACCATGCTCACCGCGCCCGTGCCGACAGGGCCTGACGTGGCGTACCCGGTGTTCGGCACGGAGGACCTGTCGCTGTACCTGGCGCGCGCCATGGTCGTGCAGGAACGGTCGATCGACGTCACCGGCTACGTGTCCAAGGTGGGCGGGGTGCCTGGCATCCACGACGCGATGTACGAGGCGTTGGCGCAGAACCCGTACGTGTTCGTCAGCGGCTGGTCGGTGTCCTACTCGGCATTCAGGACGACGGTGGTGCCCGACTACATCTACGCGGACTCCGAGGCGGAACGGCGTCGGGTGGCCACGGCCGACGCGGTGGCGACGATCGTCGCATCGCCCGACGTCGCGCGTGCGCAGGGCGACTATGCGCTCGCCAGCGCGATCCACGACGCAGTGGTGGCCGCCAACGACTACGACTATGCGGCGGTCGATGAGGCCGACCGCGGATACGACTCGGGCACGTCCGCAGTGGTGGCGCAGTCCCAGGAGGCGTACGGCGCGCTGGTCGAAGGTTCCTCCGTCTGCACCGGCTATGCGCAGGCGTACGAGCTGCTCGCCGACGCCGTCGGCCTATCCAGCGTGATCGTCACCGGCGATGCGGACAACGGCGAGAGCATCGCTGCGCACGCCTGGAACAAGGTGCTCATCAACGGCGAGTGGGTGCTCGTGGACACCACCTGGGACGACGTGCTCGCCTGGGGGTCCAGCCACTCGTACTTCGCGGTGCCGGACGGCGACCCGTCGCTCACCACGAGGACCGCGGACGACTACTGGGTGATCGACTCGCACGTGGGGGACTACGGGGTGGCTTAGGCCGTGGGGCTGGATACTGGCTGGACTGCGGCACCTCCTACTCGAGAGGCAAGCGGCGAAAGGCTCACCGCGACGGCGACCGCTCCGGAGGCGGTGTCGGTGGACTGCGAGGGGACCGCGCGAGCGCCGTGGCGAGCAGGTAGGTTCGCGATATGGCTGAAGAGCTGATCGGTTACCAGGCCGTCGAGGAGTGGATGGGCGTCGAGTATCTGACGCTTCGCGACGTGATCCCGGAGAAGGCGCGAGCAATGATCGTGGGCCTGAATCCATCGCCGGTGAGCGTGGCCGCCGGCCACTACTACCAGGGACAGGTGGGTCAGCGCCAGCTTCGTAGGCTCGCGTCGGCTGGGTTGTTCGACCTCCCCGAAGGTGTGCGTCAGTTCGAGGCGGTCGCGCTCGCTGCCGGCGTGGGCTTCACGGACATCGTGAAGAGGCCAACCGTGGGGGAGAAAGACCTGGTCGCCGGGGAACTCGAGCATGGGCGTTCTTTGCTGGGCGAGAAGCTTGGCGCCCTTTCAGTGCCGCTCGTGATCTGCGTCTTTCGGCAGCCTGTAGAGGCACTGCTCGGACGCAAGGCTGCGGGAGGATCTGGCGTGCAGGAGGCGCGGACTGCCTGGGGTGCCCAGGTGTTCCGAATGCCGGGACCCTATGACGCGGCTGAGAAGGCCAGTGCTGTGATGGGGGAGTTGCCTGGGCTGCTCAGCAGATCCGGGCGCCGCTAGGCGAGGGGAATGTCGGTCGACTGCGAGTTGCAGCGTGCGCCGTGTCTTCGATGTGGCTGGTGATCGTCGCGCCGACGGGCGCCCGGGAGCTAGACGTGAGAACTAGTCCTTCTTCCACGTCCTGGGCTGGCGCGCCACCGCGTGGATCTCCTCGACCTCCGCATCTGAGAGCACAGGCTCGAGCCTCAGGAGTGCGTTGGAGATGTTCCAGTTGGTGACAACTTTCACGTCGCGGGCGCTGCTTGCCGTCTTCAGTTCCGGCTGGGAGAGCCCGCCGTTGAAGATCGCCACGACGCCAGTGATCCTCACCGGGTGTCCGAGCGCGGCTGCCAGTGCAGCGGTCGCCTTCTTCACCTGTGCCCGTATCTGAGGGAAGTGCTCGGTCTTTCCCCCGTTCACCATGACGCCGTACTTTGTCTCGGTGACCTTCGCCTTCGGGTGGTGCTTGGTGTTGACGAGGAAGACGCCCGGCGGGCCGATGACTAGGTGGTCGATGTCTGTATCGCCTTCGCACGGGATCGAATGCAGAACCTTCCAGCCGCGTTTGCCGACCTTCTTGAGACCCTTGCCGACGGCTTCCTCGCCTTCCGCGCCAAGTTTCCATGCCCTGTAGTCCGTATGGGCGCCAGCGACGCGTCCTGCCCAAGCGATGGTGTTGCCGAGCCGCTTCTCACGTTCCCATGCGAGTCCTTCCTGCTCGCGCGCGTTCTGCCCCGGAACTCGGTTTGCAAGGTCTGTTGCCTCGCGCTCTGGGTCGGGGGCAGGCGCGGTCTTCGAAGTGTCCGTAGCCACGACGGATTGTGCGGCCGCCTCATCCTCCACGTCCGCCAGCATGCTCGGCTCCGCGACCGCGGGTACCTGGGGGAGGGCGCAATGCCACTCGCCGAGCGCAGCTCGCGCTTCGGCATCGTGCTCGGGAGACTCGATGGTGATCGTTCCTGTCGGAACGTCGATCCATCCGACACGGGTGCCGTCGGGCAGGTTGGCGTAGCCACGGTGCTGTCCGTAGCGCTTCCAGTTGTTGACGGTGATCGGTTCGCTCATGTTTCTGGGTCCCAGGTCTCGGGGCGGCGTGCTCGTGAGTAGATGCGGAGAATCTCGGCGCCATCGAGGACGCGCGGCAAGTTGTGGAACACCGAGGGGACCGAGGCCAGGTGATGCACGACGACGCCTTCAGGCTCCTCGATCACAGTCATGTCGTACCGATATGAGGTGTCCAGAACGACACATCCGGAGACGGCGACGGGAGCGTCGGGCAAGGACAATGCCAGTGAAGCGGCCGCCGCCTCGCGTCTGGCCTGTGCGATGTGGTCCACCCGAACACGACCGACGCGCATGTAGTCGCCATTGATGAACACTTCGGATGAGTCATGTCGTTTCGAGTTGACGGTCCACACCCCGCCAGGTCCGATCAGCAGATGGTCGATATCCGCAGCGCCGCCATTGATAGGAACTGCGTGGATGATTCCCCAACCATGCTGGTAGAGCCGATTGACCGCCTCGCCTACGCGGTACTCGCCGGCCGTGCCCTTCGCATACTGGTCGCGACTGAAACGGGCCGCCGCGAGTTGCGCCTCCAACTGGACGATGGAGTCGCTCAAGGATGCGATTTCGGCAGTGTAGGCGGCTGTGAGCGCATCGACATTGCGGCCCGGAGCATGGAGTGCAAGGTCGTCGTCGGGTTGCAGCGCGGCCCAGGCGACGAAGGCCGCATCGAGCCGGCCTTCTGAGCCTGGGACCACCACGGTGATCTCACCCGTTGCGGTATCCGCCCACCCAAGGTCGACTCCGGCCTGGTCCGTTACGTAGAGCCGATCCATCGCGCCCTTGCGCCAGCGTCTCACCGTAGGCAAATCCATTGAGGCTCCCCCTAGAAGCCATGCCGCATCCCCCGCGGCTGCGCCACATACCGGAAATTACCAGTGCATTCCCGAGAATGCTAGAGAGCAGCGCTCTTCGGGGATCGGTTCGCCTGGGTGTGTAATCGGAGCAGTCATGCTCATGTCGAATCAGATGGACGTGCCATGGCGGGCGTCACGGCCGGCCCGTGTCAAGAACTGGCGAGGAGTCCACGAAGTCGCTGTCTCAATAGGGTGTCGCAGACGTAGACATACGTGCCCCTCATACCCCTGGTGAGGAGGACACGATAGATGTTTCGCACGAGACCAAGCACGTCCTCGTCCGAGTAGTCGACATCCAGAAGCCCGTTGCGCGCTTTTCCTTTCGCGTCGAAGTAGCGTGCTCGGTCTAGGTGAAGGCGCTCTGTGACTGGGTCCCAGCCGACTTCGGGGCCAACTATGACGCCAGCGTAATTGAGGTCATATCCCTGGACCGTGTGAATCGATCCGACTTCGTCAATCGACGTTGGCGAATTGATCCAATCGACAGCGGTCCTGTTCCATCGCAGGCGGGTGCTGTCCAACTCAATGTCGAACGCGGCGGAGTCTTTCTTGCTTTTCCATTTCCAGCCGTAGCCGGCGACCAGGCGAGCGAGACCCTCGTCACGATCCCGCGCGCGTATTGCCTCGTGCATGCGCCCGAGGTCGTCGAAGAACCTCAGGTCGTAGCCGTCGAAGCCTCGTCGCTGCGGAGCCGGCCCGTCGCTCAGGGCGGCGCGGACGTACTCGATGTAGTCAGAGCCGCCTTGCACCCTCATCTGCGAGCGCAGTGTGTAAGAGCGGCCTTCGTCTGCGGCCGCCTCGCGGACCCGATCGACGGCCTTTGGCGGGAGGTCAATGGGGCGCACGCTCTGGTCTCGATCGAGAAGGAGAATCTGCTGTTTGCTCGATCGAACGATCCAGTCGAGTTGCGTCAGGTCCTCCCAGCGTTCGCCCTTATGCGCGAGTCGCATGCTGTGCTCACGGAAGTCTCGAGTGAGGGTTCCCATCGCCTGCGCGCCGTATTGGGTAAGTCGGTGCGTCTCGTCGACGATCAGCAAGTCGAAGGGATCTCGGCTCCTGGCGACCTCATATGGGGTGAGAACCATCGCGGGGGATAGGCCGGGAGTCCGTCTGAAGACGTTCTTGATCGACTTTCGAAGAGACTGCTGTGGAACGACGAGTCCGATCCGGAACCCTCGCATCAACTCGCGGTGGCCCTCAACGAAGAAGTCCGCAAAGACTGAATCCGACGACTGGTCGTCGGTCGGCTCTGTGCTGGCGATGTCCACGAGCAACTTCATGAGGTAGATCGCGACGATAGTCTTGCCGGTTCCCGGTCCTCCCTCAATGACTACCGTGTTCGCGGAGTTGCTTTCAAGGTCGTCGAATAGGCCCTCAACGACGTCCACAACGGCCGCTTCCTGATCGTGGTTCAGCGCCTTGTAGGGAGACAACTTGAACAGGTCACTGTTCTCGATCTGCTCGATCGAGTTAGTGAACAGGTCGTCGAGTCGGAGCAGCTCGAAGATCTCATCGAACAGTTCCCGGTACCGCTTCCGGTCGTAGTAGTCCGCGTTGGTGATGCCGTCGTTCCGATTGAGAACAGTGAATCGGCCGTCGCCGGCGAAGAGCCGAATGAGGTAGGACTCGAGGTCGAGGCAGACGGACTTGTTGAATTGCTCGTCGACGATGACCCGCACGGACTTCAGATGCTTCTTGTCAGGGTTGTCGAGGTGCTGCCGCATACGGCCTACAGCGTTCAGAGTCTCGCCGACGTACACCTCGCCCTTGTCGTTGAGGGTGTAGACGACGGGCCAGTTGGCGTGGCGTCCCGAGGGGTCGGTCCAGAGGCCAAGCGCCTCTCGCTCGAACGGGAGCTTCTCAATCCTCATAGGCGTCGTACTTCGTACTCCGGCCCTTCGCCTTCTCGACTGGGTACTTCTCGCGCGTTCGCGCGAGTTTGTCGAGAACAACCTGATCCGAGTCGAGCCCGAGCGTGTCTGCGAGAAGGAAGCAGTACGTCAGAACGTCTGCAAGCTCGTCTTGCACTTCGGAGCGGTCCGCGTTGGCGTTCCATTGGAAGCATTCGAGGAGTTCTCCGGCTTCAATGGAGATGCTCTTCGCCAAGTTCTCGGGTGAGTGGAATTGCGCCCAGTCGCGCTCGCGAACGAACTCTCTCAACTCGCGAAGGACCTCGTCTTTGGCCATATGGGGACAGTAGCACCGTGTATTCGCCGTTTTGAAGCGGCCTGCGCCGACTTCCTGGACAGTTAGATCGTGGTTTGGCCGAGCACCGGGATCCCGTACTCCCGAGCCTTCCGCGCCTTGCCCGACTGCGACGCAGGATCCTGCGCCACCACCGCGCGCACACGCTTGGTCACGTTCAGCCACACCACGAGCCCGCGCGCCTCAGCCAAGGCCGTCAGCTCCCGCTTCCGGTCCATCGACATGCCTGTGAACACGATCCGATCACCAGGGCGCAGTTCCACCTCCGCCGCCACCGAGGACACCCGCGACTCAGCCGACGCCAGCAGCGCCTCCACCTCGAGCGCCTCAAGATCGAGCAGCCCGGCGAGTTGGATGATCGCAGCGTTGTCGTTGGCCGTCAGCACGTCGTCCGCGCACACCGCCTCGACGACGCCAAGCATGTAGCGGCGGTTCAGCCGCGCCACATCGCCAGCCCCGAGCCCGAGCGCCCCTGCCAACGACGACAGGGCCGCCCTCTCAGCAGCAGAGATCCGCCGATCCAGCAGCACCCGGTCGAGCAGATCCAGGTAATCTTCGGCCCCCACCACGTCGGCCGCTCCGGAAGCCGCCGACGAAAGCGACGAAGACACCCCCGCCAACAGATCTCCGCCCGCCGAGGCCGACCCGCGCGCGAACGGTGGCGTCGCCAATCGCGGGGGAGAAGGCCACCGCAGCGACTCCCCGAACTCCAGCCACTGATCCCACTCGTCCCGCCGAGGCGACTCCTCGATGTACCGAGCCAGCAATCCAGCTGTGGCGACGGCGTCGGCTAAGGCCTCGTGCGCGTCGTCCAGGGGGATGCCGAAGTGACGGCAGCAGTCGCCGAGCTTCGCCGGCGCCCCGTACTGGGCGGCCAGGCGCATCGTGCACAGCGTCTCCTCGCGGGTCAGCGACAGCGGCCAGCCGGCCCGCGCGAACTCTGCGATGAGGAACGACGCGTCGAACGTCGAGTTGTGCGCCACGAACACCCGCCCCGCGAGCAACGAGGCTAGGTCCCCGGCGATCAGGTCGAACGTCGGCGCCAGGCGCGCATCCCGTGCCGAGATGCCGTGCACATGCTGCGCACCCAGATCCCGCTGCGGGTTCACCAGCGTCGAGTACGTGCCCTCCTGCCGCCCGTCCCTGTCCACCAGCACCACCGCGACCTCGCAGATGCGGTCGCGCGAGTTGTAGGCGAAGCCTGTCGTCTCCAGATCAACGACGGCGAACCCGGACATGACGGACCTCTCTGCTCGCGTGGGACGAGGCTACTGGGCGTCGGGGTGCGAGGGGCCGATGCCCGGCTTCCCGTCGCACTCGTGGCTTGCCACCTCTCAAGGGTCAGGTCTCCAACGCGTCGAACGCTGGCGCCATCGCCTCGATCGCCCGCGCGGAAAGCCCCACCGAGCGCGCACTCTCACGCCACCGTCCCACAGCGCTCAGCACCTCGCCGCCGATCCGTTCTGCCTCGTCGGCCCGCAGCCGGAAGTCTCGTGCCACCGCCATCGCCGACGCGACGGTCGCGGGGGAGTCCGACCCGTCGATGGAGGTGGCGTGATGCTTCGGGCCTGGTGTTGGGTCGGGGTTCATGTCGAACGCAGGGCTGAGCCGCCACACGTCGCGACCAGCCTGGTGCAGGAAGCCATGGTTGCGCAGGTGATCGTCGGTGTTGCCGATCGCCACCGAGAACAGCAGCCTCCGCCACAGCTGCTCCAGATCGGCGGAGGCCCGGTCCGAGATCTCTTCGACGACGGCTGCGATATCCAGATACGAGGCGACGTCGCCGTCGTCCGCCTCCAGCATCGTCATCGCGGACACGTAGCCCACGCGTCGTGCGTCCATCCCGGTGCCCACCCGGTCGAATCGCGACGTCACGAGGACGCTGCGGCCAGCGACCTCCAGCAGTGCCGAGTCCGGCACGTCGATGCCTGCTGTGGAGGCGAGGAGCGAGGCCACACGTTCCCACGCCATCACGTCCCACGTGTCGCGATCGGCTGAGGGGAACTTCGCGATCGCGAGCCGCCCGTCGGCTTGGATCACATGCGCTTTGGGGCGTGCGCCGCCCAGGGAGCCGCCCGCGAGCACGAGGCGATTGAGGTCTGGCAGAGTCACGGCGTCGCGTTCAGCCTGGTGGGCGAGGTTGAGCAGCGCGGGCAGATCGGTGAGCAGCGGCACGCCGTCGACGTCGGTGGCGAGGAAGGGGCCGTCGTCGAGTCGATACCTGAGGGAGCCCTGGCGCAGGTCGTCCCGCACGCCCAATAGGAAATCCGTCTCGCCGAGCGAACGCGGCTGACGCCGCTCCTCGCGGGCGAGCCGAGCCTCTTGGCGGACCAGCAGCGTGCGGCCCCAACGGTCGGGTGCCCCATCTGCGAACGCGCCGAAGAGCTTCTGACCGGCGGGCGTGTGATGTGGTGCGGCCGAGAGCGGCAGCTGTGGCCCCCACGCACACGCGGCAGGTTGCGCGAGATAGGTGCCGTCATAGGAGAAGGAGGCGCTCTCCGTGCCGCGGCGACGGTGAGCGTAGAGCGATCCGACGCGCGTCGGCGTCCCCTCGTCCGTCCATACCTCGATCGGATCGGTCATGGTGCCGCCTTCCGACGCACGCGGCGGGGAAGGGTCTCATCGGCCCGTGCTCGGCCAAGATCCGTCTCATACGGGTCCACGGACCCTGCGATGAGGTCGAGCACACCGAGCGCACGCGCCACCGCGAGCGTGTTCGCCAACGACGCACCCTCGCCCCGTTCAAGTCGAATGACCGTGGAGGTGCCGACGCCCGCCCGGTCCGCGACCTCGGCGACCGTCAAGTGGCGGAGCCTGCGCCAGGTCGCGAGGTCCTCGCCCATCTGAGTCAGAGCGCGCCGTACCGGCAACGGAGCCACGCTCGAGGTTCTTGTCGCCATCGCAGATCCTTACATGTCAAAAATGAAGCATTAAGACCCTTTATAGGTCAGATCTGACATATATGCAAGGTGGTGGGTGCGTCGTGGAGTTGCGGCGTGCGCGACACCTACAGGGCGAGCACTGCGTCGTCTACCACTGGAATCCCGTACTCCCGCGCCTTTCGCGCCTTCCCCGACTGGGAAGCGGGGTCCTGCGCCACCACCGCGCGCACACGCTTGGTCACGTTCGGCCACACCACGAGCCCGCGCGCCTCAGCCAAGACCGTGAGCTCCCGCTTCCGGTCCATCGACATCCCGGTCAGCACGATGCGATCCCCGGGCCGCAGTTCCACGTCGCCAGCCACCGAGGACACCCGTCCCTCAGCCGAGGTCAGCAACGCCTCGACCTCCAGCTCCTCGAGATCGAGCAGCCCGGCGAGCTGGATGATCGCGGCCCGGTCGTCGGCTGTTAGCACGTGGTCCGCGCACACCGCGTCCACCACACCCAGCAGGTAGCGGCGGTTCAGCCGCGCCACATCGCCTGCCCCAAGCCCGAGCGCCCCTGCCAACGACGACAGCGCCACCCGCTCGGCCGCCGAGATCCGCCGATCCAGCACCACCGCGACCTCGCAGATGCGGTCGCGCGAGTTGTAGGCGAAGCCTGTCGTCTCCAGATCAACGACGGCGAACCCGGACATGCACACCTCCCTGACGCTTCGTTCCCGCGCGTGGGAAGCACTGCGACGAGGCTAGCAAGCGTCGGTCGCCGCGCAAGGGGAGGGCGCGGCGTCGGCCGCTCAGACGGAATCCGTCAACACCCCCGCCAACGCCTCGAGCGTCTCGCTGGTGCCTGCGTCGATCTTGACGTCGGCGCGCCGGTCGCCCTTGGTGGGGCCGCGGTTGATGATCACGATGGGCATGCCTCGCCGATGCGCACGCTCCACCAGGCGCATCCCCGAGTTGACCGCGAGGGACGAACCGGCGACCAGCAGCGCCTCCGCCCCGTCCACGATCTGGTCCGCAGCACGCCGCTGCGCGGGCGGCACGAACTCGCCGAAGAACACCACGTCGGGCTTGAGCACGCCACCGCACACGGTGCAGGACGGCACCGTGATGCTCTCCCAGGTGCTCGGCAGCACGTCGCCGTCGGGACCCAGCTCCACCGCGTCGGGCACCGCGAGCACCGGGTTGTCGCGCTCGATGCGCGCGGCCACGGCGTCGCGGGAGAACCGTGCGCCGCAGTCCAGGCAGGTGACGCCCCGCATGTTGCCGTGCAGTTCGACCACGCGCCGTGAGCCGGCGCGCAGGTGCAGCCCGTCCACGTTCTGGGTCACCAGCCCTGCCACCGCGCCCGCGTGCTCGAGCTCGGCGAGCGCCGCGTGCCCGGCATTCGGGCGCGTGCTGGCGAAGGCATTCCACCCCAGGTGCGAACCGACCCAGTAGCGGCGGCGCTTCGCCTCGTCCCCCACAAAGTCGTGCACGGTCATGGGGGTGCGGCGTGGCGAGTTCGCGCCGCGATAGTCGGGGATCCCGGAGTCCGTCGACAGGCCGGCGCCTGTCAGGACGCCGATGCTGCGCCCTGCGAGCGCCGCGACGGCTCGCCCGACGTCGTGCGTCTGCTCCGAACGCTCGATGCCCTCGATCGTCACGCACCACCTCCCGCCGCCGGACCGACACACCGATGGTCGCACGTGCGTCGCGGTGCTCGACGCCGTGGCGGCCGCTGCGCTCGAGCGGGGTCATCTTTTGACGCCCACCACGCACGGTCCTAGCGTCGAAGCAGACGCGCCTCAACGACGATGCGCGGTCCCCATGAGCCCCCTCAGGCAGGGGAGAAGAGGGCAGTGCGATGGAGCACGGCACGGTGGTGCAGGTCCTGGAGGTCCACAGGGACGGCCGCGCGGTTGTCGAGGTCGATGGGAAGCGTCAGGAGGTCCTCGAGATGACGTTCGTCGACGAGGACATCGAGCCGGGCGACTGGGTGGTCGTCAAGGCAGGGTTCGCGCTCGAAAGGCTCACCGAGAAGGAGGTCGCGGAGGTCCTCGCGCCAGGCCATTCACGCGAGGTGTGACACATGTCACACTCGGGCCCTATGCTTCGGAAAGGGGGCCGTCCCGGCATGGGGTGACACGCAGAGGGGTGAGTGGAATGCAGATCGGCGGAGGGGTCAACGACCCCGAGCTATGGCGGCAGGCGGTGGAGTCCCGTCCCTGGGATCCCGACATGCGGCTCGGCCTGGCGAAGGCGCTCGTCTCGCACTCGATCAAGGTCTCCTGCTCCGGCAAGGACGGCTCCCCGTTCCTCGCCGAATGCGCCTTCACCCTGTGCGCCGTCGGGGACCTGGACCTGCTGTCGAGCGGTCAGGTGATGCTCTTCGCAGGCACCGCGGCGGGGTGCGCGAGCGGGCTCGTGACCGCCGGTCGGCCTCGCCTCGCGCTCGGCATGCTGGCGGCCGCGCGCTACCTGCTCGACTCCCGGTCCGACCTGGCCGGAACGTCGGCTCCTCAGGCAAAGCCGCTGCTACCTGGCTCAGAAGAGGAGGCCGAGGCTGGCAGTCGCGCCAAGTCTCAGGCGCTCGCCGCGTCGGCGCGAAGGTCGGGCGTGGCGCGCAGCGCGGCCGCCCACAAGCCCTGCAGCCCCGAGGACGACGCGCCTGGAGCGGTGTTCCCCACGCCCTGGCCGCTGCCCGTGATGTCGTGGCACTACCTGCGCGCGTCGGTCGCGCTGGCAGAGGGCTGCGCGCGCGCCGCGGTCGGCGAGATCGACCAGGCGAAGGCGGACCTGAGCGAGGCCCTGCTGGTTGCCTTCGCCGGCGCGCCATACGACTACGCACGCACAGTGAGCCTGTCCTCCACCATCGGACGCAGGCTTGAGCAGCTGTTCCAGGGCAGCGAGCCGCAGGGCCGCACCACCGCGCCCTGACCGCTCCGAGTCCACGCGTCGCGCCACCCTTTCTGGACGCCTCGCGGCACCCGATGCCGTTATCGGCGTCCGTTGGTGACACTCGGTGTGGCGTACGTCACCCGCCTGGCTTAGTGTGAGTGCCTTGAGGTCGCACCGGGGGCGGGCGGCTCTGAAGGGTGACGCATATGCAGTACAGCAGGGGGCTCTCCAGCCCTGCCATCTGGCGGGCTGCGATGAGGCAGCAGCCGGCGGACATCTCCGTGCGGCTCGGGCTCGCTCAGGCGCTGATCGCGCACTCGCTCGAGGCTGAGGCCGACGGGGGAGACGAAGAGGCACTGCTCGGCGAATGCGCCATGACCCTGTGCACCATCGACAACCTGGACGAGCTCAGCCCGTGCGACGCGTACCTGTTCGCGGCGACCGCGAGCCGATGCGCGGCAGGGCTGATCGCCGTGGGCCGGCCCCGCGTCGCGCTCGCCGTCCTGGCGCCGGCCATGCATGCGCTCGACTCCCGGTCCGTGCTCGCGAGCATCGTCGGCTGCCCGTGCAGGTATGCGGCCGAGACCGCCGCGACGCACACCAAGGCGAACGGCCATGCGCACCGGCCGGGCTTCATCCCCGTGAGCGTGGAGGACACCGCCCCCGGCGAGCTCTTCGCCATGCCGTGGCCGCTGCCGCCGGTCTCGTGGCATTACCTGCGCGCCTCGCTCGGCGCCGCGACGGGACACGCGCTGTCCAAGACCGGAGACACGGCGCGCGCCGTCGCGGAGCTCACCGATGCGGCGCTCATCGCGCTCGCCGGTGCGCCCTTCGACTACACGCGGACTGCGGACCTGTCCGTGATGATCGCCGATCGGCTGGCGCTGCTCCTCGAGGGCGACTCTCCACAAGTGGACGTCAACCAGGCCTGATCCCTCAGCCCCGGACCAAGGTCCCGGGCGGCGCAGGTGCCGCGTCCTAGCCTCGCACTGAGAGGCATGTCATGGGCGACATCAGGATTCTGAGACCCTCCGGCCTCGACGCGCTCATCACGGAGCTGCGTTCGCGCGGCTTCCGAGTGGTCGGGCCCACGCCCCGGGGCGATGCGATCGTCACCGGTGAGATCCGCTCGGCCTCGGACCTCCCTCAGGGAGTCGGCGACAGCCAGGACGCCGCCGCCTACCGGCTCCGCGAACGCGGCGACGACGCGTACTTCGGCTTCGCCGCCCCCGCCCAGTCGAGCAAGCCCGTGTTCTTCCCCGCGGAGGAGGTCGTGTGGCGCGGCCGCCGCGACCACGAGCGCGACGGTCACTTCACCGTGGAACGGGACATCCCGGACTCGGCCCCCATCGCACTGCTGGGGGTGCGCAGCTGCGACCTGCGCGCCGTGCAGATCCATGACCGGGTCCTCGCCGGCCGCACCCACATCGACGCCCACTACGTGGACCGACGCGACGGCACGTTCGTGGTGGCCGTCGCCTGCTCCGACCCGGCGGCCAGCTGCTTCTGCGCCTCCATGGGCACCGGACCGCGCCCCGCGCAGACGGATCCGCAGACCGGCGCCGAGTCCTACGACCTGCTGCTCACCGAGATCCTCGCCGACGGCGACCACCGATTCATCCTGGAGGTCGGCACCGACCGGGGCAGGAACGTGGCCGACGCGATCGCCACCACCGCCGGGGACGACGCCGACCGTGCCGCCGCGATCGCCGTCACCGACGCCGCCGCGGCCAAGCAGACCCGCGCCGTCGACGCCGCGCACGTGCACGACGTGCTGCGCGCCTCCGCAGAGTCCCCGCGCTGGGAGGACGTCGCCAGCCGTTGCCTCGCCTGCACCAACTGCACGCTCGTGTGCCCCACCTGCTTCTGCACCACGGTCCAGGACGTCTCCGACCTCACCGGGGACCACGCCGCACGCCATCGCGTGTGGGACTCGTGCTTCTCCGAGAACTTCAGCTACATCCACGGCGGCCCCACTCGGGAGTCCACCAAGGCCCGCTACCGGCAATGGATCACCCACAAGCTGTCCGCATGGGAGGACCAGTTCGGCATGCTCGGCTGCGTGGGCTGCGGTCGCTGCATCACGTGGTGCCCCGCCGGCATCGACATCACGGAGGAGGCGGCCGCGCTCGGGCGGATGGCGACCGCCGCCGGCGCCGTCGGTGCGGTGGGTTAGCCCCGGATCGGCTCACCCGCAGGCGTCAGCACCCACCACACGTTGCTCACCGCCTGCCCGTTGACGTCGCCCGCAGCCGAATCGCCCGCGAAGTAGTACAGCGGCCAGCCGTTGAGCGTGAGCTGCGGCGCACCGTCCGTGCCGGTGATCGACCCGAGCTCGCCCGTGATCCCGTTGCCCGCCTCTGCCGCGACGTCGCTGCCTGCGGGAACAGGCGGCCAGTTCGTCAGGCACCCGCCCGTGCACGTGGACGATCCGCTGCCCTGGGTGTCCGAGTCGAACTGGTAGACGGTCATGCCGTCACCGTCGACCACGATCGTCCCCAGGTCGGTCTGCGCCGTCTCCAGCATGGTGCCGGCGCCGCTGTCCATGGTCCCGCCGCCCGACGCGGTGGCGCTCGACGTCGCTCCGCCGTCCGCCTCGCTGACGACCGGTGCGTCGGTGCCCGACGAGCAGCCGGCCAGCATCAGGGCGGCCGCCGCCGTCGCTCCCAAGATCCGCATCGCATTCATGAGCTGTCCTCCTCGATGTTCGCCTACGGGGAGGACACGAGGCAGGTGCGCCATCGGTTCAGCCGTTGCGGTCGACCGTCGGCACGCAGCCGTCCGCGCCTACTGCGCGACCGTGCCCTCGAGCACCGCGGCGCCGCTCGCGTCCTGCACGGAGATCGCGGCGATGTCGTCGAGCGGCACCGCCGTCCCCGCCTGCAGCTCGATCGTCCGGCCCGGCACCGCCGTCCACGTGGACACCGTCGTCGCCTCGCCGGCATCGTCCGTCACCACGAGCGCGTACGTCTGTGGGCCGTAGGCCTGCGAGCCGTCGGGGTAGGTGCAGGTCATCGTGAGCCGCGTGCCCCACGCCGCCGCATCGAGCGCGACCGACGCCGTGAGCGACGAATCTCCCACGGGCGCGAGCGCGGCCGTCGCCTCCGGTGCGGGCGCATGGTCGAGCGCCCCGACCACGCCGAAGCCGAGCGCGACGGTCGCGGCAGCGCCCGTGATCGCCAGCGCAGCGCGCACGCGCGCCCTCCGCCTGCGATGCGCGTCGAGCCTGATCACCCGTGCTGCCAGGTCGGCAGGCGGGGGAGCGTCCGCAGGCGCCGCGTCCGGGTCCAGCAGGCCGCGCGTGCGGGAGAGCAGGCCGGGCAGGGCGGCGAGCTCGGCGACCGCGGCCTGGCAGCGTTCGCACCCCTGCAGATGCTGCTCGTACTCGTGCCGCTCCGTGGCGCTCAACGCTCCCAGCACGTACGACGCATCCCACGTGGCAAGACGATCGTGATCGGCGCTCACCGCGTCACCCCCCGCTCCTGGAGTGCGAGCCGCAGCGCGCGCAGACCGTAGTGCAGCCGCGACTTCACGGTGCCCTCGGGGATCTGCAGCTCGGCGCCCAGCTCTGCCGTGGAGCGCCCGCCATAGTAGGCGCGGATGATCACCGCCCTGTGCTCGTCGGACAGGCATGCGAGCGCATCGCCCACGAGCATCGAGTCGAACAGCCCGTCCGTGGCGTCGTCCCTCGTCGAGTCGGGCACGGCGTCCACAGGTGTCTCATGGCGGCGGCGTGCCGACCGTGCCTCGTCCACCACCAGGTGGCGTGCCACCGTGAACATCCACGCACGTACGGCGGTCGGGTCCTCGTCGAGGATGTGCGGAGTGCGCCACGCACGCAGCAGCGTCTCCTGCACCACGTCCTCGGCCGACGCCGCATCACCGGTGAGGTGCACCACGTACCTCCAGATCGCAGCGGAGTGCAGGCGGTCGAGCTCTCGCAGCGCATCCTGCCTGTCGACGGTCACCCGACTCTCCCCTCCGCGTTCAGGGCGCGCGCGACGCGCCACCTGCGGGGAACACGAGACGCACGGCCCGCAGGTTCACCGCGACCGCCGCCACGCTCCATGCCGGACGACGGATCCGTGTGAACCGGCGTCGTCGCCGTTCCGTGTCCCACATATGGACGATACGTGGCAGGTGGGCGGGTTGCCCTTGCATCCGCTGCTGGTGCACGCCGTGGTGGTGCTCGTGCCGCTGGCGGTCGGCGCGACGATGGCCTCGCAGCTCTGGCCAGGCCTGCGGCGAAGGCTTGGCGTCGTGACGCCGCTGCTCGCAGTCGCCGTCGCGGTGCTGGTGCCGGTCACCATCCGCGCAGGGGAGCAGCTCAAGCAACTGGTGGGGCCCATCCCGGCGGTCCTGACGCACGAGGCGCGGGGCCGGGCGCTGCTGCCGTGGGTGGTCGCGCTCGCGGTGGTCTCGCTCGCGCAGTGGGCGTGGTTCCGCCGCGCGGACACCGCCGGGCGCGCGGGCACCGCCGGGCGCGCGACGGGCACCCCGACACGGGTCGACCGCCGAACCTTGCGCGCCGTCGGCTGGCTGCTCAGCGGCCTGGTCGTGCTGGTCGGGCTAGGAACGCTCGCGGCGGTCGTGCTCGCAGGCGACACGGGCGCCCGCGCCGTGTGGGGGGCGATCCTCGGGTAGCGCCGTCACCGTCGTCATGCCTCGTCACCCCCGGTACCCCGGACCAAAGTCCCTCGCGCCCTCCGAATCGCCGCCTAGCGTCGGCAAAGGAGGCATGTCATGGGTGACATCCGCGAATCCGGGCAAGAGGACCACGGCCTCGCCGCTGTGGCCCACGCGAGCGCGACCTCCGACGCCCCGCACACCTCCACCGCGACCGCCGTCGTCGACCGGCCGCACCCCGCGCACGACCCGATGGTGCCGCGCCGCTACGCGATCACCCGCGTGCGTCAGGACACCCGCGACACGTTCACACTGCTGCTCGACCCCGTCGACGGCGATCCACTCACGTTCAGGGCCGGCCAGTTCACCATGCTCCACGCGTTCGGCGTGGGAGAGGTGCCCATCTCCATCTCAGGCGACCCGGGAGCCGTGACCGTCGACGGCACGCCGGCACCGCTGGAGCACACCATCCGCAACGTCGGCGCCGTCACGCGAGCCCTGGTCAACGCCCACCCCGGCACCGAGATCGGCGTCCGAGGCCCGTTCGGCACCTCCTGGGACGCCGCCGACGCCAAGGGCAACGACGTCGTCTTCGTCACCGGCGGCATCGGGTTGGCCCCGCTGCGGCCGGCGATCCTGGACGTGCTGCGTGAGCGGGACAGGTACGGCAAGGTGCTGCTGCTGTACGGCTCCCGCACTCCGGAGGACATCCTCTACGGCGCGCAGATGCGACGCTGGGCAGACCTTGACGACGTGAACGTGCAGATGACCGTGGACAACGCACCCTACGGATACAAGGGCAAGGTCGGCTTCGTCACCGAGCTGATCACGCGTGCGGGCTTCGACCCGCGTCACGCGTGGGCGTTCGTCTGCGGCCCCGAGGTGATGATGCGCTCCGCCGCGTCGGCCCTGACCAGCCGAGGCGTGCCCGCCACCCGCATCCGGCTGTCCATGGAGCGATCCATGAAATGCGGCATCGGCCTGTGCGGCCACTGCCAGCTGCGCGACCTGTTCATCTGCGTGGACGGGCCCGTGCTCGACTATGCGCGCCTCGAGCCGCTCATGACTGTGAGGGAGCTCTGATCAGGCATGACGACCACCGCGGAGCACGGCCTCGCCGGACAGCCGGGAGCGGCCGAGCAGCACGCGCACCCCCACGCGCACGACCACGACGCCGGCACACCCGTCGTTTCCGCACGGCCCAAGCTGGCGGTATGGAAGTTCGCGTCCTGCGACGGCTGCCAGCTCAGCCTGCTCAACTGCGAGGACGAGCTGCTCAGCATCGCCGAGGCCGTGCACATCGCGTACTTCCCCGAGGCGACGCGGGCCGTCGTCGAGGGTCCGTACGAGCTGAGCCTCGTCGAAGGCTCCATCACCACACCCGACGACGTGCGGCGCATCCACGAGATCCGCGCCCAGTCCGGCGTGCTCGTGACGATCGGGGCATGCGCCACCGCCGGCGGCATCCAGGCCCTGCGCAACTGGGCGGACGTGGACGAGTACCGCTCCGTGGTCTACGCCCACCCCGAATACCTCAGGACGCTCGACACCTCCACGCCGATCGCCAGCCACGTGGACGTCGACTACGAGCTGCGCGGCTGCCCCGTGGACAAGAAGCAGCTCATCGAGGTGCTCGCGGCATTCCTGGGCGGACGCAAGCCTCGCATCCCCACCTACTCGGTGTGCGTCGAATGCAAGCTCAAGGGCAACGTCTGCGTGCCCGTCGCCACCGGAAGGCCCTGCCTCGGCCCCGTCACGCAAGCCGGCTGCGGAGCGCTCTGCCCGTCGTACGGGCGCGGCTGCTACGGCTGCTTCGGCCCGCAGGACAGCGCCAACACCGCCTCGCTCACCAAGCAGCTCGTGGAGCTCGGCATGGCCGACGACGACGTGATCCGCGTCTACCGCACCTTCAACGCGGGCGCTCCCGCGTTCGCCGCCGCGAGCGACGAGGTGGCCGAACGCGTGGCCGCACGCTCCGAGGCCGCGGCGGCTGCCGCGGCCCGAGCCGACGGCGTCGTCCAGGAGAGGGGGCCGGAATGACCCACCAGCTCAAGGACGGCGGCCAGGTGCTCAACGTCGGCATGCTCGCCCGCGTCGAGGGCGAAGGCGGCATGCACATCGAGATCAAGGACCGCCAGGTCGTCGACGTGAAGCTCAACATCTTCGAGCCGCCACGCTTCTACGAGGGCTTCCTGCGCGGCCGCAAGTACACCGAGCCTCCCGACATCACCGCACGCATCTGCGGCATCTGCCCCGTCGCGTACCAGTCCGCCTCCACCGAGGCCATGGAGACCATCTGCGGCATCACGACCACGCCCGAGATCCAGCTCATGCGCCGGCTGCTGTACTGCGGCGAGTGGATCGAGTCCCACGCGCTGCACATCTTCATGCTCCACGCGCCCGACTTCCTGGGCTACGAGTCCGTGCTGGAGATGGCCAAGGACCATCCCGACGTGGTGAACATGGCCCTCAGGCTGAAGAAGGCCGGCAACGACCTCATGGAGCTCGTCGGAGGGCGCGCCATCCACCCGGTCAACGTCAAGGTCGGCGGCTTCTACAGGATGCCCACCGTCAGCGAGCTCGAAGCGCTCCGCCCCGCTCTGGAACAGGGCGTCGAGGACTCATTCGCGGCGGTCCAGCTCGTGGCCGGGTTCGACTTCCCAGAGATGGAGCAGGACTACACGTACGTCTCGCTGCGGCATCCCGACTGGTATCCGCTCGAGCGTGGCACCGAGGTGGTCGCCAGCGACGGCGTGCGCTTCCCCGTGGCGGAGATCCCGCAGCGCATCGAGGAGTTCCATGTGCAGCACTCCCACGCGCTCCACGCCCGCTTCGACGGCGGGACCTACTTCGTCGGGCCGCTCGCCCGCTACAGCAACAACTTCGACCAGCTGTCCCCGCGCTGCCAGGAGGCGGCCCTCAAGGCGGGCCTGGGGGAGACCTGCCGCAACCCGTTCAAGTCGATCATCGTCCGCACCGTCGAGCTCGCCTACGCATTCGAGGAGGCAGTGCGGATCATCGACCAGTGGCGCGACGGGCATGCGCCATCCGTGCCCACCGCGCCACGAGCGGGCGAGGGTGTCGGCGCGTCCGAAGCCCCACGCGGAACCATCTGGCACCGCTACCGGATCGACGCCGACGGCGTGATCCAAGACGCCCAGATCGTCCCACCCACCTCCCAGAACCAGGCGAGCATCGAAGCCGACCTGCGCCTCGCAGCCCAACAGTGGGTTGACCTGGACGACCACATGCTCACGCACCGCTGCGAGGAGGCGATCCGCAACTACGACCCCTGCATCTCCTGCGCCACACACTTCCTGGACCTCCGGGTGAAGCGCACCACCTCCGCGGAGCAGCCATGACCGCCACGACGCCGCGCCGGCCCGACGTGATCCTCATCGGCCTGGGCCAGCCAGACCGAGGCGACGACGCCGTCGGCCCCGCGATCGTCGCGCGCGTCCGCGCCCGCCACGGCGACCACCTCACCGTGGTCACGCGCGAGGACCCCACCGCCCTGGTCCAGGTCTGGGACGGCCACCGCGCCGCCGTCGTCGCCGACGCGGTGGTCTCAGGCGCGCCACCCGGCGCGGTCAGCGTCACGCGGGCAGGGGCAGCGGATCCGCCCCTGCCGACGCATGCGTTCACCGCGTCGGGTCGCGGCGGCAGCCACGCCTTCGGAGTGGCAGGCGCCGTCGAGCTCGCCCGCGTGCTCGGCACCCTGCCGCAGGTCGTGGTGATCGTCGGCGTCGAAGCCGCCAGCTTCGCCCACGGACCCATGTCGCCGCAGGTCGAGGACGCGATCGACGACGCCGTCGCGACCGTGGAGGCCGAGCTGACGGCGGCGCTGCGGCTCGCCCCGACAACAGACACTCATGCAGAGGTGGAGCCATGTGCCTAGGTGAGATCGCCCAGATCGTCCAGGTCTACGACGACGGCAGCGCCGTCATCGACTCCGACGGTCGCCGCAGAGAGGTGCTCGACATGACGCCCACCGGCGGATCGCTCGCACCCGGCGACTGGGTGGTGGTCCACTCCGGGTTCGCGCTCGGCAGGCTCACCGCACCCGACGCCGCCGACGCCCTCAGCATCCGCGCCACCCACAGCGTCCCGCCACGGCACGGGCTCCGCGCGCCGAACCTGCTCGACACGGAGGTGCTGCCATGACCACCCGAACCAGGGGGCTGACGCTCGCCGCCGTGACCGCCTGCATCTCCGGCGTGTCCATCTGGGTCAACTCCCACGGCGTGGCCGCCTACGGCGACGCCACCGCGTACACGACCGCCAAGAACGTCGCGTCGGCCCTCGTGATCGCCGCCGTCTGGATGATCGCCAGGCGCCTCACCGTGGAGCACGCACGAGGCGTCGGCCCGACCGCCTTCACGCGCCCGTCGACCGCGCGCCACCGGTGGGCCTACGCGTACATCGCGATCCTGGGCGGCGCGGTGCCGTTCGTGCTGTTCTTCCAAGGGCTGGCGAGCACCGCGTCCACCCAGGCGTCTTTCCTCCACAAGACCTTGGTGGTGTGGGTGGCACTGCTGGCGGTACCCCTCCTCAAGGAACGGCTCACGGTGTGGCACGGCGCGGCGATCGCACTGCTCGTGCTCGGGCAGCTGGGCCTCGCCGGCGGCGTCAGCCTGCGACTCGACATCGGCACCCTGCTGATCCTCGCCGCCACGCTCATGTGGGCCGTCGAGGTGATCGTGGCCAAGCGACTCCTGACCGGCGTCACACCCTGGACGGTGTCGATGGTGCGGATGGTCGGCGGATCGGTCGCGCTGCTCACGTGGGCGCTCCTCACCGGTGCGCTCCCGGCCGTCGTGCCCCGCACCGGCGACCAGTGGCTGTGGGTGGCCGTCACGGGCGTGCTGCTCGCCGCCTACGTGCTCACCTGGCATCAGGCGCTGTGGCGGGCGCCCGCCATCGACGTCACCGCAGTGCTGGTGCTCGGCGCCCTCGTCACCGCGGCCCTGTCCGGCGCATTCAACGCGGCACCGCTCGCAGCCCAGGCCCCCTGGCTGGCGCTGATCGCCTTGGGCGGCGGCCTCGTGTGGATGGCGCCACGTCCCGCCGCGACACGGAGGCCGGTGGCCACATGACCGCGACCGCCGTCAGACCCGCCGCCCACGCCCCCGAGGCAGACGGCGCGGTCCTGTTCGGTCGCTACGCGTTCCCGCCCAACGAGCGCGGCTACTGCGGTCCCGATCGCGCCGCCGAGCTGCTCGAGCGTGTCAGCATGCGCGCCTCCGGAGCCGCGCTCGCCGAGGTCGCCCGCGGATTCGAAGGCGCCTGGCCCTACCTCGAGCTGATCGGAGAAAGCCTCGGACGCGCCCCGCTCGACCCGGTCGTCGTCCGCACCTACTGGCTCGGAGGGCCCCTGCTCGTCCGCTGTGGCGGACGGCGGTTCGTGAGCTCGCTCGAATCGAGATTCCGGCCGCGCCTGACGCGGCTCGACTTCGAGCGACTCGCGACTGCCGTGACCCACGGCGCCACGCCGCACCACAGCTTCCACGTCTTCGGCGTCTACCCCTGGGTCGGGTTGCTGCGCGGCGGACACGGCGATGCTCCGCTCGAGGTGCTGGACCGATGCCGCATCAGCTGGGGGCGCGTCGTCGCCATCGACGTGGATGACGGAGAGAGCGTCCTCGTGGAGACACCGCGCCTGGCGTGGGACGGGAGACGGCTGATGCTCGCACCGCCCCGCCTGGAACCGATGCGGCTCCGGCGCGGTGGCCTGCGACTCGCGAGGGCCGTGGAGCCCGGCGACGTCGTCTCGCTCCACTGGGACTGGATCTGCGACCGGCTGAGCGCCGTCGACCTGGCGGACCTGCGACGGTCCACCGCCACGGAGCTCGCCGCGGTCAACGCATGCGCGTACTCGGCACCGGCAACGGTGCTCGCCTGAAGGGCTAGAGAAGGAGGAAGGCATCATGCATATGCCAGATGGAGTGCTCGACCCTGTCACGCTGAGCGTCGCAGGAGCGGCGTCCGCGGGCGCCATCGCCTGGTCGGTGAGGGAGCTCAGACGCGGCGACGCGCGCTGGGGACTCGCGGTCGGCGGCGCAGGCATCGTCCTGCTGGCGCATCTGGCCGACATGCCGCTCTACGGCCCGTACACCGCTCACCTGATCGGCGGCACGCTGCTGGCCGTGGCGCTGGGGCCGTGGCTCGCGATGCTCACCATGGCTGCGGTGCTCGCGCTTGAGGCCGTCGGGTGGGGCGACGGCGGAGTCTCCGCGCTCGGGGTGAACGTGCTGGTCATGGGAGTGGTCGGGGTGCTCGCGGGGTACGGCGTGTACCGCGGTGCGCTCGCGGTCCTCGCCGGGTGGCGCGGCGCGGATGCCGGGGCACCCACCTCATGGTGGCGCGTACCGGCGTCGGCACTCGGCGCATGGGCGAGCGTGATGGCGTCGGCGCTGACGCTGACCGTCGTGTCGATCGTCGGGGGAGGGGCGGGCCTGGTGCTCGGCGAGGTGGTCGCTCCGCATGCCGCATGGGGTGCGATGGAGGCCGCCGTGACGTCGGCGCTGGTGGCGATCGGAGTGGCCTGGAGCCGTGCCGCGCATGTCAGAGCCGCTCGGGCGGTGGCCTTGACCGAGGCCGAGTCCGCGCTCGACGGCACCGCAGCACAGGTCTCGTAGGGCGTCCTCCGGCCCTCAGCCGGTCGACACCTGCATGCGGATGCTGCTGGACCCGTCGGCAGCCTTCACGACCTCGAGCTTGGCAGGTATCGCATCCTTCATGGCCTCCACATGCGAGATGAGGCCGACGGTCCGGCCCTGATCCCGCAGGTCCTCCAGGGTGGACATGGCGACCTCCAGCGTGTCCTCGTCGAGCGACCCGAAGCCTTCGTCGATGAACAGCGTGTCGAGCTGGATGCCGCCCGCCTCCGAGGACACGGTCTCCGCCAGCCCGAGCGCAAGCGAGACGGACGCGAGGAAGGTCTCGCCTCCGGACAGCGAACGCGTGTCGCGCGACCGTCCCGTGTGCGCGTCGGCGACCCGCAACGCCAGCCCCGTCTCCTTGTTGCGATACTGCGCGGAGTCGTCGTGCTCCAGGCGGTACTGGCCGGATGACATGGTCTCCAGCCGCGCGTTCGCGGCCGCGACGATCCGCTCCAGCTTGGACGCGAGGACGAACGACTCGAGGCGCAGGCGGCGGTCGTTCGGGGCCTTGCCCTCGACGCTGTCCGCCAGGGTGAGGATCACGTCGCGCTCGTCTCGTGCCGCTTGAGTGGACGCACCCAGCCGGGCGTGCTCGCCCGCCAGTCCTGCCAGCTGCTGAGCACGGCCGGCGGTGGTCGTAGCCGTCTCGACCGCGGAGTCCCGCGCGGTCCCCGCCTGCGCAGCCGCGGCCTCGAGCGACGTGAGATCTGCCGGCTCGGCGGGGACAGGTTGCGCCGCGAGTTCGGCGACCACACCGCTCGCCGAGGCCAGCGCCGCGCGATGCTCCTCCACTGAACCTTCCAGCGCAGCCAGCTCGGCGGCAGGCAGCTCTGCGCCGGCGGCCTGCTCCGCCGAGGCGAAGCCTGACGACTCGAGCGCCTCGTGAAGCGCGGCACGGGCCGAGTCGGCTTCCGCTGAGGCGTCCGCTGCCGCGTCCGTGGCGGCGATCAGTCCGTCGATCAGGGTGATGGCGGCGTCCAGCGCGGTCGCGTACGCGGCAACCGAGTCGTAGCCGTCGGGACGCTGAGTCGCGAGCTCCTGGGCCGACCCCAGCATCGCGCGCGCCGCGGCGCCGTCGCGCTCGGCCGCCGTGATCGCCTGCTCGTGCGCAGTCAGCGCCTCTGCGAGAGCGGCGCCTTGGGTCTCGAGCCCGGCGAGCTCCCCCTGGAGGCGAGTCCTCTCACCGGCCGCCGCGACCGCCTCGGCGTGCGCAGCTCGCGCCGCCTCGAGGGCCCCTTTCGCATCGTCCGGTGTGCCAGCGCCCGCCTGCCCGCGCGCGGACGCGACCCTGCCGTCCAGGTCCAGCCGCGCCTCGCGGGCGCGCTCGGCGAGCGCCGAGGTGGCCTGCATCCGCTCGTAGGCTGCGTCCACCTGCTCGTCGGTCACATGGTCGTCGGTCGGTGCCGCCGGCGACGGGTGGTCGTGCGCGCCGCACACCGGGCACGGCTCCCCGTCGACGAGCGCGTCCGCGAGGTGCGCGGCCTGGGAGAGCAGGCGACGTTGCACCTGGGCGCTGTACTCCGCGGACGCGGACGCGTGATCCGCCGCTGCCTGCGCGTCTGCCGCCGCGACCGTGGGCGCCTGCTCCTCCAGCGCGGCGACGCGCGCACGGGCCGTCACCGTCGCCTCCGCCCGCTGCACCGCGGTGGCCAGGTCCTCGATACGCGCCGCGAGTGCGGACGCCGTGTCGAGCTGCTCCCGCAGCGGCCGCTCCATGCCTGGCAGGGCCTCGAGCTGCGCGCGCGCGGACGCCTGCGCCTCCCGCACGTGCGCGACCTTGTCCGTCGCTGCCTGCACCTCCCGCTCGAGGCGCGCCAGGGAGAGCTCGGCCTCGAGCGGCGCCTTGAGCTCCGCGCGACCCGTCCGTAGCACCGTCGCACGGGCCTGGAGCGCTGCCTCGTCGGCTTCCGTGAGCCGCCCGTCCGGCCAGGCGAGCCCCAGTGCCGGGTCGGCCGAAGCCAGGTCACGAGCGCGCGTCAGGAATGCCTGCGCCTGCGCCAGCGCCGACTCAGCCGCTGTCGCGATGCGGCGCGGACCCGCCACGGGCACGGCTCGCCTCGCCTCCGTCAGGCGACCTTCGCGCACGGCGTGGGCGGCCGCATCGGCCTCGAGCGCCTCGAGCGTCGCGCGCGCCTGCGCGAGCCGACGACGGGCGTCCTCGTCCGACCTTGCTGTCGACAGAGCGTCGGACGCGACCTGCGCGGCATCGGTGGCGGCAACGCGTGCCTCGGCGGCCGACTGCGAGGCCGCTTCGAGGAGCTGCAGCTGCTCGGCGAAGAACGCCGCCCGCCCCGCCGAGGCGGGGACATCGAGCCCGACGAGCGCCGCGGCCTGGCCCGCGATCGCGTCCAGTGCGGCGTCCGCGGATTCGACCCTGGCGACCGCCGCCCTTGCGAGATCCCGGAGGTGGGCCTCCAGGTCCTCGAACCGCTGCGTGCCGAACAGCGAGCGGAGCAGGGACCGGCGCTCTGCCGTGTCCGCCTTGAGGAACTCGGCGAACCGACCCTGTGCCAGGAGGATCACCTGGAGGAACTGCTCGCCGGTGAGCGGCACGGTCGTGGCGACCTGCTCGGCCACCTCGCGGGGCATGGTCGCGAGCGGCACCGGCGCGCCGTCGCCGAGCACGTAGAGCGCCGCGGACGCCTTCTCCGTGGTGGTGCCGCCGCCACGCCTCTTGGTGCGCTCGAAGGCGGGGGAGCGGACGATCCGGTAGCGGATGCCGTGCAGCTCGTACTCGAGCGCCACCTCGGTGAGATCGTCCTCGGAGCAGAAGTGGCTGCGCACCGGCTTGTCGGCGCCGTCGTACCTGGGCACCTTGTCGTACAGCGCGAAGCAGATGGCGTCCAGCAGCGTGCTCTTGCCTGCGCCGGTCCTGCCCGAGATGACGAACAGGCCTTCCGCATCGAAGCGCGTGAAGTCGACCCGCTGGCGGGCAAGGAACGGGCCGAAGCCCTCCAGCTCCAGGCTCAGGATCCTCACCGCGACGCCTCCTTCACCTCGAGCGCCTGGAACGCGTCGTGCAGCAGGGCGCGCTCGGCCTCGGTGGGTCCCTGGCCGTTGCGCACGAACGTGAGGAACTCGTCGACGATCTGGGCATCGGACCTGCCCTCGACACGGGTGGCATACGTCGCGTCGCCATGATCATGCCTCCCAGCAGGGCGATGCGAGAGCGTCACCGCGAACGGATACCGCGTCTGCAGGCGACGCATCGCCTCACGCGGCAACTGGTCGTCGGTGAGCACCGCCTCCACCCAGCAGTCCACCGCCTCCGGGTGCGCCCCGTCCGCGAGCAGCGCCTCGAGAGTGCCCTGAAGGCGCACCGCGGCACGCGGCGTGGGAAGCTCGAGCCACTCCACCCGCTCCAACCCGTGAGCGTCCAGATCCACCAGCCAGGCGCCCTTGGCGCTCGCCCGCTCGCCGAAGCTGAACCGCAGGGGAGCACCGCTGTACCGCACGCGCTCCGTCAGCGTCTGGCGGCCATGGATGTGCCCCAGCGCCACATAGTCCATGCCGTCGAACACGCTCAACGGAACGATGTTGAGACCGCCCCTGGTGATGTCGCGCTCCTCGGATCTGCCGGAGTCCTCAGTGGTCGCCTCGACACCCGCCGCGAAGCAGTGGCTCGCCACGACCGTCCGCAGGCCGGGAGCGTCGGCCCGCCGCGCCTCGGAATCTGCCCGGACCAGGTCCATCGCGAACGAGAGCGCCTGCGCATGCGTGCTGCCGCCGAAGTCGCCGTAGGCCGCGCGCAGGAACTCCGGGTGGATGTACGGGAGGGCGTAGATCGCGACTTGGCCGTTCTCGTCGGTCAGCAGCACAGGATCCGCGAGCCGCGCAAGGTCGGTGCGCACGTGCACCCCTCCGAACGCGGCGAAGTCAGCCATGTGGCCCAGCCGCGCCGGCCCGTCGTGATTCCCCGAGGTGAGCACCACCTGCGCGCCGACGGACCGTACCGCCGCGACCACACGGTTGAGCATCGCGAACGCCTCGGCCTTAGGAGTGGACGAGTCGAAGACGTCGCCGGCGACGATCACAGCGTCCACGCCGCGGTCCTTGACGGCCGCTGCGAGCGCGTCCAGCACCTGCTCCAGGTGAGCGTCCGTGCTGTGGCCATGGAACGTCCGGCCCAGGTGCCAGTCGGAGGTGTGCAGGAGGCGCATGGCTCGAGGCTATCGGTGGTCCCTGACTTCGGGACCGGAGGCGGCCGATGCGCGCCCCCAGATGCGAGTCAGGTGCGCAATAGTTGCGAGCCGCGCCGCGCCGGGTCACCATCAAAGAGAACGGAGTCTCCCGTGGGGGCGGGCGCTCGCGCAGCATCAGGCACGACGGCGGCCTGCCTCGGCAGAATGCCGTGCGCGGAGCGACGACTGGACGAAGGGGCGTGGCATTGCAGTATCGACTTCTCGTCGCGGCGGCTGCCGCCACGCTGCTCGCCGCCGCCCGGCTCGTCTACGTGGCCACCATCGACGACGTGACGGTGCCGAACTTCACGATCAACGCGAACTGCGGCACCGACTTCAGTGCGGCGATCACCTACAACGAGAACCCCGAACCCGGCCACTGGGAGTACGACGCGTCGATCCTCGACCAGAGCGGCATCGTCTACTCCGCCTTCTCTGTCGACAACGACAGCGATGCGATGGGCTATCACATCACCGTGCCGTCGTCCTACCTGCCGGACGCCGGCTACGACTACAGGATCACCGCGACGTTCGTCGAGGTGGACGGCTCAGGCGCGGTGGTCGGCACCCGCACCTTCGACATCGCCGGGTCGGGCGAGGTGTGCGGCGGAGCCCAGACGCCGTGGCCCACCCCGAGCGCCACCACGCCCACGCCGACGGCCACGGGCCCCACAGTCACGGTCACGGCGACCGCTACGGCGACGGCGACGGCCACTGCGTCGGTCACGGCGACCGCCACCACGACCGCGTCGGTCACGGCGACCGCCACCGAGACGGCGACCGTGACTGCGACACCGCCCAGCGTGACCGTCACGGCGACGCCTTGGTGCTCAGCGACTCCGTCCGGCTCGGAGCTGCCCACGGAGGAGGTCACGGACGGCGCGACGGATGACGCGACGCCGCCCACGGCGGATCCGGCGGATCCGGTGACTGGGCAGCCGAACTACACGGGGTGACGGCCTGGCCGGCACTGGGTCACCCGCAGGGCGCGGCGAGCTGCTGAAACCGGCACTGAGTCACCCGCAGGGCGCGGCTTTGAACCGTTCGCGCGATTCGGGCACAATGGGCCGCGCAGCGCATCAAACGAAGCCTCGGATCCGCCGCCCCCGGCTCGACCAGCCGGGACGCGTCGCGGAAGTTGCCTGCGACAGCCCGTCGAACATGTGTCGACGGTCGCCCATAGTCGGGCGCCGCCGTCGCCCACCGAGGAGAACCATGAGCACGCAGATCCAGACCACCACCGCCGGCTCCCTGCCGCGCACCCAGAAGCTCGCCGAGGCGAACGCGGTGCGCCCCGTCGCCGAGGACGGTTTCACGTTCCAGACGAACGACGAGTTCGACGCGCTCGTCGAGGAGGCCGTCACCGACGTCGTGAAGCAGCAGGTCGACGCCGGCATCACGGTCGTCGGCGACGGCGAGTTCGGCAAGGCCATGTCGCCCGGCCACGACTTCGGCGCCTGGTGGTCGTACTCGTTCCAGCGCACCGGCGGCCTGTCGCTGCCCCCGAAGGACGCGCCGATGCCCGAGCCTGTGCGCTCGTCGCCCGGCAACGTGCGCCTCACCTCCATGGCCGACCGTCGCGACTGGACCCGGTTCGCGCAGGCGTACTTCGACCCGACGGCCGGCGTGCTCTTCGGCGAGACGCCGTACTGGCCCGAGGTCACCGGCCCGCTCAGCTACCGCGGCCACGACCTGGTGTCCGCGGACACGCGCCACCTGCGCGCCGCGCTCGAGGCGAACGGGCTCCAGGACGGCTTCATCACCGCGCTCGCCCCCGGGTCCGCCGCGCGCATCGGCAACTCGTACTACGCGACCGAGGAGGAGCACATCTGGGCCTGGGCGGACGTGCTGCGCGAGGAGTACAAGGCGATCATCGACGCGGGCCTGATCCTCCAGATCGACGACCCCTCGCTCGCAGAGTCGTGGGATCAGATCAACCCCGAGCCCTCCGTCGCGGACTACCGTGCGTTCATCCAGACGCGCATCGACGCGATCAACCACGCGATCGAGGGTCTGCCCGAGGACAGGATCCGCTTCCACCTGTGCTGGGGCTCGTGGCACGGCCCCCACACCACGGACCTCGAGTTCACGCACATCGTGGACAAGATGCTCGAGATCAACGCCGGCGAGTACTCGTTCGAGGCGGCCAACGCGCGCCACGAGCACGAGTGGAAGGTCTGGAAGGACGTCCAGCTCCCCGCGGGCAAGAAGATCCTGCCGGGGGTCGTCGGCCACTCCACGAACGTCGTGGAGCACCCCGACCTGGTCGCCGAGCGCATCGTCCGCTTCGCCGAGCTCGTGGGCCCCGACAACGTGATCGCCGCGACCGACTGCGGTCTGGGTGGTCGCGTGCACCAGCAGATCGCCTGGGCCAAGCTCGACTCGCTCGGCGAGGGCGCACGCCGCGCCGCGGACCTGCTGAACGGCTGACCCGTTGCACGGCTGAACTGCGGACCTGCTGAACGGCTGACCTGCTCGACGCGTGACCGTGCGCGAAGGCCGGGCCCCGGTGGGGTCCGGCCGCTGTCGCCCCGGCGGTCTGCCGACGGACATGAGAACGCCCGGTGCGTGAGCCGCGCTGTGGCCCACGCACCGGGCGTCGTTCGTGGACGACGGGCAGGGAGAGTGATGCGCCCGTCGTCGCCGTGTCAGGAGGGGAGTCGGCCCTCGCTGCTCTCGGGCGATCCTGCGGCCGGGGCCGAGGTGTCGCCCACCGATGCGGCCGGCGCAGGGGGCGTCGGCGCATCGAAGGGGGAGGCGGCGTGCATCCGGGGCATGTGGCGCGGCGCGACGCCGCCCACGGTGCCCGCGCGCACGGCCGCCGCATCGGCCCTGATCGTGGCGACGTCACGCGAGATCCGGATCAGGAAGATCGCGATCACCACGAGCGCGGCGACGGCCAGGAGGCCGAGCACGCCGCCCAGGATGGTCGGAAGCAGGTCGAGCGAGCCGGTGCCGCCGGTGCCGCCGTCGAAGCCGTCAGGTCTGTCCATGGGGACGACGGTAGGGCCCGTCCGCGCGCCTCAGAGCGTGTCTTAGCGAGTTCTCAGCGAACTCTCAGCGGCGACGGTCCCCGGGCGGCACGCATCCGTGCCAGGAGGTTCCAGGGCCTGGACGATGCGACGACCACGATCGCGCCGGCCACCAGCAGTGCCGCAGCCCACGGCAGCACGGCCGCGGACATGGACCCCAGCAGGGTCGCCCCCAGCAGCGGGCCGGCCGCGTTGCCGACGTTGTAGGCGGAGTTGTAGGCCGCCACCGCCACGTCCGTCCTGCCAGGCGCATGCCGCATGGCCCAGTTCATCATCGCCGCGACGATGACCGACCAGCAGAAGCCCTGCAGCAGCACCATCGCCACCGCCACCGTCTGCAGGCCGCCGCCGACGCCGAGGCCCAGGTAGACGACCGTCAGCATGGCGAGCCCGACCAGCAGGGACCTCACCGGGTAGCGGTCCAGGAACCGTCCGACCGTCGCCATCGCCGCCACGCCCAGGGCGCCGCCGCCGAGCACCAGCAGCGGGATGACCCCGGCGGAGAAGCCGGGCACCTCCAGCAGGTACGGCGTGATGTAGGTCCACAGCACAGCGAGCGAGCCCACGGTGAGCGCCGCGATCGCGAGCACACGCACGAAGGCGGGCCATGACGGCAGCTCGCCGCGCGCCGACGAGCCCTCCGAGCCGCGGAACGTGGGCAGCAGCAGCGCGATCGAGACCGTGACAGCCACCGCGAGGCAGGCCATCACCGTGTAGGGCGTCCGCCAGCCGGCCACCTGGGCCAGCCAGGTGGTGCCGGGCAGCCCGGCGACGCCCGCCACCGACGACCCGATCATGACCTTCGCCACCATGCGACCCCGTACGGCGACCGGGAACATGCCGGCGGCCGCGGGGGTGACGACCGCCCAGAACATCGCATGCGCAGTGGCGCCGAGAACGCGCCCGAGCACCAGCTCGCCGAACGTGCCCGATGCCGCTGACACCGCCATCGCCGCGGTGAACAGGGTTCCGGCGCCCACGAGCGTCCACCTGTAGGGCAGGCGTCCGGCCGCGAGCGCGAGCGGGACCGATGCGAGGATCACCACCACCGCGCCCACGGAGATCAGCAGGCCGACGCGGGCCTCGCTCACGCTCAGGTCGGCTGCGATCACCGCGTTGAGGCCCAGCGGCGCGATCTCGTTGGACACGTAGAGGAACATCGCGACGGCCAGGGCCGCGAGCGCAGCGTATGCCCGGCGCGGGGGCACCGGGGCGGGCGTCGCGGGTGCCGACGCGGCGGCCGGAAGAGCGAGCCCTTCGCCCGCCACAGGCACGGGCGAGGCGACCACCTCGACATGCGGCGCGGCGTCCGAGGAGGTGCTGTCGGCGTCGGGCATCGGCGTCCTGTCGGGTCGTGGGGGAGCTGCGGTCAATGCTCCCATGCGGGCCGCAAGCACGAGACTTCCACAGTCGTGGCGCAAAAGCCGCAATCTGGACTATCGTTCGCATGGCACCTGCTATTCAGGCATGCATGGCACAAAGTGCGCGAAATGCCGTCGTCCGCGTTAGCGTGGGAGCAGATGGCAACTCGACCGATCGAAACCTAGGGGGAATCGTGACCACGCCGAATCTGGCGTCCGTAGCCATCCGTCCGTTGCGCCGGCCCGCGGTCAGGGCGGCACGGATGCGGACCCGCGCGGTGGCGCGGCAGCTGCCGCTGTTCCTGATCGCCGAGCTGTTCGCGGTGATCGCGATGTACTTCGTCGCCTACACCGCCGTGACGGACGACTGGCTGGGTGCGAGCGTCGGCACCTTCTCCCACTGGTACACGGAGACCGTCTCGCCCCACCTGGACCCACCGCTCACGGTCCACACGCCGCCCGAGATGGGCCCGCCTGGGCTCAGGCTGGTCGGCCGCGACACCGGCGTGCAGACCTGACGTGACCGCCGACCCCGCCTCGTCGTCGGCGGAATCGAACCGCCCTGCGGAGCGTTCCGATCCCATGACCGAGGCCCCCGAGCAGGCAGCTCCCTACACTCGCGCCACCGAGGCACTCGCCTCCGCAGGCGTGGTCCACACCGTCATCCAGCACGGGCCGGTCGCCTCGCTCGACGAGGCCGCCGCCGCGCGAGGCATGCTGTCCCGCCAGGTCGTGAAGACGCTCGTGGTGCGTCGCGGGGAAGGCGACTTCCTGCTCGTGCTGGTGCCAGGCGACCGTCAGATCTCGTGGCCCAAGCTTCGCTCGCTGCTCGGTGTCAGCAGGCTCTCGATGCCCGACGCCGCCACCGCGAAGGACGTCACCGGCTATGAGCGGGGCACCATCACGCCGTTCGGTGCGCTCGGCCCCTCCGAGGGACGGTCCTGGCCGGTGATCGCAGATGCGCTGATCCTGGAGCGCGCAGAGGCAGTGTCCATCGGCGGCGGCGCGCACGGGGTGTCCGCAACGCTCGAGGCGAAGGCGCTGATCGCCGCCACGCGCGCGCTCGTCGCGGACGTCACCGAACCGCTGTAGTCCACCGAATCCCTGCAGTCGACCGACGCCTGAAGCCGGTCGACGCCTGAAGCCGGTCGACGCCTGAAGCCGTCAGAGGGCGCGCGCAGTGGCCGAGTGGTCCAACGGCTGGCCCACCGACTCCAGCCACGACTCGACGCGCTGCTCGAACAGGTCGGCCGCATCGCCGTCGTAGTCGCGCGAGGATCTGTCGACGAACAGGTGCCCTCTGCCCGGGTAGCGGTACACCCGCGCGTGCGGCGCGCGGAACGTCAGCTCGCTCAGCGCGTCCTCATCCACCCACTCGTCGGGGTCCGCCGCGTGGATCTCGAGCGGGACCTGATGCCGCCAGTCGCCGCCCAACGCGAGCGGCGGAAGCACGCCCCCCATGAGCAGGCATCCGCGGATCCGAGGCAGGTCCTGGGCAAGCAGCTGCGCCTGCGCGGCGCCGAGCGAGAAGCCCATGACGACCGTCGCGCGCCGATGCTCCCGCGCCGCACGGCGGGCCACCTCCGCGAGCGCGTCGTGCCCGATGTCCTGCGCGTGACGCACCCCGTCATCGGTCCGTTCGAAGGTGAGCCCGGCGTAGGCGTCGGGGCAGTGCACCACATGGCCGCCGGCGCGAAGGCGCTCGGCGAAGGCGCTCAGCCCCTCCGTGAGGCCGAGCGCGTGGTGGAACAGCAGGATCTCTGCCATGGCTTCAGTCTCACGCGATCAGCGACGCCGCGCGAGTCGAGCGACGCATCACGAGGGACCGCGAGGGGCGACGAGCTGTCCGCACGCGGGCACCGTTGACCACGCGCGGACAGGCTCCTCGGTCGCCCCAAGGGGCGCCCCCTTCGCCCTCCCGACGTTAGTGCAGCAGACACCGCGAGAACCGGTTCGTGACGGGATCGTGACCTTACATCGTGACCGACGCGACGGTGTCGGAGGTGGGGTGCGAGGAACCGCCCATCGGCTCCTCCGTGACCGCCACCCCTGCGACGTCGTCGAGGCTCGTGTGCATCACCGTCATGACCTCGCCGTCGGCGTCGGGCATGAACGTGGGGCCAGCCATCACGGTGCCGTCGTCCATCATGAGCCACAGCTGGTACTCCATGCCGTCGGCGGGCATCGGGGTGTCCGCGCCCATGAGCGCCACACCGTCCATGCGGTCCGACACCACCACATGGGTCGCGCCGAGATCCATGTCCATGGACTCGGCATCCGGCGCGGACGCGATCATCATGGCGTCCCGCTGCATGGCCGACGCCTCCGTCGCCTGCTGGCGCGGCAGGAGCAGGCTCAGCCCCACCGCAGCGACGGCCACCACCGCTGCGGCGGCCGCGGTCAGGGGCAGCCACCGGCGCGGCGCCCTCCGTGCAGGTGCGGCGGCGCGCGGCTCAAGACGGGAGGCCGCAGCCGCCTCGGTGGGCGTGAGCTGGGCCGTGACGTCGATCTGACGCATCACCCTGTCGCGCAGCGCGGCGGGGGGATCGACCGCCTCGACCGCGGCGAGGGCCGCCGCAACCTCTCCCAGCGACGCCACCTCCGCCCTGCAGTCGGCGCACGCCTCGAGGTGCCTGACGAAGGCCGCGCGCTCGACATCCGTGACAGCGTCGACCACATAGGGGCCTAGCAGCGAATGCACGCCCTGATCCATGTCCTCGCTCATCGCTCCTCCTCCCATGCGTCCCGCAGCCTGATGAGGCCGTCCCGGATCCGTGCCTTCGCGGTGCCCAACGGCACGTCGAGCGCCTGCGCGACCTCACGATGCGTGAACCCGCGGTAGTAGGCCAGCTCGAGCGCCTCGCGCTGGCGGACCGTGAGAAGCGACAGTCCCGCACGGACCCTCGCCGCCTCCCATTCGTGGTGCATCGACTCGACCACCGTGTCCTGCTCGGCGCGCTCCGACTCCGGGAGCGCACCGTGGGCCTTCAGCCGATCGGCGTGCGCCTGCTCCGAGCGCACCCTGTCCACGGCCCGACGATGCGCGATCGTGAGGATCCACGACCGCGCCGAGCCGGCGTCGCGGCGGAACCTCGCCGCCCTGTGCCACACCTCGACCAGCACCTCCTGGGCCACGTCCTCCGCCATGTCGCGGTCACGGACCACTCGCACCGCGAGGCCGAGCACCGACCCCGCGGCCATGTCGTAGAGCTGCTCGTAGGCCCCCTGATCGCCCAGGCCTACGCGCTCCAGCAGGTCGTCCCACGCGTCGTTCCTGCCTGGTCGGCGGCCCGGCGCCGTGGCCGACGGCTCAGCGGCGGACGGCTCAGCGGCGCGGGCGGCGGGAACGTCCCCGTCGCCGCGCACCGCCCGCAGATGCCGTTCGCCCATCGTCGTCTCCGAACCGTGGTGCTCGTCAGGAGCTCGCGCTGTCGGTCATCATCGCGTCGGCCGTCGGCGAGTCCGTCACCATCTGATCGTCCTCCATCATCGTGTCCGCCGACGCGGAGGGCGACATGGAGTCGTCCATCATCGAGTCGTCCGTCATCGAGTCGGCCGTGGCCGACGGCTCCATCGTGTCGTCCATCATCGTGTCCGACGAGGCCGTCGGCGACATCGAGTCCTCCGGCGTGGTGGTGTCGTTGCAGCCTGCGAGCAGTCCGACGGCGAGCAGCGCGACCGACGGGCCGATGATCATCCTGGGTGCGAGCTTCATGGTTCCCTCCCTGTTGCTCCTGAACGGCGATCGCCGCTTGCCAGGTGTTCGGCGCGGGCCGCACGGCGGATGGGTCATCCGAAGGTGAACGCGTACGCCTGCACGCCCGGCGAGAAGTCGAGCTCGACGACAGCCTCCTGCGGATCGCCCGACACGAGCGTGTAGAGGTCGGACGTGCCGTCCACCTGCACTTCCGTCGTCGTCCCCGACCCGAGCACCGTCACCTTCACCGTGCCCGTGCCTGCCATGACCAGGTAGACGTCGGACGCGTAGTAATGGAGGAACAGCCGGGCGCCGTCGCCGGCCTGCGCATACTCGTCCTGGATGGTCCAGTGCCCGTTGAACGAGAAGTGGTTCAGCGTGGGGGTGGGAGTGCCGGAGAAGGCGGTGTCCTCGCCGACCGTGTACGACTCGTTCTCCGCGTACGCGAGGCGCGAGCCGCCCAGGTACGACTCCTGGGTGCGGCCGCTCGTGTGGCTGCCGTCGTCCGCCTGCACGTAGCCGCCGTCCGGCATGCCCAGCAGCTCCTGGATGAGCGCCTCCGTCTGCTGGTAGCCGCCCTCGCCGTAGTGGACCTGGCGCACCACCCCGTTCTGATCGATCAGGTAGTGCGCCGGCCAGAAGCGCTGATCCCACTGCTGCCACGTCGCATAGTCGTTGTCCAGGCCCACCGGGTAGTCGATCCCGTAGCGGTCGGTCGCGTCGGCCACGTTGGCCTGGACCTTCTCGAACGCGAACTCAGGGGTGTGGATGCCCACGATCTCCAGCCCCAGGTCCTTGTACTTCGAGTACCAGGCCGTCAGGTAGGGGAAGGTGCGCTGGCAGTTGATGCAGGAGTACGTCCAGAAGTCGACCAGCACGACCTTCCCTGTGAGGTCGGGCGCCGCGCCGTCGGGCGTGTTCAGCCACGCCGCGATGTCCTCGAAGCCCCTGGCATCGCCGCAGTTGTGCAGCACGGACTCGTCCGCGTCGGCGCACTGGTCGAACGTCATCGCGTCGCCCGTCGCGGCCGACGCGGCGGAGCGTCCGGACAGTCCGTCCAGCTGGCCTCGCACCGCGTCGTTGTTCTCGATGCTGTCCTGCACCGACGCGAGGAAGCCTGGCACCGCCCGCTGAAGAGGCTCTGCGAGGTTGGTCGCGATCACCAGCGCCGTGAGCATGAGGATCACGCCCGACGCGACCCGGATGCCCCGCAGCCGCGTCCGCACCGACTTCACGCGCGACCCGATCGCCTGGCCTGCGAGCCCGAACCCCAGCAGCGGGACCGCGATCCCCGCGGAGAACGCGAGCGTCAGCACCACCAGGCCCCAGCTGAGCCCGTTGGTCGCTGCGAGCACGGTGATGGCCGCGAGGATCGGGCCCGCGCAGGGCACGAACACCAGCCCCAGAGCCAGGCCCATCACGTAGCCGTTCCCGTCGCGGCTGAGCGTGGGGATCCGCGTGTTCTGGAACGGCCGCTCGAGCAGATGGCCCACCGCGGGGATCGCGAGCCCCAGCCCCACGATCGCGAGGACCACGATGCCCACCCAGCGCAGCAGATCGTCCGGCAGGCCCAGGCTGGACAGCAGGACCCCGCCGAGCAGCGTGAACACGGCGAAGCTCGTCACCAGACCGGCCACCACCACGATCGGGCGGCGCCGGGACGCCGCCCCGTCCTGGATCGAGCTCGTCAGGATCGCCGGCAGGACCGGCAGCACGCAGGGGCTGATGGCGGTGATGATGCCGGACACGAGGCCGACGATGAGGAGAGTGATCATGTCTGGTGTTCGGAGGCACCTTGCTGGGGGACGGGCCGCTCGCCCGAGACGCTCACCATTCGACCACGGATGCCGCGCGCGCGGGATGACACGGCCTGTCACCCATGGAAGAGTCGGGTCCATGACGGTCGGCTTCGTGCTCGGAGGAGGCGGCGTCCGTGGCGCCGTCGAGATCGGCATGCTCCAGGCGCTGTTCGAGGCCGGGATCCAGCCGGACCTGATCGTCGGCACGTCGATCGGCGCCATCAACGGCGCGGCGGTCGCCGCCAACCCCAGCATGGCGGTCGTGGAGCGTCTCACCGACGCGTGGGCGTCGCCCGCCGCGTCCGCGGTCTACGGCGACTCGTGGATGCGCCAGCTGCAGCGGCTCGCCACCTCCCGCATCCACCTCAACGACCCTGAGCCGCTGCGCGAGCTGATCGCGGCGATGGTGGGTCACGACGCGCGCTTCGAGGATCTGCGCGTGCCGCTCGCCGTGTGCGCCGCGAGCATCGAGCGCGCGGCCGAGCGCTGGTTCGACCAGGGGCCGTTGATCGACGCCGTGCTCGCCTCGGCGTCCGTGCCTGCAGCGCTGCCGCCCACCTGGATCGACGGCGAGCACTTCGTCGACGGCGGCCTGGTGAACTCGATCCCGCTGGGCGAGGCGATCACGCGCGGCGCGACCGAGGTGTACGTCCTCCAGGTGGGGCGGATCGAGGAGCCGCTCGCGGCCCCGCGCAAGCCGTCCGACGTGGCGAGGGTGTCGTTCGAGATCGCGCGCAGGCATCGCTTCGCCCGTGAGCGCGCCCAGGTGCCCGCCGGCGTCGTCGTCCACGTGCTGCCCTACGGCGGGCGGCAGCCGGGCGACTCCAGGCCGGGCGCCTACCGTCGCATGGACGCGACCCACGCGCGCATCGCCGCCGCCTATGAGGCGTCGGCCGCCTACCTCGCGCTCAGGGGCCGGTCGTGACCGGCGCAGGGACGACGGCGTGAGGCCGCCCAGGAGCCTTCGCCTGCCGCCCGTGTGGGTGCGCCGGCTGGTGATCGCGCCGCTGGTGGTGTTCCTCGCAGTCGCCGTGATACCGGCGGTCATGCTGCTGGCCGCGACCGTCGCAGGCATCGTGAGCTGGGCGCTGCCCGGCAGGCTGCGGCTCACGCGAGTGTTCGCGATGGCCGTCTTCTACGTCATGTGGGACGCGTTCGCGCTCGTGTGCCTGTTCGCGCTGTGGATCGGCTCCGGCTTCGGGCTGCTGCTGCGGAGGCCGTCGTTCCAGGAGGCGCACTACACGCTGGCCAGCCGTCTGCTCGCGCTGCTGTTCTGGCAGGTGCGGTGGACCCTGCGGCTCGACATCGTCCATGAGGACTCGGACCTGGACCGCGCCGCGCGCGGCCTGCCGATCATCGTCGTGAGCCGGCATGCGGGCCCCGGCGACTCCTTCGTGATCGTGGAGGCCCTGCTCAACCGCTTCGACCGCGACCCGATGATCGTGCTCAAGGACACCCTCCAGTGGGATCCGGCGATCGACGTGCTGCTCCACCGCATCCCCGCGCGCTTCGTGACGCCGCGTCGCTACCGTCGCTCGGGGGCAGCAGGTGGGGCGGACGCGGTCGGCCAGCTCGCCGCCGGCATGGACGACGACGACGCCGTGCTGATCTTCCCCGAGGGCGCGAACGCGACGCCGCGCCGCCGCGCGTCGAGGATCCGCGCTCTCCGGGAGGCAGGGCACGACGCGCTCGCGGACCGGGCGGAGTCGATGCCGCACGTGATGCCGCCGCATGTCGGGGGAGTGATGGCGGCCATGGAGGCATGCCCGCGCGCGGCGGTCGTGGTCGTGGCGCACACCGGTCTTGAGAGGCTGTCCACGATCCGTGACGTGTGGCGCGAGCTGCCGGTGGACAAGCGCATCACCATGAAAGGCTGGACCGCGATGCCGGAGGAGATCCCTGCGGACGTCGAGGATCGCACGACGTGGCTGTTCGACTGGTGGGAGCGCGTCGATCGTTGGATCGGAGAGAAGGACGAGGAGGTCTCGGTGGCGGCGGAGCAGGGGATGCACACGATCAGGCGCATGAGGCTGCTCGATCGGCAGGCGCGCATCGACTGGGCGCTCGTGGCCACGCAGGCGCTGCTGTTCCTGGGCGTGGGCTTCTGGCCGCCGCAGTGGAGCCCCGATGTGCCGGACGCGCCGATGCCTGGCCTGGCGGTCGTGGTGCTGGGATCGGTGCTGCTCGCCGTCTCGGGCCTGCACCTGGGGCGTGCGTTGACCCCGCTGCCCACGCCGAACGGCACGGGACTCGTGGCGAAGGGCCTGTACCGGTGGATGCGGCACCCGGTCTACACGGGGGTGGTGACGATCTGCGCGGGCGTGGCGGTGGCGCGCGGCGAGGCCGTCGTCTGGGCGCTCGTGCTGGTGCTCATGGTGTTCTTCGAGCTCAAGACCAGGCTCGAGGAGTCCTACCTGAGGGGTGCGTACGAGGGGTATGAGGAGTACGCCTCACGGACGGGCAAGTTCGTGCCCTTCCTGGGTCGCAGGCGCTGACCGCACGGCAGCGGGAGCGCCGCCATCGGACCGTGACGCCCCCTCTCTTTCCACAGGCGACGATTTCCGCACCGCGGTGCGTTTCATGGCGCCATTCATGAGAACGATGCCAAACGGAAGGCCGGAGGTCCTATTACCGCCCCCATTCCACGCATATTCGGTGGTATTCGGGGCGGATCGGGCGGCATTCAGTGACGTGACCAGCGCGATTCAGCCTTCTTAGACAGTAGAATGACTGCCCATGGATCCTCGTCGCTCCCGCCTTCTCCTTCACCCCGTGCGCATCCGCGTCTCGCTGGTGCTGGCCCAGTCCGAGATGAACGTCAAGCAGCTCGCGAAGGTGCTCGACGACGTGCCGCAGGCCTCGCTCTACCGGGCGGTCTCGGAGCTGCTCGACGGCGGCATCATCGAGGTCACGCGCGAGGAGCGGCGCGGCGGAGCCATCGAGCGCTACTTCCGCGCGATCGAGGAGGAGAGCTTCATCTCCCGGCAGGACATCGGGTCGCTCGCGCCCGCCGAGTTCATCGCGGGCATCGAGGGCCTCAACCGCATGCTCGCCGCTGACGCGGCTCGCTACATCGCCGCCGAGGGCGCGGACTGGGTGTCGGACTTCACCCGCGTCGCCCGGCAGGTCGCCTACTTCACGCCCGACGAGCGTGTCGAGGTGGAGGCACAGCTCAACGCGCTCATCGCGCGGTTCGAGGCCGCGGCCGAGCGTCGACCCGGCACCGAGCCGACCCTGCTCAACGTCACCGCGTTCCCGTACGTGGCCACCGAGCACGACGGCGACGCGAGCGAGGCGGAGCCGGCGTCGGCGCACCCCTGACCTCGGGCGACCGAGCCCCGGCCGCGACGCCGGCCCGCGCGGCCATGGCGTCAGGCGGCCGCCGCGCCGCCCGCGAGCGCCATGTCGGCCTCGGTGAAGCACACCCAGTTGCCCGCGGGGTCCTTGACCCACGCCGACGGCGGCATGCCCTCGACTCCTCGAGCGATGCCCTGCTCGTCGGTCCATTCGAGCAGCTCAGGCTTGACGCCGGCCCTGCCCAGCTCGGCGACGACCGCGTCGAGGTCGTCCACCAGCAGGGTCAGCACCGTGTGCGTGGCCGGCACGTGATCGTCCTTGAGGTAGATGAACGCCGCCGTGCCGCCCGCGGCGCGGACCACCATGGCGTCCTCGACGCCGACGGTGTCGGGGCCCAGCACCTGCAAGCCGAGCGTGGTGCCGTAGAAGGCGATCGCGTCGTCGATCGAATCGGTCGAGAAGGTCGCGACCGCTGTGGATTCGCTGATCATGGGGGACTCCGTCCTGGGCACCGCGCCGTGCCGCCAGCCGACTCTCGCGCGGCCCACCCTCAGTGTGCGCCGCGCATCCCGCGCGCGCTCGGCGGGGCGTGGACCGCGGCGTCAGCCCTCGAGGACCTGAGCCCGCAGCGTGGTCAACGGCACGGAGCCGTAGCGCAGCACCCTGTCGTGGAAGTCCCGGATCTCGAAGCCGTCCATGCGCTCGGCAGCGGTGCGGATCGACTCGATCTCCAGCCTCCCCACCATGTATGCGAGCGCCTGGCCGGGCCAGGCGATGTACCGGTCCACCTCCTGCTCCACGTGCACGGGGTCGATCGGCGAGTGGTCCACCATGAACTGGACAGCCTGGTCACGACTCCAGCCGAACGCGTGGATGCCTGTGTCCACCACCAGGCGGCATGCGCGCATGGAGTCGTTGAGCAGCATGCCGACGCGTGACAGCTGCGACGAGTACAGGCCCATCTCGTCCGCGAGCCGTTCGGCGTACAGCGCCCAGCCCTCGGCGTACGCCGTGTTGAAGAACTCCCGCTGCACCCGATGCAGCGACGGGTTCTCGGCGGCGAGCGCGATCTGCAGATGGTGCCCCGGGATCGCCTCGTGATAGGTGAGCCCTTCGAGCTCGTAGGTGGACCAGGCCGTCGGGTCGGACGTCTTCACGTAGAACGCAGGCGGCTTGCCGGTCTGGGGGTCCGGGCCCGAGTAGTAGCCCATCGGACCGAAATCGGTGGCGTTCGCGGTGCACCGAGAGGTCGGCAGCGTTCCGAACCAGGCGTGCGAGGCCTCCTCGGCCCGTGCGAGCGCCTCGGTCGCGTCGGCGACCAGGGTGACCGCGTCGCGATACCGCAGCGTCTCGTCGTCCCTGAGGCGCCGGTAGATCTCGTCGACGTCGTGGAGCCCGAGCAGAGGGCCTGCGACCTCCAGGTACTCCTGCTCGAGCAGAGCGATGCGCTCGAGCCCCAGCGTGTGCAGCTGGTCAGGCGTCCGGTCCAGCAGGAGGTTCGCCCAGATCTGGTCCTGATAGATGGCGAGGCCGCCGTCAAGGTGGACCAGGCCGGGCCGGTCGTCCGGTCGTCCTCGCTCGGCGAGCAGCCGCAGCCGTGTGCGGTACTCCGCGAGCCCTGGACGGACGTGGTCCCGCACGACCATGACCACCCGGTCCCTCCACCCTTGGGCGGCCGCTGGGTCGAGGTCGATGGGCGGAGCCTGCCCGCACAGCCGCTCGTCAGCGCCGGCGGGCGTGGCTAGGTACGCCTCTGCGGAGGCCGCCGTCGCCTCGAGGTGGCTGGCGAGCGCGACCCGACCCTCGTCGGCGGCGGCCTGGGCCACGTCCATCAGCTGCTCGAGCATCGCAGGGATCCGGCCCAGCTTGGTGAGGTACGCCTCGCCGTGCTCAGCCGTCGCGAGTGGGAACGAGGTGACGAACGACAGGATCAGCTCGAGGACCCCCATGCGCGGGTTGACCAGGTGGAGCTCCGGCTCCCACGTCGACATCAGAGCTCTGCTGCGCGCCGTGGTGGCGACCACGTCGCGCAGCGCGCGACGCGCGGGGTCGCCCTGGACGTCGATCGCTTCGGCCGCCTGCGCGATCTCCAGGTGCCGGCGCCGCACCGCCTCGCGGGACGCAGGGGAGAGGTCGTCCCATTCGTCCAGGTGCTCGAGCTTGCCGTCCCACATCAGCTCGATCGGGCTGGAGGATGTCGCCAGCTCGTAGAGTGCGTCGGCCAGGCGCTCCAGTTCGCTCATGGCGACGACGCTACAGCGTGCTGCAGACGTGCGTCGGTCAGCGGGTCGGATGCCGGCCGCGCGGGCCGGGGGCATCGCTCAGGCGTCGGCGCGGTACGGGTCGAGCGCCTGCAAGGCGGCGACCTGCTCCTCGGGACGGCATGTCAGCGCCTCGTTCGCGTCGTCGGCGAGCACCGCGTCCGATCCGGCCACGTGCTCCTGGGCGGCGAGCCGCACGGCGTGAGCCGCCGCATCGTCCCGGAGGACGGCCAGCCGCGTCGCGTGAGCCGTCAGAAGCGCCTCATCGGCGTCGAGCCGACGCGACCGGGCTCGGTGGTGAGCCTGCCAGCGGTAGCCGGGGAAGGCGAGGCGTGCGTTGACCCAGGGTCGGGTCCATACGCCGGCCATCAGCGATCGTCGTTCTGCGCCGGGCTGCTGCGCGGCGTTCTGGCCCACCGCCCACGCCGCGGCGACGGGACGGTGCGTGGGCGCGCCCGCGCGTCTGCTCCACTCCCGCCTGCGCGCACGGAGCTCCTCGCGGCGCTCGAGCGCCATGCGGACCTGCCGGGGCACGGCGAGGCGGCGCACCACCGTCGGGTCGACGGTGACCACGAGCACCCCGGCCACGGCGGTGAGGCCCAGCGACACCACGGGCAGCAGCGCCAGGCCGAACGTGGCGACCACGTAGCCCCCGACCAGCGGGCCGACGGCGGCGCCCAGGTTGGCCGTCACCATGTAGACGCTGGAGCCGACGTCCGTGCGCCACGGCGTGTGGCGCACGGCCCAGTTGAGCAGGCCCGCCATGAGCACGGCCCAGCCGAACGACACGGTCACCTGTCCGGCCACGGTGGCCCACGGCTGGCCGACCGCGAGGAGCATCCAGGCGACCCCCACGCCCACCACGCCGAGGCCCACCGTCTGGACGGCGTGACGGGCCAGGAAGCGGGTGATGAGCAGGGTGGAGGTGACGCCCACGATGCCGCCCAACGAGAACAGCAGCGGGACGGCGGACTTGGGGACGCCGCCTGCACCCGTGTAGTACGCGACGATGTACGTCCACGTGATCGCCATGCCCACCTGCATGGTGAAGGTGACGGCCAGCACCCTCGCGAAGTGCCGCAGCGACGGCACGTCGCCGATCGTGTGCGGCGCGCGCGGCCTCGCGTCGGCATCCGTGCAGTCGTCGTCGTTCCTGGCACGGCCGGGCAGGGTGAGCGCCAGGGCGATCACCAGCGCCACGCCGATCGCCGCGAGCGCGACGAAGGCGACCTGCCAGCCCACCGTCTCACCGGCCACGGTGACGAGGGGGGTCCCGATCACGCCGGCCACGGATCCTCCGACCATGACACGGGTGACGGTCATGGCGCGCAGGTGCGGCGCGAAGAGGCTCGCCGCAGTCGGTGCGACCACGCCCCAGAACAGTCCGTGCGCCGCGGCGGAGATGATGCGGCCCGCGGCGAGCTGGGCGAACGAGCCGGCGGTCGCGGCCACGACCACGCCGGCGGTCCACACGACGAACGTCGCGGTGAGCGTGGTGCGGGCCGCGAATCGTCCCGCGAGCATCGTCAGGGGCACCGCGGCGATCACGACCGTGAGCGCGAAGGCGGTGACGAGGACGCCCACCTGGGCCATCGGCACTCCCAGGCTCGCCGAGATCGACGGCGTGAGCGCCACGACGGCTCCCTCGTTGACGCTCGCGGCGAAGGCGCCTGCGGCGAGTGCCATGAGCGCGGCGCGTGCGCGGCGCGGGGACATGGTCAGCGCCGTGAGGGAGCGGAAGCCCGGATCGGGCTCGTCGACGACGATCGCCTCGGCGGCGCCGGTGACAGGGATCGCCGCGGTGGTCGGCTCAGGGTCGAAAGGCTCGCGCGGTGCCGCCTGCGCGGCGGGGTGGGTGTGCTGCCACGCGTCGAGCGAGGGCAGCTCGAGCGTGCGGGTCGTGGCGGACAACGGCGGATTCCAGTCTGGGGTGGTGCGGGCAGGGTGAAGCGTCACGGGCCCGCGGGGACGGGCCTCAAGAGGGGGTGTGGGTGCCGCCTCTCGATCGGATCGAGAAGATCTGCAATCTTGAGAACGACGACTCGTATCCTACGGTTCCAGGTGCCCTCGAGTCGATGCCCGAGCGCCCTCCGGTGACGCACTGCACAGCGTCCGCACGGCGGCCCTGAGGCCGATGTCAGGGCTGGTCGGGCGAGGGATCCGCGGACTGCGACGACGCCGCATGCTGATCGGAGGCCGCGCGCGCCACGACCACGGTGCGGGAACGCGCCTGCACGGCCGCGTGCCGCGCCGCCGCCTGCCCCACGCCCCAGGCCGCAGCGATGGATCGTGCGCGCGCCGGAGCGGTCCGGACCTTCCACTCCGCGCGTCGTGCACGGAGGTCCTCTCGACGCTCCAGCGCCATGCGCACGCGGCGCGAGACGGCGAGCCGACGCACCACCTTCGGGTCGACCGTCCCCACGACCACCGCGGCCACCGCCGTGAGCAGCAGCGACACGAGGGGCAGCATGCGCAGGCCGAAGGAGGCGAGGGCGAGCCCGCCCAGCAGCGGGCCGATCGCGGCCCCGGAGTTGGACGTCATCATGAACGTGCTGGCTCCCAGGTCGGTGCGCCACGGCGTGTGCCGCATCGCCCAGTTCAGCAGCGCCGCGACGAGGACGGCCCAGCCGGCCGCCTGCGCCACCTGGCCCGTCGCTGCGCCCCAGGGGGTGCCGGTGGCCAGCAGGATCCAGGCGAGCGCGACGCCCACGATCCCCAGGCCCACGCTGTGCACGGCGCGTCGGGCCAGCAGGGGCCCGACGGCGAGCGTCGCGCCGACGCCCACGATCCCGCCGAGCGCGAAGAGGATCGGCACCGCCGAGGTGGGCACGTGCGCCACCTCGGTGTAGAACGAGGCGATGTAGGTCCATGTGGCTGACATCGAGACCTGTGCCAGGAACGCGACGCTCAGCACCCGCAGGAAGTCCCGATGCGACGGCACGTCGCCCCTGGTGTGCGAGGTCGGCGCGGGATCCGGGCCGCTCGGCTCGGCCGGCTCGTGAGGCGCGCGACCGGGCAGTGCGAGCGCGAGCGCCGCCACGAGCAGGAGGCCCACCGCCGTGAAACCCCAGTACGGTGCCTGCCATCCGAGACGTGTTCCCGCGACGGTGACGAGCGGCGTGCCGACGACGCCTGCCGCCGCGCCGCCCACCATGATCCGGGTGACCGTCATCGCCCGCAGGTGCGGCGCGAAGAGGCTCGCGGCAGTGGGCGCGACGAGTCCCCAGAACAGCGCGTGCGCGGCGCCCGACACCACCCGGCCCGCGGCGAGCTGCGCGAAGGAACCTGCGCTCGCGGCGATGCCCACTCCGAGCGTCCACACCCCGAGCGTGGCCGTGAGCGTGGTGCGCGCGGACAGCCGCGCGGTGAGGAGCGTGAGAGGGACGGCTGAGGCGACCACGGTGAGGGCGAACGCGGTGGCGAGCATGCCGACCTGCGCCACCGGGATGCCGAGGCCGGTGGAGATCGACGTGCTCAGCGCCACGATCGATGCCTCGTTCGCGCCGGTGGCGAAGGCGCCGGCGGCCAGCACTCCGAGCGCCAGGCGGGCACGTCGGGGTGACAGCGTCAGCGTGCTGAGCGGCCGGACCTGGGGCTCAGGCTCGTCGACGACCACGGCCTCGGCTCCCCCCGCGAGGGGGATGGTGACGGTCGTCGGCTCCGCCTCGTGGACGGCCGACGGGTCGAGGTGCGAGGGCACGGCGCGGTCAAGGAGGCCATCGAGCGCGGGAAGCTCGAGGGTGCGTGTGGTGGAGGACAAGGGCGAGGACGTCCAATGCGGGTCGCGGGGCAAGGGCGGACGCCGTGCCCGCGAGCGGCGGGGCGGCGTGTGAAGGGCTGCGCCGCCCGGCGGGATCGCGTGGATCCTGGTCCTCAAGGAACCAGCGTCTCCAGCGTAATGTTCCCCGGTGGGCGATGTCGACGGTCCGTGTCGCGCGTCACAGCGCCCGAGCCTGCGGCGACCGCCACGGCGCGCGGGCTACACTGAACCCACCAGCGTCGACCCGGCCATCACCGGCGAGCTTGCGGAAGAAACCCGGCCACCAGCGTCGGGCGGTAGAACCGCACGGGCAGCCCGTCACAGCGTCCGTCCCGTGACAGCGGGGCATGAGCGGCCGCGATCCGCCTGCGAGGCAGGGGAGAGCGGCAAGCGAGGTGGTACCGCGCGTGCCCCCGGCCGAGCCGGAGGCGAGCGTCCTCGCAGGAGCCAGACGCCAGCGTCCGGCCCCGAGTCGACGCACCACCCGCAGCAGAAGGACACCCGCGCATGAGCGACGCCCGCTATCCGCTTCACCGGCCCACCGCCGAGGTCCCCGCCTCGCCGAGCTTCCCCTCCATGGAGGAGGACGTGCTCGCGTACTGGAAGGCCGACGGGACGTTCCAGGCGTCGATCGACAACCGCGCGGAGGCTGAGGAGTTCGTCTTCTACGACGGCCCGCCGTTCGCGAACGGGCTCCCGCACTACGGTCACCTGCTCACCGGCTACGTCAAGGACGTGGTGCCGCGCTTCGAGACGATGCGCGGCAGGAAGGTCGAGCGCCGCTTCGGCTGGGACACCCATGGGCTTCCCGCCGAGCTCGAGGCGGAGCGCATCCTCGGGATCACTGACAAGTCGCAGATCGAGGAGATGGGCATCGCCGCCTTCAACGAGGCGTGCAGGACGTCGGTGCTGAAGTACACGAAGGAGTGGGAGGAGTACGTCACCCGCCAGGCCCGCTGGGTTGACTTCGAGAACGACTACAAGACGCTCGACGTGACCTTCATGGAGTCCGTGATCTGGGCCTTCAAGTCGCTGTACGACAAGGGCCTCGCATACGAGGGCTTCCGCGTGCTGCCCTACTGCTGGCGCGACGAGACCCCGCTGTCCAACCACGAGCTCCGCATGGACGACGACGTGTACGCGATGCGTCAGGACCCGGCGCTCACCGTGACCCTGCCGCTCGTGGACGGTCCCGGCGACCTCGCGGGCGCCGAGCTCGTCGTCTGGACCACCACGCCGTGGACGCTTCCGAGCAACCTGGCCGCGGCCGTCGGCCCCGACATCGACTACGTCGTCGTCCGCCCCGCCGAGGGCGCGTTCGCGGGCCGCAAGCTGATCTTCGCCGCCTCGCGCGTGGGTGCCTACGCCCGCGAGCTGGGCGAGGCCTACGAGACGCTGGCCACCGTCAAGGGCGCCGACATCGACGGGCTCCAGTACACGCCGCCGTTCCCGCACTTCGCGGGGAACGAGAACGCGCACCGCGCCTGGACAGCCGACTTCGTCTCCACCGAGGACGGCACCGGTCTGGTGCACATGGCCCCTTACGGCGAGGACGACCTCGCGCTGCTGAACGCCAAGGGCGTGCATCCCGTCGAGACGGTCGACGCGAAGGGCCGCTTCACGGCGTTGGTCCCCGAATACCAGGGCGTGCAGGTCTTCGAGGCGAACAAGCAGATCATCGCCGACCTCAAGGAGGCCGGCGTCGTGGTCCGCCACGAGACGTACGACCACAGCTACCCGCACTGCTGGCGCTGCCGCAACCCGCTGATCTACAAGCCCGTGAGCTCGTGGTTCATCCGCGTCACCGACTTCCGCGACCGCATGGTGAGCCTCAACGAGCAGATCACGTGGGTGCCGGAGCACATCAAGCACGGCCAGTTCGGCAAGTGGCTCGAGGGCGCGCGCGACTGGTCCGTCAGCCGCAACCGCTACTTCGGCACGCCCATCCCCGTGTGGATCTCCGACGACCCGGCGCACCCGCGCATCGACGTGTACGGCTCGCTCTCCGAGCTCGAGGCGGACTTCGGACGCCTGCCGCTCGACGAGAAGGGCGAGCCGAACCTGCACCGTCCGTACATCGACGACCTCACGCGTCCGAACCCTGACGACCCGTCGGGCAAGGCGACCATGCGTCGCATCCCGGACGTGCTCGACGTGTGGTTCGACTCCGGGTCGATGCCGTTCGCGCAGGTCCACTACCCGTTCGAGAACCGCGAGTGGTTCGACAGCCACAACCCCGCGGACTTCATCGTCGAGTACATCGGCCAGACGCGCGGCTGGTTCTACGTGATGCACACGCTCGCGTCGGCGCTCTTCGAGCGGCCCGCGTTCACCACCTGCATCTCTCACGGCATCGTCCTGGGCGACGACGGCACCAAGATGTCCAAGTCGCGCCGCAACTACCCGGACGTGAACGAGGTCTTCCACCGCGACGGCTCCGACGCCATGCGCTGGTTCCTCATGGCCTCGCCCATCCTGCGCGGCGGCAACCTGATCGTCACCGAGCAGGGCATCCGTGAGGGCGTGCGACAGGTGATGCTGCCCCTGTGGTCCACGTACTACTTCTTCACGCTCTACGCGGGCGCCGCGAACGGCGGCAAGGGCGTGCTCGGCACGGCCATGGACGACGCGAGGGTAGCCTCGCTGCCCGTCATGGACCGGTACGTGCTCGCCAAGACGGCCGAGCTTGTGGACACCGTCACCGCGCAGATGGACGAGTTCGACGTGCCCGGCGCGTCCGACGCGCTGTCCCAGTACATGGACCTGCTGACCAACTGGTACGTCCGCACCCAGCGCGACCGCTTCTGGGACGAGGACCAGGACGCGTTCGACACCCTGTACACGGTGCTCGAATCCGTCTCGCGACTCGCGGCTCCGCTGCTGCCCCTCACCACCGAGGAGGTCTGGCGCGGGCTCACAGGCGAGCGCTCGGTGCACCTCACCGACTATCCGGTCGCACCCGCCGCCTGGCACGACGACAGTCTCGGCAGCGTCATGGACCAGGTGCGCGAGGTCGTCTCCTCGGCGCACGCGCTGCGCAAGAGGGAGCAGATCCGCGTGCGCCAGCCTCTCCCGCTGCTCGAGGTGGCCGTCGCGGACCCGGCAGCGCTGGAGGCGTACGCCACCCTCATCGCCTCCGAGCTCAACGTCAAGGCCGTCTCGCTCGTGACGGAGGCGGCGTTCACCGAGGCGAACCCGGTGGAGCGTCGCCTCACGGTCAACGCCCGCGCCGCCGGACCGCGCATCGGCAAGCAGGTCCAGGAGGCCATCGAGGGATCCAAGACCGGCGACTGGTCCGAGGCGGACGGAGCCGTCACGTCGGGCGGCATCGTGCTCGCCGACGGCGAGTACGAGCTCGTCACCGTGATCGGCGGCGAAGGGGACGACGCGCCGGTCGCGTCGGTGCTGCCGGGCGGGGGCTTCGTGCTGCTCGACACGGCCCTCACCGCCGAGCTGGAGGCCGAGGGCTTCGCGCGCGACCTCATCCGCGCCATCCAGGACGAGCGCAAGGCCGCCGGCCTGAACGTGGGCGACCGCATCGTCCTCGCGCTCACCGTGCCCGCCGACAGGGTGAGCGCGGTCGAGACCTACCGCGAGCTCATCGCAGGCGAGGTGCTCGCCACCGAGGTGACGGTGACGGAGGGCGATCAGACCATCTCGGTGACGAAGGCCTGACATGAGCGACGCGCGTGGAGCGAAGGAGGGTCGCCCGGCCGACGCGCCGGGCGCCTTCCCCACGCTCGCGGACGCCGTCGGCGGCACTCCCATCGTCCGCCTGCAGCGCCTGGCGCCACCAGGCTCCACCGTGCTCGCCAAGCTCGAGGGCAACAACCCCGCGGGCTCGGTCAAGGATCGGCCCGCGTTCTCCATGATCGCCGCCGCCGAGCGGGACGGGCTGATCGCGCCAGGAGACCTGATCGTCGAGGCGACCAGCGGGAACACCGGCATCGCGCTCGCGGCCGCCGCGGCGGTGCTCGGCTACCGCTTCGTGCTCGTGATCCCCGAGGGGTCGTCGCAGGAGCGGCTGGACACGATGCGCGCGTACGGCGCAGACGTGGTGGAGACTCCGCGTGAGCAGGGCATGGAGCATGCCCGGGACGTGGCCGCGCAGATCGAGCGGGAGCGCGGTGCGGTGCGGCTCGACCAGTTCTCGAATCCCGCGAACCCGGCCGCTCACGAGCACGCCACGGCGCACGAGATCTGGGATCAGACCCGTGGTCTCGTCAGCCACGTGGTCTGCACCATGGGGACCACGGGCACCGTGACCGGCGTCTCCCGCGGGCTGGCCTCGATCGCGCCGCACGTGCAGGTCTACGGCGTCCAGCCGGCGCCGGGAGCGTCCATCCCCGGCATCCGCGCATGGCCCCAGGAGTACCTGCCGTCGATCTTCGACGCCACCCACCTGGCCGGGGTGCGCGAGGTCGCAGGCGAGCGTGCCGTCGAGACCGCCCGCGCGCTGGCAAGGAACGAGGGGCTGCTGCTCGGGCTGAGCGCCGGCGGCGCTGCCGCCGTCGCGATCGACCTGGCCGCCGAGAACCCGGGATCCGTGGTGCTGTTCGTGGCCCCCGACCGCGGCGACCGCTACCTGTCCACAGGAGTGTTCGGATGAGCGTCGGCCACCCCGGCGCGCCACGCACGCGGCAGGGGAGCCAGGCCGCACGACCAGAGGAGACCGCATGACCGTCCTGGTATCCGTCGAGGCGCTCGCAGCCGAGCTCGCAGACGAGAACCCTCCGCGCGTGCTCGACGTGCGGTGGGCGCTGGCGCAGCCCGACGGGCGTGACGAGTTCGCGGCGGGCCATGTGCCCGGCGCCGTCTACGTCGACCTCGAGACCGAGCTGTCCACCCACGGCGACCCGACCGAGGGGCGGCACCCGCTACCGACCCGGGAACGGCTCGAGCAGGCTGCACGCGCGTGGGGCGTGAACGACGACGACCGCGTCGTCGTCATGGACGGCGGACCTTCGTTCGGCGCCGCGCGCGCATGGTGGCTGCTGCGGCACGCCGACCTGGACGTCCGCATCCTCGACGGCGGCTACGCGGCCTGGGTCGCGGCCGGTCAGCCCGTGGAGGCGGGCGTCGTCACGCCGACGGCAGGCGCCGTCTCCCTCGGCTGGGGCGTCATGGGGGTCATCGACGCCGACGAGGCGGCGACCTACGACGGGCTGCTGCTGGACGCACGCGCGGGTGAGCGGTACCGGGGCGAGGTCGAGCCGATGGACCCCGTCGCGGGGCACATCCCCGGCGCGGTCAACGCGCCCACGAGCGAGAACTCCCAGCCTGACGGACGCTTCCTCCCGCCCGAGGCGTTGGCCGCCCGCTTCACGGGACTGGGTGCCCAGGCGGACACGACCGCCGTCTACTGCGGGTCGGGCGTCACCGCCGCGCACCAGATCGCGGCGATGGAGATCGCCGGGATCGCCGACGTGGCGCTGTACCCGGGCTCATGGTCCGCATGGTCGCACCAGGGCCGTCCCGTCGCCACAGGCCCGACCCCCTGAGGCGTCCCGCGCCGCCGCGCCGCGCCGGATGATCCTGAGGGCGACGTCCCGGGACCGTGCGGCATCGCGTGCCACCATGGGTGCACCAGAAGGGGGACGCCATGGGGAGCACGACGCACGAGGATCCAGTCGCCGAGCCGCGCGAGCGGGCCACGAGCGCGCAGGGGACATACGCGAGCCCTGCGCGCGTCGCATGGCTGCCCCGCTGGGAGGAGCGCATCCCCCGGGTCCCCCTGCCGATGGTGGTCGCGGGAGTCGGAGCGATCCTGGTGCTGCTGGGCCTCGCAGTCCGTTGACCCCGGCGCGCGTCCTCGCCGTGAGGGCGCGGTGCAGGCCGGTCAGGAACCTGCGGCCAGCATGAGGTCGATCGCCGCGCCGGTCAGGGCCTCGTCGACCTCGAGCCTGCGTCCGTCGAGGTGGTGCAACGGTCGCAGCAGGAACGCGGAGTCGGCGAGCCACAGCGCGTCCGCCCCCGCAAGCTCCTCGACCCGCACGTCGCGATACTCCGTGGACAGTCCCAGCGCCTCGAAGGCGTCGAACGCCGCGCGCTGCGCCGTGCCATGCAGCAGGCCGCCCTCGATCGACGGAGTGGTCACCACGTCTCCTCGACGCATGACCACGGTGGACCGCGGCGCCTCGAGCACGAATCCGTCGGTCGTGGTGAACACGACCTCCTCCACGCCCTGGGCCGCCGCATGGCGCAGCGCGGCCATGTTGACGGAGTAGGACAGCGTCTTCGCCCCGACCGTGAGCCACGGCGCCACCGCGCCGATCCCCAGCGGGTACCCGCGGGTCAGCGTGAGGGCGGACGTGCCGCGCCTGCGCGCCTCGGTGGGGTCGGGGAACTCGTAGGCGAGCGCAAACCCCAGCGGTCGGCCGGGCGCGACGGCAGCCGCAGCCTCCTCTCCGCGGGTGTACACGATCTTGCACAGCGCGGTGACCGGCACGTGGTCCACGCCGGCCAGCAGTGCGTCGACAGCCTGGGAGATCGCGTCCCTGAACACGGCGAGGTCCGGCGCGGGCAGGTCCATCAGGCGCGCCGACTGGGCGAGACGCTCCAGATGAGGCTCGAGGTCGTGCATCCTGCCGTGGTGGATCCCGACGGACTCGAAGATCCCGTCACCGCGGGTGAGGCCCAGGTCCGTCGCGCCCGCCAGCGGGGTGGTGGGATCGATGAGCCGGGACGGCGAGGCGGGCATGCCGAGCGCGGGGGATCCGCACAGGACGAGCGTGCGCATGGGGGCTCCCTTCGTCACCGCCACGCTAGCGGGACGACGGCGGGAGCGACACCCCGTGTGCGCGTGGGCGGCGCCGTGGGCGCGCTCTCACCGTGACGTCGGCCGGGAGGCCTGCAGGGGGCGTGACGGTCGCCCGCAGCGCCTCGAGAACCCGCTCAAGAAGAGGTATGTACCAGGCACTTCATGTCGGCATCGGATGTCGCCGAAAATTCATGTGTGGAATGGTCACGAGCACCCATTCCCGTGCCTCAGAATTGCTCGGTGACCACCGCAGGTTTCCCCCAGATCAGCCTCGCTGAGGCTGAGCGAGAGATCGACTCGCACATCTTCGCCCGCCACCCCGAGGCCGACCACGAGGCCAAGCTCCTACGCGTCTCCGAGGCGCTCGGGATGCTCGGCGATCCGCAGCGCTCGCTGCGCATCGTGCACGTCACGGGCACCAACGGGAAGACCTCCACCAGCCGCATGATCGAGTCCCTGCTGCGCGCCTCCGGGCAGCGCACGGGCCTCTACACGTCGCCCCACCTCACCACGCTGCGCGAGCGCATCCAGATCGACGGACGCCCGCTCCCGCAGGAGGACCTGATCCGCCTGTGGCAGCGCGTCGCACCCGCCATCCACGCGGTCGACGCGGCGTCGCTGCAGCGCGGCGGCCCCCGCATGAGCTTCTTCGAGGTTCTCACCGTGCTCGGCTTCACCGCGTATGCCGACGCCGCCGTCGACGTGGCAGTGATCGAGGTCGGCATCGGCGGACGCCGCGACGCCACGAACGTGGGGGACGGAAGGATCGCCGTCCTCACCCCGATGGCGCTGGACCACGACGGCTACTTCACCGGCGGCCTGCCGGGCGTCGCATCCGAGAAGTCCGGGATCATCAAGCCCGGCGCCACCGTCGTGTCCGCCCTCCAGAGGGATGAGGCCGCTGAGATCATCACGGCCGCAGCTGCGGACCGCGGGGCGTCCATCTTCTGGGAGGGCGCGCACATGAGCATCGAGGCGCGTCGCGTCGCTCCAGGCGGACAGATCGTCACGCTGCGCACCGCCGCAGCCACCTACGAGGACGTGCTCGTGCCGCTGCATGGCGACTTCCAGGCGCAGAACGCGCTCACCGCGCTCGCCGCGGTCGAGGTCGCGCTCGGTGACGGCGTGCCGCGCTCGCTCGACCCCGAGGTGGTGGCGCGCGGCTTCGCGGCGGCGACCTCGCCTGGACGGCTCGAGGTCATCGCAGCCGACCCGATCGTCATCGGCGACGCCGCGCACAATCCGCACGGCATCGAGGCGCTGGCGCGCTCGCTCCACGAGGCCTTCGGGCTTACGAAGGTGGTCGGCGTGGTCGCGGTGCTCGGCGACAAGGACTACGTGGGCATCCTCGAGGGCCTCGCGCCGATCCTGGACCACGCGGTCGTCACCCGCACGGAGTCGCACCGTGCGCTCCCGGTGGACGTGCTCGTGGAGCACGCGCGGCGCGCGATGGGCGAGGAGCGCGTCAGCGCGGCGCCCGACGTCGCCACCGCGCTCGCTGAGGCGCGTGCTCTCGCTGCGGCGCATGGAGAGAACGCCGGCGTGCTCGTCGCCGGATCCATCACGCTCGTCGGCCAGGCACGGCGCGAGCTCGCCGCGCAGGCGATGGCGCCGGTCACCGAGGCCACCCTGTCCACCGCGCAGCGTCGCCACAGCGACGAGGCGGCGGACGGCGGCGCCTCAGAGCCTCAGCCCGCGTAGCCGTCGGCTCGCGTCACGGCGTGACGATCACCCCTGGCAGGCACCCTGCGTCGCCGCGGTCGCCAGCCCGGCGTGGAACGATGTTCCGCTCGCCGAGGTCACCCAGACACAGAAGTCGCTCAGGCCGCTGCCGGTGACGCCGCCTGGAGTGACGCCGTCGGAGACCGGCCCTACCTCCCAGGTGGTCGTGGAGTCCGTCAGAACGTAGTTGCCGCCCACCACGCTCAAATGCGGCACCGACCCGCTGGGGTACTCGGTGAAGTAGGCCTCCACCTGTGTGGCGATGGTCTGCACGTCGGCGCTCGCGGCCGTGTCGGAGGCCTTGTCCACTTGATCGCCGTAGCCGGGGACGCCGCTGCCGGCCCCGTCGTCGGTGGTGCCGTCCGCAAGGGAGCCGAGCTTCGCGAACGCCAGCAGCCCGCCCCCGATCAGCACGGCGAGAAGTCCGACGACGATGCCGAGCGTCACCGCGCGCGGCACTCCCTTGCGGACCGGCGTCGGTGCGGGAAGCGAGGCGCTGCTCGGGTCCCAGATTGAGGCGCCCCAAGGCGCGGTGGGCTCCTGCGTCTGCCACGGCTCCACGACAGCGCTCGGCGTGCCTGGCGCGAGGGCCGGCTGCTTCGCGACAGACGGGTCCTGTCCCGTGGGCACGAGATCGGGGGCGTGCCCCACCGGGCCGAGCGGCTCGGGCTCGAAGCCCTCCTCAGGCAGGAACGTGTCACCTGCGCCGACCGCTGGGGCGGCAGCGTGCTCCGGGCCGGCCTCCGACATCGGCGACGCGCTGGAAGGTGCCTGCGCCGCGTGCGCGCCCGTCTCAGGCCGCGCCGCCGGCTCGGGCGGTGTCAGCGGCGTGGTGTGCTCCGTCCACTGCGTGCCGTCCCACCAGCGGGCGGTCCCGGGCGTCGTCGGGTCCGCATACCAGCCAGCGGCGGGCGTCGTCGGGTCCATGGCTTGCCTCCCATGCCGTGCGAAACGGGCGGCGCCAGCGTACGCCCACGCCCCGTCGTCCACCATCCATGGGACACTGGTGCGCATGACGGACCTGGACCTCGGCGGCCTGTCGCTGGACGAAGCCGAACGTGAGATCTACGCCCACATCCTCTCCCGCAACCCTGAGCACGACTTCGAGCCGACGCTCGATCGTGTGAAGGCGGCGTGCGAGGCCCTGGGCGACCCCCAGCGCATATTCCGGGTGGTGCACGTGACCGGCACCAACGGCAAGACGTCCACCGCGCGCATGGCCGAGTCCCTGATCCGGGAGCACGGGCTGCGCACGGGGCTCTTCACGTCGCCGCACCTGACGTCGGTGAGGGAGCGGATCCAGATCGACGGCGAACCGATCGCGCAGGACGCGTTCGTGCGCCTGTGGCAGGACGTCGCCCCGATCATCCACCTGGTCGACGCACGCTCCCAGCAGGAGGGCGGCCCCCGCCTCAGCTTCTTCGAGGTGCTCGCGGTCCTCGCGTACGCGGCCTTCGCCGACGCCCCGGTCGACGTGGCCGTGGTCGAGGTCGGCATGGGCGGCACCTGGGACGCGACGAACGTGGCCGACGCCGACGTGGCCGTGATCGGACCGGTCGCGATGGACCATTCGGAGTGGTTGGGCGACACGCTCGCGGACATCGCCGCCGAGAAGGCAGGGATCATCAAGCCTGGCAGCGTGGCCGTGATCGCCGAGCAGGCCGAACCGGTGGTCCCGGTGCTGCGGCACGCGGTGGCCGACGTGGGCGTGAGCGCCCTGTGGGAGGGGGAGCAGATCGAGGTGGTCGACCGTCAGCCCGGCGTCGGTGGACAGCTCGTCACGCTCCGCACCCCTGCGGCCACCTACGCCGAGCTGTTCGTGCCGCTCTACGGCGCGCACCAGGCGGGGAACGCCCTGCTGGCCCTCGCGGCGGTGGAGTCGCTGCTGGCCGACGGTGGGGAGCCTCGGGCGCTCGACGGCGCCGTCGTCGAGGCCGGTTTCGCCGCGGTGTCCTCTCCCGGACGCCTCGAGGCCGTGCGCACCTCGCCCATGATCCTCGTCGACGCCGCGCACAACCCGCACGGCATCGACGCGCTGGTCGACGCGCTTGAGGAGTCGTTCCATTTCGAGGCGCTCGTGGGAGTCGTCGGCATCCTGCGCGACAAGGACGCAGAGTCGATCCTCGCGGGGCTCGAGCCCGCGCTCGACCACGTCGTCATCACCGCGTCGTCGTCGCCGCGCGCCGTCCCTGCCGACGAGCTCGGGGAGATCGCGCGCGAGGTGTTCGGCGACGACCGCGTGACGGTCGAGCAGCGCGTGCCCGACGCGCTCGACGCCGCCGTGCAGCGCGCGGAGCGCGACCACGACATGGGAGCGGGCGTGCTCGTCGTCGGTTCCATCACGCTCGTCGCAGAGGCGCGGATCCTGCTCAGCGCCGACAAGCGGAAGGGGGCGGGCCAGGCCCGATGACCGAGACCCAGCCGCGGCGGCAGCGCCCCGCGACCCTCGTGTTCACCCAGGCGGTGCTCGCGCTGCAGGCGTTCGTCGCCCTCTTCGCGGCGCTCACGGCCTTCGGCCTCGCCAAGGGCGATGCGCTGAACGACCATTCGTACGCGTCGGTGATGGCCGTGGTGCTGGGCGGCTTCGTGCTGCTGGCGCTGCTCCTGGTCGCGGCCGGCGTGCAGCAGCGTCCCTGGGGCAGGTGGCTCGGCTGGGTGCTCCAGGCGCCCATGCTCATCGCCGGGATCGTGGTGCCCGCGATCGCGGCGATCGGCGCGGTGTTCCTGGTGCTGTGGATCATGGCGCTCAGCATCGGAGGCCGCATCGACCGGGAGCGTGCGGAGCGCGAGGTCGCCGCGTCGTCCTCGCGTGCCGGTGGTTCCGGCGAGGCGGAGGCCCCATGAGCGTGTCCCGACTGCTTTGGACCCTCGGCGGCCTGCTGGCCACCGGCGTGGTCGGGCTCAGCATGATGTTCTGGGCCCTCGAGCGCACCGTCCTGCTCACCTTCGCCGACGGATCAGGAAGCGAGCCTCCGGTGAGGATCTACGTGATCCTCTTCCTCGGCCTGTCGGCCACCAGCCTGTCGGGCTTCTACAGCCTGCTCCACTGGTCGCGGTTCCTGAGGGAGAACCCTGGAACGTCCCAGGCGCCGATCTGGCTGCTGGCCGTGGTCGGCGGGCTCGCCGCGTCGGCCCTGCTCACCGCGATCGCCACGCATGCCGCGTACATCAGGTCGCTCTCCGTGGTCCCAGTGGATCCCAACCAGGGGTACGTCGCCTTCCAGGTGGTGATGGGCGCGCTCATCGGCGCATGCACGGTGCTCGCGGCGGCCCGGTGGGCGCCCGGCTACAAGCACGCGCACGTGAACGCCTGACCTGGGTGCCCGTGCGGGGCCGGCGCAGCGCCCGGCTCAGATGACGACGACGGACGCGACCTCGTAGGACGCGAGGGCCTCGCGGCCCGGCAGGTCGCCGATCTCCATGAGGAAGCTGAAGCGCACGCTCGCAGCACCCGCCTTCTCCAGCATCTCCGCGACCGCGCGGGCGGTGCCGCCCGTCGCCAGGATGTCGTCGATCACGAGCACGTGCCTGCCCGCGATGCCGTTCGGGTTGATCACGAGCTCCGAGGCGCCGTACTCGATGGTCGCGTCGGCCTCCAGGAGCTCGCCCGGGAGCTTGCCCTTCTTGCGCACCATCGTCATGCCCACGCCGAGCGTCTGCGCCACCACGGGCGCGAAGATGAAGCCGCGCGCATCCACGCCGGCGACGATGTCCACCTGCGCGTCGCGAGGCGGCATGAGGTCGATGCACGCCTCCCGGAATCGCTCGGGGCTCGCGAGGATGGGTGCGATGTCGTAGAAGAGGATCCCCTCGATGGGGAAGTCGGGATACGTGTCGAAGTCCTCGAGCGTGATCATGGTGACCATCCTGGCACGTGGAGCGCAGACGGCTCGTGCGTGCCGCCGCGCCCGGTAGGGTCGTTCCCATGGAGCGCACACTGATCCTGGTCAAGCCCGACGGCGTCCACCGTGGCCTCTCCGGCGAGATCCTGCGTCGCATCGAGGCGAAGGGGTATCGGCTCGTCGCCGTCGAGCTGCGGCAGGCGACGCCCGAGATCCTCGGCAGGCACTATGAGGAGCACGCGGGCAAGCCGTTCTACGAGGCGCTCGTGGAGTTCATGCTCTCCGGCCCCACGCTCGCGATCGTCGCGGAGGGCCAGAGGGTGGTGGAGGGCTTCCGGTCCCTCGCCGGCGCGACGGACCCGACGGTCGCGGCGCCTGGCACCATCCGCGGCGACCTGGGACGCGACTGGGGCCTCAAGGTGATGCAGAACCTGGTGCATGGATCGGACTCGCTCGAGTCGGCCGCGCGCGAGATCGAGATCTGGTTCCCCGAGCTCTGACGCGGTCGCCTGTCCGGCGTTCTCACACGAATCCATCCGGAGCCCTTCCTCCGGCATGCCCTGCCAGGTATCCTGCGAGCACAGTCCCTCGGCGCCGGTCGTTGGGGCTCCGATGTCCCCGCATCGTGGCGCCGCCGCGCACCCCGAGAGGGGACTGCTGCACGACGCTGAGGGAGCGATGCCGTGAGGGATCTGATCGAAGACAACGTGGAGAGGGCGATCTTCGCCAGCCGGTGGCTGCTCGCGCCCATGTACCTGGGCCTCGCCGCTGCACTGCTCGGAGTGTCCATCAAGTTCATGATCGAGCTGTGGAAGATGGTGACCACCATCACCGTCTCCACCCCGACCGACGAGATCACGGTGGGCATCCTCACATTGATCGACATCGCGCTGCTGGGCAACCTGATCCTCATCGTGATCTTCGCGGGCTACGAGAACTTCGTCTCCAAGATCTCCGCGGCCGAGGACTCGGTGGACCGTCCCTCGTGGATGGGCCATGTGGACTTCTCCGGCCTGAAGATGAAGCTCATCGGCTCCCTGGTCGCGATCTCCGTGATCCTGCTCCTCAAGAACTTCGTCGACATCGCGGACGAGAAGGACGTCGACTACACCGCCATCGCGTGGCGGATCGGGCTCCATCTCACCTTCGTGATCTCCGGCGTCCTGTTCTCGGTGATGGACTACATGTCCGCCAAGCGTGACGTCCTGCTGGCCAGGGCGAACCAGGATCACCCGACATCCGTGAAGACCCAGTTCGTCGAGGTGCCCAGGCTCGAGGGCCCACCCGCCGACTGAGCAGGCGCTCAGTCCTGCAGCGTGCGATAGGCGCCCGCCGCGTACACCAGCGGCGCGGCATCGGGTCGGCGCGGGCCGAGCGCCGTGATGCGGGCGATCACCAGGGTGTGGTCGCCCGCCTCGATCTCGCTCTCGATCCTGCACTCGAACCAGGTGAGCGAGCCGTCGAGCACCGGCGCCCCGCCCGGAGACGGCGTCCAAGGGATCCCGGCCCACCGGTCGCCTCCCGACCGCGCGAACGTGCTCGACGTGGCCCGCTGATCGTCCGCGAGCACCGAGACCGCGATCCGATCCGCGGTGCGGATCAGGGGGAACGTGGTCGACGTCGCCATCACGCTCAACGCGATCAGGGGTGGCTCGAGCGACACCGAGAAGAAGCTCTGGCACGTGAACCCCGCCGGCCTGCCCTCGTGCATGCCGCTCACCACCGTGACGCCGGAGGCGAACAGACCGAGCGCGGCCTTGAGATCCGCGGGCGCGAGCACGGGCAGCGCCTCGTCCTCGGCACGGGTCGCTGCGGCGCCTTCCCTCGCCCTCGCGGACACGGCCTCCGGCTCGTGGTCGAACACATCGACCAGCACCCCGGCGATGTGCGCGGCGAGCACGTCGTCGCGAGGGCCCTGCGGGACGTCGTTCATGACCGGTCGAGGAACCAGCCGCCGACCATCTCCTGGCTGAACGGCACCGAGTAGGCCATGAGCGCCCCTGCCTGCGCGTCGCGCGCGATCCGCTGCACGGGGGACTTGGTGAGGTAGCCCCCTCCGCCGGCGACGCGCACCGCCAGTGCCGCGGCCTTCTTGGCCACCTCGTTGGCGAGCATCTTGGACGTGGTCGCCGCCCGCAGCCAGCCCTCGTCGCCCTGGTCGGCGAGCCACGCGGCACGCTCGGCGAGCGCCGCGGCGGCCTGCACCTCGGCCCACATCATGCCTGTCTCCATGCGCACCCACTGCGCCTCGGCGAGGGTGGACGAGGCACCGGGCTTCGCCTTCGTCGCGCCTGCGCGCAGCTGCAGCAGCGCGGCCTCGGCGATGCCGATCGAGATGAAGGCGAAGCCGACGGTGATGAGGTTCGCGTAGGTCGGCGCCGGGGGAGCGCAGGCACGGTCTTGCCGAAGCAGGGTGCCGTCGAACGCGACGCCGCGGGAGCGGGTGGCGCGCATGCCCATCGTCTCGTCGATCGGCGGGAAGGACACCGTGCCGTCGATCGTCACGCCGAAGAAGCCGGGCGCGCCGTCGACGCGGGCGTTGAGGAGCAGGTGCGTGGCGACCTCCGAGCCGGAGATGAACATCTTCCGGCCGGTGAACGACCAGTCGGCGCCTGCGGGCGTCGCATCGGTCTGCGACGTGAGGAACAGGTTGCCGCCGCCGGGCTCGGACAGGGCGTTCGCGAACCGCGCGCCCGCCTTCAGCTCCGCGGCGAAGAAGGCGCTCGACTCGGCGTTCGACATGGTGACGAGCGCGTGCGCGGCGCCCAGGTGCATCAGCCACAGGGTCGCGGCCGACGGGTGCGCCTGCGCCAGGCGACGCACGACGCCGACGAGAGTGGCATACGACAGCGCCTCGCCGCCGTGCTCGCGGGGCAGGAAGGCTGCGTCGAGGCCGGTCGCGTGGAGGCGCTGCAGGTGCTCGAGCGGGATCCGCGCGTCGACGTCGTCCTGTGCGACGGTCGCCGCCAGCTCGGGCGCGATCTCGTCGACGACGTCGATCCAGCGCTGCTCGTCGGCGGGGACGGAGGTGGGGCTGGGTGCGATCATGGGGGACTCCTTGGGTCGGGGATGAGCTCAGAGGTGCGAGGACGACGCGGCGTGGTCGTCCGGCAGCACGAGGTCGATGAACGCCTGCGCGCCGACGTCGACGAGGCCCAGCTCGGTGAGGCCGATCTCGGGGACCACGAACATGCCGACGAACGACAGGATGATGAACGGCGCGCGCATGGGGCAGCCGAGCGAAGCCGCGGCGGCGTGGGCGTCCAGCAGCGCGGCGTTCGTCTGCTCGAACGGCGCATCGCTCATGACGCCGCCGATCGGCAGCGGCACCGCCGCCAGGATCTCCCCGTCCGCGACTGCGACGAAGCCGCCGCCCATCGCGTCGAGCGCGTCGATCGCGTGGAGCATGTCCGCGTCGGTGGTGCCGACCACGGCGATGTTCATGTTCATGCAGTTCATGCTCACCGCGATGGCGCCACGTGTCAGCCCGAAGCCGCGCACGAACCCGATGCCGCGCTCGCCGCTCGCGTGGTGGCGGTCCATGATCGCGATCTTCAGCATGTCCTGCGCCGGGTCTGCCTGGATCGATCCGTCGATGACGGGCAGGGTGGCCGTGACGGCGCGCTTGAAGTAGCCGTGGTACAGCTCCATCGCGCGCACGTCGACCTCCGTGCGATCGTCGTCCACGTACGCCTCGAGGATCGCCGGGTCCCGCGATGCGGGCAGGTGCATCGTGTCGCGCGCCCAGTCGGGAAGCACGTCGTCGTTGCGGAACAGGCACTCGCCTTCGCGTGCGACGACGGTGCCCGAGCTGAGAACGTAGGAGGGACGCACGTCCGCAAGGTCAGGGATGACGAGCACGTCCGCCAGCCGCGACGGAGCGAGGACGCCCACGACCTGGTCCAGCCGGTAGTAGTGCGCGGGCTGCGTGGTGGCCATCCGGTACGCGAGCTGCGGGTCGACGCCCAGCCGGATCGCCTGCCGGACATGGTGGTCGATGTGACCCTCGCGGACCAGGTCGGTGACCTGCTTGTCGTCGGCGCAGAAGCACAGGCTCCTGAGCGCCGGTGCGACCTTGTCCAGGTCGGAGAAGATCGTGAGCGTGTTGTCGCTCAGCGATGAGCCCATCACCGTGATCATCGCGCCCAGCCTGGTGCGCTCGAGCACCTCGTCGATCGTGACGGAGTTGTGGTCGTCGCCCACCCCGGCGGCGAGGTAGCCCCACAGCGTCTCGTGGGTCTGCGCGGCGGTGTGGCCGGTGATGCGACGGCCGTTGACGAGCGCTTCGCGGTAGCGCGCGGTGGACACCTCGGAGTAGTCGAACGGGTTCGCCTCGCCGAGCGTCACCGCCGCGTCCTGCGCAAGCCGGGCGAGCACCGTGGACTCGGGCACCCGCTTTCCGCCGCGCTCCAGGGTGTCGGAGGCGGGTGCGGTGGGGGAGACCTGGTGCAGGATCCGCAGCGGCGTCGTGGTGTCGAGCATGAGGCCCAGCCCGTCCTCGCCCCAGATGTTGGCGGCGGCGTTCGGGTCGGTGAGCACCGTGGTCGTGCCGCGGGGGACGCTCACGCGGCCCAGCTCGCCGGGGGTGAGGTTCGTGTACTCGATGTGGAGGTGCGCGTCGATGAAGCCGGGCACCACGTGGCTGCCTGAGGCGTCGATCTCCTCTGCGGCGGTGGGGAAGTGTCCCCACGGCGTGAGGGCGGCGATGTGGCGGCCGGCGATCACCAGATCGCGTTCCAGCCATTCCTCCGTGCCGGGGGACTGCACCAGGCCGCCCCGGATGATGAGGTCGGCCTGCTCCTGCCCCGCGGCGACCGCGCGGAGGCGTGCCAGCTCGGGCGTCGTGGGATACAGGTCGTGCTTGAGGGTCATCGCAGCCCTTCCACCGTGGCGGCGAGCCTGCTCCGCATCTGGGCCTTGAGGTCCTCGGTGGCGAAGCTCGCGTCGATCGATCGTGCGGCGAAGCCTGCCATGTCGTCCAGTCCCCAGCCGTACTCGCGCGCCGCGGCCGTCCAGTCGTGGACGAGCGTGGTGCCCATGGGCTCGGGGTCGTCCGTGTTCAGCGTGACCTTGACCCCCGCGTCCATCAGGGCGCGGATCGGGTGGGTGTCCCAGCCGGAGTAGACGCCGAGCGTGAGGTTCGAGCGGGGGCAGATGCCGAGCGGGATGCCGTCTGCGACGAGCCGCTCCACGAGCAGCGGGTCCTCCACGGCGCGGACGCCATGGTCGATCCGTTCGGCCTGGAGCAGGTCGAGCGCGTCCCACACGCCCTCCGGGCCCGACGACTCGCCGGCATGCACCGTGCGGCGCAGCCCCGCCGCCTTGGCGAGCCGGAAGGCCTCCTCGAACTTGGTCCCGGTGCGGCCGGCGACCTTCTCGTCGCCGTCGACCGACAGCGCGATGACGCGCGAAGGGCGCGCGTCCACGAGGGACTCGACCACCTGGCGGGCGTCGGTGCTGGTCTGGCTGCGCAGCAGGGACCAGGCGATCCCCACGGAGCACAGCCCATCCTGCTCCGCCTCGTCGAAGCCGGCGGTGATGGCGTCCATCAGCGCCATCTCGCGGCCCAGCCAGGCGTGCCAGTGGGTGGGGTTGACGATGACGTCCGTGTACAGGACCCCCGATACCGATTGGCGCGCGGCGAAGGCGTACGCCACCCGGGCCGCCTGGTCCGCCGTGCGCACCAGGCCGCACTGCCAGTCGAGGAACCTCAGGAAGCCGCTGAGGCCGCCGGTGCCGACGCCCGCGCCGCCTCCCGTCGTCAGGTCCGGCATGGCGAACTCGTCGTGCGTGGACACGTCGAAGAGCGTGGCGGCCGGGCCCGGCAGGTGCTCGCCGTTGTCCTTCGCGAGCTTCAGGAGGTCGGCGAGCGCGATGCCTCCCTCGAGATGGACGTGCACCTCCGCCTTCGGAAGGGTGCGGATGAGCTCCTCGTCGATGCGGGGCGCGGTGCGGTGGGATGCGGTGGGGGCTGACATGGGCCCACCGTACCCCCGATGGGCCACTTGTTGACAAGCCGAGACCAAAGGTTTTTCACAGACGTAACCTGAGTGAAATTTACGCACAGTGACCGCGGGGAAGACGGCCTTTCGGAAGACTTCGCCGCCAACTGGTAGACAAGTGGCGGCGAGGGGGAGCGCGTGGCTCATGCCCACGGCGGGCGCGCGGTCCTCACCATCGAGTAGCTGACCAGCTGGGGGTCGTGGTACTCCATCGAGTGCAGCAGCCGCTTGCCGCTCGCGCCGATGCCCACGAACTCGAACGTCATGACCGGCTCGCCGACCTCGCGCTCGAACTGTGCCGCCAGCGTCTCGTCGAGGCGCGCCAGGCCGGGCGTCGTCACCTCCCACACCACGGCCTCGCCATGGATACGGGCGATCGCGTCGAAGATCGACTCGGCGGGGTCCACCTCGATCGCGCCGGGCAGGGGCAGCGAGTTGTGCGCGATCATCGCCACCTGGCCGTCGGCGCGCCAGCGCTTCCGCGCAGAGGCGATCAGCGTGTCGGTCGGCAGCTCCATCAGCGCCGCGATGTGCGACGGGATGGTGATCGTCTCTGAGGACAGCACGTCCACCTCCGCCCGGTAGCCCAGGCGGTTGAGCAGGTCGGTGTGCTCGAACTGCTCCTCGAGGCGCACGCTCATGCGCAACGCGATCGGGTCGACCGTGGTCACGGTGCCCTGGCGGCGTCGGACGATGCCTTGACGCTCGAGCCCCGCCATCGCGTTGCGCAGCTGCTGCCGTGTGCAGCCCAGCCGTGCGGTGAGCTCGAGCTCGCCCGGGAGCGGGGCGCGACTCGCGGCGGCCTCCCGCGCGTAGCGCAGCAGCTGCATCTGGATCGAGTCGACGCTCGGGGAGGAGAAGGGCAGGTAGGTCACGTGGTTGCTCGCAGTCGTCGTTCGGCTCAGGCTAGCGGCCCGGCCGCGGCGACGGAAGAGGTCGCGAAGTCCCAGGCGGGCACGCCCCGGGTCGCCTCGGTCGCGGTCCGGGTCATGCGCGGCGACGTCACCTCGTCGAGCACCAGCTCCACCACGTACTGCGCCTCGGCCTCCAGGACGTGGCCCGCGTACGCTGCGCCTGCCTGGGTGCGCACGCCGACGGCGACGTGGAGGTGCACCGACAGCTCGCCAGAGCCGTCCGTCACGACCGTGCCGGAACCGATCCCTTCGGCGAAGGTGACGTCCACGTGGTCCTGAAGCGGCTCGTCGGGGTCCGGACCAGGCGCGCCTGTGGTCGCGATCAGACGCACACGTCGGAACGCGCCGCTGCAGGTGACGATCACGCCTTGAGAGATGTCGTGCTCGCGGCAGGCGGCGGCGATCGAGGCGAGCACGTCGTCGCCAGGCTCGAGGGCCAGCGCGAGGCGCCTGCCGACGGTGAGGAGCGAGGTCCGCATGGCTATGTGGATCCTTTCGACATGTGTGCGGCAACTTGTCACTTATCGACAAGGCGAGTGGAGCGATCCTATGCCTGCCCGTGTTTCCACGGTCGTTCGTGCTGAATCCTTGCGTTTCGGGGGCGTTAACTCTTCGTCACGTTTTCGACTTGTTGACATTCGTCCCTCTCGGACGGGTTAGCGTGTCGCCTGACGCCGACGTCCGCCGCCACCACCTGACCGAGAACGATCGGAGCCGACCATGAGCACGACCGCACGCACCCTGACGGGGATCCGCCTCTGGGACGGCACCGCCGACCGGGGCGTGTCGACCGTCTCGTGGGACGGCGACGGCATCGTGTCGGTCGCCGCCGCGGACGCGGAGCACGACAGCGGGCTCAGCCTCATCCCCGGCATGATCGACACCCACGTGCACCTCGACTCGAGCGCAGGAACCGGGCGCGCCGACTGGGCCACCTGGCCGCTCATCACCCCCGCGGCGGAGAAGTCGCTGCACGTGGTCAAGCACGCCGCGAACGCGGCCCGCGCGGGCATCACCACCCTGCGGGACCTCGCGGGGTCCGAGGTGCAGCTCGCCGCCGCGCGCGGCCTGGACGACCACCTGGTGCCAGGACCGCGCCTGCGCGTCCACGGCACCGTCGGCATGACCGCCGGCCACGGGGACCTCTTCACCCCGCCCCACTACCCGCACCGTCCGCCGGTCGCGGACTCGCCCGACGAGTGCCGCAAGCTCGTGCGACAGTGGGCGCGCCAAGGCTCGCACGGCATCAAGATCCACGTGTCCGGTGGCGTCCTCTCGCAGGGCGATGGCGTCGGCTGGAGGAACCAGACCGACGCGGAGATCGCGACGACGATCGACGAGGCGCACGCGCTCGGCATGCTCGTCGCTGCGCACACCCACACGGTGGAGGGCGTCGACCGTGCCCTCACGCACGGCGTCGACTCGATCGAGCACGGCACCGGCATCCTTCCGCGGCACTGGGACGAGCTGATCGAGCGCAACATCCCGATCGCGCCCACGCTGCTCATCAACGACAGGATCGCCGCCCGCGAGATCCCCGTGACCGACGAGGCCGCGGAGAAGGCCGCGGGCGTCGTGGCCGAGCGCGACGACCGCTTCCGCGGCGCCGCCGAGGCAGGCGTCCGCTTCGTGCTCGGCACCGACGCGAACGGCGTGATGGTGCGCTACGGCGATCAGCACGAGGAGCTGCGCCACATGCAGTCGCTCTTCGGCTGGACCGCCGAGCGCACGCTCGTCTCGGCCACCTCGGACGCGGCCGCCGCGATCGGCATGCCCGACCTGGGCCGTATCGCCACGGGCGCGCGCGCCGACATGCTCGTCGTCCGCGGACGGCCATGGGAGTCCCTGGAGGACTTCACCGCCGACTCGATCGTCGCCGTGGTGGTCCGCGGCGAGCTCCTCTTCGGCGCCCTGCCGGAGTGACTCCACACACCCCCCATGCAAGGAGAAGACCAGTGACGAACCCCTTCCGACTCAGTCGGCGGCACCTGGTGGCCCCAGCGGCCGTGCTCGCCGCTGCCACCGCGCTCGCCGGATGCTCCAGCTCGTCGGGAACCGAGGCCACCGTCTCGGCCTCGAGCACCCCGGCGGCCGCGCAGGACGTCGTGTTCGCCATCAAGGAGGACCCGACCTGCCTCGACCCGCAGCAGACCTCGATGACGACCTCGCTCAACATCGGCCGCCAGCTCACGGACTCGCTGCTCGACCAGGACCCGGCCACCGGGGACATCGTCCCGTGGCTCGCCTCCGACTGGTCGGTGAACGACGACGCGACGGCGTACACGTTCACCCTGCGTGACGGTGTCACCTTCTCCGACGGCACCCCGCTCACGTCGGAGGTCGTCGCCGAGAACTTCGACGCGATCATGGCCCTCGGCTCGTCCGCGTCGCTCGCGAGCGCCTACCTCGCGGGCTACACCGGCACCGACGTCACCTCGGAGACCGAGTTCACGGTGAACTTCTCCGCGCCGAACGTGCAGTTCGCGCAGGGCGCCACGACCATGAGCCTCGGCATCCTGTCGGCCGACACGGTCGCGGCGTCCGCCGAGGACCGCTGCCAGTCCGTCGTCGGCACCGGCCCGTTCGTGCTCGACTCCTACACGGTCAACGACTCGGTCAAGATCGTGAAGCGCGACGGCTACGACTGGGGCTCGGAGCTGCGCGGGCACACCGGCGAGGCGTACCTCGACTCGGTGACCTTCCCGATCATCACCGAGGCCTCGGTCCGCACGGGCGGCCTCGAGTCCGGCGAGTACGACCTGATCCAGGACGTGCCCTACATCGACGAGTCGCGGTTCTCCGGCGACGCCTTCCACCTGTACGCGGCGGCCAACCCCGGCGTGCCCAACTCGTTCGTCATCAACACCACGCACGGGCTCATGGGTGACGAGGCGGTCCGCCAGGCCATCACCAAGTCGCTCGACCGCGACCAGATCAACGTCCTCACCGGCTCCGCGAGCGGCCAGGCGCCCACCAGCGTCCTCACCTCGTCGACCCCCGGCTACACGGACCTCGGCGACACCCTGGCCTACGACCCCGAAGGCGCCGCGGCGCTGCTCGAGGCCGACGGCTGGACGCTCGGCTCCGACGGCATCTACCAGAAGGACGGCCAGACGCTCACGTTCACCGTCACCGCCTTCTACGCCCAGGACGTGCTCGAGGCGGCGCAGATGCAGCTCGCCGACAACGGCATCGACATGCAGATCAACATGGTCTCCGCGGGTGACTTCTTCGGCGCCATCGCCTCGGGCGACTACGACGCCCTCGGGGCGGGCCTGACCCGCACCGACCCCGACGTGCTGCGCGTCCTGCTGTCGGTCGACTCTGCCTCGCGCTGGGGCATCGTCGACGACCCTGAGTTGGAGTCGCTGCTGCAGGAGCAGGCCGCCACGGTCGACACCGACGCCCGTCAGGCCATCGTCGACCAGATCCAGCAGCTGGTCGCGGAGAAGGCGTACGTCATCCCCGCCCTCGAGACCGTGCAGCTGCACGCCTCGTCCGCGAACGTCGAAGGCCTCACCTTCGACTCCGCGGCCCGCATCAACCTCTACGACGCCATGGTCGTCGGCTAACAGAAGGAGCATGACGTGAGATCGGCAGGAAGGCTTCACCGGGCAGGACCGCTCGTGCGGTTCGTGGCGCCCAAGGTGCTCCAATGCCTGTTCGTGGTCTGGGCCACGTACACGGTGACCTTCCTGCTGATCCACGCCCTCCCCGGCGACCCGGTGCTCGCCGCGCTCGCGGTGCGCGCCGGGGACGCCGCGACCACCGACCCTGCCGTGCTGGACGCGCTGCGCGCCCAGTACGGCCTCGACGGCTCGCTGGTCCACCAGTACGTCGCCCACTTCGTGGCACTGTTCCGCGGCGACCTCGGGGTCTCGATGGCCACCGGCTACGAGGTCTCCGACATGGTCGCGCGTGCCCTGCCGCGCACCGCCGCGGTCGCCGTGCTCGCGCTCGTGCTCGGCTTCGTCGGCGCGCTCGGCTTCACGATCGCGGCGTACCTGGCGCGGCCGCGGTGGCTGCGCAGCGCGGTGTCGCAGATCCCGCCGCTCGGCATCGCGATCCCCGCGTTCCTCACCGGCGTGGTGCTCATCAGCCTGCTCTCGTTCCAGCTGGGCTGGTTCCCCGCGTCCGGGGCCGACGGCTTCGCCTCCACGGTGATGCCGGCGGTCACGCTCTCGCTGCCCACCGGGGCGATCTTCTACCAGGTGTTCTCCGCCGCGGTCTTCGAGGCGGGCGACGCCGGCTTCGTGCGCACCGCCCAGGCCAAGGGCCTCAGCCAGCCCGTGGTCATCGGACGGCACATCCTCCGCAACGCCGTGCTGCCGTCCATCACGATCATCGGCCTCCAGATCGGCTACCTCGCGGGCGGCACCGCCGTGGTCGAGACCGTGTTCTCGCGCGACGGCATCGGCCGCATCACCGTGGACGCGGTCCTCGCGCGTGACATCAACGTGGTCACCGGGGTCGTCATGGTGGTCGCCGCCATCTACGCGGTGACCACGCTCGTGGTCGACCTCCTCTACGGCGTCCTCGACCCCCGCATCCGCACCCGCGTCGCCGCCACCCGCGCGCCGCGTCCTGTCGTCCTCGAAGGAGCCGACCCCGCATGAGGCGCCTCCTCAACCCCTTGACGCTCCTGTCCGTCCTGGTGCTGGCCGTCACGCTCATCGCAGTGATCTGGCCCGGACTGATCTCCCCGTACGACCCGTTCGACTCCGTGGGGGACGCGCGGCTCGAGCCGCCGAGCTGGGAGCACCTGTTCGGCACCGACGCGCTCGCCCGCGACGTGTTCTCGCGCGTCGTCTACGGCGCACGCCTGTCGCTCATGGCGGCCGTGCTCGCCACGGTCGCAGGCGCGGTGCTCGGCGGCCTGATCGGCCTGATCAGCGGAACCGCCGGCGGGCGCCTCGACTTCGTGCTCATGCGCTTCGTCGACGTCATGCTCGCGATCCCAGGCATCCTGCTCGCCCTCATCGTGGTCGCCTCGCTCGGCTTCGGAGCCGTATCCATCGCGATCGGCGTCGGCCTGGGCGCCACCGGCTCGTTCGCCAGGGTGATGCGCGCCCAGGTGATGCGCGTGCGGCACGAGGAGTACATCGAGGCCGCCCGCACCATGGGGCTTCGACGTCCCACGATCCTCCTGCGGCACGTGCTGCCCAACGCGTCGCAGCCGATCGTCGCGATGGCGTCCACCGAGCTCGCGCTCGCGATCCTGGCGGTGTCCGCGCTCAGCTTCCTCGGCTTCGGCGCCCAGCCTCCGACGCCCGAGTGGGGCTCCCTGGTGTCCGACGGTCGCCAGTTCATCGCCACCGCGCCCTGGCTGAGCATCATGCCCGGCGCGGTCATCCTCGTGGTGGTGCTCGCCGTCAACGGGCTCGCACGGGAGCTGGGAGGCAACCGATGACCGACCTGCCGATCCTGCGGGTCTCCGACCTGCACGTCACCTACGGCTCCGGCTCGGGACGCCACCACGCCGTCCGCGGCGTCGACCTCGAGCTCGGCGCCGGGCGCATCCTCGCCGTCGTCGGCGAGTCGGGCTCCGGCAAGAGCACGCTCGCCAACGCCGTGCTCGGCCTCCTGCCTGACGGTGCCAAGCGCTCCTCCGGCACGGTCGAGGTCGACGGCATCACGCTCACCTCCTTGAGCGAACGCGCCCTCCGCCGGGTGCGAGGGGACGTCGTCGGCTACGTGCCGCAGGATCCGTCGCGCAGCCTGAACCCGGTGTTGCGCATCGGCGAGCAGATCGCAGAGGCGTTGCGCCGGCACACCGGCGCCACCCGAGACGCAGCCGCGGCGAGGGCCGTCGAGATCCTCGACGAGGTGGGGATCCCCGAGCCCGCACGTCGCGCGCGCCAGTACCCGCACGAGCTCTCAGGGGGCCTGCGCCAGCGCGTGCTGATCGGCATCGCGTGGGCGTGCACGCCGCGGCTCGTGATCGCGGACGAGCCCACCAGCGCGCTCGACGTCACCGTGCAGCGCCATGTGCTCGACCGCATGGAGCGGCTCCGAGCCGACCACGGCACCGCCGTCCTGCTCATCACGCACGACCTCGCGGTCGCCGCGGATCGCGCCGACGACATCATCGTCATGCAGCACGGCCAGATCGTGGAGTCCGGCGTTGCCGCGTCCGTCCTCGAGTCCCCGCAGCACGAGTACACGCGCGCCCTCGTGGCCGCCGCGCCCGGCCTGCGCGCCGAGCGCCTCGTGCCCCGCGTGGAGGTCGCCACGGCGACCGCGGCCTCGGACACCCCGCTGCTCACGGTGAGCGGGCTGGTGAAGACGTATCCGGGCGACGGTGGCGCGGGACCCGTGCATGCGGTCAAGGGCGTCGACCTGACCATCGGGCGCCGTCAGACGTTCTCGATCGTCGGAGAGTCCGGCTCCGGCAAGTCGACGACAGCGCGGATGATCGCGCGCATCATCGACGCGGACTCGGGCGTCATCAGCTTCGACGGCCAGGACCTCGCCGCCATGAAGGGCGAGGAGCTGAGGCGGTTCCGCCAGTACATCCAGGTGGTGTTCCAGAACCCCGTCGGCTCGCTCGACCCGCGCATGACCGTCGAGCGGATCGTCACCGAGCCGCTCCGGGCCCGCGGGCTGGCGTCGCGTCGCGAGCGGACTGCGACTGCGCGAGAGCTGCTCGACCAGGTGCGCCTGGGCTCCGAGCACCTGGGCCGTCGTCCCGCCCAGCTTTCGGGAGGGCAGGCGCAGCGCGTCGCGATCGCCAGGGCGCTCGCCGCCCGGCCCGAGCTGCTGGTGCTCGACGAGCCGGTGTCGGCGCTCGACGTGTCCGTCCAGGAGCAGGTCCTCCAGCTGCTCGTCGACCTCCAGGCGGAGCACGGGCTCACCTACCTCTTCATCTCCCACGACCTCGCCGTGGTGCGCCAGATCTCGGACCGCATCGCCGTGATGTCGGACGGGCTGGTGGTGGAGCAGGGGACGGCGGCCGATGTGCTCGAGCGGCCCGCGTCGCCGTACACGCGCGAGCTCCTGTCCGCGATCCCCGGCAAGGCCGCAGCGGCCGGCGGCAGGTGACCTCGCCCCCCGTCCGTGAGGCGACGCTGCCCGCGAGCGTGCTTCCCCTAGACTCCCTGGCATGCACCTCAAGACGCTGACGCTGCGCGGGTTCAAGTCCTTCGCGTCGGCGACCACCCTGGAGTTCGAGCCCGGCGTGACGTGCGTCGTCGGCCCGAACGGCTCGGGCAAGTCGAACGTGGTGGACGCGCTCGCCTGGGTCATGGGCGAGCAGGGCGCGAAGACGCTGCGTGGCGGCAAGATGGACGACGTCATCTTCGCCGGCACCTCGGGCCGCGCCCCGCTGGGCCGCGCCGAGGTGTCCCTCACCATCGACAACGCCGACGGCGCGCTCCCGATCGACTACTCCGAGGTGACGATCTCGCGCACCCTGTTCCGCTCCGGCGGCTCCGAGTATGCGATCAACGGCTCGTCGTGCCGCCTGCTCGACATCCAGGACCTGCTGTCCGACTCGGGTCTGGGCCGCGAGATGCACGTGATCGTCGGCCAGGGTCAGCTGGACGCGGTGCTGCGCGCCACCCCGGAGGAGCGCAGGCACTTCATCGAGGAGGCCGCCGGGATCCTCAAGCACCGCAGGCGCAAGGACAAGGCGCTGCGCAAGCTCGACGCGATGCAGGCGAACCTCACGCGCGTGCAGGACCTCACCGCTGAGATCCGCCGTCAGCTGGGCCCGCTGGGCAAGCAGGCCGAGGTCGCCCGCCAGGCGCAGACCATCCAGGTCCAGGTGCGCGACGCCCGGTCCCGTCTGCTGGCCGACGACCTCGCGAGGCTGTCGAGCCAGCTCGAGAAGGACCACGCCGACGAGACCGCGCTGCTCGAGCAGCGAGCGGCCGTCGAGAAGGCGATGCAGGAGGCGCGGGAGCGGCTCACCGAGCTGGAGCGGGCCGCGGCCGAGGCGACGCCTGAGCTCACCAGGGCCAACGACATCTTCTATCGCCTCAGCGCCATCCGGGAGCGGCTGCGGAACCTCGCGACGCTCGCAGAGGAGCGGCTGCGCATGCTCGGCACGCAGGTCGACATGGCACCTCCGACCGACCTCGTGGATCTGGACGAGCAGGTGGAGCGCGCGAAGGTCGCGCGCGCCGAGCTCGACGCCGAGGTCGCCGCCGCCGCCGTCGCGCTCGAGGAGGCCGAGAAGGCGCGCAAGGACGCCGAGGACGTCGCGTACGCCTCCGAGCGCCACCACGCCACCCTGCTGCGCTCCATCGCGGACCGCCGCGAGGGCGTCGCCCGCATCGCCTCCCAGGTGGCCGCCAAGCGGTCCCGCGTCGAGGCGACGGAGGCCGAGACGGGCCGCGTCCAGGAGCAGCTCGCCGCCGCGCAGAAGAGGGCGCACGACGCCACCAAGGAGTTCCAGGCGCTCGAGACGACGGTCACGTCCGTCGAGGAGGGCGAGGAGGACCTCGACGAGCAGCACGAGGCCGCCACCGTCGAATGGGACGCCGCGAAGCAGGCGCTGTCCGAGCTCAAGGACGTGCTCAACACCGCCATGCGGGAGAGGGACACCTGGGCCGCCAAAGCGGAGGCCCTCGAGCTGTCGCTGGCCCGGAAGGACGGTGCGGGCGCGCTGCTCGCGGAGGGCGTGCGCGCCGTCCGCGGGACGGTCGCCGCGCTCGTCGAGGTCGAGGGCGACGCGGAGGACGCGATCGCGGCCGCGCTCGGGCCGTTGGCGGATGCGCTCGCGGTCGACACGGTCGAGGATGCCGTGGACGCGATCCGATGGCTGCGAGACGAGGACGCTGGCCGCGCCCGCTTCGTGGTCGCCGACCCCGAAGCCGTCGCGTCGAACCCGTCCGTCACCCTTCCAGACGCCGCGGCGTGGGCATCCGACCTGGTGAACGGTCCTCACGGCATCGTGGACACCGTGCGCGCCGCGCTCTCCGGCGTCGCCGTGGTGGACGACCTGGCCGCGGCGCGCGCCCTCGTCTCCGCCCACCGGGACGTGGTCGCTGTCACCCGACGCGGAGACCTGCTGTCCGCGCGCGACGCCTACGGCGGCGCCGGGGACGCGCCGAGCGTGCTCCACATGCAGGCCGCGCTGGACGACGCCCGGGAGCGTCGCGACGAGGCCGCCCGCAGGGTGGAGGCCACCAGCTTCGAGATCCGCGCCGCCGAGGAGGCAGAGCAGTCCACCCATGCGCGGTTCCAGGCCACGCTCGACCGTCTCAACGAGTCCGACGCGCGCATGTCGGCCGTCGCCGAGCAGCTGGGCCACCTCAACGCATCGGCCCGCGCGGCGCGCGCGGAGGCCGAGCGGCTGCAGGTCCAGCTCGAGGAGGCGGCTGAGCGGACCCGCGTCGACCAGGAGGCGCTCGCCGAGCTCACCGAGCGCCTGACCGCCGCGCAGGCCGAGCCCGAGCAGTTCGAGGCCGACGTGGCACAGGCGCAGGAGGTGCGTGCGGCGGACGCCCGCAGCGCCACCGCTGCGCGTGCGAAGGAGACCGAGGCGCGGCTGACGCTGCGCACCTCGGAGGAACGGGCGCGAGCGCTGGCGGCGCGGGCGGAGAGCCTGGAGCGCGCTGCCGAGGCCGAGCGGGATGCTCGCGCCAGGGCCGCCGAGGCGGCGGCGAGGCGCGAGCGCCAGGCCGTCGCGGCGCGTGAGGTGCTGGCCGGTGCGCAGGAGGCGCTCACCGCGATCGACGTGTCGGTGCAGCGGGCGGACGATGCGCGCGCCGAGGCGGAGCTGGCACGCACCGAGCGTTCCGGCGAGCTCAGCAAGGTGCGCCGCACGGTCGACGAGTACTCGCAGGAGCATGCCCGGCTCACCGACGACGCCCACCGTGACGAGGTGGCGCGCGCCCAGATGCGGGTGCGCCTGGAGCAGATGGAGCAGCGCGCGATCGACGAGCTGAGCGTCGACCCCGCGCAGCTGGTGGAGGAGTTCGGTCCACATCTGCCCGTGCCCGTGCTGGGGGAGGCGGGCGAGGCTGCGCGTGAGAAGGCCGCCGTCGTCGCCGCCGAACGAGGCGAGGAGCTGCCTGAGGACTTCGCTCCCACGGAGCCGTTCGTGCGCGAGGTCCAGGAGAAGCGGCTGCGTCAGGCAGAGCGGGCCATGGGTCAGCTGGGCCGGGTCAACCCGCTCGCGCTCGAGGAGTTCGCGGCCCTGGAGGAGCGCCACACGTTCCTGCAGGAGCAGCTTGCCGACATCAAGAAGTCGCGCGAGGACCTGCTCGAGATCGTGAAGGAGATCGACGAGCGGGTCGAGCGCATCTTCACGGAGGCCTTCGACGACACCGCGGCCCAGTTCGAGCGGATCTTCCCGCGGCTGTTCCCCGGGGGCGAGGGCCGGTTGGTGCTCACGGACCCCAGGCACATGCTCACCACAGGGATCGAGGTCGAGGCGCGTCCCGCCGGCAAGAAGGTGAAGCGGCTGTCGCTGCTGTCCGGCGGCGAGCGCTCCCTGACGGCCGTCGCGCTGCTGGTCGCGATCTTCAAGGCGCGTCCCAGCCCGTTCTACGTGATGGACGAGGTCGAGGCGGCGCTGGACGACATGAACCTGGGACGACTGCTCGAGATCTTCACCGAGCTCCAGGAGGACTCGCAGCTGATCGTCATCACGCACCAGAAGCGCACCATGGAGATCGCCGATGCGCTGTACGGCGTGACGATGCGTGGCGACGGGGTGACGACCGTGATCTCGCAGCGACTGCGTGACGAGGGCGACGCGGCCTAGCGTCGCGGTCCTTGCGGCGACCTGCGGCGCTACCTGGGGGAGCCGGGAACCACCTGCAGGTCGTAGTCCGCCGCGGCTCCGCCGAAGAACGTGGTGACGGCGATCAGGAGCCTGCCCTGCGGCAGCACCCGGTCGATCAGCGGGTCCGTGTCGGTCAGCGACGTCGAGTACGGGGAGTCGTCCGTCCATGCGACCCTCACCGGCTGCCCGTCGACGAACCTCACGATCTCCAGCACCAGGTCCTGGTCTGCGAGCGTGGCCGCCTGCACGACGAGGCGCTGCTGGCTCGGGTTGTCGAGGCAGAGGTACTGGGTCTCGCCCTCCATCGTGACCTCGTCCCCGACGGCCAGTTGGGGGGCGGCGTCGCAGTCGGCCTCCGTGACGCCGTCGATGACGGTGCTGATCGCTCCCGTGCGCATGAACGTCCCAGCCGGGCCGGCGTAGAGGGTGAGGCTGCCGGGGTCGGCATCGAACCAGGCCGACGCGCTGATCAGGTACTCGCCGGGGGCCACGTCGATCGTGACCTCGGGGTCGTAGCCGAACACGTCGTCGTTCGACTGGAGCACGCGTGCGACCCCGTCGTCGTCGAACTGGGAGACGCTGAGCATGAGGTCGGGCCCGCCCTCGTCCGGCGTCACGTCCGAGTGCGACTCGGCTCCCGCCACGAGGAACGTCTGTGACGTCACCTTGAGGCAGAGGTACGGCGACGAGCCGTCGACGTCGAGGGTGCCGCTGTCGGTCACCTCCGGGACGGTGTCGCCGCAGTCGGCGAGTGTGGGCACCGCCACGCCTGCGGTGAGCGACGCGTCGTCCGACGCCTGCAGGGTGGACGTGTAGACGAGGAAAGGGGGTGCCTCGGAGCCGTCGAGCGCGGTGACGGTCCCGACGTAGGTGCCGGGGGCGACGGTGACCGTCACCACGGGGTCGCTGCCAAGGGTCGTGTCGGCGGTGGCGAGCACCACGCCGTCGACGGTGCCGAGCGTCATCGCGAGGCCGTCCCCCTCGGTGAGCGCGGCCGCGCCGACGGTGAGCTCCACGCGCTGCTCGACGACCAGGCAGAACGGATCGCCCGGCTGGACGACCTGGGTGTCGAGCTCGAGCGGCGTGGCGCCGGCGGCGGCGCAGTCGGCTGCAGCCTTGGGGGAGGGCGAGCCGCTCGGCTGGTCCTCGCCGCGTGAGGCGAGCGCCCAGCCGGCGGCCGCCACGGCGACGAGCGCGAGCGCCCCGGCGGCGCCGTACAATCGTCGGCGGACGCGCGACGACGGAGTGGGGACGTCGTCCTTCGAGCCGGGGGGCTCGGTCGGATCGTCCTGCCTCGTGCGGTCGGGGTCCGTCATGGGGGGAGCGTAACCCGACCCTCGGACGTTGGCGCTCAAGAGGGCACGGGCATGTCCGGCTTGCCATGCAGGCCATCCCGGGTCATCCTGAATATCCGTTTCATCCGATTCCTGAGAGGATCCGTCAGCACAGTGATCTCGTTCCACGACATGGAGGGCGCCCTGATCCCCGCGATCGTGCTCGCGCTCGTCGTCATCGTCGCCGCCGGGCTGGCCGAGGGCCGCGGGCGGTATCTGCTCGGCGTGCTGCTGGGCATCCGGGAGCGTGAGGATCTCAAGGAGACGATGCTGGGGGACGACGTCCCACGGGAGCAGAGCGACTGGTCGCTGGTGGGCAGGGTCGACTCTCCCACGCGAGAGCAGGACGGCGAGCACGTGCCGGGCCTGAGGGATGTCGCGGCGCTGAAGGACCAGCTCCCTCAGCTCAAGGAGCACGTGCCCAGCCTCAAGGAGCTGCCGATCCTGCACCGTCTCCGCGACGGTCACGACGAGTCTGCGCTGCACGACGCCGTCCGACGCTGACCGTCTGAGAGACTTGCCGCGTGGACGTCTCATGGATCCCTGGAAGCGCTGACCTCGTCGTCGTGATCGTCGCCGCGGCGGCGATCGCAGGAGGCGCGGTCGCGCTGCTGCGTCGGCCCGGCAGGGGCGGGGGCGAGCCGCAGGCTCCGACGCCCGCTCCGCGTGATGGCGCGCGCCCGGCACCTGCGGATGAGGGGACTCGGGCCGCGCCGGCGCGACCTGCGCCTGAGGATCCGTCATCCCGGCTCGCGCGCCTGCGGTCCCGCCTGTCCGGGGGGATGGGCAGCGCCCTGCTCGCGATCTTCTCGCGCGGCTCGCTGAGCGCCGACGACTGGGAGGAGCTCGAGGAGACGTTGCTCGCCGCCGACGTCGGTGCGGCGTCCACGGAGGCGCTTCTGGACGACCTCAGGGCGCGCCTCAAGGCCACGCCTGACGCCGAGCCGTACGCCCTGCTGAGGGAGGCCCTGCTGGCGGTCGTCGATCCGGGTCTCGACCGCTCGCTCGACCTCGCGCCCGCGGACGGGGTCCCTGCGACCGCCGTCGTGGTGGGGGTGAACGGCGTCGGCAAGACGACCACGGTCGGCAAGCTCGCGCGCGTGCTCGTCGCCGAGGGCCGCACCGTGGTGCTGGGCGCCGCGGACACGTTCCGCGCGGCGGCGGCGGACCAGCTGGAGACCTGGGGTGCGCGCGTGGGCGTGCCCGTGGTGCGCTCCGATCGCGACGGGGCCGACCCCGCGTCGGTCGCATTCGAGGCAGCGCAGAAGGGCAGGGACGACGGTGCCGACGTGGTGCTCGTCGACACCGCCGGCCGCCTGCAGAACAAGGCGGGGCTCATGGACGAGCTCGGCAAGATCGTGCGCGTGGTGTCGAAGGTGAGCCCGCCTCGCGAGGTGCTGCTGGTGCTCGACGCGACCACAGGGCAGAACGGTCTCACGCAGGCGCGCGTCTTCGGCGAGGTCGCCCCGCTCACCGGCATCGTGCTGACCAAGCTGGACGGCACCGCTCGTGGCGGCATCGTGGTCGCCGTGCAGCGAGAGCTGGGCGTGCCGGTCAAGTTCATCGGGCTGGGCGAAGGGGAGGACGATCTCGCCCCGTTCGACGCCGCGCAGTTCGTGGACGGCATCCTCGGGCGCTGAGCCCGCGCGGCAAGGCCTGGGCGTCTCAGCAGGTGGGATGGGCAACACACCTTTTACGCGGCCCAGCACGCTGTAACCGCCCGGAAACACGGGGGCAGTTCAGGCGAAACAGTAGTGCGATTGTCTGGTCCTGCTGCCGGCCGAGTGGCCGGCGGAGGGAGAAAAACAATGGATTTCACGCTGGATTCCGGCAACACCGCGTGGATGATCGTTGCGACCGCACTCGTCCTCCTGATGACGCCGGCGCTGGCGTTCTTCTACGGGGGCATGGTTCGCACGAAGTCCGTGCTCAACATGATGATGATGAGCTTCATCAGCGTCGCCACCATCGGCGTCGTGTGGTTCGTCTACGGTTACGGCCTCGCGTTCGGCGGTGACACCCTCGGCGGACTCGTGGGCAGCCCGTCCGGCCTCGTCGGCCTCAACGGTGTCGGCGACGACATGAGCCTCGCCGCAAGCTCCGGCGTCCCGACGCTCGTGATGGCGGCCTTCCAGGCCACCTTCGCGATCATCACGGTCGCCCTGATCTCCGGTTCGGTGGCGGACCGCATGAAGTTCGGCGCCTGGACCCTCTTCACGGTCCTGTGGGTCACGCTGGTCTACACCCCGATCGCCCACGGCGTCTGGGGCGGGGGCCTCCTCGGCTCGTTCTCGCCGTCGACCGTCATCGACTTCGCCGGTGGAACCGTCGTCCACATCAACGCCGGTGTCGCGGGCCTCGTGCTCGCCATCCTGCTCGGCACCCGCAAGGGCTTCGGCAAGGAGCCCTTCAAGCCTCACAACCTGCCGTTCGTGATGCTCGGCTCCGCGCTCCTGTGGTTCGGCTGGTTCGGCTTCAACGCCGGCTCCGAGTTCGCCGCCGACGCCACCGCGGGTCGTGCGTTCCTCAACACCACGATCGCCCCCGCAGTCGCCGTCCTCGGCTGGCTGCTGGTGGAGAAGATCCGCGACGGCAAGCCGACCTCGCTCGGTGCCGCCTCCGGTATCGTCGCCGGTCTGGTCGCGATCACCCCGGCCGCCGCGAACGTCGACACCTGGGGCGCCCTCGCCATCGGCTTCATCGCCGGTGTCGTCTGCGCCATGGCTGTGGGTCTCAAGTACAAGTTCGGCTACGACGACTCGCTCGACGTCGTGGGCGTCCACCTGGTCGGCGGTGTCGTCGGCACCGTCCTGATCGGCTTCTTCGCGAACCTGGACGAGGGCACCACGTGGGCCCCGGACGGCGCGCTGAACGGCCTGTTCTACGGTGGCGGCTGGACCCAGCTCGGCACCCAGATCATCGGTGCTCTCGTCGCGATCATCTTCTCGGGTGTCATGACGCTTATCATCGGTCTTGCGCTCAAGTACACGATCGGCATCCGCGTGCCCGAGGAGGTCGAGGTCTCCGGCATCGACCTCGCCGAGCACGGTGAGACCGCCTACGAGGAGGCTGTGTAAACAATGAAGCTCGTGACTGCAATCATCCAGCCCCACCGCGTCGACGAGGTCCGCGCAGCCCTTGAGGCTGCGGGCGTCAAGGGCGTGACCGTCTCGGAGGCCGCCGGCTACGGCCGTCAGAAGGGACACACCGAGGTCTACCGCGGTGCCGAGTACACCGTCGACCTGGTCCCCAAGACGCGTCTCGAGGTCCTCGTGGACGACGCCGATGCCGCGACCGTGACCGAGGCGATCGTCTCGGCCGCGCAGACCGGCAAGATCGGTGACGGCAAGGTCTGGGTCGTCCCGGTGGACGACGTGGCCCGGGTCCGTACCGGCGAGCACGGCGCGGACGCCCTGTAAGGAGCGCCACCGCATCATGCCGAGCCGGAACGGTGAGTTCCGCGACGGCTCCTACGCTGAGGTCCCGCATCCCGAGGGGGTGCGGGACCTCAAGCGTCTGAGGAGCGAGTACGCGGAGACCCTGTACCGGGAGGGGGCCCCGGGGAAGTACCGCCGCAAGGCGCTGTCCGATCTTGCCGTCGCGGCCTTGGCCGCGCACTGGGAGGAGGCGACCGGCGGGATCGTGGAGGGGGCGGCGCTGGGCGCTGTCGGCTCGCTGGGTCGGGGGGACTCGGGGCCGTTCTCCGACCTGGACGTGGTCCTCATCCACGACGGCCGCACCCTGCGGGCTGACGCGGTGGCGGAGCTCGCCCAGAAGCTCTGGTACCCGATCTGGGACGCAGGGCTCGAGCTCGACTACTCGTCGCGCTCGCTGACCGAGGTGCGTCAGGTCGCGTCCAAGGACCTCGCCGCGGCGTCGGGCCTGCTGGACCTGCGCCCGGTGGCGGGGGACAAGGAGCTGGCGCAGCGTGCACGCTCGCTCATCTATCAGGACTGGCGCGCCGCTGCGCGCAAGCGGCTGCCTGAGCTGCTGGCCGCCTCTCGAGCCAGGGCCGAGCGTCATGGCGAGCTCGCCTACCTGATCGAGCCCAACCTGAAGGAGTCGCGTGGAGGTCTTCGTGACCTCGTGAGCCTCACGGGCTTCTCGGCGACCTGGCTCACCGATCGCCCCCACGGCGCGGTGGATGAGGCCGGCGCGCACGTGATGGACGTGCGCGACGCGATCCAGCGGCACCTGGGCCGCACGCAGAACGTGCTCGGGCGTCATATCGCCGACGAGGTGGCCGAGTCGCTGGGCTACGCCGACCCCGACGATCTCCTCGAGTCGCTGGCGGAGGCCGGTCGTGAGATCGCCTACGCGCTCGACATGACCGAGCGAGGCGCGCGGAGGTCGCTCGAGCGCTCGGGTGTGGGCTCGCGAGCCTTCCTGGCGCGTCGACGCGCGAAGGCGCCCCGGCACACGGTCGTGGCGGACGGGCTCATCGACGTGGACGGCGAGCTTGCGCTCGCGCCCGGCTACGACGCCGACTCCGACGCGCTGCTCCCGTTGCGCGCCGCCGCCACGGCCGCGTCGACCGGGCTGACGTTCACCCCGACCCTGCTGGAGACGCTGCAGCGCTGCCCTGACCTGCCGCAGCCGTGGCCGTCCGCCGCGCGCGATCACCTGCGCGAGCTCCTGCGCGGCTCCGCGCACCTGGTGGCCGTGTGGGAGGCGATCGACCTCGCCGGGCTGGTGGTGCGCTGGATCCCCGAATGGGACGGCGTGCGAAATCGGCCTCAGCGCAGCCCTATCCACCGCTACACGGTGGACAGGCACATGGTGGAGGCCGTGGTGCTCGCGGGCAAGGCTCGCCGCTACGAGATCGATCACGACCTGCTGCGGCTCACCCTGCTGCTGCACGACATCGGCAAGCGGGCGCAGGCCACCGACCACTCGGTGGACGGCGCGGCCCTCATCCCCGCCATCGCGGCGCGCATGGGGCTGTCGGACGGCACCGCCGAGGACGTCGAGCTCCTGGTGCGGCAGCACCTCACGTTGGCTGACCTCGCCACGACGCAGGACCTCGAGGATCCCGCCACCGCGGAGCAGCTGCTCGCTGCGGTGGACCGCCGGCTGGACCTGCTGGACACGCTGCGCGCCGTCACCGAGGCCGACGCGCGCGCCGCGGGACCCAAGGCGTGGACAGCGTGGCGGGAGCAGCTGGTGCAGACCCTGTACGTGACGGCTCGCGCGACCCTGGCCGAGAGCGGCGGTTCCGTCGCCGGGTAGGCTGGTGCGCCTGAGACACACGTGAAGGGACCCCTGTGTTCGCCAACCTCTCCGACCGCTTGACCGAGACCTTCAAGAGCCTGCGCGGCAAGGGTCGGCTCTCCGAGGCGGACATCGACGGGACGATCCGCGAGATCCGTCGCGCTCTGCTGGACGCCGACGTCGCCGTACCGGTGGTGCGGTCGTTCACCGCGGCGATCCGCGAGCGCGCGCTCGGCGCGGAGGTGTCGGGCGCGTTGAACCCCGGCCAGCAGGTCGTCAAGATCGTCCACGAGGAGCTGATCACCGTGCTCGGCGGCGAGCAGCGGCCGTTGCGCCTCGCCAAGCACGGGCCGACGGTCATCATGCTCGCCGGCCTGCAGGGCGCGGGAAAGACCACGTTCGCAGGCAAGCTCGCCGCGCACCTCAAGGCTCAAGGCCAGACTCCGCTGCTCGTCGCTGCGGACCTTCAGCGGCCGAACGCGGTGACCCAGCTCAAGGTCGTGGGCGAGCGTGCAGGCGTACCGGTGTTCGCTCCCGAGGCGGGCGTGACGCGCGAGGACGAGCGGGCTCGCGGCAACCCCGTGAAGGTGGCGAAGAAGGGCCTCAAGGAGGCGCAGGACAAGCAGCACACGGTCGTCATCGTCGACACCGCAGGCCGGTTGGGCGTCGACGCGGAGCTGATGAGGCAGGCGGCGGACATCCGCAAGGCGGTCGAGCCCGACGAGGTGCTCTTCGTCATCGACGCCATGATCGGCCAGGACGCCGTCGCCACCGCGCAGGCGTTCCAGGAGGGCGTCGACTTCACCGGCGTGGTCCTGTCGAAGCTCGACGGCGACGCCCGCGGCGGTGCCGCGCTGTCCGTCGCGCAGGTGACGGGCCGCCCGATCATGTTCGCGTCCGTCGGTGAGAAGCTCGAGGACATCGAGGTCTTCCACCCTGATCGCATGGCGTCGCGCATCCTCGACATGGGCGACATCCTCACACTGATCGAGCAGGCCGAGCAGAAGTTCGATCAGGCCGAGGCCGAGCGCATGGCCGTGAAGATGCAGCGCGGCGAGGACTTCACGTTCACGGACTTCCTGTCGCAGATGCAGCAGCTGAAGAACATGGGCTCCATGAAGAAGATGCTCGGCATGCTGCCCGGCATGGGGGCCATGCGGGATCAGATCGACAACATCGACGAGCGCGAGCTCGTGCGCACCGAGGCGATCATCCAGTCCATGACGCCGCTGGAGCGCGACAACCCGAAGGTGCTCAACGGCTCGCGACGCGCGCGCATCGCCACGGGATCCGGCATGACGGTCGCGGATGTGAACTCCCTGGTCAAGCGCTTCGAGGACGCGCAGCGCATGATGAAGGCCATGGCGAAGGGCGGGGGCCTGCCTGGCATGGGCGCCGGCCCGGGAGGCTTCGCGGGTCTTCCCGGGGGCAAGAAGTCCAAGGGGAAGCAGGCGCCGCAGCGCAAGGTGAAGGGCAAGTCCGGCAATCCGGCCAAGCGCGCCCAGCAGGAGCAGGCCGCACGGTCGCGGTCCGCGGGCGAGCAGCCCGCCGCGCCCGCGGGGTCTGCGTTCGGCCTTGGCGCCGCTCCCCAGCAGGACCTCGACCCCACGCAGATCCCGTCGGACCTGAGCAAGTACCTGAGGCGGTAGCCAGGTGGCGCCCGTCGTCCCTCCTGAGGCCCGCGGGGTCACGCACCTCACCGGACCGGTGCTGGTGGGCGACGACGACGTGCGTGCCCAGGGGTGGATCGTCGACGGACGCATGTCCTACGAGGCTCCCGCGGGTCGCCACGTGGACGCGACTCTCGACGGCGTCGTGGTGCCGGGCCTGGTCGACGTCCACTGCCATGTGGGCCTGGACGGCGGGGGAGCGGTCGATGCCGACCTGGCGCTCAAGCAGGCGCAGCAGGACCGGGACTCGGGCACGCTGCTGATCCGCGACGCGGGCTCGCCCACCGACACGGCGTTCCTGCACGGGGTGCTCGACGCTCCCCGGCTGATCCGCGCGGGCCGCTTCATCGCGCGGCCCAAGCGCTACCTGCGGCACTACGCGCGCGAGATCGAGGTCGAGGACCTGCCGCGCGTGATGGCGGAGGAGGCGCGCAAGGGTGACGGCTGGGTGAAGATCATCGCCGACTGGATCGATCGGGACGCGGGCGACCTCACGCCGCTGTGGCCCGCGAAGACCCTCAAGCACGGCATCGCGGCGGCGCACGACGAAGGTGCGCGCGTGACCGCGCACACGTTCGCGCGCGAGTCCATCCAGGCGCTGCTCGACGGCGGGATCGACTGCCTGGAGCACGGGACCGGCATGACGGACGATCACTTGGCCCAGGCGGCCGACCTCGGCGTGCCGGTGGTGCCCACGCTCCTGCAGGTCGACAACTTCGTGGGCTACGCCGCACAGGGACAGGCACGGTTCCCTGCGTACGCCGCACGCATGAGGGCCATGCACGAGCGGCGCCACGAGCACGTGCGGCAGCTGCATGCGCGCGGCGTCCCGCTGCTGGTCGGCACGGATGCGGGCGGCACGATCGGCCACGGGCGTCTGCCTGAGGAGGCGGCGCAGATGGCCATGGCGGGCGTCCCCGCGGCCGACGTGCTGGCGTCCGCCTCGTGGCGAGCGCGAGCATTCCTGGGAGTGCCCTCGCTCGGCGAAGGGGCATCCGCGGACCTGGTCGTGTATGCCTCCGATCCGCGTGAAGACATCGCGGCGCTCGCCGATCCTGCCCACATCCTGCTGCGGGGCGTGCGCGTCGCACCGTGAGCCGTGCGCCCTGAGGAGCGCCTGAGGTCCGTCGTCGGGGCCTTGCGGGAACAGTCGCATGCCAGGGACAGTTGACCTGCACGTCACACAGGGGGAGTCCGCGTCGGCGACGCGGGACGGGAGAGATGCGATGACGACGACTGCCACGGCGCTCGTGATGGCCCGCAGGCGCACGGCGGCGCGGCGCGAGCTCTGGGCCGACGCGCTCGAGGCGGCCGTCTGGTTCGTCGCGGCGGCCGGAGTCGCCCTCATGCTGCGGGCAGGAGGCCTCGTCGCGAACGCGCCGATCGACTATCTGTACTCGCTCGGCAGGGCGCTCGGCATCGTCGCCACGGTGCTGATGCTCGCGCAGGTGCTCCTGGTGTCGCGAGCGCCGTGGATCGAGGGCTCGGTCGGTCATGACGCGACCACGGCGCTGCACACCAGGCTGGGAAGGTGGGCGATCATCCTCATGCTCGCGCACGCGGCGACGATCGTGTCGATGACCGGCTACTACGACGGCCGCACGCCGTGGTCCGAGACGGCGGCGCTCTTCACGCAGTCGTGGTTCCTCGCGACAGCGCAGCTCGCGCTCGCCCTCTTCCTCGTGGTGCTCGCGCTGTCGCTCGCGGTGGTGCGCCGTCGCTGGCGGTATGAGGCCTGGCATGCCGTGCACCTGATCGTGTACGCCGCCGTCGCGGCGGCGGTGCCGCACCAGGTGCTCGAGGGCTCCACGTTCCGTCACGGCGATCTCGCCACGGGGTACTGGATCGCGTTGTACGTGGTCGCGTTCGGCGCGCTCCTGACCCATCGGGTGATCCAGCCGCTCGTGAGGCTGCGTCGCCATGACACACGGGTCGCCTCCGTGCGCAGCCTTCCCGACGGGTCCACGGACATCGTCGTGTCAGGGCGCGGGCTCAGCGCGCTCGGCGCGCATCCCGGGCAGTTCATGCTGTGGCGGTTCCTGGACCGGGAGCGATGGCGTGAGGCGCATCCGTTCTCCCTCGCGGCCGCGCCGGCCGACACCTCGTTGAGGGTGACCGTCAAGCCGTCGGGCGACTTCACGACCGCGCTTCGTCACGTGCGACCGGGCACGCGGGTGATGGTGGAGGGCCCGTTGGGGGTGTTCACGCACAGGGCGCGCCGCGGCCATGGCACGGTGCTCGTCGCGGCGGGCATCGGCGTCACACCGGTGCGGGCGATGCTCGAGGCGATGGAGCCGGGCGAGCCATGCGACGTGGTCGTGCGGATCCGGTCGGGCGAGGAGGCGCCCCTGCTCGACGAGGTGCGCGAGCTCGCCGCCCAGTCGGGTGCCACGCTCCACCTGCTGGAGGGCCCGCGCGGTGACGGCTGGGTGCCGCGAGGCTCTGAGGCGACGCTCGTTACGCTCGCGCCTGGCGTCGCGGAACGTGACGTGTTCGTGTGTGGCCCTGCCGCGTGGGCGGCACAGGTCGCGGCCGATGCGGAGGGCTCCGGGGTGCCTGCGGAGGCGATTCACCGGGAGAGGTTCGGATGGTGAGCGGGCGGGTGCGCCTCGAGAAGGGCGGGGTGAAGCGATGAGGCGCGGAAGAAGGGCGATCATCGTCGTCGGCTCCGCGGCGATCGTGGCGGCGGGGTACGTGAGCGCGCCCAAGGGTGCGCCCGCGGTGGACCTCGGCGGTGCCGGTCAGCCGGGGGCGGGGACCGCGAGCGGCGCGGCGAGCGGAGGCGCCGCAGGCGGCGTCTCGGGCACGTTCGAGGGTCCGGTCGTGACGAACGCCCGCGGCGACTACCAGGCGCGCATCACCGTGACGGACGGCCTGGTCGTCGCCGTCGACGCGGTGACGGCTGGGACGACCGCTCCCGAGTCCGAGCGCATCAACGCCCAGGCGATCCCGGAGCTCGCCAGAAGGGTGCTCGAGGCTCAGGACTGGGATGTCGATGCGTACTCGGGGGCGTCGTTCACGTCGCCCGCGTTCCTCGAGTCGGTGCACGGGGCGTTCGACGACGCCGGGGTGTAGCGCGATGCAGGACGCGCCCGAGCCTGACGTCAGCTCCCTCGTGGTGCACGCGATGGCGATGCCCTTCACGGTGCACCTGCGCGGCATCAGGGATCCCTCGGCGGCCGACGACGCGGTGCGCGCCTTCGGCGAGTCGCTTCGGGAGGCCGACGCGCTGCTGTCGCTGTGGCGGCCCGAGACGCCCATGAGCAGGGTCGCGCGGGGCGAGCTGTCCGTGGACGACGCCGCGCCCGAGATCGCCGAGGTGCTCGCCCTTGCGGAACGTTGGCGGCAGGCGACGGACGGCGCCTTCGACGCGCGGCTGCGGCGCCGCGCGGCGGCAAGGCTGCCGGTGACCTACCCGGACGGCGCCCCGGACCCCACGGGGATCGTGAAGGCGTGGGCCGTGGCGCGGGCGCTGCCCCTCCTCGCGGACGCGGGATCCGAGGCGTGGCTGGTGGACGCGGCGGGCGATGTCTCGACCTGGGGGCGCGGGCCTTGGCGTGTCGGGATCGCCGACCCGGCCGTGCGGGGTGCTCCCGCCGGCACCCGCCCGATCGACGTGATCACGCTGCGGCAGGGGTTCGCAGCGCTCGCGACGTCGGGGGGTGCGCAGTCCACGGACCACCTCTGGGATCCTGTCACCGGCGATGTCGCTCGGCACTACCTGCAGGTATCCGTCGCAGGCGACGATCTCGTGATGTGCGACGCGTGGGCCACGGCGATCGCGGCGGGCGGTCCCGTCACGCTTGCGCTCGCGGCAGCGCGAGGGATCGCTGCGCTCGCCGTGGTCGCCGGTCGCTCCACAGGCGGGTACGACGCCGTGTCGACGCCGGGCTGGCCTAGGCTCCGGTACTGAGTGTCGCGATCCCCGGCGACTTCCGAACCGGTTCTCAGTCAGTTCCCAGGTTCGCGGAGAAGCATCGAGCCCATCAGGTCGCCTGGCGACCGGCGGGGACTCACGAAGGGAATCGCATGACCATCACCGCGACGCCTCCGGGCCGCAGCAGCACGACCAGGGACACGCGGCGCCCGTCCCACCTTCCGGCAGGCACAGGGCTGCGCGCCCCCGGACCTGGCGCGAGCAAGCGTCAGCGCCGCCGCGCCGACGCGCTTCAGGCGCTCGTCTGGCTCACCGCGATCACCGGCATCGCCTTCATGATCCAGTCGGGGGCCTTCCTGAACTCGGGGATGTGGGGCTGGCTCGCGATGATCTCTCGTGCGCTGGGCATCGTCGCCGCGGTGATGATGCTGGCACAGCTGCTCCTCGCTTCCCGCGCGCCGTGGATCGATCGCGCGATCGGCCACGACAAGGCGATCATGCTGCACACCGAGTACGGCGTCACCTCGGTGGTGGTGATGCTCCTGCACATCGCCACCGTCACCGTCGCCGACTCGCACGTGGCCGGCACCAACCCGGCCTCGCAGCTGATCGCGTACTGGTCGTACGGCTGGTTCCTCGCCTGGGCGCTCGTCTCGCTGGCCGCCACGCTCGTCGTCCTGGTGACGTCGTTCGCGTCCGCCCGGGCGCGCATCCCTTACCACAAGTGGCACGCGATCCACCTGCTCAGCTACATCAGCATCGCGCTCGCCGTGCCGCACCAGTTCCTGCAGGGGGAGACCTTCCGGCAGATGGGCGTCGCCTGGTGGTTCTGGTTCGTCCTGTGGGCCGGCTCGGGCGCGGCGTTCCTGTACTGGCGCGTCGTCAAGCCGATCGCCGTCAACCGCCGCCACCACCTGAGCGTGTCCTCGGTGCGTCGTGAGACCGACGGCTCGGTGACCATCACGCTCGGGGGCCGCGGCGTCCGCCGGATCGGCGTGCGCTCGGGCCAGTTCCTCAACGTCGCGTTCGGCCGGTGGGCGTTCATGAAGGAGATGCACCCCTACTCGCTGTCCGCAGCGCCGGGGGACACGCTGAGGATCACCGTGAAGCCTCTCGGCGACGCCTCGTCCGCGCTCGCGAGGCTGAAGCCCGGAACCGCCGCGTGGATCGAGGGCCCGCTGGGGATCTTCACGCACGAGAGCCGCACCGGTCGCGACCTGCTCCTGGTGGGCGCAGGGATCGGCGTCACGCCGCTGCGAGCGCTGCTCGAGGACGCTCCCGCGTGGGGAGCCATCTCGGTGGTCGTGCGTGGCCGCTCGCGCGCCGAGGTGCCGCTGATCGACGAGATCCAGCACCTCGCGTCGGCGAGGGGCGCCCGCTACGCCGAGCTGCTGGGCCGTCGAGGAACCACGTGGGGGACCACGGAGCGTCCGGTGAGCCTTGTCGGCACCGTCGCACGGCCCAAGGACACCGACCTGTACATCTGCGGACCCGTGGAATGGGGGCTCCAGGTCGAGGCGGATGCCCGCGCCGCAGGCATCCCCGACCATGCCATCCACCGCGAGGAGTTCGCCTGGTAAGGCGAAGAAGGAGACCTGACATGAAGACCTCACGCGCATTCGTCGTGGGTGGTGCCGCCGCCGCGGTGCTGACCACCGGCTGGGCGCTCACGCCCAAGGCGACCGACACGGTGTCGTACTCGGCGTCGTCCACCACGGGAACCACGGGTTCGTCGACCACGTCCGACTCGACCGGCACCACGACCACGGACTCCAGCAGCTCCACCTCGGGCTCGACATCGTCCAGCTCGACCACCACCGGCTCGTCCTCGACCGACACGAGCACGTCGACCTCCACCGGCACGAGCACGTCGTCCAGCTCGAGCGACGCGACCTACACCGGGAAGGCCGTCCAGACGCGGTACGGCGTCTACCAGGTGGAGATCACCGTGTCGAACGGTGAGGTCACCGACGTGACCCTGGTCCAGGAGGGCTCGAACGACCGCGAGTCGCAGCAGATCAAGTCGTATGCGCTCCCCAAGCTCATCCAGGAGGTGCTGGACACCCAGAGCTCGAGCGTCAGCTATATCTCAGGCGCGAGCTACACGTCGCAGGGCTTCGCGAACTCGGTGGCGGACGCGTTCAGCCAGGCGGGCCTGTGATGATCGTCTCCGCTCACGCGATGGCGATGGACTTCACGCTCGACGTCGACGACTCCGTGGACGAGCAGCTGCTCAGGGAGACCATGCTCCACGTGGAGCGGGACCTGACGTGGGCCGACTCGGTGTTCTCCACGTTCAAGGCGGACTCCTGCGTGTCTCGCCTCGGCCGCGGCGAGATCGCCGTCGCGGACTGCCCTCCGGCGGTCGAGCAGGTGCTCGACCTGTGCGCGGAGTACAGCGAGTCGACCGCGAACGCGTTCACGGCCATCCGCGACGGCGGGCAGATCGACCCGACCGGGATCGTGAAGACGTGGGCGATGGACAGGGTCCGTTGGCGTCTCGACGCCCTCCAGGCGAGGGGCTGGCTCTGGGGGTGCGCCGGTGACGCGATGGTGTCGGGAATCGGTCCCGAGGCTGGGCGTGCGTGGCGTGTGGGCATCGCGCACCCCGAGGACCGCTTCCGGTCCGTCGGCGCGATCGAGCTGGGCCGAGGACGCACGGCCATCGCGACGTCAGGCACCTCGATCCACGGCGACCACATCTGGACCACCACCGGCGGCGCGCCTTGGTATGTTCAGGCGAGCGTCGTCGGCGACGATCTGATCGCCTGTGACGCGTGGGCCACGGCGATCGTCGCCGGCGGGGAGAGCGTCGCCCTCGCCGCGCAGGAGCACGGCATGGACGTGCTCGCGTTGCGCATGGTCGACGGCCAGGTGGTCGCCGATCGCTCTCCCGGCTGGAGGTGGGCGGCGTGACCCCGCCTCCATGACTGTGGCGGGCCCTGTGCGCGCACGCCGCAGCGTTCGCTCCAGGACCCGCGCGTCTGGCATACTTGTCCGCTAGTGCGTGCGGCCCTCTACCCGCACGTGCGATTCGTCTTGTCAGGCGGGCCCCCGTGATTCCCCGAGGTGCCTGACCCGGCTCACACCGAATGAAGAAGGAGCACACAGCATGGCTGTGAAGATTCGCCTCAAGCGCTTCGGCAAGAAGCGTGCGCCGTTCTACCGTGTCGTCGTCATGGACTCGCGCACCAAGCGCGATGGCCGTGCGATCGAGGAGATCGGCAAGTACCACCCCACCGAGGAGCCCTCGGTCATCGAGATCGACTCGGAGCGTGCCCAGTACTGGCTCTCCGTCGGCGCGCAGCCGACCGAGCAGGTCGAGGCGCTGCTGAAGCTGACCGGCGACTGGGGCACCTTCAAGGGTGACAAGGACGCCAAGAGCACCGTCAAGGTCGCCGCTGGCAAGGCCTCCGCCGAGGATGCCATCAAGGCTCACGCCGACGCCGCGGAGAAGGCCAAGGCCGCCGCCGCAGCGAAGAAGGAGGAGGCCGCCAAGGCCGCCGCCGCCGAGGCTGTCGCCGAGGAGGCCCCCGCCGAGGACGAGGCCGTCGAGTCCGTCGAGTCCGAGGAGAACTAAGCGATGGTCCTCGACGCCCTGGAGTTCCTTGTCCGCAGCATCGTCCGCAACCCGGACGACGTGCGCGTCACCGAGCGTTCGGGGCGTCGAGGCACCACGCTGAACGTGGTCGTCCACCCGGACGACCTGCCGCGCGTGATCGGCCGTCGCGGCCGCACTGCGCAGGCGATCCGCACCGTCGTCGACGCCGTGTCGCGTGACGATGTGCGTGTGAACATCGTCGACGTCGCCTGAGCGCCGTGGGTGAGGCAGTCGTCCTCCGAGCCGCACGTCCTTCGGTGCTGCGCCTGATCGTCCCGGGCCTGAGCGTGGTCTTCATGGCCGCGCTCTCCGTCGCCGCGATCAGCGTCGTCCTCGGCGGCAACCCCTCCGTCTCCGCGATCCTGCTGGCGGTCGTCATCATCGGCGTCACCCTCTGGCTCTGCTGGGACGTCGCCAAGAGTCTCGGGGTCGTGCCGCTCGCGCGCGTCGACGCCGGCGCCACGGGGATCATGATCACCCCTCCGCTGATGGCCTGGCGCACCCGCCACCATGCGATGACCGCCGGCGAGCCCGTCGCGGTCGCGGTCATGCGCCAGTCGTCGTTCCTGGGCGCCACCCACGTCTATCGGTTCACGCAGGGGACGGCTCACGTCAGCCTCGTGAGCCCGTCTCCCGTGCGGGAGGCCGATCTCGATGCCCTCGCCGCAGCGTTCGCCGAGGTGGGCACCTCGCTGACGGTCACGCTCAACGACCTGGGCCGCGGTCGCGGCGCGCATCGCGACCGCCCTACCCCTGACCAGCCCTAGGCTTGACCGCATGATCGTGACGGTGGCGCGGATCGGACGCGCGCACGGCTTGAAGGGCGAGGTGTCCGTCGAGCTGCGGACGGACATCCCCGAGGAGCGGTTGGTGCCAGGCGCCTCGTTCTCCACGGAGCCGTCGGCGGTGGGACCGCTCACGGTGACGCGCACCCGCCAGCAGTCGGGGCGCTGGTACGTGCAGTTCGAGCAGCTGCGGGACCGCGACGCGGCCGAGGCGGCCCGCGGGGTGTCGCTGCTCATCGATGCCGACGAGGACGAGGAGGACGATGCCTGGTTCGTGCACGAGCTCGTCGGCCTCACGGCAGAGCGGCCCGATGGCACCCTGGTCGGCAAGGTCGTCGACCTTCAGCCGATGCCGGCGCAGGACCTGCTGGTGGTCGCGCAGGCGTCGGGCCATCGCGCCCTGATCCCGTTCGTCGCGGACTTCGTGCTCGAGGTCGACGTCGACACCGGCCGAGTGGTCGTGGACCCGCCCTACGGCCTGCTCGACGGCGAGCAGCCGGAGAGCACCGGCGAGACGGCCGGGGAGGCCTGACCCCGTGCGGATCGACGTGCTGACGATCTTCCCCGAGTTCTTCCAGGTGCTCGACGTGTCGCTCCTGGGCAAGGCGCGGCAGGCTGCCCTGGTGGAGACCCATGTCCACCAGCTGCGCGACTGGGCCGCTTTCAAGGCCGACGGCACCCCGGACGCGCACCGGACCGTCGACGACGCACCGTTCGGCGGCGGCGCGGGCATGGTCATGAAGCCCGACGTGTGGGGAAGCGCCCTCGACGACGTGCTCGAGGAGGGCGGCGTCCTCGTGATCCCCAGCCCTGCAGGCGTCCCCTTCACGCAGGCGCTTGCGGCCGAGCTGTCCGAGTCTCCCCAGCTCGTGTTCGCCTGTGGCCGCTACGAGGGGATCGACGCGCGCGTCGCCGAGCATTACGCGGGGCGGGGCTTCCGCGTGCTCGAGGTCAGCCTCGGAGACTACGTGCTGAACGGGGGAGAGGTGGCGGCCTTCGCCATGATCGAGGCGGTCACGCGGCTGATCCCTGGCTTCATGGGCAACGCGGAGTCGATCGTCGAGGAGTCGCACTCGGACGGCCTGCTCGAGTACCCGTCGTACACGCGGCCCGCCTCGTGGCGTGGGCTCGAGGTGCCGCCCGTCCTCTTGAGCGGGCATCACGGCAAGGTCGCCGCATGGCGTCATGAGCAGCAGCTGGAGCGCACGCGCGAGCGTCGTCCCGACATGCTCGCCGACAGAGGCACGGAAGCCCTCTGACCGGCGTCGCACCTGGCTTTGTCCGCGGTCGCGGCGTATGGCAGAATGGTGCGTCGGCGCGCCCGGCGCTCTCACCTGCCACAGGGGGTGGAGCACCTGACCGGAGCGGGCCATTCACTATCGTCGCCTCAGGGCAGAACCGCATGGTGACCTGTGGCATGTGCGAGGAGAGACACGTCATGCAGAAGCTTGACTCCGTCGTCGCGGGCCAGATCCGCAACGACATCCCGGACTTCCGTGCCGGTGACACCGTCAACGTCCACGTGAAGGTCGTCGAGGGCAACCGCTCCCGTATCCAGGTCTTCAAGGGCGTCGTCATCGCCCGTCACGGCCAGGGCATCGGCGAGACCTTCACGGTCCGCAAGATCTCGTTCGGCGTCGGCGTGGAGCGCAAGTTCCCCATCAACGCCCCCACCATCGACAAGCTCGAGGTCGTGTCGCGCGGTGACGTCCGCCGCGCGAAGCTCTACTACCTGCGCGGCCTTCGCGGCAAGGCGGCTCGCATCCGCGAGAAGCGCGAGAACTAGTCATCAGCGACTACATGCGGCAGCCGGCGCACGGAGCAGACGCTCCGTCCGCCGGCGCCCGTGTATGGGGCTGGTTCAGGGAGATCGCGATCATCGCGGTCGCCGCGCTGGTCCTCTCGCTGATCATCAAGACCTTCTTCTTCCAGTCCTTCTGGATCCCCTCGGGTTCGATGCATCCCACGCTCCTCGAGGGTGACAGGATCCTCGTCACCAAATGGCGTCCGGACCCGCTGGAGCTACGGCGCGGCGACGTCATCGTGTTCAAGGATCCCGGCGGCTGGCTCTCCGGCGAGGAGACCGTGCCCGTCACCGGTGTCCAGAAGGGCGTGCAGGACGTCCTCCAGTTCGTGGGGCTGCTTCCAGAGGACTCAGGCGAGCATCTCGTCAAGCGCGTCATCGGGCTCCCGGGCGACACCGTCGAGTGCGACAGCGCCGACAGCCAGGTCAAGGTGAACGGCGTGGCGCTGCAGGAGGACTATCTGGCCCAGGGATCGCAGCCCTGCGGAGCCGAGTTCACCATCACCGTCCCTGCGGACTCGCTGTGGGTCATGGGGGACAACCGCGACAACTCCGCAGATTCGCGCTATCACATGGGCCTTCCTGGCGGCGGGACCATTCCCATGAGCTCCGTCGTCGGCACCGCCTTCGTCACCGTGTGGCCGATCGACCACTGGGGAGGCATCGGCAACCCCCTGGTCGACTCCGGACAGGCCTGACGCATGCGCAGCGAGGTCTCCCTGGCGCATGAGCGCGCCCTCTGGGACTCGGGCGCCCGTGTCGTCGCCGGCATCGACGAGGTAGGCCGCGGTGCGCTCGCGGGGCCCGTGAGCGTGGGGATCTGCGCGCTCGTTCCGTGCGACACGTGGCCCGACGGACTCGCCGACTCCAAGCAGCTGACGCCTCTGCGCCGTGTCGCGATGGCGAAGGAGCTCGCGACGTACGGCGTCGCAAGGGCGGTGGCGCACGCGTCCGCCGTCGAGATCGATGAGCTCGGCATCGTCGGCGCGTTGCGGCTCGCCGGACTCCGCGGACTTGCCACGCTCGCCGCAGACGGGGTGGTGGTGGACGCCATCCTGCTCGACGGCACGCATGACTGGCTCTCCGCGCCCGCCGCGGACCTCTTCGCGACCAGGTCCGGCGTCGACGCGATCGCATCGCTCGTTCCAGGCGCGCCCGCAGTCCCTCCGGTGACCATGGTCGTCAAGGGAGATGGCCGCTGCGCCTCGATCGCGGCGGGCTCGGTGCTCGCGAAGGTCGAGCGGGACGCACTGATGACGGACGCCGACTCCGCGCACCCGGACTACGGCTGGGAACGCAACAAGGGCTACGGCGCTCCCGTGCATCTCGAGGCCCTCCGGGCGCTCGGGCCCAGCCCTCTTCATCGGCTCAGCTGGTCCCTTCCGGCGCGCCAGGCCTGACCGATCCCGCCGCGTCGCGATGCGCATCGCTCGCGATCGGTCACAATGGGAGCGTGAGCAGCGAGGACCTTGAGAACTACGAGACCGAGGCAGAGCTGGCGCTCTACCGTGAGTACCGCGACGTCGTGGGCCTCTTCCACTACGTGGTGGAGACGGAACGCCGGTTCTACCTGGCGAACAAGGTCGACCTCCAGGTCAGGGCCTCCGGCGGTGACGTCTACTTCGAGGTGGCCATGTCAGACGCGTGGGTGTGGGACGTGTACCGTTCGGCGCGGCTCGTGAAGAACGTGCGGGTCGTGACGTTCAAGGACGTCAACATCGAGGAGCTCGCGCACGACGACGACCACTCGATCCCTGATCTACGCCAGCTCCGTGGGCGCTGAGCGAGGCCTCCTCCCACCCGCCGCCATGGCTGATCTGGCGTGAACTTGCAGATCCTGCAAGAATTCGTCGTGTGCAGGACGTGATCCCCGGCGCGTCGCGCGGCAACCCTGGTCTGCGCGAGCGCAAGCTCCAGCAGGCGCGCATCGCCACCCAGCTGGCTGCCGTCGAGCTGTGCCTCGACCAGGGGCTGGACTCGGTCACGGTCGAGCAGATCGCGGATCGGGCAGGCATCTCTCCCCGCACCTTCTACAACTACTTCGCAAGCCGTGACGACGCGCTGCTGGGCGACGCGAAGCCCGAGCCGGACGCCGATCAGATCGCCCGCTTCCTCGCGCGTGACGACGTCAGCGACGTCGAGGCGTTCGCGCTGATGGTGGCCGAGGCATGGGCCTCCTCCCAACCGGATCAGGAGCTCTTCCGCCTCCGTCGCGCCCTGCTGGACGCAGAACCGCGGCTCGCTGCGCAGAACATCGCGCGCGTCGGCCATCACCGAGAGGCGCTCGCCGAGGTGGCCCGTGCGCGCCTCGCGGCGCGACACCCCGACCTCGACGAGAGCGCGCTCGCGCAGGAGTCGACGCTTCTCGTGGCGCTCGCCACCGCGGTGGTCCAGGCCGTCGGACGCGCGTGGCTCGCCGAGGGGCGCGCAGACTTCCGCGAGCTCGAGATGTTCATCCACGACCTGGTGCCGAGCATCCGGCGCCTCACCCAGACGTCCCGCCGCTGACGGCGCGACCGACGCAAGGAGTCCCCATGTCAGACCAGAACGTGCCTCATCGGGCAGACCCGACCGCTGCCCCCGACCACCGCAGCATCCTGCTGGTGTTCGTCGGGCTGATGACGGCCATGCTGCTGTCAGCGCTCGATCAGACCATCTTCTCGACCGCGCTGCCGACGATCGTCGGCGAGCTCGACGGCGTGAACCACATGCTGTGGGTCACGACCGCGTACATCCTGGCTGCCACGATCATGATGCCTGTCTACGGCAAGCTGGGCGACCTCGTAGGGCGCAAGCCGCTGTTCATCGGTGCCATCACGCTGTTCATCGTCGGCTCCATCGTGGGAGGCCTGGCGCAGGGGATGACCGAGCTCATCGCCGGTCGCGCCATCCAGGGTCTCGGCGGTGGCGGCTTGATGATCCTGTCGCAGGCGATCATCGCGGACATCGTCCCCGCGCGTGAGCGTGGACGCTATATGGGCGTCATGGGTGGGGTCTTCGCGCTCGCGTCCGTGATCGGTCCGCTGCTCGGGGGCTGGTTCACCGAGTCCGTCGACTGGCGCTGGTGCCTGTGGATCAACATCCCGCTCGGAGCGCTCGCGATCCTGTCGGCGATCCTGTTCCTCCACCCCGCTCCGCAGGACCGGGCGCGTCCCCGGCTCGACATCGCGGGCATGATGCTCATCGCGATCGCGTCGGCGGCGCTGGTGCTGTTCACGTCCTGGGGCGGCGGCCAGTACGCCTGGGACTCGCCGGTGATCGTGACCCTCATCGTCGTGACGGTCGTGGCCGGCGTCGCCTTCGTGCTCGTGGAGCGCCGGGCGGTGGAGCCGATCATGCCGCTCCTGCTGTTCCGCGAGCGCAACTTCAACCTGACCACCGCGGCGGGTCTTCTCATGGGAATCGCGATGTTCGGCACGCTCGCCTACATGCCCACCTACCTGCAGATGGTGGCGCAGGTCAACGCCACCGAGGCGGGTCTGCTGATGATCCCCATGATGGCTGCGATGCTCCCTACATCGATCATCGTCGGGCGTCGCGTGAGCACCACCGGGAAGTACAAGCGCTACCCGCTGCTGGGCGCCGTGATCATCGGCGTCGCGATGTACCTGCTGTCGACCATGACGTGGGACCAGCCGATCTGGCTCACCTGCGCCTACCTCGCCGTGTTCGGCATGGGCCTCGGGTTCCAGATGCAGGTGCTCGTGCTCATCGTGCAGAACACGTTCCCGCTGAGCATGGTCGGCACCGCGACCGCCGCGAACAACTACTTCCGGCAGATCGGCGCGTCGCTGGGTGCCGCCGTCGTGGGATCGATCTTCACGAACAACCTGGTCTCGCTGCTGGTCGAGCGCGTGCCCTCAGGCTCGGGGAGCCTGAGCGACGCGAACTCGCTCACGCCGTCCGCGGTGCTGGAGCTCCCGCAGCAGCTGCAGGATGCGATCGTGAGCTCCTACAACGACGCGTTGACCCCGGTGTTCCTGTACATCATGCCGCTGTCGGTAGTGTCGCTGCTGCTGCTGTCCTTCCTGAAGGAGGTGCCGCTGCGCACCACTCTCGATCGCGAGCCCGTGATCGAGCCGTCTCATATGGATGGTCCCGACTACGTGGTCGACGACGTGGAGCCGGTCTCCGCGACAGGAGGCGTCGTAGGTCCGTCCGAGGCGGGCGACGGTCAGGCGGCAGCGGAGCGCTGATCCGCCCGACCTCGGCGCGAGCGGGGGCTGCTGTGCGGGGTGCGTCCGCCGCCGGGTGAGCGGTGGCGCTTGCCGCCCCGCGGTCGTCCACCGACCGAACCTTTCCGGGCGTCTTCCCCACGGTGCCGCCCGGTCCGACCGCTGAGCGGCGCATCGGCGCAGGCTGTGGTCCCGGAGGTGGGACATGGCAGCGAAGGACGCGGTCGGCAGGTACGGCGAGGACGTCGCGGCGAGGCGACTCGAGGAGCTGGGCTGGCGGATGCTCGACCGCAACTGGCGGTGCGCCCGTGGTGAGCTGGACATCGTCGCGGTCGATGGAGCGTCGCTCGTCGTGGTCGAGGTCAAGACGCGGCGGGGGAGCGCAATGGGCTCGCCCCTGGAGGCGGTGACCCCGCGCAAGCTCGTCAAGCTCCGCACCCTCACCGCCGCGTGGCTCGCGGCGCATGAGGGGCGCTGGTCAGAGGTACGCATCGACGTGATCGCTGTGACCCTGCCACGCGCGGGCGGTCCGACGCTCGAGCATCTCAAGGCCGTCGGATGATCGGCCGCACCCGTTCCGTGGTGCTGCTCGGTCTCGCCGGACACGTGATCGAGGTCGAGGCGCATCTCGCGGCGTCCCTGCCCGCGTTCACGATCGTCGGGCTGCCTGACGCCTCGCTCGGCGAGGCGCGCGACCGGGTGCGCGCCGCCACCTCGTCCTCGGGGCTCTCCTGGCCCGCACGACGCGTGACGGTGAACCTCTCGCCCGCATCGCTGCCCAAGTCAGGCTCGGTCACCGACCTCGCGATCGCAGTCGCCGCTCTGGCGGCGGCCCAGGAGATCCCGCACGGCGCGCCAGGCGATGCGATCCATCTGGGCGAGCTCGGCCTCGACGGGCGTGTTCGACCGCTGAGAGGAGTGCTCCCCATGGTCGCGGCGGCGGTGGCCGCCGGCTTCCCCGACGTGGTGGTGCCGCTGGGCAACGTGGACGAGGCTCGGCTGGTCGCGGGCGCGCGAGTCCGGGGCGTCGCGACACTCGCGGAGCTGCTGCGCCACTACGGCAACGACACGGCGGTACCGACCTCGACCATTCCTGCCAGGTCGGTCGCGCCCGTGCAAGGTCCGGTGCGCGCCATGGATCTGTCGGAGGTGCGTGGCCAGGCCGACGTGAGATGGGCGCTCGAGGTCGCGGCGGCAGGGGGCCATCACCTGTTGATGACCGGTCCGCCTGGCGCCGGCAAGACCATGCTCGCCGAGCGCCTGCCAGGCATCCTGCCGAACCTGTCCGAGGCGGACGCGGTGATCGCCACCTCCGTCCACTCGCTGGCGGGTTCACTCGACCCGGTCGGGGGGCTGCTACGGAGGCCACCCTTCGAGGCGCCGCACCACAGCGCCTCCGCCGCCGCGATCGTCGGCGGCGGATCCCTGATCGCACGTCCCGGCGCGATCTCTCGCGCCCACGGAGGGGTCCTCTTCCTCGACGAGGCTCCCGAGTTCTCCGCGCGCGTCCTCCAGACGCTGCGACAGCCGCTCGAGTCAGGCGAGATCGTCCTGCACCGTGCGCACGGCGCGGCACGCTATCCCGCGCGATTCCAGCTGGTGCTCGCAGCGAACCCCTGCCCCTGCGGCAGGTTCTACGGCGCCGGCGCAGGATGCGTCTGCTCTCCGCTGGAGCGCAGACGCTATCTGGGCCGCCTGTCAGGCCCGCTGCTGGACCGCGTCGACCTTCAGATCGCGGTCCTGCCCGCGACGCGTGGAGATCAACCTGAGGGGGAGCGCAGCGCGACGGTGGCGGAGCGGGTGACCACCGCGCGGGAACGTGCCGCCGCCCGCCTCGCCCACACGGGCTGGGCCGCCAACGCCCAGGTGTCCGGCTCTTGGCTCCGCGAGAGGACGGCGAAGGAGGCGTGCCGTCCGGTGTGGATCGCGCTCGATCGGGGCCTCGTCTCAGCGCGCGGCGCGGACAGGACGCTTCGCGTCGCGTGGACGCTCGCGGACCTCGACGGCTCGTCAGGTCCGGGCCGCGACCACGTGGAGCAGGCGCTGCTGCTCCGTCGGAGCGGCGCATGAGCGGCTCGGAGTCCGATGCCTGGGTCGCATGGAGCGCGATTGCGGAGCCGCTGGATCCGGCAGCGGCCGCGTTGCTCGCCGTCCTGGGTCCGGTGGAAGCGCTTGCGTGGCTTCGCGAGTGCGTCGGCCGACCCCAGGCGGCGCTCGCGGGCCTGATCGAGCGCGTCGGGCCTGACGTCGAGCCACGGTCGCTCGCGCGGATCGTACGGTCCGCCTCCACGTGGGGCCGCCGCCTCGACCGGGCCGATCCTGCGATGCATCGGCACCGATGTGCGGCGGTCGGCGGATATGTCCTCACGCCCGCTGACGACGGCTGGCCCGAGGCCGTGCACGCGCTCGGCGCTGCGGCGCCCATGGCGCTCTACGTCCGCGGGGGGCCGCTCCGGTCCGTGCTCGAGGGGTCGATCGCGTTGGTCGGCTCGCGCGCTGCCACGGCCTACGGCAGCCACGTGGCGGCGGAGATCGCGGCCGGTGTCGTGGCTGACGACAGGACCGTCGTGTCGGGAGGGGCTTTCGGGATCGACGCGGCGGCGCACAGGTCCGCGATCGCCGCCGGCGGCCGGACGGTGGCGATCATGGCTGGCGGAGTGGATCGCTGGTACCCCGCGGGCACCGCCAGCCTTCGGGACGACGTGCTGAGGAACGGCTGTGTCGTGAGCGAGGTGCCGCCGGGCTCGGCCCCGCATCGCAGTCGGTTCCTCAGTCGCAACAGGCTCATCGCGTGCGCGGCCGCCACCGTCGTGGTCGAGGCGGCCTACCGGTCCGGCGCTCTGAGCACCGCGCACCACGCGATGGAGATCGCGCGCCCGGTCGGTGCGGTGCCGGGCCCGGTGACGTCCGCGGCGTCCGCGGGCGCTCATCGTCTGATCCGTGAGCTGGGTGCCGTCCTCGTGACGTCCGCAGCTGATGTCCTCGAGCTGGTCAAGCCGTTGGACGCGGTGCCGCAACCGGTCGACCCGGACACCACCGGGCCGATCGCCTTCGCGTCGCGCGAGCAGCGCGCGGCGTACGACGCGATCCCGCGGGGTGGGTCCGCTCTGGACCAGATCTCCACGGAAGGCTCATTGGAGCTTGGAGACACGCGGCGCGCGCTTGCGGGCCTCGTGGCGGCGGGAAAGGTGTCCTACGAAGGCGGAATCTATCGACGCATCTTGTGAGGATTCGGGCTTTTCGATCGCCAAGTGGTGAGGCATATTCTCCCGTCATCCCCCCTCCAAAACGGGTGAAAAAGGACAAACGGCAGTCATTCTTAGAAATGGATGTGACAAATGTGACTGGAGGGGTTGATTAGACGGGAGTGACGGTGTCACAGTGACCGCATGCCGATAACGTCACGCATCGAGGCGAGCGAGATGCTCGTCGCCTTCGAGGGTCACCTGCGCCATGAGCGCGGCCTCTCGGGCAACACGGTGCGCGCCTACCTCGGCGACCTGTCGCATCTCGTGGATGCGGTCGCCGGCTCTGAGGCTGACGCGGACGCGGTGCTGCACGGGCTGGGGCTCGCGGATCTTCGGGCATGGCTGGCAGCCATGGCCTCCGCAGGACTGTCGCGCACGACGCTCGCCCGCCGCGGTGCCTCGGCGCGCGCATTCTTCGCGTGGGCCCACGACTCGGGCCGTCTCGAAGCGAACCCCGCGCTCAGGCTTGCCTCCGCGCGACCTGCATCGACCATCCCGGACGTCATCTCGATCGACGATGTCCTGGCCTTGCTGGAGACCGCGCGCCGTCGGTGCGATGACGGTGACCCGATCCATCAGCGCGACTGGATGGCGCTCGAGCTTCTCTACGCGACAGGGATGCGCGTCGGCGAGCTCGTGGGAGTCGACGTCCACGATGTGGATGTGCGCGAGCGGCTCGTGCGCGTCATGGGCAAGGGCGGCAAGGAGCGGATGGTGCCGTTCGGCGAGCCGGCGGCGAAGGCGCTGGACCTGTGGCTCGAGGACGGGCGCCAGGCGCTGCTGTCCTCGGAGTCTGGAAGCGCGCTGCTGCTGGGACGCCGCGGTGCTCGCGCGGACCAGCGTCAGGTGCGCGAGGCGGTGCACCGGCTCTGCCGCCTGGCGCGCGTCCCGGACATCGCGCCCCACGGGCTGCGCCACACGGCCGCCACACACCTGCTCGACGGCGGGTCCGATCTCAGGTCGGTCCAGGAGGTGCTCGGGCACGCGAGCCTCACCACCACGCAGCGTTACACGCACGTGTCCGCAGATCGCCTGCGGACCGCATACCAGCTCGCACATCCGCGCGCATAAGAGGGGAATGCCATGTCGGAGCTCAACACGGTGCTGAAGCACCTCGAGACGCAGCAGGAGCCGCACGTCGCCGTCGAGGACAGGACGCCCAGCGATCTTGACCCAAGATGGACCTCGCTTCGCAGCGCTGACCCCGAGGAGCGTCGGGAGGCGCGCGACGGTCTCATCACCGATTTCGCTCCGCTGGTGACTCACGTGGCGACTCGCATGATCGGCAGGCTGCCGGAGTCCGTGGAGCTGGGCGACCTGGTCTCGTACGGCATGTTCGGCCTCATCGACGCGGTCGAGAAGTTCGAGCCTGCACGCGGCTTCAAGTTCGAGACGTATGCCAGTCAGCGCGTGAGGGGCGCGATCATCGACGAGCTCCGGGCTGCGGACTGGGTTCCTCGGTCGGTGCGCGCCAAGGCGCGCACGGTCGAGGCGGCGACTCGCCAGCTCGAGCAGAGCGTGCAGGGGCCGGTCACCGACGAGGATGTGGCGCGCCACCTCGAGTGGCAGACGGCCGAGGTGCGGACCGTGCGTGCGCAGGTCGCGCTGAGCCACGTGGCGGCGCTCGACACCCTCGGCGGTATCGGTGACGACACGACCGCCCTGGACACGGTCGCCGCGCTCTCGGTGCCTGGGGCGGCCCGCGCCGTGGAGCACCACGAGACCCGGTCCTTGCTCGCGGATGCGGTGCAGCAGGTGCGCGAACGTGAGCAGGAGGTGCTCCGCCTGTACTACTACGAGAACCTCACCCTCGCCCAGATCGGGCGGATCCTCGGCGTCACCGAGTCGCGTGTCTCTCAGATCCACTCCGCGGCGGTCAAGAAGCTTCGCGAGACGCTCGTCAAGACCGGCGCCTTCAGCTGACGTCTGCCGGCATCGGCTTCAGTCGGATCGGTCCCCAGCCGACAGTCCAATCCAGCGGATCCAGGTACTCCTCGTCACGCTTGAGTCCCCAGTGCAGGCACGCCGCCGGGGCGCAGTGGCCCATGCTCGGCGTGACGGCGGCGTCTGAGACCACCCCGATCTCCTGCCCGGTGTGCACCCGGGACCCACGGTCAACCGTCGCCACGACCGGCTCCAACGTGGTTCGCAGGTTCGTCGAGTCCAACGTCACCACCACGACAGGTCTGCCCGCGACGTCGCCGCTGAAGGTCACGGTGCCGTCCGCGGGCGCGCGGACGGACGCGCCGACAGAGGTCGCGAGGTCCACCCCACGATGTCCAGGGAGCCACGGGTCGTCCGGCAGGTCGACGCCGTGGACGACCGTCGTACGCACCAGTGGCGACGCGAGCAGGGGAGTCGGCGTCTCGACATCGGCACGCACGGAGCCGGCGGCGCCGGAGGGTGCGGTGGCAGGAATGGCGGCGGCGCAGAGGAGCGGAGCGCAGGCGAGCAGCGCAAGGACAGGGGAGAGAAGGCGGGAGGTCACGCCTCGGATGCTGGTCCGTCGGCGAGCGTGCAGACGACGCGGACGGCGACGCTGTGGACATCGGTAGCCATCTGGGAGCCTGGGGACGACGGCACTTCGGCTCGGGTCGAAACTCCCGCGCGCGGTCAGGTATGATCGACCCCGCATCCGGCATGCCCGGATGACGTCGCGCGCCTATCGCGCCCGGACGGGGGATCACACCCGCGGCCGGGATGCGCCGGAGACGCAAGGTCCGAGCTCGCTCGGTGCGGAACCGCGCAGGCGCCAGGGGCGATCCCACCATGGGATCGCCGTCAACCGAACACCGGTGGGCTCGCCCACCACAACATCAGGCACGCGCAGGCGCGTGCGGAATAGGAAGTGCCATGGCCGTCGTGACCATGCGCCAGCTGCTCGACTCGGGTGTCCACTTCGGCCACCAGACCAGCCGCTGGAACCCCAAGATGAAGCGCTTCATCTTCACCGAGCGCAACGGCATCTACATCATCGACCTGCAGCAGTCGCTGTCGATGATCGACAACGCCTACGAGTTCGTCCGCGAGACCGTCGCGCACGGCGGCAACATCCTCTTCGTCGGCACCAAGCGCCAGGCGCAGGAGACCATCGCCGAGCAGGCCTCGCGCGTCGGCATGCCGTACGTGAACGAGCGCTGGCTCGGCGGTATGCTCACCAACTTCGCCACCGTGAGCAAGCGTGTCGCGCGCCTCAAGGAGCTCGAGCTCATCGACTTCGACGACGTCGCAGGCTCCGGCCGCACGAAGAAGGAGCTGCTCGGTCTTCGTCGCGAGAAGGACAAGCTCGCCAAGACCCTCGGTGGCATCCGCGACATGGCCAAGGTCCCCTCGGCCATCTGGGTCGTCGACTCCAACAAGGAGCACCTGGCGATCGACGAGGCGCAGAAGCTCGGCATCCCCGTCGTCGGCATCCTCGACTCGAACTGCGACCCTGACGACGTCTCGTACGGCATCCCCGGGAACGACGACGCCATCCGCGCCGTCGGCCTGCTCACGCGCGTGATCGCGGATGCGGTGGCCGACGGCATCAAGCAGCGTCATGCGGTCAAGACCGGCACCGAGGCCGAGGCCGAGGGCGTCGAGGAGCCGCTGGCAGAGTGGGAGCAGGAGCTCCTGGACGGCGCGAAGGCCGACGAGGCTCCCGCCGCCGAGGCTGCAGCCGAGGAGACCGTCGAGGCCCCCGCCGCCGAGGAGACCGTTGCCGAGACCGCCGAGGCTGCTGCCCCGGCTGACGAGAAGTAAGGACCCGCGACACATGGCGAACTACACCGTTGCCGACATCCAGGCGCTCCGCGAGCGCACCGGCGCCGGCATGCTCGACGTCAAGAAGGCGCTCGATGAGGCGGATGGCAACATCGACGCCGCCGTCGACATCCTTCGCGTCAAGGGCCTCAAGGGCGTGGCGAAGCGAGAGGGCCGCTCGGCTTCCGAGGGACTCGTCATCACTCACATCGCCGACATCGACGGCGGCCAGGCCGGCACGCTGATCGAGCTCAACTCCGAGACCGACTTCGTGGCGAAGAACGACAAGTTCATCGCGCTCGCCGGCGACGTGCTCGCAGCGGTGGTCGCCGCGGGTGCGGCAGACGCCGAGGCCGCGCTCGCCGCCCCGATCGAGGACACCACGGTCGGCGCCTACATCGACGCCGCGGCCGGCACGCTCGGCGAGAAGATCGTCCTGCGTCGCGTCGCCCGCATCGAGGCACCGGTCGTCTCCGAGTACCTGCACCGCACCAACAAGGACCTGCCCGCCCAGGTGGGAGTCCTCGTCGGGTCGGACGCGAAGGCGGCCGAGGTCGCGCGTGACATCGCGATGCACATCGCCGCGTACTCGCCGATCTACCTGGTCCGTGAGGACGCCTCCGAGGAGACGATCGCCAACGAGCGTCGCGTCGCCGAGGAGACCGCCAAGGCGGAGGGCAAGCCCGAGGCTGCGCTCCCGAAGATCGTCGAGGGCCGTCTCAACGGTTACTTCAAGGAGAACACCCTGGTCGACCAGGCCTTCGCGAAGGACCCCAAGACGACCGTGGGCAAGGTCATCGAGGCCACGGGTGGTCAGGTGACCGCCTTCGCCCGCTTCCGTGTGGGAGCCTAGTCTCCAGCCGGAACCAGCACACAGCATCAACCGCGCCGCGTCGCCAAGGAGGCAAGCCATGTCCGAGACCAGCTCGATCCCGGACACGGCGCCCCCGGCGGCGCGGCGCGTGCTGTTGAAGCTCTCGGGTGAGATGTTCGGGGGCGGCGGCATCGGCGTCGACCCCGACGTCATCTCCCGCGTCGCGCACGAGATCGCGGCCGCTGTGCGCGAGGGCGTGCAGGTGGCGATCGTGGTCGGCGGCGGCAACTTCTTCCGCGGGGCCGAGCTCAGCCAGCGTGGCATGGAGCGTGCCCGTGCGGACTACATGGGCATGCTCGGCACGGTCATGAACGCGCTCGCGCTTCAGGACTTCCTGGAGCAGTCGGGCGTCGCCACCCGTGTGCAGACCGCCATCACGATGGGTCAGGTCGCAGAGCCCTACATCCCGCTGCGGGCGATCCGGCACCTCGACAAGGGGCGCGTCGTGATCTTCGCCGCAGGCGCCGGCATGCCGTACTTCTCGACGGACACGGTCTCCGTGCAGCGTGCGCTCGAGGTGCGGTGCACCGAGGTCATCATGGGCAAGAACGGGGTCGACGGGGTGTACACGGCGGACCCGCGCCAGGACCCGTCCGCACGGAAGCTGGAGCACGTGACCTACCGCGATGCGCTGCAGCAGCGCCTCAACGTGATGGACGCGTCGGCGTTCTCGCTCGCGATGGACAACAAGGTCCCGATGGTGGTGTTCGGGCTCGAGGGCGAGGGCAACGTGACGAAGGCCCTGCTGGGTGAGAGAATCGGGACGCTCGTGACGGCCTGACGGGCCGCACTGACAAGGAGACGCACGTGATTGACGAGATCCTCCTCGAGGCTGAGGAGAACATGGACAGGGCGGTCGAGGTCGCCAAGGACAACTTCGCCTCGATCCGGTCGGGCCAGGCGTCCGCAGCGATGTTCGCTAACATCGCGGTGGACTACTACGGCGCGCCCACCCCGCTGCAGCAGCTGGCATCGATCACGGTGCCCGAGGCGCGCACCGTCGTGATCTCGCCGTACGACGTCGCCGCCAAGAAGGAGATCGAGAGCGCTCTGCGCAACTCGGACCTGGGCGTGAACCCGAGCGACGACGGCAAGGTGCTGCGCATCAACATGCCGCAGCTCACCGAGGAGCGCCGTCGCGACTACGTCAAGCTCGCGAAGACCCGTGCCGAGGAGGCGCGCGTCACCGTCAGGAACATGCGCCGCAAGGCCAAGGACCAGATCGACGCCGCAGTCAAGGACGGCGAGGTCGGCGAGGACGAGGGCACGCGCGGTGAGAAGGACCTGGACGCGCTGACGAAGAAGCATGTCGACGCGGTCGATGCACTTCTCGCGCACAAGGAGAGCGAGCTGCTCGAGGTCTGATGCGAGCACAGCACGCATCCAGGGGCTGCCGATGAGGTGGGGGCGGCGCCGATCGGCGCAACCTGAGGCCTCCCTCGACACCGGCAGTGCGGCGCCGCGTCCCGGTGACGTGGTGTGGCCGGGCGCGGTCGCCATCGATCAGAGGGGCGCGAGCGTGCTCGGCGGGATGGACGACGCAGGCGACGGGCTCGACGCCGACCTGGACCAGTCGGACCCCGCCTCCGCGGACGAGGTCGACGAGGTCCGTCCTCCAGGGGCGTCGCGCGCAGCTCGCGGGGGCCGGAACCTCACGGTCGCGACCGTCGTCGGGCTCGGCCTGCTGGTCGCCACCGTCGCCGCCGCGTGGTTCGACCCACGGGTGTTCGCGGTGCTGGTGTACGGCTTCCTCGTCGCCGCCGTGATCGAGTGGCGGCGCGCGCTGCTGCTGCAGGGTCGCAAGGTGCCGATGGTGCCGCTCGTCCTCGCGACGCTCGGCATGGGCAGCGCCACCTGGTTCGGCCGAGCCGAGGGCCTCACAGTGGCCGTGCTCGTCGGTCTCGCTGGGATCGTCGCGTGGCGCGCGGTCGACGAGCGGATCGAGAACACGCTCGCCGACTCGCTGGCGTCGGTGTTCACCCTGCTGTGGATCCCGTTCCTCGGGTCGTTCATCATCATGATGGAACAGGCCGACAACGGATGGCAGCGCGTCGTCGTGTTCGTGGTCGCCGTGGTGGGCAACGACACGGGTGGTCTCTTCGCGGGCATGCTGTGGGGCCGCCACAAGATGGCCCCGACGATCAGCCCGAACAAGACCTGGGAGGGCTTCGTCGGGGGAGTGGTCCTGGGCACCGTCGCTGCCACCGTCGCCGCGATGCTGCTGCTCGACGGCCGTTGGTGGCTCGGCACGCTCGTCGGTCTCGCCTGCACCGCCTCCGCGGTGCTCGGGGACCTCGCGGAGTCCGCGATCAAGCGCGACATCGATGTCAAGGACATGAGCTCCGCCATCCCGGGCCACGGTGGAGTGATGGACAGGCTGGACTCGCTGCTGCTGGCCGCGCCGGCGGCCTACGTGGTGTTCGCCGCGGCCCTCGGAACGTTGGGAAGATGATGAGCACCCCCGTCAAGCTGACATTCGCCGCGCCTCGTCGGGGCAAGCCTCCGCGTCACTTCGCGGACCTCACCGTCGACGAGCGCAAGGAGGCGATGCGCGAGCTCGGCCAGCCGTCGTTCCGTGCCAAGCAGCTGGCGACGCACTACTTCGACCATCTGACCGTGGACCCGGAGCAGATGACGGACCTGCCTGCCGACGCTCGTGGCGGCCTGGTGGAGGCCTTGTTCCCCAGCCTCATGAGCCCCGTGCGGTCGCTCGAGGCCGACAAGGGCGCCACACGGAAGACGCTGTGGAGCCTCCACGACGGCGTCAAGGTCGAGTCTGTGCTGATGAAGTATCCGGAGCGCGCCACGCTGTGCGTCACGAGCCAGGCCGGCTGCGGCATGGCGTGCCCCTTCTGCGCGACCGGCCAGATGGGCCTCACGCGCAACCTCTCGGCGGCCGAGATCATCGAGCAGGTGCGCCTCGCGGCGCGATCCGCGCGCGACGGCGAGCTGGGCGAGGAGGTCCGTCTGTCGAACGTCGTGTTCATGGGCATGGGCGAGCCGCTCGCCAACTACAAGGCGGTGCTCACAGCCGTGCGCACCCTGGTGGCGCCAGAGCCCGAGGGCTTCGGACTGTCCGCCCGCCATGTCACGGTGTCGACGGTGGGGCTGGTGCCCGCGATCGACAAGCTGGCGAAGGAGGGCATCCCGGTGACGCTCGCCGTGTCGCTGCACGCCCCCGACGACGAGCTGCGTGACGAGCTGGTGCCGATCAACACCCGCTGGAAGGTCGACGAGGTCCTCGACGCGGCACGGCGCTACTTCGACGCGACGGGTCGACGCGTCTCGATCGAGTACGCACTGATCCGCGACATGAACGATCATGCGCACCGGGCGGACCTGCTGGGCCGCAAGCTCAACGAGCGAGGCTCGGGCTGGGTGCATGTGAACCCGATCCCGCTGAACCCGACCCCCGGCTCCAAGTGGACCGCGTCCGACCCCGCCGTGGAGGACGAGTTCGTCCGGAGGCTCCGCGCTCACGGGATACCCACGACGATCCGCGATACTCGCGGAAGCGACATCGACGGCGCCTGCGGCCAGCTCGCGATCAAGGAGGATGACTGATGACGGACCTGTTCCCGCGCGCCGGCAGGCTCAAGATCGGGTATCGCCGCGCTCAGGTCGAAGAGTTCTTCACCGCAGCGCGCGAGGCCTATGAGGACACCGAGGGCGACACCATGGTCGCGCTCGATATTCGCCGCGCCTCGTTCGACCTCAAGCGCGGCGGGTACTCCACCCAGTCCGTCGATGCCGCGCTTGACCGGATCGAGCAGGCATTCGCCACCCGCCAGCGCGACTCGTTCGTCCGGACCCGCGGTCAGGAGGCGTGGCTTGCCGACCTCGCGGAGCGCGCTCAGGTGCTGTATCCGCGGTTGCGGCGCCCGCGCGGCGAGCGCTTCGCGCGTCCCGCAGGCCTGTCGGCGGGGTACGACGCCGGTGCGGTGGACGATGTGCTCGATCGGCTGACGAGCTTCTTCGACAGGGGCGAGCCGATGAACGCCGAGGATCTGCGGAGCCTGACGTTCTCGCGCAAGCCTCGCTGGGCGGCGTACGACGAGCGGGTCGTCGATGCCTACCTCGCACGGGCGGTGGACATCCTTCTCGGCGTGGCGTGATGGCCCGCTCGGTCTCGCTCCTGGGCTCCACGGGCTCGATCGGGACGCAGGCGATCGACGTGATCTCGCGCAACGCCGACGCGTTCGACGTGGTCGCGATAGCCGCGGGCGGCGCTGATCCCGACCTGATCGCCTCGCAGGCGGCGCTCGTGAGGCCCGCGCTCGTGGCGGTGGCCCGCGCGGAGGCCGCACCTGCGGTGCGCGATGCGCTGCATGCCCGCGGCGTGCGCGCCGAGGTGATCGCGGGGCCGGACGCGGTCGAGACCGCGGCGTCGGTGGGTGCCGACACGGTGCTCAACGGCGTGACGGGCTCGGTGGGGCTGAGGCCCACTCTCGCCGCGCTCCGGGCCGGATCCACTCTCGCGTTGGCCAACAAGGAGTCGCTCGTCGCGGGCGGCGCGCTGGTCAAGGCTGCGGTCCAGCGCGCAGATCAGATCGTGCCGGTCGACTCCGAGCACTCGGCACTTGCTCAGGCGCTGCGCGCGGGCGCGCGCTCCGAGGTCCGCCGTCTGGTGCTCACGGCCTCGGGAGGAGCATTCCGCGGATGGACGCGGGACATGCTTCAGGGGGTCACCCCGGAGCAGGCGCTCAAGCATCCGAACTGGGACATGGGCCCGGTAGTCACCATGAACTCCGCCTCGATGGTGAACAAGGCGCTCGAGGTGATCGAGGCCCACCTGCTGTTCGACGTGCCGATGCGGGCGATCGACGTGGTGGTGCACCCGCAGTCGATCGTGCACTCGATGGTGGAGTTCGTCGACGGCTCGACGATCGCCCAGGCATCGCCGCCTGACATGCGTCTTCCGATCGCGTTGGGGCTCGGCTGGCCCGACCGTGTTCCCGATGCCGCACCCGCGATGGACTGGACGCAGGCGCAGTCGTGGGACTTCCACCCGCTCGACGAGGACGCGTTCCCTGCGATCCGCGTCGCCCGCGCCGCGGTGGCCGCTTCGGGGCTGCACCCGGCGGTGTTCAACGCGGCGAACGAGGAGTGCGTCGCGGCCTTCGCGGCCGGTGCCCTTCCGTTCCTCGGGATCGTGGACACTGTCCGGAGCGTTGTGGAGGCGTATGAGGCGCCTGGCGTCGTGACGTTGGAGGCTGTGGATGAGGCGGAGCGGTGGGCCCGAGAGGCAGCGCGCGGCGCGATCCAGGCCCGATGACGACGGGCTGAGACAGCTTCCGAGCGGACGTAGGGTGAGGTCATGGAATTCCTGATCGGTGTGCTGGTGCTGGTGGTCGGGCTGCTGGTCTCCATCGCTCTCCACGAGCTGGGGCACATGATCCCCGCCAAGCGCTTCGGGGTGCTCGTCAGCGAGTACTTCGTGGGTTTCGGGCCGCGCCTGTGGTCGCGCAGGAAGGGCGAGACCGAGTACGGCTTCAAGGCCATCCCGCTTGGCGGCTACGTCAAGCTCGTGGGGATGGTTCCGCCCGCCTCAGCCGTGAAGCCGCTCCGACTCGGAGGGTGGGCGGGCCGCCTCATCGACGACACGCGAGCGCAGGCGGAGGAGGAGATCCCCGCGGGCCAGGATCACCGTGCCTTCTACCACCTGACGTGGTGGCGCAAGGCGATCGTCATGATGGGCGGGCCGGTGGTCAACCTCGTGATCGCGGTGGTGCTGTTCACGAGCGTGCTGTCGTTCGTGGGCGTGCCGACGCAGACCCTGGCCGTGGCGCAGGTCGTGCAGTGCGTGCCCGCCGCAGGCGCCACGGAGTGCGCCACGGGCGACCCGGTCGCCCCGGCGGCGGCTGCAGGCATCGAGGCGGGCGATGTGTTCGTCTCCGCGGACGGCGTGGCGCTCGGTTCCTGGACGGATCTGACCTCGTATGTCGCTGACAGGCCCGGCCAGCAGATCGCTCTGGTGGTCGACAGGAGCGGCGAGGACGTGTCGTTGACGGTCACGCCGGCGACGCGCACCGTCTACGAGTACGACGACTCGGGCGCGGTCGTGACGGACGCGGCAGGGGATCCGGTGACCCAGCAGGTCGGCTACCTGGGCGTGTACTCGCTGACGGAGTCGCAGCGGCAGCCGCTCTGGGCCGGCGCGTCCCTCACGTGGGACTACCTGGGACAGACTGCCGGTGTCATCGTCCACCTGCCTCAACAGGTCTATCACGTCGCTCGCGCGGCGCTCGGGCTTGAGGAGCGGACCACCGACTCGGTGATGGGCGTCGTCGGCGTTGGTCGCATCTCGGGCGAGATCGCATCGGCGAACATCGACGGGTACACGCTCGGCGAGCGCATCACCGACATGATGATGCTGCTCGCCGGCTTGAACCTTGCCCTCTTCGCCTTCAACATGATCCCGCTCGTGCCTCTCGACGGCGGACACGTCGTCTCGGCGCTGTGGCAGGGCATCAAGAACGGCTGGGCACGTCTGCGCGGCCTCGCGGCTCCGCGGCCCGTGGACGTCGCGAGGATGATGCCGCTGGCGTACGGCGTGTTCGCGCTGCTGCTCGTGATGGGTGCTGTGCTCGTCTACGCGGACATCGTCGCCCCCGTGACGATCGCCTGACGCCTCGAAGGAATAGCGCGCTCATCGCGCCTCGTTGACGCTTGCAAGGACCTTCCCCAGGACGCCGGCCAGGCGCCGTGGGGTGGTCGGGACATGAGGAATACTGAAACCATGACAGCGATCGGACTCGGCATGCCGGCCATGCCGGCACCAGTGCTCGCCCCGCGACGCAGGACCCGCCAGATCAAGGTGGGCGACGTGCTCGTCGGCGGCGACGCCCCCATCTCGGTCCAGACGATGACCACCACCAAGACCCACGACATCAACGCGACGCTTCAGCAGATCGCCGAGCTCACGGCGGCGGGCTGCGACATCGTGAGGGTCGCGTGCCCCACGCAGGACGACGCGGACGCGCTGCCCGCCATCGCGAGGAAGTCGAACATCCCTGTCATCGCGGACATCCACTTCCAGCCCAAGTACGTCTTCGCGGCGATCGAGGCGGGCTGCGCCGCGGTGCGCGTCAACCCCGGCAACATCAAGCGGTTCGACGACCAGGTCAAGGAGATCGCGCAGGCCGCCAAGGACCATGGCACGTCTCTGAGGATCGGGGTCAACGCGGGCTCGCTCGACAAGCGCCTGCTCGAGAAGTACGGGAAGGCGACGCCTGAGGCGCTCGTCGAGTCTGCGGTCTGGGAGGCGAGCCTCTTCGAGGAGCACGACTTCCACGACTTCAAGATCTCGGTCAAGCACAACGACCCCGTGGTGATGGTGCGCGCCTACGAGATGCTGTCTGAGCGCGGTGACTGGCCGCTGCACCTGGGCGTGACCGAGGCGGGACCCGCCTTCCAGGGCACCATCAAGTCGGCGACCGCCTTCGGCGCCCTGCTGAGCAAGGGCATCGGGGACACGATCCGTGTGTCCCTGTCGGCGCCGCCCGTCGAGGAGGTGAAGGTCGGCATCCAGATCCTGCAGGCGCTGAACCTGCGCCCGCGCAAGCTTGAGATCGTGTCGTGCCCGTCGTGCGGTCGCGCGCAGGTGGATGTCTACGAGCTTGCGGAGAAGGTGACCGCGGGGCTCGAGGGCATGGAGGTGCCCTTGCGTGTCGCGGTCATGGGCTGTGTCGTGAACGGCCCTGGAGAGGCGCGTGAGGCAGATCTCGGCGTGGCCTCGGGCAACGGCAAGGGCCAGATCTTCGTGAAGGGCGAGGTCATCAAGACGGTCCCGGAGCGTGACATCGTCGAGGTGCTGATCGAGGAGGCGATGAAGATCGCCGAGACGATGGAGCCGGTCGAGGGCGCGGAGCCCCAGGTGATCGCGGCACCATGACGGACTCGCTGCTGCGGAGGGCACAGCACGCGCTGGCGCCCCTGCAGCGGCGCGAGGTGGACGCTGCGCTCGCCATGTGCGCCGCGGACCCCGTCTCCTCCGTGCTTCCGGCCATGCACCTCGAGGTCGCGCGCGACAGCGGGGTGGTGCCGCGCGGCATGTGGGCGGTCAGGCGGCGCTCCGGCCTGCAGCGCGAGCTGGCCGGCCTGGTGTGGAACGGCGCGAACCTTTCGGCGATCCTCCCCGTGACGCCCGACGATCCCGCGGGCGACGAGCTGCGCGCCGACGTCGCTGGCGGCATGGTCGCCCGGCTGTCGCGTCCCGCAGCGCTGGTGGGCGACGCCGGCCTGATCCTGGACCTCTGGGGTCGGGTGGAGCCGTGGTGGGGTCCTGCGCGCGAGATCCGACCGCGACAGCTGTCCATGGCGATCGGCTCCGATCCCACGCCGCAGGCGACGCCCCGCGCCGGGGACGACCTGCAGGTGCAACCGCTGCGCCGAGCAACGCTCGACGACTACGACATCCTGCTCCCTGCCTGCGTGCACATGTTCATCGGCGAGGTCGGCTACGACCCGATGCGGCACGGCCGGGCCGCCTACGAGGATCGGTTGCGCTACCTGGTGCGTGCTGGGCGTTCGTTCGTGCAGCTGGGCTCGCTCAGGGGGCGCCTGCCCGAGGTGATCTTCAAGGCCGAGGTGGGCGTGCTGGGCGGGGGAGTGGCGCAGATCCAGGGGGTGTGGACGCATCCCGAGCTGCGGGGGCGTGGAATCGCCCGTGCAGGCATGGAGGCGCTGGTGCGCTCCGTGAGGGCGGAGGTCGCCCCGACGGTGTCGCTGTACGTGAACGACTTCAACTCGCCCGCGCTGGCCGTGTATCGGCGTGTGGGCTTCCGCGACGTGGGAACGTTCGCCACCGTCATGTTCTGACGCCCTTCGCACCTGTGCGTGTCCGAGCGGTCGACGGCACCTCGGGCCCCGCTGTCGCGGATAGGCTTAGCGCATGCTCCGCATGTCCACTCTGTTCCTCCGCACTCTGCGTGAGGACCCGGCCGACGCCGAGGTCGCCTCGCACAAGCTCCTGGTCCGCGCCGGCTACATCCGCCGTGCCGCGCCCGGCATCTACACGTGGCTCCCGCTCGGGCTCAAGGTGCTGGCGAAGGTCGAGGCCGTCATCCGCGAGGAGATGGACGCTGCGGGCGGCCAGGAGGTGCACTTCCCTGCGCTGCTTCCGCGCGAGCCCTACGAGGCCACGAACAGGTGGACCGAGTACGGCCCGAACCTGTTCCGCCTCGCGGACCGCAAGGGCGCCGACTACCTGCTGGCGCCGACGCACGAGGAGATGTTCACGCTGCTCGTGAAGGACCTGTACTCGTCGTACAAGGACCTGCCGCTGACGATCTACCAGATCCAGACCAAGTACCGCGACGAGGCGCGTCCTCGCGCGGGCCTGCTGCGGGGCCGCGAGTTCATCATGAAGGACTCGTACAGCTTCGACGTGGAGGACGCGGGCCTCGACGCCTCGTACGCCGCGCAGCGCGCCGCGTACATCCGGATCTTCGAGCGCCTGGGCATCGAGTACGTCATCGTGCAGGCGCAGTCGGGTGCGATGGGCGGCTCCAAGTCCGAGGAGTTCCTGTCGCCGACCGAGGTGGGCGAGGACACCTTCGTCCGGTCGCCCGGCGGGTATGCGGCCAACGTCGAGGCCGTCACCACCCCCGTCCCTGCGGCGCTGCCGCTCGCGCAGGCGCCTGCCGCCCACGTGGAGGACACGCCCGACACTCCGACCATCGCGACTCTCGTCGCGGTGGCGAACGCGCAGCAGCCGCGTGAGGATCGCGACTGGACGGCCGCAGACACGCTGAAGAACGTCGTGCTGGCGCTGACGTCCCCGGCCGGTGAGCGCTCGCTGCTCGTCGTCGGCGTGCCCGGCGACCGCGAGGCCGACCTGACCCGGCTCGAGGCGGCGCTGTCGCCCGCCGCGGTGGAGCCTGCCACCGAGGAGGACTTCAAGGCCTACCCGCAGCTGGTGAAGGGCTACATCGGCCCTGGCGTGCTCGGCCCGCAGGCTCGTCCCGAGAACGTCGCACGTGGCGACGAGGGCGACGCCGCCATCCCCTACCTGGTGGACCCTCGCGTCGTCGAGGGCACGCGCTGGATCACGGGAGCGAACGAGCCGGGTCGTCATGTCTTCGACCTGACCATGGGGCGCGACTTCGTTGCCGACGGCACGATCGAGGGTGCGGAGGTCCGCGCAGGCGATCCCGCTCCGGACGGATCAGGCCCCCTCGAGCTCGCGCGTGGCGTCGAGATCGGCCACATCTTCCAGCTGGGTCGCAAGTACGCGGACGCGCTCGATCTCAAGGTCCTCGACGTCAACGGCAAGCAGCAGGTCGTGACGATGGGCTCGTACGGCATCGGCGTGACGCGTGCGGTGGCGCTGCTCGCGGAGAACAACCATGACGAGCTCGGCCTGTCGTGGCCGATCCAGGTGGCGCCCGTGCATGTCCACGTGGTCGCCACCGGCAAGGACGACTCGGTCTTCGAGGCCGCAGAGGAGCTTGCGTCCGCGCTCGAGGCTGACGGGGTCGAGGTGCTGTACGACGACCGCCCCAAGGTCTCGCCCGGAGTCAAGTTCAAGGACGCCGAGCTGCTCGGCGCCCCGTACATCGTGGTGGTGGGTCGAGGCCTGTCCGAGGGCACCGTCGAGCTGAAGACCCGTGCGACGGGGGAGTCGGAGCAGGTGTCGGTGGACGGCGCGGCTGCGACCGTCGCCGCCCGCGTCCGTGAGGCGCTCGCCCGCGCGCGATCGTGAGTTCATCGCACGGACACCGGGTCGCCAGCCCCACGTCATCCGGGTCGGATAGCCTGCCGCTGTGACGGAGATCTGGGCGCATCGCGGCGCGCGGCTCGTGGCGCCTGAGAACACCCTCGCCGCCTTCGCGGCCGCGGCGGAGGTGGGCGCCGACGGCGTCGAGCTGGATGTGCACCTGACGGCCGACGGCCGTCTGACGGTGCGCCATGACCCGCTGCTGACGCTCCCGGACGGGAGCGTCGTGCCGCTCGCCCAGCTGACGCGCGCAGAGGTGGCGCAGGCGGATGTCGGCGACGCAGGCTCGGGCGTCCATCGAGTCCCGCACCTGAGCGAGGTGCTGGAGCTCCTGAGCCCCACCTCGATGCGCGTGAACGTCGAGATCAAGGTGGGCACCAAGGCGCCGTATCGGGGCATCGGCGAGGCGGTGGCCTCGGCGGTGCGCGGCGCGCGGTGGGCCGACAGGGTCGTGGTGTCGTCGTTCGACCATGTGGGCCTGCTCGAGGTCCGTGAGCACGCGCCCGGGCTCGAGCTGGCACCGCTGTACGCCGACGGACTCGCACGTCCGTGGGACTATGCGGCGATGCTGGGCGTCAAGGCGATGCATCCGTTCGCGCCTACGCTGCAGCGGCCCGGCACGGTGGAGTCGTTCCGTGCGGCAGGCATCGCGGTCAGGCCCTGGACCGTCATCGATCCCGCAGAGATGCGGGCGTTCATGCAGGCCGAGGTGGACGCGGTCATCGTGGACGATCCTGCGACGGCGATCGCGGTGCGGGACGTGGTGGCAGCGGGAGCGAAGGGCGATGCGTCGCGTGAGGGCGGCGGTCTCGCGCCCGCGCTGATCTGAGCGACGGGTTCGTCAGCCCTCCGCTGTCGGCGACGCCGACGTCGTGGCGATCTGCGTGAGGCCCGGCAGGTCCGGCAGCTCCCACACGGTCCAGCCGTCCACGAGCATCGCGGCTGCGTACGCATCGTAGGCGCCGTCCATGAGCCACCGGACGTCGGACGAGCCAGCCTCGATGGCGTCGGCGGCGTACGCGGAGGCCACGGCGTCCTCGGCCGCTCGCGCAGTGGCCGCGCGTGAGGCGGCGTCCTCGACCGACGTGGCGAGCGTCGAGTAGACCTCGGTGCGCGCGTCCGCGCCACCGGCGAGCGCCTGCAGGGCGTCGGACCGCTCCTCGTGGATCGCGGCTCGCGCGAGAGCGTTCGCCCTGTCCGCGCCGGACTCGCGGGTGGCGATCAGCTCGTAGACGTAGCGCGCCTGGTCGTGCCGGAGCGCGAGCTCTGCGAGCTGATCGGATGCGACCGCCGTGGAGGAGGGCACCGTACCCGCGTCGGGTGCATCGCTCGTGGGGAGGGCACGGGCCGCAGGCACCTGCGCATATACGGCCCCGTCGATCTGCTCCGCCCAGAGGGCGAGCCCGTGGACCAACGACGCTGTGGTGGCCCAGGCGCGGACGTCTCCGTCGGTCGCGCTCTGTGCCAGGTCGACGCTGGTGTCGAGTGCGGCCGTGAGCGTGGCGACGAGATCGGGGGAGGTGGCCTCCGGCGACGGCGAGGCGGAGGGTTCGGCAGCGGGGTAGGCGACGTACTCGGGTCCGACCCCGGCCACGAGGGCCTCGAGGCTGTGACGTTCCAGGTTCGCGGCAAGGCTGTTCTCGGACGCGGCGTCGACCGCGTTCTGAACCTCTGCGAGCGACGTCGCGAGAGCATCCCTCTCGGTGACGGCGGCCGATGCGGACCTGGTGGGCTCGGGCGCGGAATCGACCCGGATGCAGCCTGCAAGAAGGAGCGGCGCCAGCGTGAGCAGGGTGAGGAGCGCGTGCGCGCGCCGCCGGTCGCGGGTCATGGGCGCCATCATGACACGGCTCCGGCGTGCGTCTAGAATGTCCTGCGAGCGAATTTCAGGAACGGAGCGCGCCGACGGCGCGCGGGGAGGCAGGCTATGGACATCACGGAGCGCATCGCAGACCTGGCGGCCCCCGCAGCCGAGGCCGCGGGCCTGGTGCTCGACGGCGTCGAGGTGCATCCGGGCGGCAAGCGCTCCCGTGTGGTCGTCACCGTGGATCTGCCCGAGACGGAGGTCGGCTCGGCCGACCTCGACTCGATCGCCGACGCCTCACGTGGCATCGGCAAGGCCCTCGACGAGGCTGACGTGATGTCCGGCGAGTACCTGCTCGAGGTCTCGACGCCGGGGACCTCGCGCCCGCTGACGGAGCGTCGCCACTTCATGCGCGCCCGCACCCGGCTGGTCGTGATCGACCTCGTGAGCGGTGACCAGGCGCGCGGTCGTCTGGTGGAGGTCTCGGAGGACGCCGTCGTCCTGGACGGCGCCGCGGGCGAGGTGACGGTGCCGATGGCGAACATCGCGCGCGGGGAGATCGAGCTCGAGCTCAAGCGGATCGAAGAGGACTGAGGAAGACACCTGTGGACATTGACATGATGGCGCTGCGCTCCCTGGAGCGCGAGCGCGACATCTCCCTGGACGTCCTTGTCGACGCGATCGAGCAGGCGCTCGTGTCCGCGTACCACAAGACGCCTGGCGCCTATCGGAACGCGAGGGCTCACCTGGACCGGACCACCGGGCACGTGACGATCCTCGCGAAGGAGCCCGTGGCGGACGAGTCGGACGCGGACCCTGACTCGATGCCCGAGTTCGACGACACTCCTGCGGACTTCGGTCGCATCGCCACGGCGACGGCGCGCCAGGTCATCGTCCAGCGCATGCGCCAGGCGGGCGACGACGCGGTGCTCGGCGAGTACGCCGGCCGCGAGGGCCATCTGGTGTCCGGCGTGATCCAGCAGAGCGCTGACCCCAAGAACGTCCACGTGGACATCGGTGACGTCGAGGCGCTGCTGCCGCAGCACGAGCAGGTGCCCACGGAGGAGTACGTGCACGGGGAGCGGCTGCGCGCGTACGTGCTGCAGGTGGCGCGAGGTCAGAAGGGTCCGTCGATCATGCTGTCGCGCACCCACCCGGGCCTGGTGCGTCGCCTCTTCGAGATGGAGGTGCCTGAGATCGCCGACGGCACCGTGGAGATCATGAGCCTGGCGCGCGAGGCCGGCCACCGTTCCAAGATGGCGGTCCGCGCCACCGTGGCAGGCGTCAACGCGAAGGGCGCCTGCATCGGACCCATGGGCGCGCGCGTGCGCGCCGTCATGAGCGAGCTGCGTGGCGAGAAGATCGACATCGTCGACTGGGACGACGATCCGGCGACGTTCGTCGGCAACGCCCTGTCGCCGTCGAGGGTCGTCTCTGTCACGGTCGTGGACCCGGAGGCGCGTGCGGCGCGGGTGATCGTCCCCGACTACCACCTGTCGCTCGCGATCGGCAAGGAGGGGCAGAATGCCCGCCTCGCCGCCCGTCTCACGGGGTGGCGCATCGACATCCGATCCGACGAGGCCGAGGGCTCTCACACGCCCGACGGGGCCTGACGGTCGGGACAGCGGGTAGACTGGTGCAGCCGAGAGACTCGTCTCGTGCCGCCGAGCCACCGAAAGCGCCTTCCGAAGGCCCTGTACGGACGTGTGTCGGATGCAGGGGACGAGCGTCTCGGTCGGTTCTCGTGAGGGTCGCCGTCGTCGACGGCGTCGCTGTGTTCGACGCGGCGAAGACCCTCCCCGGACGTGGGGCCTGGCTCCATCCCGGGGACGACTGCCTCGAGCTCGCGCTCAGGCGGCGTACTATCGGACGTGCGTTGCGCGCGCCCGACGTCGATCTGAGCGCGCTCGCAGTGCGGTAGCGTGGACCGCGTCCACCAGCCATCAGGCCTGACAGAACGGGATGAAAGCCCATGGTCAAGCAGTGAGTACCTCGAAATGAGTTACCAGCCGTAACGATGGCTCGACCCCTGTCTCGGTCGAGCCGAGACAGGAGAATTGTGGCAAAGCCCCGCGTTCACGAGATCGCGAAGGAGCTCGGAGTCCCGAGCAAGGACCTGATCGCCAAGCTCAACCAGCTCGGCGAGTACGTGAAGGGTCCGTCCTCCACCCTGGAGGCCCCGGTCGTGCGCAAGGCCCGTGAGGCCTTCCCTCAGACCGGCACCAAGCCCGCCGCGAAGCCCGCGGCTGCCAGGCCCGCCGCCCCGAAGCCCGCCGTCAAGCCTGCGGAGCAGGAGGAGGCGTCCGCACCCAGGGCGTCCGCACCCAAGCCTGGCCCCAAGCCCGCACCGAAGCCGGCCGCGCCTGCGCCCGCGCAGACGGTCGACGAGCAGGCGACGCCTGCCGCCGCCGCACCCGCGGCCTCCGAGGCGCCTGCCGCTGTGGCGGACGATGCGAAGCCGAAGGGCCCGACCCCGGCCGACATGCCGAAGCCGCGCCCGCGTCCGGGCGGCAACAACCCGTTCTCCGACCGTACGGCGGGTCCGCGTCCGCGCCCGCGTCCGGGCGGCAACAACCCGTTCCAGGGCCCTCGCACGGGTGGCGCTCCGCGCCCCGGCGGCGGTGCGCCCCGTCCCGGAGGCGCTCCGCGTCCGGGCGGTGCCGCTCCTCGTCCCGGTCAGGGCTTCGGCCCGCGTCCTGCGGCGCCTGCCGGTGGCGCAGGCGGCCCCGGTGGTGCACGCGGCGGCCGCGGTGGCTTCGGCGGTCCTGGCGGTGCTGCAGGCGCCGGTGGTCCCGGTGGACCCGGCGGTCGTCCCGCGCCCGGTGGGCGTGGACGCGGCGGCGGCACGGCCGGCGCCTTCGGGCGTCAGGGCGGTCGCCCGGTCCGCTCGCGTAAGAGCAAGCGTGCGAAGCGCGCAGAGTACGAGCAGCAGCAGGCGCCGTCGATCGGCGGCGTGCAGATCCCTCGCGGTGACGGCACCACGCAGATCCGTCTGCGGCGTGGCGCCACGCTGAGCGACTTCGCCGAGAAGATCGATGTGAATCCCGCGTCGCTGGTGACGGTCCTGTTCCACCTCGGTGAGATGGCCACCGCCACGCAGTCGCTCGACGAGGACACGTTCGAGGCGCTCGGCGTCGAGCTGGGCTACAAGATCCAGATCGTGTCGCCTGAGGACGAGGACAAGGAGCTGCTCGAGGACTTCGGCCTCGACCTCGACGCCGAGCTCGAGGCGGAGACCGATGAGGAGCTCGAGCCTCGCGCCCCGATCGTGACCGTCATGGGCCACGTCGACCACGGAAAGACGCGCCTGCTGGACGCGATCCGCCATGCCGACGTGATCTCCGGCGAAGCGGGTGGCATCACCCAGCACATCGGTGCCTACCAGGTGCATCACGAGCACGACGGAGTCACGCGTGCCATCACGTTCATCGACACCCCTGGTCACGAGGCGTTCACCGCCATGCGTGCCCGTGGTGCGCAGGTCACCGACATCGCGATCCTCGTGGTCGCGGCCGATGACGGCGTGATGCCGCAGACCATCGAGGCGCTGAACCACGCCCAGGCGGCGAACGTGCCGATCGTGGTCGCGGTCAACAAGGTGGACAAGGAGGGGGCCAACCCCGACAAGATCCGGCAGCAGCTCACCGAGTACAACCTGGTGGCCGAGGAGTGGGGAGGCGACACGATGTTCGTGGACGTCTCCGCGCTCAAGGGCCAGGGCATCGACGAGCTGCTCCAGGCGGTCCTGCTCACGGCTGACGCCGGTCTGGACCTGCGCGCGAACCCGAACAAGGACGCCCGAGGCGTCGCGGTGGAGGCGCACCTGGACAAGGGTCGCGGTGCGGTGGCGACGGTGCTGGTGAACTCCGGCACGCTTCGCGTCGGCGACGCGATCGTCGCGGGTACCGCTCACGGTCGTGTCCGTGCGATGTTCGACGAGCACGACAACCTCGTCACCGAGGCGACTCCGGCGCGTCCGGTCCTCGTCATCGGTCTCACGTCCGTCCCGGGCGCAGGTGACTCGTTCATCGTGGCCGAGGACGATCGCACGGCCCGTCAGATCGCTGAGAAGCGTGCGGCCGCAGAGCGTGCCGCCCAGCTGGCCAAGCGTCGCAAGCGCATCTCGCTCGAGGACTTCAACAAGGCCCTCGAGGAAGGCAAGGTCGACACCCTCAACCTCATCATCAAGGGTGATGTGTCGGGTGCCGTCGAGGCCCTCGAGGACGCCCTGCTCCAGATCGACGTGGGCGACGAGGTCGACCTGCGGATCATCCACCGCGGCGTCGGTGCGGTGACGCAGAACGACGTGAACCTGGCGACGGTCGACAACGCGATCATCATCGGCTTCAACGTGCGTCCCGCCGAGAGGGTGCAGGACATGGCCGACCGTGAGGGCGTCGACATGCGCTTCTACTCGGTCATCTACCGTGCTCTCGAGGATGTCGAGGCCTCTCTCAAGGGCATGCTCAAGCCCGAGTACGAGGAGAAGCAGGTCGGCGCGGCCGAGATCATGGAGATCTTCCGCTCGTCCAAGTTCGGCAACATCGCAGGCTGCCTCGTGCGCAGCGGCGCCATCAAGCGCAATGCGAAGGCGAAGGTCGTCCGGGGCGGCACCGTCATCGGCGAGCCCACGATCGACACGCTGCGTCGCTTCAAGGACGACGTCACGGAGGTCAAGGACGGCTTCGAGTGCGGTATCGGACTCGGCAAGTTCAACGACATCCAGGTCGGCGACATCATCGAGACCTTCGAGATGGTCGAGATTCCGAGGGACTGATGAGCGACAACCCCCGTGCGCTTCGGCTCGCGGGCACGATCAAGAAGATCGTCGCCCGCGCGCTGGAGGGCGAGATCAAGGACCCTCGTCTGGGGTTCGTGACGGTCACCGACGTGCGCGTGACCGGGGACCTGCAGCAGGCGTCGGTGTTCTACACGGTCCTCGGCTCCGACGAGGACCGTGAGGGCACCGCCGCCGCGCTGCAGTCGGCGAAGGGTCTGCTGCGGTCCAAGGTGGGCCACGAGCTGGGCATCAGGTTGACGCCCAGCCTCGAGTTCCACCTGGACGCGGTGCCCGAGTCCGCGGCCTCCCTCGATCGTGCCCTCCACGAGGCGCACGAGCGAGACCAGGAGCTGCGACGCCTGCGTGAGAACGCGCAGTACGCCGGGGAGGCGGACCCGTACCGTCACCACGACGAGGACGACGAGGCGTAGCCCGGTGGGTCGTCGACCCAGCGACGAGCCCACGCCGGGCCTGCTCCTGGTGGACAAGCCGCAGGGCTGGACGTCGCACGATGTCGTGGCTCGTTGCCGACGGCTTGCGGGCACCCGCAAGGTCGGTCATGCCGGCACGCTCGACCCGATGGCCACGGGTCTGCTGGTGCTGGGCATCGGTCGGGCGACCAAGCTGCTGACCTACATCACCGGGCACGACAAGGCGTACGAGGCGACCATCCGCCTGGGTGAGTCCACCGTGACGGACGACGCGGACGGCGAGGTCACCGCCTCTGTGGACGCGTCCGGGGTGACCGACGAGGACATCGCTGCGGCGGTGCTCGCCCTCACGGGCGACATCATGCAGCGTCCGAGCTCGGTGAGCGCGATCAAGGTCGACGGCAAGCGGTCGTATGCGCGCGTGCGTGGGGGAGAGGATGTCGAGCTTCCCGCGCGTCCCGTCACCGTCGGCAGTTTCGAGGTGCGCGACGTCCGTCGTGATGGCGCAGCAGTGGACCTCGACGTGCGTGTCGAGGTGTCGTCCGGCACCTACGTACGCGCCCTGGCGCGTGATCTCGGCGGGGCACTGGGCGTCGGCGGGCATCTGACGGCGCTGAGGCGGACCCGGATCGGACGCATCCCCGTGGACGAGGCCGCCACCCTCGACGATCTCACCGCCCGGGTCGAGGCCGGCGAGCCGCTGCCCCTGCTCCCCCTGGGACCGGCCGCCGCAGCGACCCTGACGCCCATCGCGGTCGACGACGATGACGCGAAGGCTCTTGGTTACGGACAGTGGGTCGCGGCGAGAGCCGGCGACGAGGGGGAGCACCTTGCGCTCCTTGACGGCTCGGGGGACCTGGTGGCGATCGGAGAGCGCCGCGGCGGGAAGGTCAAGCCGGTCGTCGTGATGCGCCCGGCAGGGACTGCGGCACAATGACCGACATGCAGGTGTGGCGCGCGCTCGACGAGGTCCCTTCGGACCTGGGGCCCACCGTGGTGACCATCGGGAACTTCGACGGCGTCCATCGGGGGCATCGTGCCGTGCTCACCCGCATGGTGGCGGACGCGCGAGAGCGCGGCATGCGGGCCGCGGCGATCACGTTCGACCCCCACCCTCGCGCGGTTCACGACCCTGCGCACCCTCCGGAGCTCATCACCGGCGTGGAGGATCGGCTCGAGCGGCTTGCCCAGACCGGCCTCGACGGCGTCCTGCTCCTTCGGTACACGCTCGACTTCGCTCAGCAGACGCCGGAGGACTTCGTCCGCACGCACCTCGTCGACGGCTTGGGAGCCGCAGTGGTCGTGGTGGGCAGGGACACGAAGTTCGGGCGCGGAAACGCGGGTGACGTCGACACGATGCGCGAGCTGGGCTCGAAGCTCGGCTTCGAGGTCGAGGTCCTTGCCGACGCGGGAGACACCGACGCGCGGGGCCGACGCTGGTCGTCCACGTGGGTGCGCGAGCTGCTCGAGGACGGGCGCGTGCACGACGCCGAGGACGTGCTGGGTTGCCCGCACCGTCTGCGGGGCACCGTGGTGCACGGCGACAAGCTGGGGCGCACGATCGGCTTCCCCACCGCGAACATCGCGGTGGATGCGGGCATGATCCCCAGGCACGGCGTGTACGCGGGATGGCTGACGGTGCTGGACGGGGGCGGGAACCCGCGGGCCGCTGAGCGGCTCGGCGTGAGGATGCCGGCGGCGATCAGCCTGGGCATCAACTACACCGTCGGAGGTGACTCGCTGCGGGTGGAGGCGTACGTGATCGACGGCGTGGACCTCGATCTGTACGACGCACGCGTGGCGCTGGACCTCGTGGCGTGGCGGCGTCCCATGCTCGACTTCGGGTCCGTCGAGGCGTTGACGGATGCGCTTGCCGAGGACGTGGCATGGTCGCGCGACGCGCTGGGCGTCCCCGCGCGCTGACCTCCGGCACCGGGGGTCAGGTCGCCGCGCGGTGGCGCGTGAGGTAGAATCGTCGTCGCCGTTCAACGGCCGCGGTTCCTAGTGCCCCGGTGAACAAGCCCGGGTGCGCCGCGCAACGATACTCAGAAGGAGAGAACTGTGCCGCTCGACGCAGCAGTGAAGAAGTCCATCATGGCCGAGTACGCCACCAGCGAGGGCGACACCGGTTCGCCCGAGGTCCAGGTCGCTCTCCTGAGCGCCCGCATCTCCGACCTCACCGAGCACCTCAAGGAGCACAAGCACGACCACCACTCGCGTCGTGGCCTGCTGCTGCTCGTCGGTCGCCGTCGCAACCTGCTCAACTACCTTGCGAAGGTCGACATCGACCGCTACCGCAAGCTGATCGAGCGCCTCGGTCTGCGCCGCTAAGACTTCCGCCCCGGGGCCTCACGGCCTCGGGGCGATTTCTGTGTCACGCTAGTGACCGGTGGCTAGCCGCCACCTCACAACTTCACCAAAGAAACGCGTCCCGGTGCCTGGTCCTCGGTAGTGGCTTCCTCGATCCCCTCGAAGGGGTGGAGTGGGCCTCGATCGACGACCGACAGCTGGACGCCCTCATGACAAGGAGGGTGACCCATGGAGGGTCCCGAGATCCAGTTCGCTGAAGCCGTCATCGACAACGGCTCGTTCGGCAAGCGCGTCGTGCGCTTCGAGACCGGCCGCCTCGCACAGCAGGCCGCCGGTTCCGTCGCCGCCTACCTCGACGGTGAGACGATGCTGCTGTCCGCCACCACCGCCGGCAAGCACCCCCGCGACGGCTTCGACTTCTTCCCGCTGACGGTGGACGTCGAGGAGCGCTCGTACGCCGCCGGCAAGATCCCCGGCTCGTTCTTCCGTCGTGAGGGCCGCCCGTCCACGGACGCGATCCTCACGTGCCGCCTGATCGACCGCCCGCTGCGCCCCACCTTCGTGTCCGGCCTGCGCAACGAGGTCCAGGTCGTCATCACGGTCCTGGCGATCAACCCCGACGACGCGTACGACACGCTCGCGATCAACGCCTCGTCGGCGTCGACGCAGCTGTCGGGCCTGCCGTTCACCGGCCCCATCGCGGGTGTGCGCATCGCGCTCATCGACGGCCAGTGGGTCGCGTTCCCCAAGTACTCCCAGAAGGAGCGCGCGGTCTTCGACATGGTCGTGGCCGGCCGCATCGCTGGTGACGACGTCGCCATCATGATGGTCGAGGCCGAGGCCACCGACGACGCCTTCAACCTGATCTCGGAGGGTGCGCAGGCGCCCACCGAGGAGGTCGTGGCCCAGGGCCTCGAGGCCGCGAAGCCCTTCCTGAAGGCGCTGTGCGAGGCTCAGATCGAGCTCGCCCAGAAGGCCGCCAAGGAGACCGTGGAGTTCCCGCGCTTCCTCGACTACGAGGACGACGTCCTCGAGGCGGTTGACGCGTTCGCCGGCGGCAAGCTCGCCGAGGCGCTGACGATCGCCGACAAGCAGACCCGCGAGACCCGTCTCGACGAGGTCAAGGCGGAGACGCTCGCGCAGTTCGCGGACACCTTCGAGGGTCGCGAGAAGGAGGTGTCGGCCGCTGTCCGGTCCGTCACCAAGAAGTCGGTGCGCCAGCGCATCCTGAAGGACGGCGTCCGCATCGACGGCCGTGGCCTGCGTGACATCCGTCCGCTGTCTGCCGAGGTCGGTCCGATCCCGCGCGTGCACGGCTCGGCGATCTTCGAGCGTGGCGAGACCCAGATCATGGGCGTCACGACGCTGAACATGCTCAAGATGGAGCAGCAGATCGACTCGTACAACCCCGAGACCCGCAAGCGCTACATGCACCACTACAACTTCCCGCCCTTCTCCACGGGCGAGACCGGTCGTGTGGGCTCCCCGAAGCGCCGCGAGATCGGCCACGGCGCGCTCGCCGAGCGTGCGCTCGTGCCGGTGCTGCCGTCGCGTGAGGACTTCCCGTACGCGATCCGTCAGGTCTCCGAGGCCCTCGGCTCCAACGGCTCCACCTCGATGGGCTCGGTCTGCGCCTCGACGCTGTCCATGCTCAACGCGGGCGTGCCGCTGCGCGCCCCTGTTGCGGGCATCGCCATGGGCCTCGTGTCCGACACGGTTGACGGTGAGACCCGCTACGCGGCGCTGACCGACATCCTCGGTGCGGAGGACGCCTTCGGCGACATGGACTTCAAGGTCGCCGGTACGTCCGAGTTCGTCACCGCCATCCAGCTCGACACCAAGCTCGACGGCATCCCTGCCTCGGTGCTCGCTGGCGCGCTCACCCAGGCCAAGGAGGCCCGCCTCCACATCCTGGACGTGATGGCTCAGGCCATCTCCGAGCCCGACGAGATGAGCCCGTTCGCCCCGCGCATCATCACCGTCCGCGTGCCGGTCGACAAGATCGGCGAGGTCATCGGCCCCAAGGGCAAGATGATCAACCAGATCCAGGACGACACGGGCGCCGACATCTCCATCGAGGACGACGGCACCGTGTTCATCGGCGCCGTGGACGGCCCGTCGGCCGAGGCTGCGCGCGACGCGATCAACGCCATCGCGAACCCGCACATGCCCGAGGTCGGCGAGCGCTTCGTCGGCACCGTCGTCAAGACGGTCGCCTTCGGCGCGTTCATCTCCCTGTCGCCCGGCAAGGACGGTCTTCTGCACATCTCGCAGATCCGCAAGCTGGTGGGCGGCAAGCGCGTGGAGAACGTCGAGGACGTCCTCGCCGTGGGTCAGAAGATCCAGGTCGAGATCACCGAGATCGACCCGCGCGGCAAGCTGTCGCTCGGCGTCGTCGAGGAGGCCGGAGCCGAGGCCGCGGCCGAGTAGTCCGACGCGGCGTGGCGCCTGCGCGGCGTCGCGTCCACCATGAAGCACGTCCGAAGGGGCGGTCCCGGTTCGCCGGGGCCGCCCCTTCGCGCGTCCGCCGTGTCGGCGCGGCCGGTGCCGACAGGTTAGGCTCACCCTCATGCCTCACGTCCTGCCGCTGGTGGCGCCGTCGTCCGTAGGGAGCTCGGTCACGATCGAGCAGGACCATGGGGCGGTGATCCGGCGCTCGATCCTCCCAGGGGGGGTGCGGGTCTTCACCGAGACCATCCCGGGCATGCGGTCAGCGACGATCGGCGCGTGGTTCGGCGTCGGATCCCGCGACGAGACCGACGAGCATGCGGGCTCCACCCACTTCCTCGAGCATCTCCTGTTCAAGGGGACCTCACGCAGGAGCGCCCTCGACATCGCGGAGGCGTTCGACCGCGTCGGCGGGGAGTCCAACGCGCTCACCGGCAAGGAGTACACCTGCTACTACGCGCGGGTCATCGATGAGGACCTGCCCATGGCTGTCGACGTGATCCTCGACATGGTGACGTCCGCGCGGCTGGACCAGTCCGACTTCGACATGGAGCGTGGCGTGATCCTCGAGGAGATCGCCATGAACGAGGACGATCCTGGCGATGTGATCCACGAGCGCTTCGCCGAGGCGGTGCTCGGCGGGCATCCGCTGGGCCGTCCGATCGGGGGCACGCCGGCCATCATCGAGTCCGTCTCCCGCGACGCCGTGTGGGAGCACTACCGCCAGCACTACGGGCCGTCCACGCTGATCGTCACCGCCGCAGGCGGCGTGGACCACGACGTCGTCTGCGGACTGGTGGCGACGGCGCTCGCGACAGGCGGGTGGGATCTCACCAGCTCCGTGGCACCGGCGGGCAGGCGAGACGCCGGCGCGGCGGTCGAGGCCTCCCACACGCCCGTGATCGACGTGGTCCGCTCCGAGCTCGAGCAGGCGCACCTGCTGCTGGGCACCCGCGGTTTCGCCTCGACCGATGACCGGCGCAACACCCTCGCGGTCTACAACGCGATCCTGGGCGGCGGGATGAGCTCGCGGCTGTTCCAGGAGATCCGCGAGAAGCGAGGACTGACCTACACCGTGTACTCCTTCGGCGCTCCGAGCGCGGAGACCGGCCTGTTCGGCGTCTACGCCGCGTGCACGCCGGCGAAGGCTCCAGAGGTCGAACGCCTGATGGCGGCAGAGCTGGAGCGCATGGCCGAGGGCGTCACGGACGCCGAGCTCGAGCGCGCCAAGGGCCAGATCGCCGGGTCGATGGTGCTGAGGCTCGAGGACTCGTACTCGCGGATGTCGCGCCTCGGCAAGGCCGAGATGGCGTTCGGCGAGCTGTGGTCGATCGGGGAGATGCTGGACCAGGTGCACGCCGTGACGGCGGCCGACGTCGTGCGCCTCGCCACCGAGATCGCCTCCCGGGAGCGCGCGATCGTGCGCGTCGGTCCTCAGCGCTGACACCCTGCACGCCGGGCCGCGGTGAGGGCACATCGCGCCTGCTCTGCGCGATTTGCCTGCCAGTGCTTGGCTGATTCTTAGCGTTCTCTTAGTTTCCGTCCATAGGTTGCTGGCGACACCAGGTCACGACCGACAGGACGGACAATGCCCAAGATCACTTTCCGTTGGAGCCGTGTGCGCGCATGGGGGATCCCCATCGTCGCGCTCGTCGCAGGTGCAGGCCTCGGGGTCGGCGCCATGGCGCTGTGGGGGCCCGGCGGAGACTCGGCGCAGGCGTTGCCCGCGATCGACTCCGCGTCGGGACAGCAGACCGTGACCGTCGGCCTCCAGACTCTCGAGGAGTCGGTGTCCGCGACGGGCACCCTCGCGGCGGTCTCCAGCTCCGACCTGGCGTTCCAGGCCTCGGGCCAGGTGACGGCCGTGTATCACGAGGCCGGCGACACCGTGGCAGCGGGCGATGTCATCGCCGAGATCGACACGCTTCAGCTCACGGCCGACCTGACGTCGGCCCAGGCGAGCCTGGCGCAGGGCGAGGCGCAGCTCGCCGACCTCGAGGACGCAGCGGACGGGTCCGACTCGAGCGATGCGCAGATCGCCGCCGCGAAGGCCCAGGTCGCGGTCCTCCAGCAGAACGCGGACGACGCCGAGTCGGCGATGGACGACTCGAAGCTGGTCGCCGACATCTCCGGCATCCTGACGTCGCAGCCGTACGCGGTGGGCGACGTGGTGTCCGCTGGGTCCAGCTCGAGCGGTTCCAGCAGCGCCGGCGCCACGTCCATGGGAGGCACCTCCTCCGCCACGTCGTCGTCCTCATCGTCGAGCGGCGTGACCATCGTCGGTCAGGACGAGTGGACGGTGTCCGTGAGCCTCACCGAGGCTGAGGTGGCGGAGATCGCCGTCGGAGACCAGGTGACCTTCACGTCCGACGACTACGACGGCGAGTTCTACGGCATCGTCTCCGACATCGCGAACCTTCCCACCACGACCGGTGGCAGCGCCACCTACGCGGTGGACCTCCAGGTGACGGGCACCGTCGAAGGCCTCTTCGAGGGCACCTCGGTCGACGCGGACATCGTGTACCTGAGGGCCACCGACGTCCTCGCGATCCCCACCAATGCCATCACCACCACCGATGGCGTCTCCACCGTGACGGCCGTCGACGACTCCGGGAACCAGACCGCCACCGAGGTGACCACAGGCGACACGATCGGCAGCTACACCGAGATCACGGACGGGCTCTCCGAGGGCGACCAGATCCTCGTGACGGTGACGACAGGCTCCACGAGCAGCGACTCCTCGAGCAGCTCGGGCGACATGTCCGGGTTCGGCGGGCAGATGCCGAACTTCGACTCCAGCGGCGGTCAGATGCCTGGCGGCATGGGCCAGATGCCGAGCAACTAGGCCCGGCGTGTCTGACACCAGAGCGACTACGACAAGGACACCCATGACCGCCATCACCAGCGATCCGTTCGAGGTCGTCACGCATCCCGTGATCGAGCTCACGGGCGCGCGGAAGACGTATCACACGGGCGACATCGAGTTCGAGGCCCTGCGCGGGATCGACTGCAGGATCTTCCCCGGCGAGTACGTCGCCATCGTCGGCCCCTCCGGCTCCGGCAAGTCCACCCTCATGAACATCCTCGGTTGCCTCGACGTGCTCACCGAGGGAAGCTACATCCTCGCCGGGGAGGACGTCTCCACGATGGATGAGAACGCGCTCGCGTCGGCGCGGAACCGTCGCATCGGGTTCGTCTTCCAGCAGTTCCACCTGCTCGCGAGCCTCACGGCGCTCGGCAACGTGGAGCTCCCGCTGATGTACGCGGGGGTCGCGCCGTCCGAGCGGCATGAGCGGGCGCTGCACGCCCTGGAGCGGGTGGGCCTCGCGGACAAGAGCCGCAACCATCCCGGTCAGCTCTCAGGCGGCCAGCAGCAGAGGGTCGCCATCGCACGGGCCCTCGTCACCGAGCCCGCCATCGTCCTCGCCGACGAGCCCACAGGCAACCTCGACTCGCACTCGACCGAGGACGTGCTCGGCATGCTCGACGATCTTCACAGCGAGGGCTCCACGATCGTCCTGATCACCCACGAGAGCGATGTCGCACGGCGTGCGAGCACCGTCTACAACGTCACCGACGGCCAGTTCGTCGGTGCAGGGACGGAGATCGCCAAGTGAGGACGTCAGACCTGCTGGGAAGCTCGTGGAGGGCGATCCGCTCCCACAAGATGCGTTCGGCGCTCACCATGCTCGGCATCGTCGTCGGCATCGCGTCCGTCGTGCTGACCGTGGGCCTGGGCCTCGGGACGCAGAAGGACGTCAGCGAGCAGATCGCCTCGCTGGGCTCCGACCTGCTGATCGTGTCGCCCGGCTCATCCACCGACTCGAGCGGCGTGCGCGGAGGCTTCGGCAGCGCGGAGACCCTCACGCTGTCGGACGCCGACGCACTCGCGTCGACGATCGCCGTGCCGGATGCAGTCGCTGTGGCCGCCGAGAAGTCCTCGAGCCTCGAGCTGGACTACGGCGAGAGCAACTGGACCACCAGCGTCACAGGCACGTCGGTGAGCTGGCCCGAGGTCCGCTCGCGGGACCTGATGTACGGCAGCTTCTTCACCGATGACGACGTCACCTCGGCTGCGGACGTGATCGTGCTCGGGTCGGAGACCGCGACCGAGCTGTTCGGCTCGACCAACGTCGTGGGTCAGGAGGTGACGATCGACGGCACCACGTTCAAGGTCGTCGGCGTGCTCAGCGCGGCCGGATCGTCGGGCGACACGTCGCTCGACGACATCGCGGTGGTCCCGATGACCACCATGACGGAGACCCTGTCCGACACGGCGAGCGAGTCGGTCGACACGATCTACATCAAGGCCGCGTCCTCCGACGTGCTCACCGCGGCCGACCAGGAGGCCGAGGCGCTCCTGTTGAACCTCCACGGCATCAGCAGCGCGGACAGCGCCGACTTCTCGATCGCCGCGCAGGACTCGTTGATCGACACCGCGACCTCGGTGTACCAGAAGCTCACGGTGCTGCTGACCGGCATCGCCGCGCTGGCGCTGCTCGTGGGCGGCATCGGAGTCATGAACATCATGCTGGTCTCCGTCACGGAGCGGACCAGGGAGATCGGCCTCCGCAAGGCGCTCGGCGCCGCACCTGCCCACATCCGGAACCAGTTCCTCATCGAGGCGATGATCCTGGGCCTGAGCGGCGGAGCTGTCGGGGTGATCATCGGCGTCGGGCTGGCGCTTGCGCTCCCGAGCGTGCTCGGCTCGACGATCGTGATCTCCGGCATGGCGCTGGTCGTGTCCGTGGTCGTCGCGGTCGGCATCGGCGGAGTCTTCGGCGTCTACCCGGCGGCTCGCGCGGCGAGGCTCGCGCCTATCGACGCACTACGAGACCAGTGAACGCGCACCACACAGAGCAGAGACGGAACATGAAGATGAACACCACCCGAACCACCCTCGCGGCGGCGTGCTGCGGCGCGGCGCTCCTGCTCGCAGGATGCTCCTCGTCGGACTCCGCGGCCGACACCACTGCCGGCTCCGACGCGAGCACCGCGCCGCAGATGAGCGACTCGGCCGCGGGCGCTCAGCCTTCGGGGCTGACGGGCGAGATCGCCTACGTGTCGGGCACCACGGCGCAGGTGCAGGACGGGTCGTCGCAGACCGCAGTCACCTGGACGGACGACACGACGTTCACCCAGCAGGTCGACATCGCGCTCGCAGACGTCTCCGTCGGATCATGCGTCGTGGTCACGCTCGGCGACGATGGCTCCGCGTCGACGATCGCGGTCACCGACGCGGCTGACGACGGCACGTGCAGCACCGGCTTCGGCGGCGGCATGGGAGGCGGCGTGCCGGGCGACATGCCGTCGGGCGCACCCGGCGACGGCCAGATGCCGACCGACATGCCCACCGACATGCCGACCACCATGCCCACGGGCTCCAGCGACGGATTCACCGTGCCGAGCGGCGACGCGACGGCGATGCCGAGCGGGGGAGGGTTCGACACCTCGTCCTTCGTCTCCGGCACAGTCACGACCGTCGGTTCCGACTCGCTCACGGTGGAGAGCACGGACGGCACGTCGACCGACGTGAGCGTCACGGCCGACTCCTCCATCACGGGCACCCAGGACGCCGACGCCTCGGCGATCGTCGTCGGCATGTGCCTGACCGCCATGGGCGACGCCGACAGCTCCGGCGGATATGCCGCGACGTCGATCTCAGTGTTCGACGGGGGCGACGCCGGCTGCGTCTCCGCCACGTCGTTCGGCGGTCGTGGCGGGGGCATGGCAGGCGGTCCTGTGCAGACGGACTCGAGCGCGCAGTGATGACTCAGGCCATGGATCTCGCGCGACGCTGGTCGTGGCGGCTCGCGATCGTGCCCGTCGCGGTCGGCGGACTGGTTGCTGGCGTGCTCCTCACGGGAGCCTCGTCCTCGTCTGCCACGTACCGCACCGCGACAGTCACGACCGGCGACGTCACCCAGACGCTCACGGCCACCGGCTCCATCGAGTCGGCCAGCCAGTACGACCTGGCGTTCCAGACGAGCGGCACCGTGGACTCGGTGGCGGTGTCGGTCGGCGACACCGTCGCCGCTGGCGACGTCCTCGCAACGCTCGACACCTCCGATCTGGACGATGCGGTCACCTCGGCTCAGGAGACGCTGACCGAGGCGGAGCAGACGCTCGCCGACGACCTCGACGCCCAGAGCACCGGAACCACCACGAGCACGACCTCGTCGGCGTCGTACACCGCCGGTGCCTCCACGGCGACGGCCACGGTCACCGCGGCCGTCTACACCACGGGGAGCGTCACGACCGCGGTCTCCGCCACGCCGTCGACGGGCGCGACCACCGATGCCTCGGACGCAGTCACGGCGGCGCACGACGCGCTCGTCGCGGCACAGGAGGCGCTGCTCGCGCAGTACGACACCGCGCAGGCGCTGCTCGACGAGGCCTCGACGGCTGCGGCTGATGCCCAGACGGTCTGCGAGGCGTTCACGACAGCGAGCACGGCCACGTCGGCGACAGGTTCCTCGGATCCGAGCGCCGTGCCGAGCCCGAGCGTCAGCGCCACGGACGGCTCGTCCGACGACACCAGCGTGGCGGACGCGCTCGCCGCCTGCCAGGCGGCGACGCAGACTGCGCTCAAGGCGTCGCAGAGCTCGATCGCCGCGCAGTCGGAGCTGATGACGCTCGCGTCGGACGTCGATGCCGCCGTCGCGGCGTATCAGCAGGCGCTGGCCGACGCCGGTACCACGGACACCTCCGGCGGCGGTTCCGGCACCGGTGCCGACGCAGGCACCGGGGCGGCGTCCGGGGCTGGCGGCTCGAGCACGACCCCCGACACCGGCAGCACGAGCGGCGGCTCGTCAGCGGCGGGCGGCTCGATGGGCGGATCGTCGAGCTTGACCGCCTCCGTCCCCTCCGCCGCCGACATCCTCGCCGACAAGGCCGACATCACCGCAGCGGAAGCGGCGCTCGCCGTCGCCCAGCAGCAGGTGGAGTACGCCCAGCTCAGCGCTCCGGTCGCAGGCGAGATCATCGCGGTGGGGCTTGCCGAGGGCGACTCGGTCAGCGCCGACGACACCTCGGCCGTGATCACCCTCGTGGCTGACAACACGTACCTGGTGCAGCTGTCGGTCAGCCTCACGGAGGCCCAGCTCCTGGCCGTCGGCCAGGCCGCCGAGCTGACCCTCACCAGCTCGGGCCAGGTCGTCGACGGCACCGTCTCGAGCGTGAGCACCGTGAACTCGGGCAACTCGTACAGCCAGGCCTACGCCGTGTCGATCGCGGTGCCCGACCCCGGCTTCGACATCCGCATCGGCGCCTCCACGCGTATGCAGATCACGGTGGCAGGCGCCACAGGAGTCCTCGTCGTGCCCACCTCCGCAGTCACCGATGCGGCCGGCGATGCCACCGTCCAGGTGCTCGGCTCCGACGGCACCGCCAGCACGGTATCGATCACCACAGGTGCGATCGGAGCGACGTACACCGAGGTGACCTCAGGTCTGTCCGAGGGCGACGAGGTCGTGCTCGCCGACCTCACCCAGACGATCACGTCGAGCGACTCGAGCTCCTCCGACTCGTCGAGCGGACTGCTGTCGGGTCTCAGCTCGGACTCGAGCACGGGTTCCAGCACGACGGGTCAGTTCCCTGGAGGAGGCACGATGCCGGGCGGGGGAGCGCCGCCCGGGTTCTCCGGCTGAGACGGCACGCACCGCATCCCCTGAGGTGCCCGGTACGCTCGACGCATGATCTCCGTCGCTGTGCTGGGCGCCTCAGGGCGCATGGGGGCCACGACCGTGCACGCGGTCGATTCGGCCGATGACCTGACCTTGGTGGCCGCGCTGGACGCGGGCGATGAGGTGGCGATGGCCGCCCGCGCCGGAGCGCAGGTCGTCGTCGACTTCACCGTGCCCTCAGCCACCGAGGCGAACGTCCACGCGGCGATCGAGGCGGGCCTGCACGCGGTGGTAGGCACCACCGGATGGACCGCGGACGCGCTCGGACGCGTGGACGAGCACCTGAAGGAGCGCCCCGAGCTCGGCGTGCTGATCGCACCCAACTTCGCGCTGGGAGCCGTGCTCGCGATGAAGCTCTCGGCCGCCGCCGCTCCGTACTTCGAGTCCGTGGAGATCGTCGAGCTGCACCACCCCGACAAGGTGGACGCGCCGTCGGGCACGGCGCGGCACACTGCGGCGGGCATCGCCGCCGCGCGCGCCGCTGCAGGGGTGGCGTCCTCTCCCGACGCGACCTCGCAGGACCCGGACGGTGCCCGCGGCGCGGTCCTCGACGGCGTGCATGTGCACGCGGTCAGGCTGCGTGGACTCGTCGCGCACGAGGAGATCCTGATGGGCAATCCTGGCGAGCAGTTCACGATCCGCACCGACAGCTTCGACCGTGTGAGCTTCATGCCCGGCGTGCTGCTCGGCATCAGGAAGGTCGCCGCGCATCCGGGGCTCACCGTCGGCCTCGACGGGTACATGACGCTATGAGGCTGATGCGGCGGCCGGCGTTCCTTGGCGCCGTCGCGATGACCGTCCTCCTCGCCATGTACGCGGCGTATGTCGGCCAGCGTGCGATCGCCTTCATGGAGACCGGCGACCCGGTGGCGGTGGGGATCGGCGCCGGACTTCTCGTGATGCCGCTGCTCGCGATCTGGTGGTTGGCCATGGAGTGGCGGCTGGGGATCGCGGTCCAGCGCATGGGCGATCGGTTGGGGCTGGAGGGACGGCTGCCGCTCGCGGGCGGCAGCCGGTCGTCGTCGCGAGGAGAGCCGTCGCCACAGGCGCACGCCGCGTTCGAACGAGCACGCGCCGGCGCGGAGGCGCGCCCCGACGACTGGTCCGCCTGGTTCGAGGTCGGCTTCGCGTACGAGGCCGCGGGGGACAAGCGGATGGCGCGTCGTGCGCTGAGCCACGCGGCGTCCCTGTTCCGCGAGGAGAGCCGCCGGAGCTGACGTGGACGGGCGGCGGTGCCGTGGTGCGCGGCGGCTCAGGCCTCTGGCGTGAGGTCGGTGTGCCACAGCTGCTCAGGGATGGTGATCCCGGGGCCGTCGAGCTCACGACGCATGCCGGCCTCGGCGAATCCGGCCATCTTGAGGAAGTCGACACGCACGCGGTCCTTCTCGAGGGACCACAGGCGCATCGATCGGGCTCCGTGCGACCTCATGTGATCGGCTGCGGCAGCCAGCAGCCGCGAGCCATGGCCCCTGCGGCGGCGGTCGGGCGCGATCTCGAGCGCGATCAGGTCCTTCGGCGGTGCGCAGGCGACGAACCCGACGATCTCTCCTTCGTCGCCGAGCGCGACGAAGACCTGATGGCCGGGCGACGGAGGCTCCGAGATCGCCTGCCTCCACCCCTGCTCGACAGCCTCAAGGTCGAACGCCGTGTGGCGCCGCGGCCCCAGACGCTCACCCAACGCGGACACCCAGGACTCGACCTGGATGCGGGCGATCGCGGCCTCGTCGCCGGGGCGGGCTGCGCGGACGGTGTCTGCGGGGGAGGCAGGTGTGCTCATGCTCATGACACTAGGGCCTCAGGGTCCTGGATGACAGACGCACCCGCGTTCATGGCGTGGTGCGCTCGCGCGCAGCGCGGCCTTCGATCAGCCCCACCCGAGCGCGCGCAGGCCCGCGGCGGTCGCGGCCGCGGCGACGACGACCACCAGGAACGGCGCGCGGCGCCACAGCAGGAGCGCCGCCACAGCGATCGCGACCAGCCGCGAGTCGACGGTGAGCCGGGCCCCGGTCGTGAAGGTCTGCACGGCGGACAGCGAGATGAGGAGCGCCACGGTGACGAAGGCCGCGATGCGGTGGACGCGCGGATCCTGGACTATCCGCTCGGGCACGGTGTGGCCTGCGACCTTGGTGAGCCACGCGAGCACTCCCGCGGCGACGATCGCGATCCAGGTCCACATGTGCGGCGTCACTCCGGGACCTCCGTCGGGGCGGACGGTCGCCAGCCGGCGAGCACTCCGACGAGCGCGGCGACCAGGATCGGGACGCCGGCGGGCAGGACCGGCGTGAGCGCGAGCGCGACGACCGCGGAGATGCCTGCGACCGCCTGTGCCCTGCGCGACGCGAGCCTGGGCCAGACGAGGCCAAGGAACGCCGCGCCCGCGGCGGCATCGAGACCCCAGTCGGCGGGGTCGCCGATGCGCTCGCCCAGCAGGGCGCCGAGCACCGTGATCGCGTTCCACAGCACGAACACGCCGACGCCTGTCCACCAGAAGCCGGCACGTCTCGCCTCAGGGTCGTCGTGCGGCTGCGCCAGCGCGACCGCGGTGGACTCGTCGATCGTGACCTGGGCGCCCCACGCGAGCCGAATGCCCCTCACTGGGCGGAGCACGTCGGCGAGCGCGACGCCGTAGAAGCCGTTGCGCACGCCCAGGAACGTGGACGTGGCGACGGCTGCCGCTGCGGAGCCGCCCGCTCCGAGCACGCCGACGAAGGCGAACTGGGAGCCGCCCGAGAACACGAGCAGCGACAGCGCCATCGTCTGCCACACGTCCAGACCGGCGGCGACCGACAGGGCACCGAAGCTGAGCCCGTACGCGCCGGTGGCGACCGAGACGGACAGCGCCTGCTGGCGCGTCGGGTCCAGCCTCAGGCGTGCCACGTCAGCGTGCCGCCGTCGGCATCCTCGAGCGACGGGCGGGGGTGCGAGGCGAACGCCGGGCCCGCCAGCGTCTCCACGGTCGCGTGCCACTCGACGGGGGTGACGGACGACCCCGCGTCGGTGCATCGTGGCTTGTCGGTGCCTGGCTGCCGGGTGAAGCCCAGGCGCTGGGGCACGGCCGCGCTGCGCACGTTCGTGGGAGCATGCGCGATCGCGACGTACGGCGATCCGCAGTGCTCGAGCGCGACGCGGGCGAGCGCCGCAGTCGCCTCCGTCACGTAGCCGTGACCCTCACGGTCGGCGTCGATCCAGTACCCGATCTCCAGATGGCCCACGGGCGCTGTCTTCACATGGAATCCGGACCCTCCGAGGAACGCCCCGCCTGCGCGCTCGAAGATGCCCATCGTGTACTCGACGCCTGCGTCGAACTCCGCGCCCGCCTTCGCGATGAACTCGAGCCGCTGGCGCACGGTCTGAGGCTCCGCCTCAGCCCAGACCATGTAGCGCAGCAGGTGGTCCCTGTTGCGGGCGGCGACCTCCGTGAGCGCCTCGGCGTCAGCGGCGGTGTAGCGGCGGATCTCGAGCCGTGCGGTGACGATCCTCGTGGGCACATCCCAGGTCATGAGGCTCATCCTGGCATCTGCGCGCAGTGCCACCGACCGGTCGGTGGAGCCGTTCAGGCGCGGCGGTGGTAGGTGACGAACCTGTACGAGGGGCCGTCGCCGTCGGTCTGCGTCCCGGACTCTGCCACGACCTCCCACGTGGTGGGAGACAGGACGGGCGCGAACGTGTCGCCCTCGACCTCCAGGTCGATCATCGTCACCTCGATCGTGTCGGCCACGAACAGCGACTCGGCGAAGAGCCGCGCGCCGCCCATCACCCACACGTCCGTGCCGGGGTCCTCGGCCTCGGCCAGCTCGAGCGCCGCAGGCAGCGAGGACGCGCTCGCGGCGCCGTGGGGGGCCTCGTGGGACGTGACGACGATGTTGAAACGGTCGGGCAGCGGGCGGAAGCGGTCGGGAAGCGACTCCCACGTGTGGCGGCCCATGATCACCGCGGCGCCGTGGGTGAGCGACTGGAACCGTGCCAGGTCGCCGGGAAGATGCCACGGCATGCCGCCGTCGAGGCCGATCACCGGCCGTCCAGCCCTGTCGCGGGCCTGAGCCCAGATGGCGTGGATGGCTGCGCGGTCCTCGGACATTGATCCTCCTACACCGCTACGGGTGCTTTGATCCCTGGGTGGTGGACGTAGTTGTCGACACGCACGTCGTCGATGTCGTAGTCGAACAGGCTGTCACGGGGGGCGAGATGAAGCGTGGGGTAGGGATGCGGCGCGCGGCTGAGCTGCAGCTCCACCTGTTCCACGTGGTTGGAGTAGATGTGGCAGTCCCCACCGGTCCACACGAAGTCGCCGACCTCGAGCCCCGTCTGGGCGGCGATCAGGTGCGTCAGCAGGGCGTACGACGCGATGTTGAACGGAACTCCGAGGAAGAGGTCGGCGCTGCGCTGATACAGCTGGCATGACAGGCGTCCGTCGGCCACGTAGAACTGGAACATCGCGTGGCACGGCGCGAGCGCCATGTCGGGGATGTCAGCGGGGTTCCACGCGGACACCATGAGACGACGCGAGTCGGGGTTCGTCCGGATCTGCTCGACGACCTCCGCGATCTGATCGATGTGCCTGCCGTCCGGCGCGGGCCACGACCGCCACTGGTAGCCGTACACGGGACCGAGCTCGCCGTCGGCGTCCGCCCATTCGTCCCAGATGGTGATGCCGCGCTCCTGCAGCCAGCGGACGTTCGTGTCGCCGCGCAGGAACCAGAGCAGCTCACCGACGATCGAGCGCACGTGCACGCGCTTGGTCGTGATCAGCGGGAAGCCCTGCGAGAGGTCGTAGCGCAGCTGGCGGCCGAACACGGAGACGGTGCCGGTGCCGGTGCGGTCACCCTTGGCGGTGCCGGTGGCCAGCACGTCGCGCAGCAGGTCCTCGTACGGCGTGGGGATGTCGGTCACGGACCACAGCCTACGGCGCTGGCACCCAGCTCGTCCGACGACGCGGCTGGCGGGGTGGGCCACGTCGCCCTCGCGGTAGGTTTAGCCCTATGACTGATCCTGCACGTCCCTTCGGCACTGTCCTGACCGCCATGGTCACGCCGCTGCACGAGGGAGGTGCCCTCGACCTCGAGGGCGCGCAGAAGCTCGCGCGCTGGCTCGTCTCCCGCGGCTCCGACGGTCTCGTGCTGTCGGGCACCACGGGCGAGGCGCCGACGACGCACGCGCCGGAGAAGGTCGACCTCCTCAAGGCGGTGCGCGAGGCCGTCGGGCCGGACGTCATGATCCTCACGGGCGCCGGTTCCAACGACACCGCCCACGCCGTGCGCATGGCGGAGCAGGGCGAGGAGGCCGGCGCCGACGGCATCCTGGCGCTCACCCCCTACTACTCCAAGCCCTCCCAGGCAGGCGTGGTCGCGCACTTCCGCGCGATCCTCGGCGCAACAGGGCTGCCCGCGATGATCTACGACATCCCGGGGCGCACCTCGCTCGCGATCTCGGACTGGGCGTACGACCAGCTCGCGACGCATCCTCGCGTGGTCGCGGTCAAGGACGCGACCGGCGACGTCGCCACGGGCAAGGCACGCCATGAGCGCACGGGTCTCGCCTGGTACTCCGGCGACGACGGTCTCACGCTGGACTTCCTGCGGGCCGGCGGCGTCGGCACGGTCTCCGTGATCGCGCATATCGCGGCGCGCGAGACGAAGGCCATGATCGACGCCTGGACCGCCGGCGACGAGTCCGAGGCCCAGCGCATCCACGAATCACTGCTTCCCGTCGTCTCCGCGATGTTCGCCATCCCCGGCGCCGTCAGCGCCAAGGCTGCCGTGCAGTGGGCCGGAGTGATCGACAGCCGCGCCATGCGCCTGCCGCTCCTGCCCGCCACCCAGGCCGAGTACGACACCCTGACCGCGGCCCTCGAGGCCGCAGGAATGACACGATGAACTTCCACCCTGAGCTGTCAGCCCCGCCCGCGCTCGAGCCGGGCACCCTCCGTCTGATCCCGCTCGGCGGCCTCGGCGAGGTCGGGCGCAACATGCACCTGCTCGAGCTCGAAGGCAGGCTGCTGATCATCGACTGCGGCGTCCTCTTCCCTGAGGAGGCCCAGCCCGGCGTCGACCTGATCCTGCCGGATCTCACGTACCTCGAGGACCGCCTGGATGACATCGAGGCGATCGTCCTCACGCACGGTCACGAGGACCACATCGGCGCCGTGCCCTATCTGCTGCGCATGCGGCAGGACATCCCGATCATCGGCTCGCAGCTCACGCTCGCCTTCATCGAGGCGAAGCTCAAGGAGCACCGCATCACCCCGATCACCCTCGCCGTGAAGGAGGGCGGTCGCGAGCAGATCGGCGCGTTCGACCTGGAGTTCGTCGCGGTCAACCACTCCATCCCCGACGCGCTCGCGGTCTTCGTCCGCACCAGCGCGGGCACGGTGCTCAACACCGGCGACTTCAAGATGGACCAGCTGCCGCTCGACGGTCGCATCACCGACCTGCGCGCCTTCGCCCGCCTGGGCGAGGAGGGCGTGGACCTCTTCATGGTGGACTCCACGAACGCGGAGGTGCCGGGCTTCACCACGTCCGAGGTGGAGATCGGGCCCACGCTCGACGGCCTGTTCGCCCGCACGACGGGGCGCATCGTCGTGGCGTCGTTCGCGAGCCACGTGCACCGGGTGCAGCAGGTGATCGATGCCGCGCACGCGCACGGCCGCAAGGTCGCGTTCGTCGGACGGTCGATGGTGCGCAACATGGGCCTCGCCGCAGAGATGGGCTACCTCACGGTGCCCGAGGGCATCCTCGTGGACCCCAAGCACGCCGACAACATGCCTGGCCACCAGGTGGTGTACATGTCGACGGGCTCCCAGGGCGAGCCCATGGCCGCGCTCAGCCGCATCGCCACAGGGGACCACAAGGTCACGGTGGGCGAGGGCGACCTGGTGATCTTCGCGTCGTCCCTGATCCCCGGTAACGAGAACGCCGTGTACCGCGTGATCAACCTGCTCATGAGGATCGGCGCCACGGTGGTCCACCAGGGCAATGCGCGCGTGCACGTCTCCGGTCACGCGAGCGCCGGCGAGCTGCTGTACTGCTACAACATCCTGCGTCCCAAGAACGTGATGCCGATCCACGGCGAGGTGCGCCACCTGCTCGCGTCGGGGCGGCTCGCGATGCGGACCGGCATCCCGGCCGAGCGCGTCATGTTCGCCGAGAACGGCGTCGTCATCGACCTCAAGGACGGCAAGGCGCGCATCGTCGGTGCGATCGAGCACCACAACGTGTACGTGGACGGCTCCTCGGTGGGCGAGATCACCGAGACGGAGCTGAAGGACCGTCGCATCCTCGCGGAGGAGGGCTTCGTGTCCGTCTTCGCCGTCGTGGACGCCTCGAACGGCAAGGTCATCACCGGTCCCGAGGTGCACGCACGCGGTCTCGCCGAGGACGACTCGGCGTTCGATGCCGTGCTGCCGCAGATCAAGGCGGCGCTCGAGGATGCGGCGAGGAACGGGTCGACGGACACCCACCAGCTCCAGCAGGTGATGCGTCGGGTGCTCGGCCGGTACGTCGGCACGAAGCTGCGCCGTCGACCCATGATCGTGCCCATCGTCATCGAGGCCTAGCCGCCGCGCCTCCGTCGTCGCGACGCTCGTCCGGCGTAGCCTGGCGGCACCATGGCACAGTCACGCTCGTCGTCGCGTACCGGCACCGCGAGTCGGTCCGGTGCGTCCAAGCCGCGCTCCCGCGCGCCCCAGAAGAAGCAGCCGCCTGCGATCCTGCGCGGCCTGCGCGCGATAGGGAACGGGATCTCGCATGGCATCGGCGCCGTCGTCCGGTCGATCGGCGACGGGGCTCGCGACGTCAGCCCCGAGGTGCGCCGTGACGGCGTCGCGGTGCTCCTGCTGATCCTCGCCGTGATCGTGGCCGCGCGCGAGTGGTTCCAGATGGACGGCGGCATCCTCCTGGGCCTCGCGCATCGCATCTTCGCGGGGACCTTCGGCGTCCTGGCCTTCGCGCTTCCGGTCGTGCTGGTCGCCTTCGCGATCCGGCTGTTCCGCGCGCCGCAGGAGAACGACGCCAACCAGCGGATGATGGTCGGCGGCCTCATGGTGGCGCTCACCCTCGGCGGCCTGATCCACCTGGGCAGCGGGCTCCCGTCGCCGACCGACGGGCTCGGACCGGTGCAGGAGGCCGGTGGCATCCTCGGATACGTGATCGGCACCCCGTTGGCGGCGCTCGTCACGGTCCCCATCGCCGCGATCATCCTGGTGATGCTGCTCGGGCTGTCGCTGCTGGTGGTCGCAGGCATCCCGCTCCGGGAGGCGTTCGCGAAGGCACGCTCCCTCGGTTCCGGCGCCGTCGGGCAGGGGCGGGCCGGCAAGGAGGTCGACTCGCTCGACCTGCCCGACCACGGCTCGTTGGAGGGCCACGAGGCTCCGCGCAGGCGGCGCAGCATCCTGGGCCGCAAGCGTCACGACGACGACGGCCTCGACTCGTACGAGGGCGACGAGGCGTTCCAGGCGTCCGCGAGCGTGGATCGTGCCGCGCGACCGGGCGACCCTTTCACCGACCCGACGGCCGACTCGCGACCCGCCGCTGCCGCACGTACCGAGGTGCTCGGAGCTGCCGCTCCGGCCAACGCGGAGCGCGACGCTCCTGTGTCCCCCTACCTCGCCGCCGCGCACGGTGCCGCGGGCGACGTCTACGAGTCGGATCCCGAGGCGCCCACGGAGCCGCAGGAGGCGATCCCCGCGCCGCCGACCACGAGGATCGTGCCACCGGGAGAGCAGGGCGAGCTGGATGACACAGGCCCCTACGTGCTGCCGGAGATGAAGGTGCTCGCGCAGGGACCGCCGCACAAGACGCGGTCCGCGGCGAACGACCGTGTGGTCGAGTCGCTGCAGGCCGTGTTCGAGCAGTTCAACGTCGACGCGGCCGTCACCGGCTTCACCCGGGGTCCGACCGTGACGCGGTACGAGGTCGAGCTCGGCACCGGCGTGAAGGTCGAGAAGATCACGCAGCTGAGCCGCAACATCGCCTACGCCGTCGCCAGCCCTGACATCCGCATCCTGTCGCCGATCCCCGGCAAGATGGCGATCGGCATCGAGATCCCCAACGTGGACCGCGAGACGGTGGCTCTCGGCGACGTGCTGCGCTCGGACAACGCTCGCAAGAACGACCACCCCATGGCGATCGGCATCGGGAAGGACGTCGAGGGCGGCTTCGTCATGGCGAACCTGGCGAAGATGCCGCACCTCCTCGTGGCAGGAGCGACGGGCGCAGGAAAGTCCTCGTTCGTGAACTCGATGATCACGTCGATCCTGATGCGCGCCACCCCCAAGGAGGTGCGGATGGTGCTGGTCGACCCGAAGCGCGTCGAGCTGACCATCTACGAGGGCATCCCTCACCTCATCACGCCGATCATCACCGACCCGAAGAAGGCCGCGCAGGCCCTCGAATGGGTCGTCAAGGAGATGGACACCCGGTACGACGACCTGGCGCTGTTCGGGTTCAAGCACATCGACGACTTCAACAAGGCGGTGCGCGCGGGAAAGGTGAAGCCGCTGCCGGGCTCCAACCGTCGCATCACCACCTACCCGTATCTGCTGGTGATCGTCGACGAGCTCGCCGACCTGATGATGGTCGCGCCGCGCGACGTCGACGACTCGATCCAGCGCATCACGCAGCTCGCGCGTGCCGCAGGCATCCACCTCGTGCTGGCGACGCAGCGCCCGTCGGTCGACATCATCACGGGCACGATCAAGGCGAATGTGCCGTCCCGACTCGCGTTCGCCACGTCGTCGCTCGCCGACTCGCGCGTCGTGCTCGACATGCCCGGGGCCGAGAAGCTGATCGGTCAGGGCGACGCGCTGTTCCTGCCCATGGGGTCGTCCAAGCCGATGCGAGTGCAGGGCGCCTGGGTGTCGGAGACGGAGATCCACGCCGCCGTCGAGCACGTCAAGAGCCAGGCCGAGCCGCAGTTCAGGGATGACGTGATCCAGGCGCAGTCGAGCGCTGTGGTCGCGGAGGACATCGGCGACGACCTCGACGACCTGATCGCGGCTGCCGAGCTCGTCATCACCACGCAGCTCGGATCCACATCGATGCTTCAGCGCAAGCTCAAGATGGGCTTCGCGAAGGCGGGACGCCTCATGGACCTGCTGGAGACCCGTGAGATCGTCGGCCCGTCGCAGGGCTCCAAGGCGCGAGACGTCCTGGTACGCCCTGATGACCTTGCCGGTACGCTCGCTATCCTCAGGGGGGAGAGCCCCTCGAGCGATGTGCAGGGCTATGACGACTCTGAGGATGTGCCATGGGAGGACTCGTAGGCGGCGCGGACGGGTCCGTCGTCGTCGTCGGCGTGCTCGCGGTGCTGCTCGTCTTCGCCGCGGCGACCTTCGTGTTCCTGTGGCGCACGCGGCTGGCGCGCGAGGCGCGCGACGCGGCCGTGTCGCGCGAGCGGGCGCTCAGGCGCCAGTTCGAGGCCGTCATGTCGTCCGCGCGCGACGGGGTGCTCATCACGACCCGCCGCGGCGACGTCGTCCTGCTGTCAGAGACGGCCGCCGCGATCCTCGGCGTCACCCGCGAGGAGATGCTCGGCCGGTCGATCGCGCGCCTGCCGCTGCGCATCGTCGACGAGCACCTGCGGCCGGTGCTCTCACAGGAGGTCTTCGTGCCGAGCGTCGACGACGACGTCCCCAGGATCGTCGGCGTGCCGGGGCGTCGGGGAGCCGAGGACATCCGATGGGTCCAGGTGTCGTCACGACTGCTCACCGGGGACGACGACGGCGAGCCGATCACCGTGACCACCATCATGGACACCTCGGGTCTGCGTGAGGCCGCGGAGGCGCTCAGCAGATCCGACGCGCAGTTCCGCAAGGCGATGGAGAACGCTCCCGTCGGCATGGCGCTCGTCGACCTCGAGTGGCGCCTGATGGAGGTCAACCGTGCGTTCGCGGAGATGATGGGATCCACCGTCGTGGCGCTGCGGGGCACGCCGTTCTCCGCGCTGTCGCACCCGCAGGACATCTCAGCGGAGACGGACCAGCTGCAACGGCTGTACGACGGCTACCAGGCGCGCTTCAGCTGCGAGAAGCGCTACGTCCGTGCCGACGGGAACGTGGTGTGGGCGGTGCTCGACGTCGGGCTGGTCCGCTACCCGGGCGGCGCGCCCGATCACTACGTGGTCCACGTGCGTGACAGCACGGACGACCGGATGAACTCCGAGCTGCTCGCACACCGTGCGATGCACGACCCGCTCACGGGGCTCGCGAACCGCACGCTTCTTCAGGAGGTGCTGCAACGCGTGCTCGCGAAGAGCGCCGAGCTCGAGCATGTCGGCGTCATCGCCGTCGACCTCGACGGCTTCAAGGGGCTCAACGACCGGTTCGGCCATGCGACCGGCGACAACGCCCTGGTGCACGTGGCGGGCGTGCTGCGTGCCGCCGCCGGCAGCAGGGGCACGGTCTCGAGGATCGGCGGAGACGAGTTCATCATCGTGGTGCAGAGTCCCGACTGCGCTGCGGCGATGCGCGAGATCGCGGATGCGATCCACGTGGGCCTTCGTCGGCCGTTGCAGGTGAAGCGCCACCAGATTGCGCTCAACGCGTCCGTGGGCATCGCCGTCGCCGACGCGGACACGGTGTCGGGCGGTCCCACGTCGCTCCTCAGCGCCGCCGATGCGGCGATGTACCGTGCGAAGGCGTCGGGACGCTCACGCACGGAGGTCTACGACGCGTCCATGCGGACCGCCTCCGACTCGCAGTCCGCCCTCGCGCTCGAGCTGGACGACGCGATCAGGCGCGGAGACCTCGTGCTGCACTTCCAGCCCGTCTACGACCTCCCCACCCGGCTCGTGGTCGGCTTCGAGGCGCTGGTGCGGTGGCAGCATCCCACCCGCGGGCTGCTCCTGCCCAGCGCGTTCCTGCCGCTGCTCGAGGACCGCAACCTGTCTGTCGCGCTCGGCACCACGCTCGTCGACCAGGCGGCGGAGTTCCTCGCCGCGCAACCCGGGGGCGACACGTGGGTGTCCCTGAACGTGTCGGCGGACCAGCTGGGGAACTCGGAGTTCGCGGACAGGGTGCTCAGCTCGATCGGGCGGTACCACCTGAGCCCGCAGCGGATCGTGATCGAGCTCACCGAGGCGTCCTTGGTGGCGCCCAACACCCGGGTGCGGCACGAGCTCACCGAGCTGCGCAACGCCGGCGTGCCGATCCTCCTCGACGACTTCGGGACCGGCGTCTCGCCGCTGTCCTACCTCAGGGATCTCCCGGTCTCCGGGGTGAAGCTCGACATGTCCTTCGTGGCGGGCATCCCCGAGGACCCTGCCGGCGCGCGCGTGTCCCGCGCGCTCGGTGCGCTCGCGCGCGAGCTGGGGCTCGCGACGATCGCGGAAGGCATCGAGACCGAGGCTCAGGCGGAGTTCCTCCAGGGGTGCGGCTGGAGGCTCGGGCAGGGGTGGCTCTTCGGCGTCGCGCAGCCTGGTCAGGCGCTGCTCGACATGGGCCTGGAGACGGGCTTGGGCCTGATCGACCCACGTCCTCAGGAGCAGGACGACCCGTTCGCGTCGCTCTAGCGTCGTGACGGAGCCGAGAGCTCGCTCGCGTCCCAGTAGGGTGTGGGGGTGACCTCCGCGCTGCCCAACCTGCTGACGGTGCTGCGGCTCATCGCCGTCCCCGTGGTGGTCGTCGCGCTGGTGCTCGATGGGGGAGCGGACGGCGCCTGGCGGTGGGCCGCGCTCGCAGTCTTCGTCGCCGCCGCGATCACGGACTATCTGGACGGCTACCTGGCGCGTCGCTGGAAGGTCGTGTCGGACTTCGGCAAGCTGGCGGACCCGATCGCGGACAAGGCGCTCGTGCTCGCCTCGCTCGTCACGCTCGTCGTGACCGACGGGCTCGCCTGGTGGCCGGTGGCGATCATCGCCTTCCGGGAGGTGTACGTCACGGTCGGCCGGCTCCTGGTGGCGTCGGACGTCGTCATCGCCGCCTCACGTGGCGGCAAGCTGAAGACGGTGCTGCAGATCGCCTCCGTCACGTTCGCTCTGTGGCCCCACGGACCGGCCTGGCTCGACGCGTTGGCCTGGATCCTCCTGCTCGGTGCGACCGCCGTCGCGCTGGTGTCGGGGATCGACTACGGGATCCGCATCGCTCAGGCGCGCCACGCCCATCCGCCCCAGCCCGGCGACCGGCGGCTCCCTGAGCCCGAGGCCGGGGGGTTCCCGGAATGACGTCGGCACAGGACGTCATCGCTGCCGCGCGCGCCGCGGAGCTCTCGGTGGCGGTGGCGGAGTCCCTCACGGGTGGCGCAGTGTGCTCGGCGCTGGTGTCGGTGCCAGGCGCCTCGCACGCGTTCGTGGGCGGCGTGGTCTCGTATTCCTTGAGCGCCAAGCACACGCTGCTGGGCGTGCCTGACGAGTTGCTGGAGACCGTCGGTCCGGTGTCGCGTGACGTCGCCGTCGCGATGGCCGAGGGCGTGCGGACCAGGCTGGGCGCCGACGTCGCGGTGTCGACCACCGGGGTTGCCGGTCCCGAGCCGCACGACGGGCAGCCGCCCGGCACCGTGTGGGTGGGGATCGCGACCGCGCGCGGAAGCGATGCCAGGATGCACGTCGTCGCAGGGGACCGCGAGGCGGTCCGGGACGCCGCGGTGTCGTGGGCTCTGGCCGCTGCCGCGCAGGCGCTGGTCGAGGTTTCACACGCCTGAAATAGGCGCGTAGCCTGCCGGAACAACGGTGGGGTAATGTGCGTTGTGTCAGACATGGACAAGGGTCTGATCGTGAAGAGGGGAGGGCGAATGCCTATTCTGCGCACCGAGCTGGGCGACGTCCTCCGTGAGGCTCGCCTGACGCAGGGCAAGACCCTGCGGGACATCTCATCGGCCGCGCGCGTGTCGCTCGGCTACCTCTCCGAGGTGGAGCGGGGTCAGAAGGAAGCCTCCTCCGAGCTCCTGGCCTCCATCTCCGACGCGCTCGACGTCCCCATGTCGGACCTCCTCCGCGAGGTCTCGGACCGGTTCGCCACGGCGGAGGCCCTCGAGGAGGTCGCGATGATGCCGATGATCCCCGACACGGCCCAGGAGCTCCTCGACTCCATGCCTCGTCGCTGACCCGCCTCCTCCGTGCGACTCAGCGAGTTCTGGCTTCTCATCAACGACGTGTTCGGTGAGACGTATGCGCCCACTCTCGCTCAGGATCATGCGCTGACGGCCCTCGGCTCCCGCACCTGCGTGCAGGCGCTCGACGACGGCATCGCGCCCCGCGACGTCTGGCACGCCCTGTGCGATGAGCTTGACGTCCCGCTCGATCGGCGTGACGGTGGCGACCGCCGACGTGTCGTGCCTCCCCGGAGGCGTTGAGCCGCCCCGCTCGATCGAGCGTCCGAGCGCGGCACAGGCGCGGTTCGAACCTCGGCACCGGCGTGTCGCTTGCCGTCGTTCGAACATTCGTTCGATACTTGTGCACAGGACGCCGGTACGTGAATCGTCATCCCCCGAGGGGACGGTGCGCGCACGCGATGTCAGTGGTCGGGCCTAGCGTCGACCACGTTCACAAGGCTCACCGGCCACGACAGCGAGACAGGGGAGTACCCGCATGGCACAGGCAGCAGATCGCGCGAAGGCCCTCGAGGCGGCGCTCGGACAGATCGACCGGCAGTTCGGCAAGGGATCCGCGATGCGCCTCGGCGAGCAGCAGCGCGTGGCTGTGGAGGCCATCCCCACCGGCTCGCTCGCGCTCGACATCGCGCTCGGCATCGGAGGGCTTCCGCGAGGCCGCATCGTCGAGATCTATGGGCCCGAGTCGTCGGGTAAGACCACGGTGGCCCTGCACGCGGTCGCGAGCGTCCAGCGTGCTGGCGGAGTGGCGGCATTCATCGATGCCGAGCATGCGCTCGACCCCGAGTACGCCCGCAAGCTCGGAGTGGACACGGACAACCTGATCGTGTCACAGCCCGACACGGGTGAGCAGGCGCTCGAGATCGCCGACATCCTGGTGCGTTCGGGCGGCATCGACATCCTCGTCATCGACTCGGTCGCGGCCCTCGTCCCCAAGGCGGAGATCGAGGGGGAGATGGGCGACTCCCACGTGGGCCTCCAGGCGCGGCTCATGTCGCAGGCGCTTCGCAAGATCACCGGTGCGTTGAACAACACCGGGACCACGGCCATCTTCATCAACCAGCTGCGAGAGAAGATCGGCGTGTTCTTCGGCTCTCCGGAGACCACCACGGGTGGAAAGGCGCTGAAGTTCTACGCCTCGGTCCGCCTGGATGTGCGACGCATCGAGACGCTCAAGGACGGGACGGACCCGGTTGGCAACAGGACTCGCGTGAAGGTCGTCAAGAACAAGATGGCACCGCCCTTCAAGCAGGCGGAGTTCGACATCCTGTACGGCCACGGCATCTCGTCCGAGGGCGGGATCATCGACCTCGGAGTCGAGCACGGATTCGTCAAGAAGTCCGGCGCTTGGTACACGTACGAGGGAGATCAGCTCGGTCAGGGCAAGGAGAACGCGCGCAACTTCCTGAAGGACAACCCGCAGCTGGCGCAGGAGATCGAGCGCAAGGTGAAGGCGAAGCTCGGCGTGGGCCAGCCCGTCGATCCGGCGGTCGTGGTCGAGCCCGAAGCAGTGGTCGACGATGACGCAGCGGCGGGTGCCAAGGCTGGCGCCAAGCGCGGCCAGAAGGCCGACTTCTGACGGACGCGGCACCCGTGAACGGTCGCAGGAGCGGGCGGGCCAACCAGGGTGGCCCGCCCGTCGACCCGGCCGAGCGTGCGCGAGAGATCGCGTTACGACTGCTCGATCACTCGCCACGATCGTGCGCGCAGCTGCGTGAGGGGCTTCTTGCCAGGGAGGTCGATCCTGAGGTGGCCGAGCAGGTCATCCAGCGCTACGTCGAGGTCGGGCTGCTGGATGACGGCGCCCTCGCGGCCACGATCGTGCGCACCCGTCATCGTGAACGGGGTCAGTCGCGTCGGGCCATTCACCAGGAGCTGCGGCGGAAGGGCTTCGACGCCTCTGACATCGAGTCGGCGCTCGACCAGATCGGTCCTGAGGACGAATCGGTCGCCGCGCATGCCCTTGCTGAGGCCCGATGGCGCAGGCTTGCAGGGCAGGACGACCAGACGCGCGTGCGGAGGGTCGTCGCGATGCTCGGGCGCAAGGGCTATCCGCCCTCGCTGGCGTTCGAGGTCGTGCGAGCGCTGCAACGTGCCGATAATGTCGGTGGTTCAACCTGACAGACTGGAAGTGAGTGCCTGTGGATGCATCAGTCATCATCGTGATGCTCCTGGGTGCCTCGCTCGTGGCGCTGCTGCTGGTCGTGTTCGCGCGCCGTGAGGCTGCGGCGGAACGCGAATCCGCGCATCGCGAGGCGGAGATGCTCCGGTCCGAGGCGCGCACGGCCGTGGCCGAGGCGACCAGGAGGGAGCAGCGCGTCTCAGAGCGGGAGAAGGAGATCGCAGCCGATCACAGGAACGCGCAGGCGTATGCGCGCGGGCTCGACGAGCGCGTCGAGGTCATCGCTCGCGACGAGAAGCGGCTCCTGAGCGAGCGTCAGGCCGTCGTCGACGAACGTGCCGAGCTCCGAGCGGAGCACGCACGTGAGCTCGCCTCGCTCACCGGAACGGATCCGGATGCGCTTCGCAAGCAGCTCAAGGAGCAGGTGCTTGCGGAGGCGCGGTCAGCCGCGCAGTCCCAGTTGCGCCGGCTCGAGCGCAAGGCTGAGGCCCAGGCCACGGAGCGCGCGCGCCAGATCCTCGTCGACGCGATGCAGCGGCAGACCGGTGAGACCACCACGCATGCGACGACCACCTGGATCGCCTTGCCCTCCGAGGAGATGAAGGGACGGATCATCGGTCGAGAGGGGCGGAACATCCGCGCCTTCGAGTCGTTGACCGGGGTCAACGTCATCGTCGAGGAGAACGTGAACGCGGTGCAGCTGTCGTCGTTCGACGTGCAGCGCAGGGAGATCGCGGAGGTCACCCTCCGTGCGCTCGTCGAGGACGGGCGCATCCAGCCGCAGCGCATCGAGGCGGCGTACACGCGAGCCCTGGTGGGCGCCGAGCAGCGTCATCGCCAGGCGGGCCTCGATGCGATCGACGAGGCCGGCGTCAAGGGCCTGCCGATGCCGGTCGTCGATGCCCTCGGCAGCCTGCGCCTGCGCACCTCGTTCGGCCAGACGGTGCTGGCTCACCTCGTCGAGTGCGCACAGATCGCCGCGTCCGTCGCGACAGAGGTCGGCGCCGATGTCGAGCTCGCGCGCAGGGCCGCATTCCTTCACGACATCGGCAAGGCGTTCACGCACGAGCGACAGGGAACTCACGCGCGTCTCGGCGCGGAGTTCCTCGCGGAGCACGGCGAGGATCCGCTCGTCGTCAACGCCGTCGCCGCTCATCATGACGAGGAGCCGCAGCAGTCGCTCGAGGCAGCGCTCGTGCAGGTCGCGGACGCGGTATCGGCGTCGCGACCTGGCGCACGCCGTGACGACCTCGACGCCTATGTCCAACGCATGGAGAGCCTCGAGAAGCTGGTCGGCGGTCATGCGGGCGTGTCCAAGGCGGTCGCCATGGCGGCTGGACGCGAGATGCGCGTGGTGGTGGCGCCCGACGAGGTCGACGACGACGGCGCGCGCGAGCTGGCGCGTACAATTGCTGAGCACATCAGCCAGGACTTCACGTTCCCCGGAGAGATCAAGGTGACGGTGATCCGCGAGCTTCGCGCGGACGCTGTCGCAGGATAGGCATGACCGACACCACCCTCGCCCCCACCTATGTCGTGCGCACGCTCGGCTGCCAGATGAACGTTCATGACTCCGAGCACATGGCGGGTCTTCTCGAAGGCGCGGGCTATGTCGCCGCGCCGGAGGATGCCGAGACTGCCGACGTGGTGGTGATCAACACCTGCGCCGTCCGCGAGAACGCGGCTACAAGGCTCTACGGCAACCTGGGACAGCTGGCGTCGAAGAAGGCCGCGCAGCCGTCCATGCAGATCGCGGTCGGCGGCTGCCTCGCCCAGAAGGATCGCGGTGAGATCGTCGAGAAGGCTCCCTGGGTGGACGTCGTGTTCGGCACGCACAACATCGACGTCCTCCCGGCGCTTCTCGAGCGCGCGCGGCACAATGCGCGGGCCCAGGTGGAGATCGAGGAGTCGCTGAAGGTCTTCCCGTCCACGCTGCCCAGCAAGCGCGATGCGATCGCGTCAGGCTGGGTGTCCATCTCCGTCGGCTGCAACAACACGTGCACGTTCTGCATCGTGCCATCGCTGCGTGGGAAGGAGCGTGACCGGAGGCCCGGAGAGATCCTCGCCGAGGTGGAGGCTCTCGTCTCCCAGGGCGCGGTCGAGGTCACGCTCCTCGGACAGAACGTGAACTCCTACGGAGTCGAGTTCGGCGACCGGGGTGCGTTCGCGAAGCTGCTGCGCGCCTGCGGTGACATCGCGGGACTGGAACGCGTGCGCTTCACGTCGCCGCATCCTGCGGCCTTCACCGATGACGTGATCGAGGCGATGGCGCAGACGCCGAACGTGATGCCGAGCCTCCATATGCCGCTGCAGTCGGGATCGGACCGGATCCTTCGCTCGATGCGCCGCTCCTACCGTGCGGAGCGGTTCCTTGGGATCATCGACCGAGTGCGTGCGGTCATGCCCGACGCCTCGATCACGACCGACATCATCGTCGGCTTCCCCGGGGAGACCGAGGAGGACTTCGCGGAGACGTTGCGCGTGGTCGAGCAGGTGCGCTTCACCTCGGCCTTCACCTTCCAGTACAGCCCCCGGCCGGGCACGCCCGCCTTCGCCCTCGAGCCGCTCCCCAAGGCGGTCGTGCAGGAGCGCTTCGAGCGACTGCTGGCACTGCAGGAACGGATCACGCTCGAGGACTCGCAGGGCTTCACAGGGCGGACGGTGGAGCTGCTCGTGCTCGACGCCCCGGGCCGCAAGGACGAAGCCTCGGCGCGCATGTCGGGGCGAGAGGCGGGCAATCGGCTCGTGCACTTCGCGGTGCCCGCGGGCGTCGGGCCCGATGGACTCGGCGCGCCACGTCCTGGTGACCTCGTGACGGTGCAGGTGACCCAGGCTGCGCCCCACCACCTCATCGCCGATTCCCCGGTTCAAGGGGGCATCTACGAGGTGCGTCGAACGCGTGCTGGCGCGGTGTGGGAGGCGGTCCAGCGGGGCGATCACAGCCATGGCGAACCGGACGCGTGCGGCACCGGTGCGGCTGGCGCCACGGGGTCCGTCCTGCTCGGCATGCCCGCGCTACGTCCCGTCGCCACCTGAGCGATTCGATGTCGAGCGACACGGTCCGAGACGTCGGCCAGCGCCGGGCACCCCAGGTGATCGCCGTCGTCGGCGCCACCGCGACAGGCAAGTCTGCGGTCAGCGTCGCGCTCGCGCGTGCGTTGATCGCGCGCGGAACCCCTGCGGAGATCATCAACGGCGATGCGATGCAGTTCTATCGCGGGATGGACATCGGCACCGCGAAGATCTCGATGGCGGAGCGCGACGGTGTGGTGCACCATGAGCTCGACTGGCTCGACGTGACCGAGGACGCCTCGGTGGCGCGCTTCCAGGGGCGTGCGCGCGCCGACATCGACGCGATCCACGCGCGCGGCGGTCGAGCGATCATCGTCGGCGGTTCAGGCCTGTACCTGAGGGCGCTGCTCGACGTGTTCGACTTCCCGGTCACCGACCCTGCGCTGCGGGCGGAGCTCGAAGCGCGCGCGGAGTCCGAGGGTGCCGGCGTGCTGCATCGGGAGCTCGCCGCGCTCGACCCTGAAGGGGCGCGTGGGATCGACCCGCGTAACGCACGAAGGGTGGTGCGCGCGCTCGAGGTGGTGACGCTGACGGGCGAGCCGTTCGGAACCACCCTCCCACGCCACGAGTACGCCATCCCGGCCGTCCAGGTCGGACTGGAGCTCGGCTACGACGTCCTGGATCCGCGGATCGAGGCCAGGGTCTCGACGATGTGGGAGGGCGGGCTGGTCGGTGAGGTGGAACGTCTCGTCGGCGAGGGTCTCCGTAGCGGCACCACGGCACGGCGCGCAGTGGGCTACGCCGAGACGCTGCGGCATCTGGACGGCGAGCTCGACGCGGCGGCCACGAAGGAGCTCATCGCGCAGCACACGAGAAGGCTCGCTCGGCGGCAAAGGCGCTGGTTCAATCCCGACCCGCGCGTGGCATGGGTTCCAGCGCCACGCGACGCGGCCGACGTCGTCCGCGCGGCGTCCCAGGCTTTGGCGATCGTCGACCGGACGGGCACAGGGGCTCATCCGACCGACGTAGGGTAGAGGCCATGACCTCGCTGCGCTTCACCAAGGGACATGGCACGGAGAACGACTTCGTGCTGCTCTTCGACGAGCGCGGCGACATCGCCCTGACGCCCGAGCGAGTGCGCTTCCTCTGCGATCGCCGCGCGGGCATCGGCGCCGACGGCGTGATCCGTGCGGTCCGCGCGGACAGCCTCGAGGCGGGGAAGGGCCTCCCTTCCGACACCTGGTTCATGGATTACTGGAACGCGGACGGCACCACCTCGGAGATGTGTGGCAACGGTGTGAGGGTCTTCGCGAGGTTCTTGGAGCGCGAGGCCGGCGTGGAGCTCGGCGCGGGCATGGAGATCGGCACCCGCGCGGGAGTCCGCACCGTGACGTCCCTCGGCGAGGGACGGTACTCGGTCGGCATGGGTCGCTGGCTGCTCGGTGAGGACGACGTCGTGGTCGCGACGCCCGGGCTGGTGCCGCCGCGTCCGGCGCAGTCGGTCGACGTCGGCAACCCTCACCACGTGGTGGCGTTGGCGTCGGTCGAGGAGCTCGAGGCACTCGATCTGGGCGCCCCGCCCGAGGTGGCGCCCGCACCGCCGCACGGCTCCAACGTCGAGTTCGTGGTGACGCTCGGCCACCGGGTCGCCGACGGAGTCGAGCGTGGCCGTGTCAGGATGCGCGTCCACGAGCGCGGCGTCGGAGAGACGCGTTCGTGCGGGACGGGTGCCTGCGCGGTGGCGCTGGCGGTCCGGTCGTGGGCCGGTGCTGGGGCACCCGACGTATGGGACATCGAGGTGCCCGGCGGTGAGGTGACGGTGAGAGTCCTCGGCGACCGCACGGTGCTCGAGGGGCCCGCGGTCCTGGTGGCCGACGGCGAGGTCGTGCTTCCTTCGACGGTCGCCTGACTGCGCTTCTTCACCGCTGCGACGGGGCGTGGCGACCGGCGCGAGGTCAGGCCGCGTTCACCTTGAGGACACGGAATCCCTTCGCTGATGCCACCTTCTCGACGGCGCCCCAGCCGCGCGTGTCGGCACCCTCCGCCGCGAGCCACCTGGCGAGCGAGTCCGCGCCGAGGTTCCGTTGGACGACAAGCCATGCCGCGCCGCCGGGAGCGAGCCTCGGCAGCCAGGCGCCGAGCAGCTCGTGGAGGGCATCCTTGCCGATCCTGATCGGAGGATTGGACCAGATCACGTCGAATCGTGCCTCGGCGGGCACGTCGAGCGGGGACACGGCAGTGACCGCTGCTACGGGGGCGGCCGCGCTGGCGCGGTCGACGTTTCGACGCAGAAGGTCGAGGGCCCGCTCGTTGACGTCGACCGCCGTGACCTCGGCTCCCGGGGCGCGCAGCGCGGCCGTCAACGCGATCGGCCCCCAGCCGCAGCCGAGGTCGAGGATGCGACCCGACGGGTCCGGCACCGTCCTCAACAGCACCTGAGTTCCGAGGTCCACGTGGCCGGGGGAGAACACTCCCGGGGCTGTCTCGAGTCGGAGCCTGGTCCCTGCGAGCACCACGTCGATGACGCGGCGCTCATCGGCTGACGCGGGTCGCGCGGTGAAGTAGTGGTCGTCGTTCACGCCTGAAGCGTAACCGTCCACGGGCCTTCGTCGGAGGCATGGCAGGGGTGAGACAATGGACGCCCTATGGAAGAAGCCTCGCACCGCCTTGATGACGAGCTCGATGCCGTCACCGCCGACGACCTCGACCGCGATCGCGGTCGCGCCGGCAACGAGACCGACGGGCGTGCTGCGGACGCGATCCTCGCCCGCGTGCTGTCTCGTGCGGGCACCGCGGTCAGCGAGGGCGGGACGCTCGACACGGATTACGACGGCGACCAGTACGACCGCGAGGAACGAGCCGCCCTGCGCAGGGTGGCCGGGCTGTCCACCGAGCTCGAGGACGTCACCGAGGTCGAGTACCGCCAGCTGCGTCTGGAGCGGGTCGTGCTGGTGGGACAGTGGTCGCGTGGCACCGTCGCGGACGCCGAGGTGGGGCTGCGCGAGCTTGCCGCGCTCGCCGAGACGGCGGGTTCGGAGGTGCTCGACGGCGTGCTGCAGCGTCGCCCGCATCCTGACCCGGCCACCTACATCGGTGCAGGCAAGGCGGAGGAGGTGCGCGACCTCGTCAAGGCGTGGGGAGCGGACACCGTCATCGTGAACGACGACCTCGCCCCCAGCCAGAGGCGTGCGCTCGAGGATGTCGTCAAGGTCAAGGTCATCGACCGGACGGCGCTGATCCTCGACATCTTCGCCCAGCATGCCAAGTCGCGCGAAGGAAAGGCGCAGGTGGAGCTGGCCCAGCTCGAGTACCTCTTGCCACGACTGCGTGGTTGGGGCGAGTCCATGTCGCGGCAGGCGGGTGGCCGCGTCGCCGGCGGCGAAGGCATCGGCTCCCGCGGTCCGGGTGAGACCAAGATCGAGCTCGACCGTCGCCGCATCCGTACGCGTATGGCGCAGCTGCGACGGCAGATCAAGGCGATGGAGCCGGCTCGCGCCGTCCGCCGGGAGCGCAGGCTGGAACTGCCGAACGTCGCGATCGTCGGGTACACGAACGCCGGCAAGTCCTCGCTGCTCAACCGTGTGACGGGGGCTGGTGTGCTCGTGGAGAACGCCTTGTTCGCCACGCTGGATCCGACCGTGCGACGGTCTCAGACCCCGGACGGCAGGGCGTTCACGGTCTCGGACACCGTGGGTTTCGTGCGCGACCTGCCTCATCAGCTCGTCGCGGCCTTCGCCTCGACCCTCGAGGAGGCCGCGCACGCGGACCTGATCCTGCACGTGGTCGACGCGGCGCATCCGGATCCGGAAGGTCAGATCAGGGCCGTGCACGAGGTGCTGTCGGATGTCCCCGGCGCGATGGCCGTGCCGGAGCTGCTGGTGCTCAACAAGTGCGACCTCGCCGACCACGCGACCGTGCTCCAGCTCAGGTCGCGGCGCGAGCGCACTGTGGAGGTGTCGGCGCTCACAGGTGAGGGTATCGACGGCCTCATGGATGTCGTCGGCGAGATGCTGCCCCGACCCGGCGTCCGTGTCGACCTCGTCGTGCCTTACACGCGGGGGGACCTCGTCAGCGAGGCGCACACTCATGGGGAGGTGCTCGCGGAGTCGCATGAGGCCGACGGCACCCACCTCGTCGCTCTCGTGGATCAGGCCCTGGCAGCCCGGTTGAAGGCGAGCGCGGCGGACGCGTCGTGACGGCCGCCTCCGGCGGCAGCGGAGCGGCTACCGCCCTCGATGATCCGTTCGAGATCCGGGAGCTCTTGGAGGCTGCGGTCGCCGCATTGTCGGGTCGGCCCCGCGAGGGCCAGCAGCGCATGGCCGCGGTGGTCGCGAAGGCCTTGCACGACGGCGAGCATGCTCTGGTCCAGGCTGGGACGGGCACAGGGAAGTCGCTCGGCTACCTGGTCCCCGCCGTCGCGCACGCGGCGCGAGCGAAGCAGAGGATCGTGGTGTCGACCGCGACGCTTGCCCTGCAGCGCCAGGTGTACACGAAGGATCTCCCCATGGTCCTGGACGCCCTCGAGCCGGTGCTCGGGACCCGGCCGAAGGCGGCCCTGTTCAAGGGGAGGTCCAACTACCTCTGCGTGCACCGTCTCGGCGGTGGGTATCCCGAGCCCGAGGAGGCGCGGCTGTTCGAGGCGGGGCCCACCAGCGAGCTCGGCCGTGAGGTCGCGCGCCTCCACGAATGGGCGGAGTCGACCGACACCGGTGATCGGGACGACCTCATCCCGGGCGTGTCCGGCAGGGCGTGGGCGCAGGTGTCGCTGTCCGGTCGCGAGTGCCTCGACTCGAAGTGCCCGATGGCCGCGGAGTGCTTCTCACAGCGCGCTCGTGCCGAGGCCGCCGAGGCCCAGATCATCGTCACCAACCACGCGGTGCTGGGTGTCCAGGCGGCAAGCCATGACCTGCTCGGCGAGCACGATGTGCTGATCGTCGACGAGGCGCATGAGCTGGTGCAGCGGATCACGTCCGCGGCCACTCATGAGCTGACGGTACGCGGGCTGGACCGCGCGGCGAGCAGCGTGCGCAGATGCGGGAGGACGACGGACGACCTCGACCGCGCCGCGCGCGCCCTCGACTCGGCGCTCGGCGATCAGGAGGTCGGACGGCTGCGCCTCGGGCTGCCTGAGGAGCTCGCGGCCGCGGTGGAGCTGGTCCGCGGTGCTGCCCGCGCGCTCCTCACGGAGGTGGCCAAGGTCGCCGAGCAGGCGGGAGCGTCCGCGAAGGTGGCGAGCGCGGCTCTCACGGAGATCATCGACGTGTGCGAGGAGCTTCAGGGCGAGCACGGGCGGTACGTGATCTGGCTGGCGCCGCCCGACGGCGAGTACGACGAGCGAAGGCCCGCGAGGATCGTCGCTGCGCCGCTCGACGTCGCGGGCCTGATCGGCCATCGCCTCGTGGAGGACAAGGCGGCGATCTTCACCTCTGCGACACTCGCGCTCGGCGGCGGCTTCGACGCGATCTCGCGCCATATAGGGATCGCCGATCCGGTCACGCTCGATGCCGGGAGCCCGTTCGACTACGGGCGGCAGGGGATCCTATACGTCGCCTCCCACCTGCCGCGCCCGGGCGCGGGAGGGATCTCCGACGAGGCATTGGAGGAGCTCGTCGCGTTGGTGGAGGCGGCGGGAGGACGAACCCTCGGCCTGTTCAGCTCGCATCGCGCGGCGCAGGCCGCCACGGACGCGCTGCGGGAACGGCTCGACCTTCCCATCCTCAATCAGAAGGACGACCAGCTCCCCACCTTGGTGCGCCAGTTCGCCGACGATCCACGCGCCTGCCTGTTCGGCTCCACCTCGCTGTGGCAGGGGATCGACGTTCCAGGTCCGACCGCATCGCTTGTGGTGATCGACCGCATCCCGTTCCCGCGTCCCGACGATCCTGTCGCGCAAGCCCGGACGGAGGCCGTCGCTCAGGGAGGGGGCAACGGCTTCATGGCGGTGAGCGCGACGCATGCTGCGCTACTTATGGCGCAAGGGGCCGGCCGCCTGATCCGCGCCATGGAGGATCGTGGTGTGGTCGCGGTGCTCGACTCGAGGCTCTCCACCGCGAGATACGGCGGCTTCCTTGCCCGGTCGATGCCACCGCTGTGGGGCACTACCGATCGTGACGCGGTGCTCGGCGCGCTGCGTCGCCTCGATGACGCCGCCTGCGCTGACGGCCGCTGAGCAACCACCCCACAGCGGCCGTGTCGAGGGGTCCGAGACCGTAGCGTCGGTGTGGGCGAATGCGCATCGCAGGTACAGGAGGGCGTTTCTCGGCGACGCGCCGTCCGTGCCGGCACCCGGCTAGAGGCGGCGCATCACCGACACGACCTTGCCCATGATCTGCGCGTGGGTGCCGTCGATCGGCGTGTACGCAGGGTTGTGCGGCATCAGCCAGACCTGGCCGTCGCGGCGACGGAAGGTCTTCACCGTGGCCTCGTCGTCCAGCAGCGCGGCGACGATGTCGCCGTTGTCGCAGCTGGCCTGGCGTCGCACGACGACCCAGTCGCCGTCGCAGATCGCGGCGTCGATCATGGAGTCGCCAGAGACCTTCAGCATGAAGAGCTCGCCTTCGCCCGTGAGCTGGCGGGGGAGTGTGAACACGTCCTCGACCACCTGATCGGCGAGGATCGGACCGCCGGCCGCGATCCGGCCGACCAGCGGTACCGCCGCGGTCGCGCCATCGTCCACCAGGGTGGCGGCGTGGAGCGGCTGCGGTCGGGCGTCGGAGGATTCGCTCGCAACGGCTGCCTCCTCGGGCATGACCACCTCGATGGCGCGGGGTCGGTGAGGGTCCCTGCGAAGAAGGCCCTTCGCCTCGAGTGCGCTCAGCTGATGCTTGACGGAAGAGGTGGACGTCAGCCCGACGGCCTCGCCGATCTCGCGCATCGACGGCGGGTAGCCGCGGCTCAGCACCGAGTCTCGGATGTGCTCGAGTATGAGGCGCTGCCGCTCGGTGAGCGTGTCACCCCCGCGCACGTCGGGGAATGCGTGGATGGTCGCGTCCCGCTGCTGGTCGTCCGCCATGGCTCCGCCCTCCTCGCCGGCCCGGATGTCAGTGGCCGGTGGTGTCCTTGTTCCGAACCTAGAGCAGGGTCGGACGGAAATCAAACATATGTTCGACCGTGTCTTGTGGAAGTCGCTGCCCGGTGCTACAAATAGAACATACGTTCGATAGAACAAGTGTTCGAAGGAGGACGAGATGACGATCGGAACTCTCACGGTGACGGCCCCGCGCACCGCGTCGGCACGTACCCGCAGGATGGTGCTGCTCGCCGTGCTCCTCGTGCTGGCGATGTTCGTGGCTCCTCGCGCGATCGCGGGCGGTGACGCCGTGCCCGTCGAGTCGGTTCTCACGACGTACACGGTCGCCACCGGCGACACCCTCTGGTCGATCGCGTCGTCGCTCACCCCTGTCGGAGAGGACGTCACGGAGAAGCTGGCCGAGATCCAGGAGATCAATCGAATGGCGACGTCGCAGCTTGCCGCCGGTGAGCAGATCCTGATCCCGCTCGCGGGCTGATCCGCGAGCGTCGCGCTTCACCCGTGGTGGCGGGCCTGATCGAAGAGCGGTGGGTCAGTATCTGCCCCGTTCACTGCTGCTCGCGGATACGTGCGTGACGCGTGTGAGTCGTGGGAGAGTAGGGGCATGTATTGCCCTTTCTGCAGGCATCCTGACTCCCGAGTGGTCGATTCCCGAGTCGCCGAGGACGGTAGCCAGATCCGGCGGCGACGTGAGTGCCCCAACTGCGGCAAGCGCTTCTCAACCGTCGAGACGCCCACCCTGATGGTGGTGAAGCGCACCGGCGTGTCTGAGGCCTTCAGCCGAGACAAGGTGGTCAACGGCGTGCGGAAGGCCTGTCAAGGCCGACCGGTCAGCGAGGACGACCTCGTGAAGCTCGCCTACCGCGTCGAGGACTCCATTCGCGAGGGCGGCCAAGCCGAGATCAACGCGCTCGACATCGGTCGCGCGATCCTCGAGCCCTTGCGCGAGCTCGACGAGATCGCATACCTGCGCTTCGCGAGCGTCTACCAGAGCTTCGACACGCTCGACGACTTCCAAGCTGCGATCGATCGTCTCCGGGCGGAGGATGCCGCGCGCGGGGCCTGACGGTACGCGACACCCACATCGACGAACGGGCCCGCCACGGAGCAGATCCGTGGCGGGCCCGTTCGTCGTCGGCGTCAGGAGAGCACGCGCACCTTGACGGTGCCGGGCATTCCCCGAAGCTCCTCGACCGACTCACGGCTCAGGCCCGAGGCGACGTCGGTCACCACATAGCCCAGGTCTCCGCGAGTGGAGAGCATCTGAGCATCGATGTTCACGCCGTGCGCGGCGAACACCTGGTTCACCGCGGCCAGCACGCCGGGCACGTTCTCGTGAAGATGCGCCACGCGGTGCGATCCCTGCACCTGCTCGAGTGAGAGGTTCGGCAGGTTCACCGACAGCGACGTCGAGGCGTGGTTCACGTAGTCGCGCAGGCGGGAGGCGACGAACTGACCGATGTCGCGCTGCGCCTCCTCGGTGGACCCACCGATGTGCGGCGTGAGGATGACGTTGCGCTTGCCGCGCAGCGGCGACTCGAACAGATCGCCCTTCTTCTTAGGCTCGACAGGGAACACGTCGAGCGCCGCTCCGCCGATCTGGCCCGACTCGAGTCCTTCCCCGAGCGCCTCCATGTCCACGATGAAGCCGCGCGACAGGTTGAGGAACTTCGCCCCGGGCTTCATGGACATGAACTGCTCCCGGCCGAAGAACCCGGAGTTACCGGCTCGGCCGTCCACGTGCAGCGTGACGATGTCTGCCTCCGCCAGCAGCGACTCGAGCGACGGCATCGGCGTGGCATTGCCCAGGGCGAGCTTCTCGGCCGTGTCGTAGAAGATCACGTTCATGCCGAGCGCCTCGGCGATGACCGACAGCTGCGAGCCGATGTTGCCGTAGCCGACGATGCCGAGCGTGCGCCCGCGGATCTCGTGCGACCCTTCGGCGGTCTTCGACCAGACGCCCTCGTGCATCGCGTTGTTGTGCTCTGCGAGGCGACGCGTGAGCGAGATCATCTCGGACACGACCATCTCGACGACGGAGCGGGTGTTCTGGAAGGGCGCGTTGAACGCGGCGACACCGTGACGCGCGGCGGCGCCCAGGTCGATCTGGTTCGTGCCGATGGAGAACGCGCCGACGGCGAGCAGCGAAGGGCTCGCCTCGATGACCCTCTCGGTGAGATGGGTCTTGGAGCGGATGCCGAGAAGCTCGACGCCGGTGAGGGCGGCGATGAGCTCGTCCTCGTCCATGGCTCCGACGTGATTGTCCACCTCGATGCCCGCGGCCGTCAGGACCTCGGTGGCGCGGGGGTGGAGGGACTCAAGGAATAGTGCACGCACGTGCGTCATACTCTCGCAATTCTGGCCGATGACCAACTTCGCTTCACGGACCGCGACGCATCTCTCGTGCACTGGCCCGTCAGGCCGGGTCGATGTGGCGGTCGGCACGCTCCTGCGCGACTTCGGCGGCTACGCCCCTCAGGCGCCCATCCCGCGCGGCAGCGGCTCCGAGTGGACGATGTCGAGGTGTCGCGTGGGCCGCGTCAACGCGACATACAGGTCGCCGGCGCGCGAGGCGATCGCGGCCGGCTCGACGACCACCACCGCGTCGTATTCGAGCCCCTTGGAGGCGAGAGCGCCGATGATCTCGACACGAGCGTCGCCGAGCTCCTCCTGCAGCGCATCGTGCATCTGCTCGGGCGCCACGATCGCGACCAGGCCGCCACCCGACTCTGCGAGCGTCGCGACGCGGTGCGTGGCGCGACGGATCGCCGAAGAAACGAGCGATGACGGATCCACCCGGTGATAGGCGACCGCATCCGCGACCTCGCGCGCCGCGCTCAGCTCCGACACGGGCAGCCCCGCCGCCTTCGCGAAGGACTGTGCGGTCTGCGCCACCTGCGCGGGGATGCGGTAGCTCACGGTGAGCTCTCGCAGGGCCCAGGTCCCGCCGAACAGGGGGTCCATGGCCTCAGGCCACCATCGCGTCCCCGCGGCGGACGACGTCTGCGCCACGTCGCCGACGATGGTGAACGAGCGCGTCGGGCACCGCCGGGACAACATGCGCCACGCCATGGGGCTCAGCTCCTGCGCCTCGTCGACGACCACGTGCCCATACGTCCAGGTGCGGTCGGCGGAGGCACGCTCTGCGACGCTGAGCCGCGCCGTGCCCTCCCGCATCCGGGAGGCGAGAGTCTCGGCGTCCACCTGGATCATCGTGTGGGAGCCGAACGTCTCGAGCACCTCCTTCGCGTACTCCACCTCCTCCGACGTGAGCTCGCTCGCGTCGCGTCGAGGCGCTCCTGAAGGCATGTCGCCCAGGAGCTCCGCGGCCTCGTCGAGCAGCGGCACGTCAGCGTCGGTGAAGGGCGCGGACGCGGGGCGCAGGAGCAGGTCGCGCTCGGCGCGGCTGAGCGTGGATGCCGCGTCGTCGAGCAGATGGCTCTTGGAGAACAGATCGCGCAGCAGCTGCTCAGGGGTGATGGGAAGCCAGCACAGGTTGATGGCGATCCGGATGGGGCGGCTGTCGCGCACTTCCCGCTCGAGCTCTCGCCTGTCGTCAGCCTCCACGTGCTCCAGCTGCTCGGCGAGCTGACCAGTGAGGCGTCCGATCATGTCCTTCGCGAAGCTGGCGCGTGCCTCGTTGTGGGGGCGCCCGTCGCGGCGCGCGCGCGCCTGCGCGTCACGGATGTCGGAGCGGCGGATGACCACGGGGCGTCCATCGAGTCTCACCGTCTGGTCGGTGAGGGGGACGCGCTGGCGTTCGCGCACGGCCTTTTTGATGACCGCAGCCATGTCGGAGCGTCCCTTGATCCGCGCCGTCGCGTCCGACTCGACGCCGGTGATCGTGACGTTCTTGACGAGTCCGGCGAGGGTGGTCGACACCGCGCCCGTCTCGCCCAGGGACGGCAGCACGTGGTCGATGTAGCGCAGGAACTGCCGTGACGGGCCGATCAGGAGCACGCCCCGGCTGGCCAGCCGTTCGCGGTGGTGGTAGAGCAGGAACGCCGCGCGGTGAAGGGCCACCGCGGTCTTGCCGGTGCCGGGGCCGCCCTGGACCACCAGCGCACCCTCCATGGGTGCGCGGATCACGGCGTCCTGCTCCGCCTGGATCGTCGCGACGATGTCGCCCATGCGGCCTGTGCGGCGTGCGTCGAGTGCGGCGAGCAGCGCTCCTTCGCCCGCGAGAGTCCCTTCGCGCCCGGCGGTCCGGAGCGCCTCGACGTCCAGGACGTCGTCCTCGACGGCGGTGACCAGGCGGCCCCGGGTGGTGAGGTGTCGGCGGTTCATGACGCCACCAGGCTCGGCGGCGGTGGCGGAGTAGAACGCACGTGCGGCTGGGGCTCGCCAGTCCGTGAGGAGCGGGGCGTGCTCGGCGTCCGACAGGCCGATGCGCCCTACGTAGAGGGTCTCGCCGTCGGTCATGTCGAGGCGACCGAAGCAGAGGCGATCCTCGACGGCATCGAGCTGAGCGATGCGGTCCTCGTACAGGGTGGCGAACGCGTCGCGCTCCGAGCGGTTCTGCGGCGAGCCGGACGGTCCTTGGCGGCGGATGTCCCCCAGGCGAGCCTGTGCCTCGTCGCGAAGGGTGTCGAGACGCCCGTACAGCGTGTCGACGACGCGCTGCTCGGCCTCGAGTCCCGTGTCGGTGGCGGTGGACTCGTCGTGCATTGGCATATCCCTCGGTTCGGGTGTTCGTCCGTGGCAAGGCGGTCAACCATTATCGCAGGACTTGCGGCCTGGGAGGCACCGTTGTCACCGGTCCTTTCGCCGGAGGCTGAAGCGCCCGACCGTGCGCGCGGGGCGTGGGAGGATGAGCGGATATGGAGACGAAGCTGGTGACCTGGGACCCGGAGGGCGTCGCAGCCTGGGCTGAGGTGGCGCCTTCGGAGGGCGCTGTCCTCATGCACTCCTTGCGCGGCTTCATCGATGCGGGAAGGACCGGCCGCCTTGTCGCGGAGCACCTTGTCGAGGAGGGCGATCCGGTGAGGATCGCGACATTCGACATCGACGAGCTCCTCGACTACCGGTCGCGACGGCCCGAGATGACGTTCTCGGTGAACGAGTGGACCTCGTACGACGAGCCGTATCTCGCCCTGGACATGGTCCGCGACGCAGAGGATCACCCGTTCCTCCTGCTGCACGGGTTCGAGCCTGACATCCGCTGGGAGGCCTACATCCGCGCCGTCCGCGACATGGTCCAGCGGCTCGGCGTCGGGCTTGTGATGGGTACGCACGGCATCCCCATGGCGGTGCCTCACACGAGGCCCCTGAACGTGACGGTCCACGGCACCTCGCAGGACCTGCTTCCCGACCAGCCGAGCATGTTCGGCACGGTCGCGGTGCCCGCCTCGGCGCAGAACCTGCTCGAGTACAGGTTCGGGCAGTGGGGCATCGATGCGGTCAACGTGGCGGTCCATGTGCCCCATTACCTGGCGCAATCGTCGTATCCTCAGGCGGCGCAGCGCGCTCTCAAGGGCCTCGAGGACCTCTCCGGGCTGGCGCTCGACCCAGACGCGTTGGATGCGGAGGCTGAGCGCGCGTCGGAGGAGATCGCCCGCCAGCTCGCCGAGTCGGAGGAGGTCCAGGCGCTGGTGACCGCGTTAGAGGAGCAGTACGACGCTTTCCAGGAGTCCCGCGACGATCAGATGCTTCGGGAGGGCATGCTGCCGTCCGCGGACGAGCTGGGCGAGGAGTTCGAGAAGTACCTTCGCCAGCACGGTCCCGACTACCCGCAGGGGTGACGCCCACAGCAGAATGACGGCGAGTCGTGGCGCTCGGACCCCTTGGCGTGACACACTTGGTCTCGGTTGCAAGAACGTAGTGTGCAGGAACCCGCCCCCCAGGGTGGGAGAAGTCATTGCGGCGACGGGCGCGGCACGGTGTCGCGCTTCCCTCCCAGGGCAAGGAATACAAGGGAGAAACCCGCATGGCGCAGGGTTCCGTGAAGTGGTTCAACGCAGAGAAGGGCTTCGGCTTCATCGCCCAGGACGGCGGCGGCGCTGACGTCTTCGTCCACTACTCGGCGATCGAGACCGACGGCTACAAGTCGCTCGACGAGCAGCAGCGCGTCGAGTTCGAGGTCACGCAGGGCCCCAAGGGCCCCCAGGCCTCGAACGTCCGCCCGCTGTAATCAGGCCTGACGGGGCGCCGGTCACGGCGTCCAGTCGGTCCTGATGCCGGTCGGCAGCGATGCTGACGCGGCATAGCGTGCGAGCGCATCTGTATCGAGGCGCGTCGACGCGGCGAGCACTATGTTCCCGCGTCGGCGCCCCTTGAGCACCGCATGCTCACCAATCGACGTCACTGCTCCCATCGCGGCCCTCGCAGCCGCGAGATCGGTTCGAGCGGATGTCCCCCCAGGCCTCGTGCCCACGTTGGCCAGCACGAGCCCACCGTGCCGCAGCACGCGGCTCGCCTCGGCCCACCAGGTCTGATCGGCGAGGTGACTCGGCGTGTCTGCGCCGGAGAAGGCGTCTCTCACGACGAGATCCAGGCTGTCGTCTGCCCGCGTGGCGAGCGCTTCCAGGCCGTCCTGGGCACGGATCCTCAGCCGCGGCGCCTTCGGCAGGTCCCACCATCCTCTGACCAGCTCGGGCAGCGTCGCGTCGATGTCGACCGCGATGTGGCCTGAGTCCGGGTACCGATGCGCGAGGTGCCGCGGGAAGGCGCACGCGGCGGCGCCCACGTGCATCGCGAGCATGCGGGGCGGGGGACTCCAGACGGCGACGGCTGCGGACATGTGCTGCATGTACTCGAAGTCGAGCACCTCAGGATCTGCGCGCAGCGGCGAGCTGGGAACACCGTTGACCCATAGGAACGTTGTCCCATCAGGCTCGTCCCGCAGCAGCGCGACGCCGGTGGCGATGGGGAACTCGACCTCACGCGGCACACCGACGGCGACGCCGTTCGGGGAGTGCCTGCGGCGTGCCATGGCCCCAGCGTAGACGGCTGGATTGCGGTGGCCGTTCGAACTAGACTGGCAACAGGTCCACTCCCCGGGCCGCGGTGAGGAGGTGGCGCGATGCCGCTGTCGGAGTACGAGCAGCGCGTGCTCGACCAGCTTGAGCGTGATCTGGGCGCCGATCCTCAGCTTGGACGCGCGATGAAGCGTCGTCCCAAGTCGCGCAGCAGGATCGCGCTCGGCGTCGTCGGCGTGGTCATCGGACTCGGCGTGGTCGTGATCGGCGTGGTCACGCAGATGATGTGGCTGGGGATCGTCGGCTTCGCGATCATGATCGCGGCGGCGCTGTGGGCTCTCCTGGGTGCGCCTGACTCGAAGGGCGCCGCCAAGACCAAGGGCGGTGCTGCGAAGTCAGGTCCCGTGAAGGCGCAGCCGTCGAAGAAGTCCTTCATGCAACGCATGGAGGAGCGGTACGACCGTCGCCGCGAGAACGGCGACTTCTAGCGAACCCCACGCGACGCGCGACGAATCGTTCGACTGGGTCGCGCCTGCAGGGCGTGCGGCCGCAGACGTTCACCTGCCGCGGTCGTGACGCGCGGACGATGCGATCGCATCGGCCAGCGACTTGAGGTGCTGCACCTGCGGTGATGCGTCGTGATCCGCCTGGTGGGAAGGCGCATACCTTGCGGCGGTGATCGCGTCGGTCAGCTCAGTCAGCGCGTCGTCCGCCGCATCGGCCAGGCGCACGGTGGACCGGACGTGCGCGGCAGCCTCGCTCGGAGTGGCTGACAGCGGCCAGCGAGCCCGTTCCGGGAGCCTGGTGCGCAACCTGTCCCACGCGGCCTCCGCGCCCTTCGCGAAGCTGGTCGTGCGTCTGCCAGCGCTACGCCAGCCCCAGGCTCCGAGACCGAGCGCCGCGGCTGCGGCGACGAGGGCGAGCCACAGCAGGAGCGTCGTGCCGCCGGTGCGCCCTCCGCCCGTCGTAGGGTCCGTGGAAGCGGTGGTGGAGGGCGACGACGACGGCGTGGCGCTGTCGGTCGGCTCGGACGACGTCGACGGGGATGGGGACGGAGACGCGGTCGGGGCAGCGGTCGCGCCGCTGTCCGTGTTCGCGTACGCCGGCGCGGTCGCCTGCACTGCAGGCGTCGGCTCGAACCTCACCCATCCTGTGCCTGGGAAGTACAGCTCCGGCCATGCATGGGCGTTGCCGCCGATGACCTCGAAGCCGCCGTCGGGGCTCTGCTTGCCGCCGAGGAACCCGATGCCGATCCGAGCGGGGATGCCCAACAGCCGTGCCATCACGACCATCGTCGTCGCGAACTGGACGCAGTAGCCCTCACGGGTGTCGAGGAACTCCGAGACGGCGTCGTCGCCGCTGAGGGCCACGGCCGTCGTGTAGGTGAACTCGGCGGGATCTCGCAGCCAGGCCTGGATGGCGAGAGCCTGCTCGTACCTGTTCGTCGCGCCTGCGTCGGCCACGATCTCACGGGCGACCGCGCCGATCCGGGCGGCGTCGACCGCGGCAGGGACTGTGAGCGCGGCGGCGTCGACCTGGTCCTCGCCGGACGCGTTCGCGAGTCTCCCGGGAGTGACGTATCCCGGATCGCTGACGAGCGTGTAGTCCATGCCTGCCGTGTCGGTCTCCGTCGAGCGCACCTCGTCGTCGACGGAGTCGTACTGCCACAGGTTCGACACGTACGCCCGGCGCGGATCGACGGTGAGAGGGAGCGCGGACTCCGTCAACGTGTCGACCGAGATCTCGATGGTCTGGGCCGGCTCCTGCGTGACGAACTCCTGCTGCGGCCACAGGATCCAGCCTGACGTTGTCTCGCTGGCGGTTCCCGAAGGGTTGCGCTGCCACGAGCTTCCGGTGAAGTCCTCGGCGGTGTACAGCCGCAGGACGTCGACGGGCGAGCCGTCAGAGGTGGTGTACGTCAGGACGGTGGACTGGGAACGGCTCGTGAGCGACTCCCGGAGGTCCAGGCCGAGGTCGAGGCGTGTGGCGGCGTCGCCGCCTGTGCGGAGCTGGGGCAGCGATCCCCAACCGGGGACGCCGACCAGCAGAGGCGCGACGAGTGCTGAGACTCCTATCACTGCTGCCGTGGCGGGGAGCCACGAGAGCACACGGGGCGGCACGGGTACGTCGTCGTGGGCCGACGTGAGCGCGAGCGCGCCGAGCCAGAGGACGACCGCGGCGGCGACGCCCGTCCAGGGCACGGCCCACGGGACGACCGCGGCCGGCAGCCACGGGAGCAGGAGGAGCGCGCCCGCGGCACCTGTCGCACGCCACGACACGCTGAGGTGCTCTGCGACCAGGAACAGGAGGACTATTCCGACGCTGACGAGCGCTGTCAGCGGTGCGGTGTCGGTGACGGGCGCGGCGCTCGTCATCGTGTACGTGATGCCTTCGCGTACGGCGTCGAGCAATGCGCGGAGCGCCGCGGGCGTGGGCAGCGGGCTGTTCGTGTGCATCGGCACCGCCGCCACCAACGCGACTGCGAGGCCTGCGGCGGTCGGGATCATGCGCGAGCGCGTGATCAGCCGTGCAGCGAGCACGACCGCGACCACGACCGACAGCAGCAGCAGTGGGCCGGTCAGCCATGCGCCGAGCTCCACCGGGGTGGAGAACGCGAGCAGGCCCGCGACGCTCGCGCCCGCGATCAGAGGTGTCGCGCCCCAGGGGACGTGCTGACTGCCTCTCATGCGCGCTCCGTGGCTCGCGCCACGTCGGCCCAGGCCTGCGCGAGGTCGTCCAGATCGCGCCATGACGTGCAGCGCCAGCCGCCTCGCGCGAGCGCATCGCGCGTCGATGCCGCATGCCTTCCCTGCCGGACGAGCGCGACGGTGCGGCCGGTCACGCCCGAGCGCGACAGTGCGCGCACTCCGGGGTCCTCGGCCCCACGAGGCTCGACGAGCGCGATGACGAGCGAGCCCGCACCGTCGTCGAGCAGCGAGGTAGCGGATCGCGCCAGCGCCTCCGACGGCGAGCCTTGCGCGGGGGTGAGATCGATGCACTCGTCGAGGACTCCGATGCGCGCCTCGTCGCGAGCCTCGGCCGCCCACCGTCGCGACGATTCCCTGCCGGGGACGACGAGCCGCACGGCGTGTCCGTCGGCAAGGACCGCGAGAGCGACCGACGCGGTCGCGCCGACCGCGGTCTCGAGGTCGGCGCCGGCGGGTGGCAGATCTGCGAGCACGACTGCGGGTGGTCGGCCCGCGTGCTCGTCGGCGCGCACGACGAGGCTGCCGCGTCGCGCGGTGCTGGGCCAGTGCACCCGGCGCGGGTCGTCCCCGTGCCGGTACTCGCGGACGGCGGCGTCGTCCGAGGAGGCGCGTCGGGCGCCGCGTGAGATCTGCTCGAGCCCGTCCATGCGGGAGCCGCCCGCGGCAGGGAGCTCGACGATGCGCGGCCTGACGGGAACCACCTCCTCGGCGCCGACAGGGGTGTCGGCCCACACGAGACCGAAGGGGTCCGCGGTGCGGACGACCGCCGGCCCCAGCGGCCACCGGCCGCGAGTGGTCGGGTGCAGCGAGTACGACAGGCTTACCAGACCACGCGCCCGCGAGACGGACGCCGTGGTGGGCCTCATTCCCGTCAGCTCGGCCGCGGCCTGCTCCCTGATGTCGAGCCCGGGGACCAGCGATGTGGGGCGGATCGCCTCGATGTCCACCGTGACGGTGCCTGGTGACCCCGCTGCGAGCGGGAACGGGACGATCACCCGTCGTGCCGCACGGTACCTGCGTCGGAGGATCTGCACGGAGCCGGCGATCCACAGTGCGGCGATCGCCGCGCACGAGAGGACCGCGATGCCGATGAGGGTGAGGAACGGGGACGCGAGGCCGACGCCGAGCACGGTCACGGCGACGCCTGCGGACGTCATGCCGATACCGCGAGAGGTGACGACCGTCTCGGTCCGGCCGGCGCGAGAGGCCTCGGCCGCGGTCGTGGCGCTCGATGTGCCCCGCGAGGTCATGCCGGGCGCGCCGCCCGGGTACGAGCCTCGCTCGGGACCGGCACCTGTGCGACGAGCGCGGCGATGATCGACTCCGGCGAGCGTCCGCCGGTGCGCGCCTCGATCGACGGGATGATCCGGTGCGCGAGCACCGGCCCGCTCAACGCCTTGATGTCGTCGGGGAGCACGTGGTTGCGGCCGTGCATCGCTGCGCGGCCCTTCGCGGCGGCGAGCAGTTGGAGCGAGGCTCGGGGCGAGCCGCCGAGCCGCAGCGCCGGGTCCGATCGGGTGGCGCTCATCAGGTCCACGATGTACTGCTTGATGGCCGGTGCGGCGTAGATGCGACGCGCGACGCCGATCATCCGTGCGAGCGTGGCGGTGTCGGCGACCGACGTGACCTGGGTGAGCGGATCCGTTCCGTCATGCGAGTCGAGCATGGCGACCTCGTGGTCCGGCGAGGGGTACCCGACCGTCACCTGCGTCATGAAGCGATCACGCTGGGCCTCGGGCAGCGGGTACGTGCCCTCCATCTCGACCGGGTTCTGGGTGGCGACGACGAGGAACGGGGACGGAAGCGGGTGGGTCGTGCCGTCGACGGTGACGCGGCCCTCCTGCATCGATTCCAGGAGCGCCGACTGCGTCTTCGGTGAGGCACGGTTGATCTCGTCCGCGATCACCACGTGGGCGAAGACGGGGCCTGGGCGGAACTCGAACGTGTGCTCATCGGCGCGGTAGACGCTGACGCCCGTCACGTCGGACGGGAGCAGGTCGGGCGTGAACTGGATGCGACCGACGTGCGTGCCGACAGACGCAGCGAGCGCCCTCGCCAGCGTCGTCTTCCCGACCCCGGGCACGTCCTCCATGAGCACATGGCCTTCTGCCAGGACCGTTGCGAGCGTGGAGTCGATCGCGGGTCCTAGTCCCGAGAGCACGGTGCTGATCGAGCGGCGCACGCGCTCGACGACCTCCGCGACCTCGGAGAGGTCGGCCTCGGACGGGATCGGGTGTGGCATGAGGGTCCTCCTGTTCGCCCAGGTTCGAGGGTAGCCGACGGGAAGGTTCCTGCCACAGCCCTCCACTTCAGTTAAGGTCATCTACCTGGATATTCAATCCTCAAATGAAGGAAATTGACGTCGATATCCAGATTTGTGGGGAGAAGTGGAGTAAAGTGGGGGCATCGGGTGAACCGTGGCGAGGGGAGGAGTGGTCACGTGTCGGATGCGGCGGTGCACGGCCTGGGTCCCACCGGGGTCCTGCTCGGCACGTTCACGCCCCGTCTCGATGACAAGGGCCGGCTGATCCTCCCCGCCAAGTTCCGCGGGCGGCTCGCCTCCGGGCTGGTCGCGACCCGTGGTCTGGACCGGTGCATCTTCGTGTTCCCGATCGACGAGTTCCAGGAGGTTCACAACCGCCTCCGGAAGGCGCCGCTCGAGAACAAGGCGGCGCGCGACTACATGAGGTCCTTCCTGGCCTACGCGCAGGACGACATCCCCGACAAGCAGGGTCGGGTGCTGCTGTCTCAGCCGCTGCGGAAGTACGCGGGGATCGACAGGGAGGTGGCCGTGGTCGGCATGGGGTCCCGGGTCGAGATCTGGGACGTGGAGGCCTGGGAGGCCTACCTGGAGGCGGGCGAGGACGCGTACGCGAAGACGGCCGCCGAGGTGTTCGACGACATGTGACGCACGTGCCCCGTGGCCTTCTTCCGAGCAGCTCTGGCGGACTTCCCCCCGCCAGAGGGGCCGGAGGGAGACCTCGGGGCATGGCACGACAGCAGGGAAGGAGGGGCCATGGGGCAGGATGCAGCGTCACGCCACGTGCCGGTCATGCGCGACCGGTGCGTCGAATTGATGGCCCCCGCGCTCCTGCACGACGGTGCGGTGGCCATCGACGGCACGCTCGGCATGGGTGGCCACACCGAGGCGATCCTCGAACGATGCCCCGCAGCGAGGGTCGTAGGCATCGACAGGGACGAGCAGGCCATCGCGCTCGCGTCCGAGCGGCTCGCACGCTTCGGCGACCGGTTCGTGGCCCACCATGCGACATACGACGACATGCGCGGAGCGCTCGCGGCCGCAGGCGCCGCGCAGGCCGACGCGGTGCTGCTCGACCTGGGCGTGAGCTCGCTGCAGATCGACGAGGCGGACCGCGGCTTCTCATACGCCCAGGACGCGCCGCTGGACATGCGGATGGACCGCACCGAGTCGCGCACCGCCGCGGACCTCCTGCGGGACGAGGACGAGCGTGAGATCGCACGGCTGCTCCGCGTCTACGGCGAGGAACGGTACGCGCCGAGGATCGCGCGCGCGATCGTCCGACGTCGCGAGACCGCTCCGCTGACGCGGTCCACCGAGCTCGCCGAGATCGTCCGTGAGGCCATGCCCGCCGCCGTCCGCAACGCGCCCGGCGGCCACCCCGCGAAGCGCACGTTCCAGGCGCTGCGCATCGCGGTCAACCGCGAGCTCGAGGTGCTTGAACGGGCGGTGCCTGAGGCGATCGAGTCGGTGCGCGTGGGAGGGCGGGTCGTGGTCATGAGCTATCACTCGCTCGAGGACCGCCTCGTGAAGCATGCCTTCGCCGCAGGCGCGGAGGTCGACGCGCCGCCCGGGCTGCCTGTCGTCCCAGACGAGGCGCAACCGTTTCTCCGTCTGCTCACGCGAGGAGCTGAGAAGGCGTCCGCCGAGGAGGCGGAGGCCAACCCCCGGTCGAAGCCGGTGCGCCTGCGCGCCGTCGAACGTCTGCGGCCCACGCCGCCGTCCCGAGTGAGGAGGCTCGTGTGAGCGCCGTCCCCAAGCATCGTCCCGCGGTCGCGTATCCGGCTCCTGCCAGGGGCGCCGCCCGCGCGGGCGCGGCCACCGCCACGGCCCCGCGCCGTCAGCGTCACGCCGCGGACATCGCCGACACGGGCCGCGCGTCGCATCTCAAGGCCGTCGCCGCGCCGCAGCAGGCGCGCTCGATCGTGCCGTTCGCAGCCCTGTGCGTCGGCATCATCGTCGCCTCCCTCGCCGCCGTGCTCCTGATCAACATCGTGATGACGGAGGGGGCCTACGAGCGGCGTGACCTCAAGCTCGAGATCGCGCAGCTCGCGCAGCAGCATGACGATCTCGTGATGCAGCTCGAGGCGAACTCGGCTCCTCAGCAGCTGGCGCAGCGTGCCTCCGACCTCGGCATGGTGCCGGCGGATACGCTCGGCTTCGTGTCATTGCAGCAAGGAGTGGTGCTCGAGGCGAGGACGGGCTGATGGCTGAGCCCGCGGTCCGCACGCATCTTCCGCGCGTGGGCCATCCCGTGCGCCGTCAGCGTCTGCTCTCCCTCGGGGCGCTCGCCATCCTGCTGGTGTTCGTCGGCAGGCTCGTCATGGTGCAGGGGGTCAACGCCGCCGAGCTGTCCGAGCAGGCGCTTGCCACGCGCCTCACGACCACGAGCGTGTCCACGGAGCGTGCCGACATCGTCGACAGGAACGGCGTGGTGCTCGCCACGTCGGTGCAGCGGTACAACGTGTATGTCGACCAGACCGAGCTCGCCGAATGGAAGCGCACCGACAACGGCACCGTCACGGCACAGGGACCGCTCGACGCCGCGAAGATCCTCGCGCCCATCCTCGGCATGAGCGAGAGCGAGCTGGCAGCGCTGCTCGTCGGCGACGCGACGTTCAAGTACATCGCCAAGTCGGTGACGCCGGAGACCTGGCAGCTGATCGACGACGAAGGCATCTACGGCATCGGCAAGGAGAGCGTCTCGGATCGGATCTACCCGAACGGCACGGTAGCGGGCAACGTCGTCGGCTTCATGGGCGGTCGTTCCGACCAGGCCGGGCTGTTCGGCAACGCAGGCATCGAGCTTGCGCTCGAGGACACCCTGGTGGGCGAGGACGGGTCGATCACCTACGAGCGCGGCGTCGGCGGCACGGTGATCCCCACCGGCATCCTCGACGAGACCGCGGCCCAGCCCGGCGACACGGTCGTGCTCACCATCGACTCCGACATCCAGTACCAGGTGCAGCAGATCCTTGACACCGCGGTGAGCAACACAGGGTCGTCCGCCGGCATCGTCATCGTCGAGGACGTGAAGACCGGGGAGATCTACGCGCTCGCCGACTCGGACACCGTCGACCCGAACGACCCCGGCGCCTCCGCACCCGACGACCGTGGATCGCGGGCCGTGTCGACTGTCTTCGAGCCCGGATCGACCGCCAAGGTCATCACCATGGCCGCCGCGATCGAGGAGGGCGTCGCGACGCCCACGTCGCAGTTCGTCGCCCCGTACGAGTACACGACGGCGAACGGCCAGACCTTCCACGACTCGCACGACTACGGCGACCAGAAGCTCACCCTCGCAGGCATCCTCGTCAACTCCTCGAACACGGGCACGATCCAGGTGGGACAGCAGCTGGACCTCGCGACGCGCTACAAGTACCTCAGCGCGTTCGGCTTCGGCACGCCCACCGACGTGGGCCTTCCCGGAGAGTCCGGCGGCATCCTGCACGACTACAGCAAGTGGGACGGTCGTACCGAGTACGCCGTCCTCTACGGCCAGGGCGTCTCCGTCACAGCGCTGCAGACGGCGCAGGTGTACCAGACGATCGCCAACGGGGGAGTGCGGGTGCAGCCCACGGTGGTGTCGGGCTACAAGTCCGCCGACGGCACATTCACGCCGCGCGACACCGACGCGCCCACCCAGGTCGTCAGCGAGGAGACCGCATCCGAGCTGATGCGCATGCTCGAGGACGTCACAGCGGAAGGCACCGGCGGCGCCGCGCAGATCACCGGCTACCGCGTGGCGGGCAAGACGGGAACTGCACAGGTGATCGGCAGCGACGGCACGCAGTCCGGTATCGTCGCGTCGTTCGTCGGCATCGCCCCGGCGGATGATCCGCGTATCGTCGTGTCGGTCATCATGTTCGACCCCAAGACCTCGATCTGGGGCGGGACGGTGGCCGCGCCCGTGTTCCGCGACGTGGCGACCCTGACCCTGCAGTCGCTGGGAGTGGCGCCGTCGACGGGCCAGGCGGATCCGTACCCCACCACCTGGGAGTGAGCTTGACCTCGATGGAGCTTCGACCCGCGCACGCGCGGGGCGCGAATCTTGCGCAAGTCGCCGCACGAGTCGGCGCGGATGCGCTGCACCTCATGGGACCTGGCAGTGCGCGGCCCGACGGCGCCGAGCCCAGCAGCGTCGCCCTCAGCGGCGCCACCGTCGACTCGCGTGAGGTTCGCCCGGGGGACCTCTTCGGAGCCTTCCCCGGATTCAAGGTGCATGGCGCGACGTTCGGCGCCCAGGTCGCCGCAGCGGGCGCTGCCGCCGTCCTCACCGACGCCGCGGGCGCGGAGCTGCTCGCGGCCGACGAAGTGGCGTTGCCCGTGCTCGTCGTCGCGGACCCGCGTGCGGCGATGGGTGAGGCAGCGGCGCTGATCTACGGGGATCCGTCGAGGGACCTGGTGTTCGTCGGCGTGACGGGGACCAACGGCAAGACGACCACGAGCTACTTCATCGAGTCCGCCTTGAGACGTACCCACGACCGCACAGGGATCATGGGCACCGTCGAGCTGCGGATCGGCAGCGAGGCGATCGAGAGCCCGCGCACGACCGTCGAGGCGCCGGTGCTCCACGGCCTGCTCGCGCGGATGCGCGACGAGGGCGTGACGGCCGCGGTCACCGAGGTGAGCTCGCATGCGGCGGCGCTCGATCGCATCGCAGGAGTCGAGTTCGCGGTCGCCGTGTTCACCAACCTGCAATGGGACCACCTGGACTTCCACAAGACGATGGACGGCTACCTGGACGCCAAGGCGCGGCTCTTCGAGCCTGGCCGTGCGCGCCGCGCGGTCATCAACGTGGACGACGAATGGGGACGCAAGCTCGCGGGCCGCGTGCAGATCCCGTGCGAGCGGGTGTCGACGCGACCTGACGCCCCTCATCCGGCCGACTGGTCGGTGACGTGGGCCGACATCGGCCTCGACGGCGTCGGCTCCCGCTTCACCTTCACCGACCCGGAGGGCGCGGAGCACCACGCCGAGAGCCCGCTGCCAGGGCTGGTCAACGTCAGCAACTCCATGGTCGCGATCGTCGCTGCGCACGCTGCAGGCGTGCCGCTCGACGACGCGATCGCGGGTGTCGCGGGGGGTCATGAGGTGCCCGGTCGCATGGAACGTGTGATCGAGCGCAGCGATGTCGATCCGCTCGCGATCGTCGACTACGCGCATACGCCTGATGCGCTCACGCTGGCGCTGGAGGGCGTCCGCCCCATCACGCCGGGGCGCCTGATCCTGATCTTCGGCTCCGACGGCGACCGCGACCAGGGCAAGCGCCCGGTCATGGGGGAGATCGCGGCGCAGCTCGCGGACATCATCGTCCTGACCGACGAGAATCCACGGTCCGAGGAGCCGGCCGCGATCCGAGCCGCCATCCGCGAGGGGATCCAGAAGGTGCGACCGGACCTTCACGACGTGCACGAGGTGGAGCCACGGGTCGAGGCCGTCGCGTACGGGCTCCGGCTCGGGCGACCAGGGGACACGGTGATCGTCACCGGGAAGGGCCATGAGCCCACGCAGGAGATCGCCGGAGTGTTCCATCGGTACAACGACCGCGACGCCTACCTTGCGGCCCATGCCTGCATCGTCGCCGAGCGGGAAGGCGGGCAGGAATGAGGCCGCTCACTGCGGGCTGGATCGCCGACGCGGTCGGCGGCGCCCTGCACGCCGACGCACACGTGACGGTGAGCTCCGCATGGAACGACACGAGGGTGCTGAAGCCCGGCGCGCTCTACCTTGCGGTCGTCGGCGAGATCTTCGACGGACACCTCTTCGTCGACGACGCGACCGAGGCCGGGGCGGTGCTCACGCTCGCGTCGCGCCCGGTCGACGTCCCGCACATCCTTGTCGACGATGTCCCCGCCGCGGCGGGACGCCTCGCCAAGGCGTACCTGGCGCTGCTCCGGTCCGAGGGCGAGCTGACCGTGATCGGGATCACCGGCTCGAACGGCAAGACGACCACGAAGGACCTCCTCCTGCAGGTCCTGCCGAACGTCCACGGACCGATCAAGAGCTACAACGACGCGCTCGGCGTGCCGCTCACGATCCTCGGGACGGAGGCGAGCACGCGGTTCCTGGTGCTCGAGATGGGTGCGAGCGCGCCGGGTGACCTCGCGTACCTGACCGACATCGCCCCGCTCGACCTCGCCGTGGTGCTCACCGTGGGCACCGCGCACCTGGGCGGCTACGGCTCGCCCGAGGCGCTCGCCAAGGAGAAGGCCTCGATCCTCGACGGGCTGCAGCCTGGCGGCGTCGCGATACTCAACGCCGACGATGCGCGCGTGGCGGCGATGGCGCCGCACCATGAGGACGTCGACGAAGCGATCGCGCAGCAGCCCTCCTACGGCATGATCCTCTTCGGCGTCTCGGAGGGAGCGGCGAACCGGGCGCACGGCCTCACGAACGAGCGCGGACGCGCGTCGTTCGCGATCGGCGCCCTTCCGCGACGCACCCTGGCCCTCGTGGGCGAGCACCACGTCACCAACGTGCTGGCCGCGTTCTCGGTCGCCGTGCAGTGCGGCCTCGACCCCGCCATCGCATGGGAGACCCTCGCCGCCGCGAAGCCGCTGTCGTCGCATCGTATGGCGCTCACGCAGCGCGCGGACGGTGTGTGGATCCTGGACGACGCGTACAACGCCAGCCCCGAGTCGATGAGGGCGGCGCTGCGCGCGCTGAAGGATGTCGCCCAGGACGGACGTGCCATCGCCGTGATCGGCGAGATGCGCGAGATGGGCGAGCTGTCGCGCCCGGCGCACGAGGAGATCGGCCTGGACGCGGTGCGCCTCCGGCTCGACCTGCTGCTGGTCGTCGGCGAAGGTGCGCGGCCCGCGTACGTGTCAGCCGTGCGGGAGGGCTCCTGGGGCGACGAGGCTGCCTACGCCGCTACGATTGACGAGGCTCGCGAGATGCTGGACCGCATCCTTCGACCGGGGGACACCGTGCTGCTGAAGTCCTCGCGAGACTCCGGGCTCCTGAAGCTCGCCGATGCCCTGCTGGAGGAGAACGCATGAAGGCGGTCGTCGCCGCTGGTGGTATCGCGCTGCTGGTCTCGCTGCTCGGGACGCCGCTGTTCATCCGCTACCTCACCAGCAAGCACTACGGTCAGTTCATCCGCCAGGACGGACCCGCATCGCACCACGTGAAGCGCGGCACCCCGACCATGGGCGGAGTCGTCATCATCCTCGCTGCGCTCGTGGGCTGGCTGGGCGGGAACCTGTTCATCGGGCGCGCACCGAACGCGTCCTCCGCCCTCGTCGTCTTCCTGCTGGTCGGGCTCGGCTTCGTCGGCTTCCTGGACGACGCGATCAAGATCCGGCAGGAACGGTCGCTCGGCCTCAAGGCCAGGTGGAAGATCCTCGGCCAAGGCGTGGTCGGGATCGCGTTCGCCGTGATGGCGCTGCAGTTCCCGAACGACGATGGCATCACGCCTGCGTCGACCGCCGTCTCGTTCCTGCGCGACACCGCGGTGGATCTGGCGGTGCTCGGTCCCGCGCTGGCGATCATCGCCTTCGTGATCTGGGCCAACTTCCTGATCACCGCGTGGTCGAACGCCGTGAACCTCACCGATGGGCTCGACGGTCTCGCCACGGGTGCGTCGCTCATCTTCTTCGGCTCGTACGTGATCATCGCCATCTGGCAGCTCCAGCAGAACTGCCAGCTCAGCGGCACGGGATCGCTGTGCTACGACGTCCGTGACCCGCTCGATCTCGCAGTGCTGGCCTCCGCGCTCGCCGGATCCTGCTTCGGGTTCCTGTGGTGGAACACCTCGCCGGCCCGCATCTTCATGGGAGACACGGGCTCGCTCGCGCTCGGCGGTGCGATCGCGGGGATGACGATCGTGTCCCGCACCGAGTTCCTGGGTCTGATCGTCGGAGGGCTGTTCGTGCTGGTCGTCGCGTCGTCGGTCCTGCAGATCGGCTGGTTCAAGATCAGCGGCGGCAAACGGCTGTTCAAGATGGCCCCGCTGCACCACCACTTCGAGCTGATGGGGTGGAACGAGGTGACGATCGTCGTGAGGTTCTGGATCATCGCGGGGCTCTTCGCGGCCATCGGCGTCGGGATCTTCTACGCGGAGTGGGTGGCGAACCTGTGAGCATCGCGGGGCTGAGGGTCCTCATCCTCGGCGTCGGCGTCGCAGGGACCTCTGCGCGCCTCGCGTGCGAGCAGGAGGGTGCCCAGGCGGTCACCGTCGACGCCAACGGACGGGCCGACCACCTCGATGTGTCGGAGCTCGATCTCACGACGTTCGACGTGGTGATGGCCTCCGCGGCGTTCGCTCCGCACTCGGACGCGATCCGCGCGTGCGCGGCGGCGGGCCTGCCGATCTGGTCCGAGATGGAGTTCGCCTGGCGCGTGCGCCGCCACGGGGTCCCATGGGTCCTCGTCACCGGCACGAACGGCAAGACGACCACCACGCAGATGGTCGGCGCGATCGCCGAAGCCGGAGGTCTGGACGTCGCGGTGTGCGGGAACATGGGCATCCCGGTGATCACCGCCGGACGAGAGCAGCACGACCTCGTCGCAGTCGAGATCGCCAGCCTTCAGCTCCACTTCACCGAGACGCTGTCGCCGCATGCGGCGGTCTGCCTCAACGCCGACGACGACCACACGGACTGGCACGGTTCTCTCGAGGCGTACCGGGCGGCGAAGGCACGCGTGTACCGGCACGTGCAGGTCGCGTGCGTGTACCCCGCCGCCGACAAGCTTGTCGAGTCCATGGTGGAGGAGGCCGACGTCGTGGAGGGGTGTCGTGCCATCGGCGTCACGCTCGGCGCGCCCGGTCTCAGCCAGCTGGGAGTGGTCGAGGGAATCCTCGTGGACCGTGCATTTGTCGACGATCGCCGGCGCGAGGCGGTGGAGCTGGGGCATGTGAGCGACCTTGCGCACCTCGTGGCTGGGACGGTGCCTCCGTACCTCGTCACGAACGCGCTCGCAGCGGCGGCGCTCGCGCGAGCCGTGGGCGTGGACGCTGCTGCCGTCGCTGCAGGACTGCGTGGCTTCTCGCTCGACAAGCATCGGACGGCGTTCGTGCGCGAGCTCGACGGGGTCTCGTACGTGGACGATTCGAAGGCGACCAACGCGCATGCCGCGATCGCCGCGTTCGGCGGGATGCCCGCGTCGTCCGTCGTGTGGATCGCCGGTGGCCTGCCCAAGGGACAGGAGTTCTCGCCGCTCGTCGAGGCGGTGCGTGACCGCCTCAAGGCGGTGGTGCTGATAGGCGATGACCCTGCACCGCTCGCCTCCGCCCTCGAGGGACACGCGCCCGATATACCCGTGGTGCGCATCGAGCCGGGAGACACTGTGATGGCCAGAGCCGTCGACTCGGCTCGGTCGCTCGCCTCCCACGGCGACACCGTGCTGCTGTCACCGGCATGCGCATCGTTCGACCAGTTCACCAGCTATGCGGATCGAGGAGAGGCCTTCGCCCAGGCGGCGCAGGCTCTGGAATAGGCGCCGAGCGCCGAGGGGAGGTGACCGTGACGGCGACGACCGACCGCCGCAAGGCCGCACCGGCGCCCACGGGCTCTCCCGTCGTCACGTACTACCTGTTGGCGGCGGCCACCACCATCCTGGTGATGATCGGCCTGGCGGTCGTGCTCTCGAGCTCGTCGATCTCGTCGATCCGCTCGACAGGCGGCAACCCGTGGACCCTCTTCCTGGTCCAGTTCGCCGCGCTGCTCCTGGGGCTCACCGCGCTGGTGCTCGGCTCCCGCATGCCGATCGTGTGGTGGAAGAGGATGACTCCTCTGGTCTTCTACGGTTCGATCGGTCTGCTGGTCGTGGTCCAGCTCACGGGGTACGCGGTGGGCGGCAACAAGAACTGGATCCGCATCGGATCGGTCTCCGTGCAGCCATCGGAGTTCGCCAAGCTGGGGCTCGCGCTGTACCTCGGGCTCGTGCTCGCCCAGATGCGCAAGGAGCTGACCAGTCTCAAGGCGATCGCGGTGCCGAGCGGCATTGCGGCCGCGGGCATGATCGGGCTGGTCCTCGTGGGTCACGACATGGGCACCGCGATCGTCATGGTCATGCTGACCGCTGCCGCGTACTGGGTCGCGGGTGTGCCTGCACGATTCTTCGGCCTGGGCGCGGCCGCCGCGTCCGTGGGAGTGATCGTGCTCCTCACGCAGGGCACCACCCGCATCGCCCGCATCATGACGTGGCTCTCCGCGGACTGCGACACCCAGGGCGCGTGCCTCCAGCAGACGCGTGGCACGTGGGCTCTCGCCTCGGGCGGCATCTGGGGTCTGGGCCCAGGCATGAGCCGGGAGAAGTGGGGTTACCTCCCCGCGTCGGACAACGACTTCATCTACGCCATCATCGGAGAGGAGTGGGGGCTCATCGGCACCGTGGCAGTCCTCATCGCTTTCGCCATGATCCTGGTCGCGGTCACGCGGCTCGTGCACAGGCACCGCGACCCGTTCGTCCAGATCACGTCCGCGGCGCTCGGCGCCTGGATCGTCGGCCAGGCGTTCATCAACATCGCCGTGGTGCTGGAGCTGCTCCCCGTGACCGGCGTGCCGCTCCCGCTCGTCTCGTCCGGAGGCTCCTCGTTGATCGCCTCGCTCGCTGCTCTCGGCGTGCTCCTGGCGTTCGCCAGACGCGAGCCAGGAGCGCCCGAGGCCTTCGCCGCACGACCTTCCATGATCAAGCGGTCCATCGCCGTCGTGTCCAGGGGGCGTCGTGGGTGAGCCCATCCTGCTCGCGGGTGGAGGCACCGCAGGTCACGTGAACCCGCTGCTCGCCACCGCGGCCGAGCTCCAGGCGCGCGGCCACGCGCCCGCCGCGCTCGGCACGGCGCAGGGTCTCGAGGTGGATCTGGTGCCCCGCGCAGGGCTGGAGCTCTTCACGGTGCCGAAGGTGCCGATGCCGCGCCGTCCGTCGATGGATCTGCTGCGCCTGCCCGTGAACCTGAAGCGCGCCGTGGATGCCGCAGGCGACGCGATCGACGCCATCGGAGCGAAGGCCGTCGTCGGATTCGGGGGCTACGCGTCGACGCCCGCGTATCTCGCCGCGCGTCGCCGCAAGGTGCCGGTGATCGTCCATGAGGGGAACATGCGTCCGGGCCTTGCCAACCGCCTCGGAGCCAGGTGGGCCGTCGCGGTCGCCGCGACGTTCTCCGGAACGCCCCTCAAGGGCGCTGTGGTGACCGGCCTGCCGCTGCGGGCGCAGATCGCCGACCTCGCGACGTCGTTGAACGACGACGGGGCACGCGACGAGCTGCAGTCGCTCGCACGCATGAACCTGGGCTGGCCTGCCGATGCGCCCGTGCTGCTCGTGACGGGCGGCTCGTCGGGCGCGGCGAGCCTCAACGCCGCCACCGCCGGTGCGGCCGCGCGGCTCACGTCTCACGGTGTGCACGTGATCCACCTCACCGGCAAGGGCAAGGCCGACGAGGCGCTGCGGGCGCAAGGAGATCTCCCGGCGGTGCACCGGCAGATGTACCTGGTGCAGGAGTACGCGCACGACATGGCGGCGATGCTCGGCGCGGCCGGCGCGGTGGTGGCTCGATCCGGGGCCGGCATGGTGTGCGAGCTGACGGCGCTCGGCATCCCCGCGCTGTACGTGCCGCTGCCGCATGGGAACGGCGAGCAGGGGCTGAACGCTGGACCCGCCGTGAGCGCCGGCGCCGCCACGATGATCCGCGACGCGGATCTGAACCCCGCGTCGATCGAGATGGCGGCCGAGCGGATGCTGCTCGACCGCGAGGCGCCTGCCCGGATGCGCGCGGCGGCACAGCGCGTCGGCATCGCAGACGGTTCCGCTCGGCTTGCGGACCTCGTGGAGGAGCAGCTGTGACCGATCGTCTCCACTTCATCGGCGTGGGCGGCTCCGGCATGTCCGCGGTGGCACGCCTGACGGCGGCGACCGGCGTGGACGTGTCCGGCACGGACGCGAAGGAGAGCGCGTACTTCCTGGCGCTGAAGGCGGCGGGCATGGATGTGCGCATCGGGCATGACGCCTCGCTCGTCGAGGGCGCTGCCGCCGTGGTGATCTCTACCGCGGTGCGCGAGTCCAATGTGGAGCTGGCGCATGCGCGCGAGCTCCACATCCCTGTGCTGCATCGCTCCGAGGCGCTCGCGCGGGCGCTCGAGGGGCAGCGCCTCGTCAGCGTGGCGGGGTCCCATGGCAAGACGACCACCTCGGCGCTGACGGCGCACCTGCTGCATGCCTGCGGCGTCGACGCGAGCTACGCCGTCGGCGCTCGCGTGCTCGGCATCGAGGGTGCGGTCGCGGGCGGGTACGCCGGGACGAGCGGCGTCGCGGTGGTGGAGGCCGATGAGTCGGACGGGTCGTTCCTGCGGTACGACACCGAGGTCGCGATCATCCTCAACATCGAACCCGATCATCTGGACTTCCACGGCACGGTCGAGGCGCTCCACGCCGCGTTCGAGGCGTTCGCGCGAGGAGCCGAGCTGCTGGTCGCGTGCGTCGACGACCCGGTGGTGCGCCGGATCGCCACCCGGCTGCGAGCTGAGGGCCGCAGGGTGGTCGGCTATGGCGTCGCGGCCGACGCCGACGTGCGTGTCACGCCCGAGGGCCTCGTGCGGGACGGGGAGGTGTTCGAGATCACCCCGTCGCTTCCTGGTGCGCATCAGCGCCTCAATGCCGCGGCGGCGTGGGCGGCCGCGGTTCACATGGGGGCGGACCCCGTGCGTGCCGCGCGCGCCGTGGCGACCTTCGGGGGCACAGGGCGCCGCTTCGAGCTGCGCGGCGAGGTGGGCGGCATCCGTGTGATCGACGACTACGCGCATCACCCCACGGAGGTCGCGGCGATGCTCGCGGGCGCGCGCGCATCCGGTGCAGGCCACCTGATCGTGCTGTTCCAGCCGGCGCTGTTCACACGCACCCAGCTTCACGCAGCCGCATTCGGGCGTGCCTTGTCCGTGCCGGACGCTGACGTAATCCTGGCAGAGGTCCATGGCGATCGGGAGGACCCGATCCCTGGTGTCACGTCGCGGCTGATAGCTGACGCGGCGACCCCGCCCGAGGGTTCGTCGTTGCGGCTCGTCCCCGATCTCGCAGACGCGGCCGCCGAGGTCGCGCGGATCGCCCGCCCGGGCGACCTGGTGCTGACGGTCGGCTCCGGGCCGGTGACGCAGGCGGCGGGGTGGGTCCTCGAGGCGTTGCGGGACGGCGCCGGGGGAGCGGAGCATGCCTGACAGGCCCACGACGCCTGCGCGACCGCCCGGTGTGAAGGGCCGACCCGTGGTGCCGAAGCCGGGCGCGCGGGACGCGCCCGCGCGCGTCGTGCCGACGAGCGAGCGCCGACGGCCGGTGTCCGAGATGGCCGAGACACGCACCGCGGTCCGTGTGCAGGAGAACGCCGCGGGGCCGGCGGCGGAGAACCCGAGGACCACCACCGCCGTCGATCCCGAGGTCTTCACCAGGGTCGGCGGGCGTGAGACGGACGGCGTCACGCTGCGCATGCGTGAGCGTCTCGCGGAGAAGAGGTCCGCGGAGCGCCGCCTCGTGCTGCGCAGGTGGGGTCGGCGCGGAGCAGTCGTCGCGGCGCTGCTGCTGCTGGTCTGGGCTGTGGTGATGTCGCCGTTCCTGCGCTTCGACGCATCGGCTGCCGAGATCTCGGGGTCTGGCCCGTACGTGGACACCGCTGCCGTCGATGCCGCCGTCGCGCAGTACGACGGTGACTCGCTCGCCCTCGTGGACACCGCGGCGCTGGTGGCGAGCCTGCAGGCGATCCCGGGGATCGCGGACGCGACGGTGGAGCGCCTCTGGCCGTCCACGTTGCGGATCGACATCGACGCCAGGGTCCCGGTGGCGGCCGTGCCGGTCGCCGACGGCGGGTACGCGATCGTGGACGATTCTGCGACGACCGTCACGACGGTGACCGACGCGCCGACGGACCTGCCCGTGGTGAACGTGCCGCTCGGCGACGGCAGCGATCGCGTCCTCGACGCGGTTCTCGGTGTCATCGACGAGCTGCCGGTGGACCTGCGGGCGCGGGTCCAGGACATCAACGCCGATTCTGAGGACTCGGTGAGTTTCACGCTGCGTGACGGCCCGCAGGTCGAATGGGGCGGGGTGGAGGACTCGGCGACGAAGGCGCAGGTGCTCGTCGTGCTGTTGGGCTCGCCTGAGGCGTCGTCCGCCGCGGTGATCGACGTCTCAGCGCCGACCTTGCCCATCACGCGGGCGCAGTAGGACAGGGCTCCGCGCGGCACGGATACGTGCGACACGCGCCGCGCCTGCGGGTCAGCGGGAGCCTGGCGACGTACCTTCGTCGTGGATCAACTTGACATAACTATAACCCTCAAGTTGAAGGTTAATGTTAAAAGGGGAGGCACCCATGGCCGCACCGCAGAACTACATCACCAACATCAAGGTCGTCGGCGTCGGCGGCGGCGGCGTCAACGCTGTGAACCGCATGATCGACGTCGGCCTCAAGGGCGCAGAGTTCATCGCGATCAACACCGACGCGCAGGCGCTCCTCATGTCCGATGCCGACGTGAAGCTCGACATCGGGCGCGAGCTCACCCGCGGCCTCGGCGCCGGAGCCGACCCCGAGGTGGGACGTCAGGCAGCCGAGGACCACGAGGATGAGATCACCGAGGCGCTCAAGGGCGCCGACATGGTGTTCGTCACGGCAGGCGAGGGCGGCGGCACCGGCACCGGCGGCGCCCCCGTCGTGGCGAGGATCGCGCGGACGCTCGGCGCCCTCACCGTCGGGGTCGTCACGCGGCCGTTCGGCTTCGAGGGCCGCCGCCGCGCGGACCAGGCCGACAACGGCATCATGACTCTCCGCCAGGAGGTCGACACGCTCATCGTCATCCCGAACGACCGTCTGCTCGACATCTCCGACGCGCAGCTGAGCGTGCTGGGCGCCTTCGCCGCCGCAGACCAGGTGCTGCAGGGCGGAGTCCAGGGCATCACGGATCTGATCACCACGCCCGGTCTCATCAACGTCGACTTCAACGACGTCAAGTCCGTGATGCAGGGCGCGGGCACCGCGCTCATGGGAGTCGCGTCCGCGCGCGGCGAGGGCCGTGCGCTCGAGGCCGCCGAGGGCGCGATCTCCTCGCCGCTCCTCGAGGCGTCCATCGAGGGCGCGCACGGCGTGCTCCTGTCGATCTCCGGCGGCTCGAACCTGGGCATCAAGGAGGTCGAGTCGGCGGCGCGTCTGGTGCGCGAGGCCGCTCACGCGGAGGCGAACATCATCTTCGGTACGGTGATCGACGACTCGCTCGGCGACGAGCTCCGTATCACCGTGATCGCCGCAGGCTTCGACGGCGGCGCGCCGCCGTACCGTCAGCACGACACCGCGGTCGCCGGGTACGAGAACGCGCGGCCGGCGCCTGCCGCGGTGGCCGCAGACCCCGTCTCGGCGCCCGTCGAGCGCCCCGTGCTCCCCACCGTGATCGACGACGAGGCCGAGCCGACGACGGACGCCATCGAGGTGGCGCCCAGGGTCGCCGCCGTCGAGGAGCTGGACGTCCCCGACTTCCTGCGGTAGCTCGCGCGTGCTCGATGCTGGCCTGCGTGTCAGGTCGTTCTTCACCGACCGCGCAGGCGGCTGCTCGTCCGGCCCGTACTCGTCGCTCAACATCGCGACCCACGTGGGCGACGATCCTGACGATGTGGCGCGCAACCGCCTGGTCGTCGCGGACGCAGCGGGAGCGCTGGTGACCTTCCTGCGTGCAGAGCACGGCATCGCCGTGGCCAGGATCGATGAGCCCACCGAGGACCCGCCGATCGCAGACGTCCTGCTCACGACGACCCCGGGTATCGCCCTGGGCGCGATCGCCGCGGACTGCGTGCCGGTGCTGCTCCATGACGAGGTGACCGGTGCTGTCGCGGCCGTGCACGCCGGCCGTGAGGGCCTGTACCGCGGCGTCGTCGACGCTGCGGTGGCGGCGATGCTCGACCTGAGACCCCGACGGCGTGGCACGGCGGGGATGTCCGCCGCGATCGGACCGGCGATCTGCGGTGCCTGCTACGAGGTGCCGGAGGCCATGCGCGCGCGGGTCGGATCCCGCCACCCCGTCGCCGTGTCGTCGACCCGTACGGGCACTCCGTCGCTCGACATCCCCCGCGCGATCGAGACCCGGCTCGCCGAGCTCGGGATCGACCCGATCGTGCGTCACCTCCGCTGCACCCTCGAGGACGAACGGTACTTCTCGCATCGCCGAGGCGCCCCCACAGGGCGCCATGCAGGAGTGATCGTCTGCGAGGGGCCGGGTCGGCGTGTCGGTCCCGGTGGCGTATGAGCCCTCGACTTACCGTTGACACCGATGAGCAAGTACCACCACCAGGTGAGAGGGGCACGCCGATGAGCGCTCTGCGCAAGGCGATCCAGTACCTCGGCTTCGACGTGAGCGAGCACGAGGACTACGACTACGCCGAGGACGAGCTGGCCCCGGTGACCAACCTGCACGACGTGTCCGAGGCGCGTGAGCAGGCCGCACGCAAGAGCTCCGCTCACACGGGCTCCGTGCGCACCGCGCACCACGCGCCGCGGCCTGTCCAGCCTTCGGACCTGCGCCGCATCCAGACCATCAAGCCGCGGTCGTACAACGACGCGCGCCTGATCGGCGAGGCGTTCCGCGAGGGCGTGCCGGTGATCATGAACCTGACCGAGATGTCGGACGCGGACGCGAAGCGGCTCGTCGACTTCTCCGCGGGTCTGTCGTTCGGCCTTCACGGCTCGATCGAGCGCGTCACCACGTCCGTCTTCCTGCTCTCGCCTGCGCATGTCGAGATCGGTCTGGACGACGAGCAGCACCAGGCGCAGCAGTCCTTCTACGACCAGGCTTGATCATCGTCGTGACGACCGCGGTCCACGTGCCGTCGGTTAGGCTCGTCGCGTGAGCATCATCTTCCAGGCGCTGTACTTCGTCGTCTTCCTGTTCCTGCTCTTCCTGCTGGGACGGGTGGTGCTCAGCTGGGTGCAGATGTTCGCGCGCGACTGGCGGCCCAGCGGCGCGTCCCTCGTGATCGTCGAGTCGATCTACAGCGTCACGGATCCGCCGATCCGCGTGCTCAGGTCGATCATCCCGCCGATCACGATCGGTCAGATCCGATTCGACCTGGCCGTCATCATCCTGTTCTTCGCCTGCTACATCCTGATGGCTGTGTTCCAGGGGCTGTCTTGAGGCGATCGCGGTGGGGCGGACCGCGGAACTCAAGTGCAGGCCGATACGTAAGTGAGTAGAGTGACCGAAACGACACGTCCGGTTCGACCGGACGCAGCGAGGTGGTAACCCATGGCTTTGCTGACCGCTGAGGACGTCCTGAACAAGGCGTTCTCGAAGACGAAGTACCGGGAGGGGTTCGACCAGGATGAGGTCGACGACTTCCTCGACGAGGTCGCGCACACGATCTCCGTCCTGACGGCCGAGCGCGACGACCTCGCGCAGCGGCTGTCGGCGGCGCAGGCGGCGGGACCCGTGCTCCCGGCCGTGCCGGTCGAGCAGCCGGGATCGTTGCTCGAGGCGGCGACGGACCCCGGCCAGGTCGGCGGCACCGAGATGGTGGCGATGGCGCAGAAGCTGCAGGACGAGTACGTCCGTGCCGGCGAGGAGGAACGCGACCGCATCATCGACGACGCGCGGGCCAAGGCGGAGGAGATCGTCCGTCACGCCGAGTCCGACGCGTCCACCCGGATGGATCAGCTCGCGCACGAGCGTTCGTCGGTGGAGCGCAAGATCGATGACCTGCGGCGCTTCGAGCGCGACTACCGCGCTCGTCTGAAGACGTACCTCGAGAACCTTCTGGGCGACCTGGACCACGGCGGCGTTCCCACCGGGGTCGCCGCGTCCGGACCTGCGTTCGCGTCGGTCGCGGGCATGGAGGCCGTGGTCGCCGCAGCAGCGTCGGAGGAGGCTGCGCTCGGCGTCGGCGAGGACACTGTGGGAGAGCTGCCCGACGCGTCGGCCGAGGAGGCTGCACAGGACGACGTCGAGCCCGAGGGCGACGAGGCATTCGAGCCCGCCGCTGACGTCGAGGAGTCGCCGTACGTCTACGCCCCGGCGCCCGTGACGCCGTTCGAGCCTGCGCCTGCCACGCCCTTCGATGGTGCTGTCGACGAGGCCGACGAGGCACCCGTCGAGGAGCCTGCCGCGCCCGCATGGTCGGCCGCGATGCCCAGCGCACCGCAGGACGTCAGCGCTCCTTCGCCCGAGGCGGTCGAGCCGGAGCCTGTGGCTTATCAGCCGCCTGCGGCCTCGTTCGCGGCGCCCGCGCCGTATCAGCCGCGTGTGTTCGCCGCACCCGATGAGGCGCAGGCCCCGTCGGGCGAGTCCCCGGCCGTCGTGGAGGCGGCCCCGGCCGCCCCCGCACGTCCGTCGCTGTTCGGTGCTGCAGCGCCGCAGGCAGGGTCTCCGTACGCGCCTCAGGTCGCGTCACCGTACACGCCCGAGGCATCCACTCCGCAGGAGGCGGCGCCTGCTGCCGAGGCGCAGGCCTTCCCGGAGCCCCCACGCTACGAAGCGCCCGTCACGCAGGCGACCCCCTTGTGGGCACCGACGACGCAGGCGTTCTCCCAGGCGTCGCCCGCCTCTGCTGCCTCGGTCCCGTCCGCGGCCTCCGGAGAGGGCGAGGAGGAGTCGCCGAAGTCCGACATCTACGACATCCGCTCGATCTTCGGCGATGTCGCCCCGAAGGACGACAACAGCTGACCTGAGCACAGGTGACGATGAGGGCCGGGCGGAGACGCCCGGCCCTCGTCGCGCTCGGAGCGTGTCGCCTGGCACCAGGGGTCGGGACGCCATGGCAGGATGTACGCCGACGGCTGAGACGGCGCGTCGCGCTTTGCCTGAGACGTGAAACCGGACTACTCTCACGTCACTACCGAGAAGAGGTGTGTCATGACCAGCACGGACGTGACGATCATCGAGATCGACCCGGCCGACATCAAGCCCGCCGCTGCGAAGGCGCTGGCGGTGCGGGAGGGCGACGAGCCGTGGAAGGTCTCCGAGCTCCGCGACATCGTGGTGCTCCTCAACTCGGACGTCGCTCGTCTGCTCGAGGAGTTCCGTGACACGGAGACCGAGCTCGACGACCTTCTGCACACCTCCGACGGCGCCGGCGACGATCAGGCCGACGCCGGCTCGACCGCCCTGGAGCGCGAGCAGGAGATGTCGATCGTCAACAACACGCGCGAGATGCTCGAGCAGAGCGTCGACGCGCTGCGTCGCATCAAGGCCGGTACGTTCGGCGCGTGCCAGGTGTGCGGCAACGGCATCGGCAAGGCGCGCCTGCAGGCCTTCCCGCGCGCCACGCACTGCGTCGTCTGCAAGCAGCGCGAGGAGCGTCGTTGAGCTGGCGGCCAGCCTTCTGGCTGGCCGCGATCCTCACGGTGGCGGTCGACCAGGCCACCAAGCAGTGGGCGTTGTCCGCGCTGGAACCAGGTGCGCGGCATCCGCTCGTGGGTGAGCTGCTGTCGCTTCAGCTGGTCTTCAACTCGGGTGCCGCGTTCTCGTTCGGCAACTCCTCCACGTGGATCCTCACCGTCGTCGCACTCGGGCTGACGGCGGGCATCCTCTGGTACGGCCGACGCGCCTCCGCTCCGTGGGCTGCCGTGCTGCTCGGCCTGGGCCTGGGAGGTGCGGTCGGCAACCTGATCGATCGCCTGTTCCGTGAGCCCTCGTTCGGCCAGGGCCATGTGGTCGACTTCATCAACTACGGCGACTTCTTCATCGGCAACGTCGCGGACATCGCCATCGTGGGCGCCGCGGTGTGGGCTGTGGTCGCGGGTCTGATGGGCAGGCGTCTCCTGGCGCATGAGGGCGCTCCTGGCGGTCCTGCGCCTGAGCAGTCGGCGCACGGTGTCTGACACCCGCTACCTGCCGGTGCCCGACGCGGTCGTGGGGGAGCGCGCCGACGCCGCCCTCGCGCGCATGCTGGGCATGTCGCGCACCAGGACGGCCGAGCTTCTCGAGGCAGGCGGCGCGCTGCTCGATGGTCGAGTGCTCGGCAAGTCCGACCGCGTGCACGACGGCGTGCTCGCCGTGACGATCCCCGATCAGCGCGAGCCGGCGCCGGAGCCTGAGATCCCCGGCGGGCTGACCCTCGTGTACGAGGATGCGGATCTTGTGGTCGTGGACAAGCCGGTGGGGGTGGCCGCTCACGCGTCGCCAGGCTGGACGGGTCCCACGGTCGTCGGAGGCCTTGCCTCCGCTGGCGTCACGCTCGCCGACGCGGGCCCCGCGGAGCGCAAGGGCGTCGTCCATCGGCTTGACGTCGGCACGTCTGGGCTCATGGTCGTCGCCAAGTCCGTCACCGCGTACAGCGCGCTGAAGAGGGCGTTCAAGGAGCGCACGGTCGAGAAGATCTACCACGCGGTCGCGCAAGGTCACCTGGATCCCACCGTCGGCACGATCGACGCGCCCATCGGGCGTCACCCCACGTCGGACTGGAAGTTCGCTGTGGTCGAGGGCGGCAAGGCGTCGATCACCCATTACGAGGTGCTGGAGATGTTCCCGGCGGCCTCGCTGCTCGAGATCCACCTGGAGACCGGTCGCACCCATCAGATCCGGGTGCACATGCAGGCGATGAGGCATCCTCTGGTGGGTGACCTCACGTACGGCGCGGACCCTGTTCTCGCCAAGAAGGTGGGCCTGTCCCGGCAGTGGCTTCATGCGCACGAGCTCGCCTTCGCGCACCCGGTCACCGGGGACGAGGTGCGGGTCGTGTCCGCGTACCCGGATGACCTCGCAGCCGCGCTGCAGATCCTGAGAGGTTGAGATGCACGTGTTCCCGGTGACCACGGGGGAGCAGCTGGAGCAGGCGATCGGATTGCGCATGGCCGTCTTCGTGGGCGAGCAAGGCTTCGACGCCGAGGGTGAGCGTGATCGTATCGATGACGACCCGCGCACCCTGCATGCGCTGCTCGTGGACGATTCGGGCAGCCCGGTCGGCACGGCGCGGCTTGTCGCGCCGGGATCGGACGTCTCCCATGGGATGGACGGTGGCATCGGGGGCATGGATCCCGAGGTGCCGCACATCGGGCGGGTCGTCGTGCTCTGGGCGGCGCGGGGGACCGGGGGCGGCCGTGCGCTCATGGAGCTGCTCGAGGACCAGGCGTTGGCGCGGTTCGGCGTCGATGGTCGCGTACGGGTCGAGGTGAGCGCGCAGCGCCAGGCGATGCCGTTCTACCGGCGCTTGGGCTACATGCCGTTCGGGGACTCGTACCTCGACGAGCATGTCTGGCATCAGGACGCGTACCGCATCGTGACCGCTGAGCCGCGCCCTTAGCGCGAGCGGCGGCTCAGCGCGACGGCGCCAGCGAGTCGAGCCAGTCGAGCGTGTGGGCCGTGATCTGCTCGCGCGCGTCGTCGGCGGTGATGGTGGGCGCGCCGTCCCCCGGCTGCGCGCCGTACGCGCCGAACTGCGCGTGGGTGCCGCCTTGGATGACGATGAACTTCGCGGTACCAGGCAGGTCGGCGACCGAGGCCTCGATCTTCGCCGGGGTCGCGAGGCCGTCGTTCGAGCCGGAGATCGACAGCACGGAGCCGGGGAAGGCGCTCATGTCGCCTGCGGGGTATGAGGCGTAGAAGAGGAGGCCGACGGGGGTGTCGGCCGCGTTCTCGGCCTCCATCGCGGCGACGGTCCCGCCCAGCGAGTGCCCGCCGATCGCCCACGTTGCGGTGGGATCCTGCTCCTTGGCCGCGTCGAAGCTCCCGAGAGCGAGGAAGCCGATGCCGAGCGGCTGCTTGATGATGACGACGGTGTGACCGGCCTCGGCAAGCGGGCGCAGCACGGCGGCGTACGCACGGGGGTCTACCCGTGCGCCCGGCTCGAACGCGAGCGCGACATCGCTAGCCCCGCTCGAGGGCGCGAACGTGATGAGGGTGGGCGTCTCCGTGACCGTGACCGCGTCGTCGGACTCCATCGCGGTGAGCGCCGGCTCCATGGCGCTGAACGGGCACAGCCATGCGATCAGCGCGATCCATCCGAGCCCGACGACCGCACCGATGATGCGGAGGATGCGACGCCAGCCGCGGTGGCTGCGGCGGCGCCACAGGAGGGTCGCGACTCCCGCGACCACTGCGACGAGCACGGTTCCGATGAGCAGGAGCAGGTAGGCGGGGTGGCTGTGCATGATGCCGCCCCACGACGTGGCCAGCACCCAGGCGACCACGAACAGCGCTGCGGCGGCGAGCGCCCGCTCGGTCCACAGGAGCCAGGCAGGCGTGCTCTCCTTCTGCGGGTCAGTCACGGTGGTCCTCCAAGGGTCCGTCCTCCATTGTCAGGATCCTGTCACAGCGGTGCCGCGGCTCATGGCGTTCAGAGGCGAGCGAGGTACGGGCCGAGCATGCGCTCCACGGCAGGCAGCACGGTCGCGAGTGCGTCGCCGGCCTCGAGCCGACGGGCGCCGGCGAGGATCACGCCGTTGATCAGCTCGCTTGTGAGCTCGGGCGTCGGGTCGCCGAGGTCGGCGACCGCGCGCGTCAGGGGCGCGACGAGCGTCGCGTGGAAGTGCGCGGAGCGGGCCGCGATCTCGTCGCCGGGCACCACCGTGGTGAGAGCCCTGGCGAGCGCGTGCTCGCCGTCGGCCACCATGGCGAGGTTCTCCCTGGCGTACGTCCTGACGACGTCGGCGGGGTCCGTCAGGCCGGCATACGCGCTGTCGAAACGGCGCTGCCACCGCGGGAAGGTCTCCGCGACCACGGCCGTCAGCAGATCCTCGCTGGAGGCGAAGTAGTGGTACACGCTCGACCGCGACAACCCTGCGCGTCGGCCGACCTCCCCGAGCGGAGGAACGGCGTCGGGACGCTCGTGGAGGAGCTGGACCGCCGCTTCGAGAAGCGCGGCGCGCCGCGCCGCGCTGTGCTCGGCGACCGTCGCCGCGTCGATCTTGGGCACCGCGCCTCCCCTCGCATCGTCGTGGCGTGATCACGGCGATGACGCCGCGACAGCCGACACTATCGCGTCGCGCCCGCGGAGACCTCTGCCAGCGCCTTCCGGATCCGCTTGTCCGACACGGGTCCGTCCGTGCCGAGCTGCTGCGCGAACAGCGAGACCCGGTACTCCTCGATCATCCACCGCACCTCGTCCACCTGCGCCGCGCGTGCGAGGTCGGTCCGCCCGGACTCGACCGCGGTGCGCACCGCGGCGTACTCGTCGGCGACCGCGCGCACCTTCCATGCGAGCTCCGTGTCGCGGGCCGATGCGCCGGCAGCCTTGTCCAGACGCACCTTCGCGGCCTTGAGATAGCGGGTCACGTGCCGTAGCCGTGTCAGCGGGGTGCGGCCGATGAAGCCGTCGGACACGAGGTCGGCGGACTGGGCACGCAGCTCGGCGAGCACGTTCAGGAGCGCCATCGACGTGGACGAGCGGAGCGCGGAGTCGAGGTCGCGGGCGGCTTCCAGCACAGGAAGGGCGAGGCCGACAATCGCCTGCACCTGGTCCTCGAGCCTCTCGCGGACCACGGCGCGCGCGGCGGCATACGCGTCGGCGCTGCGGATCGTCGCAGCGTCGATCTCGGTGCCGGAGCCGGGGGACGTGAGGGCGGTGACGGCAGCCAGCTGCAGGTCGTCGACGAGCGCGTCGGTGGTCCGGTACGGGGCCGAGGCGAGCAGCAGCGACTCGCGGGACGTCCAGCGTGAGGTGACGCGACCTGTCTGCAGGCCCACGTCCGCGAGCAGCAGGCGGCGCACGCCGGCCGGATGCGCGGCGTCGCGCGCGAGCGCGTCGGGCAGCACCCGCAGCGACGCGCGCGGGCCCTTCTCCGCGACGATCGCGGGGTACCCGCGGACCGCGACCCCGCCGACGACGCCCTCGACATGGTCGGGAAGCGACCCGCCGGGCAGCGTCGGCCAGGTGGTGAGACCCTCCTGCTCGGGGAGAGTGGTCGGCACGGCGGGGGTGAGGTCTGCGGGGCTCGGCTTGGCGTGCTGGTCGCCCTTGCGGTCCCGCGACGACGGGCGGGGCTGGGCGACGGCGCGGCGTACCGCTGCCTCGGTCCTGGGTGCGAGCTCCCGCTGGAGCCCGATGAGATCGGTGGACGACGACACGGTCCGCGTGCCCTCGACCGCCTCGAAGGTGACGCGCAGGTGGGACGGCAGGCGGCCGTCGACCTCGAGCCAGGCGTCGTCGGGGATGTCCACGTCCTTGGTGGCCTTGATCGCGCGCGTGAAGGCGGTGCGGAACGGCTCGGCCATGTCGCCTGCGCGCGCCATGTCGGCCCACGCGGGGGTCGCGCGGTCCAGCCAGGCGACGACGTCGCGCGCGGTGTCGGGGGCTGGGACCAGCCGACGCCGCACGGCCTTGGGCAGCGCGCGGATCGTCTCGGTGGTCAGCTCGTCGAGCAGTCCGGGCACGAGCCAGTCGAAGCCGTCGGGGACCACGCGGGGGAGCAGTGCGAGCGGGATCCGCACGCTCACCCCGTCGTGCGACGCACCAGGGTCGAACGCGTACTGGAGCGGGAGCGTGAGCTCGCCCTGTGGCCAAGCGTCGGGGAACTGATCCAGGTCCACATCTGCTTCGGGCGGCAACAGGTCGGCGCGCCGCAGGGTGAGCAGGTCGGGCGTGGACCGTGAGGCGTCCTTCCACCAGCGGTCGAAGTGCCGGGCGCTGACCACGGAGTCCGGCACGCGCTCGTCGTAGAAGTCGAACAGCGTCTCCTCGTCGGCGATCAGGCCGCGGGTGCGGGACCGCGCCTCGACCTCCTCGAGCTCGGCGAGCAGCCGCTGGTTGTCCTTCCAGAACAGGTGGTGGGTGGTCCACTCTCCTTGCACGAGCGCGTGGCGCAGGAACATGTCGCGGGCCTCGGCGGGCCGGATGCGCCCCCACAGGATCGTGCGGTCGGCGATGATCGGCACGCCGTACAGCAGGACCTTCTCGTGCGCCATCGCGGCGCCCTGCTTCGTGGACCAGTGAGGGTCCGAGTACGTGTGCTTGGCGAGCTCGCCCGCGAGCTCCTCTGCCCATTCGGGCTTGATGCTTGCCACATCGCGGGCCCACAGGCGGTTCGTCTCGACGATCTCCGCAGCCATGACGAACTCGGGCGGCCTCTTGGACAGCGGGGAGCCGGGATTGATGGCGAACCGCACGCCGCGGGAGCCCAGGTACTCGTTCGACGCGCGCTTGCGGGCCTTGCGGATCGCCGCCTGACGCTTGTCGCCCGTGAGGTGGCTGAACTCCGACGCCTTGACGTCGATGGTCTCCTGCATGCCGATCTGGGACAGCAGGCCCGCCAGCACCGACCGGTGGATCGCCTCCTCGTTCCAGACGTGGCGGAGCGCGCCCGTCGCCTTCTCGTCGCTCTCGACGGTCGCCCGCTGCGGCTTGCCCGACTGCATGGCGATGCCGAGCTGCTTGGACGCCTCGCGGATCTGCTGGACCACGTCCTGCCATTCCCGCACGCGGAGGTAGTGGAGGTGCTCGGCCTTGACCAGGCGCCTGAACGCGCTGCCGGAGAGCTCGCGGCGGCGCTCGCGGAGGTGCTCCCACAGGTTGAGGTAGGACAGCAGGTCCGACGAGGGGTCGGCGAAGCGCCGATGCATGAGGTCGGCGGCCTCGCGGTTCTCGCTAGGGCGCTCGCGGGGATCCTGGATGGACATGGCGGCCGCGATCACCGCCACCTCGTGCGCGACGCCGTGCTTCGCCGCCTCGACGATCATGCGGGCCTGGCGCGGATCCATGGGCAGCCGCGCCAGGGCGCGACCGGTCTCGGTCAGGCGGGTGCCGCCGTCTCGCTGGCTGATCGCGCCGAGCTCCGCGAGCAGGTTCATGCCGTCCCTGATCGCGCGCGTGTCGGGCGGCTCCACGAACGGGAACGACGCCATGTCCTCGGGGGAGGAGACCACGCCGACGCTGATCATCTGCAGCAGCACCGACGCGAGCGAGGTGCGCAGGATCTCGGGCTCGGTGAAGCGCGGCCGCGATTCGAAGTCTTCCTGCGAGTACAGGCGGATCGCGATGCCGTCGGCAAGACGTCCCGCGCGGCCTGAGCGCTGGTTCGCGCTCGCCTGCGAGATGGGCTCGATCGGCAGGCGCTGCACCTTGGTCGCCTTCGAGTACCGGGAGATGCGTGCCGTGCCCGGGTCCACCACGTAGTGGATCCCTGGCACCGTCAGGGAGGTCTCGGCGACGTTGGTGGACAGGACGATGCGGCGCGCGGTGTGGCGCTCGAAGACCCGGTGCTGCTCGGCGGCGGTGAGGCGGCTGTACAGCGGCAGCACCTCGATACGGCGCGGGTGCCGCGGGTTGCGGACGCGGTCGCCGTAGTGGCCCTCGAGCGCATCGGCGGCGTCGCGGATCTCCCGCTCGCCAGAGAGGAACACGAGGATGTCTCCGTCGCCCCACGTCATCAGCTCGTCGCAGGCGTCGACGATGCCGGTGACGAGGTCCTTCTCGTCACCCTTGGTCGCTCCTTCGAGCGGGCGGTAGAGGATGTCGACCGGATAGGTGCGTCCCGTGACCTCGACGACGGGGGCGACGGGCACATCGTCCCTAGCTGCGCTGGTGGACGGTGCCGGGGCGACGGCCGCGTCGACCTGGCCGAGCGCGTCGTCCGGGGGCTCGTACGGGAGCGGACCTCCCGGGGCGAAGTGCCGTGCGAAACGCTGCGAGTCGATCGTGGCCGACGTGATGATGACCTTGAGGTCGGGACGGCGCGGCAGCAGGTTGGTCAGGTAGCCGAGCAGGAAGTCGATGTTGAGGCTGCGCTCGTGCGCCTCGTCGATGATGAGGGTGTCGTAGGCGCGCAGCTCGGGGTCGCGCTGGATCTGGGCCAGCAGGACGCCGTCGGTCATGACACGTACGAGCGTCTCCGGCGACGACTCGTCGGTGAATCGCACCTGGTAGCCGACGATCCCACCGAGCGGCGTGCCGATCTCCTCGGCGATGCGCTCCGCGACGGAGCGGGCCGCGATGCGGCGTGGCTGGGTGTGGCCGATCTGGCCGGCGCGGCCGCGCCCCAGCTCCAGGCAGATCTTGGGCAGCTGGGTCGTCTTGCCCGAGCCCGTCTCGCCGGCGACGATCACGACCTGGTGCTCCGCGATGGCCTTGGCGATGTCCTCGCGGCGGGCGCTGACGGGCAGCTCCTCGGGGTAGGCGATCGTCGGCACCTCGACGGCGGATCGGGCCTGGGCGGCCGCCGCGAGCATGCGAGGATCCACGCGAGGCTGGCGGGGCGGGCCCTGCCGGTCTCGACGGCCGCGGCCGCGTGATCGGCGGTCGGGCGCGGTCCTGTCGCCGCCCTCGCCGCGGCGGCGTCGGGGAGCGCTGTCGCGGGGCTGATCGTCGGTCACGTGCACCATTGTCCCAAGGAGCCGGGGGCGACTCGCGCACGCGCCCCGCGGACCCGTCACCGGGTTCACCGGGTCGGACCGGTCGGCGGCGGGTCCGTCGCTCTCCGTGTCGTAGCCGCGGCCTAGAATCGTCCCCATGCCGGCTCGGGAGTTCAACCATCTTCATGTCCATACCGAGTACTCGATGCTGGACGGCGCGGCCCGCATCGGCGACCTGATGACCGAGGTCAAGAGCCTCGGGCAGAACGCCGTCGCCATCACCGACCACGGCTACCTCTTCGGCGCCTACGAGTTCTGGAACAAGGCGACCGCGGCCGGTGTGAAGCCGATCATCGGCATCGAGGCGTACCTCACGCCGGGCACCGCCAGGGGAGACCGCTCCCGGGTGCGCTGGGGCGAGCGGGGCCAGGAAGGCGACGACGTCTCGTCGGGCGGCGCCTACACCCACGCCACCATGTGGGCCGAGAGCACGGCAGGCATGCACAACCTCTTCCGCCTCGCGTCCTACGCCAGCCTCGAGGGCCACTTCTTCAAGGCGCGCATGGACCGCGACCTGCTCCAGCGCTTCAGCAAGGGCATCATCGCCACCACCGGCTGCCCGTCAGGCGAGGTGCAGACGAGGCTCCGCCTGGGTCAGTACGACGAGGCGCTCAAGGCTGCGGCCGAGTTCCAGGACATCTTCGGCAAGGAGAACTACTTCGTCGAGCTCATGGACCATGGGCTGTCGATCGAGACGCGCGTCTACGAGGACCTGGTGCGCATCTCCAAGGCGATCGGCGCGCCGCTGGTGGCGACGAACGACCTTCACTACACGCGTCGCGAGGACTCCAAGGCGCATGAGGCGCTGCTCTGCATCCAGTCCGGCTCCAACCTCAACGAGCCGACGTACGACCAGGGAGGCAAGCGCTTCGCGTTCTCCGGCGACGGCTACTACGTGAAGTCCGCCGAGGAGATGTGGGACCTCTGGGGAGACCGTCACCCCGAGGCGCTCACGAACACGCTCGCCATCGCCGAGCGCTGCGAGGTCGCGTTCGACACCAAGGCCGACTACATGCCCGTCTACGACTGCCCTCCGGGCGAGGACGAGCACTCGTGGTTCGTCAAGGAGGTCCAGCGTGGCCTCCACGAGCGCTACGGCGAGTCGATCCCCTCCGCAGTGCAGGAGCGCGCGAACTTCGAGATCGAGGTCATCGCGGGCAAGGGCTACCCCGGCTACTTCCTCGTGGTCGCGGACTTCATCAAGTGGGCCAAGTCGCAGGGCATCCGCGTGGGTCCCGGACGCGGCTCCGGTGCGGGCTCCATGGCGGCCTACGCCATGAGGATCACCGACCTCGACCCGCTGGTCCACCAGCTGTACTTCGAGCGCTTCCTCAACCCCGAGCGCGAGTCCAAGCCCGACTTCGACGTCGACTTCGACGAGCGTCGGCGCGCCGAGGTGATCCACTACGTCACCGACAAGTACGGCGAGGACAAGGTGTCGATGATCGTCACCTACGGCACCATCAAGGCCAAGCAGGCCCTGAAGGATGGCGCTCGCGTGCTCGGCAAGCCGTATGCGGTGGGCGAGCAGCTGACCAAGGCGTACCCCGACGCCATCATGGGCAAGGACATGCCGCTCGGCGCCGTCCACGACGAGAAGCACCCGCGCTACCACGAAGGCGCCGACTTCCGTGCGCTGCTCGAGTCGGACCCCGAGGCGCGCGACGTGATGGAGCTCGCACAGGGCCTCGAGAGCCTGAAGCGCCAGTGGGGCGTGCACGCCGCGGGCGTCATCATGTCCTCGCACCCGCTGATCGACATCATCCCGATCATGCGCCGCGAGCAGGACGGCGCGATCATCACCCAGTTCGACTACCCGACGTGCGAGACCCTCGGCCTGGTCAAGATGGACTTCCTCGGCCTGCGCAACCTCACGATCCTGGACGACGCGCTCGACAACATCGTCGACAACGGCAAGGACCCGCTGGTCCTCGAGGATCTGCCGCTCGAGGACGAGGGCACCTTCCGGCTGCTGCAGAGCGGCGACACGCTGGGCGTGTTCCAGCTCGACGGCCTGGCGATGCGCTCGCTGCTGCGCCAGATGCGCCCGGACACCTTCGAGGACATCTCCGCCGTCCTGGCGCTCTACCGTCCAGGCCCGATGGGCATGAACTCCCACACCAACTACGCCGAGCGCAAGAACGGCCGCCAGCAGATCGCCCCGATCCATCCGGAGCTCGACGAGCCGCTCAAGGAGGTCCTGGGCATCACCTACGGCCTCATCGTGTACCAGGAGCAGGTGCAGCGCATCGCGCAGATCGTCGCCGGCTACACCCTGGGCGCCGCAGACCTGCTGCGTCGCGCGATGGGCAAGAAGAAGAAGGAGATCCTCGACAAGGAGTTCGAGCCCTTCAAGAACGGTGCGCTCGAACGCGGCTACTCCCTCGAGGCGATCAACGCGTTGTGGGAGACCATGCTGCCGTTCGCGGACTACGCCTTCAACAAGGCCCACACCGCTGCGTACGGCGTCCTGTCCTTCTGGACCGCGTACCTCAAGGCGCACTACCCGACCGAGTACATGGCGGCGCTGCTCACGTCGGTCGGCACCGACAAGGACAAGTCGGCCCTCTACCTGGCCGAATGTCGTCGCATGGGCATCAGCGTGCTCACCCCCGACGTCAACGAGTCGCGTGCGTTCTTCTCCGCGGTGGGCAGCGACATCCGCTTCGGCATGGCCGCCGTGCGCAACGTCGGCGCGAACGTCGTCGCCGAGATCGTCAAGGCCCGCGAGGAGAAGGGCCGGTTCACGTCCTTCTCCGACTTCCTCGACAAGGTCCCTGCGGCGGTGTGCAACAAGCGCACCATCGACTCGCTGATCAAGGCCGGCGCGTTCGACTCCCTAGGCCACACTCGGCGCTCCCTCAACGCCGTGCATGAGCAGGCCATCGACTCCGTGGTGGGCGTCAAGCGCCAGGAGGCCACCGGCCAGTTCGACCTCTTCGGAATGGATGAGGAGCTGGGCGGCGGTGTCTCGGTCGTGGTGCCGCCGATCGACGAGTGGGACAAGAAGACGCTGCTCAACCTCGAGCGGGACATGCTCGGGCTCTACGTGTCCGACCATCCGCTGTCGGGGCTGGAGAACGTCCTACGCTCCGAGGCGTCGCATCAGATCCTCACCGCGACCCCCGCGCATGGAGTCTCCGACGGCGACCAGGTGACCTTCGCGGGCCTGCTCACCAGGGTCGACCGCCGCATCGCCAAGTCAGGCAACGCCTACGCGATCGTCACCCTCGAGGACTTGTCGGGTGAGACGGAGATCTCGTTCTTCGGCAAGACCTACGAGACATACGCCAGGGACCTCTCGGACGACGCGGTGCTGGTCATCAAGGCACGGGCCCGCGAGCGCGGCGACGGAGGCATGCAGTACTCGGCCGTCGAGCTCAGGGTCCCCAACCTGCAGGTCCAGGACATGTCGCCGCTGGTCATCACGTTGCCGGCCGTGCGCGCCACGCCACCCGTCGTCGAGGAGGTGAGGTCCATCCTCACCTCGCACCCCGGCGGAATCGAGGTGAAGCTGGTCCTCACAGGATCGGGCGACCCGGTGACGGTGGCCGTGGCCGACCAGTACCGTGTCTCGCGCTCGAGCGCGCTCTACGGTGACCTGAAGGCGGTGCTGGGCCCCGGCTGCCTCGCCTGATGCTCCTCGATCGGGGTGGATGGTCGCGGACCTCGGCGGCGCGTCGGCCTCGTTCCAGCGGCCGCGCGGCCGCGTCTGCCCGGTAGCGTCGTACCGTGACCCCGGAGCTCTGGCAGCGCGCCGAAGGCGCGGTGATCGCCCTCGTCGCGCTCGCGGGCGCGCTCGCGCTCGGCGGATGGTGGTGGCCGCTGGTGCTGTTCCTCGTGTACGACCTCAGTGCGCTGGGGTACGTGGCGGGCACCCGCGTGGGCGCCTTCGTCTACAACCTGGTGCACGCATACGCTCTGCCGTCGCTGCTGCTTCTCTGGGGCGTGACGGTCCACGGCTGGGACGCGTCCAGCTGGTCCCGCTGGCTGCTCCTCATCGCCGTCTCATGGTTCTTCCACGTGGGTGTCGATCGCGCGCTCGGGTACGGGCTCAAGCACGATGATTCGTTCCAGCACACCCACCTGGGCTGGATCGGGCGTGGACGCCCCGAGGGCTGACCTCAGGCGTCGGGTCCCGCAGGGCGGGGCACCGCGCGCCATTAGGCTGGTCGCATGCTGAGCCGTATCGATCTGCGCGACCGTGACCTCACCGCTCGAGAGCTGCTCGAGGTGGTCCCTCGGGCCGAGGTCGACGTGGCGGCGGCGCTGCGTACCGTGGAGCCGATCCTCGCGGACGTCCGCGAGCGAGGTGAGACCGCGCTGCGCGAGTACGGCGAGCGCTTCGACGGCGCCGTGCCCGAGTCCCTGCGCGTGCCTTCGGCGCAGATCGAGTCGGCGCTCGCGACGCTCGACCCTGCCGTGCGCGATGGGCTCGAGGAGGCGATCGTCCGGGTACGCGCATTCCATGTGGCGACCGTGCCGCCGCCCGTGTCCGTGCAGCTGGCGCCGGGCGCGACGGTGTCGCAGAAGTGGATCCCCGTGGCACGTGTGGGTCTCTATGTGCCGGGCGGGCTGGCGGTGTACCCGAGCTCCGTCGTCATGAACGTCGTGGCCGCGCAGGCGGCGGGGGTCACGGCGATCGCCGTCACGAGCCCCCCGCAGCGTGAGTTCGGCGGCTCGGTGCACCCGACGATCCTCGCCGCATGCGCGCTGCTGGGCATCGACGAGGTCTACGCAGTGGGAGGCGCCCAGGCGATCGGCATGCTCGCCTATGGAGCCGCAGCGGACGACGGCGGTGTCCTGTGCGAACCGGTCGACGTCATCACGGGCCCCGGCAACGTGTACGTGGCCGCCGCGAAGCGGGCGGTCAACGGCGTCGTCGGCATCGACTCGGAGGCTGGGCCCACGGAGATCGCGATCATTGCCGACGACTCGGCGGACGCGGACCTGGTGGCGGCCGATCTGCTCAGCCAGGCCGAGCACGACCCGATGGCGGGCTCGGTGCTCATCACCGACGACGAGGACCTGGCCGAACGTGTGGAGCAGGCGTTGCTGCGGCGCGCGGAGGCGACGAAGCATGTGGCGCGCACCAAGGAGGCGCTGACAGGCGTGCAGAGCGCCGTGATCCTCACCGGAAGCCTGGACCAGTCGATCCTGGTGGCCGACGCGTACGGTGCCGAGCACCTGGAGATCCACACGCGGGACGCGCGCGAGGTCGCGGGCCGGATCCGCAATGCGGGCGCGATCTTCGTGGGTGCGCACAGCCCGGTCCCGCTCGGCGACTACCTCGCGGGTTCCAACCACGTGCTGCCCACGGGCGGCACCGCACGGTTCGCCTCGGGTCTCAACGTCACGAGCTTCCTCAAGGCGGTGTCGGTCATCGAGTACGACGCGGAGGCTCTGGCGGCCGTCGGGGCGAAGGTGGTCGCGCTCGCGAACGCAGAGGATCTTCCCGCGCACGGCGAGGCCATCGCTGCGAGGCTTGAGCGCCGCTGACCTCGCTTGTGGCGGGCTCCCTACGGCGGCGACGCGCGGTCAGCGCACGCCGAGCACGAAGGGCAGCACCGCGGCGGCGCCTGCGAGTCGCACCTCGCGTGCGGCGACGGTGAGCGTCCATCCCGAGTCGGTCGAGTCGTCGACCATCAGGACCCTGGCCTGTGCAAGCTCAGCTCCGGGCTCGGGTGCCAGCCTCAGCCGGCCCACGACCCCCGCGAGCCGCTGCGCGGAGTTCACGTCGTGCCGCATCGGTTCCTCCCGACCGGCGGCTGGGGCCACCCAGCCGAGGACCGGCACGCCGAGGTACCGTGCGAGGCCGTTCACCAGGTGCGTGTTCATGCGAGGCCTCGTGGTGGAGGCGACTCCGACCACGCCGTCGAGGCGTCCGCGCTGCTCCCACTCGTCGAGCACCCGCGCCGCCGCGTGCCTCAGCGACGCAGGCGTCTCCTCGTCGACAGGCGCGCCATCCTCGCCGCGCGCGGCGAATATGTCCCGCAGCGCTCCGGACCAGCCGAGGCCGTCGAGACGTGCGATCGCGCGCCCCGTCTCCGCCATCTCGTCCGCGGGGATGCGGCCACGAAGGCTCACGCCGAGGCTCTCCATGCCGCTGGGCCACTGCCGTCGTGGGACGATCTCGGTGCCGACGCGGTCGAGCCCGGTCCGCGCCGCGGCGACGGCCTCGGCGGTGGGCGGCTGTGGCAGTGCGACGCCGCCGCATACGTCGCATCGACCGCACGTCCATCCGTCGTCGAGCTCGGGATCGTCGAGCGAGCGTCGCAGGAACGCCATGCGGCACGTCCTCGCCTGCTGGTACGCGACCATGGTGCGCTGCTCCGCGAGTCGCGCCTGCTGGACGCGCGCGTACCGTGCCGCGTCGTACTCCCAGGGGCGGCCGGTGGCGAGCCAGCCGCCGGAGACCCGACGCACCGCGCCGTCGACGTCGAGCACCTTGAGCATCGCCTCGAGGCGGGATCGGCTCAGGTCCACCATCGACTCGAGCGTGGGGATGCTCGTGGGCCGCTCCGGATCGAGCGCCGCGAGCGTCGTGCGCACGGTGTCCTCCTCGGGGAAGGCCTGGGATCCGAACCAGTCCCAGATGGCGCGGTCCTCGCGGCCGGGAAGCAGCGCGACGACGGCACGATCCACTCCTCGTCCGGCGCGGCCCACCTGCTGGTAGTAGGCGATCGGGGACGACGGTGCGCCCAGGTGGACCACGAAGGCGAGGTCGGGCTTGTCGAAGCCCATCCCCAGGGCCGACGTCGCGACGAGCGCCTTCACCCGGTTCTCCTTGAGGTCCTGCTCGAGGCGCTCGCGCTCGGCCGGGTCGGTGCGGCCGGTGTACGCGCCGACCTCGAGGCCCGCGGCCCGCAGCTGCGAGGCGAGCTCCTCGGCCGCGGAGACCGTCAAGCAGTACACGATGCCGGACCCGGTCATGGAGCCGAGCGACTGGACGAGCCATGCGACCCTCGCCGCCGGGTCCGGGAGGTCCAGCACCGCGAGGTGGAGCGACTCGCGATCGAGCGCACCGCGCAGCACCATGACGTCGGCCGGCGCGCCTCCTCCTGTCACGCCCAGCTGCTCAGCGACGTCCGTAGTCACCCGCGCGTTCGCGGTGGCGGTGGTGGCGAGCACAGGGATGCCGACGGGGAGGTCGGCGAGCAGCGTGCGGATGCGTCGGTAGTCGGGCCGGAAGTCGTGTCCCCAGTCGCTGATGCAGTGGGCCTCGTCGATCACGACGAGACCGGCGTCGGCGGCGAGCCGGGGGAGCACCTCGTCACGGAACTGCGGGTTGTTGAGCCGTTCAGGGGAGCACAGCAGCACGTCCACCTCGCCTGCGGCGATGGCGGCATGCACCTGGTCCCACTCGGTGACGTTCGCGGAGTTCACGGTGACGGCACGGATGCCGGCCCGCGCCGCGGCGGAGATCTGGTCGCGCATGAGCGCGAGCAGGGGAGAGACGATCACGGTCGGCCCCGCGCCTGCGTCGCGGAGCAGGCGCGTGGCCACGAAGTAGACCGCGGACTTTCCCCACCCCGTGCGTTGGACCACGAGTGTGCGAGCCTGGCGCGCGACGAGGGCCTCGATCGCCGTCCACTGGTCGGCGCGCAGCCGGGCGTCGTCCCGTCCCACGAGACGGCGCAGCGCGGCCTCCGCGTCGTCCCTGAGCGATGTCGCCCCCGTGGAGGCGTGGAGCGAGGGGGCAGGCGCGTCGGTCATGCCCCGAGCGTAGGACGTGCGTCGGACATCGCCGCGCGTCGCGGGGACACGCCCGGCATTGGTGTGCGAAGGTCGGGAGTTGGGCTAGCCTCACTTTTCAACCTCGACCTCGGTGGTCGACGCGAAGGAGTCCCCGTGAACGCATTGGACGTCGAGGCGCGTGCGCGACGCGTGGCGTCGCTGCCGCGTCGCATCGGCGGGCTGCTCGGCCCTGCCTTCGTCGCCGCGATCGCGTACGTGGATCCCGGCAACGTCGCCGCGAACCTCACGGCAGGCGCCGAGTACGGATATCTGCTCATGTGGGTGCTGGTCGTCTCGAATGCGATGGCGGTGTTCATCCAGTACTCGTCGGCGAAGCTGGGTCTCGTGACCGGCAGCAGCCTCCCGGAGCTCCTGGGTCGCCGGCTGGGCAAGGGCTCGCGGATCGCGTTCTGGGTCCAGGCGGAGATCGTCGCGGCGGCCACGGACCTCGCGGAGGTCATCGGCGGCGCGATCGCGCTGAGCCTGCTCTTCGACATCCCGCTGGTGCTCGGTGGCCTGATCGTGGGCATCATCTCCCTGGGCCTGCTGCGCGTGCAGTCGCAGCGCGGTCAACGGCCGTTCGAGTTCGTGATCATGGCATTGCTGTCGATCATCGCCGTGGGCTTCCTGGTGGGCCTGCTGTTCACCGACACGCAGTGGGGGGAGGCGGCGCAGGGCCTGGTGCCGCGGTTCCAGGGCGCGCCGACCGTGCTGCTCGCCGCCTCGATGCTGGGCGCCACCGTGATGCCGCATGCGATCTACCTGCACAGCTCGCTGTCGCGCGACCGCCACGGCAGCGGCCACGGCCACAGCCGCCTCAAGGAGCTGCTGCACGCGACCAAGTGGGACGTGGCGCTGAGCCTTGCGATCGCGGGGACGGTGAACATCGGCATGCTCATGCTCGCCGCGGGCGCGCTCCGCGGCGTCGGAGGCACCGACTCGATCGACGGCGCCTACCACGCGATCGAGCGCGCGCTCGGCCCGATCGTCGCGGCCGCATTCGGGGTCGGGCTGCTCGCCTCGGGGCTGGCGTCCACGTCCGTGGGGTGCTACGCGGGATCATCGATCATGAGCGGGCTGATCCACCGTCGGATCCCGCTCGCGCTGCGGCGCTCGATCACCCTGATCCCCGCGTTGATCATCCTCGGCAGCGGGCTGAGCCCCACGTGGGCGCTGGTCGTCTCGCAGGTCGTCCTGAGCGTCGGCATCCCGTTCGCGCTCGTGCCGCTGGTGCGTCTCATCTCCGATCGTGAGGTCATGGGCATGCACGTGGCGGGGGCGGGCACCAGGACCGTCGCGTGGAGCATCCTGGGTGCGATCGTGGCGCTGAACGCGGTGCTGCTGGTGCTCACCGTCGCGGGCGACGTGGGCGTCGGCTGAGCGTCGGCTGAGCGTCGAGCCGCCACTAGACTCGCTCGCATGACCCTCCCGCTCCGCCCGGACCTTGCGGGCCTCACGCCTTACGGCGCACCTCAGCTGTCCGTGAAGGCGCGCCTGAACGTCAACGAGAACCCGTACGCGCCGCCGTCGGTCGTGGTCGACGCGATCACCACCGCCGTCCGCAAGGCGTGCGTGGAGTTGAACCGCTACCCGGACCGTGACGCGGTAGGGCTGCGCACCGACCTGGCCCGCTACCTGGCCGTCGAGTCGCACGCGGACTTCCTGCGTGCTGACAACGTCTGGGCGGCGAACGGCTCCAACGAGGTGATGCTGCACCTCCATCAGGCGTTCGGCGGGCCGGGTCGGAAGGTGCTGAGCTTCGCGCCCACGTACTCGATGTACCCCGAGTACGCGCGCGACACCCTCACCGAGTACGTCACGCTGCCACGCAGGGACGACTTCACGCTGGACGTGGACGCGGCCGTGGCGGCGATCGCGGAGATCCAGCCGGTCATGGTGCTCGTCGCGAGCCCCAACAACCCGACGGGCACCGCGCTGCCGCTGAGCGAGGCTGCGGCGCTGTGCCGTGCGGCGGCGGAGGTGCCGGGCGGCTGCGTGGTGGTCGTGGACGAGGCCTACGCCGAGTTCCGTCATCGCGGCGTGCCGAGCGCGCTCAGCCTCATGCCTGAGCACTGGAATCTCGTCGTGAGCCGCACGATGTCCAAGGCGTTCGCGCTGGCGGGGGGGCGGCTCGGCTACCTGGCCGCGACGCCTGAGGTGATCGACGCGCTGCAGATCGTCCGTCTGCCGTACCACCTGAGCGAGATCACGCAGGCGACGGCGCGGGCCGCTCTGGCTCATCACAGGGACCTGCAGGCGCAGGTGGACGAGATCAGGGCCGAACGGGACGACACCGTCGCGTGGCTGAGGGCTCAGGGCTTCACGGTGGCCGACACGGACGCGAACTTCGCGCTCTTCGGCCCGTTCGAGGACCGCAAGAAGGTGTTCGAGGGTCTTCTGGAGCGCGGCGTGCTGATCCGCGTGACAGGTCCCGAAGGTTGGCTGCGGGTGTCGATCGGCACGGCGCAGGAGATGGCGCTGTTCCGCAGCGCGCTGCTGGAGGTTGTCGCATGAGCCGCACGGGTCGCATCGAACGGGCCACGAGCGAGTCGCAGGTGCTCGTCGAGCTGGATCTGGACGGAGCGGGGGTCACGGACATCGATACCGGAGTGCCGTTCTACGACCACATGCTGACGGCGCTCGGCAAGCACTCGCTGATGAACCTCACGGTGAAGGCGACGGGCGACGTCCACATCGACTCCCACCACACGGTGGAGGATGTCGCGATCTGCATCGGCGAGGCGCTCAAGCAGGCGTTGGGGGACAAGGCCGGGATCTCTCGTTTCGGCGACGCTCTCGTGCCGCTCGACGAGGCGCTCGCGCAGTGCGTGGTCGATGTGTCCGGTCGGCCGTACTTCGTGCACACGGGCGAGCCCGTGGGCCAGGCGACGCACCTGATCGGCGGGAACTACGCGGGTTCGCTCACGGCGCACGCGCTCGAGTCGATCGCGCATCACGCGGGCATCTGCGTGCACATGCGCGTGCTGTCGGGCCGCGATCCGCACCACATCGTCGAGGCGCAGTTCAAGGCGTTGGCGCGTGCGCTGCGCGCCGCCGTGGCCGACGACCCGCGCGTCACCGGCATCCCGTCCACGAAGGGCGCGCTCTAGTGGCGTACGCCGAGATCCTCGCGGTGTTCACGCCGGTGATGGATCAGAGGGTCCTCGCCGCGGTCATGGCGATGGGCGGCTGCAAAGGGCGTGTCATCCTGACGTCAGGGGGCTCGCTCGGTGTGCTGGACGACACGTCGGACGAGATGGCCGCCCGTGTCGGCCAGGTCGTGTCCAACTTCGTCAAGGAGATGCCTGTGGTCGTGCTCGACCGTCGGGACGGCCAGATCTCCGCGGTGCAGTGGATGCAGGGCGTGCGCGGGCAGTCGTTGCCTCCGGGCCTGGCCCTTGACAGCGCCCCCGGCGTGGTGCTGACGCTGCTGTCCGGCGGTCAGGAGTTCGACGAGGTCGCGGGCCTGCATGAGGACAAGGTCGCGGACGCGAGGATGTCCAAGTGGCAGGCGTTCCGTTCCCTGCGGGCGATCGCGAAGGACGCGAGGGGGCGCATGGCCTCGGGTCCCGCGGAGGACGGCTCGCAGCAGGGCTGACGCGGGATCCGCGCCGAAGGGGACCGCGAGGAGCCGCACTAGACTTGCGCGGGTGAGCATCCCCACCGTCTGCGTCTTCGATTACGGCTTCGGCAACGTGCGCTCCGCCACCAGGGCGTTGGAGCATGTCGGCGCCCAGGTCCATCTGACCGCGGACCGTGAGGTCGCCATGAGCGCCGACGGCCTCGTCGTCCCTGGTGTGGGGGCTTTCTCCGCCGTCATGAGGGGTCTGCAGGAGGCCCGCGGCGACCAGATCGTCGGCCGCCGCCTTGCGGGTGGACGTCCCGTGCTCGGCATCTGCGTGGGCATGCAGGTGATGTTCTCGCGGGGCGTGGAGCACGGTGTCGAGTCGGAGGGCCTGGACCAGTGGCCTGGGGTCGTGGAGCTGCTGCAGGCGCCCGTGGTGCCGAACATGGGCTGGGCGAAGGTCGCGCCGCCTGACGGCTCGGTGCTGTTCGACGGGATCGCCGACGAACGCTTCTACTTCGTCCACAGCTACGGTGCGCGTGAGTTCCCGTTGGGCACCACCGAGGACACGGGCCGCTTCACGGCGCCGCTCGTCACCTGGTCGGAGGCGGGCCCTGCCGACCATGCCGACCGGTTCGTCGCCGCTGTGGAGAACGGCCCGTTGAGCGCCACGCAGTTCCACCCGGAGAAGTCCGGCGACGCGGGACTTGCGCTGCTGCGCAACTGGGTCGAGTCCTTGTAGCACCGTGTCCCAGGCGCCGCCGGTACCGTGAGGGTGTGCGCTTGAGGGGAGTGCGAACGTGACGATGCCACGGCGGCGGGTCCTCGCCTCCGTCGGCGTGCTCGCGCTCGTGATCCTGCTCGCGATCGGGCTGGTGCTCGGTGCACGGCATCGCGACGCGATCGCGTGGCGGGAGTCCGTCCAGGCGCTCACCGATGCGGTCGCGGCCTGCGAGTCCGCGCAGAGCTCGATGGTCATCGCGCTCGATGCCGGACAGGCGCGTCTGGCGCGGGAGGGACTCCCTCCGGACGCGGCGGAGGTCGCAGGCCTCGCCGCCTTGGTGGACGATGCTGCCGCGCTCGCGGACGAATGCACGGCAGCGCCCGCGCACACCGCGGCGGCGAACGAGGCCGTCGCCGCGAGCCTGGAGGATGCGGGGTCTCGCATGCGCGACCTGGGTCTTCGTCTCGCCGAGGCGCGCGCCTCGGTCGATGCCGCGCAGGCGGCGTACGAGCTGGACGCCGCACGGTCCGCGTTTCAGCAGGCCGTCGTCGAGGCGCAGTCCGCCGTGAGAGATGCTCAGGGCCTCCTGCAGTCGTCCCAGGGTGAGGTCGCCGACGACGCCGCGCTGAGCGCGCTCAGCGACGCGATCTCAGCGGTGGGGTCGGCTGCAGGACCGCCGCCGGCGGACGCTGACGCTGCCTGGTTCGCAAGCCGGCAAGGTGTCTTGGCGAAGGCGTTGCAGACGCTGGCCGACGCGTCGACGCAGGTGGAGTCGTCGCGTCAGGCATGGTCCGCGGCGCAGGCCACGGCTCCGCGCGCGGGCGGCGGGTCAGGGAGCTCCTCGTCGTCGACGACGGCGCCGGGGGGCTGGTCCGACTTCGATGTGTCCGTGGCGGATCCGTCGGCTTTCTGCGCCGCGCTCGACTCGGCGCGCACGGGAGCGGGATCGCCCGCGCTCACCTCGTGCGTCGCGTCGGACGCGCAGAGCGCGCACGCGATCGAGATGGCGCAGGCCGGCTCGATCTGGCACACGGGGAACGAGAACATCGTCGGCTACTCCGACACGGTGTCGTCCCTGATGGCTGCCTTCATGGCGTCGTCCACGCATCGTGCGCTGATCCTGACGGATGGGCGGCAGGCCACCGCGCAGGTGGGGTGCGCCTGGAGGCATGACTGGGGGGCGAACGCCCAGGGCGCGACCTACGACTACTCGCAGATCTACTGCTCCGCGCGCTTCGACTCGTAGCTGCGCGCACCGCGTGCCGCGCGCGCCGGTACTCTGGACCGCGGCCCGTCCCTCACGAGAAAGCGACGCCATGACCGACCTTCCCCGCCTCGAGCTCCTTCCCGCAGTCGATGTGGCCGACGGCCAGGCCGTCCGCCTCACCCAAGGCGAGGCGGGATCCGAGACCAGCTATGGCGACCCGCTGTCCGCCGCGATGGATTGGGTGCGCGGCGGAGCGGAGTGGATCCATCTGGTGGACCTCGATGCGGCCTTCGGACGAGGCTCCAACGCGGAGCTGCTGGCGTCGGTCGTCAAGGCCGTGGACGTGAAGGTCGAGATGTCGGGCGGCATCCGTGACGACGAGAGCCTGGAGCGCGCGATGGCGACCGGCTGCACGCGGGTGAACCTCGGCACTGCCGCGTTGGAGGACCCGGAGTGGACGGCGTCCGCGATCGACCGCTTCGGCGACCGGGTGGCGGTGGGCCTCGACGTGCGCGGCACGACCTTGGCGGCCCGCGGCTGGACTCAGGATGGCGGCGACCTGTGGGAGGTGCTCGCCCGTCTCGACGCCGCCGGCTGCGCCCGGTACGTGGTGACGGATGTCAAGAAGGACGGCATGCTGACCGGGCCCAACCTCGAGCTGCTCGCGCAGGTGTGCGCGGCGACGAGCGCGCCTGTGGTGGCCTCCGGCGGCGTGAGCTCGCTGGCAGACATCGCGGCCATCCGCACCCTCACCGCGCAGGGCGTCGAGGGGGCGATCGTCGGCAAGGCCCTCTACAACGGCAACTTCACGCTGCCTGAGGCGCTGGACGTCGCCGGACGCCCGTAGCCTGACGCGTCGGGCTCGCGGACTCCGGACGTGGGATTCGCCACGGCCTGCGGCCTCTCGTCGGTGCCTGCCCGTACCCTGGTGGCATGACCGACGAGGAGCCGCTGAAGGAGATCCCGGAGTCGATCTTCGCGGACGACGACGGCAGCGCCGATGCCCGCCTTGCGCAGGCGCTGATCCGGTACTCGCGCGGCAAGGCGCCCCTCGCGGAGGTCGTGGAGGCCCTGGCCTATGCGCGCGTTCTCGTGCCGGTGCTGGCCGACGGCGAGCAGCGGGTGGTGGGCCGGCACGGCCTGGAGCAGGACCATGTGGCGTCGACGGGCGTGGTGGCCGTGCAGATGCCCGACGGGCGCGCCGGGCTGCCGGTGTTCACCGATGTCGATGCGATGAAGGCATGGAATCCCGAGGCTCGTCCCATCCCTGCCGAGGGACCGCGTGCGGCCCTCGCGGCGATCACCGAGGAGTGGGCCGTGATGGTGCTCAATCCCGGCATGGAGACCACGGTGATCCCGCGCCCGGCGGTGTGGGCGCTCGGCCAGGGGGAGCAGTGGCGTCCCGCGGTCGCCGAGGGCGTGGTCGCGGAGGACGTGGTGGTCGCGGTGCGTGACGCGGTGCTGCTCGACGACAGGTTGAAGGCAGTGGAGGCCGAACCGGGCCGCCGGAGCGAGGTCGCGATCGTGCTGCGGCTCATCCCAGGCCTGACCCAGCCCGAGATCGACGACCTGCTGCGTCGGGTGCAGCGGCAGCTGTCGTCGTCGGACGTGGTCGCGCATCGAATCGACAGTCTCGAGCTGAGGCTCGCTCCGGCGCTGTAGCGGGGAGCACGGACTCGCTGACCGTCGCTGCGCGCGGCAGGCCCTGTCACGAGGAGGCGCAGATGCTTCCCACGGGGCCGCGCACGCCGGGGTCTGCCAGCATCGTGGTGAGTGACGTGAGGCTGATGGCGTATGCCCAGCCGTCCTCGTCGGCATCGATCGCGTAGAGCACGCCCACCACCTGATCGGCGGCGTTCACGACGGCGGAGCCGGAGCTGCCGGGCGCGGCGGTGACGCGGAGCACCAGCACGTCGTCGGGGTCGGTGCCGAACACCTCGGGGGTGGTGCTGTGCATGGGGCCGGTGACGGTGGTGAGCGAGTCGCCCGACGGGTACCCGGACACGGAGACGGTGTCGCCGGGCTGAGATTCGGCGTCCGCGAGCGTCAGCCATTCCGGCAGGTCCTGCGCGACGGTGAGGAGCGCAAGGTCGGCCTGGTCGTCGATCTGCACGCTCGTGACGGGGATCTCCTGGCCGTCGTAGCTGGTGAGGGTGACGGTCACGGAGTCCTCGACCACGTGGCGGTTGGTGACGAGCGTGTGCGCGTCGATCGCGAACGCGGAGCCGGTGCCGTACGTGGTGCAGCCCTCGACGCGCACCCGGTACGCCGCATGCTCGGGGAGTGAGAAGCCGTCGTCCGAGACGTACGACGCGGATGCGGAGGCGTCGGATGAGGCGGAGAGGCTGGGGACGAAGCTGTCAGGAAGCGGGGGCGGTCCGCTCGGGAGCGCGGCGCAGCCGGACAGTGCGAGCGCCGCGGCCGCGAGCATGGCGCCCGCGTGCCGGCGCCTCATCCCGCGGCCGCCGTGTACTGCTGGTACGCGGTGGCGAGCGAGTCGCAGTAGTCGGCGACGTCGGCCTGGACCGATCGTGCGTTCGAGTTGTCGTAGGTGTAGCCGTTCTTGAGGGCGTCGGTGAGCACGTCGTCGTAGGACGAGGCGCAGGACGCGTAGGCGTCGAGCAGGTCCGTGAGGTACTGGACGTCGTCGCCCGCGTGCGCCTCGGCGTTGGCCACGTCGGACAGCCTCGTGGTGGCCGTGTCGAGCTGCGACTGGAGCGTCTGGACCTGCGTCTGCAGGTCCTCGGCCTGCGCCTGCGCCTGGGCCAGGCTGGTGCCCAGCGACGCGGCGTCGGCGCGGAGAGTGTCGTTCTGGTCGGTCCACTGCGAGTTCACGAGCCACAGGTACGCCGCGAGCGCGATGGCCGACGCGAGGGCGAGCGCGAGCGCCGTGATCGCGACGATCTGGCTCGTGACTCGGCGGGCTGGGCGCGGCGCCACCGGTTCAGGGTCGGTGGCGAACGGATCGTCGATCAACGTGGTTCCCCTTCGTGCGTGGGCGACGTGCCGGAACTGTAGCCGACGTCGAGCCTGTGCGCTGTGAGGTGGACGACACGCCCGTCAGCCGCCGACGTAGACCGAGCCGTCGAAGGCGCTGGTCGTGCAGCTGGGAGCCTCGGGCACCAGGAGCGACGTCTCGCTCAGGAGTGTGCGCAGCGTGGAGACGGGGACGATCAGGCTGTTGCCGTCGTCGGTCTTCGCGTAGACCACGCCCACCACCTCGCCGTCCTCGCTGAGCACGGGCGACCCGGATGATCCCGGCTCCACCTCGGCGCTTGTCACGAGCACCTTGCCGATGGCGGCGTCCAACGGGTCTGCGGTGCTGCCGAGCACGACCCCGGAGACGCTGGTGAGCTCGCCGCCGTTCGGGTATCCGATGACGGTGATGACATCGCCCGGTTCGGGGTCCTGCTGCGCCAGGATCGCGTAGCTGGACAGGACGGCCTGGTTGGTGCGGACGATCGCGATGTCCGCGACGGTGGTCGACGACACGGCGGTCGCGTTGAGGTTGTCGCCGTTGTAGGTGGAGACCTCGATGCTGCGCGAGTCCTCGATCACGTGCCGGTTGGTGATCAAGGTGGAGTCGTCGTAGGCGAATCCGGTTCCGGTGGCGATGAAGCCGCAGCCGATGTTGCGCACCCTCACGGTCATCCGTTGCGCGACGCTGAAGCCGTCGGGGGACATGGCGCCGGAGCGGGCTGCGGGGGAGATCGACGACTGCGGAATCCAGTCGGAGGGCATGGGGGTAGGCCCTGACGGCAGCACGCTGCAGCCGGTGACGAGCGCGCAGGAGACGGCGAGCGCGGCGAGGGGGCGGCGGCGCATGGGTCAGCCGTTCAGGAGCTTCTGGAACTCGGTGTTCGAGTCCTTGGCGGCGGTGCACAGCTCGGTCACCGACTGCTGGTAGGCCGCCACCTCCGCAGCGTCGTACTGGTCGGGGCTCTCAAGGTAGACGACCAGCTGGTCCTCGGCCTCCAAGCAGCGGGTGAGGGCGTTCGCGACGGATGCTCCGGTGCTGGCATAGCCGCTGAGCATCTCGATCTGCTGTGCGGTGTAGGCCCTGTCGTCGTCGAAGTTGGCCGTCTCGTTGGCGAGCTCGGTGATGCGGTCCTTGGCAGTGCTGAGCTGCGCGGTGAGCCGGTCGATCTGGTCCGTCTGCGCGGCCACCGTGTCCTGCGCGTCGGACAGCTCGGCGCCGAGCTCGTAGTTGACCGTGGTCAGCTCGTCGGCGCGGTCCTCCCACTGGGAGACCACGTCGGACAGGTACAGGATCACGGCGATCAGCGCTATCACGCTGACGGCGAGGAGCGAGGCCAGTGCGATCCACCGCTGGCGCTCCTTGACGCGTGGCACCGGCTGGTCGCCTTCGTCGTCGCCGTGGGCCGCCTGCAACGCGAGGCTCCCGTCGGCGTCGGCGTCGGCCGCGACGGTGCCCGCCGCGGTCTCGGCGGATGCGGTCTCGGCGGTCGCCGTTGCGGCGGACGTGGATGCGGTGAGGACGTCTCCGTCGGCGGGCTCGATCGGGGCAGGGGTCATCGTGTCCCCCTCATCGTGCGTCCCCTGGGACTCTCGCGACTTCTTCAGCTGACTGCTCCCGTGTACTTCTCGCCCGGACCGTCCCCCAACGCGTCGGGCACGACCGAGGCCTCCCTGAACGCCAACTGTACGCTTCGGAGCCCGTCTCGCAGCGCCCTCGCATGCGTGTCACCGATCTCGGGGGCGGCGGCGGTGACGAGCCCCGCGAGCGCGGTGATCAGGGTGCGTGCCTCGTCGAGGTCCTGGTGCTGCTCGCCGTCCTCCGCGAGTCCGCACCGCAGGGCCGAGGCGCTGAGCAGGTGCACCGCTACGGTGGTGATGAGCTCCACGGCGGAGACGTCGGCGAGGTCGCGAGTCTCGTCGGTGGCGTCGGCCCAGGTACGGCGTGACGGAGCGTCCGACGATGCCGGGGGCGTATTCGTGCTCATCGTGATATCCTTCTTCATCGACCGGCCACGGAACATTCCGTGGCGCACAAGTGGAGTCCGCCTCCCACCCTTGGGCCACTCGATGGGCCAGGGTTCCGGTCCTGCCGCGAGGCGTGCCTTCATGGTACGCGGGCAGGAACCTCCGGTGGGCCTCTGCGCGTGTTCGAGCAGGGGCCTTTTCCTTTGCTCGGGGTCGGCGAGGAAGTCACACGAGGAGGAGCACCATCAACGAGCCCCGCATCAACGAGCGCATCCGTGTCCCCAAGGTCCGTCTGGTCGGTCCGCAGGGCGAGCAGGTCGGCATCGTCCGAGTCGAGGATGCGCTGCGTCTGGCGCAGGAGGCCGATCTCGACCTTGTCGAGGTTGCCCCCAACTCGCAGCCGCCGGTCGCCAAGCTCATGGACTACGGAAAGTTCAAGTACGAGGCGGCGGTGAAGGCGCGCGAGGCGCGTCGCAACCAGGCGAACACCGAGATCAAGGAGATGCGTTTCCGTCTCAAGATCGACGAGCATGACTATGAGACCAAGAAGGGCCACGTCATCCGCTTCCTCAAGGGTGGAGACAAGGTCAAGGTCACGATCATGTTCCGCGGTCGTGAGCAGTCGCGTCCCGAGATGGGTCGCCGGCTCCTCCTGAAGCTGGCGGACGAGGTCGCGGAGTTCGCGGTCGTCGAGAACCGTCCGAGCCAGGAGGGGCGCAACATGTCCCTCGTGCTCGGCCCTCTGAAGAAGAAGGCCGAGGCCCGCGACGAGCAGCGCAAGGAGCGCGAGGCGCGCAAGGCGGCGGAGGCTGCGGAGCGCAACGAGCGCGAGGCTGCGAAGGCGTCCAAGACCACGCCGTCCGACTCGGTCGAGCCGGAGGAGCTGGTCGAGGTGGTCGAGACGGAGGAGACCGTCGAGACCGTGGAGCCGGACGAGACCGTCGAGGTCGAGACGGACGAGGCCTAGGCCTCACCACAGACTTCCCGGGCCCTACGGGTCCCGGACACACGTGTCGTGCCCTGACGGGTTCGGCCTGACTTGAAGAAGGAGGCCATCGTGCCGAAGAACAAGACCCACTCGGGTGCCAAGAAGCGCTTCAAGCTCACCGGCACCGGCAAGGTGAAGCACGCCTCGGCGATGAACGTGCACAAGTTCGAGGAGAAGCACTCCTCGCGCAAGCGCCGTGTGGCCGTCGACCAGGTGCTCGCGGACGGCGACGCCAAGAAGATCAAGAAGCTGCTGGGCAAGTAACCGCCCGAGAAACCAAGGAGTAAGAAATGGCACGCGTCAAGCGGGCGGTCAACGCCCAGAAGAAGCGCCGGTCCACCCTCGAGCGCGCCGCGGGTTACCGCGGTCAGCGTTCGCGCCTCTACCGGAAGGCGAAGGAGCAGGTCACCCACTCGATGGTCTACGCCTACGGCGACCGCCGTAAGCGCAAGGGTGACTTCCGCAAGCTGTGGATCCAGCGCATCAACGCTGCTGCCCGCGCGAACGGCATGACCTACAACCGCCTCATCCAGGGCCTCAAGGCCGCGGAGATCGAGGTCGACCGCCGTATGCTCGCCGAGCTCGCGGTGAACGACGAGGCCGCGTTCGCGCAGCTCGTCGAGGTGGCGAAGAAGGCCCTTCCGGCCGACGTCAACGCGCCCGCCGCGGCGTAAAGCACCTCCCGCATGACAGGACGCCCCGCCGGGCCCCGCCTGCGCGACATGCTCTCGAATCCGAGAGCTGACCGCGTGAAGGGCGTGAGGGCCCTGGCGGGGCGTTCTGCGCGTGACCGGTCAGGGACCTTCCTGGTCGAGGGTCCTCAGGCGGTGCGCGAGGCGGTGCGGTTCGCCTCGGACGATGTGCGCGACGTGTACGTCACGGATGCCGCGAGGCTCGCGCACCCTGAGATCGTCGACGAGGGCCTGGAGGCCGGGCTCTACGTGCATCCGGTGACCGACGAGGTCGCGCAGGCCATGAGCGCTGATGCACAGGGCGTGCTGGCGGTCCTCAACGCGCATGCAGAGCCGGGGCTCGACGCCCTCCCCAGCGCCCCGCGCCTGGTGGCGGTGCTCAGCGCCGTGCGTGACCCTGGCAACCTGGGCGCAGCGATCCGCGTGGCGGACGCCGTAGGCGCCGACGCGGTGGTGCTGGCCGGCGACTGCGTGGACCCGCGCTCGCCCAAGGTGATCCGCGCGTCCGTCGGCTCGGTCTTCCACCTGCCTGTGCTGCGCGCGCCGCGCCTCACCGAGTCCGCCGCGCACCTGCGCGAGCGCGGGCTCGCGCTGGTGGGCGCCGACGTGAGCGGCACCGTGCTGCTCGGGCGTGACACCGAGCGAATCCTCGCCACCTCGCATGCGTGGATCATGGGCAACGAGGCGTGGGGGCTCACGCCCGACGAGCTTCGCGAGCTGGATCATGTGGTGCGGATCCCGATCGTCGGCCAGGCCGAGAGCCTCAACCTTGCGACGGCGGCCGCCGTCTGCCTTTACGCGAGCCTGTTCGCACGATCCTGACCGCTGTCTGCGAGGACCGCCGTCGGGTCGGACCGCTCCAAGGTGAGCGGTCGTGATTCTTGCCACAGGAGTTCGCGGTGCACCGGGTGCCACCTCTAGCCTGCGGCAGTGTCCCTCTCCCCAGCGCGGCTCCCGGCCGACTCCCGCCGCTTCCTTCGCTTCGGCGCGGCCGTCGTGTGCGTGGTGCTCGCCGCGCAGGTGGGGCTTGCACTCTGGTTGTTCGGGATCTCGAAGGACGGCGCGGGCGCGGCGGTGGACGCGGTGCTCACCATGCAGGCAGGATCCGCGCAGTCGTGGGTGGCGGACTACGCGTCGGCGGCCACAGGGGCCACCTCCGGAGTCGCGGCGTGGATGGACGGCGCAGCAGCCCCTGCAGCGCAGCTCGAGGACCATCTGCTGCTCGTCGTGGCCACGCACGAGCAGCTGCATGCGCTGGTCGTGGTCAATGCCGACGGATCATGGATCCGGGTCGAGCGCGACGCGGGCAACGGCACCGTGAGGTACCGGGTGGAACGCGTGACGATGACGGGCGGCGAGGCGGCGGCGGTCTCGGAGACCTACGACTCGTCGCTGTCGTCGATGGCCGACTCGAGCGCGGCGCCCGGTCCTGACGCCGGTCCCGACGCAGGCGGTCCTGACTCAGGTCCCGGTGGTGCGGATCAGTTCGGCGACGGCTCCGCGTACAGCTTCTGGCCCGCAGGCGCGACGGCCGATGCCCTGGTGTGGACCATGGCGGTGGCGACGACGCCCGAGGAGGGTTCGGGCGTGTGGGCGGCGCAGCCGGTGCGGGATGCGCAGGGTGCGTTGGTCGCCGTGGTGGCGACGGAGTTCCCGGTGTCGGCGATGCAGGCGGTCCTGGAGGCCGTGCCGCTCGGCGACTCGGGGCAGGTGTTCCTGATGGATGACGCGCGCCGCGTGATCGCGGCTCCGCGCGCGTTCGACGACAAGGTGGGCGCCGTCGGCGGTGGTGCGCCGCCCACGCTCGAGACCCTGGGTGTCGACACCACGGTCGAGGGGTCGTCCGGCGACTCGACGGTCTCGCTCGGTCACGACGGCGTCTACCGCACGGCCGAGGTCGGCTTGGCGGGCGAGGGTGTGCCGTGGGTGCTGCACCTGCGCGCGATCGATGCGGAGCTCGCGCCTCAGGTCCTCGCCGTGGGGGTGGCGATCCGGTGGGCGGCGGGGATCTCCGCGGTGGTTCTGCTGGTCGCCGGAGCGCTCCTGTTCGTGATGTGGCGCCCCATGAAGGACATGCGGCGGGCGGCGGAGACCGACGGTCTCACAGGTCTGCTCCTGCGGCGCCGGTTCCTGGAGCTTGCGCCCGCGGTGGTCGCGTCGGCCCATAGGGATGGTGGTGCCGCGTGCGTCGCGGTGCTGGATCTGGACAACTTCAAGCGTCTGAACGATGACGAGGGTCATGAGGCAGGCGACGTCGCGTTGAGGAAGGTCAGCAAGGCGATGCGCTCGTGCGTGCGCCGTGGAGACCTCGTCGCGCGGTGGGGCGGAGACGAGTTCGTGGTGCTGCTCGCGCTCGCGGACCCGTCCGATGCGGTGTCTGCCGTGGAACGGCTGAGGCAGGCCGTCGAGGCGCGGCTCGGGGAGGAGTTCCCTGGTCGGTCGGGCCTGGGGGTGACGGCGGGCGGCGTGGTCTCGCGGGACCTTCACGACGATGTCGCGGACCTGGTGCGCTTGGCGGATGCGGCGCTCGTGGAGGGGAAGCGTCGCCAGAAGTCGCGCTCGTACGTGGCGGAAGGCCTTCCAGCGCCGGCATGACCGGTGCCGCGGCACACGACGCTCGGCCTCTTCGTCACCTGTTGCTTTCGGCTGGTATCGATACCCCTTGAGGCATCGTGATCCTTCCCACATGACCCTGATCGCAACGGTGAGCCGTGGCGATTCTCGGGGCATGTCACCGACCTCCGTGATGCCCGCCGGCAGGCGTCGGCGCATGCTCACGCTCGGGGTGGTGATCATCGTCGCCGTGCTTGCCGCGCAGTTGGGGCTCGCGGCGTGGACGGGCACGGTCGCCGACAAGGGCGTGACCGCCGCGCTGCAGGAGAACTTCACGTATGTGGCGGACGTCTCCGCCGCGACGGTGGGCGACTTCGTCGAGTCCTCCGAGGCGACCACCGAGGCGGTCGTGCGGTGGATGGAGGCCGACGCCCCGACGAGGGAGGAGGTCGCGCGCCGGATCCTTACGCTGCGTGCTGCGGATCCGGAGCTGCGCGCGATCGTGGTCGCGTACGCGGACGACTCGTTCGTCGCCGTCGTGCCGGGGAAGCAGGACGAGCCGTACGCGTATGTCGTCGCGGTGGCCACGGCGGATGCGCGCGGTGGCGGCGACTTCACGCTGTACGGCTACGGCAAGGACCTGATCCTCATGGAGACCGAGCACAAGGAATGGGAGACGGGCGGCAAGGAGCTCGGCTTCTGGGACGCGGCGGCACCCGCGTACGAGCTCGTCTGGACCGACCCGGCCCTGCGCCCGCTGAGCGGGGACAAGGGCGCGTGGGCGGCGCGGCGGGTGCTCGATGCCGACGGTGCGGTGGCGGCGGTCGTCGGGACCGACTTCTCGCTCGACGCGCTCGCTGCGTCGTTGAACAGCCTTCCTCTGGGCGATGACGGCGAGGTGTACCTGCTCGACTCGACGCGCCGTGTGCTCGCCGCGCCCGCGGACGATCAGCCGACCGTCGCCGCGGGCTTCTCCGAGGACGGCGGGCTCCCCGCCGAGGACCTCCAGATCGCGACGACCTCGCAGGCCACGCCTTTCGACATCGCCGTGCGCTTCGGCACCGATGGTCGGCTGCGCACAGCCGAGCGTGGCCTGCAGGACATCGGCGTGCCATGGGTGCTTCATCTGTCCGCCTCGGACCATTCGCTCGCGCCTGGAGTCCTGCACCTTGCGACGGTGCTGCGCTGGGCCACCTGGATCATGCTGGGCGTGCTGCTGGTGGCGGCGGCGATCTTCGTCGCCGTACGCAAGCCGCTCAGGGACATGCACTCCGCGGCCTACACCGACGGCCTCACGGGTCTGTCGACGCGTCGTCGCTTCGTCGAGTTCGCAGGCGATGCGATCGCGACCGCCCATCGCGAGGGCGGCCATGTGTGCGTCGTCGTGCTCGACATCGACAACTTCAAGCGCATCAACGACACGGACGGGCACGACGCGGGTGACGTCGCGCTGGCGACGATGGGTCAGACGCTGCTGCGCCACGTGCGCCAGGGCGACCTTGTGGCGAGGTGGGGAGGCGACGAGTTCGTCGCGCTGCTGGTCATGAAGGACGGGAAGGTGGGGATCGCGGCGATGGAGCGGTTGCGCGCAGCGGCGGAGCGTGCGCTGGTCGACGCGTTCCCGGCGCATGGCGATCTGGGAGTCACGGCGGGAGGGGCGTCCTCCGTGTCCGGATCGGACCGCGTGGAGGACCTGGTGCGCGTCGCTGACGAGGCCCTGGTGGCAGGCAAGCAGCGTGTGAAATCGCGCTCGTACGCCGCGCTCGGCTGAGCGCCGCTGTGGCGCTGGTAATCTCGGGCGCAGTCTGAGGAGGCTTCATGGAGAACACGGTCCCGCTGGAGATCCACGGTGCACGGGGCAAGGTCGAGGTCGAGGGCGTGCTGGGGCTGGGCGCGAAGGTGCTGCTCGACGGAGAGCCGGTGCGTGCGGTCAAGGGCGCGTACGCGATTCCGTTGAAGGGCGGCGCGACCGCGCAGGTGAAGGTCCGCGGCCTGCTGCCCGGCTTCCAGACGGTGACGGTCGACGGGACGCCGGCGCTCGACATGGGCGCGCATGTGCCGAAGGTGGCGCGCTACACGATGTTCGCTCCGCTCCTCCTGCTGCTGTCGGCCCTGCTCGGCACGGTGATCGGCACGATCGGCATGCTGCTGGCCGTGGTCCTGTTCTTCATGTCGGTCTTCGTCGTGAAGAACCCTGAGATGCCTGCGGGCCTTCGCGTGGCGTTGCCTGTGATCAACACGGTGGCGGCGGCGCTCGTGGTGCTCGTGTTCGCCGGGGTGCTCGGCTAGCGGCATGGCCCGCACGGAGCTGCGTCGCCTGCGCGACCCGCTGGCATGGATCATCGGGGTCGCGGTGCTCACGCTCGTGCTCATCGCGCTCTCGTCGCTGTATGTCGGTGCGGATGTGCGCGACGAGTCGCGCGCTATCACATCTGATGCCGTGCAGGTGATCGGTGACACGGCTGCGGCGCAGCTCTCCGAGGTGGCGCAGCCCGCTGTGCTGGTGCTCACGGCCCTGCAGTCGGGCATCTATGCCGATCCGGAGCTCCTTGCGGACGGCGAGGTGATCACGATGCTCGCGACGGCGATGCTCGGCTTCGACGCGATCGGCTCGTTGCAGGTGCAGGCCGCCGACGGATCCATCTCCAGCATCCATGGTGTTCCCGACGGGTACGTGGTGGTGCAGAGGACTGCTGACGGCGTGGTGTCGGCGATCCATTTCGACCCGACGTTCGCCAAGTCCACCCCGGTCGACGACCCGCCGTTGCACATGGTCGACGCGCTCGAGCAGGTTCCCGTGGGCAAGATCGTGAGATTGGGCCCCAAGCCCTTGGGTACCTCAGGCGAGATGGCGATCCCCAGTCGGCTCTCGGTCTACAACGCGGACCGCGAGCTGGTGGCCACGGTGCAGGCGTCGATCGACCTCTCGGTCTTCGACGACGAGCTGAGCGGCACGCAGGCGTACGAGGTGGGGACGGTCGGCCTCTACGCGGACGACGGCACGCTCGTGGCGGGCCAGGACGTGGTGGTGCCGGAGGGCATCGTCCCCGAGGCGACGCGTGACGGCCAGGTGGTCCGGGACGGCACGTGGGTCTACTACGTGCGCACGGTGGACAGCGCGGCAGGCCTCAGCTGGACGCTGGTGCTGTGCGCCAACGCGGAGGACGTGGTTCCCGCCGCGTCGGCCGTGGCGAGCACGATGAGCACCTACACCGTCGTCGTCCTGCTGTTGGTGCTCGGCTTCGCGGTGCTCGCCTGGGCGTTGCGACGCCCGGTGGGGGAGATCTCGCTGCGGGCCCGTACCGACGCCGTCACGGGGCTCTCCAACCGGCACCACTTCATGGTGCGGGGGTCGGACGTGCTGCGTGCGGCGAGTCGTCGCGGCTCGCAGGTGGTCGTCGCGATCTTCGATCTGGATGGTTTCAAGCAGGTCAACGACCTGGTGAGCCATGACGGGGGAGACGACGCTCTGCGCGCCGTGGGCGACGGCTTGGCGTGGAACGCGGGACCACGGGACGTGGTGGCGCGCATCGGCGGTGACGAGTTCGCCTTCGTGCACTGGCTGAGCCGCGAGGAGCCGCCGGGGGAGGCCGTGGAGAGGCTGCGCGCGGCGGCGGAGCTGACGCTGCACGCGAACGTCCCGGAGGAGCTCGAGGTGGGCGTGAGCGCGGGATGGGCCGAGACCTCGGGCGGCGAGTATCGCCTGGACCGTCTGCTGCGTGCGGCCGACGAGGCCATGGTGAAGGGACGACGCGAGGAGAAGGGCGTGGCGTACGAGGGCGACGCCTTGCTACCCTGACCGCGTGAGCATGCAGTCGAGCGCCGTGAGGTCCCTGGTGGCCCTGCGCTCCTCCGTGCCCGCCGCGCACCGTGCGGCCACCGCCGTGCCTCGCGCCGGCGGCGTCTTTATCTAGGCCCGGCGAGGACCGCCGGGCCTGAGCCCTCACGCGCGGCCGCGATGCCGCCCCCGCGCGCCCCGGTAGACTCCCGCACGGACATTCCCTCAAGGAAAGCAGCCATGACCGACCTCTCTCCGCTCGACGCCGCAGGCGTCCAGGCGGCCGTCGACGAGGCGCTCGCCGCCTTCGCCGCCGCCACCACCCTCGACGAGCTCAAGGACGCGCGACTCGCCCACACGGGCGACAAGGCGCCGCTGACGCTCGCCAACCGCGCCATCAAGGACGTGGAGCCCTCCGACAAGGCCACGGCGGGCCAGGCCATGGGTGCCGCGCGCGCCGCCATGGGCAGGGCGCTCGCGGCCCGCACCGAGGAGCTGGAGGCGGAGCGCGACGCCCGCGTGCTCCTCGAGGAGACCGTCGACGTGACGCTCCCGGTGGCTCGTGGGCTGCAGGGTGCTCGCCACCCGTTGGAGACCATGCAGGAGACCATGTGCGACACGTTCGTCGCCATGGGCTGGGAGGTGGCCGAGGGCCCGGAGATGGAGGCGGAGTGGTTCAACTTCGACGCCCTCAACTTCGATCCCGACCACCCTGCGCGGGAGATGCAGGACACGTTCTTCATCGACCCGCCGGAGTCGGGTCTGCTGCTGCGCACCCACACGTCGCCGGTGCAGGTGCGTGCGGCGCTCGATCGCCGTGAGGCGCTGGTCAAGGAGGGGCGCGGCATCTACGTCGTCTGTCCCGGCAAGACGTTCCGCACCGACGAGCTGGACGCCACCCACACGCCGGTCTTCCACCAGATCGAGGGCCTGGCCGTGGACAAGGGCCTGACGATGGCGCACCTCAAGGGCACGCTGGACGCGTTCGCGCGCTCGCTGTTCGGGCCCGACGCGGTGACGCGTCTGCGTCCGTCGTTCTTCCCGTTCACGGAGCCGAGCGCGGAGATGGATCTGCGCTGCTTCGTGTGCGGCGGCGAGGACACCTCCTGCCGCACGTGCTCGGGCACCGGCTGGATCGAGTGGGGCGGCTGCGGCATGACGCACCCGAACGTGCTGATCGCTGCAGGCATCGACCCGTTCGAGTACACGGCTTTCGCGTTCGGCATGGGCATCGAGCGGACCCTCATGTTCCGCCACGGTGTGAAGGACATGCGTGACATGGTCGAGGGGGATGTGCACTTCTCCCAGCAGTTCGGGATGGAGATCTGACATGCCCAAGATTCCGCTGAAGTGGCTCGAGGAGTCGATCGACCTGCTGCCCGGCTCGACCGCCGAGGACGTCTCCGCCGCGCTGGTGAAGGTGGGCCTCGAGGAGGAGGGCATCGAGGGCGGCTCCGTCGCGGGCCCGCTCGTGATCGGCCGCGTGCTCTCGCTCGTCAAGGAGGAGCAGTCCAACGGCAAGACCATCAACTACTGCCGTGTGGACGTCGGCTCTCACAACGACCCTGCCGGCCCCGGCCACAAGCCTGACAACAAGGACGAGTACCCGGAGAGCCGCGGCATCGTCTGCGGAGCCCACAACTTCGTCGCGGGCGACTTCGTGGTGGTCGTACTGCCCGGCGCCACGCTGCCCGGCCCGTTCCCCATCTCGGGGCGCAAGACGTACGGCCACTGGTCCGACGGCATGATCTGCTCCGCGAAGGAGCTGGGCCTGGGTGAGGACCACTCGGGCATCATCGTGCTGAAGTCCCCGTCGGGGGAGTCCGCCGTGTTCGCGGGCGCCTCCGTGCCCGACGAGGCGCTGGTGCCTGGTGCCGACGCGATCCCGCTGCTGGGGCTCGACGAGCAGACCATCGAGATCAACGTGACGCCGGACCGCGGCTACTCGTTCTCGGTGCGCGGCGTGGCGCGCGAGTACTCGCACTCCACGGGTCAGCCGCTGCGCGACCCTGCCGCCATCCCGGTGTCGGGCAAGCGCGGCGCGGGCTTCGAGATCGACATCGACGACCTTGCACCGATCCGTGACCGCGTGGGCTGCGACCGCTTCGCGGCACGGATCCTGCGCGGCTTCGACCCGAAGGCTCCGAGCCCCACGTGGATGAAGCGTCGTCTGGACCAGGCGGGCATGCGGCCCATCTCCCTGGCGGTGGACGTCACCAACTACGTGATGCTGGAGCTCGGCCAGCCGCTGCACGCCTACGACCTGGGGACGCTGTACGCACCCATCCAGGTGCGTCGCGCGCGTCCGGGGGAGAGGCTGACCACGCTGGACGACGTGGAGCGCGAGCTTCACGCCGAGGACCTGCTGATCACGGACTCCAAGGACGGGCTCGGCGCCCGTGCGATCGGTCTGGCGGGCGTCATGGGCGGTCTGGAGACGGAGATCTCCGACTCGACCACCGACATCCTGCTGGAGGCGGCCCATTTTGATCCGGTGACCATCGCGCGGACCGCGCGCCGGCATCGTCTGGGCTCGGAGGCATCGCGCCGGTTCGAGCGTGGTGTGGACACGGCGCTGCCGCCGCACGCGATCGAGCGCGCGCTGAGGCTCATGCAGGAGTTCGGCGGCGGTGAGATCGAGGAGATCTACACGGACGTCAACACCGTGGAGCCGGTGCGCCCCATCGTCATGGATGCGACGTTCCCCGGCACGATCGTCGGCGTGGAGTACCGCCAGGACGTCGTGGTCGACTCGCTGGAGCAGGTGGGCTGCACCGTGGTGGAGGACGGCACCAAGCTGACCGTCACGCCTCCCACGTGGCGCCCCGACCTGGAGTCGCCGGTGAACCTGGTGGAGGAGGTCGCACGCCTGGAGGGCTACGACAACCTGCCGTCCGTGCTGCCGGTGGCGCCCCCGGGGCGTGGCCTGACGCACAGCCAGAAGGTGCGCCGTTCGGTGGCGCGCACGCTGGCCGAGGCGGGCCTCACCGAGGTGCTGACGTACCCGTTCATGTCGGAGCAGCGTCTGGACGACATGCTGGTGCCGGCCGATGACATCCGTCGTGTGCAGGCGGTGCGTCTGGCCAACCCGCTCTCGGCGGCCATGCCGCTCATGCGGACCGGGCTGACCGCCACGCTGATCGACGCCGTGAAGACCAATCTGGGCCGTGGCGCGCAGGATGTGGCGATCTATGAGATCGGTCGCGCGTACCGTGCGGACCGCATCGGCAACGTGCCCACGTCGTTCTCGGGTTCAACGATCACGCCGGACGACGTGGAGCGCCTCAACGAGGCGCTGCCGGGTCAGCCGCGACGTGCGGCGGGCATCATGGCCGGCAACCGCGTACCTGCGGCGTGGAACCACGGCGCGGAGCCGTTCGACTGGACCGACGCCATCGCCATGGTGAACAAGGTCGCGGCGGCGTGCGGCGTGGAGCTGTCGGTGTCGCGTGAGCCGTTCGAGGGGCTGTCGGTCATGCCGATGCACCCGGGCCGTGCGGCCATGTTCCGCCTGGCAGACGGCACGCCGGTGGGTGTGGCAGGGGAGATGCACCCGAAGGTGTGCGAGAACCTGGGCCTGCCTGCACGGACCGTGGGCTTCGAGGTGATCCTGGACGACATGATCGAGGAGTCGGACGGGCGCATCGCGCCCGCGACGCCCGTGTCGCAGCAGGTGCTGGCCAAGGAGGACTTCGCGTTCGTCGTGGCCGACTACGTGCCCGCAGGTGAGCTGGTGGCGGCCGTGAAGGCTGCTGGCGGCGAGCTGGTCGAGGACGCTCACGTGTTCGACGTCTACACGGGCGAGCAGATCGGCGAGGGCAAGAAGTCGCTGGCCGTGAACGTCGTGATGCGTGCTGCGGATAGGACGCTCGGTGCTGATGAGGTGCTCGCGGTGCGCGAGGCGATCATCGCGGCGGCGGGCGAGGAGTTCGGGGCGGTGCTGAGGTAGAGCGCGAGCCGTCAAGCGAAAGGCCAGCCGGCTGTCGCGTCGGCTGGCCTTTCGCTTTGCGCTGTTGCCGCCTATGAGTTGAGATAGCGGCGCACAGTCGCGCGGATCGTGTCGATGTGCAGATAGATGTCCTCGAGGCTGTCGATTGGAACGCGCGTTTCGTTCTTATCTGCATCGAGAAGTCCCAGGTACTTCTGCTTCTTGCTATTGAACCAAAGTCGCGCGATCGGCTTCCGGTTGTTGTCGTCCAGAAGGACCGCGAAGTAGCTCTTGGCGTCACGGTGGACGACCCGCTGGGGCTTCACCTCGGCGCACGCGATCGCCTTCACGATTTGGAAACCCTCGAGCTCCTCAAGCGTCGTCTCGATATCGGGGTCACGAGTGAGGTCCTCTTCGACCACGGGCGCGCTCTCGACGGTGGCCTCGGGTACGTCGGTGGCCGACGGTGTGGGTGCGGTGTACGACGCACCGAGCGCGGTCTTGAGGCGGTCGTTTACCTGCTCACTCGTGAACTGCCGCAAAGCCTTCGACACGAGAGCCGTGAACTGTCCTCGGACCTCCTGCGTGAAGCGACCGTCGTAGACCTGGCTAGTGAGTAGGCGAACGAACTGCTCGCTCGGACTCTTGAACTCGGCGGAGATGGCCCTCTTCAGCGACCCGACGTACTTGAGCTCCTCGGCAGCGTTGATGACGGAGTCGATGTCGAAGACGTCCTTGGAGAGCTTCTTCAGCTCTGGAATCAAGGTCGGGTCGATGTCGAGAAGATCAAGCACCAGGAATGGCCTGTCGTCCATGCGATTGGGCACGTCCAGGTCGGTGTAGAAGTTGTAGACCTGGCCGTTCGTCAACACCGCGATGCGTGCATTTGTGACCGAGAAGTAGCGAAAGAGCTGCGACGCGTGCTCAATGGTCAACGCGCCCGATGACCGCTTGCACTCGATAAGTAGTTGGACGTCACGTTCGCGCAGAATCGCGTAATCGACCTTTTCGTTCCGCTTGGTGCCGACGTCCGCGTTGAACTCTGGTACCACCTCGAGCGGATTGAACACGTCGTAGCCGAGGATTGTCGCGATGAACGGCATCACGAACGCGTTCTTGGTCGCTTCCTCAGTCTGGATAGCGTCCTTCTGGTCACGTACCTTGCTCGCAAGCGCTGCGAGCCTGTCTTCGAACTCCATCGTTCGCCCCCTTCGGTTGCTCAGACATTATCGGAACCTGAAGTGTTGCACTTGAGTCTGGGGCGACCCGGCTGGCGCCCCTGCCGTGCACGAGCAACGGAAGACGCGATCGATCGGCTGGTCACATACGGGTCTGCCACGAGTTCCGTTGACGAGAGTCAACGGAACTCGTGGCAGACCCATCGCCCGTGCGGGTGAATGTGTACCTGCAGGCCGCAGGCCGCATGTGAAGGACTAATGCGGGCTAGGGTGACGCTACGAACCACGTCACGAATGAGGGAGCCACAAGTGTCACAATCACCCGAAGCGGGCTGGTATAACGATCCGAACGACCCTTCCACTAGCCGCTGGTGGGACGGCGCGAATTGGACCGACCACACGAAGTCAGCTGAGCCAGTGCCGTCGGTCGCGAACACGAGCGACCAAACGCGCGGCTCGCTGCGCGGCGTCGGTCGGATTGTTGCGGCATTGGCGGTTGTAGCGATTGGTCTACTCATACTGATGATGTTTGGCTACGCACTCAGCATGGCTTCCTAATTCGTTTCCCGTGCCGAAGGGCCTGGCGAATTCCGCTAGTTGCCAATCCAGCCGCATCGGGTCGGGTGCCGATTCGCTAAGTTGTACTCATGCGAGAGGACAGCCTGGTTTTGCGAGGGGGGTCGCGTTGATCGAGACTACTGCCGCCTACGCATCGCTGTTAGGGCTGGCGATTGCCATCTTCCAGATATGGCGCACTGGACGGGTTGTGCTGGCAACGCGTAGGGCGACGGAGTACACGACTTCCCGGCTTGCCGAGTATGCAGTCCTTGCACAGTATTCCGAGTTGCTTGAATTGCAGGCGGAACTCGACAGGGCCGTTGCAAACGATGAGCCTCAGGCAGCGCGCGTGGCCCTCTTGCAGTGGGACCGACGAGCGTTCGAACTGGTCGGGATGCGGGTGGTGACGAGTATTCCTTCCGACGACGTCCGGCGCGCGGCACTTTCGGCTCGTGAAGCAGCAGAGAAGATCAAGCGGCGTCACAAGGCAACGCTTGCAACCATCACGGCTTCTGCCGAAGGCCACATTGGTACGGTCTGCAGTATCGTCCGGCAGGCGAACGGCGAGCTTCGGGTGAAGCCGCCACTCGACCTCACGGTGCCTGATCGCGGTGCCCGTGAAGACCTGCGCGAGTTGTACTGGCCTATGAAGATCAAGATTGGAGGCGGTGGCCGTGGCCGATGAAGTGAACCCGCTGGAGACTCTCGCGGCACGCTTGCTTGAAGCGACCAAGGCTAAGAGGGTCAGTTGGGATGCGACGAGCAATACGTCGTACGAATGCTCTCTCGGGACCGCGACTGTCGTGGTTCGCAGCAAGGACAACGATGGCATCCAACCCTTCGAGATTCGGCTGTTGAACTTCGGCGGTGTAGTGGTTGACTCCGCCGTGACCAGCCTGGTGGAGAACGAATCGTCGTGGGATCGCGAGTTGGTGCACGCGAACCGTCTTAGCGCGCTCATTGAGGATCTCTTCGTTGCGGCACGGAGAAACGCGCTCGATGTTGACGCCGTTGTTGCCGAAGCGCTTGGAGCGATTCCGTTGGCTATCGACGACGGCGACCTTCCGTTCTAGGCGCGCGGAGCGCGCTCTTCAGTCGAATCTGCGACGTAACTCGTCATGCCATCCAGACCCCTCCGGCCATTCGATAGCGGCTGGCTTCGGGGCGGTTCCGGGTTCGCCGGACACTTGCCCGCTCGGGTGGCAGGAGTTCGCAGGTGCCGTACCGGGGCGGGGCGCGCCTGCGGCGCAGGCTGCGCCGCGCCCGGCCCCGCCGGCCCTCGATGCGTGCTCAGCGGTGGGGGTGGATTACCGCTTAGTCGGCAACGCCGTCTGAGTCACCCCCCAGAAGGGCGGGTGCTCGCTCGTCGCGCTGGCTCAGCTCCTACTTCGGCATCTCCCACAGCTCGATCGGCAGCCCCTCGGGGTCGTGGATGCGCACGAAGCGCCCGTACTCGGTCTCCCAGTCCGGCTGCCGCTCCACGGCGATGCCGGCGCCGTCGAAGTGGGCGAGCATCGCGTCCAGTCCGGTCACACGGAGGTTGAGCATGAACGGCTGGTCCGCGTCGAAGTACGGGCTGTCAGGGCTGAACGGCGCGAAGACGGTCATGCCCGCCTCCTGCTGCCACACCGCGTCCGAGCCTTCGGCGCCCGCATCGATGCCCAGATGCTCCCGATACCAGGCCGCACGCCCTTCAGGGTCATGACTGCGGAAGAAGAGCCCGCCGATTCCGGTGACCGCCATGGCTTCAGGCTAATCGCGCCGGGCGGCAGTCAGCCGACCGAAGCCACGCCGTCAGCCGACCGAAGCCACCGTAAGGTCCAGCACCACGTCCTCGTGTCCATCCGCCGTCACGGTCACCTTCGCCGAGCCCGTGCCGGCAGGACGGAGAACGGCCAGCGCACGGCCGTCGAACGTCGTCCACGTGGAGGCGTCGAAACGCTCCTGCGTGCACGGGTTCGCCGAGCACATGCCAGCCAGCACCGCCGCACCCTCGACGGTCACGGTCACGGACGCCACCGAGTCAGCGGCAAGGACGCCGGAGGCGTCCCGCAGCTCGATCGCCACGTACGCCAGCTCGTCGTCCGAGTCCGACAGCTCGGCCCGGTCCACGGACGCGGTGAGCCTCGGGGCGGAAGCCGTCGTGAGCGTCGTCCTCCCGACCTCCACGCCGTCCCGGAACGCTACGGCCACGAGCGAGCCAGGCTGGTATGTCGTCTCCAGGACGGCCAGCATCGGCTTCCTCTCACCGACGGCTCCGCGTGCGATCTCCGTGCCGTCGAGCTCCAGCGACACCGTGTCGGCGTCCGCATAGACCTCCACGGTCACCGGCTTGCCCTCGTAGCCGTGCCACGTCCACGAGGACACGGAGTCGCTCCACGCCCACATCGACGGGTTGACGATCTCGCGCCCATGGAACTCGGGGCGCAGCACGGCGATGTACGGCTCGGTTCGCAGACCGAAGACGATCTCCCGGTAGTAGGACAGCGGGCGGCGATGACCGGTGATGTCGATGTCGCCGCACCAGGCCGTGAGGTACGGGAACTCGCGCTCCAGCTGGCCCGACGCCTTGTCGTCGCCCGCGTATATCGTCGAGCCGATGCCCACCTCGCCTAGGTAGTCCCAGCCGGTCCACGTGAAGTCGCCGATCACGTTCGGGCTGGCCATCACCATCGGCCACAGGCGCCCGATCTCGCCGCCGAAAGTCTCCGACCCCACCAGCACGCGGTGCGGGAAGAGCTCGCGGTCCGCGGCATAACGCGACTCGGCGTAGTTGAGTCCCAGCACGTCCAGCACGGACGACGACTCCTCGATCCGCACGGTCGCGTTCTCCGTGCTCGACACCTTCGCGAAGGCGCTCTCGTCGGCCATCAGCGCGTTCAGGCCGCCCAGCGCCTCGATGATCTGCGGCATCTCGTCGATCACCGCCAGCAGGGCGTTGACGCCGTTGGTGACGGGCCGCGTCGGGTCGATCGACCGCACCTTCTCAGCCAGCCGCCTGGCCCAGCGTGCGCCGTGCGGCGTGCCCGTCTCCACGATCTCGTTGCCGATCGAGTACATGATCACCGACGGGTGGTTCCGGTCCTTCGTGACCAGCGCCTCGATGTCCGCCTCCCACCACACGGGGAAGTCCGCGGCGTAGTCGTACGGCGTCTTGAACCGCGTCCACATGTCGAAGGCCTCGTCCATCACCAGCATGCCGACGCGGTCGCAGGCGTCGAGCATGGCGGGGGAGACGGGGTTGTGCGCGGCGCGGATCGCGTTGAACCCGGCCTCCTTCAGCAGCTCGATGCGCCGCTCCTCGGCACGGCCGATCCCTGCGGCACCCAGCGGGCCGTTGTCGTGGTGGATGCAGGCGCCGCGCAGCAGCACCTCCTCGCCGTTGATCCTGAGCCCCCTCCGCGGGTCCACGGTGAGGGTGCGGATGCCGAACGTCGTCACCACCGGCGGCTCGTCATCGAGTGCGACCGACGCGGTGTACAGGGTGGGGCTGTCGGGCCCCCACAGCGCCGGGTCCGCGATGTACAGGTGCTGCCGTACCAGGGACGTCTCTCCGGGAGCCAAGGTGAGCGGCGTGGAGTCGCCCTCCACCTGCGCGCCCGACGCGTCGGTCACCGTCGTCTTCACGCGGACGGTGCGCGTCGCCCGGGTGTCGTTGACGACGGATGTGGCGACTGAGACGACGGCCTGGTCCTGCTCGACCCGCTCCGTCACGACCGCGATGCCGTCGGTGACGACCCGCACCGGCTGGTCCACGTGCAGGAGCACCGGCCGGTGCAGGCCGGCGCCCGAGTACCAGCGGGAGTCCTCGCCCGAGCGCACCTCGATGCGCAGCGCGTTCGCCGTGCCGTACGCGAGGTACGGGGTGAGGTCCACGAAGAACCTCGCGTATCCGTCGGCCCTGATGCCCGCCAGCTCGTTGTTGAGCAACACCTGCGCGCGTCGGAACGCACCCTGCACCTCGAGCTGGACCGTCCTGCCCTCCCACTCGGCGGGCACGTCCAGCGTGCGCTCGTAGGTGTACGCGCCGGCGGGGTGGTAGGCGCTGGCGCCCTTGGAGGGCACGTCGGGCGAGCGGACCTCGTCGCGAAGGGCGTCGTGCGGCAGACGCACGGTCCCCAGCGTCTCGGGTCCGCCGGCGATGCTTGCGAACGGCCCCGTCGGGTGTCGGTACGTCCACTCGTCGTTGAGGGGGATGCGTGCCATGAGGTAGTGCCTTCTTGTCTCTCAGGTGCTCGGGAGCACGTCTTCGTGAAGGAGCAGGCGGAGGTGATCCTCCAGCAGGGCGACGACGTCGACGCCGTCGGGGTCGATCAGCCAGTGCAGCTGCGCGCCCTCCCACAGGGCCAGGAAGGAGGCGGCGGCGAAGGCGGGGTCCACGCCGTCGCGCAGCAGGCCTGCGTCGGCCATGCGCGTGAACCAGTCCTCGAACGCGCCGCGGACACGCGCGATCCGTGCGCGGAAGAATTCGCCGAGGGGATGGTCGGGGGTCACGGACTCGGCGGCCAGCAGCGTGTAGAGCTCGATGATCCCCGGTGTGCCGGCGTTGTGCCGGGCGAGCGCGAGCGCCGCCTGCGGGATCTGCTCGGGCGCGTCGGCATGCTGCGCAGCCAGCACGGCGTCCGCCTGCCGGTCGCGGTCCGTCATCAGCTCGAGCAGCAGGGCGGACTTGTCGGGGAAGTGGTGCAGCACGGTCGACTGGTCCACGCCGCAACGGCGGGCGATCTCCCGCATGGAGCCTGCGCGGTAGCCCAGCTCGGTGAAGACGTCGGTGGCGGCGGCGAGGATGCTCGCGCGGGTCTCGGCGGACCTCTTGTACGGGCCGCGGGTGCGCGCACGGAGCGGACGCGTCGCGTCGTCTGCGCTCATGGTCTCCCGCCCGTCTCCATCGAAAATCCAGCACTTGAGGGAATTTCATGATCGTGCCGGGACGTGCAGGTGTCAAGAGGCGGCGAAGGGCGCGCGCCGGGCTGTGCCGGCGCGCGCCCTTCGAAGGTGCGGCAGTGGGGTGGGGCTGTCGGGTGCGGCTACGCGTCCACCGAGTGGCGTGCGCCCACCTGGAAGCTGTCGGCGTCCGCGAACATCTCTGCCACGGTGATCGGCCTGCGGCCCGTGACCACGGTGTAGTCGAGCGAGTGCACTGCCATCTTGCCCATGCGGATCGCCTCGCCGAACGTCACCATGCCCTCAGAGGAGAACGGTGCCTCGGAGCCGTCCTTGAACTCGCCGTCCGTGGTGCGCGGCACGCCCATCGCGTCGAACACCTCGTACTGCTGCTCATCCGTCAGCTCGCGGAACGGGATGTCGTTGCCGGTCGCTGCGTTGCCATACCCGCAGAACTGGGCCATCGTCATCGCCTCGGCGCCATTGATGTTGAGCGCCAGGTGGTGCAGATACGGGTTGGCCAGCACATGCGCGGCGGCGCGGGCGCAGTCCTTGCGGGAGATGAAGGCCATCAGGCCCTCGCCCGCGTTGTTCGCCATCGCGCCCATCGGCACTGATCCGAGGTAGGCGGTGATCATCGCCTCCGCATACTGCGAGTTGCGCAGGAACACGTAATCCAGATCGGTGGCCTGGATGTAGGCCTCGGTCCACGCGTGGTCGATCTTCTCGATGCTGGGGTTCTCGGGGTCCGTCGCGTTCACGAGCGACGTGTAGACCACCTGGCGCACACCGGCCGCCATGCAGGCGTCCACGGCGTTCTTGTGCGCGGCCCGACGCTTGGGGCCCACGAACGGCATCGAGATCACCAGCACCTTGTCCGCGCCCGTGAATGCGGCGACCAGTCCGTCGGGATCGTTGAAGTTGGTGACCGCGGTCTCGATGCCGGCGGCCTGGTACTCGGCGAGCGCGTCGGGCGTCGGTGCCGTGACGCGGATCCTGTCAGCAGGGACCAGCTCCCGCAGGACGCTGGCGGCGTAGCCTCCGAAGTTTCCGTCCACTCCGCAGATGACGAGCTTGCCCATGTCGGTGACCTCCTGTGATCGGTTCGGATGACTCGATCGTAGGCAGGTGTCCAAGTGAGGTGTCTCGCCCTTTGGTCCCCGATTTGCAGGGAGTTCCCGCAGAGGCCGACGACGGGTCGACGCGCGCGACGGGTCAGCGCGGCCTCGGCGACGGGTCAGCGCGGGCCCAGGATCGGGTGGTTCAGCACCACCCGCAGGATGCCGCTCGCGGTGTAGATCACGTGCGGCTCGGTGCCGTCGGGCAGGGGCCGGGTGCGATCGATGTCGTCGGGATCCAGCGCGACGATCACCCAGCTCGACGGGAACGCAGGCGTGCCCACCGGCGGCGAGGCGACCCAGCACGCGTGCGGCTCGATCCAGTGCTCCGTGAGCACGGTGCGCATGCTCACCGCGTGGTCGGCCGACGGCGTGGAGATGATCAGCGGGGACACGCCCTGCGACACGAGCCAAGCCGACAGTCGTGCCGTGCGCTGCACCTGCTCCAACGGCGTGCCGGTGAGCGTCTCCAGCGAATGGCCGTACTGGAACGCAGTCTGGCCCAGCTTCGCCAACGGCGAGCCTGGGGTGAGCGTCGGTGCGTCCATGGGGTCTCCTCGATGTGCCGGGGGCCTGGCGGCCCGCCGGGTGCACACGTATCGTCGATCCCATCGGCCGCGGCGTTGCGGGTGTGAGCGTAGCCGCGTTCGGCTAGGACCTTTGACACGTGGGGCCCAGGCTACGGTCTGCCGCCTCACCTCACGATCGGAGCGGCACGATGACGCAGGTGGCGATCCTGATGGACGTCGACGGCGTGGTGCTCCCGTACGTCACCCCGGGTGAGCGGCTCGCGCACTGGCCCGCCGCGACGTCTAGAATCGCCCCCGTGCTTCGGGACATCGAGATCCGCTGGTCCGACGCGATGATCGAGCGCCTGGCCGTGCTCACCGACCTGCCTGGGGTCCAGCCGATGTGGTGCACGACCTGGGGGAGCCGAGCTGCCACGCTGCTCGGGCCGATCATCGGGCTCGGCCAGGACTGGCCTTGCCTCGAGGGTGATGGAGGCGGCGCCTTCGCGGAGGCAGGCTGGTGGAAGGCGGACCGTGCGCGCGAGGCCGTCGCCGTCCATGACGCGGTCGTTTGGGTCGACGACCTCATCGACGGGTGGCGCGACGAGATCGCTGACACGGGGCTGCCCACTCCCGAGCGCTGGCCGGGCGGACGCCTGCTCACGGTGTGCCCGCGACCCGACCGCGGCCTCGAACCCGAGCACCTGGACCACATCGAGGAGTTCGTGCGCGGCGCGTCGCGGTCGCCCGCGTCGCCCTCGCCGCTGTAGCCGTCGCCCGCGTCGCCGCCGCCGCAGCTGTAGCGCGGCTGCAGCCGCGGCCGCATCGTCCCCGCTACGGACGTCGAAGAGCGCGTCTGATACTCTTGCACCCGTGCAGCCGCCGCCATCGGCCCTGCATGCGTCGCAGATTGCTTCTCCTTCTCGCCAGCGCCAAGTCCCCAGACACCCGCGCGGCTCGTAGAAATCCTCTCTTCGGCGAACGAACGCGGACACCTTCGCGCTTCGCCACCACTGCCGGTGCCGTGATCTCCACGGACAGACAGCGCACGCCTGCGTGCGTCCGGCACCAAGCCCGAAAGGCTTCCCATGGCCATCCACTTCGCCGACCTCGGCGTGCCCCAGCAGCTCACCACCGTGCTCGAGCGCGAGGGCAAGCTCACCCCGTTCCCCATCCAGCAGGACACCCTCCCCGACACGCTCGCCGGCCGCGACGTCCTCGGCCGCGGCAAGACCGGCTCCGGCAAGACCCTCGCGTTCTCGCTGCCCGTCGCCGCCCGCCTGGGCGCCAAGGGCGGCAAGGCCCGCCCCGGCCGTCCCCGCGCGCTCATCCTCGCGCCGACGCGTGAGCTCGCCACCCAGATCGACGCGGTCATCGCGCCGCTCGCCAAGGCATACGGCATGAGCACCACCACGATCTTCGGAGGCGTCAACCAGCGTCGTCAGGAGACCGCCATGGCCCGCGGCGTCGACATCGCCGTCGCGTGCCCCGGCCGTCTCGAGGACCTCATGAAGCAGGGCATCGTGTCCCTGGACCAGGTCGAGATCACCGTGCTCGACGAGGCCGACCACATGGCCGACCTGGGCTTCCTGCCCGGCGTCACCCGCATCATGAGCGCCACCCCGGCCCGCGGACAGCGCCTGCTGTTCTCCGCCACGCTCGACAACGGCGTGGACAAGCTCGTCAAGAAGTTCCTCAACAACCCCGTCACGCACTCGGTGGACAGCGCCGACAGCCACGTCGACGCGATGACGCACCACGTGTTCCACGTCACCGGGGCCGACGCGAAGCGCGACGTGGTCCGGGCGCTCGCCTCGGGCACCGGCCGCCGCATCCTCTTCATGCGCACCAAGCACCAGGCAAAGAAGCTCGCCAAGCAGCTGACGATGGACGGCATCCCCGCCGTCGACCTGCACGGCAACCTGTCGCAGGGCGCGCGTGACCGCAACCTTGCCGCATTCGCGGGCGACCAGGTGAAGGTGCTCGTCGCGACCGACGTCGCCGCCCGCGGCGTTCACGTCGACGGCATCGAGCTCGTGATCCATGTGGACCCGCCTGCCGAGCACAAGGCCTACCTGCACCGCTCCGGTCGGACGGCGCGTGCAGGTTCCTCGGGCGACGTGGTCACGATCGTCACCCCCGAGCAGCGCCGCGACACGCAGCAGCTGCTGCGCAAGGCCAACATCACGGTCGAGCCGCAGGCCGTCAACGCCGAGTCCAAGCAGGTCGTCGCGTTGATCGGCGACGTCGCGCCGTACGTCAAGCCCAGCCCGGTCGAGGCCAAGCAGCCTCAGGGTGGGGGCCGAGGTCGTGGACGCTCCCAGGGCAGCGGTCGCGGCGCTGGCGCAGGCCGTGGCGCCGGTGCTGGCCGTGGCGCCGCCGGACGCGAGGGCGGGGGGCGTGACGGTGGTGCCGGCGGTGGCCGTGGGCCTCGTCGGGACGACGCGCAGGGTCAGGCCCGTGCGGCACGCCCGCAGCAGGCGGGTGGACGACGCGGCGAGAGCCGTGACCGCGGCGCCGCCGAGCAGTCGCAGGGGCACGCCCCGCAAGGCCGCGGTGCACGCACCCGTGCGTCGGCGCAGACTCAGTCGCGCCATGCCGGTGGTCACGCCAGCGCAGCATCGTTCAGCGCGGGCGGACGCCGCCGCGGACGCTGATCGACTCGAGGCCCGGTGACCGTGAGGTCGCCGGGCCTCGGCGCGTCGCGCCCGCACCCTCTGCGCTCGCGGGTTCGAAGTCTCGTGGGCTCGTGCCCGGACGCTCCCGGGCGCCTGCGCGCGCGAAGGTTCGAAGTCTCGTGGGCTCGCGGGCTCGCTCCGGACGTCTGAGATGTCCGAAATGTCAGACCGTTCTGATGGGATGTACCCATGGTGATCGGGACGGTAGATGTCGAGCGGGCGAGCGCGCAGGTGCGTGCGCTCGCCGAGCGTGACATCGCCTCCCTGACCAAGGCCCAGCTGCTCGATCTGACGCATGCCGTCGCGCGGCTCGAGCGCCTCGTCGGCGCGTTCGGTTCACGCGTCGCGGGGGAGATCGCCAGGCGTTCTGCGCCGGATCTGCCGGGCGGCGGCCTCGCGCGTCGCGAGGGCTATGGGGACGCGAGCCGGATGATCTCCCAGGTGCGAGGCGGCTCCTTTGCGAGCGCGCGCCGCGCGATAGCCGCGGGGGAGGCCTTCGCGCCGCGCCAGATCGCAGCCGGTTCCGACGCCGACGCTGCGCCATCAGGCGTTTCGATGCCTGGGGACGTCCGCGATCTCGCGCGCGGCGCTTCCGACGAGTTGGCTGCAGGCCACCCTCCTACGGATCCTTCTCCCGGGCCGAAGTGCCCCGAGGTGGCGCGCGCCTCGCTTGCCGGAGACCTGTCGGTCGACGCCGCGGGCCTCATCGTCGCCGGACTGAACTCGGTCGCTGAGAGCGTCGACGGCGAATACCTGGCTGACCTTGAGCGCAGGCTCGTCTCAGGTGCGGCCGCGAGGTCCGCGCATGAGGTGCAGACCATGGTCGCGCGTGCTGTGGCACGAGTCGACGCGCGTGAGCATGAACGACGCGAGCGAAAGAACCACGAGGAGCGCTACCTGTGGTGGAAGCAGGGCCATGACGGGGTCGTGACGCTCCACGGGCAGCTCGATGCGGTGACTGCCGCGCCCGTCATCAGTGTGCTCGAGCAGATGACCACCAGGGGCATCCGGCGTCAGGGCCGTGATGAGGCGCCGGTCGCGCGGGACACGCGCACTGTCGGCCAGATTCGTGCTGATGCCCTGTTCGAGCTCGCGCGCCACGCGCTCGGATGCGCTCAGACGGCCCAGTCGGGCGTGCGGACCACGATGGTGATCCGCATGACCCTCGCCGACCTGGAGCGCGGTGAGGGACTCGGAAGCATCGATGGCATTCGGCAACCCGTGTCTGTGCGCGAGTTGCGCCGACTGGCGGGCGATGCCGGAGTGGTGCCAGAGGTGCTCGGAGGCGACGGAGAGGTGCTCGAGCTGGGGCGCGAACGACGACTCTTCACCCGCGCGCAACGCCTCGCGCTCCTCGAGCGCGACGGAGGCTGTGCGAAGTGCCACGCTCCTCCCGAACACTGCGAGGCGCACCACATCATCGGGTGGGAGCATGGTGGCCGGACAGATCTCACCAACGGGGTGATGCTCTGCACGCGCTGTCATCATGATGTGCACCGAGACGGCTGGCGGATCGACGCCGACAAGGGCGAGGTCAAGTTCACGCCACCGCCTGAGCTCCACGACGAGGGTGATGCGATCACCGGCGGGGTCGCCGCCTGGGATCTTGCAGGTCTTCGAGCCTCGCAGCCTCCGGGAGTGGACAACTTCCGCGATGACGACATGGTCCGTCTATGGGAGGCGCAATCGCGCGTGGACGCCGAGCGTGTGCGCGCGGGGTTGCAGAGCGGTGAACAGTTGCAAAGCGGTGAACGGTTGCATAGCGGTGAACGCTTGCAGAGCGGCGAACGGTTGGGGAGCGGTGAACGCCTGCAGAGCGGTGAACGGGCGCGGGGGGCTGGGCTGCTGCCTGGCGGCGCGCGGTTGCATGGATCCGAATTGCGTCATGCGTGCGTGGGACCCGCATCGCCGGCTCTCGCACGCTGACTGGTGTCGGCACGCCATTGTGCGCGACCAGTCGGGATGGGACAGGTGCGTCGTCTCGCACGGACGAGGCGGCGCCCCGGTGTGACCGGTCCTTAACGGATGTCGGTCTTCGACGTGGCCTCCATGGCAGCGGCGATCTCATCGAGAACCGGTGCCGGGAGGTGCGTGTAGCCGTTGCTCGGGCCTGCGAGACCGGCGAGGAACTTGAACATCACTGACTCCTTCCATTGATGATGGCCGGGAGCCGGAACGTGGAGTCCCGGTCACCCGGTTGCCCCACGTTGGGACGAAGAAGCGCCCCGTCCTGGATCGGCGGCTGATGCCACCATTGCCAAGAGCGAGACGCTGCCTTCACGATACCTCCGCCGAGCTGCCGCTGTCACTGAACCTCGCGGTCCGGCGAGTCATCAGGTGGGGCGACGTGAAGCGCACATCTGTTCTTGTCAGGGGCCGGTCGGCGGCAGTGCCAACGAAGCCAGGTCGATCAGCATCCACGACGACGATGTGCTGCCCACTGCGCGCGGTGCGGCGCGCAAGGTGCCGGTGACCACCAGCTCGACCCCGAGCCTCACCAGGTCGCGTCCCGCGATCGCGTCGTCGCCCACCATGCGGACCGTGAACCAGTCGGTCTGAAGCGTGCCCGACCTGTCGCGTCGAGTGCACGCCAACTGGAACGTGCAGATCGGCTCGCCGCCGGGAAGTCCGTGATGCTCCAGCTCGGAGGCTGCTCGCCCCGTCGCGACATAGGTCATCTTCTCTGCTCCTCCAGGCCGGGGTACACACCAGAACCTAGTCGAGCAATCGACAGACGGATGACGTCTGTGAGCCACGCGGGCGATCGGGGGAATCAGGCGGTGCGCTGCGCCTCGGCCCGCATCCTCTGCAGCCAGTCCAGCATCAGGACATTCGCCACCTCAGGGCGTTCCAGGTGGACGTTGTGGCCGGCCGAGTCGAGCGTCGCGAAGGTCGCGCGAGGGTAATGGGCCTGCCGAGCCCACGCGTCCTCGTATCCGACAACATGGTCCTGGCGTCCCATGAGGAACAGGGACGGTGCCGTGAACGGATCAGGCGACTCCTCCTCCGGCTCCTCGGCGAATCCGTACTCGTCCGCGATCCTGTCCATCGTGGCCTGGTCCGCGGCCTCCAACCCCGGCTGCACGTGCCGGAGGAACGCCTGGGCGTTCTCCGCCGTGTGGACCACCGCCATGTCCGCAAAGGCTCCACCGGCGTCGCCCAGCGACTCGACCAACGCGGCGTCCTCCAGCACGAGCGACCGTTCCGGGACTGTGCGGTCGTCCACCGACGCGATGAACACCCCCGCCACCGTCGCGAGGCCGAGAATCCGGTCGCGCAGGTCGTGAGCCACTCGTCGGGCGATCATCCCGCCGAAGGAGTTGCCGATCACAGCGAACGCCGCGTCGCCCAGGCGATCCTGGATCGCGGCCTTCACCGCCTCAGAGACCTCATCCGTGCTGGAGACGCCGTCCCCGGCGGAACGGCCGTGCCCCGGGAGATCCACGTAGAGGCGACGCCAACCACCTGCGTTCGCGATCACATCGTCCAGGCTGGTGAGGACGCGATGGTCCACCCCGAACCCGTGGATCAGGACGATGGGGGTGCCGGAACCTCGCTCGACGATGTGCATGGCCACACGCTAGCCACGCGACGACGCGCGAGTTCGTGCGAAGGTCCCGGGTCGCGCCGTCATCGCACGCTCATGTGTCCACAGGCCGGCGGGCGAGTGTCCAGGGTCGGGGCTAGCGTGAGACCCAACGGCCCGCACGCACCGGGTCCGGGCGGTACGAGGGAGGTTCCTGATGGCAGAGCCGAACGTCGAAGCGGCGCCCGCCGGCTCCGCACCGCCTCAGGGCCGCGAGCATTGGAGCGGTCAGACCGCGTTCATCCTCGCCGCCATCGGATCCGCTGTCGGCCTCGGGAACATCTGGCGCTTTCCCGGACAGGCGTACGAGAACGGCGGCGGTGCGTTCATGATCCCGTACCTGCTCGCGCTGCTCACCGCAGGCATCCCGATCCTCTTCCTCGAGAATGCGATCGGTCACCGCTTCCGTGGCTCCGCGCCGCTGGCCATGCGACGCGTGCATCGCTCCGCCGAAGGCGTGGGCTGGTTCCACGTGGCGATCTGCTTCGTGATCGGCCTGTACTACACGGCGATCATCGCCTGGTCCCTCAGCTACTTCTGGTTCAGCTTCAGGCTCGACTACGGCGATGACCCGGCCCAGTTCTTCGCGTCCCAATACCTGCAGCTGGGTGAGCCAGGAACGCTCTCCGCACACATCGTCCCCGGCGTCGCCCTGCCGCTGGTGCTGGTGTGGGCGCTCACCATCGCGATCCTCGCGCTCGGCATCCATAAGGGCGTCGAACGGCTCAACGTGGTGGGCATCCCGCTCCTGGTCGTGACGTTCGGGATCCTCGCGGTGCGTGCGCTGTTCCTGCCCGGCGCGACCGACGGGATCGAGGCGTTGTTCACACCCGACTACTCGGTCCTCACAGATCCTGACGTGTGGATAGCGGCCTACGGGCAGGTCTTCTTCTCGCTGTCACTGGCCTACGGCGTGATGATCACGTACGCCTCCTATCGCCGCCGCAGGTCGAACGTGACAGGCCCTGCGCTGGTGGTGGCGTTCGGCAACAGCTCCTTCTCCCTGCTGGCCGGCCTGGCGGTGTTCGCGACGCTCGGATACCTGGCACACGTGCAGGGGGTCGGCGTATCGGACCTCCAGGGCATCGATGGGGTGAACCTGTCCTTCGTCACGTTCCCCGCTGTCATCGCCCAGATGCCGGGCGGCCAGCTCTTCGGCGCCATGTTCTTCGCCTCGCTCGTCCTCGCGGGGCTGACGTCGCTGATCTCCGTGATGCAGACCATCTCGGCGGCGTTCCAGGACAAGTTCGGATGGAATTCGCGCACGACGGCCGTCGCCGTCGGTTGCGTCTCCGCCGCACTGTCCATCGTCGGCTTCTCCAGCTCGACTGGCCTCTTCCTTCTCGACACGGTGGACCAGTGGTCCAATCAGCTGGGCATCGTGGCAGGCGCCATCGCCATGATCGCCGCCGCGCTCTGGTTCGGACGCCGCGGCCATGAGCTCGAACGGCACCTCGCCGCCGTGTCGACGATCCGACCGGGGAGGTACTGGCCTGCGCTGGTCAACGTCGTCACGCTGCTGCTGATCTACATGTTCGTGTCGAAGGCGGTCTCACTCGCCAAGGATGGCTACGGAGGTTATCCCACCTGCTACATCATTACCTTTGGGTGGGGGACGATCGCCTTCATCGCCCTGGTCGCCGTCGTGATGCCATGGCTGCGGTGGCACAAGGACGTCGAGCATCCGCACCTGTGGCCGTCGCGCGCGCAACTCGGTCTGCCGGATCGGATCGGAGTCAAGGCGACTGAGCGGTACCGGCCTGTGCCCAGGAACGATGACGGGGAGACGCCGTGAGCGCCGCGTCGCTGCTGCTCATGATCGCCTCCATGGTCGTCATCTGGGGAGGGCTCACCGCCTCCGCCGTCGCCCTCGTGCGGCGCCCGGAGAACTCGCACATGCCGGACGGTGGCGAGGACGACCCGCCCCCCGACGAGTGAGGCTGCCGTGGGCGCTGTCACCGTCCGGTGCGTCGACATCACAACACTGGACGTCGACGCGATCGTGGACGCCGCGAAGACGTCGCTGCTCGGTGGCGGCGGCGTCGACGGCGCGATCCACCGCGCCGCAGGTCCGGGGCTGCTCGACGAGTGCCGCACGCTCGGCGGGTGTCCTGTCGGTCACGCGCGGATCACCCGGGGTTACCGGCTGCCCGCACGCCACGTGATCCACACCGTCGGGCCGGTCTGGCGCGGCGGTGGCCATGGTGAGTCCCAGCTGCTCGCCTCCTGCTATCGCGAATCGCTCGCGCTCGCGGACTCGGAGGGCCTGACGTCGATCGCGTTTCCTGCGATCAGCACGGGCATCTACGGGTTCCCGGCCGCGCTCGCGGCACAGATCGCAGTGCGTGAGGTGAGGGCGTACCTCCCGAGGGCCACGTCCGTGGCGCGCGTGATCCTCACTGCGTTCTCCACAGGCGACGAAGCCGTGCTGCGAGCGGCTCTCGAGGCTGCTGAGCGGCGCGGCTGACGACCGTACGCGCCCGCGGGCCCGGCGCGAGATGCGGGGGCCCGGCGCGAGGAGCGGGGGACCGGCGCGAGGAGCGGGGGGCCGGCGCGAGGAGCGGGGGACCGGCGCGAGGAGCGGGGGACCGGCAAGTGATCGGCGGGCAGCGACGGCATGACGACCAGTGGTCCCGTCGGCACGACCTCGGCAGTCCGTCCGCGTCCTGCTTCAGGCGAGCAGCGCGCGCCGTGCCTCCGCTGTGACCTCCTCGGTGAGCTCGTCGAGCAGCCCCGAGCGCACACGCCACTGCTGCCAGTACAGATCCACCGTGATGTCCGGCCCGCCCAGGTCGACGATCCCTGCGGCGCTCTCTCGCTGCGCCTGCGGCATCAGGCCCCACGCGATTCCCATCTCGATCGCGCGCGCGAAATCGGGCGTGGTCGGGATGCGGTGGCGCGGCGGCAGCGCAGGATCCACGCCGCGTGCCTCCAGGTAGCGGGTCTGCAGCTGGTCCTCCGAGTCGACGTCCACCAGCGGGGCGCTGGCAAGGGCCTCGGCGGTCACCCCGGATGGGAACCAACGGCGAGCGAAGTCGGCTGATGCCACAGCGCGATACGACTCCGTGCCCAGGCGCGTGACGGTGCAACCCGGTACCGGATCGTGCCGCGTCGTCACCGCCGCGGCGACCGTGCCGTTCACGAGCAGGTCCGCCGTGCGTCCTTCGTCGTCCCGGTGAAGGTCGAAGATCACGCCGTGACGCTGGGCGAGGCGCGCCAGCGGTGTGAGGAACCAGGTGGCGAGCGAGTCCGCGTTGACCCCGATCGACAGGACGGGGCGCGAGGCGCCCTCCAGCCCGAGCGACGCTGAGGCCTCGGCGTCGAGCTGGGCGATCTGGCGGGCGTAGCGCACCACCACCTCGCCCGCCGGGGTCGGTCGCACCGGTCGCGAGCGCACCAGCAGCACCTGCCCGGTGAGCCGCTCGAGGGTTCGCAGCCGCTGGCTCACGGCCGGCTGGGTGATGTGGAGGGCACGTGCTGCGGCGTCGAGCGACCCCTCGTCCACGGTGGTGGCGAGGGTTTGGGCCAGGTCCGCCGGAATCTGCATATAAGGCAGGCTAATGCAACCAAAGAGATCGTGAGTGGTGCTTCTTCGTTCGAGGCCGTACGTTCGCCGCATGACCTATGTTGCAGGGCTTGGGCTCTCGTTCTCGCTCATCATCGCCATCGGCGCGCAGAACGTGTTCGTGTTGCGTCAGGGTCTGCGCCGCGAGCATGTGCTGCTCGTCGTCGCCGTCTGCGCGCTGTCCGACGCGATCCTCATCGCCGTCGGAGTCTCCGGCGTGGGTCTCGCCGTGGTCGGGCTGCCCTGGCTCGTGTCCGCGGCGCGCTGGGCGGGTGCCGCATTCCTGCTGGTCTACGGCCTGATGGCGGCGCGCCGCGCGTGGCGACCGGACGGGAGCGCGCTGCGGGTGCCCCGCAGGTCCACCGACGCGCAGAGTCCCGGTTCGGGTATGCGGGTGGTCGACGCGCAGCATCCCAGTTCGGACGTGCGGGTGGTCGACGCGCAGCATCCCAGTTCGGGTATGCGGGTGGTCGATGCCGACCGTGGCGCAGTCGGCGTCTCAGCGGCGCGTCGGCCCACCGTGGAAGGCACCCCAGTCCCGTCACGCACGTCGTCGAGCGGCCGCCGGTCGGCAGCTGTCGGCATGCCTGCGAAAGGATTCGCGGCGGCGTCCGGTGCGGCGGCCCAGACGAGCGTCGTCCGTCGTGATTCGCTGCGCGCCACCACACTGGCCGTGCTGGCCGTCACATGGCTGAACCCCCACGTCTACTTGGACACGGTGCTGCTCATGGGCACCGTCGCCGCGACCCACGGGGAGGCGCGATGGATCTTCGCTGCAGGCGCGGCCTCCGGCTCGGTCCTGTGGTTCACGGCGCTGGGCTACGGCGCCCGCCTGCTCGCCAAGCCGCTCGCGCGACCTGGTGCGTGGAGGGTGCTCGACGGCGGCATCGGCGTGATCATGCTCGTGCTCGCTGTGACGCTCGCGGCCGGAGCGTGAGCGGGCCTCCGGCGCGCCACCGTCCGGCCATGCCCCTGACCGGCGGCGCCGCAGGTCTCGAATCCTGGTGCGTGCCCGGCGGTGGGACAGGTCTAGAGTCTTCGTGCGTGAGAGGTGTCGACGATCCTGCCGTGGTCGAGATCGAGCTGCGGATCGCTCCGGAGGCGGCCGCCCAGGCGATCGGGGTCATGCATCGTGCCTTCGATGAGTACACGGCCAAAGGTGAGACCTCAGGCGCGATGCTCGAGACCCCACTGACGCTCGCGCTCGAGATCGAGACGGGCCTCGGCGTCGCGATCGCACGAGTCGACGGCCGCCCCGTGGCGCTCGCGAAGCACCACGACGCGGGAGACGGCTCGCTCTACTTCGGGCGCCTGGGCGTGGTGCCTGAGGCGCGCGGCCGGGGCATCGCCTCCACGCTCGTCGCCGCGTTGCGGGAGGCGGCACGTGCCGAAGGCCTCCAGGGTCTGTCCTGCCTGGTGCGCGCTCAGGAGGACGACAACATCGCCCTCTACGAGCGGCTGGGCATGGTGATCGTCGAGCGCGGTGAGAAGGTCAGCCGCACGGGTGCGGTGATCCCCGTGGTCGCGATGCGCGACGCGTCGATCGCGACGGGCGGCCTCCGCCGCGGCTGATGCCGGCGATCCCGATCTGCGATCCCGATCCGCCGCTCCGATCGCGGCGATCGACGATGTTGGCGGCATTGCTCTCGCACAGGTGAGGGTCCGCGACTAGGCTCTCGATCGACGCCAGGCACACATGGCGCGGACCGAGTCGGGGGGCTCTATGCGAAGGTGGATGCTGGCCGTGCCAGCCATCCTGCTGGTGCTCGTCGGTGCCTGGGCGCTGGCCCGGCATGAGTCGTCGCTCCCGCCAGCCGAGGAGGCGTCGCCCGCGGATGGCGAGGCCCCTGCGGTGATCGCGGCCGACGGCACCGAGGTCACCTGGAGCTGCGTAGGAAGTCAGTGGGACGAGGGCTGGTCCCGGTCGTGGCTCGCGCTCGAGGGTGCGCGCACGGGCTGGGTCGACGCTTGCATGCGCGCCTACCTGGTGACGTCGGATGCCGGTGGCGACGGGGACGCTGGCGCCGCGGGAGGCGACACCTACAGGATCGCCGTGACCGCCTACTGGACCACCCGAGGCGGCTATGCCGTCGCCCCATGGCAGTCCGTCGACGCGGTGCCGGCGGGGCCCGTCACCGTCGAGATCACGTCGGGAGCCGACGGGGTCGCATCGTCCCTCATGACCGCCGGGTTCAGCGTGCAGCCGTGCGGCGAGGGAGAGACCGCCCAGCGCACGTGGCTCGAAGGGTGGGACCTGCTGCTCACCGACGGGTGCCCGGGGCCTCTGCCCGACGTCGTCTCTGAAGAGGGCGTCGACGTGGACCGCGCCTACTGGGTGGTCGACCGGCCCTCGGACGCCGACATCACCGTGCACACCTGGCAGGTGACGTTGCCGGCCGGGCAGGAGCCGCGGCTCTCCCTCCAGCTGTCGAGCCCGGCGGGCTACACGCGCGCGGGTGAGCCGGCGGAGGGCGCGACATCATGAGTCGTGGCTCGCCCGCACCCTGTGGCGCCGTTGAGACGGGTCGCTCCACCGCCCGATGGAGCGGGGCGCTCCGGAGTTCCCGGCATGCGACCGCAGCCGCAGCATGGGTTGCGGCCCTGGCTCTCCTGACGGCGTGCAGCAGCACGGAGTCCCGTGGTCCGCAGCCGATCGAAGGGGCCGAGCTGAACGCCGGTGCGCTGCGAGTCGTCGTCGGTACATGCCACGGTGATCCTGAGACGGAGGTCGTGGAGACGACGACGGAGGTGACCGTCACCGTGACCTCGACCTACCGGAGCCCGAACGACGCGTGCCAGGACATCGTCGATGTCGCGCTCACGGAACCGCTGGGTGCCCGGGTGCTCGTCGATGGTGCGACCGGTGACGAGGTCGACGTGGCAACCGTCGGCTGAGGTAGACGTGCCGACCGTCGGTTGAGGCTGGCGCGGGAGATCGTGCCGGCGAACGAGGCGTGGGACGTTGACATCGCATCGAACGTTTGTTCGAATGGGTCTGTGAGGTGGGACGGACAGACGCTGGACTCGGAGCAGGTCGACGCACTGCCGGGCCTTGCTCGACTCAGCAACCTGATCCGTTCGGTCCGCACGCCCGAGTTCGACGGCATCGTCTTCCATGAGATCGCAGCCAAGAGCGCCCTCAACAAGGTCGGCTCCAGCTCGGTGGTGCCTTTCACCTGGACCATCAACCCGTATCGCGGCTGCAGTCACGCCTGCGTGTACTGCTTCGCGCGGCCCAGCCACCAGTACCTCGAGCTCGACGCAGGGCGGGACTTCGACACCCAGCTGATCGTGAAGGCGAACGTCGTCGAGGTGCTGCAGCGCGAGCTCTCGCGACCGTCGTGGACCCGCGAGCATGTCGCGCTCGGCACCAACACAGACCCGTACCAGCGCGCGGAGGGTCGCTACCGCCTGATGCCGGGGATCATCGCCGCGCTCGCGGACTCCGGCACACCCTTCTCGATCCTCACCAAGGGTTCCCTGCTGCGTCGTGATCTGCCGCTGCTCGCGGATGCGGCGACACGCGTGCCCGTCGACCTTGCGATGTCGATCGCGGTCTTCGACGACGATCTGCAGCAGACGCTGGAGCCTGGCACCCCGACCACCGCCGCCAGGCTCGCGACCGTGACCGCCGCGGCCGAGGCCGGCTTCGACGTCGCGGTGTTCATGATGCCTGTGCTGCCCTACCTGACCGACGACACGGAGCACCTGGACGCAGCGCTCGCCCGCATCAAGGCGGCAGGTGCCACGTCCGTCACCTACAGCGCACTGCATCTGCGCCCAGGCGTCAAGGAGTGGTACGCCCGTTGGCTCAACACGTTCAGGCCCGAGCTCACGCCCCGTTACCGCGCTCTCTACGGTGACGGCTCCTACGCGCCCAAGCGCTACCGGCAGGAGCTCGCGGCGCGGATCAAGCCGCTCATCCGTGCCCATGGGCTGGACCGTGCCGCCGTCGACCACAACACCGGGGGAGCCGCATCGTCAGCGTCCGAGCCGGCGCGAACGGAGGTGCGGCGGGCGGAGGCTCGCGACCCGGACGGCGAGTGGCGGCGCACGCCCTCAGCATCAGACCTGGTGGAGCGAGAGCTCACGCGCACAAGGCCGGCCGGCGCGGAGCACGCCCGCACGCGCCTCGATGGCGCGGACCGGCTCTTCTGAGCGTCCTTCCGCGTGACCGACCGCGGCCCTAGGCTGGGCATATGTCAGGAATCGACGACCTCGAGCTGCTCATCCAGGGCATGAGCCCCCGGCTCAACGAGGGCTGCTACGTGTGGGCCACGGTCCGCACGATCCCCATGGGCGTCACCCCCGTCGCGACCATCGTCGAGGATGAGGGGATCTCGATCGTGATCGACCTGGCGACCGCCACCAACCTGAGGCTGGTGCACGAGTTCCCGTCTGCCTGGATCACCCTGCAGGTCCACTCCGCGCTTGACGCGGTCGGACTCACCGCCACCTTCGCCACGGCGCTCGCCGATGCCGGCATCAGCTGCAATGCCGTGGCGGGGGCCAAGCACGACCATCTCTTCGTGCCGTACGACGAGCGCCACCGGGCGCTCGAGGTGCTCGCCGAGGTGATCGGCTGACCATGGAGCAGATCCTGATCCTGGGCGTTCTCGCGCTCCTCGGCATCGCCGCTTCGCATGCGCTCAGCCCCAGGGTCGGCATCGCGGCGCCGCTCCTGCTCGTCGCGCTCGGCGTCCTGGCGAGCGTCGTTCCCGCCATGCCCGAGGTGGAGGTGGATCCGGAGATCATCCTTGCGGGTGTGCTGCCGCCGCTCCTGTATGCGGCGGCCGTGCAGATCCCTGCCACGGACTTCCGTCGCGAGCTCCGTTCCATCTCGGGGCTCTCCCTGGCGCTGGTGCTGATCTCGACCGCGCTGCTCGGCGTGTTCTTCCACTGGATCCTGGGTCTCAGCTGGCCGTGGGCGCTCGCGCTGGGCGCGCTCGTCAGTCCCACCGACCCTGTCGCTACCGCGATCATCAAACGTCTGGGCGTCAACCCCAGGGTGACTACCGTCCTCGAGGGCGAGTCCATGCTGAACGACGCCGTCGCGCTCGTCCTGCTGCGCGCCGCTGTGGCCGCCTCGGCCGCATCGGTCACGTTCTGGTCCGTCAGCGGCGTGTTCGTGATGGCGCTCACCGTGGCCGTGATCATCGGGTGGGCGGTCGGTCGGCTCAACCTGTGGGTGCGTTCGCATGTCAAGGACACGACGGTGAACACCGTCATCACCTTCACCGTGCCGTTCATCGCATCGATCCCGGCGGAGGCGATGGGCGCGTCGGGCCTGGTCGCAGCGGTCGTCGCGGGGCTCGTCACCGGCAACGGTGCGGCGAGGGTGCTCTCACCCCAGCACCGGGTGGCGGACCGGCAGACGTGGCACGCGCTTGAGCTCGTGCTCGAGGGTGCTGTCTACCTGATCCTCGGTCTCGAGCTGATCGGGGTCATCGAGGATGTCCAGGCCAACCATCAGGGAGTGGGCCGAGCGGCGTGGATCGCGCTCGCCGCGCTGGTGCTGAGCCTCGTCATCCGCGCGGGATTCGTCGCGCCCCTGATGGCCGGCCTGCGGCGCTCCGCCGCGACCGTGGACCGACGGCAGGAACGCATCGCGGCCGACCAGGCTCAGCTCGCCGACCTGTCCACTCCGCCGCCGCTGACCCCGCTTGAGCGCCTCAGCATCCGGCTCCGCCCCGGAAGGCCTGAGGAGGAGCTGCATCGGCGCATCCATGCGAGGCTCGTGCGTGCCGAGGCCGATGCGACCTATCAGGTGTCGTCCCGGCTGGGCTGGAGGGACGGCACGCTGATCGTGTGGTCGGGCATGCGAGGCGTCGTCACCATCGCTGCGGCTCAGACGCTCCCCGCGGACGCGCCCGAGAGGTCTCTGCTGATCCTCATCGCATTCGTGGTGGCGGTCGTGTCGCTGGGCGTCCAAGGGGGCACCGCCGCGACGCTCGTCCGATTCCTGAAGCCCGACCCCGGCCAGACCCCGCAGCAGCGTGCGCAGGAGCGCGTCGAGCTGCAACGGATGCTCGGCGAGGCCGCGGACGACGCTCGGGACGAGCTGCAGGCGAGCGCCGACGAGCTCGACGAGATCGGGGAGCAGCTGGCCGTCATCCACGCGCAGCGTGAGGTCCTGCTCGAGGCCCGCATGGTCGGTTCATTCACGTCAGCGACCCTGCAGTCCGCCATGCGCGAGCTCGACGCCGATCAGATCCGGCTCGAGCTCTGACGGCCCCCGCTCGGTACTGACGCACGGTCGCGGGGTGTCGGGGTCGCGCGAGCGCGCCCTTCGGCTCGATTGGGCCCTCGATGCGAGGCCGCGTGAGCACGGCCGCCCGCTCGGATGACGCGCCCGCTGCGGAGGTCGGATCGGCGGCGTGCTACCAGCTGACGTCGTGGCACTGGGCGGACATCTGGTCCTCCAGCTGCAGCGTCGCGTGAGCAATCCCGTGCTCGTCGCGGAGCACGGCCTGCGCGACGACGAGCGTGGAGGACGGATCGGCGCCGTGCTCGAGCAGCAGATGTGCCGTCGCCACGTTCATGCCGGAGGTCAGCGTCCACGCGTGGAGGTCGTGGACGCCCCGCACACCCGCAAGCGCGGCGAGGTCGTGCGCCGCTGCGTCCACGTCGAACCCTCGCGGCGCGTGCTGGCCGAGGACATCCAGCACCTCTCGTGCCAGGAGCACTGCGCGGACGGCGACGAAGGCGCCGATCGCGAGCGCTACGACCACGTCCCACGCAGGCGAGCCCGTGGTGATCATCAGCGTCGCTGCGAGGATGACCCCCACCGAGCCTGCGGCGTCGGCGATCACCTCTAGATAGGCTCCCCGCACGTTCAGCGACTCCCGTGAGCCTGCCCTCAGCAGCATGAGGCTCACCACGTTCACGATCAGTCCCAGACCGCCGACGACCAGCATCGGTGCGGCGGGGATGGTGGGCTCCGTGCCGGCGCGCCGGATCGCCTCGACGACCACGTACACCGCGACGGCGAGCATCACCAGCGCGGCCAGTCCGGATGCGAACACTTCCGCGCGGTACGAGCCGTACGTGCGCGAACCCGACGTGTCGCTGCGCCCGGCGATGCGTGTCGCCACCAGCGCTGCTCCCAGGGTGACGACGTCGGCCGCCATGTGGCCCGCATCCGACATCAACGACAACGAGCCCGAGCTCAGCGCCACGATCACCTCGACGGCCATGAATGCGGCGACCAGCATGAACACGCCAGCGAGGCGGTCGCGATGACGGCTCGCCGCGTGCTCCACGGGTGCGTGTTGGTGAGGGCTCACCCCTCGACGGTACGGGCTAGGTGCGTCGGGGAGAAGTCGGGCATGATCACCGTTCTCACCAAGGCTGTGGCGGTTCGCCGCGTACGGAGCGACGCGTGAGAGAATCGCCGCATGATTCTCGCCGCCGCTGCCGACCAGGGTTCGCCGATCGCCGCGCAGGCGTTCTTCTACATCGCCATCGCCATCGCGGTGATCTACTTCGGGTATCAGTTCTACAAGGGAGCGAAGGAGAACGGCGGAGCCTCCAACTACGGGTGGCTCTCGGGCGCCAAGAAGAAGGCGGGCGATCCGGAGGGTGCCGACGGCGCCGCGGCCGGGGAGCGCGCCGACGAAGCTCCTGGCGGACTCGAGCCGGGGGACGATGCCTCTGGCGAGGTTGCCCGTGGCGACGACGCTCCTGGCGGACTCGAGCCCGACGGCGCCGAGCCCGACGGCGGCGACACCAGGCGCTGACTCGGAGTCCTCGCCAGGCTGCCCGCCTCTGGTCAGAGGCTCTTCAGGACCCTCGCAGGATTCCCTCCGACGACGGACATCGGGGGGACGTCCTTGGTGACGACGGAACCTGCGGCCACGACCGATCCACGCCCGATCGTCACGCCAGGGCAGATCACGACGGAGCCGCCGAGCCACACGTCGGGCTCGAGGACGATGGGGAATGCGCGCTCCCAGCCCTCGCGACGCAGCTCGACGTCCATCGTGTGGTTCACGGTGTAGAAGCGCGCGTCCGGTCCGATGAGGGCGTTGTCGCCGATCGTGACCTCACCGCTGCCGAGGATCATGAGGTTCGCGTTGATGAAGACGTTCGCGCCGAAGCGCACCCGCTCGCGATACTCGAGGTAGATGGGCGGCCTGAAGTCGAGTCCCGGCCCGCACTCCTCGACGAGCTCGCACAGGATCCGCGTCGCTTCCACGGGCTCCTCGAAGTATCGTGCGCTGACGTCGCGCAGGGTGGCGAGCGTGGCGCGCTGCATGTCGGCGAGCTCGGGCCCCAGCCGGTACTTGAACCATTCGTCGTTCATGAGCTTCTGGTACTCGGTGCGGGTCGGATCGTCGACCGGCACCTCGTTCATTCGCGCGCGCTGCTCGTCCGCGTCCATCAGGTCTCCTCGCATCGGTTGCCGTCATCAACCTACAGTGGCGGCGATCCGCGTCGGCGCGGCGCCCCGCGGATGCGGGTCGCCGCGCCGATGGGCTGCAATACGGGCGCGGATCTCCGGCGCGCTACAGGTAGAGCGGCGTGAGCGCCTCGTAGTCCTCGACGGTGCCGTCGCTGAGACAGGTCTCGATGATGCGGCGTGCCAGGGGGTCCAGGTCGTCCGTGAGGTATTGCTGGAGCTCTGACTTGAAGAAGCCTGTGAGGATCGCACAACCGGCGTCGTACGCGTCCGTGCCCACCTGCGACTGCAGCTCGGGCCGCAGCAGCGTGCGCCGGATGGGCTGTCCGTCGAGCGTGATCTCGGTGGGCGTGTAGCCGAACAGCGAGCAGCGGGCAGGCTCGAGCTGATCGGCCCGCATGCGGCCGCCGCCCTTGCGTGCGAGCCACTCGCGGGTGAGCCACTCGGCGGAGAAGCCGACCTTGTAGGCACCGATGTGCTGGTTGGGCACGAGCACGTAGCGCGTGCGGTCGTAGGTGACGATCTGGTCGAGCAGCAGGTTGGCTGCAGCGACCTTCGTGCCGGTGGAGAACGGCCAGTACGAGCCGACGCCCTCCGAGACCATGCCGCCGTGCTCGAGTCGCTTCACTGCGTCGGGCGCCTCGCCGATCGACGGGTTCTTGTCGCCGCGCGGGGCGATGAGGCGCCACAGCCATGCGATGGCCGGCGGGACGAAGTGGGCGAGCCCCATGATCCCGTAGGTGGGCGCGTCGGCGGTGCAGGCGGGCATACGGACGCCGAACGTGCGGACGTCGACGGGCTCCGGCTGGTTGACGATGCGACGGATCGCTCGACGAGGGATCACCACCCGCGGATTGGGGCACGGCCGTCCGGTGGAGTCGGGCGTGTGCTCCCACGGCAGGGCCGTCGCGTCGGAGACGCCGTCGATGCTGAAGAACACGAGCGGCGTGTCCGGGTGGATGACGGCGCGCTCGAAGTGCGGGTCCTCGCCGTACTCCTTGAGTCCGTCGACGCGCACGAACCAGCCATCCTCCGCGTCCGCGACCACCAGCTTCCCGGAGCCGTCCTGGACGGCCGGGTGGCAGAGCGTCATGTCATCGGTGACGGGCGCGAGCTCGGAGGTCTCCGAGAGGGTGATGAGGTAGGGCTCGTCGGTCACCACGTTGCGGCCCACGAGGATGCGGCCGTCGTCCTCGCGGCGCAGGTCCTGGCACATCTCGGACTTGCCGCCGCCGGAGGCACCCTCATGCATGATCACGGTGTCGTTGTCGTACGGCGTCGTCACGCGCACGGATGAGGCGTGGGCGGTGATCCAGCCCTCCGCCTCGCCGATGTCGAGCAGCACCGAGAACACGCCCTTCTTGGCGCTCGGACCCGGATAGAGGTTGTAGGCGAAGATCTCGTGCAGGGTCGCGGTCCGGTCGTGCACCACCACCTGCCTGCCGTCGAAGTGCGTGTGCCGGAACGGGGGCGCCACGTACAGGATCGAGCGCGGGGTGAACGCGCCGATCTCGTCGAACGTGGTCCAGCCCTGCAGGTCCACCAGCGCCAACGCGAAGAATGCGGAGCTGGCGGGGATGATCGCGATCGAGGGCGACCCGTAGGTGAGGCCGCCGGCCTTGAACGGCACGACCACCAGTTCCTGCGTCCCGAGCCACTGGAGGGTCTCGGCACGCACTCGGTCGAACCTCTCGCCGAACCGGTCCGCGTAGCGTTCCTTGTCGGTGGGGCGGTCGTCCGCGATCAGCATGCACTTCGGATCGCGGCGCCGCATGTAGTCCTCGGGGAAGTTCACTGCGATGCCGTTGCGGCAACGGGTCACGGTCGCCTCGGTCACCGTCGTTCCGTTCGCGTCGTAGTCGACGGAGAACACCGGGCCACCTGTGGGCCCGAGAGCGAGCGCGTAGAGCGCCTCGCGCGTCTCGGGGATCGTCACGCGGGGGCTGGCCTCGAGCGCGGCGCGCACCTCAGGGGCGAGGTCGACGGCGGCAAGCAGCTGGGACGGGGTCGTGATGCTCACGAGGACTCCTTCATCTGCGGGATGGCGTTCTGCGGGGACGGCGACGGTGCCTGCGGTGCACGGCACCGGGGTGGCCGCATCTGCGGCGCAGGGCAGCGCACCGCGTCGGCGCGCTCCCTTTACCCGGAGTTTGCCGGTCGCTGAGCATTCCTGGGTGGGACATTTGTCCCGACTGTTCCCGACAGCGGCGGAGTCCGCCCGATCGCTACTCCCCGGTGGGGCGCTCCACGTGCCCGCCGAAGCCCTTGCGCATGGCGCTGAGCACCTTCTCCGCGTACGCGTCGAGGTCGCGGGAGGCGAACCGCGAGTACAGCGCGGTGGTAAGCACCGGCGTGGGGACGCCCTCATCGATCGCGGCGATGGACGTCCACCGTCCTTCGCCCGAGTCCGCCACATTGCCGGAGAACTCGGCCAGGTCAGGGGAGGCGTGCAGGGCGTCGGCGGTGAGGTCCAGGAGCCAGGAGCCGACGACCGAGCCACGACGCCAGACCTCCGCCACCTCGTCCACCTTGAAGTCGTACTGGTAGTACTCGGGATTCGCCATGGGTGCGGTCTGCGAGTCGTGCGCGGCCGTGCCGGGAGTGCCCGCGTTGGCGGCCTTCAGGATGTTGAAACCCTCGGCGTAGGCGGCCATCAGTCCGTACTCGATGCCGTTGTGGACCATCTTGACGAAGTGTCCCGCACCGACGGGGCCGCAGTGGAGCCAGCCCTCCTCGCCGGGCAGCGGCTCGCCGTCCTTTCCATGCGTGCGGTCGGCCGCTGCGATCCCGGGCGCGAGCGTGCGGAAGAGCGGTGTGAGCCTGCCGACCGTCGCGTCGTCGCCGCCGATCATCAGCGAGAAGCCGCGCGCGGCGCCCCACACGCCGCCGGACGTGCCGACGTCCACGAACGAGATCCCCTTCTCGGCGAGGGTCGAGGCGTGCCGCAGATCGTCCCGGTAGTAGGAGTTGCCTCCGTCGATGATGGCATCGCCGGGCTCGAGCACGTCTGCGAGCCTCGCGATGACGTTCTCTGTGACCTCGCCCGCGGGGACCATCACCCACACCGCGCGCGGGGCATCGAGCGCTGCGACCAGCCCCGCGAAATCGTACGCGGGCACGGCTCCCTCGGCGGCGAGCGCGTCGACCGCGTCGGCCGAGACGTCGTTCACCGCCACCGTGTGCCCGTCGGCCAGGAGCCGGCGGGTGAGGCCCGCTCCCATGCGTCCCAGGCCGATCATGCCGAGCTGCATCGGGGTGTCGGTGGTCATGCGTGGTCTCCTTGATCGGTGGTGGGGTTCATCCAGGTGGTGTGAGGCGCGATCAGCGCGTCCGCCTCGGCGGGACCCCAGGTGCCGCGGGCGTACGGGATCGCCGGTGAGTGGTCGTCCAGCACGTCGTCGACCACGCGCCAGGCGGCCTCGATCGACTCCTCCTGGGTGAACAGTGACGGGTCGCCGCGCAGCGCGTCGGACAGCAGCCGTGCATAGGCGGGCCGCTCGTTGGTCTGGTTCGACACGACGCTCAGCTCGCGCTGGCTCCCGCGGAACTCCTCCCCGGGCGTCTTCACCCTGGCGGCCAGGGCGATCTCGGGGACGGGGGAGAGGCGAAAGCGAAGGTAGTTGGCCCGCTCGGAGCCGTCGAGCGCATCGTCGAACAGCTGCTGCGGCGGTCGCTTGAACTCGACCACGACCTCAGCCGCCTTCGTCGGCAGGTGCTTGCCCGTGCGCAGGTACCAGGGCACGCCTGCCCATCGCCACGAGTCGATCCACAGCCGGAGCGCGGCGAAAGTCTCCACGTCGGAGTCGGGCGCCACGCCGCTCTCGTCGCGGTAGCCCTCGAACTGGCCCCTCACGACATCGTCCTTGGTGAGCGGGCGCATGGCCTTGAACACCGCGACCTTCGCGTCGTGCACCGCCTTGTAGCCCTGGTAGGCGGGAGCCTCCATGGCCAGCAGCGCGACCACCTGGAACATGTGGTTCTCGACGACGTCGCGCAGTGCTCCCGCGGATTCGTAGAACGAGCCTCGTCCCTGAACGCCGAAGTCCTCTGCGACGGTGATCTGCACGCTCGCGATCCTGTCGCGGTTCCACACAGGCTCGACGAGCGCGTTCGCGAACCTGAAGTAGAGGAGGTTCATGATCTCCTCCTTGCCCAGGAAGTGGTCGATCCGGAACACCGACTCCGCAGGGAACGCCGATGAGATGATCGCGTCGAGCTCGACGGCGGACTCGAGGTCGCGGCCGAACGGCTTCTCGACCACCACGCGCGCATCCCTGTTGAGACCCGCAGCCGCCAGGCCCTCGATGACGGTGCCGAACAGCGCGGGCGGGATCGCCAGGTAATGGGTCGGGCGGGCGGCGCCGCCCAGCGCCTCCTTGAGCGCGCCGAACGTCGAGGCGTCGCGATAGTCGCCGTCGACGTAGCGCAGCAGACCGAGCAGACGCTCGAAGGCCTCGGGGTGCTTGTCCGCGGACTTCCCGACGGACTCCCGCGCGCGCTGCTTGAGGTCGTCGATCGTCCAACCGGACGACGCGACGCCCACCACGGGCACGTCCAGCTGGCCGTCGCGCACCATCATCAGCAACGACGGGAAGATCATCTTGCGCGCCAGGTCGCCCGTCGCTCCGAAGAAGACGAACGCGTCGGATCGCTCGAAGCGGGAGAGATGCGGATCGTAGCGGTGCGGTGCGTCGCTCACGACTGTCCTTCCTGGACGCCGGGCCATCGCGCGGCGGATGCGCCGCGACGTCGGCGTCCGGGTGCGTAACGTCATCGGGGGTCGATAACCTTCCCGCGATCCATCCTCTCGCAATCGACTTGAGCTGGGAGACCGGCATCCGCGGTCGCCTGCCGCTGGTGGGGGAACATCGGTCCCCGTGCCCCGCGTTGACTTCCTAGGAGGCGCGTGGCGTCCGCCGCGTGCCGCTCGATCCGAAGGAGGACGCTGTGAGTGCCACGACCACCATCAAGGCGGGGCCGCTCGAGTCGCTGCGCCAGGCGGGCGTGTCCGTCTGGCTCGACGACCTCTCGCGGGACAGGATCCGATCCGGCGGTCTCGCCGCCGACATCGCTGAGCGCGGTGTCGTGGGTGTGACGACCAATCCGTCGATCTTCGCCGCCTCGATCTCGGGCGGCGGAGCATACGACTCGCAGATCGCGGACCTCGCCGCACGCGGGGTCGGCGTCGAGGAGGCGGTGCGGATGATCACCACGGCCGACGTCCGCGCCGCGTGCGACGTCATGGCGGTGGTGCACCACGCCACCGCGGGGCAGGACGGCAAGGTGTCGATCGAGGTGGACCCGCGCTTCGCGCGGGACACGGAAGCGACCATCGCCGAGGCGCGACAGCTGTGGTGGCTCGTCGACCGCCCGAACGTCATGATCAAGATCCCCGCGACCAAGGAGGGTCTGCCCGCCATCCGCAAGGCGATCTCCGAGGGGATCAACGTCAACGTCACCCTCATCTTCTCGCTGCAGCGCTACCGCGAGGTGGTCGACGCCTACCTGAGCGGCCTCGAGGACGCGCTCGCAGCGGGCAGGGATCTCACGGTGATCCGTTCCGTCGCGTCCTTCTTCGTCTCGCGTGTGGACTCCGAGGTCGACTCGCGGCTGCCCGATGGGTCGCCGCTGCGGGGTGCCGCCGCTGTCGCGAACGCGGCACTCGCCTACGAGCACCACCTGCGCGTCCTGCGGTCCGAGCGGTTCAAGGCGCTCGCGGACCATGGCGCGCATGCGCAGCGGCCCCTGTGGGCGTCCACCTCCACCAAGGACCCGTCGTTCCCGGACACGAAGTACGTGGACCAGCTGGTGGCGGACGGCGTCGTCAACACGATGCCGGAGGCGACGCTGGACGCCGTCGCCGACCACGGCGCCAGCGAGGCGGCTGACACCGTCACGGGAACGTTCGACGAGGCGCGAGCGCGGCTAGAGGCGCTGGCCGCGGCGGGCGTCGACCTGGACGACGTGACGGCGCTCCTCGAGACCCAGGGCGTCGACAAGTTCGCACAGTCCTGGGAGGAGCTGCTCGCGCACGTGCGTGAGGCGCTCCTGGGCTGAGACCGACGACGCGTGCATGACCACGACGAGCGAGGAGGAGCATGATGCCCGAGGACAACGGCTGGAGCGACACCCGCCGACGGCAGTACGAGCACATCAAGGAGTCCGAGCTGCAGATGGGCAAGGACGAGCAGACCGCCGAGGAGATCGCGGCGAGGACGGTGAACAAGGAGCGCGCGACCAAGGGGGAGACGAAGGGCAGCGCATGATCGCCTCGATCCCTCGCATCCGCGCCTGCCGTGGGCGGAGCGGCGCCTCCCAGAGCCTAGGCTTGCCCGCATGCCCACGATGCTCAGGACCTCGGCAGCACTCGCGCTCGTGATGCTGCTGGTGGGCTGCGCGGGCCCACAGGTCGACGAGTCGTCGGCCTCGCCGTCCGTGACCACGCCGTCGGCGAGCGGATCCGAGACGCCGTTCATCGTGACCACGACCGAGCCTGCGAAGCAGGTGGATCCGGACAGCGCCGTGCAGCCGTACGAGTTCGAAGGCGTCAGGTTCTCGGTCGCGCGGCTCGACCTCTCGCAGTGGGACATCCGGGTGGTCTGGGACGGTGAGAAGGGAGGCACCTATCTGGGCGAGGTCGACGGCGACGTGCTCACGAACGCAGGGATCTTCACGCCCAGCTACGTGCCTGGTGGCCTGCTCGTGTCCGACGGTCAGCAGCTGGTGCCGCTCAACCTCAACGGCGGCGAGGGCAACTTCCACCTGCTTCCGAACGGGGTGTTCGCGATCATGGACGACGGCACGGCGGAGGTGGTGGACTCGATGGACTACAGCCCTGACGGCGTGATGCAGGCGACGCAGTCGGGGCCGGCGCTCGTGCTCGACGGCGTGATCCACCCCGCCTTCACGGCAGGCTCCACGAACGTCGCCTTCCGCAGCGGAGTGGGAGTCTCCGCGGATGGGCGGACCGTGTACCTGGCGATCTCGGACGATCTCGTCAACTTCGACACGTTCGCACGCATGTTCCGCGATGGGCTCGGAGCCTCGTCGGCGCTGTACCTCGACGGTCAGATCTCCGGCCTGTGGGCCGCGGGCGCCGGGCGGGACATCGACCTGCTTCTCCAGCCGTACGCGGGCATCATCGCAGCCACGCGCAAGGGCTGATCAGCCACGCGCCCGCGTGCTGCGCGGCGACGCGCCGGTGTGACGAACCTCATCGACATCGGCCCCCGTCCCGGGGTACAACAGACGTAGCGGTGACGCGGAGGCGTCGCCGGGTTGAGGGGAGACGGCCATGCGCGCTGCGGCGGCCACGCTCGCGGTGGTGATCGTCGCCGTGGTTGCGTCCGGCTGCGCGCCCAGCATCCAGGATTCACCGCCGATCGTCTCCGCCATGCTCTCCTCCGCAGGTCCCGCCACTGCGGAGGCTCCTGCGGGCGCAGCAAGGTCCGCGGTGCCGGAGCCCACCCTGAGCATCCCTGCAGGCTCGGCAACGCCGCTCGCGTCGATCCATCGTGGCCCGGTGCAGGCGCGTATCGAGGCGGTGCGGGAGTCCGACGGGAAGCAGCTCGCGGTCGGGGTCGACGCTCCCGAGGCGGTGGCGGCGGACCCGTTGATCACGGTCAACTGTGGATCGGGCGCTCCCGACGGCGACTTCTCGGTGGTCGTCCAGGACCTCACGATCGAGAGCGGCATCGCCACCGCGACGGTCGGGGTGCCGCGCCCGGTGACGGATCCCGGCTCGTACGACGGCGTGGTCACGTTCCTGGACGTGAACGGGGACGCCTATCGCGGCGCAGGCATGGTGGAGGTCCTCGACGGCCTGGAGTCGGGCCGGTTCGACGTCTCGGATCCCGCGACGGGCGACCGTCTCACCGGCTCGTGGTCGTGCAAGGCGCTCTAGCCTCGCTCCGCGGTCGGGCGGTTCAATACACGGAGAAGGCGAGCAGGGCGACCTTGACGGTGTGATCCTTCGTCCACTGCTCCGCGAGCTGACGGAATCCGAGCCGCTCGTGGAAGGCCAGCGATCCGGGGTTGGGCGGCTCGATGTTGACCTCGCAGCTCACCTCGTTTGCGCCTCGCTCACGGGCACGCTCGAAGACGGACTCGTAGAGCGCGCGACCTACGCCGGTGCCCTTGGCGGACGGCGCGACCACGATCCGGTCGATGTACTGGTGCCGTACCCCGCGCGACTCGAACCACTGGTAGTTCTCAGAGGTGTAAGGCTGGCCCGGCGCGAGCGACAGGAGGAACGCCACGACCTCGCGGTTGCGGTTGGTCGCGACGAGCGCGATGTCGCACAGGTGGAACAGGCTTCCGACCTCGTCCTCGGTGAGGAGGTTCACGGCTGGGGACGCGCCGGCATTGAGCGCCGTGACCGCAGGCACGTCCGACTCACGCATCATGCGCATCCTGATGTTCTGCATGCGCTCATTGTGCCTGGTCAATGTGTCGTTCGCGTGACGACTGGGGGGCGTCTCCTGGGCTATTGTCGGCGAGGAGCCCGCCGGGGCCCGTGGAGGGAGGTCCCGTGACCCAGGAGCAGAACCCGTGGCGTGCCCTGTGGGCGCTGATACTTGGCTTCTTCATGATCCTGATCGACACGACGATCGTCACGGTGGCGAATCCGTCGATCCAGTCGTCGTTGAACGTGGACACGAACGCTGTCATCTGGGTCACGAGCGCGTACCTGCTCACGTATGCCGTCCCGCTGCTCATCACCGGCCGCCTGGGCGACCGCTACGGGCCGCGTCGGATCTACCTCGTCGGGCTCGCGATCTTCACCCTGTCGTCGTTGATGTGCGGGCTTGCGGATACCCTTCCCGGTTCCGCGATCGGCAACCTGATCGCGGCCCGTGCCATCCAGGGACTGGGTGCGAGCCTCATGACCCCGCAGACGATGGCGGTCATCACCCGTACGTTCCCGTCGTCCAGCAGGGGCGGCGCGATGGCGCTCTGGGGTGCTGTCGCGGGGATCGCCTCGATCGCGGGACCTCTCGCAGGCGGTGTGCTGGTGGACGGCCCGGGCTGGGAGTGGATCTTCATCGTCAACGTGCCGATCGGCATCGTGGCGTTCGTCGCGGCGTGGGTGCTGGTGCCGCGGCTCGAGACCCATGCGCACTCGTTCGACTGGTGGGGCGTGGTGCTGTCGGGCGTGGGCATGTTCGGTGTCGTGTTCGGGCTGCAGGAGGGGCATGTCCAGGACTGGGCTGCCTGGGTGTGGGTCTGCATCGGAGCCGGCGTGATGTTCCTGGGCGCGTTCGTGTGGTGGCAGACCCGGAACACGCAGGAGCCGCTGCTTCCCCTGGAGTTGTTCCGGATCCGGAACTTCTCGGTGGCGAACGCCGCGATCGTGGCGGTCGGTTTCACCGCCACGGGGATGTTCATCCCGATCGTGTACTTCCTGCAGGTCGTGATGGGCATGACTCCCACGCAGTCGGCTCTCATGACGGCGCCGTCAGCGCTGGCGACCCTGGTGCTGGCGCGGCTCGCGGGACGCCTCACGGACAGGGTCCACCCCCGTTGGCTTGCGATGCCTGGCACTGCTCTAGTCTCGGTGTCGCTGTGGCTCTACGCGGCGCTGATGCGGCCGGGAGCGTCGATCGGGTGGCTTCTGGTCGCGTCGTTCCTGCTGGGTGCCGGCTCCGCGTTCATGTGGGGTCCTATGGCGACGACCGCCACGCGCGATCTCCCGCCCCGATCGTCTGGCGCGGGTTCGGGTGTGTACAACGCCACCAGGCAGGTGGGCTCCGTGCTCGGCTCGGCCGCCGTCGCGACCCTCATCGCCGCGCGCATCAGCGCCGAGCTGGGCGCAGGGGGCGCGGCCTCGGGTGGCGAGAGCACGTCCCTGCAGCTTCCGGCGGCCCTGCAGGACGGGTTCTCCACCGCGATGGCTCAGACGTTGGCGCTCCCTGCCACTGCGGTCCTGGTGGCGACGGCGCTGTCCGCGCTGTTCATCCCTCCGCGGCACCTGCGTGAGGCTGAGGCGGAGGTGCGCCTGTCCGCCTCCTGACCGGGGCAGTCGGGGTCAGGGGAGCAGCAGCACCTTGCCGGTCGTCTGGCGGCCTTCCAGGGCGGCGTGCGCGGCTCCCGCGTCCGCAAGCGGGTAGGTCGCGCCGATCCTCACGTGCAGGGAACCGTCGGCGATCGCGCCCAGCAGCTCGCTGCCGCGCCATGCGCGTTCCTGCGGCGTCGCCACGAAGTGCCCCAGCGTCGGACGCGTGATCATCAGCGAGCCGCCTGCGTTCAGGCGCTGCAGGTCGAACGGCGGCACAGGGCCGGAGGCCGCGCCGAACAGGGCCATCATCCCGCGGGGTCTGAGCGAGGCGAGCGAGCCGTCGAACGTGGTGCGGCCCACCCCGTCGTACACCGCATGCACGCCCTCGCCGCCGGTGAGGGCTCGCACCGCAGCGGGGATCTCGGCGGTGAGGTCCGTCATGCGGTCGTAGCGGATCACCTCGGCGCCGGCCTGGGAGGCCAGCGACTCCTTCTCGTCGGTGCTGACCGTGCCGAGCACGCGTGCGCCGCGTGAACGGGCCATCTGGGTGAGCAGCAGGCCTACCCCGCCTGCTGCGGCGTGGACCAGGACGGTGTCCCCGGGTTCCACGCGATGCACGGAGGTGACCAGGTAGTGCGCGGTGAGGCCTTGCAGCATCGCAGCGGCGGCGGTGTCGAGCGGCACGTCCGCCGGTACGCGGTAGAGGTCGTCGGGGGAGAGCGAGACCACCTCGGCGTATGAGGCGGGCGCGAAGCCCCAGGCCACGCGGTCTCCCACCGTGAACCCCTCGACCCCGTCACCTACGTGGGTGACGGTGCCTGCGCCTTCTCGGCCGGGTACGAACGGGAGCGGCATCGGATATGCGCCGCTGCGATGGTAGGTGTCGATGAAGTTGACGCCGAGCGCCGCGGCACGCACGAGCACCCGGCCGGGCCGCGGCGCGGGCTCCGGGATGTCGGCGAGGGTGAGGGCCTCGACTCCTCCGACGTGATGCACCTGGATCGCTTTCATGAACACCTCAAGGTCGTGCGGGGCTCAAGCATTCCCGCGTCGCCGATCAGCTGTAGAAGCCGAGGATCTCGCCGGCGGAGACGGACAGCGGCACGCCGCACTCGGTGAGCGACGCATCCGAGGCGAGGAGCGCCTCATTGCCGGTGGCCTCGATCGGGTCCTGCTGCGCCACGATGTCGGACACCTGGGCGAACCATTCGCTGAGAGTGCTGGAGCTGCCGGCGGCCTGCGTGTAGGCGGTGAACTGCGCGTCGGTGGCGGCGACGATGACGGAGATCCACTGCTGCATCTGCGGGCTGTCCGAGTCGGCGGAGGCCTGTTCGTACAGGGCTCGCCACGACGACCAGCCGTTGAGGTCGATGGAGTCGATGTACAGCCGGTAGATCTGGGGGTCCGCGAGCTGGGCGGCGCTCATGGCGGAGGTGTCGAGCCCTGAGAGCGCCTGGGAGATCGCAAGGTCACGGTCGTAGAGCTGTTGCGCGTCGTCGCAGAACGCCTGGGGGAGCGCGAGGGCCGATGCCGACGGCTCGGGCGTTGCCGAGGGCGACGATGTGGCTGTCGCGGGTGAGGTCGGGCTCGCGCTGGGGGTGGTCGACTCGTCGGCGCCGGAGCAGCCGGTGAGCACGAGCGCGCAGGCCGCGGCGACGGTGAGGATGCGTCTCATGCCCCCATTGTGCAATGGTGGACACGCGGTGCCTTCACCTGATCAGGCTGTATTCAGAAGTGTGTATAGTTATGCATATGACGATCTCGGTCGCAGTGTCAGGCGCCTCCGGCTACGTGGGAGGCGAGATCCTGCGCGTCTTCAGCGCGCACCCCGACGTCGAGTTCGGTGCGCTCACCGCGCACTCGTCGGCGGGGGACCGGCTGGGCCTCCACCAGCCTCATCTTCCCCACCTCGCCGACCGCGTGATCGTCGACACGACGGTGGAGAACCTCTCCGGGCACGACGTGGTGGTGCTCGCGCTCCCGCACGGCACCTCGGGCGCCATCGCGGCGCAGCTGCCACCCGAGACGCTCGTGATCGACTGCGGCGCCGACCACCGGCTGGCCAGTGCCGACGCGTGGGCGGAGTACTACGGCGGCGAGCATTCGGGTACCTGGCCTTACGGCATGCCCGAGCTCCTCACCGCTGACGGCCGCCAGCGCGACAACCTCGCCGGCGTCAGGCGGATCGCCGCGCCCGGCTGCAACGTCACCGCCGTCACGCTCGGCCTGCAGCCCGGCGTGGCAGCCGGGCTGGTGGACCCGACCGACGTCGTCGCCGTCCTCGCCGTGGGCTACTCGGGTGCAGGCAAGAAGCTCGCGACGCCGTACCTCGCGTCCGAGGCGCTCGGCTCGGCCGTGCCCTACGCGGTGGGCGGCACGCACCGTCACATCCCGGAGATCATCCAGAACCTCACCTCCGCCGGCGCGGACGACGTCAAGATCAGCTTCACGCCCGTGCTCGTGCCGATGTCCCGTGGCATCCTCGCGACGATCACCGCACCGCTCGCCGCAGGCGTGGACCCTGCAACCGTGCGTGAGGCCTGGATCCAGGCCTACAAGGACGAGCCGTTCATGATCGTCCTGCCCGAGGGTCAGTGGCCCACGACGGCGGCCACGCTCGGCGCGAACGTCGCGCTGATGCAGGTCACGGTCGATGCCAAGGCCGGGCGCGTCGTGGTCGTCTGCGCGATCGACAACCTCGTGAAGGGCACCGCCGGTGCCGCGTTGCAGAGCATGAACGTCGCGCTGGGGCTACCCGAGACCACCGGCCTCAGCACGATCGGCGTCGCGCCGTAAGGCGCCCAGGAAAGGCAGAGAAGTGAGCATCACCCACCCGCAGGGATTCGTCGCGTCAGGCATCACGGCCGGCCTCAAGAAGTCCGGCAAGAAGGACGTCGCGCTCGTCGTCAACGAGGGCCCGCTCCACGTCGGCGTCGGAGTGTTCACCTCCAACCGCGTGTTCGCCGCACCCGTCGCATGGAGCCGCCAGGTCGTGGCCGACGGCCGAGTCGACGCAGTGATCCTCAACTCCGGCGGAGCGAACGCCTCCACCGGCCCCGAGGGCTTCGCCGACACCCACCGCACCGCAGAGCACGTCGCCGAGGCGCTCCAGGCGGCGGGCAAGGATGTCTCCGCTGGAGACGTCGCGGTGTGCTCGACGGGGCTGATCGGTGTGCGCCTGCCGATGGATCTCCTGCTTCCCGGGGTGGACGCCGCTGTCGCAGCGCTCGCCGCCGACGGCGGGGACGACGCCGCGCACGCCATCATGACCACCGACACGGTCACCAAGCAGTCGCTCATCGAGGGCGAGGGCTGGTCCATCGGCGGCATGGCGAAGGGTGCGGGGATGCTCGCGCCGGGTCTCGCGACCATGCTGTGCGTGATCACGACCGACGCGGTCGTCACCCACGAGGCAGCGTCGCGGATGCTCGCCGAGGCGGTGCGCAGCACCTTCAACCGCGTCGACTCGGACGGCTGCATGTCCACCAACGACACGGTGCTGCTGCTCGCCTCAGGCGCTTCAGGCGTGAGCCCGGACGAGTCCGCGCTGGAGTCCGCTCTGACACAGGTGTGCGCGGAGCTCGCTCGCGGACTCGTGGCCGACGCGGAGGGCGCGTCGCACGACATCGCCGTCACCGTCGTCAACGCCACGACCGAGCACGCCGCGGAGGAGGTCGCCCGCGCCGTCACCCGGTCGAACCTCTTCAAGGCGGCCATCTTCGGCAACGACCCCAACTGGGGTCGCGTGCTCGCTGCGGTCGGCACCGTCCCGGAGCAGGTCGCGCCCTTCGACGCGAACCTGCTGGACGTCGCGATCAACGGGGTTCAGGTGTGCAGGGCCGCAGGTGTCGGCGACGACCGCGATCTGGTGGACCTCACGGGGCGCGAGGTCCACGTGACCGTCGACCTCCACGCGGGCGACGCGTCGGTCACGCTGTGGACCAACGACCTCACCCACGACTACGTCCACGAGAACTCGGCCTACTCCTCCTGAGGTGAACATGACCACCGAGAACCGCTCCGTCGACGGCCTCAGCGCCGCCCAGAAGATCTCCGTCCTGATCGACGCCATGCCGTGGATCGAGGAGTTCCGAGGCGCCGTCGTCGTCGTGAAGTACGGCGGCAACGCCATGGTCGACGACGATCTCAAGCGCGCCTTCGCGCAGGACGTCGTCCACCTGCGGCTGCTCGGCCTCAGCCCTGTCGTCGTGCATGGCGGCGGTCCGCAGATCTCCCAGATGCTCGCCAAGCTCGGCATCGAGTCCGAGTTCCGCGGCGGTCTGCGTGTCACGACGCCGGAGGCGATGGACGTGGTCCGCATGGTGCTCTCGGGGCAGGTCACGCGCGAGCTCGTCGGGCTTATCAACGAGCACGGCCCGCGCGCCGTCGGTCTCTCAGGTGAGGACGCCGGCATGTTTCAGGCACGGCGCCGCTACGCGACCGTCGACGGCAAGCCGGTCGACGTCGGCCTCGTGGGCGATGTGGTCAAGGTGAACCCGGCCGCGGTGCAGGACATCATCGAGGCTGGGCGCATCCCGGTGGTGTCCACCGTCGCACCCGACGTCGACGACCCGAGCATCGTCCTCAACGTGAACGCCGACACCGCGGCGTCGGCCCTCGCCGTCGCGCTCCGCGCCCGCAAGTTCATCGCCCTGACCGATGTCGAGGGGCTCTACCGCAACTGGCCGGACCGCACATCGCTGATCCAGCGCATGCACGCGGGCGAGCTGGACACCCTGCTGCCGAGCCTCGAATCGGGCATGGTCCCCAAGATGGAGGCCTGCCTGCGAGCCGTCCGCGGTGGCGTCAAGCAGGCGCACGTGATCGACGGTCGGGTGCCGCACTCGATCCTCACCGAGATCTTCACCTCGGAGGGCATCGGCACCATGATCCTTCCGGACAAGGAGATGTGGACATGACGCACGACGGATCCGAGCTCTCGGCGCACGGCGAGGCCGGCACCAGCGCGGGCGCCGTGGGCCTGCGCCGCTACGACCACTCCCTCATGGGCGTGTTCGGCACACCGCAGCGTGTCCTCACCCATGGCCAGGGCAGCTACGTGTGGGACGCCGACGGGAAGTGCTACCTCGACCTGCTCGGCGGGATCGCCGTGAACGCGCTGGGCCACGCCGACCCTGAATGGGCGGGTGCCATCGCAACTCAGGCCGCAACCCTGGGCCACGTGTCGAACTTCTTCGCCACCGAGCCGCAGATCCGGCTGGCGGAGCGGCTGCTCGAGATCTCCGGCGCCCCGACGGGCTCGCGCGTCTTCCTGTGCAACTCGGGCACCGAGGCGAACGAGGCGGCTTTCAAGATGTCGCGGCGTACCGGTCGCACGCGGATCCTCGCTCTCGTGGACTCGTTCCACGGGCGTTCCACCGGTGCGCTGGCACTGACGTACAAGGCCGCCTACAGGGAGCCGTTCGCGCCGCTCGCCCCGGGCGTCGAATGGATCCCCGCGAACGACGTCGCCGCGCTCGAGGCCGCCATGGACGACGACGTCGCCGCGCTGTTCATCGAGCCGATCCAGGGCGAGGCGGGGGTCATCCCGCTCACCCATGCCTACCTCGAGGACGCCCGCGAGCTCACGCTCCGGCACGGCGCACTGCTCATCGCCGACGAGGTGCAGACCGGCATCGGCCGCACGGGCACGTGGCTCGCCATGCAGGCGCACGGCATCCAGCCGGACGTCGTCACGCTCGCCAAGGGTCTCGGCGGCGGATTCCCGATCGGCGCGGTGATCGCGTATGGCCAGCAGGCTGCGACGATGCTCACCAAGGGGCAGCACGGCACCACCTTCGGCGGGAACCCGCTCGGGTCGGCCGCGGCGCTCGCCACGCTCGACGCGATCGACGCCCGCGGACTCCTGGCGCATGTGAAGGCGCTCGGCGAGCACCTCAAGCAGACCATCGGCGCGATCCCCGGGGTGCTCGAGGTCCGTGGCGAAGGACTCCTGCTCGGCATCAAGCTCGAGTCGGAGATCAGCGCGTCGGTCGCCGCCGCGGCGATCGAGGACGGATTCATCATCAACCCGCCTAGCCCTGACACGATCCGGCTCGCTCCTGCGCTCGTGCTCACGCAGCCCGAGGCGGACACCTTCGTCGAGTGGCTCCGAGGCCACCTCGCGGCCGCCGCCGCCCACACCCAGGGAGACCAGTCGTGACCCGCCACTTCCTCCGTGACGACGACCTCACCGCCGCCGAGCAGCGCGAGGTCCTCGAGCTCGCGCTCGCGTTCCGCAAGGACCGACACCTTCAGCAGCCGTTCGCAGGCCCTCGCGCCGTCGCAGTGCTGTTCGACAAGCCGTCGACCCGCACCCGCGTCTCGTTCTCCGCCGGCGTCGCGGAGCTCGGTGGATATCCGCTCGTGCTCGACGCCGGCTCGTCGCAGATGGGCCGCGGCGAGTCCGTGTCGGACACCGCGAAGGTCCTGGGTCGCCAGGTCAGCGCGATCGTGTGGCGCACCTTCGGCCAGGAGCGCGTCGAGGAGATGGCTGAGCACGCGGGGGTCCCGGTGGTGAACGCGCTCACGGACTCGTTCCACCCGTGCCAGATTCTTGCGGACCTCGCGGCCATCGCCGACGCGCGTGGCGGAGTCGACGCCCTCAAGGGACTCACGCTCACCTACGTTGGCGACGGCGCGAACAACATGGCGCACTCGTATCTGCTGGGGTGTGCGCTCGCCGGGATGCATGTCCGCATCGGCGCGCCCGCCGACTACATGCCCGACGAGCGCATCGTCCTCGACGCCAAGAAGATCGCGGCCGAGCAGGGCGGATCGATCTCCGTCACCACGGACCACGACGACGCGGTGCGTGGCGCCGACGTGATCGCCACCGACACCTGGGTGTCCATGGGGGACGAGGAGCAGTCCTCCGAGCGTGCGGGCCAGTTCGACCGCTATCAGGTGAACGCCCACAGCCTCGAGCTTGCCGCCGAGGGCGCCCAGGTGCTCCATTGCCTGCCGGCCTACCGCGGCAAGGAGATCACCGCCGACGTCATCGACGGCCCGCAGTCCATCGTCTGGCTCGAGGCCGAGTACCGGCTGCACGCCCAGAAGGCGCTCCTCACCTGGCTGGTCTCGCGGTGAAGGCCCTGGTCCCGGCGACGAAGGCCGCCCGTCAAGCGCTCGTGAGGCGCCTCATTGAGACCGAGCGCATCGGCTCGCAGGGCGAGATCGCGCTGCGGCTCGAGGCCGAGGGCATCTCGGTGACGCAGGCGACCCTGTCCCGGGACCTGGCCGACATCGGCGCGGTGAAGGTCCGTGCCGCGTCGGGCGGTCACGTGTACGCCGTCGGCAACGAGGGCGATCCTGAGGAGACGACCGACGAACGTCTGACCCGCCTGTGCGGAGAGCTGCTGTTCAGCGCTGACGGCTCCGCCAACATCACGGTGCTGCGCACCCCATCGGGTGGCGCCCAGTACTTCGCATCCGCGATCGACAGTCACGACGACGCCGACATCGTCGGCACGGTCGCGGGCGACGACACCGTCCTCGTCATCTCCCGCGATCCCGACGGCGGGCTGCGGCTCGCTCAGAAGTTCCTGGACCGTGCCTCCGGCGTGGCCCCTCACTCAGACCTCTAGACACACCCCATCAGAATCACCACTCGTAGAAGGAAGAAGCTCATGACGGATCGGATCGTGCTGGCCTACTCAGGGGGCCTGGACACCTCGGTGGCCATCGGCTGGATCGCCGACGCCACCGGCGCCGAGGTCATCGCTGTGGCGGTGGACGTCGGCCAGGGCGGCGAGGACCTCGAGGTGATCCGCCAGCGCGCGCTGGACTGCGGGGCCGTCGAGGCCTACGTGGCGGATGCGCGTGACGAGTTCGCGAACGAGTACTGCATGCCCGCCCTCAAGGCGAACGCGCTGTACCACGACAAGTACCCGCTGGTCTCGGCACTGTCGCGGCCCGTGATCGTCAAGCACATCGCCAAGGCCGCCAAGGAGTTCGGTGCCGACACGATGGCCCACGGGTGCACGGGCAAGGGCAACGACCAGGTGCGTTTCGAGGTCGGCATCACCTCGATCGCGCCCGAGCTCAAGTGCATCGCGCCCGTGCGCGATCTCGCGCTCACCCGTGACAAGGCGATCGACTATGCCGAGCGTCACAACCTGCCGATCGCGACCACAAAGAAGAACCCTTTCTCGATCGACCAGAACGTGTGGGGCCGCGCCGTGGAGACCGGCTTCCTCGAGGACATCTGGAACGCGCCGACCAAGGACGTCTACGACTACACCGACGACCCGGCGTTCCCGCCGGTGCCCGACGAGGTGCTGATCACGTTCGACAAGGGCGTCCCCGTCGCGATCGACGGCGAGAAGGTGACGCCGCTGCAGGCGATCGAGATCATGAACCGTCGGGCCGGTGCGCACGGCATCGGCCGGATCGACATCGTCGAGGACCGCCTTGTCGGCATCAAGAGCCGTGAGATCTATGAGGCGCCCGGCGCGATCGCGCTCATCGAGGCGCACCGCGAACTGGAGAACGTCACCCTCGAGCGCGAGCAGGCGCGTTTCAAGCGTCGCATCTCCGACGAATGGACCGAGCTCGTCTACGACGGCATGTGGTCCTCGCCGCTGAAGCAGTCGCTCGACGCCTTCATCGAGGACACCCAGAGGTATGTGTCCGGCGAGATCCGCATTCAGCTGCACGGCGGCAAGGCCGTCGTGGATGGCCGCAGGTCGGAGACGGGTCTCTACGACTTCAACCTGGCCACGTACGACGAGGGCGACACGTTCGACCAGTCTGCCGCCCGCGGCTACATCGAGATCTACGGCCTCGCGGCGAAGCAGGCGGCTGCACGTCAGGCGCGGCTGGGCTACTAGCCCGACGCGCTCGAGCGGGTCGCCCGAGGTCGCTGTGGCGCGGATCCGGCTCGTCGTGGGCCGGTCAGCGTCGGTGCGTCGGCGTGGGTGACCCGTTCGGGTGTGTCAGTGTCGGTCTCCGCAGGTCGGTGTGTCCTGCGGGTGAGAGAGTGTCGGTAACGGGTCGCGCAGTGCGACCGGTGCAGGGGAGAGACGATGAGCAAGGCAGAGGGCACCAACGAAGGAGCGCTGTGGGGCGGACGCTTCGAGGGCGGGCCCGACGCGGCGCTCGCCGCGCTGAGCAAGTCCACGCACTTCGACTGGCGGTACGCGGACGACGACCTGCGTGGCTCGATCGCGCATGCGCACGCCCTCCACAAGGCGGGTCTGCTGACGGACGACGAGGTCGCCCGCATGGTCGAAGGGCTTCAGCAGGTGCGGGCGGACGTCGCCTCGGGCAAGTCGGTTGCGGCGGACTCCGATGAGGATGTGCACGGTGCGCTCGAGCGCCTCCTTATCGAGAGCGTCGGCCCAGAGCTTGGAGGCAAGATCCGTGCGGGACGATCCCGCAACGACCAGATCGCCACCCTGCCGCGCATGTATCTGCGTCGCCACGCTCGACTGCTGGCCTCCCAGCTGCTCGACACGGTCGATGCTCTCCTGGGCCAGGCCGATCGCCACCTGGATGCACCGATGCCTGGTCGCACGCACTTCCAGCATGCGCAGCCCGTGACCCTGGGGCACTCGCTCATGGCGCACGCCTGGCCGCTGCTGCGGGACGTCGAGCGCCTGACCGACTGGGACTCGCGCGCCGCGTGGTCGCCGTACGGCGCGGGCGCGCTCGCGGGCTCGACGCTCGGCCTCGACCCGCAGGGCGTCGCGGAGGAGCTCGGCTTCATGGGTCCTTGCGAGAACTCGATCGACGCGACCGCGTCGCGCGACGTCATCGCCGAGTTCGCGTGGGTGACCGCGATGATCGGTGTGGACCTGTCGCGCATCTCGGAGGAGATCATCGCGTGGGCGACCGTCGAGTTCGGCTTCGTGAAGCTCGACGACTCGTACTCGACCGGGTCCAGCATCATGCCGCAGAAGAAGAACCCGGACATCGCTGAGCTGGCGCGTGGAAAGGCCGGTCGCCTCATCGGTGATCTCACGGGTCTGCTCGCCACTCTCAAGGGCCTGCCGCTCGCGTACAACCGTGACATCCAGGAGGTCCACGAGCCGGTGTTCGACGCGGTCGACACCTTGGAGGTCGTCCTGCCGGCGTTCGCTGGAATGATCCGCACGCTCACCTTCCAGACCGATCGTCTGGCCGAGCTCGCGCCCGCGGGTTTCTCGCTCGCGACCGACATCGCCGAGTGGATGGTGAAGCGGGGGGTGCCGTTCCGCGAGGCGCACGAGGTGGCGGGTGCGTGCGTGCGCCTGTGTGAGAAGCGCGGCAAGGAGCTGCACGAGATGACGTCGGACGAGATGGCAGCCATCCACGAGGGCCTCACGCCTGAGGTGCTGACGGTGCTGACCGTCCAGGGCTCGCTCGCGGCGCGTGACAACGTCGGCGGCACCGCCCCGTCGCAGGTGGTGGAGCAGGGCAAGGCGGCGCGTGCCAGGGTGCGTCACTTCCGTCCCTGGGCGTCCTCGTCGTCCTGACGGACCGCGAGCGGAGGTCTCTAGTCGACCTCGACCTCGATCGCGCCTGTGACGTGCAGCAGCTCGGCATACGTGATGGCGAACAGGCTGGCGGGGATCCCCGCGGCAGCCCAGAGCTCGTCGTATTCGAGCAGCGCCACGTCCAGGTAGGTGCGGATCGGGCCGGGATGGCCCACGGGCGCTACTCCGCCGATGACCTGACCTGTGGCGGCGACCACCTGGTCCGCCGATGCGCGGCGCACCCTCGCTGCGCCGATGCGCTCGGCCAAGTGCCCGGTGTCGACCCTGTGCGCCCCGGAGGTGAGGACCAGGATCGGTTCGTCGTCGGCCATGAACAGCAGCGAGTTGGCGATCGCGCCCACGTCGCAGCCAAGATAGTCGGCCGCGGCGGCGGCTGTGGGAGTCGACTCGTCGATCTGTCTGACCGTCACGTCCACGCCGCCGGCATGCAGCGCGGCTTGAACCTGCTGGACCCTGGGGTGAAGCGCCTCGTTCATGGCCATAGCGACACCTTATGCTGTGCCACATGAGCCAGCTGTCGGTGCGCGATGTCGCTGCCAGGGTGCGCAAGGCACCGGCGCGGTGCGGCCACACGCGCGTGGTCCTCGTCGACGGTCCCGCGGGGTCCGGCAAGACGACGCTGGGCGAGCGGCTTGGTGCTGAGCTTGGCGCGCAGGTGGTCCATGGCGACGACATCTACGAGGGCTGGGATGGTCTCGCCACCATGTGGCCGATCCTTGGTCACGGGATCCTCGAGCCGCTTTCTCGCGGCGAGCACGGCGCGTTCGGGCGCTGGGACTGGTATGACGGCCGACGAGTGGAGACGATCCCCGTTCCCATGGCCGACTCGCTGGTGATCGAGGGCGTCGGGGTCGCGCAGCGGGCGGCGCGTGTCTTCGCTTCGATGATCCTTTTCGTCGAGGCGCCCTTCGAGGTAAGGCTTGCTCGGGGCATCGCTCGTGACGGAGAGGCGATGCGCGCCGAGTGGGAGCGGTGGCAGCCTCGCGAGAGCGTCTTCCTCGCCGACGAGGGTGTGAGAGGTGCGGCAGACATCGTCGTCGACGGCACGTCACCCTACCTGGATTAGCGCTGAAACCGCGCCGTAACGCGTCGCATGCCACGATGGCACGGTGACGCTTCTCGACGCAGCCCGCGACCGCCTGGACGCGATGATCGCGGACGCGAGGACGCTGATCGCATGCGAGTCCCCGTCGGAGGACCCTGCCGCTGTCGAGCGCAGCGCCGACGTGACGGCGGCGGTCGTGGATGCCCGCCTTGCGCAGGCCGGTCTCGCCGTGCCGGTCGAACGGATCGTGGTGGACGGCGCGCCACATCTTCGTTGGACGTTCGGCGGGGGAGCGCGTCGCGTGCTGCTCGTGTGCCACCACGACACGGTCTGGCCCCTCGGGACCCTGCAGCGGATCCCGTTCTCCCTGGCGGACGGGGTGATGCGGGGCCCGGGATGCTACGACATGGTCGTGGGCACGGTGCAGGCGCTCCACGCGGTGTGCGCGCTTGCGTCGGCGGGCGGAGCAGCCGCAGTGGACGGGGTCACGCTCCTCGTGACGGCCGATGAGGAGGTCGGCTCGCCATCGTCGAGAGCCCTGATCGAGTCCGAGGCGCGCAAGCATGGTGCGGCGCTCGTGCTCGAGGCGTCCGGTCCCGGAGGGGCGGTGAAGACCGAGCGCAAGGGCGTCTCCTGGTACGAGCTCGAGGTGATGGGGCGTGCAGCGCATTCCGGTCTCGAGCCGGAGCGTGGGGTCAACGCGGGCGTGGAGCTCGCGCATCAGATTCTCGCGCTCGCGTCGCTTGCGGACGTCGATGCCGGCACGACGGTCACGCCGACGCGAGGCGCGATCGGGACGACAGGCAACACTGTTCCCGCGAGCGCCAGGGTCAGCATCGACGTGAGGTGCAGGACTGCGGCGGAGCAGGATCGGGTCGACGCTGCGTTGCACGCGCTGCGGCCGGTGGTCGCGGGCGCACGGCTCGTGGTCCACGGCGGCGTGAACCGTCGTCCGCTGGAGAGGTCATCCGCGTCGTCGCTCTTCGAGCGGGCGAGCGCGCTCGCCGCGGAGGCGGGCATCGAAGCCCTCGATCAGGTCGCGGTGGGCGGAGCCTCCGATGGCAACTTCACGGCAGGGGTGGGCACGCCGACGCTCGATGGGCTCGGCGCGGTGGGGGGTGGGGCCCATGCGGACGATGAGCACGTGCTGGTGGAGCACATCCCGTCGCGGACCGCGCTGGTCGCCTTGCTGATACGTGACCTGGTGCGGGAGGGAACACGATGAGCACGGTGGATCCGAGCGCCATCGCATCGGCCTGGCGCGATGTTCAGGAGGCTTCCGAGCGTGCGCGCGTGGTGGTCAGGACGCTGCGCCCGGAGGAGTGCCCGGCCGCAGCCGAGGTGCTGCGTGGGATCTGGGGCTCGGGGGTGATCGAGGCGCCTCTGCTCGTCGCGCTGGGGCACGCCGGCAGCTACGTGGCGGGGGCCTTCGACGGCGACGTCCTGGTCGGCGTCTGTGTGGGATTCCTGTCGCAGCCCGTCGGCGAGGCTCTGCATTCGCACGTGGCAGGAGTCTCCGCTGGTGCTGAGGCGCGAGGCATCGGCACCGCGATGAAGCTGCATCAGCGGGCCTGGTGTCTCGACCGTGGCCTGACCGAGATGACCTGGACGTACGACCCGCTCGTTGCGCGCAACGCCGCGTTCAACATGCGTCGCCTCGGTGCGAGCCTCGCGGACTACCTGGTGGACTTCTACGGTCCGATGTCCGACGGCGTCAACGCGGGTCAGGGCAGCGACAGGATCCTCGTGAGCTGGCGGCTCGATGCGCCCCTGCCGTCGAAAGTCCCACCGGCACGCGCCGAGCCTGCGACCGAGGCCGACGCTGGAAGCACGGTGCCGGAGGTGCTGTCGGTCGGTCCCGACGATCTCCCCGTGATCTCGCCCATGCCTGCGCGCGCCTCCGTCGTGATGGCTGCATTGCCGCCCGACATCGAGGACGTGCGGCGTCGCGACCCGGACACGGGCGCGTTATGGAGGGTCGCGCTCCAGGACACGCTCGTCCCGCTCCTTGACGACGGGTGGCGGCTCGCAGGCGTCACGCGTGAGGGCCGCTACCGGTTGGAGAAGCCATGAGGATCAATCACGTCGCGCTTCGTACGCTTGACCTGCCGCTGGTGGCGCCGTTCACCACGTCCTTCTCGACCCAGACGCATCGGAGCGTGCTGGTGCTCGAGGTCCACGCGACGGTCGACGGTGTCGACGTCGTCGGCTGGGGCGAGTGCGGTGCTCTGAGCGAGCCGGTGTACTCCGAGGAGTATCTCGCAGGCGTCATCGACGTGACCACCACATACTTGCTGCCCATGCTGTTCGAGGCGCAGCGACGGGCACCGTTGACCGCCGAGTCGGTCAGCGTGCACCTGGAGCGGATCGTCGGCCATCGCATGGCCAAGGCGGCGGTCGAGATGGCAGTCCTGGACGCGCAGCTTCGGGCAGCGGGCATCTCGTTCGCCGACTACCTCGGTGTCACGAAGGATCGGGTGCCGTCTGGTGTCTCGGTCGGCATCCAGGGGTCGGTCCCGCAGCTGCTCGACGTTGTCCAGGGCTACGTCGACGCGGGGTACGTCCGCATCAAGCTCAAGATCAAGCCGGGCTGGGACATCGCCCCCGTCCGCGCGGTGCGCGAGGCGTACCCGGAGATCCCGCTCCAGGTCGACGCGAACGCCGCCTACACACTGGTGGACGCCAACCGTCTGGCCAAGCTGGACGAGTTCGACCTCCTGCTTATCGAGCAGCCGCTCGCGGAGGACGACATGCGTCAGCACGCGGAGCTCGCGAAGCGCATGCGCACGCCGGTGTGCCTCGACGAGTCCGTCGTGTCCGCTACGAAGGCCGCAGATGCGATCGCCATGGGCGCAGCGCAGATCATCAACATCAAGCCGTCCAGGGTGGGCGGGTACCTGGAGGCACGGCGGATCCACGACATCGCCAGCGCGCATGGCGTCGCCGTGTGGTGCGGCGGGATGTTGGAGACGGGGATCGGACGGGCGGCGAACGCCGCGCTCGCGGGCATGCCTGGCTTCACGCTTCCCGGAGACATCTCCGCCTCGGACCGCTTCTATGCGGAGGACATCACCGAGCCGTTCGTGCTCCAGGACGGCCATCTTGCGATCCCTCGTGATCCGGGTCTTGCAAGGGTGCCGATCCTCGATCGGCTCGAGGCCGCGACGGTGGACGTGGTGCGCGTCGATGCGTGAATGCGCAGCACGCCGAACGTGCCGCGGCAGGCGTGCTGGCACAATGGGCCCATCATGACTGAGCACATCCTCGACGAGCTCGCGTGGCGCGGGCTGATCTCCCAGACGACCGGCGAGGAGGAGCTGCGCGCTCACCTCGATGAGGGGCCCATCACCCTGTACTGCGGCTTCGACCCGACGGCGCCGAGCCTTCATATCGGGAACCTGGTGCAGATCCTCACGGTCCGACGTTTTCAGATGGCGGGCCACAAGCCGCTCGCCCTCGTGGGTGGTGCCACGGGGCTCATCGGCGACCCGAAGATGGCCGGTGAGCGAACCCTGAACCCGGTGGAGACCGTCCATCAATGGGTGGAGCGCATTCGCGGTCAGATCGAGCCGTTCCTGAGCTTCGAGGGCGACAACGCCGCGCGGATGGTCAACAACTACGACTGGACCAAGGACATGACGGCGATCGAGCTGCTGCGCGATGTCGGCAAGTACTTCCGCCTCGGCACCATGATCTCCAAGGACACCGTCGCGCGACGGCTCCACTCAGACGAGGGCATCTCGTACACGGAGTTCAGCTATCAGCTGCTGCAGGGCATGGACTTCCTCGAGCAGTTCCGTCGGTACGGCTGCACTCTGCAGACGGGTGGATCCGATCAGTGGGGCAACCTGACCTCGGGCACGGAGCTGATCCGCAAGGCGGAGGGAAGGACGGCGCATGCGCTGTCGACCCCGCTCATCACCAAGGCCGACGGCACCAAGTTCGGCAAGACCGAGTCCGGCACGGTCTGGCTCGACCCGGAGATGACGAGCCCGTACGCGTTCTACCAGTTCTGGCTGAACCAGTCCGACGCCGACGTTGTCGGGTATCTGAAGGTCTTCACCTTCCTTTCGCGTGAGCAGATCGGCGAGCTCGAACGCAGGGTCGAGCATGAGCCGTTCAAGCGGGAGGCTCAGCGCACGCTTGCATGGGAGGTCACGACACTGGTGCATGGCGCGGCGGCCGCGCAAGGAGCGGTCGATGCGTCGCAGGCCCTGTTCGGGCGTGGGGACCTCGATTCGCTGGATGCCGCGACGCTCGCGGGCTGCGCGAAGGAGCTCGGCGGCGTCGAGGGGCCGTCGGGCATCTCGGTGGCCGACGCGCTCGTCGAGACGAGCATCGTTTCGTCGAAGTCGGCGGCTCGCCGCGCGATCCAAGAGGGCGGCGCGTACGTCAACAACGTCAAGATCGATGACGCCGACGCTGTCCTCGCCACTGGCGACGCTCTTGCAGGCGGTTGGACGGTCCTACGACGCGGTAAGAAGACCGTGGGACTTTTCCGGCAGGTCTGACGAGCGCGTGTCACTTCAGTGCGACCATGTGGCCGTCTACCAGGTATGACGCCTGCGACACGCCCGGGCGTCACATGATTTGACTCTGGCGTTCACAAGCCCGTAATGTCTTCCCTGTTGCCGACGACGGGAACGAGATCCGGAGGACTGAAGAAGGCCACGGACTCCAACGCTCACCGCAGGACTGAAGAAGGCCGCGGGAGACGTCGAAGCAGCTCCTCGAACTGATCGAAGGTTGATCGCGCTCTGCGCCCAGCCAAGTGAAGAATGAGGGCCGGCTCCTGAATGGAAAATCGCCAGAACAGCGATTTGACATCACTCAGGAAATGGGTAAGATTGAAGGGTTGCCCCGAGCGAGGCCCGGTAGGGTTGAGTTGGGTGCGCGTCCGAACTTTGAGAACTCAACAGTGTGCCACATAGTCGATGCCAATTAACCTCTGGCGTCTGGTCTGACTGACGTTTGTTGGTTGGGTTGGATGTTGGATTCCTTTGGTAGACAACAATTTGTCAGTGACAATTGTTCGATGCTGGAGATTGAACGGACCTTCGGGTCTACTTCGTTTGTTTGTGATCCGCTCTTCGGGGTGGTTTGCTGATTGACATTTACGGAGAGTTTGATCCTGGCTCAGGACGAACGCTGGCGGCGTGCTTAACACATGCAAGTCGAACGGTGACGGAGGGGCTTGCTCCTTCTGATCAGTGGCGAACGGGTGAGTAACACGTGAGTAACCTGCCCCAGACTCTGGGATAAGCCTTGGAAACGAGGTCTAATACCGGATACGCGACAGGACCGCATGGTCTCTGTTGGGAAAGTTTTTCGGTCTGGGATGGACTCGCGGCCTATCAGCTTGTTGGTGAGGTAATGGCTCACCAAGGCGACGACGGGTAGCCGGCCTGAGAGGGCGACCGGCCACACTGGAACTGAGACACGGTCCAGACTCCTACGGGAGGCAGCAGTGGGGAATATTGCACAATGGGCGCAAGCCTGATGCAGCGACGCCGCGTGGGGGATGAAGGCCTTCGGGTTGTAAACCCCTTTCAGCAGGGAAGAAGCGAAAGTGACGGTACCTGCAGAAGAAGCGCCGGCTAACTACGTGCCAGCAGCCGCGGTAATACGTAGGGCGCAAGCGTTGTCCGGAATTATTGGGCGTAAAGAGCTCGTAGGCGGTTCGTCGCGTCTGCTGTGAAAACCCGAGGCTCAACCTCGGGCCTGCAGTGGGTACGGGCGGACTAGAGTGTGGTAGGGGAGACTGGAATTCCTGGTGTAGCGGTGGAATGCGCAGATATCAGGAGGAACACCAATGGCGAAGGCAGGTCTCTGGGCCACAACTGACGCTGAGGAGCGAAAGCGTGGGGAGCGAACAGGATTAGATACCCTGGTAGTCCACGCCGTAAACGGTGGGCACTAGATGTGGGGCTCTTTCCATGAGTTCCGCGTCGCAGCTAACGCATTAAGTGCCCCGCCTGGGGAGTACGGCCGCAAGGCTAAAACTCAAAGGAATTGACGGGGGCCCGCACAAGCGGCGGAGCATGCGGATTAATTCGATGCAACGCGAAGAACCTTACCAAGGCTTGACATATACCTTCTATCCCCAGAGATGGGGAGTGCTTCGGCGGGGTATACAGGTGGTGCATGGTTGTCGTCAGCTCGTGTCGTGAGATGTTGGGTTAAGTCCCGCAACGAGCGCAACCCTCGTCCTATGTTGCCAGCACGTAATGGTGGGGACTCATAGGAGACTGCCGGGGTCAACTCGGAGGAAGGTGGGGATGACGTCAAATCATCATGCCCCTTATGTCTTGGGCTTCACGCATGCTACAATGGCCGGTACAAAGGGCTGCGATACCGTAAGGTGGAGCGAATCCCAAAAAGCCGGTCTCAGTTCGGATTGAGGTCTGCAACTCGACCTCATGAAGTTGGAGTCGCTAGTAATCGCAGATCAGCAACGCTGCGGTGAATACGTTCCCGGGCCTTGTACACACCGCCCGTCAAGTCACGAAAGTCGGTAACACCCGAAGCCGTCGGCCTAACCCCTTGTGGGAGGGAGACGTCTAAGGTGGGATTGGCGATTGGGACTAAGTCGTAACAAGGTAGCCGTACCGGAAGGTGCGGCTGGATCACCTCCTTTCTAAGGAGCATCTGGCAGCTTCGGGCTGTCCAGGACTCGTTTCGATCTCGTATGTAGGTCGGCGGGTGCTCATGGATGGAACATCGACGGAGGCGTTTGAGTAGCGGATGGTCAGTACGTTCCTTGTCTTCGGACGGGTTCTGGAACCTCCTGATGCACCGACGCGGTTGGCACACTGTTGGGTCCTGAAGGGTCGGGCCGCGTGAAGCGACAAGACTTTTCGGGCCATGGTCCTCCTCGTTGGAGGGGGCGTGGCTGGACGGACCGCCTGGATCCTGTGGAACCTGCTCGAGTCTTCTCGGGCCAGGCCTGGGGTTGTGAGGGTGGGACCGGCCGTAGCTTGAGAACTGCACAGTGGACGCGAGCATCTTTGTAATCTGTGGTCAAGTTTTTAAGAGCACATGGTGGATGCCTTGGCAGTAGGAGCCGAAGAAGGACGTTGTAGCCTGCGATAAGCCTCGGGGAGCTGGCAAACAAGCTTTGATCCGAGGATGTCCGAATGGGGAAACCCCGCTGGAGTCATGTCCAGTGACCCTCGCCTGAACACATAGGGCGAGTGGAGGGAACGTCGGGAAGTGAAACATCTCAGTACCGACAGGAAGAGATATTCCGTGAGTAGTGGCGAGCGAAAGCGGAACAGGCCAAACCAGGCACGTGTGATAGCCGGCAGGCGTTGCGTGTCTGGGGTTGTGGGACCTTTTGGATTGATCTGCCGATCAGTCAAGGAGTCAGAAATCCGCGTGATAGTCGAAGGGCATTGAAAGGCCCGGCATAGAGGGTGCGACCCCCGTAGACGAAATTTCGCGGACTCCTGAGAGTCATCCCAAGTAGCACGGGGCCCGAGAAATCCCGTGTGAATCAGCGCAGACCACTGCGTAAGCCTAAATACTACCTACTGACCGATAGCGAATCAGTACCGTGAGGGAAGGGTGAAAAGTACCCCGAGAGGGGAGTGAAATAGTACCTGAAACCGTGTGCTTACAATCCGTCGGAGCCTCCTTGGATGGGGTGACGGCGTGCCTTTTGAAGAATGAGCCTGCGAGTTAGTGCTCAGTGGCGAGGTTAACCCGTGTGGGGCAGCCGTAGCGAAAGCGAGTCCGAATAGGGCGTTTGAGTCGCTGGGTCTAGACCCGAAGCGAAGTGATCTATCCATGGCCAGGCTGAAGCGCGGGTAAGACCGCGTGGAGGGCCGAACCCACTTGGGTTGAAAACCGAGGGGATGAGCTGTGGATAGGGGTGAAAGGCCAATCAAACTTCGTGATAGCTGGTTCTCCCCGAAATGCATTTAGGTGCAGCGTTGCGTGTTTCTTGCCGGAGGTAGAGCTACTGGATGGCCGATGGGCCCTACCAGGTTACTGACGTCAGCCAAACTCCGAATGCCGGTAAGTGAGAGCGCAGCAGTGAGACTGCGGGGGATAAGCTTCGTAGTCGAGAGGGAAACAGCCCAGAACACCAACTAAGGCCCCTAAGCGTGTGCTAAGTGGGAAAGGATGTGGAGTTGCACAGACAACCAGGAGGTTGGCTTAGAAGCAGCCACCCTTGAAAGAGTGCGTAATAGCTCACTGGTCAAGTGATTCTGCGCCGACAATGTAGCGGGGCTCAAGTACACCGCCGAAGTTGTGTCATTCACACACTGCCTGGCCTTCGTGGTCCAAGCGTGTGGATGGGTAGGGGAGCGTCGTGTGGCGGGTGAAGCTGCGGGGTAACCCAGTGGTGGACGCCACACGAGTGAGAATGCAGGCATGAGTAGCGAAAGACGGGTGAGAAACCCGTCCGCCGAATGACCAAGGGTTCCAGGGCCAGGTTAATCCGCCCTGGGTAAGTCGGGACCTAAGGCGAGGCCGACAGGCGTAGTCGATGGACAACGGGTTGATATTCCCGTACCGGCGAAGAACCGCCCATGACGAGGCGGACGATGCTAAGTGCCCAAAGCCGGTGAACCCTTCGGGGGAATCTCGGTGGCGCGCACGAACCAGATCCGTAGTAGTCAAGCGTAATAACAGGGGTGACGCAGGAAGGTAGCCGAGCGTGGCGATGGTAGTCCACGTCTAAGGGTGTAGGGCGAGCTGTAGGCAAATCCGCAGCTCATGTGCCTGAGACCTGATGGTGACCGCATTAGCGGGAAATCGGTGATCCTATGCTGCCAAGAAAAACCTCGGCGCGAGGTTCTAGCCGCCCGTACCCCAAACCGACTCAGGTGGTCAGGTAGAGAATACTAAGGCGATCGAGAGAATCGTGGTGAAGGAACTCGGCAAAATACCCCCGTAACTTCGGGAGAAGGGGGGCCTGAGGCGTGAACCAACTTGCTTGGGGAAGCGTTTGAGGGCCGCAGAGACCAGGGAGAAGCGACTGTTTACTAAAAACACAGGTCCGTGCGAAGTCGCAAGACGATGTATACGGACTGACGCCTGCCCGGTGCTGGAAGGTTAAGAGGAGAGGTTAGCCGCAAGGCGAAGCTTTGAATTTAAGCCCCAGTAAACGGCGGTGGTAACTATAACCATCCTAAGGTAGCGAAATTCCTTGTCGGGTAAGTTCCGACCTGCACGAATGGCGTAACGACTTCTCCGCTGTCTCCACCGCGAACTCGGCGAAATTGCACTACGAGTAAAGATGCTCGTTACGCGCAGCAGGACGGAAAGACCCCGGGACCTTTACTATAGCTTGGTATTGGTATTCGGTGTGGTTTGTGTAGGATAGGTGGGAGACTTTGAAGCTCGGACGCCAGTTCGGGTGGAGTCATTGTTGAAATACCACTCTGATCACTCTGGATATCTAACTTCGGTCCGTAATCCGGATCAGGGACAGTGCCTGGTGGGTAGTTTAACTGGGGCGGTTGCCTCCCAAAGAGTAACGGAGGCGCCCAAAGGTTCCCTCAGCCTGGTTGGCAATCAGGTGTCGAGTGCAAGTGTACAAGGGAGCTTGACTGTGAGAGTGACAGCTCGAGCAGGGACGAAAGTCGGGACTAGTGACCCGCTGGTGGCATGTGGAAGCGCCAGCGCTCAACGGATAAAAGGTACCCCGGGGATAACAGGCTGATCCTGCCCAAGAGTCCATATCGACGGCATGGTTTGGCACCTCGATGTCGGCTCGTCGCATCCTGGGGCTGGAGTTGGTCCCAAGGGTTGGGCTGTTCGCCCATTAAAGCGGTACGCGAGCTGGGTTTAGAACGTCGTGAGACAGTTCGGTCCCTATCCGCTGCGCGCGCAGGAAACTTGAGAAAGGCTGCCCCTAGTACGAGAGGACCGGGGTGGACCAACCTCTGGTGTGCCAGTTGTTCCGCCAGGAGCACGGCTGGTTGGCTACGTTGGGAAGGGATAACCGCTGAAAGCATCTAAGCGGGAAGCCTGTTTCAAGATGAGGTTTCCATGGGCTTTGCCCGAGAGGCCCCCAGCAGACCACTGGGTTGATAGGCCGGATGTGGAAGAGAGGACTAACGACTCTTGAAGCTGACCGGTACTAATAGGCCGATAACTTGACTTACATCAAAGTTTGCAAAAGCATTGCTACGCGTCCACTGTGCGGTTCCCGAGATACGGACGGGAAACCGTTGACATCTCCATAGAGTTTCCGCAGCCATAGCGAGAGGGAAACGCCCGGTCCCATTCCGAACCCGGAAGCTAAGCCTCTCAGCGCCGATGGTACTGCACTCGCTAGGGTGTGGGAGAGTAGGACGCTGCGGGACAACACTTCACCGAAGGGCCGCCCACACAGGGCGGCCCTTCGGCATTTCACCCAGAATAGATCTACCTGCACAGAGAGAGCGGAGCAACATGTCCGACGAGGATCAGCCGAAGCGCCAAGCGTCTGGCGGTGACAGCGACCGTTCGCGGCCTCGTAACGCGAACTCTCGAGGTGGATACCGTTCGGGTCCGACTCGTGACAGCCGTTCGAGCGAAAGCTCGGGACGCTCTGGCGGTCCTCGTCGTGAGGGCGGCTACGGAGATCGCTCTGGTGCGCCGCGTCGTGATGGTGAGCAGCGTGGCTATGGTGGCGATCGTTCTGGCGGTCCTCGTCGTGAGGGCGGCTACGGCGGCGACCGCTCTGGTGGTCCTCGTCGCGAGGGCGGCTACGGTGGCGACCGCTCCGGTGGCCCGCGTCGTGACGGGGGTGACCGGTCCGGTGGCTACGGTGATCGCTCTGGCGGCCCGCGTCGTGATGGTGAGCAGCGTGGCTATGGTGGCGATCGCTCTGGCGGTCCGCGTCGCGAGGGCGGCTACGGTCCGCGTCGTGACGGGGGTGACCGGTCCGGTGGCTACGGTGATCGCTCTGGCGGCCCGCGTCGTGATGGTGAGCAGCGTGGCTATGGTGGCGATCGCTCTGGCGGTCTGCGTCGCGAGGGCGGCTACGGTGGCGACCGCTCCGGTGGCCCGCGTCGTGACGGGGGTGACCGGTCCGGTGGCTACGGTGATCGCTCTGGCGGTCCGCGTCGTGATGGTGAGCAGCGTGGCTATGGTGGCGATCGCTCTGGCGGTCCGCGTCGCGAGGGTGGCTACGGTCCGCGTCGTGACGGGGGTGACCGGTCCGGTGGCTACGGTGATCGCTCTGGCGGTCCGCGTCGTGATGGTGAGCAGCGTGGCTATGGTGGCGATCGCTCCGGTGGGCCGCGTCGCGAGGGCGGCTACGGCGGTGACCGCGCAGCGGGCAGTCGGGCCGGCCGCGGCTTGAGCGGACCTTCGCAGGACCGGGATCGCGGCTCGCGACCCGGCCAGGAAGAGCGCGCCGCACGCCCTCGCCTCGAGGTGCCGGAGATTCCCGACGAGGTTACGATCGGGCAGCTTGACCGTGACGTGCGTGAGCGGCTTCGCACCCTGAGCAAGGACAACGCCGAGGATGTCGGCCGCCACCTGGTGATGGCCGGACGCCTCCTCGACTTCGACCCGGAGACCGCATACAAGCACGCTCAGATTGCAGCGCAGCGAGCCGGACGCGTAGACGTGGTCCGAGAAGCCGCAGCGCTGACGGCCTACGCGACGGGTCGCTATGCGGAGGCACTTCGGGAGCTTCGCACGGTGCGTCGGTTGAATGGATCGAACGAGCACCTGCCTCTGATGGCCGACTGTGAGCGAGGTCTTGGGCGCCCCGAGCGCGCGCTCGATGTCGCACGTGAGGACGGTGCGAAGGCTCTCACCCCGGAAGCGAAGGTCGAGCTCGAGATCGTCGTCGCCGGTGCTCGGATGGACCTCGGCGAGGGCGAGGCCGCTCTCGTGCACCTCGGCCGGCTTACTCCAGTCGACGAGGCTCAGCGGCTGCGGATCGTTGGCGCGCGTGCGGAGGTGCTGCGTTCGCTCGGACGTGCTGAAGAGGCCGCTGCGCTAGAAGCCGAGATCCCTGAGGTTGAGGAGCCTACGGATCCATTCAGGGATGACGTGATCCTGTACGACACCGCAGAGCTCTGGGTTGACGACGACGTCGACGACGACCCGGAAGACGCATCCGAAGAGCGTGGCGACGCACTTGAGCAGGGTGTGCCCTGGCCGCACGATCTCGACGTCGAGGACGCACCTGCGGACGAGGACTCTGCGCCCTTGTCGGACGGCGGCGACGAGGAGGACAAGTGACGGACAGGCCGATGCTGCGGGGGACCACACGACCCCTTCAGGAGGTGCACGACGTCGCGCTCGTTGACCTCGATGGTGTCGCGTACCGCGGGCCTGAAGCTATTCCCAGCGCGCCGCCGGCGCTCGCTGCCGCACGCGCGGCCGGCATGCGAGTCGTCTTCGTGACGAACAACGCGAACCGGGCTCCGGAGACGGTCGCCGCGCACCTGACCGACTTGGGCATGCCGACCACCCGCGACGAGGTCATGACGGCAGCGCAGGCAGGCGCCGCTCTTCTCGCCACCCTGGTGCCGAGCGACGCCACCGTGCTGGTCGTCGGTGGTGACGGACTGAAGGCCGCGGTCGAGGAGCTCGGCTTTGCGACGGTGGAGAGCGCCGCAGATGCACCCGACGCAGTGATCCAGGGCTTCAACCCGGACATTCGGTGGCGTGATCTGGCTGAGGTGGCCTATGCCGTGCAGGGTGGTGCGTTGCACGTTGCAACGAACCTGGACCTGACGATCCCGAATGATCGAGGCATCGCCCCGGGCAACGGATCCTTGGTCCGTGCGGTGGCGGAGGCTACCGGCGCCATTCCTCCTGCAGCGGGCAAGCCCGAGCCGGCCATGTTCCACCTGGCGGCCGCGAAGGCCGAGGCTCACAACCCGGTGATGATCGGGGATCGGCTGGACACGGACCTGAAGGGCGCGCGCGCCGCTGGTTACGCGGGGCTGCTCGTGCTCACCGGAGTCGACGGCCCGCGCGAGGCCATCCTCGCGTCGCCGGACATGCGGCCGGCCTATATCACCGAGGACATGTCGGGACTCGCCGAGCCGCACCCCGCGCCGGTGGAGGCACACGGATGGTGGCTGGTCGGCGACGCCCGCGCCCGGGTGCGGGAAGGCCTGCTGTCCGTCGAGGGCGGCAGTCGCATCGATCGCGTGCGTGCCGCGTGTGCCGCGGCATGGTCCACGGTCGACGCGGGGGGCTTCCTCGACGTTGAGGCGCTCACCGATGACGGGGTAGCCTGACGACATGGCTGAGATCAACGAGCACCGCGAGCCTCTCGGAGAGGTCGACTATCCGGCGGAGGTGAAGAAGGCGCTGCGTTCGGTGACCGAGATGCCCTCGGATCTTCAGGAGCAGGCGGACTTCTTCGACAAGATCCAGGAGTCGCTCTCGGGCCGTCTTCGCGACGACTCCTGAGCTCGCGGTGCGGCTCGACCGCGCGCTGGCGGAGCGGGGTGTTGCACGGTCCCGTTCGCATGCGCAGGAGCTCATCCGCTCTGGTGCTGTCGCTGTGGACGGTGCGACGGTCACGCGGCCGTCGCACACCGTGTCTGCGGACACGGTGATCACCGTGAGCGCAGACGCTCGCTACGTGTCGCGCGCCGCGTTCAAGTTGGCCGGTGCACTCGAAGCGTGTGCGCCTCTCGGCCTGAATGTGGCCGGCATGACTGTTCTCGACGCAGGCGCCTCGACCGGAGGCTTCACGCAGACGCTGCTTGAACACGGCGTGGCGCATGTGCTGGCTGTGGACGTCGGCCATGGTCAGATGGCGGCTGCGATCGCCGCGGACCCGCGAGTCACGTCCCGCGAAGGGGTGAATGTGCGCGACCTGAGTGCCTCCGCTCCCGGCGCCGGCGTCGATCTTGTGGTCGCCGATCTCTCGTTCATCTCGCTTCGACTGGTGCTTCCCGCGCTTGCGGACTTCGCTCGCGAGGGCGCTCAGATGCTTCTGATGGTGAAGCCGCAGTTCGAGGTGGGGCGGGAGCGTCTTGGCGCGGGTGGGGTGGTGACGAGCCTCGCCGACAGGGCGGCCGCGGTGGCCGGCGTGCTGGCTGCTGCGCGTGCGCTCGGGCTCGTCGTGCGTCATGTCGCACGCAGCGGACTCCCTGGTCCGCACGGGAACGTGGAATTCTTCGTGTGGGTCGGTGGGCCATGGCAGGCTAGAAGCGACAGTGAGCAGGAGCCCGCGTGGCCAGTGCTCGACCAGGACGCGGAGAACGCCGCGATCCGTCGTGAGGTGCATGCCTCAGGGCAGCGGGAGGGAGAGTGATGGGCCGTCGGATCCTGATAGTCGCGAATCCGCACCGCGAGGACACGCTCGCCGCGGTCGAGGTGGCGCGGGCAGCGCTCGTGGACGCAGGGATCGACGCGTGCACAGATTTCGCCGCCGGGGTCGATGCGCCCATCGAGGCTGCGTTGGTGCTGGGCGGCGATGGGACCATGCTCCACGCCGCGCACCTGACGCGCGACGCGGGGATCCCTCTGCTCGGAGTCAACCTGGGTCATGTCGGTTTCCTCGCAGAGCTGGAGCGCGACGATGTGGCTCACGCTGCGCAGAGGCTCGCGTCGGGCGCCTATGAGATCGAGGAGCGCGGAACGGTAGACGTCAAGGTGATCGCCGCCTCCGGAGACGTCGAGGTCGGATGGGCCCTCAATGAGGCGACGATCGAGCGCGCGAATCCTCGGACGATGCTTGAGGTGGACCTGGCGGTCGACGGGCGGCCGCTGTCGAGCTTCGGATGCGACGGCATCGTCGTCGCGACTGCGACAGGATCGACCGCGCACGCGTTCTCGGGAGGCGGCCCGGTGCTCTGGCCGAATGTGGAGGGGTTGCTTCTGGTGCCGCTCGCGGCCCACGCACTGTTCGCTCGGCCGCTCGTGATCGGGCCCGGGTCGACGTTCACCATCGACGTGGTGCCGCATTCGGAGACGTCGGGCCACGTGGTTCTCGACGGCTCGCGCACCATCCCTTTACAGCCGGGCGGGCGGGTCGAGATGGCCTACAGCGCTGGACGTGTGCGGCTCGCGCGGCTATCCGACGCGCCGTTCACGGAGCGGCTCGTGCGCAAGTTCCACCTGCCCACCACAGGGTGGCGCGAGGACGGTCGAGTGCGTGCGCCGGGAGTAGCGGGGGAGGGCCACTAGGTGCTGCACGAGCTCTCCATCGAGAACCTGGGGGTCATCGAGGCCGCGCGTCTCGAGCTCGGCCCCGGGCTCACGGTCGTCTCAGGTGAGACAGGCGCGGGCAAGACCATGGTCCTCACCGGGCTGGGCCTCATCCTTGGCTCCAAGGCGGTGCCGGCGACGGTGAGAGTCGGTGCGGACTCCGCCCTCGCCGAGGCGGTGGTGGACGTCGAGCCGGGCTCCTCACAGGCTGATCGGCTAGAGGACGCGGGCGCAGTGCTCGATGACGACGGCACGGTCGTCGTGAGCCGGTCCGTCGGCGCGACCTCCAGGTCGAGGACGGTCATCGGCGGTCGCACGGTGCCGCAGGTGCTGCTCGCCGAGCTCGCGTCCGAATGGGTCACGGTGCACGGCCAGTCCGACCAGCAGCGCCTTCGGAGCACCGCCCGACAGCGGGCGCTCCTCGACGAATACGCAGGCGATTCCCACGCCACTGTGATCGCGGAGTTCTCGAGGGCGTGGAATGCCTGGCGCGAGGCTCGCGAGGAGCTGGAGCGCATGGAGTCGGGTGCGGATCGTGCGCGGATGGAAGCGGCCCGGATGCGAGACGACCTCGCAGCGATCGACGAGATCGACCCTCAGCCAGGCGAGGACGAGGCACTCGCCGCCGAGGCCGCGGTGCTGCAGAACTCCGAGGCGGTGCGCGCCGGCGTTCTCGGGGCTCACGAAGCGATCGACGGTGAGTCTGACCTGACGCTCGTGATCGCCGTCGACGGCGCGCGTCGCGCATTGGCGGAAGCGGCACGGCACGACCCTGCGCTCGTCGAGCTCGAGCAACGGCTCTCCGAGATCTCGTACACGGCTTCGGATGTCGCCTCCGAGCTGGCGTCATACCTGGACAGGATGGACTCGGACCCGGCGCGTCTGGACCTGGTGCTCACCCGGCGTTCCGCGCTCGCGGGTCTCATGCGACGCGTCGGCGCCGACTACGACGGGCTCTTGGACTACCGGATCCGAGCGGCCGAATCGGTGGCGCAGGACGATGAATGGGACGAGCGGCTCGAGCTGCGTCGCGAGACGGCGGCCCGCGCGGAGACGCTCGTGCGTGACGTCGCCGCGCGCGTCACGGCCGGCAGGATCGCCGCGGCCACGCGTCTCGCGACAGCGGTGCGCGCCGAGCTCGCGTCGCTTGCGATGCCCGACGCGCAGTTCGCCGTGTCGGTGGAGCCCGACGAGCTGCGTCACTCTGGCGCCGACGCGGTGATGATGACGCTCGCCGCGCATCCGGGCGCTCCCGCGCGGCCGGTGGCTGAGTCCGCGTCGGGCGGCGAGCTGTCGCGCGTCATGCTTGCGATCGAGGTGGCGCTCGCTCGAGGAGCGCTCCGGCCTGGGCACACGTTCGTGTTCGACGAGGTGGACGCCGGCGTCGGCGGAAAGGCCGCGCAGGCGGTCGGCAGGCGGCTCGCGGAGCTTGCGCGCACGCATCAGGTGCTCGTCGTGACCCATCTCGCTCAGGTCGCAGCATTCGCCGATACCCACATTGTCGTCGCGAAGTCCACGGATGGGTCGATCACTCGCTCGCAGGTCGTGTCCGTCGAAGGCGAGCAACGGGTGCAGGAGATCGCTCGTCTGCTGTCGGGCCGCGAGGAGTCGGAGACCGCACGCGCCCACGCGCTTGAGCTGTTGGAGGCCTCCATCGTGGCACCATGAGCCACATGAGCCCCAGCCGCCGCCGAGACACCGCCACCGCACTGGGGGAGATCACCGGAACGCTTCGCCTCGAGTCCAGCCCACGAGCGCTCCTCCGGCGTCTCCGCAAGGGGGACATCGCGGTGATCGACGTCATGGATCTCGACTCGCGCACCGCGGAGGAGCTCGCCGCGGTCGGACCCGCGGCTGTGGTGAATGCGCAGCGGACCGTCTCCGGAAGGTATCCCGCCGGTGGTGCGGCCGTGCTGGTAGGCGCGGGCATCAGGGTGGTGGACGACGCGACGAGCGCCGTGATGGCGCTCATGGATGGGACGCGAGCCACGATCTTCCCCGACGGTGTGATGCGTGCCGGGGATCGGGAGCTCGCCCGCGGCACGGTCCTCACCCCGGATACCGTCGGCGATGCGATGGCGGACGCCGAGGAGGGCCTCCATGTCCAGCTCGCCGCGTTCGCGGCCGACGCGGTGGACCGTATCGAGCATGAAGCGCCGATGCTGCTGGAGGCTCGGGGGATTCCCGACACCGGTGTGGATCTCGCGGGACGCCAAGTCGTGATCGTCGCCCCTGGCTTCCAGCACAGGAGCAGGCTGAAGGCGCTGCGACCGTACCTGCGCGAGCATCGGCCGGTGATCATCGCCGTCTCCGAGGCCGCGGACACGGTGATGGAGGGCGCGTACCCGGCGACCGTAATCCTGGGCGACGTCGAGTCCGTCTCGGAGCGAGCTCTCGCCCGTGCCGCGCACATCATGCTGCACGACCCCGCGGGCGGAGAGGCTGGTGCGAGCAGGCTCGATACCTTGGGTCTGGCACATTCCGAGGTCGAGTCGTCGCTTGGCAGCGCGGATGTCGCGATCCTTCTGGCTCGCTCCGGCGGCGCGGCCTCCATCGTGACCCTGGGGGTAGCAGGCGACCTGACGTCGCTGCTGGAGACCTCGGCGCATGACCATGCCGTGGGCGCCGCGGGCACCTTCCTGGCTCGGCTTCAGGCGGGCGATCGGATCGTCGATGCCGAGGCGCTGTCTGTGCTCTACCGGCACCGATATCCGTGGTGGGTGGTGATCGCACTGCTGATGTCGGCGTTGCTGGCGCTCGGCGTCGCTTTCTGGATCACGCCTGGCGGAGGGCCGTGGCTCGAGGACGCCTGGCACACCGTCGGCGGCTGGATCGGGGTGGGGCGATGACCTCGTTCCGATATCACGTCGTCTCGCTTGCCGCGGTGTTCCTCGCGCTCGCCGTCGGGATCCTGCTCGGTTCCGGTCCGCTCCGTTCCGCGTTGGAGCAGTCGTTGGGCGAGGACGTGAACACACTGCAGCAGCAGGTGGACGACGCGCAGGCGGCGGTCTCCGACGCTCAGGCGCAGGCGGTCGTGGGTACCGATTTCGCGAACGAGCTCCGACCCGCCTTGCTGGACGGTCGGCTCGCGGGCGTGAGCATCGCCCTGGTGTCGGTCTCGGCGCCAGCTGACAGCGAGGTCGAGGCAGTGCGGCAGGCCCTGGTCGATGCCGGCGCGACGGTGACAGCCGACGTGACCATCGAGGCCGCGTGGACCGATTCCTCGCAGAACACCTTCCGTGCGGCACTCGCCGAGCAGGTCGCGGGGCAGGTGACGGGTGTCGATTCAGCCGCCACCTCGTCGGACAGGATGCTTGCGCACGCGTTGGCGCAGGCGCTCGTGCCAGCGTCGGACCAGGCGTCAGCGCAGGGCGGGGTGCTGCTGGATCTCCTGAAGCAGGCCGACCTGGTGTCAGGGACCGTGACGGGCTCGGCGACCGCGATCGTCGTCGTCTCCGGGGCGGGTTCGGACAACGAGGATGCACGCGCCGCCGCCTCTGACTCCTTGGCGAACGTGGTGGGCGTGCTGTCGGGCTACGTGCAGGGAACCGTGGAGGCGCAGGGCGCGACCGCGACGGGCGATCTCGCCTCGGCGCTGCACAACACCCCTGATACTGCAGCGATCAGCACGGTCGTGGAGGCCGACACGGTCTATGGCCAGATCGCCACCTCCTTGGCGCTGGCGGAGCAGGTGACGGGTGGCTCCGGTCACTATGGCGCCGGCTCGGATGGGACCCTGCTGCCCCAGTCGATGCTCGCCGGAGGGTGACCGTCGGCGCGTCCGAGGCGACGAGCGCCCCATCCGGCTGTTAGCATTGAAGCCCGTGGAGCGAACGAGATTCTCGTCCAATACGGACCATGTCACCCGGCACATCTTCGTCACGGGGGGCGTCGTCTCCTCCCTGGGGAAGGGCTTGACGGCTTCCAGCCTCGGCCGACTTCTCCGGTCGCGCGGACTGCGTGTCACGATGCAGAAGCTGGACCCCTACCTCAACGTGGATCCGGGCACGATGAACCCGTTCCAGCACGGCGAGGTCTTCGTGACCGACGACGGCGCGGAGACGGACCTCGACATCGGCCACTACGAGCGATTCCTGGACGTGAAGCTCTCGGCCAACGCGAACGTCACCACGGGTCAGGTGTACTCGCAGGTGATCGCCAAGGAACGCCGTGGTGAGTACCTGGGCGACACCGTGCAGGTGATCCCGCACATCACCGACGAGATCAAGCGTCGGATGCGCGAGCAGGCCGGACCGGACATCGACGTGATCATCACCGAGATCGGCGGCACGGTCGGCGACATCGAGTCGCAGCCGTTCCTCGAGGCCGCGCGCCAGGTGCGCCACGACGTCGGCCGCGATGACGTGTTCTTCCTCCACGTCTCGCTGGTTCCCTACATCGGTCCGTCCGGCGAGCAGAAGACCAAGCCGACCCAGCACTCCGTGGCGGCGCTGCGGTCCATCGGCATCCAGCCCGACGCGCTCGTGCTGCGCTCCGACCGTCCCGTGCCGCAGTCCGTCAAGAACAAGATCGCACTGTTCTGCGACGTCGATGCGGACGCCGTGGTAAACGCGATCGACGCGCCCAGCATCTACGACATCCCGAAGGTGCTCCACTCCGAGGGCCTCGACGCGTACGTGGTGCGTCGCCTGGATCTGCCGTTCCACGATGTCCAGTGGGGCGCATGGGACGACGTGCTGCGGCGCGTCCACCACCCGGCTCACGATGTCGAGGTCGCGCTCGTGGGCAAGTACATCGACCTGCCTGATGCCTACCTCTCGGTGAGCGAGGCGCTTCGCGCCGGCGGCTTCCACCACAACGCGCGGGTGAAGATCCGCTGGGTTGCCTCGGACACGTGCCAGACGGAGGAGGGCGCGGAGAAGGCGCTCGCGGGTGTGGACGCGGTGCTCGTGCCTGGTGGTTTCGGCGTGCGCGGTGTGGACGGCAAGATCGGGGCCCTTCGCTGGGCCCGTGAGAACAAGGTGCCGACGCTCGGGATCTGCCTCGGCCTGCAGACGATGGTCATGGAGTACGCGCGCAACGTGGTGGGTCTCGACGGTGCATCGAGCTCGGAGTTCGACGCCGATACCAAGCACCCGGTCGTCGCGACGATGGAGGAGCAGCTCGCGATCGTCGATGGTCAGGGCGACCTGGGAGGCACGATGCGCCTCGGCGAGTACAAGGCGGTGCTCGTTCCCGGATCGGTGGTGGCAGAGACCTACGGCACCACCACTGTCGGCGAGCGACACCGTCATCGCTACGAGGTCAACAACGCCTACCGGGCGCAGCTGGAGGAGGCGGGCCTGGTCGTCTCAGGGGAGTCGCCGGACCGGTCGCTCGTCGAGTTCGTTGAGCTCCCGCGCGACGTCCACCCGTACTATGTGTCGACGCAGGCCCACCCTGAGTTCCTGTCGCGGCCTACGAAGGCCCACCCGCTGTTCGCTGGGCTGATCGGCGCGGCGCTCGCGGTACGCGAGCACGCTGCCGACCAAGCAGCCGTCGCGGGCGCCTGACCCGTGGTCGGCTCCGGCGACCTGGCGGACAGGCCCGGACCGCGGCCGGTGCTGGCCACGCATGAGCGGTTCCATGGCAAGGTGTGGGACGTGGCGAGCGACGAGGTGGACCTGGGGGAGTCCGGTGTCGTCGTCCGCGACTATCTGAAGCACACCGGGGCTGTCGTCATCGTCGCGATGAATGACGACGGTCTCGTATACCTGGTCCGCCAGTACCGACACCCCGTGGGCGCCGAGTGCTGGGAGCCGCCTGCCGGTCTGCTCGACATGCCAGGGGAGTCCCCCGTCGCTGCTGCTCGTCGAGAGCTGGCCGAGGAGGCCGACCTCATCGCGGCGACGTGGCACACGCTCGTCGACTACTACCCGTCCGGTGGTGGTACGTCTGAGGCCGTGCGGATCTTCCTCGCACGGGGCATCTCCGAGGTACCTGAGGACCAACGCCATCAACGCGAGGCCGAGGAGCGCGACATGATCGGCGCCTGGGTGTCCCTGGATGACGCGGTGGCCGCGGTCCTCGACGGACGTATCCATGCTTCATCGGCAGTGGCTGGGCTGCTGGCTGCTGATCGCGCGCGTCGCAGCGGCTTCGCATCGCTGCGTTCCGCAGATGCCCCGTGGGTGCGTCCTGGCGCCACACGTCTGGTGCGGTGACCGAAACTCATCCAGCCGCGGCAGGGCGAGACGGTCGACCGTCGTCACGAGCTGACGACCTCCGGGGTGAAATCCGCTGCGCGGAGGGCATCGAGCACCTCGCTCTGGTGGTTCGGGCCGCGGGTCTCCACGCTCACCTGCAGCACCACGTCGTTCAGCGTGAGCCCCATGTCGTGGCGAGTGTGAAGCACCTCGATCACGTTGGCACCCACGGCGGCAAGCACCTCCGCCACCCGTGACAGTTGACCTGGGCGGTCAGGCAGCGGTACCCGGAGGGTCATGTAGCGGCCTGAGGCCACAAGGCCGTGCGCGATGATCCTCTGCATCAATAGCGGATCGATGTTCCCGCCGGACAGCAGGGCGACGGTCGTTCCAGTCGGCTCGATGAGTCCGCCCAGGATCGCTGCGATCGGCGCCGCCCCTGCCGGTTCGACGACGAGCTTTGTCCGCTCGAAGACGGTGAGGACCGCTCTCGCGAGGTCGTCCTCCTCGACGACGACGATCTCGTCGACCAGATCCCTCACCAGGGGGAACGTGATCTCGCCGGGCTTCGCTACCGCGATCCCGTCGGCGATGGTCGCGCCACGTTCGATCGCCACGGGGTGTCCGGCGGCGATCGACGGGGGGTAGGCCGCGGAGGCCGCTGCCTGGACCCCGACGACCTTGATCTCCCGCCTGGCCCTGGCGCCGAGCTCCTTGACCGCCACCGCGATCCCGGCGATGAGGCCCCCGCCGCCGATAGGGACGATGATCGTCTGCGCCTCGGCGACGTCCTCGATGATCTCGATCCCGAGCGTGCCCTGGCCTGCGATGACATCCGCATGGTCGAACGGGTGGATCATGACCGCGCCCGTACGCTCGGCATGTTCAGCGGCGCCCGCCAGACAGTCCTCGACCGTGGTGCCGGTCGTGATGACGGTGGCTCCGTAGCTCTTGGTGGCGAGCAGCTTGGGCACTGGAGCGCCGAGCGGCATGAAGATGGTGGCGTCGATTCCGAGCTGCTGCGCGGCGAAGGCGACGCCCTGCGCGTGGTTGCCTGCGGATGCGGCCACGACGCCACGGGCGCGCTCCGCGTCGGTGAGGCGGGACAGGCGATAGGTGGCGCCCCGCAGCTTGAAGGAGCCCGTGCGCTGCAGGTTCTCCAGCTTCATGTACGTGGGGACCCCTAGGAGGCCGCTCAGGTAGGTGGCCTGGTCCACAGGCGTGTGCTGCGCCACCCCGGCGATCGTCCGCGCCGCATCCTCGATGTGGGCGAACGTCACCTCATGCTGTGTCATCCCTGTTCCTGTTCTGCTTTCGTGAGGTAGAAGAAGGCGGAGTGCGCTGCGGTGAGCGCGGCCGCGCCCAGCAGGTGCGTGCCCACGATGACCTCGGGCAGACCCGTGAAGTACTGGACGTACCCGATCGCCGCCTGCGCGAAGGTGATGGCGACGAGGACGATCCATGCCTTGCGGACCTCGTCCCGGTCTCCTGCGGAGCGATCGCCGCGGAGCCTGTAGACCAGTAACAGGAGCACGGCGACGAACGCCCATACGACCATCGCGTGGATCTTGGCCACGTGGGCAGGGCTGAGCGCGAGCCTGTCTGTCGCATCGGCGTCGCCGGAGTGGGGGCCGGCGCCTGTGGTGAGGACTCCCATGAACAGGACCCCGATGAGCAGAGCGACCGAGATCCAGCGGAGCGTCGCGAGCGGCGCGCCTGCGCGACGAGGCGCACGACGGTACGTGAGCGCGAGCCAGACCGCCTGCCACACGAGCAGCATCGACAGCAGAAGGTGCGGTGCCACGACAAGCGGATTGAGTTGCACGAGCACCGTGATCCCACCGAGGACGGCTTGCGCGATGACGCCCAGCCCGGGCACGAGGCCCCACCACTTGAGATCGGAGCGCGAGTTCCAGACTCCGATGGCGAGCAGGATCGCCACCACGAGGAGGACGCCGGTGAGCGTGCGGTTGCCGAACTCGATGAAGGGATGGATGCCCGACGCGGAGTGGGCCTCGGGGGTGAACTCGCCCGGCTCGCACTGCGGCCACGTGGAGCAGCCGAGGCCGGAACCGGTGAGCCGGACTGCTCCGCCTGTGACGATGATGCCGGACTGCGTCACGATGTTCGCGATGGTCAGACCGCGGGTGTGGCGCCCGAGGAGGCCTGCACTGCTGCGCCAGAGACGGACTGGGAACGGCTTCGCCGCCGCGGCGGGGGACTGGTCGGTCGTGCTCACCCGGCAAGTCTAGGGGCGAGGGCCTTCGAGGCATCGACGGCGGAGCCCGCGAACACCAGGTTAGGTGTCCCTTGCTTGCGAGGAAGTTTTTAATGAACCAAAATGTTTCCTAATTGCTTGACGGCACACGGCCGGCAGGCTTCTCCACGGTGAGAAGGGGCCACGCATGCATGCTGACACCACACGCGACCGTGTGCTCAGCCTCATCGTCACGGCAGGACCGATCACCGCCGCCTCGCTCGCGTCCGAGCTCAGCCTGACGGCTGCGGGCGTGCGGCGGCACCTGTCGACCCTGATCGGCGACAGGCTGATCGTCGATCACGAGCAGCCGGGCCCGAACGTGCGCGGACGCGGGCGCCCCGCCAGGTCGTTCGTCGCCACCAACCACGGCCAGGAGTCGCTCGCCTCGGACTCGTCCGCCGTCGCGGTCGACGCGGTCCGCTTCATGCGCGATCACGGTGACCTCGAGGCGTTCGTCGAGTCCAAGGCATCCGAGCTCGAGTCAGCGATCGCGCCCACCGTTCCCGCAGGCGCCCCGATGCCCCAACGCGTCGAAGCCGTCGCAGCAGCGCTCGGCGTGAGGGGTTATGCGACCTCAGTTCGTCCGGGTCCCGGCGGCTACACCCTCCAGCTGTGCCAGGGCCACTGCCCTGTGCAGGAGATCGCGACCGAGGCCCCCGAGTGGTGCGAGGCGGAGACTCGCGCCATCTCGCGTCTTCTCGACGTCCACGTGCAACGGCTGTCCACCCTCGCGGGTGGGGCCCACGTGTGCACCACCACCATCCCCGTCGCCCCGGCGGCCACCAAGGAAGGTTGACCATGAGCACCCCTACAGATAATGCCCCGGCGCAGACCGACGACGAGATCATCGCGTCCATCGGGGGCTACGAGTACGGCTGGCACGACTCGGACGCCGCCGGCGCGATCGCTAAGCGCGGTCTCAATGAGAACGTCGTGCGCGAGATCTCGGCGCTGAAGAACGAGCCCGAGTGGATGCTGAACACGCGCCTGAAGGCGCTCAAGCTGTTCGGCAAGAAGCCCATGCCCAGCTGGGGCTCCGACCTCACCGGCATCGACTTCGACAACATCAAGTACTTCGTGCGCTCCACCGAGAAGCAGGCGACCAGCTGGGAAGAGCTTCCTGAGGACATCAGGGCGACCTACGACAAGCTCGGCATCCCGGAGGCGGAGAAGCAGCGCCTCGTGGCCGGCGTCGCCGCGCAGTACGAGTCCGAGGTGGTCTACCACCAGATCCGCGAGGACCTGGAGGAGCAGGGGGTCATCTTCCTCGACACCGACACTGCGCTCAAGGAGCACCCGGAGCTGTTCGAGCAGTACTTCGGCACCGTCATCCCGTCGGGAGACAACAAGTTCGCCGCGCTCAACACCGCCGTGTGGTCCGGCGGATCCTTCGTGTACGTCCCGCCGGGCGTCCACGTCGAGATCCCGCTCCAGGCCTACTTCCGCATCAACACGGAGAACATGGGCCAGTTCGAGCGCACGCTGATCATCGCCGACGAGGGCTCCTACGTGCATTACGTCGAGGGCTGCACGGCGCCCATCTACTCGTCCGACTCGCTGCACTCCGCGGTCGTCGAGATCATCGTGAAGAAGAACGCTCGCGTGCGCTACACGACCATCCAGAACTGGTCGAACAACGTGTACAACCTCGTGACCAAGCGCGCGACCGCCGCCGAGGGCGCCACCATGGAGTGGGTCGACGGCAACATCGGCTCGAAGGTCACCATGAAGTACCCGGCGATCTACATGCTCGGCGAGCACGCCAAGGGCGAGACGCTGTCCATCGCCTTCGCCGGCGAGGGTCAGCACCAGGACGCGGGCGCCAAGATGGTGCACGCCGCCCCGAACACGTCGTCGTCGATCATCTCGAAGTCCGTCGCACGAGGCGGAGGCCGCACCTCGTACCGCGGCCTTGTGCAGGTGCTCGAGGGCGCGAAGAACTCCAAGTCCAACGTGCTGTGCGACGCGCTGCTCGTGGATCAGATCTCGCGCTCCGACACGTACCCGTACGTCGACGTCCGTGAGGACGACGTGCACATGGGGCACGAGGCCACCGTGTCCCGCGTGAGCGAGGACCAGCTGTTCTACCTGATGTCCCGAGGCATGGAGGAGACGGAGGCCATGGCGATGATCGTGCGCGGGTTCGTGGAGCCCATCGCGCGCGAGCTCCCCATGGAGTACGCCCTCGAGCTGAACCGCCTCATCGAGCTCCAGATGGAAGGATCCGTCGGTTGACCGTCACCGATCACACCCGAGCAACCGCCGACGCCGCGCACAGCCACGGCATCGGCTCCACCGTTCCCGACGCCTCGCGGGCCGACCGCCCCACGTCCTTCGACCCTGAGGTCTTCGGGGTGCCGAACGGCCGTGAGGAGCAGTGGCGGTTCTCCGCGCTCAAGGACCTCGCGCCGGTCCTGTCGCTCACAGGCGGCGACGGCCACCTGGCGTGGGACGTCCCGCCGCTACCCGCAGGGGTCGACCTGTTCGACATGGCCACCGAGGACGCGCAGGCACGCTCCGTGCGTGCCCCCGGTGACAGGGCCTCGGCGGTGGCCGTCGCCCGCTCCGGCGGCGCGAAGGTGCTGCGCTTCGACGCCAACACGATCGTCGACGAGCCGATCGCGATCACCATGACGGGCGCCGGAGACGACGTCCGTGGCCACGTCCTCATCGAGGTGGGACCGGGCGCCGAGGCGACCGTCGTCCTCACGCGCAAGGGCGACGCGACCTACTCGGAGTTCGTCTCCGTTGACCTGGGCGACAACGCCGGCCTCAACCTCGTCCTGCTGCAGCAGTGGGACGACGAGGCCGTCCACGCCGGAGAGGTCGTCGCCCGTCTGGGGCGCGACGCGCGCCTGCGCGGCTCCGTCGTCACCCTGGGCGGACGCGCGGTGCGTCTCAACACCTCCGCCGCGTTCGCAGGCGAAGGCGCCTCCATCGACCTGTTCGGCCTGTACTTCGCCGACTCGGGTCAGCACCAGGAGCACCAGCTCTTCGTCGACCACGCCGTGCCCCGTTGCACGTCCCGCGTCACCTACAAGGGCGCGCTCGCCGGCAAGTCGGCGCGCACCGTGTGGATCGGCGACGTGCTGATCCGTGCCGAGGCCGAGGGCACGGACACCTACGAGCTCAACAGGAACCTCGTCCTCACCGACGGGGCACGCGCGGACTCCGTCCCGAACCTGGAGATCGAGACCGGCGAGATCGAGGGTGCGGGCCACGCGTCCGCGACCGGCCGCTTCGACGACGAGCAGATGTTCTACCTGCGGTCACGCGGAATCTCCGAGGACGAGGCCCGCAAGCTCGTCGTGCGCGGCTTCTTCGCCGACCTGGTCCGCGAGATCGGCGTGCCCGAGGTCGAGGAGGGCCTCATGCGCGAGATCGAGCTGGAACTGGAGCACATCGAGGAGGACGAGTGAGCGAGCAGGTCGCCTGCAACGTCACCGACGTCAAGCCCGGGACGGCGCTGCTGGCCGAGCTGACGCTCGCGGACGGCTCCGAGCAGCCGTTCGCCATCGTCCGCGCCGAGGACGGCGAGTTCTACGCGATCGACGACACCTGCACCCACGGTCAGGTCTCCCTCTCCGAGGGCGACGTCGAGGGCTGCGAGATCGAATGCTGGGCGCACGGCGGTCGCTTCGACTTCCGCACCGGCGCCGCGACGGAGCTTCCCGCCCTGTCGCCCGTGAAGGCGTACCCCGTCCGAGTCGACGGCGAGCTGGTGCTCGTCGACATCGACAACCCCAAGACCCCCCAGGCTTCCTGACACAAGGAGAACCCCGAATGAGCACTCTAGAGATCAAGAACCTCCACGCCTCCGTGGAGACCCCCGACGGCACCAAGCAGATCCTCAAGGGCGTCGACCTGACCATCAGGTCCGGAGAGACGCACGCGATCATGGGCCCGAACGGCTCCGGCAAGTCGACGCTCGCGTACTCGATCGCCGGCCACCCGAAGTACACCATCACGGAGGGCAGCGTCACGCTGGACGGCGAGGACGTGCTGGCGATGACCGTCGACCAGCGTGCCAAGGCCGGCCTCTTCCTGGCTATGCAGTACCCGGTCGAGGTTCCTGGCGTGTCCGTGTCCAACTTCCTGCGCACCGCCAAGACGGCAGTGTCGGGCGAGGCCCCCAAGCTGCGCCAGTGGGTGAAGGACGTGAAGGTGTCGATGGACAACCTCCGCATGGACCCGGCCTTCGCGGAGCGCAATGTCAACGAGGGCTTCTCCGGCGGTGAGAAGAAGCGCCACGAGATCCTCCAGATGGAGCTCCTCGAGCCGAAGATCGCGATCCTCGACGAGACCGACTCCGGCCTGGACGTCGACGCGCTGCGCATCGTCTCCGAGGGCGTGAACCGCATCAAGGACAACACGGGCCTGGGCGTCATGCTGATCACGCACTACACGCGCATCCTCAACTACATCAAGCCTGACTACGTGCACGTGTTCGTCAACGGCCGCGTCGCAGAAGAGGGCGGGCCTGAGCTCGCCGAGCGCCTCGAGAACGAGGGCTACGACCGCTTCCTGGTGGACGCGTAACCCATGCTTCCCGACCTGCGTGACGACTTCCCGCTCCTGGCCCGCACGGTCAGGAACGGGAAGCCGCTCGCATACCTCGACTCCGGTGCGACCGCGCAACGCCCGCACACGGTGCTGCATGCCATGGACGAGTTCGACCGTCTTCACAATGGCGCCGTCGCTCGAGGCGCCCACCTGTTGGCGGAGGAGGCCACCGAGGCGTTCGAAGGTGCTCGTGCCTCGGTCGCTCGACTCGTGAATGCGTACCGCCCCGATGAGATCGTCTGGACCGAGAACGCGACCGCCGCGATCAACCTCGTAGCGAACGGCATCGGCAACGCGTCGGCCGGTCAGGGCGGTGCCGAGTCGGCACGCTTCCGCATCGGTCCCGGCGACTCGATCGTCGTCACCCAGGCGGAGCACCACGCGAACCTGATCCCGTGGCAGCAGCTAGCCGCTCGCACCGGCGCGACGCTCCGGTGGATCGAGCTGGACGACGACGGTCGTCTGCGACTCGAACAGCTCGCCACCGTCGTCGACGGGACGACGAAGGTGGTCGCGTTCACGCACGCGAGCAACGTCACCGGCGTGATCACGAACGTCCCGCCGGTCGTCGCGCGGGCTCGCGAGGTCGGCGCGCTCACGGTGCTGGACGCCTGCCAGTCGGTGCCGCACATCCCGGTCGACGTGCAGGCGCTCGGGGTCGACTTCGCGGCGTTCTCCGGTCACAAGATGCTCGGGCCGACCGGCATCGGAGCTCTCTGGGGACGCAAGGAGCTGCTGGACGTGCTCCCGCCGTCGGTCTTCGGAGGCGGAGCGATCCAGATCGTCACGCTTGAGGAGACCACCTGGCACGAGGCTCCGACGCGCTTCGAGGCGGGCACGCAGCCTGTGACGCAGGCGGTCGGCATGGGCGCCGCGGCGGAGTACCTCATGGGTCTCGGCATGAAGGACGTCGCGGCACACGAGCGACGGATCGCGCAGATCATCCGCGAGGGCGCCGACGCGATTCCCGGCGTGCGGCTGCTCGGTCCTGTGGGCGATCCGGACGCCGACGACGTGCTCGGTCTTGCCGCGGTCGTCGTCGACGGCGTCCACGCGCATGACGTCGGCCAGGTGCTCGACGACCAAGGGATCGCGGTGCGGGTGGGCCACCACTGCGCCCAGCCCCTTCACCGGCGCTTCTCCGTCACGGGATCGACCCGCGCGAGCGCCCACGTGTACACGACCGAGCAGGACGCGCTGCGGTTCCTCGACGCGCTCGCCTCGGTCCGAGACTTCTTCGGAGTGCATGCATGAGCAGCCTTGAGCAGATGTACCAGCAGGTCATCATGGACCACGCGCGTGCCCGTCACGGGGCTGGGCTCGTGGACCTCGACCTGCCGGCCGTGGGGGAGTCCCACCAGGTCAACACGACCTGCGGCGACGAGGTGACGCTGCGCGTCGGACTCGACGGCGGCAGGGTCTCGTCGGTGCACTGGGAAGGCCAGGGGTGCTCCATCTCGCAGGCGTCCGTCTCGGTCCTCACCGAGCTCGTCGAGGGCCACAGCCTCGAGGAGACCGACGAGGTGTACGAGGCTTTCCGCGCGCTTATGGGCAACCGCGGCGAGGACCTCGGCGACGACCGGGACGACATGCTTGGGGACGCCGGCGCCTTCGTGGGCGTCGGCAAGTATCCTGCCCGTATCAAATGCGCCCTGCTGGGCTGGATGGCGCTGCGCGATGCGATCGCGCATGCGCAGGCAGCCGAGGGCGCGGAAGGAGAGACGCATGGCTGAGACCACCGCACCGTCCAACGCCGCGGACGTCGAGGAGGCGTTGCGCGACGTCATCGACCCCGAGCTCGGCATCAACGTCGTCGACCTAGGCCTGGTCTACGGCGTCCAGCTCGACGAGAACCGTCATGCGGTCATCGACATGACGCTCACGTCCGCGGCCTGCCCGCTGACCGACGTCATTGAGGACCAGGCGTCGCAGGTGCTGGCCGGCCTCGTCGATGGCTTCCGCATCAACTGGGTGTGGATGCCGCCGTGGGGTCCGGACAAGATCACCGACGACGGTCGCGAGCAGCTGCGCGCGCTCGGGTTCAACGTCTGACCCGCCTCGGGGCGATGAGCAGCGCGTGAGCGCGACCCATGTCGTCCTGATCCGCGGCATCAACGTCGGCGGCAGCAACAAGGTGCCCATGGCCGAGCTCCGCGCGTCGCTCCAGGCGGCGGGGCTCAGTCAGGTTCGGACGTACATCCAGTCCGGCAACGTCCTCGTGGACGCGGGCGGCATGCCGTCGTCGTCGGTGAGCTCGCTGGCGGAGCGTGTCCTTCTGGACCGCTTCGGCGTCGAGACCGTCGCGGTCACCGTCTCGGCCCGCATGATGCGCCGTGCGGTGTCAGAGGCCCCCGAGGGCTTCGGCAGCGACCCTGGCGTGTACCACTGCGATGTCGCGTTCCTTCGTCCCGGCATCGACATGGCCGACGCGGTCGCGGCCTTCTCCGTGAGGGACGGCGTCGACACCCTCTGGCAGGGCGACGCGGTCGTGTACTTCCAGCGGCTCAGCGCACAGCGCACGAGATCCCGGCTGTCCCGCGTGATGAGCACCCCGCTGTACAAGCACATGACGATCCGCAACTGGCGGACCACGACCACAGTGGCGTCGATGCTCGACGCGTGAGCGACCCCGACGCCATCCTCAGAGGGTGATCGTGCGGGTGGCGAGCGCCACGGCCGCGGCGGCCGCGCCGGCGACGCTCACGGCGCACAGTCCGATCTCCCACGTGGAGAAGACCTGCATCCCGCGCTCCCGCCTGGCCCACACGTACAGGATCGACGCGGGTGCGTACACGAGCAGCGCGAGCAGCAGGTACTTCATGCCGGCCGCGTACACCAGGTATGCGGTGTACACCACGGCGACCGCGGCGATCGCGACCGCACCTGACCAGCGGCGGGGGCCGAGCGCCTCCTTGAGCCCGAATCCTGCGGTGAGCAGATAGGGAAGCAGCGCGAGCGTGCTGGTGAGCGCGAGCGAGAAGTCGAAGGCGCTCGCCGAGAAGTGGGTGACGAACAGGAAGGCCTGCGTCGCCACCGACGTCGCAGTGAGCGCCGCGATCGGCACACCCTTCGCGTTGACACGGCTCAGGAGCCGAGGAGCGTCGTCCTGCCTCGCCGCCTCGAACAGCACCTCTGAGGCGAGGAGCGACCACGCGAGGTAGGCACCGAGCACGGACACGGCGAGACCGATGCCGATGAACCAGCCGCCCCACGGACCGACCACCGCCTGGAGCACGCCCGCCACGGACGGCTGCCTGAGCCCAGCGAGCTCGTCTCGCGGCATGACTCCGTACCCGAGCATCGTCACGACGACGAAGAGCGCGAGCACCGTCAGGAATCCCAGCACCGTGGCTCGGCCGACGTCCGCTCGGCGACGCGCGTAGCGCGAGTAGACGCTCGCCCCCTCGACCCCGAGGAACACGAACACGGTGACGAGCATCGTCGCCCGCACCTGTGCTGCGATCGGCCCGAGCACCGCGGTGTCACCGCGGAGATTCGCGACGAAGACGTCCCAGGAGAAGCCGCCAGCCGCGACGATCACGACGAAGAGCACCAGCGGCACAATCTTGGCGACAGTGGTGATCGCATTGAGAAGAGCCGCCTGCGACACTCCTCGGGCGATGACGAGGTGGAAGGTCCACAGGCCGATCGTGCCGAACGCAAGCGCCCAGAGGGTGTCGCCCTCTCCGAACGCGGGGATGAGTGCACCGAGCGTGGACGAGAGCAGCACCCAGTAGGTGACGTTGGCGATGCATGCCGACGCCCAGTACCCGAACGCGGAGAAGAAGCCGACGTAGCTTCCGAAGCCGGCGCGGGCATAGGCGACGATGCCCGAGTCCAGGTCGGGGCGGCGCACGGCGAGCCTCTGGAAGACGAAGGCAAGCATGAGCATCCCGCCGCCGGCGACGCCCCAGGCGAGGGCGGCACCGACCACGCCCGCGGACGCGGCGAACGACGACGGCAACGAGAAGACGCCCGCTCCGACCATCGAGCCGACCACCATGGAGGCCAGCACGGGCATCGGCATGGTGCGTGGTCGATCCTGGGCGATCGTCATCGCGTGGAACCCCCTGAGTGGATGAAGGGGACTACGGTAGCGGCGCCGGCCCGCGAGCGCCTGACCCCTGGTGGAGAACGTTAGCCCGCGCGGCGCTGACGCGCCCTGCGGGACGACACTGCACGCCTCGCGCGCCGCGATTGCGGGATCTCCTCGGTGAGCTCGTCTGAGTGGTCCTCGGTCGCCTCGTCGGCGATGCCCCGGGCGTGGAGCGCCTGGCCGAGGTCCACGGCGAAGCCGACCGTGCGCGTTGCGGCGGGCACCAGGATCGCACGCGGGGAGCGTTCGGCGCCGCGCGCCATCGCCGCTTGGCGCGACTGGCCCAGAATCTGAATCATCTCGGGGATCAGGCGGATGAGCAGGGAGAACATCAGGCCTATGGTCTCGTGCGGGACGAATCGCCTGAGGGGACGCAGCAATCCGGAGATGAGGTCCAGCATCTCGGACATCGGCGTCGAGCTGGAGACCGCGAGCGCGAGGAACACGACCGTGAACAGGTCGGTCGCGATGTCGAGGCCCAGCCGCAACTCGCCGCGCCACAGCTGGTACCCGGCCGCCATCGCGGCGAAAAGCGTGGTCCAGAGGATGGCCTTCAGAGCGACCTTCCACGGCGGCATCGTGGACAGGTAGAGGGCCAGCGAGGCTGCCGCGAACGCCAGGCCGGTGGCCACGTCCTGCACCAGGACCATGAGCACGGAGACCGCGGCGAGCAGCAGCACCTTGAACCACGCGGGAGCGAGGTGCAGGGGGGTGCGCAGCGGGCGGTAGTTCCCGAGCGTCGGGTTCATGCGCGCTGTGCCTGCTCGGGGCGGCCGAAGATGAGGTCGCGATAGAACTGGACGGCATCGCCGGGTGCGCCGTCGAAGGCGACCCGACCGGAATCGATCACGAGCGTCCGCTCGGCACGCATGGCGCTGTCGAGGTCGTGCGTGACCTCGATCAGCTGCACGGGGAGCGATCTCAGCAGGGCACCGACGTGTCCACGCCACTTCAGGTCGAGCAGGGTGGTCGGCTCGTCGGCGACGATGATGCTGGGCGCCACCGCGAGCACGCCTGCGAGCGCGAGCAGCTGGCGCTGCCCACCTGAGAGGGCGCTGACGGCGACGTCGGCGCGATCGGCGAGCCCGAGCGCGTCGAGTGCCTCGAGCGCAGCGCGCATCCGCGCGTCACGGCCCTTCACGGTGCGCCGCAGCGACAGCATCACGTCCTCGGCCGCGGTGGGCATGATGAGCTGCGCCGACGGGTCCGTGAACAGGAAGCCCACCATGCGCCGGACCTCACGCCCGTGCTTGTGGGTGCTCTTGCCCTCGACGGTGACAGTGCCCTCGGTGGGCATCACCAGGCCGTTGATGAGCCGTGCCAGCGTGGACTTCCCCGAGCCGTTGGCTCCGATGACGGAGATGTGGCGCTCACGCAGCGTCAGGGTGGTCGGCTCAAGGATGGTGACGCCCGAGTCCGGCGCGACGACTGTCGCGTCCTCGAAAACGATCATGCGAACAGACTAGGCGGTTGCGGCATCGACCCGCGCCGCGTCCCGCCGCCTGGTGGCAGGAAGCAGACCCGGGTAGGAGCGGTGGACGGCCCACGCGACGAATGCGGAGGCGACGACCTTGATCACGTCGCCGGGGAAGAACGGTGCCATCGCGATCAGGAGATCCCGCGGCGCGACGTCGAACCGGACGCCCACCCAGCCCCAGCCGATGAGGTTGATGACGATGAGCGAGCCGACGGCGCAGGCGAGCAGGAGCGTCGGCAGGGAGAGCCTTCCGCGCCTGCGCGCCGCGCGTGCGATCCATCCGGTCGCGAAGGCGCCGGCGACGAAGCCCGCGAGGAACCCTCCGGTGGTGCCCGCCCAGACTCCGAGCCCGCCGACGTGCCCGGCGAAGATCGGCGCGCCTGCGGTGCCGACCGTCAGGTACAGCAGGACGGCGGCACTGCCGCGCCATGGACCGAGGCAGGCACCTGCGAGGATCACCGCGAACGTCTGGAGCGACAGCGGCACTCCGACCGCCAGCTCGAAGGAGGGGACAAGCGTCGACGCGGCGATCAACGCGGCGAAGACTGAGACGAGGGCCACGTTGGGCCCGGTGAAGTGCTTGTGCAGCGCCATCTGAACTCCCGGGGATAATGGTTGGCGGCCACGATAGCGTTGCTACAACGAACTGCGCCGTGAAAGACGTACGTCGACCGAATCCTTGGAGGATTCGTACAAACGCTGTGGTCCTCAACCGCTAAAGAAGGAGCCTGAAGCCTGTGATCGTCGCCCAGGAGCTCGAGATGCGCATCGGCGCCCGGGTGCTGCTGCAACCCACGTCGTTCCAGGTGGGGCCCGGCGACCGGGTCGGCCTGGTGGGTCGCAACGGCGCAGGCAAGACGACGCTCACCAAGATCCTCGCAGGCGAGGGCCAGCCGACTTCCGGCAAGGCGATCCAGAAGGGCTCGCTCGGCTACCTGCCGCAGGACCCGCGCACCGGCGACCTCGATCAGCTCGCGATGGACCGCATCCTGTCCGTCCGCGATCTCGCGGGCCTCATGCGCAAGCTCCGTGACGCCGAGGAGGCGATGGCGAGCGAGGACGACAAGGTGCGTGACAAGGCGATGGACGCATACCCGCGCCTCGAGGAGAGGTTCCGCGCCGCGGGTGGCTACGCCGCCGAGGCAGAGGCGTCCCAGATCGCAGCGAACCTGGGTCTCGACTCGCGCATCCTGGGGCAGCCCGTCGGCACGCTCTCCGGAGGTCAGCGTCGCCGCGTCGAGCTGTCGCGCATCCTCTTCTCCGGGGCCGACACGCTGCTGCTCGACGAACCCACCAACCACCTCGACGCCGACTCGATCCAGTGGCTGCGGAACTTCCTGTCAGGCTTCCAGGGCGGCCTCATCGTCATCTCCCACGACGTCGAGCTGCTGCGCCAGACCGTGACGAAGGTGTTCCATCTCGACGCGAACCGTGGGGTGATGGACCAGTACGCGATGAAGTGGGACCTGTACCTGCGGCAGCGCGAGGCCGATGAGCGTCGTCGCCGCCGCGAGCGCGACAACGCGGAGAAGAAGGCATCCGCGCTGATGGCGCAGGCCGACAAGATGCGCGCCAAGGCCACGAAGGCCGTCGCGGCCCAGAACATGGCGAAGCGCGCCGAGCGGCTGCTCGCGGACACCGAGGGGGTGCGCCAGCAGGACAAGGTCGCCTCGCTGAGGTTCCCCACGCCCGCTGCGTGCGGCAAGACGCCGCTGCGAGCGGAGGGGCTCAGCAAGTCGTACGGCTCGCTCGAGGTGTTCACCGACGTGGATCTGGCGATCGACCGTGGCTCCCGAGTCGTCATCCTCGGCCTCAACGGTGCGGGCAAGACGACGCTGCTGAGGCTCCTGTCCGGTGTGGAGGACCCCGACACGGGCGAGATCCAGCCCGGGCACGGGCTGAAGCTCGGCTACTACGCGCAGGAGCACGACACGCTCGACCTGGACGCGACCGTCGGTCAGAACATGGCGCATGCCGCGCCCGATCTGGGCGAGACCGAGGTGCGCAAGGTGCTCGGTTCCTTCCTGTTCACGGGCGACGATGCCGACAAGCCGGCGCGCGTGCTCTCGGGAGGCGAGAAGACCCGCCTGGCGCTCGCCACGCTGGTCGTGAGCCAGGCGAACGTGCTTCTGCTCGACGAGCCGACGAACAACCTCGACCCTGCGTCGCGTGCGGAGATACTCAACGCCCTGCGCACATACGAGGGTGCCGTCATCCTGGTCACGCACGACGAGGGCGCGGTGGAGGCTCTGGAGCCCGATCGGGTCCTGCTCCTGCCCGACGCGGTCGAGGACCTCTACAACGAGAGCTACCGCGACCTCATCTCGCTCGCCTGAGCGTCAGAGCGCGTCCTCGATCTCCTCGTCCGTGGGCGCGCGCCGTCGGCGTGGCCTCGGCGCGGGCGCGGGGGTGACCACGCCCTCCGCGGCGCGCTTCATCTCGAGGTCGCGGCGCGTGAGGATCCATGCGCCCACAGGCACCATGAGCGAGAACGCCCACCACTGCCAGGCGTAGCTGAGGTGGGGCCCCAGATCGAGCGTGGGCAGGGGCACGGCTGCCAGGGGGCTATCGGTGCCGCACAGGAGCGCGCACCGGTCGGCGGCGACCACGTAGCCGGGGACCACGTGCCGCGACCCCGGGTCCGGCATCTGGGCAGGAGTGATGCGGGTCGCGCCGCCGCCGCGCTTGCCGTCGTCCCGCTCGAAGGCGCGCATGGTGCCCGTGAGGGTCACCTCGCCTGACGGGATCGTCGCCGTGAGCGCGGCCGTCGTCGCCTGCTCGTCCTCGACCGTGCTCCAGCCCAGGTTGACGAGCACGACGGCGCCGTCGTCCAGATGCATCCACGCCAGGTACTGCAGCGCCGCCGCCGAGTCCACCGGACGGTTCCGCAGCGCGGTGAGGCTGCCGGGGTCGATCGTGCCGGTCACGCCCACCGTCCGCCACTCCGCGCCGTCGGGCAGCGCCGCGGCGGCATCGCGCGCGGTGTCGGCGGGCGGTGCGACGTCCTCCACCTGTGCGGGGGGGAGCGCCTGGGCCGCGTGGTAGGCAGCCAGCGCGTCGGCCTTCGTCACGTACCTGCCGTACTGCCACCGACCCGCGATGACGCACAGCGTCGACAGCACGAGCACCACCAGCACCGTCACAAGCAGACGTGGCCACCCGATCTCTCGGATCACGCGCAGTGCACGCGTGCCAGGGGAGTCGGGGGAGCTCACCCCCTGATGCTATTCCTGGCGCCGGTGCGTGCCGTACCGCATCGCAGCCAGGCGAGGGGTGGGCGAGAGCCACAATCTCGCACGCCCGACGCGCAGTGACCTCCACATCGTCCCCACCCGCGAGGCTCCACTACCGTGGAGGCCATGACACGACATGTGGTGGTGACAGGAGCGAACCGCGGCATCGGCCGCGCTCTGGCGGAGGCGTTCGTCGCGAACGGCGACACCGTCAGCACGATCTATCGGGGCGGCGACCTTCCTGACGGCGTGACCGGCGCGATCGCGGATGTGACGGACACCGATGCCGTCAACGCCGCGTTCGACGAGCTCGAGGCGAAGCACGGGCGCGTGCGCGTGCTCGTGGCCAACGCCGGCATCACGCGCGACGGCCTCCTGATGCGGATGAGCGACGAGGACTTCACGTCCGTGCTCGACGTCAACCTCACCGGCACCTTCCGATGCGTGCGCCGTGCCGTGAACTCCATGATGCGGGAGCGCTTCGGGCGGATCGTGCTCGTCGGCTCGGTGGTGGGCCTCATGGGCAACCCCGGCCAGGTCAACTACTCGTCGTCGAAGGCCGCGCTGGTGGGCATGGCACGGTCGATCACCCGGGAGGTCGGCTCCCGGGGCATCACCGCGAACGTCATCGCTCCGGGTTTCATCACCACCGACATGACCGACGAGCTCCCGGCGGACACCAAGAAGCAGTACGAGGCGACGATCCCGGCCAGGCGCTTCGGCATCACGCAGGACGTCGCCGCCGCTGCGGTGTTCCTGGCCTCCGACGAGGCGGGCTACGTCTCCGGAGCGGTGCTTCCGGTCGATGGCGGTCTTGGCATGGGACACTGACCGACGGATCCCGGCCCACGGCCGATGCGACCACCGCCTCGCGTGGCGCAGCGACGGCACCCGCCGCGATGCGCGGCACTAGGCTTCCACGACAGGGAGGAAACGACATGGGCATGCTTGAAGGAAAGAACATCCTGGTCACCGGAGTGCTGACGGAGGGCTCGATCGCCTTCCATGTCGCCAGACTGTGCCAGGAGCAGGGCGCGACGGTCGTCCTGTCCGGCGTGGGACGGTCGCTCAAGATCACGCAGGCGATGGGTCGCAGGCTCCCCGTCGAGGCGCAGGTCGTGGAGCTCGACGTCACGAACGAGGAGCACGTGGCGGCGCTCGCGGACCGTGTGCGCGAGCACGTGCCGCACCTGGACGGCGTGGTGCACTCGATCGGGTTCGCGCCGCAGTCCGTGATGGGCGGCAACTTCATGAGCGGCGAATGGCCTGACGTCTCGACGGCGGTGCACATCTCGGCGTACTCGCTCAAGGCGCTTGCCGCCGCGACCGCACCGCTCCTGACCGAGGGCGGATCCATCGTCGGCCTCACGTTCGACGGGCGTTACGCCTGGCCGGTCTACGACTGGATGGGTGTGGCGAAGGCCGCGTTCGAGGCGGTGTCCCGCTACGTCGCCCGCGATCTCGGTGTGAAGGGGATCCGCTGCAACGTCGTGTCCGCCGGCCCTATCAAGACGACTGCGGCCAAGCACATCCCCGGCTTCGACCAGATGGAGTCGATCTGGAGCGATCGCGCGCCGCTCGGGTGGGACTCGAGCGACCCCGAGCCTGCCGCCAAGGCCGTCACGGCGCTGCTGTCCGACTGGTTCCCTGCCACCACCGGTGAGATGGTCCACGTGGACGGCGGCGTGCACGCCATGGGACAGTAGCCAGGTGCCTACCCTCATCCTGGCTCGTCACGCGAAGGCGGAGGCGCCCGCGCCTGGTCTGAGCGACATGGACCGCGCGCTCGCGGTGATCGGCCGCAAGGCCTCCATGCATCTGGGTGAGGCTCTCACCGAGGCGGGGCTGGTGCCTGATCTCGCGCTTGTCTCACCTGCGAGCCGCACACGGCAGACGTGGAAGCTCATGGCCACCGCGCTGCCTGCGTGCGAGTCGCGGGTGGTCGACGCGATCTACGAGACGCACGTGCCGGGGCTCCTGCGCGAGCTCGCGACGGTCGACGTCGACGGCACGGTGGTCGTGGTCGGACACGAGCCCACCTCCTCCGCCGCCGCCGCGTTCCTCGCCGGTCCAGGGTCTGACAAGACGGCGCTGCAGCGGGTCGCGCACGGGTTGCCCACAGCCACCGCCGCGGTCCTGGAGTTCGACTGCGAGTGGGCGGAGCTCGGGCCGCGCACCGCGCGTCTGCTCGCCGTGGTCTCCGGCCGTGACGTCTGAGGCGTCCCCCGCAGCCGTCGGCGCCGTCGCCGAGCTCGAGTCGTTGCGGTGGTGGCTCCTGCGGTGGGGTCCCCGTGCGGATTCGGGGGTCATCCTGGCAGCCGGGCCGGCCGACGATGAGGCTGCGAGCGTCGATGTCGCGACTCTTGCCGTGGCGTTGCCGGTGATGGCGCTCACGGGAGACTTCGCGCCCGCGGACATGCAGTACCGCATGCACCGCGAGCTCCTCTGGGACGAGGCGACGGGAATGTGGGCCGCGTCCTGCAGCGTGGACGAGCACGGTGCAGGTATCGGATCGCGGCCGCCCGTGACCCAGGACGCGACCGCCATGGTCGTCGAGACGCTCGACAAGGCGTTGCGCCTGGGCGGCGATGCGGTGCCGGCAGAGATGCGGGGACGCTGGGCCCAGCAGCTGGCGGAGCTGCGGGACGCTCTCAGCCGAGGATGATCGGCAGCGCCTCGTCGAGGCGCGCTCCGTTGATCGCGACGTCGGCCTGAGCCTGCACGATCGGCTTCGCATGCCACGCGATGCCCAGGCCAGAGGCGCTCATCATCGCCAGGTCGTTCGCGCCGTCGCCGATCGCCACCGTGTCCTCGAGCGGGCACCCGAGCTCGGCGGCGAACTCGCGCAACGCGGCCTCCTTGGCGGCGCGGTCGATCACCGGTCCCTGGGTGCGTCCGGTGAGGACACCGTCGGCCACCTCCAGCGAGTTGGCGCGGAAGCGGGTGATGCCGAGCCTCTCGGCGAGCGCCGCGACCACCTCCACGAAGCCGCCGGACACCAGCGCGACCTCCCACCCGGCGGCGTGAAGACCATCGACGAGCTCCGGGACGCCGGGCGTGAACTCCACCTCGGCGATGACGTCTGCGAACACGGTGTCAGGCACGCCCGCGAGCGTCGCGACGCGCTGGCGGAGCGACTCTGAGAAGTCGATCTCTCCACGCATCGCGGATTCGGTGACCGCAGCCACCTCCTCCCGTGTGCCCGCCCGTTCCGCGATGAGCTCGATGACCTCGGCGGTGATCAGGGTGGAGTCGACATCCATGACGCACAATCGCGTCATGCGGTGACCACTGTGTTCTTCGCGACGACGGTGATGCCGGACTCCGTGACGGTGTAGCCGCGAGCGATGTCGGACTCCCTGTCGATGCCGATGCGAGCGCCCTCCTCGATCACCACGTTCTTGTCGAGGATCGCTCGGTGCACCTGTGCATGCCGGTTGATGACGACATCATCCAGCAGCACCGAGTCCGACACGGTCGACCAGGAGTGCAGGCGCACGCCAGGGGAGAGCACGGAACCGGTGACCGTGGCCCCGGAGACGATGACCCCCGGCGACACGATCGAGTCCGCCGCGTGGCCTAGGCGGCCCTCCTCGGAGTGGATGAACTTGGCCGGCGGATGCGTGATCAGCCCCTGGTGCACCGGCCACAGGTCGTTGTAGACGTTGAAGATCGGCTGCACCGCGATGAGGTCCATGTGGGCGTCGAAGTACGAGTCGAGCGTTCCCACGTCGCGCCAGTAGTCGCGGTCGCGGTCGGTGGAGCCCGGGACGTCGTTGTCGACGAAGTCGTAGAAGCCGCACGTGCCCTTGTTCACGAAGTAGGGGACGATGTCCCCGCCCATGTCGTGCTTGGAGCCCGGGTCCTCGGCGTCAGCGACGAGGGCCTCGAGCAGGGCGTCGGCGTTGGCCACGTAGTTGCCCATGGAGGCGAGGATCTGATCCGGAGCGTCCGCGAGGCCCTCGATCTCCTTGGGCTTCTCGAGGAACGCGCGCACCCGGTCGGGCTGCGCCTTGTCCACGTCGATGATGCCGAACTGGTCCGCCAGGTCGATGGGCTGGCGGATGCCCGCCACCGAGAACTCGGCGCCCGAGGCGACGTGCGCGTCGACCATCTGCGAGAAGTCCATGCGGTAGACGTGGTCCGCGCCCACGATCACGACGATGTCAGGCCGCTCGTCCTCGATGATGTTGACAGTCTGGTAGATCGCATCCGCCGAACCGAGATACCAATGCGGACCGCGACGCTGCTGCGCCGGCACGGGCACCACGTAGTTGCCCAGCAGCGGAGACATGCGCCAGGTCCTGGCGATGTGGCGGTCAAGCGAGTGAGACTTGTACTGGGTCAGCACCACGACGTGGAGGTAATGGGAGTTGACGAGGTTCGACAGCGCGAAGTCGATGAGCCTGTAGGTGCCGCCGAACGGGACGGCAGGCTTGGCGCGGGCGGCGGTGAGGGGCATCAGGCGCTTGCCCTCACCTCCTGCGAGGACGATGGCGAGAACTTTCGGCGCTGACATACGGCCAGCGTAGCGGCACCTAGGCGCGCGCTGCAGAGCGCGCGCCCAGTTTCGACGCGATAGCGTGGGAGCCATGCGAGCCGACATCCTCACCCGCGAGTACCCGCCCTTCGTCTACGGAGGTGCAGGCGTCCACGTGAACGAGCTGGCGGCGGTCCTGCGGGGACGGGTCGATGTGCGCGTGCGTGCATTCGACGGCCCCCGGGACGAGCCGGGCGTGACCGGATACACGGCGCTCGGCGGAGGCGTAGGCGACGCAGCGCTGGACGTGCTCGCCCACAACCTGCCGATGGCGAAGGACTGCCAGGGCGCCGATCTGGTGCACTCGCACACCTGGTACGCGAACATGGCCGGTCACCTCGCGAAGACGCTGCACGGGATCCCGCACCTGCTCTCCGCCCACTCGCTCGAGCCCCTGCGCCCCTGGAAGGCCGAGCAGCTCGGAGGCGGCTACCGCGTCTCGAGCTGGATCGAGCGGACGGCCTACGAGGCGGCCGACGCGATCATCGCCGTGAGCGGAGGCATGCGGCAGGACGTCCTGCGGTGCTATCCCGACGTCGATCCTGCGAAGGTCCACGTGATCCACAACGGCATCGACGTCGACAGCTGGGCCGCGCCCTCCTCCGAGCAGGAGCGTGCCGCCGCCGACGCGGTGGTGGAGCGGTACGGCATCGACCGCACGCGCCCGGCGATCGTGTTCGTGGGCCGCATCACCCGGCAGAAGGGCCTGCCGTACTTCCTCAAGGCCGTCTCGCAGCTGCCCAGGGAGATCCAGGTGGTGCTGTGCGCGGGTGCGCCTGACACCAAGGAGATCGCCGCAGAGGTGTCAGGCGCTGTCGAGAGGCTCCAGAAGGAGCGTGACGGCGTCATCTGGATCGAGCAGATGCTGCCGCGGCCCGAGCTCGTCGCGGTCCTCGATGCGTGCACCGCGTTCGTCTGCCCCAGCGTGTACGAGCCGCTCGGCATCGTCAACCTGGAGGCGATGGCCGTCGGCTTGCCGGTCGTGGCGACGGCCACGGGCGGCATCCCCGAGGTCGTCGTGCCCGGTGAGACGGGCGCCCTGGTGCCGATCGAGCAGGTGCAGGACGGCACCGGCACACCCCTGGACCCCGAGGGCTTCGCCTCCGACCTGGCGGCGGCATTGACAGACATGGTGTCCGACATGGACCGTGCCGAGGCGTTCGGTGCCGCAGGTCGCGCGCGTGCGGCCGAGAGCTTCTCGTGGGGCGCGATCGGCGACCGTACCCTGGCGCTGTACGAGTCCGTCCTCGGATAGGCTCGGCTCCATGACCCCCGTGCTCGAGATGAGCGGCGTCACGTTGCGCCGCGATGACAACACCATCCTGCGCGGCGTCGACTGGACCGTGGACTCGGCCGACCGCTGGGTGATCCTCGGCCCCAACGGCGCGGGCAAGACGACCCTCATCACGCTGGCGTCCGCGCGCATGCATCCGACGGAGGGCACCGTCACCGTGCTCGGCTCACGCCTCGGCGAGGTGGACGTGGCCGATCTGCGCATCCGGGTGGGCCTGTCGAGCGCTGCGCTCGCCGACCATATCCCCCCCGGCGAGCGCGTGTCCGACGTCGTGATGACGGCCGCGCATGGCGTGACCGGTCGCTGGCACGAGGAGTACGAGGGAGTCGACGAGGATCGCGCGGGCCTGCTGCTCGAGGCGTTCGGCATGACGGCGTATCGCGATCGTCAGTTCTGGACGCTGTCGGAGGGCGAGCGCAAGCGCGTGCAGATCGCGCGGGCGCTGATGGCGGACCCCGAGCTGCTGCTGCTCGACGAGCCTGCCGCCGGGCTGGACCTCGGCGGGCGCGAGGAGCTGCTCGGCGCCTTGACCGAGCTCGCCGGCGATCGCCGTTCCCCTGCGATGGTGATGGTCACGCATCACGTCGAGGAGATCCCCGTGGACTTCACGCATGCGCTGCTGCTGCGCGACGGCCAGGTGGTCGCCTCCGGTCCGCTCGGTGACACGCTCACCGAGGACAACCTGTCGCAGACCTACGGGATGCCGGTACGGGTGCAGGAGTTCGCTGGGCGCTGGACCGCCCGCCGGGCCAGCTGAGCAGCGGCGATGAGGGTCTCGGCTCGCGCAGATTATGCGATCCGCGCCGCGGCGGAGCTCGCGGCGGCTGAGTCGTCGTTGACAACCGAGGCGCTCGCCTCCGCGCAGGCGATGCCGCGCAAGTTCCTCGAGGGCATCCTGTCGGTGCTGCGTCGTGAGGGGATCGTCGTCGCCCAACGCGGACTCGGCGGCGGTTACCGACTGGCCAGGTCGCCGCGGGACATCACCCTCGCCGACATCGTCCGCGCGGTCGATGGTCCGCTCGTGTTCGTGCGGGGAGAGAGGCCCTCGCAGCTCTCCTACGGCGGTGCGGCGGACGACCTGCTGACGGTGTGGGTGGCGCTCCGGGCAAGCGTGCGCGGCGTGCTCGAGAGCGTGACGGTCGCGGACCTCGCCTCGGGCTCCCTGCCGCCTGAGATCGCGGCCCTCGTCGCGGACGAGGCCGCGTGGGAGAACCCCTGAGAATTACCTTTCAAAGCGCTATGTATTGTTTCCTAGTAGGTAAGTAGGTAATCTGGCCTCGACGCGCCTTGAACCGCACCCGCGGTCGGCGCTGGAAGGGGTCCTGCATGCGCACGCTCGTGCTTCTCGCCCTCGTCGGTCTCGGCGCCCAGCTCGTCGACGGCAGCCTAGGGATGGCCTACGGAGTCACCTCCACCACCCTGATGCTTGCCGTCGGTCTCGCGCCGGCAGCCGCCTCGGCGACCGTCCACCTCGCCGAGGTCGGCACCACCCTGGCCTCCGGCCTGTCGCACTGGCGCTTCGGGAACGTCGACTGGCGGGTGGTGGTACGCGTGGGCGTGCCCGGCGCTGCGGGCGCCTTCATCGGAGCCTCGGTGCTGTCCGGACTGTCCACGGATGCCGCGAAGCCGCTCACCGCGCTGCTCCTGCTCGCACTCGGGGTGTACGTGCTGACGCGCTTCACCGTCGCGCAGCCCCGCGTCGACCGGACCGAGCGACCGCTGCGCAAGCGCTTCCTCGCTCCCGTCGGTCTTGTCGCAGGCTTCGTCGATGCGACCGGCGGCGGTGGCTGGGGGCCGATCGGCACACCCACGCTCCTCGCCACGGGTCGCATGGAGCCTCGCAAGGTGATCGGCTCGATCGATGCCGCGGAGTTCCTCGTCTCGGTGGCGGCCTCCCTGGGCTTCCTCCTCGGCCTCGGCACCGCCGGGATCGACGGCGGCTGGGTGCTCGCGCTTCTGCTCGGAGGCCTCATCGCTGCTCCGATCGCCGCCTGGCTCGTCCGGATCGTGCCACCGCGCATGCTCGGCGCCGCTGTGGGAGGGATGATCATCCTCACCAACTCCCGGACGCTCATGGGTGCGCTTCCTGTCGAGATCGGAACCTGGCGCTGGTCGGTCTACGGACTGATCGTGCTCGTGTGGGCATGGGCGATCCATCGCGCATGGAAGGCTCCCGCTGCCGAGGTCGCCGAGGTCGCGGAGCGTGAGCCCGCGGACGCCTGAGGAGCGCCTCGATCCATTCCTGTGACGCACCCCCTCGGCCCGAGCGGGCACGATCCGTCCCTGGGAGGATGGTGAGGAGGCGTTCTCGTCATCCACTCATTCCTCGGACCGATGGATGGCCCATGAACCGCCTGCTAGCGTGCCAACAGGAGGTGGGAAATGGATTCCCTGTGGTGGTACATCGGGGCTCTGGCCCTCGGTATCGCGGAGATCTTCACGCTCGATCTGACGCTCCTCATGTTCGCCGGCGGCGCCCTTGCGGGCGGCGTCGCGGCCCAGCTGGGAGCACCGCTCTGGCTGAGCATCGTGGTGTTCGCGGGAGTGTCGAGCGTGCTGCTGTTCGCGGTGCGTCCGTATCTGCTGCGCTCCCTTCGCAAGAAGGGGCCTGTCGCTGAGACGAACGCCGCGCGACTCGTGGGCATGGAGGCCTTCACGCTCGACGAGATCACGGAGCGCTCCGGCCGAGTGAAGCTCGCGGGCGAGGTATGGACGGCGCGCACGCGTGAGGACGCGCCGACGATCGCGGAGGGCGTAGACGCCGTCGTGATCGAGATCAAGGGGGCGACGGCCATCGTCGCATCGAACGCGGCCGGTCAGGCCGCGGAGAAGGAGGAATAGGGCTTATGGACAACATCAGCGTCGGGGGGCTCGTGGGCATCGTCGCCCTCATCGTCTTCGTCATCTTCATCATCTCGACCATCGCGAGGGCGCTGCAGATCGTCCCCCAGGCCGAGACGCGCGTGGTCGAGCGGCTGGGCCGCTACTCGCGCACGCTCGAGGCCGGGATGCACATCCTCGTCCCGTTCGTGGACAAGGTCCGCCAGAGGGTGGACATGCGCGAGCAGGTCGTCTCCTTCCCTCCGCAGTCGGTCATCACCTCCGACAACCTCGTGGTCGAGATCGACACAGTCATCTACTTCCAGGTGAACGAGTCCAAGTCCGCGGTCTACGAGATCGCCAACTACATCGTCGGCATGCAGCAACTCACCGTCACCACGCTCCGCAACGTGATCGGCACGATGGACCTCGAGCAGACGCTCACCAGCCGCGACCAGATCAACGGCCAGCTGCGTGGCGTCCTGGACGAGGCGACCGGCAAGTGGGGCATCCGCGTCAACCGTGTCGAGCTCAAGGCGATCGAGCCTCCCATGTCCGTCAAGGACTCCATGGAGAAGCAGATGCGCGCCGAGCGTGACCGTCGTGCGACGATCCTGACCGCCGAGGGCATCAAGCAGTCCGCGATCCTGACCGCCGAAGGTGAGAAGCAGTCGGCGATCCTCAAGGCCGAAGGCGAGGCTCAGTCCCGCATCCTGAAGGCGGAGGGTGAGGCTCGCGCCATCCTCCAGGTGTTCGACGCGATCCACGAGGGCGACGCGGACTCCAAGCTGCTGTCCTACCAGTACCTCCAGATGCTTCCGGAGATCGCGAAGGGCACGAACAACCAGATGTGGTTCGTCCCCACGGAGTTCACTGGAGCGCTCAAGGCGATCTCGGCGGGCTTCGGGGTCAACGAGGAGCTGGAACCGCTCGGTCGTGCCGAAGGCTCCGAGCGTCGCAAGTCCCGCATCACGTCGGCGCTCGCCGACCCGCGAGCGGCCCTCGAGGAAGCTCGCCGGCAGGCCGAGGGCGTCTCCGCCGAGGCCGACAGGGCAGGCTCCGAGTCTGGTCGTCCGTTCAACCCGGATGTCGAGAAGGGTCAGTAGCCACCGCATGGACCGGACCCCGGGGAGCATCGGCTCCTCGGGGTCCTTCCCTGTGCGGGCGACCTGCTTCAGTCAGGTCTCGGGCCCCGCAGCATCCTGACTGCCACCACGATCAGCGCGACACCCGTCGCGAGCACCGCGGTCCAGGTGGCCACTGCTCCGCCCACGTAGTGCTCTATCAGCTGAGGCATCATCGACAGCAGGCCGATCCCGCCAGGGATCATGAGCACGAGCAGCTCGCGTCGCATCACGGCAAGCGTGAGCATCGCGATCGCCAGCAGCACTCCCACGGAGAGCGCGAGACCGCGCGTGCCGTCCGTGGACGTGATCGTGTTGACGGCGAACAGCAGCACCAGGCCGCCCGCGACAAGCGCAGGGTGCGACGGCGTGACGATCCGCGCGACCCCGAGCCCGAGCCATGCCGCGCCCACGGCACCGATCACGAGACCCGGGATCATCCCGTCCGTCGCGTTCAGGATCTCGATCGTCGTCGCCGCGATTCCGACCGTCGCAGCCAGGAGGGCCAGCTCTGCGAGAGCCCTGCGTCGCCACACGTAGATGATGCAGGCGACCGCACCAGCCGCGACGAACGTCCACAGGCCGGCGACCTCGTCCCGCAGTCCTGCGGCGTCGACCGACACCCAGGCCAGCCATCCGAAGCACACGACGGTGGAGAACAGCAGCACCGAGGCGAGGCGCTGCGCAGGATCCTGAGGCGAACGAGTCCCGACGACACCCGCGACCGCGACGATCGCGGTCAGGCCCGCGACCAATGCGACGCGACCGGGAGTGGAGATGGACGGCCACGTCTGGCTGACGATGAAGCTGATCGCGGTGATGGCGAGGACCGCGCCCAGATACCCGAGGATCTCCCCGACGAGCCCGCGCACCGGGCCCCGATCGGCTCGCTCCGCCTCAGGCTCCGTCGACGCCGCGCCTTCGCGCAGCACAGGTGCCACCGCATCGCGACCGTGACCCGCCTCGTAGGCCCTCAGCGCGTCCGCCGTCGAGGTCTCGAGCAGCCCCGCCTCGACCCACTCATCGAACCGATCCTGCCGCGCACCCATGGCCGCGTCCTCTCAGCTCGGACCCCTCCGGAGCCCTCACCTCAAGGCTACGCTCGCCGGCGCATCGTCGCAGGCCCTGCCTGGGATGATGGAGGCATGCCTGTGATCCTGGTCGACTCCGCGTCCGACGAGCGCCTCGCCGACTACCGTGACCTCACCGATGTCGCTCTGCGCCGCCTGCTCGAGCCTGAGCGAGGTCTGTACATGGCGGAGGGGGAGAAGGTGATCTCCCGCGCCCTCGCCGCTGGGCATGAGCCCTTCTCCGTGCTGGTGAGCGAGCGCTGGCTGCCGGGGATCGAGAACGCCCTGTCGCGCGCGGGTGTCGACGTCCCGGTGTACCTTGCGCCGGTCGACCTCCTCGAGTCGATCACGGGATTCCAGGTGCATCGCGGAGCGCTCGCAGCCATGCGTCGGCCCGTGCTGCCCGCCGTCGAGGAGCTGGTCTCTCCAGCGCGGCGAGTGGTCGTTCTCGAAGGGGTCGTCGATCACACGAACGTCGGAGCGATCTTCCGCTCCGCGGCCGGGATCGGGGCCGACGCGATCGTCGTCGCCCCGACCTGCGCCGACCCGCTCTACCGACGATCGGTGAAGGTCTCGATGGGCACCGTCTTCCAGGTGCCGTGGACACGCGCGCAGGACTGGCCGGCCGACCTGGGTCGCATGCGTGAGGCGGGCTTCGTCGTGGCGGGGCTCGCGCTCGCGGACGATGCGGTCGCGCTCGACGAGTTCGCGGCGCTGGGCCACGAGAAGGTGGCGATCGTCATGGGCTCCGAGGGTGATGGGCTGTCGCGTGGCGCGCTGCGAAGCGTGGACGCCGTGGTCACGATCCCGATGGCTGGAGGGGTGGACTCGCTGAACGTCGCCGCTGCGTCGGCTGTCGCCATGTGGGAGCTGCGAGTGCGCTGATCCCTCGGCGTCCCCCCTGGGTCGTGCCCGTCTCTCCGGAGAGGGCGATCGAGCCTTCTCGGATGTCGCTGCGACATGGCAGAATCGAACGTATGTTCGAACAGGTTCGCGACGATCGGCTGGCTGCAGCCCGCGCCGCCCTCAAGGAGGTCGAGGCGCGGGTCGGTGTCGCGCGCGACGTCTCCGAGCGTGCCTGGAGGGTGGACGAGCAGTGGCGCATGCTGTTGCCTGAGGGGCTGCCTCGTGGCCGGGTGGTGAGCGTCTCGGGATCCACGTCGCTGCTGCTGGCGCTGGCCGGGCAGGCCTCTCGACAGGGTGCCTGGTCCGCAGCGGTCGGCATGCCATCGGTCGGTGTCGTGGCCGCCGCTCGGCGGGGGATGGATCTGTCCCGGCTCGCGCTCGTCCCCGAGCCTGGCATGCAGGCAGCCGCGGTGATCGGGCTCTGCCTCGAGGGCGTGGACGTCGTGATGGCGGGGGAGCGGCTGGTCCTCTCGGAATCGGATCGCAGGCGTCTGGCCTCCCGCGCACGCGAGCAGGACGCCTTGATGCTCTCCGTCGGTCCCTGGCCGGGGGCGGAGCTGTCGCTGTCGGTCGAGAGGGTGCGGTGGTCCGGTCTCGGGGCGGGGGATGGTCGCCTTCGTGGTCGCGAGGCGACGGTGGCGGTGAGCGGACGGCGGCTCGGCTCGGTGCGACGGGTGCGGATCGATCTGGACGTCGACCGCTCGGTGGCACCTGCATGGGTACGGGATGCGGGTGCCCGCGAGGAGGTGGCGTGAGCGCCGAGACGCGTGAGGCGGCGCCGCTGGACGGCCCTGTCGCGACGGTGCGACGTGCTGTGCTGTGGGTGCCCGACTGGCCTGTCGTCGCCGCCGCGACCGAGGCGGGACTGGGGGCGGAGGCCTCTGCGGCAGTGCTTCATGGGAGAGGACTGGTGGCGGTGTCCGCCGTCGCCCGTGCGGCAGGCGTGAGGCGAGGCATGAGGCGGCGGGACGCCCAACGCGTCTGCCCGGACCTGGTGGTCCTGGGATACGACGAGGGCAGGGACGCCCGCGAGTTCGAGGCGGTCGCGGCAGCCGCCGAGCGGGTCGTCGCAGGCGTCGAGATATCCCGGCCAGGTCTGCTGATGATCCCTGCCGACGGAGCAGCGCGCTTCCACGGCTCGGAGGAGGCGCTCGCCGAAGCCCTGGTCGACGCGGTCGCCGAGGCCGGCGGGGAGGCGCAGGTGGGCGCGGCCGATGGGCTGCTGGCCGCGGTCATGGCGGCCAGGCTCTCCGTCATGGTCCCGCGCGGAGGATCTGCGGATTTCCTCTCCCCGCTTCCAGTGGACTCGCTCGTGCATGCCGCCATGGAGCGTGGTCGTCGGGTCGAGTCGGAGGAGCTCGCGGGAGTGCTCGCGCGGCTCGGCCTGCACACCCTCGGGCAGCTTGCGGCTCTCCCCGCGGGCGATGTGCTGGCACGCTTCGGTCCCCTCGGCGCGTGGGCACGCCGCATGGCGCTCGGGCAGGATGTCGCGCCGCCGGTGCTGCGACGCGCGGAGGAGGACATCGCGGTCGAGCAGGCATTCGAGGACCCGGCCGAGCGTGTCGAGCAGCTCGCGTGGGCGGCGCGGGACGCGGCGGAACGGCTCGACGAGGCGCTGCTGGCAGCGGGCGTGCGCTGCGGGAAGGTGAGGATCATCGCGTCCACGGTCGAGGGCGGCAGGCTCGAACGTGTGTGGCGCACCGATGTCGTGACCCGTTCCGGTGCGTTCGCCTCGCACATGGCCGACAGGGTCCGCTGGCAGCTCGAGGGGTGGTTGTCCGGGACTGCGGACGGTCCGACGCCGGCCCCTCTCATCTCCCTGGCGCTGGTGGCGGAGGATGTGGTCGCGCTTGGGGACGAGCAGTCGTACCTGTGGGGTGGCTCCTCCGGAGGCGATGCCAAGGCCCGCCGCGCCCTGGAGCGGCTGCAGGGGCTGCTCGGCATCGACGGGGTCCTCGCCGTGTCCGAGCAGGGGGGACGCTCGCCTCGTGATCGTGTCCACGCGCTCGCATGGGGCCAGGAAGGAGAGGCGCCTCGGCGCATCGAGCATCCCTGGCCTGGGCATGTCCCTGACCCGGCGCCGGCGACCGTGCTCCCTGTGCCTGCACCGGTGCAGGTGCTCGACGCAGGCGGAAGCCCCGTCTCGGTCGACAGGCGGCTCGCGATCTCCGCATCCCCCACATGGGTGCGTCTGCCTGCTGACCCTCGCGACGCGATCGCTCGCGCCGCCCATCGGCATCCCTCCTCCGGGCATGTCGGTCGATTTGAGGGGCCCGTGTGGGAGAGGGCGCGTCCGGTGGACGCCTGGGCGGGCCCGTGGCCCGTCTCCGAGAGATGGTGGGCGCCTGACGCCGATCGTCGCGCCTACATGCAGCTGGCGCTGCGCGCTCCCGACGGCGAGCCGGGCATGGCAGTCCTCGTCGCCTTCGCGGGAGGGCTATGGCGGCTTGAGGCGCTGTATGACTGAGCGGCTCGAGTATGCGGAGCTGCACGCCCATTCCGCGTTCAGCTTCCTCGACGGGGCCAGCCAGCCTGAGGAGATGGCCGCGGAGGCGGGCCGGCTCGGGCTCTCAGCGATGGCGATCACCGATCACGACGGCCTCTATGGAGCGGTGCGCTTCGCGAATGCCGCGCGGGCCATCGGGATGCCCGCGATCTTCGGGGCGGAGCTCCACCTCTCCGTCCCTGAGGGGCCAGGTGGGGCTCCCGTGCTCGACGCACCGACCGACAGGCCGGACCCCAGAGGCTCCCATCTGCTCGTGCTCGCGCGCGGTCCCAGGGGATACGCCCGGCTCTCGCATGCCATCGGGCTGGCCCACCTTGCCACAGGGGAGAAGGGCACTGCTCGCTACACGCTCGAGCAGCTCGCGGCCGACGGCGACGGAGACCTGCTGGTCCTCACCGGATGTCGCAAGGGCATCGTGCGTCGTGCCCTCGCGGGGATCGGCGTGCCCGGGGTCGGGCTCGAGGACCAGGGGCGAGGCGTCACGCGTGAGGGGTTCGCGGCTGCGCACGCCGAGATCGACCGGCTCGCTGCGCTGTTCGGTCGGGACAATGTGGCTGTCGAGATCACGGACACCGGTCAGCCGTACGACTCCGAGGTCAACAGCGCGCTCGCCGATCTCGCCTTCGATGCGGCACTGCCGCTCGTGGCCACCACGAACGCGCACTATGCGACACCCCGGGACGCTGACCTCGCCGCTGCGCTGGCCGCCGTCAGGGCCCGCTCCGCGCTCGACGACATGGATGGGTGGCTCCCTGGCGGCGCGGGACAGCATCTGCGATCGCCGGGGGAGATGCTCCATCGTCACAGGCGGCACCCTCAGGCGGTCGCGACGGCGGCAAGGCTCGGCGCGGAATGCGCCTTCGACCTGCAGCTCGTCGCGCCCCGGCTCCCTCCGTATCCCGTGCCTGACGGGCACACGGAAGCCACATGGCTGCGCGAGCTGACGTATCGCGGTGCGCGGCAGAGGTACGGTCCACCCGATGCGGAACGGGTCCGTGGGGCCTGGGCGCAGATCGAGCATGAGCTCGCGGTGATCGAAGCGCTGGACTTCCCGGGGTACTTCCTCATCGTTCACGACATCGTGAGCTTCTGTCATCGGGCGGACATCCTCTGCCAGGGGCGTGGTTCTGCAGCCAACTCGGCGGTCTGCTACGCGCTCGGGGTGACCGCGGTCGACGCGGTCACCCACGGCCTGCTCTTCGAGCGGTTCCTGGCTCCGGAGCGCGACGGGCCGCCCGACATCGACGTCGACATCGAGTCGGACCGTCGCGAGGAGGTCATCCAGTACGTCTTCGAGCAGTTCGGTCGCATCAATGCGGCCATGGTGGCCAACGTCATCCAGTACCGTCCTCGATCCGCCGTGCGTGACGCGGCGAGGGCCCTCGGCTTCGACGCCGGGCAGCAGGACGCCTGGTCCACATCGATCGACCGGTGGTCCACGCTGCGGACGGACCAGGCGGCAGAGGCCGCCTGGGCAGCGCGTCAGCGCGATGCGATGTGGCCCGAGCCTCCGCCCGTCCAGCCGGTCGATCACATCCCCGGCCAGGTGGTGGACCTCGCCGAACGGATGCTGAGGCTGCCGCGGCACCTGGGCATCCATCCAGGCGGCATGGTGCTGTGCGACCGTCCTGTGATCGACGTCTGTCCTGTCGAGTGGGCGCGGATGCCTGGTCGCACGGTGCTCCAGTGGGACAAGGACGACTGCGCGGACGCGGGTCTTGTGAAGTTCGATCTGCTCGGCCTGGGGATGCTGTCGGCGCTCAAGTACGCGTTCCGCTACGTCCAGGACGTCGAGAGGGAGGACCTCGACCTGCATTCGTTGCCGCAGGAGGACCCTGCGGTCTACGACCTGCTCTGCGCCGCGGACACGGTAGGGGTGTTCCAGGTCGAGTCCCGAGCCCAGATGGCGACCCTGCCCAGGCTTCGGCCTCGGCGGTTCTACGACATCGTCATCGAGGTGGCTCTGATCCGGCCCGGACCGATCCAGGGAGGATCCGTCCATCCGTACATCTCGCGCGCCCGGGGTCGCGAGGAGGTCACCTACCTGCATCCGCTGCTGAAGAAGTCGTTGGAGAAGACGCTCGGTGTCCCGCTCTTCCAGGAGCAGCTCATGCAGATGGCGATGGACTGCGCGGGCTTCGACGGGGCGCTGGCCGATCAGCTGCGTCGAGCCATGGGCTCCAAGCGCTCGCCCGAGCGCATGGAGGCGCTACGGGCGCGCTTCATGGTCGGGGCGAGCGAGCGTGGCGTGCCCCCCGACATCGCGCATCAGATCTTCGACAAGCTCAAGGCCTTCGCCGATTTCGGCTTCCCCGAGTCGCACTCCTACTCGTTCGCGTACCTGGTCTACGCCTCGAGCTGGCTCAAGGTCCACAAGCCTGCAGCCTTCTATGCAGGGCTCCTGGCGGCGCAGCCGATGGGCTTCTACTCGCCGCAGTCGCTCGCGGCGGACGCCCGCAGGCATGGCCAGGTGGTGCTGCGACCGTGTGTCGTGCGCTCCCAGTCGCTCGCGGTTGTCGAGCGTCTCGCGACTCCCTTCACGCCGCCCGTGGAGACGCGGTCGGACATGACCGCGCTGACGCGAGTCGACCCGACCCTTGCGGTGAGGATGGGGCTGCGTTCCATCCGAGGACTCGGCTCCGACGCGGCGGACGCGATCGTGTCGGCGCGCGAGGAGGCACCGTTCACCTCGCTGGGCGACATGGCCCGTCGGGTCAGGGTGCGGGCGGCGGGTGCCGCAGGGAAGGCAGGATTCGCGCCAGCGAGGGGGCTGACGGTGGTCCAGTGGGAGGCGCTTGCCACCGCAGGTGCGCTCGAGGCGCTCGGCGTCACCCGGAGGGAGGGGCTCTGGGCTGCGGGCATCCTCGCGCGGGAAGGACCGGGGACGCTGCCGGACGTCGTGCCCGGTGCGGTCGCCCCGACGCTGCCGGGGATGTCGCTGGTCGAGGAGGCGGTGGCTGACGTCTGGGCCTCGGGCGTATCGGTCGACTCGTATCCGACGGTGTTCGTGCGGGAAGGGCTCGACCGGCAGGGGGTGCTGCGAGTGGCGGACGTCCTGACGCATGAGGCGGACAGGCGGGTCGCGACCGCAGGCGTGGTCACTCATCGGCAGAGGCCCGGCACTGCGAAGGGGGTCACCTTCCTCTCCCTTGAGGACGAGACGGGGTTCCTCAACGTGATCTGCTCGGCCGGTCTGTGGCGGAGGTTCCAGGCTGTGGCGAGGCGCTCGCCCGCGCTGGTGATCCGCGGACGGATCGAGCGCGCCGACGGTGCGACGAACCTGGTGGCCGAGCACCTTGCTCCGCTGAGCCTCAGGGTGCCGACGAGCAGCCGGGACTTCCGTTGACCGACGCAAGCCCGCGTCTCGCCTCGGCATGCTGGACCGCCATGTCCGAAAAGCGCCAGCGGTCGGACCGGGCATACGTCATGCTCGATGACATGAGAGACGACGATGCGCGATATGCGGTGATCACCGGGAGGGACTCACGGTACGACGGTCAGTTCTTCACCGGAGTGGTCACCACGCGCATCTACTGCCGGCCGTCGTGTCCCGCGCGCACGCCGGCAAGGAAGAACGTGACGTTCTTCCGCACGGCGGCAGCGGCGCAGGCCGCAGGATTCCGATCCTGCCGAAGGTGCCGGCCCGAAGCCGTCCCGGGCTCCCCGGACTGGGACGTGACGGGGGACATCGCAGCGAGGGCCATGCACCTCATCGACGACGGCGTCGTCGATCGCGACGGGGTGGACGGCCTTGCCATCCGCCTCGGCTACTCAAGACGGCACCTGCAGCGCGTGCTCGTCGACGAGCTCGGCGCGGCACCGCTCGCCCTCGCCACTGCGCACCGGCTTCACTCGGCGCGGGCACTGCTGGAGCATACGGCGATGCCCGTGTCGGATGTCGCCTACGCCGCAGGGTTCGGCTCCGTACGCCAGTTCAACGATGCCGCGCGCGCGGCGTGGGGCATGACGCCGTCAGACGTGCGGAGCAATGCGCGACGCGGGAGGTCAGCGCGTGTCGTGACAGGTCTCGAGGCGGGGTCGATCGCGCGCACCGAGGTGCGCCTCCGGCTGCGCGTGCGCGAACCCTTCGACGGCCGCCGCGCTCTCGCATTCCTGGCAGCGCGCACCATCGCGGGCGTGGAGGAGACGACGCCGACAGTGCACGTGCGCACGCTCGCGCTGCATCACGGGCCCGCGATCGTCACGCTCGAACCTGAGCCCGGCGCGGTGAACGCCACCCTCGAGCTGTCAGATCCGCGGGACCTCGGTTCCGCGGTCGCACGCTGTCGCGCCCTGCTCGACCTGGACGCGGACCCCGTCGCTGTCGCTGACGCCCTAGGTCGCGACCGGGCCATGGCTGCACTGGTGGCTCGCGCGCCGGGCCTCCGTGTGCCGGGGACGGTCGATGTCTTCGAGACGATCGTCCGGGCAGTGGTCGGGCAGCAGGTCTCTGTCGCCGGTGCGACGCGCACGCTCGGGGCTATCGCATCTCGATGGGGCGCACGGCTCGACGGCTCTGCGCGCCTGCTGATGCCGACGCCAGAGTGTCTTGCTGACGTCGATCCTTCGAGCGGACTCATGCCCGCGTCGCGGTGGCGCACCATCTCAGCTGTGGCGCGCGCGGCAGTGGACGGAACGCTTGACGTCTCGCCGGGAGCCGACCGATCAGAGGCGCTCCGGTTCCTCGGATCGATCGCCGGCATAGGTCCGTGGACCAGGGACTACATCATGCTCAGGGGTTATGCGGACCCCGACGCGTTCCCGTCAGGCGACCTGGTGCTGCGTCAGGTGACCGGGTTGGACGCTGCGCTCCTCAGTGCGGAGTCAGAGCGGTGGAGCCCGTGGCGGGCATACGCGGCTCAGCACCTCTGGACCGCTCGATCGGAAGGAATGGACGATGTCTACCAACAATGACGCACTCGTTGCGGCATGGGCTGAGATGGATTCGCCACTGGGCGCTCTCAGGGTGGTCGCCACCGCTGAGGGCCTGCGCTCCGTCGCCTTCGTCGCACCGGGCGCGGGCCTGCCTCGGCGCGCGGCGGCAGCGCCGCTGGCGGCGACCGGACCGCGCGACGATGCGCACCCGTTCGTCGCCGGAGCGCTCGCGGCGCTGCGCGCCTACTTCGTGGGCGGCGGCGACGGCGCGCAGCTTCCGCCCCTGGATCTTCGGGGAACCCCGATGCAGCGCGACGTCTGGAACGCGCTGCTCCAGATCCCAGCCGGCACCACCCGCACATATCAGCAGCTCGCCGACGCTGTGGGACGGCCGCGCGCTGTGCGCGCGATCGGGGCGGCGGTCGGCGCGAACCCCGTCGGGGTCCTGGTGCCGTGCCACCGCGTCATCGGCGCGAAGGGTGCCTTGACGGGCTACGCAGGCGGACTTGATCGCAAGCGCTGGCTGCTCGCCCATGAGGGCGCGATGCTCCCGATCGACGTGCGCGGGGGTGCGTTCTCGCGCGAGTGAGGCAGGGGCTGTGCGCCCTGCCTCTGGCTGGTCCTTCCGAGCCTCCTTGGCGATGCTTTGTCCTGTGGTGCGGGAATACCAGGAGCATCGTTCGGGGTTGTCCTCTGCGTCCGACACATCACCGAGACGTAGGAGGCATCATCGTGTGGGATTTCATCCTCTGGATCGCCGCTCTGATCATCGGCATCATCGGAGTCGTCCGCATCTTCCAGCGCCAGATCCTCTGGGGAATCGTCCTCATCGTGATCGCGCTGCTGATCGGTCCGGGAGGCGTGAGCCTGCTCACGTGACCCGTGCATGACGAAGGGGCCGTTCCTTCTCAGGAGCGGCCCCTTCGGCGTCCCGGGAGAGATCGGACGCGGGTGTCAGGAGGACGTGATGTCAGAGGAGGTGCACCGCCACTGTGACGCCGGCGATGACGATGGACTCCATCGACATCAACTTCACGAGGATGTTGAGGCCGGGCCCCGAGGTGTCCTTGAAAGGGTCGCCGACGGTGTCGCCGATGACCGCGGCCTTGTGGGCCTCGGAGCCCTTGCCGCCGTGGTTGCCCTGCTCGATGTACTTCTTCGCGTTGTCCCAGGCGCCGCCGGCGTTCGCCATGAACATCGACAGCGAGAAGCCTGTGACCATCGCGCCGATCAGCAGCCCGAGGACGCCGGGAACGCCGAAGATCAGCCCGACGAGCACGGGAGCGGCCAGCGCGAGGATCGCGGGCAGCATCATCTCCTTCTGGGCTGCCTTGGTCGAGATCGAGACGCACCGGGCATAGTCCGGGTCCGTCTCGCCGCTCATGATCCCGGGGATCTCGCGGAACTGGCGACGCACCTCGTCGACCATCTGGCCCGCGGCGCGGCCCACGGCGTTCATCGTGATGCCGGAGAACGCGAACGCGAGCATGGCGCCGATGAACATGCTGACGATGACCTTCGGGTTGATCAGCACCACCTCGAAGCGCGACATCATATCCATGAGGTTGAGGGACTGGAGCTGGTCGATCGCGCCGGCAGCGAGTGAGCTGCCGTCCGGGAAGACGTAGTCGACGCCACGGTCGAGGATGTGCGAGATCCCGATCTTGACCTCCTCGATGTACGAGGCCAGGAGCGCCATGCCGGTGAGAGCGGCGGACCCGATCGCGAAGCCCTTGCCGGTGGCGGCGGTGGTGTTGCCAAGGGAGTCGAGCGCGTCGGTGCGCTGGCGCACCTCTGGCGGCAGGCCCGCCATCTCGGCGTTCCCGCCCGCGTTGTCGGCGATCGGGCCGTAGGCGTCGGTCGCGAGGGTGATGCCGAGGGTCGAAAGCATGCCGACGGCAGCCATGCCGATGCCGTACAGCCCCAGGTTCATGGTGGACGTCGAGTACTCGAAGCCTGATCCGAAGAAGTACGCGAGGGTGGTCCCGAGCACGACTGCGATGACGGGTACCGCGACGGAGAGCATCCCGGAGCCGACTCCCGCGATGATGACGGTGGCGGGGCCGGTCTTGCTGGCTCCCGCGATGGTGCGGGTGGGCCTGTAGCTCTCCGAGGTGAAGTACTCGGCGGCCTGTCCGATCGCGATGCCCGTGAGGAGGCCGACCACGAGCGCGAGCCAGAGGCCCCACAGGTTGGGCATGCCCATCCATGCGAGCAGGCCGAGCGAGAGCGCGGCGATCAGCACGGCGGCGCCGTTGACGCCCCTGGCGAGCGAGCCCAGAAGATCCTTCTGGCTGGCACCCTCCTTGGTGCGCACGAAGAAGACCCCGACGATCGAGAGCAGCGCCCCGAGCGCGCCGATCACCATGGGGGCGATGACGGCGAGCACCTGCGTGCCGGTGTCGCTCGAGTAGTACGCGGCCGCGCCCAGCGCGGCGGACGCCAGGATGACGCCCACGTAGGACTCGTAGAGGTCCGCGCCCATGCCGGCGACGTCGCCGACGTTGTCGCCCACGTTGTCGGCGATCGTCGCCGGGTTGCGCGGGTCGTCCTCGGGGATGCCCGCCTCGATCTTGCCGACCAGGTCGGCGCCGACGTCGGCAGCCTTCGTGAAGATGCCGCCTCCCACGCGGGCGAACAGCGACTGCACCGCGGCGCCCATGCCGAACGTCAGCATCGTGGTCGTGATGACGACGACGTGCTGCGACTGCTCGATGTCGTAGAACTGGGTGAGGACGAAGAACCAGATCGAGATGTCCAGGAGTCCCAGACCGACGACCGTGAGCCCCATGACCGCGCCCGAGCGGAAAGCGACGTTGAGCCCGGCGTTGAGCGAGTGACGCGCCGCGTTGGCGGTGCGGGCCGAGGCGTACGTCGCGGTGCGCATCCCGATGAAGCCCGCGAGGCCGGAGAACAGCCCGCCTGTGAGGAATGCGAACGGCACCCATGGGTTCTGCACGTGCAGACCGTAGGCGAGCACGCAGAACAGGGCGGTGAGGGACGCGAGGACGATGCCCACGACCTTGTACTGCTGCTTCAGGTAGGCGAGGGCGCCGTTGCGGACGTGCAGCGCGATGCGCGCCATCGTCTCCGTGCCTTCGGACTCTTTCATCATGGCGGCGAAGAAGTAGTAGGCGGCGCCTAGCGCCATCACCGATGCGGTGGGCACCAGCCAGAACCAGACGGGCATGGGTTCCTCTCGAACTGTTGGACGGGATCGGCTACTGGCCGAAGGTGGACTGCGCCGAACGCCACCACGCGAAGTGCTCACGCTCAAGGGCATCTCGGCTGGGAAGGGCGAACGTGGTGAGACCGGTGGCGTCGCCGACGTGGAAGCCTCCGCTGACGGTGCGGAACAGCACCTCCTGCGTCATCTGCCTCAGGACGGTCTTGGTCGACTTTCCCGCGTCGTCCGCGAGCTCGACGAGGCAGTCCCGCAGATGCCCGACGTTCGGATACGGGAGATCGTCCGCTCGCCCGTTCACGGGGTCCTGCGCCAGTGCTCCCAAGGTGAGCTCGGCGAACACGATCCTCGGCACGTGGACCGGCTGCGTGTCATCGGTGATGAAGGCGGTGAACGCAGCGGGATCGAGGCTCGACACGACGCGCGGCGATACGGGGCAGAACTCCTGGTACAGGTGCGACCAGCTGTCGGTCTGGGGCTCGTACTCCGTGGGGGACAGGGTGAGGACGCGGCCGTCGTCCGTCGCCAGGTGGAGTGCAGTGATGGCCTCGCGGGGGATGCGCTCGAGCACGCGGTAGATCGCGATGTAGAGCGATCGCTTCGGTCCGCCGTCGGGGTGGGGCACGCACCGTGTGTCGACCTCCGAGAGGTCGAATGCGCCTTCGGGAAGCCTGGCTCTGTCCACCGAGAAGAACACCGCCTGACCGCGCGACCGCTTGGCATTGCCGATCGCGTAGTAGAGGCCGAACTCCTCGGGCGTGAGCATCGAGGCGATGAGCGCCTCGGGGATGAGCGAGAGGTAGAGATTCGTCGTCATCAGTGTTCCTGTCCTCGTTGACTGGAGTGGTGCCTCACCTTCGACGCTAGGCGCGTCACAGGTGGTGTTACCTGGGCCCTTGGTCCTGTGGGGCGTCTGAATCGAGCCTTGTCCGGCATGTTCGGCGCACCGGCCGGTCCCCGACGCCCGTATCCAGTGTGCGCGTTCACACCGCACAGGCGCAGGGGAGGGGTGCGGGTGAGTCCAGGCGGACGGCGAGGTGGTGAACACGGGCCCGATGGCGTGCTATCCTTTTGGTCGCGCTGAGGCGCTCGTAGAGAGCCTCGGTCCACTCGTCCGGGTGGCGGAATTGGCAGACGCGCTAGCTTGAGGTGCTAGTGCCCGTATAGGGCGTGGGGGTTCAAGTCCCCCCTCGGACACCAGCAGAAGGGCCCCTCCTCGGAGGGGCCCTTCGTGGTGTTCGCACGGATAGTCTGGCGCCATGCTCGATGGACCACGCCCTGCGGTCGAGGGACCGCGTCGCTCCCTCTGGGTGGAGACGGCGACCGCGCCCGATCAGGAGCGCCGCCGCCGCGTCCTCGCGGCGGTGCTCTACACGCTGATCTCGGCCGCGCTGGTCCTGACCACCTTGCATGTGAGCGGACAGACCATGTCGTTCGTCGACGAGCCGACTCACGTCGACTACGCGTGGAAGGTCGCGCATGGGGAGGTGCCGCGGCAGGGGAGCACCCTCAGCCCGGAGATCCTCCGACTGTGGGCCTGCGAGGGGCGGAACACGTACGAGCTCCCCGAATGCGGCACGACCCTCGATCCGGCTGACTACCCCTATCGCGGCGAGAACTACAACTTCGGACATCCTCCGACGTACTACCTGCTGACGGGCCTGACCGCACGCGCCATCACCGAGGTCGCGCCGGCGGTCGGCTTCATGTCGGCGGCCAGGGCTCTCGGGATCGTGTGGCTCGCCGCTGGGATGTGGGTGCTCTACGTCGCCCTCAGGCGATGGCGCGTCGACCCCGCGCTCGCGCTTGTCGCGCCCGCGCTGCTGCCCCTCTTCCCACGCATCCTGCACGCCTCGACCACTGTCAACCCCGACGCCCTCGCACCGCTCGCAGGAGCCGCTGCGCTGTGGGCCGCGGCATTGGTGATCGTGGAGGAGGATCGACGATGGTGGATCCCCGCAGTGCTCGCCGCTGTGACGACGAGCGTCAAGGTGATCATGGTGGTCCCGTTCCTCGCGCTCGCCGTGCTGCTGCTGATCAAGGCCGTGCGGCGGGCAGACGCCCCCGCCATCCGACGTCGTTTCGCCACGGCGGCCGTTGCGATCCTGGTGGCCGTGCTGGCGACCTACGTGGTGTGGCAAGGGATCCAGGCCATCCGTGCGAGCGGGTCGTGGACCAACCCCGTGATGGGCCACAACACGGAGGACGTCGAAGGGTTCCCGTTCTCAGAGTGGCTGCCCAGCATGTTCGGCGGTCTCGAGCTCGCGAGCGACTACTACGTCCAGTACCCGCTCGACATCGCCCTGCTGCGAGGGTGGACCGAGGTGCTGAACGCGATCGTGATCGGAGCGGGTTTCGCGGTGGTCGTCGCATTCGTGGACTCCTCGGTCAAGAAGTCACCGGGATGGCTGCTGCTCATCGGAGCGGTGATCTACCCGGTGGCCGTGCAGGTGCAGACCTACCTCGCGAACACCGTTCCTCAGTACTTCCCGCACGTCACCGGCCGCTACGGGCTGTCGCTGATCCCCATCGCCATCGGCTGCATCGCGATGGCGAGCGCGCACGCCGGCTACCGGCGCTTCGTCGGCCTTCTCATCGTGGCCGGATGGATCGTGCTCGCGGTGGACCTGGGCAACGCGTTCCACATGCCGCCCCTCGTGGTCGAGTGACGACTGCGAGGCCGTGGAACGGTCGGCGCTAGGCTGACGGGCATGTCCGACGACTCGCTGATCCAGCTCACGCAGGACCTCATCAGGATCGACACCTCGAACTACGGTGATGCCCCGGGACCGGGTGAGCGCGTCGCCACCGAGTACGTCGCGACCTTCCTGTCCGATCTGGGACTGGAGCCGACGATCCGCGAGGCGGAGCCGGGGCGCACCACCGTGACAGCACTGTGGGAGGGTCGGGACCGCACCAGGCCGCCGCTCGTGCTCCACGGCCACCTGGATGTCGTGCCCGCCTTCCCCGAGGAGTGGACGTATCCGCCGTTCGCCGCAGAGATCCACGATGAGATGATCTGGGGCCGCGGCGCGGTCGACATGAAGGGCATCGCGGCGATGTACCTCGAGGCCGTGAAGCGCATCATCGCCACGGGCGGCAAGCCGGCACGTGACATCGTCATCGCCTTCTTCGCGGACGAGGAGCACGGAGGCAGGCGAGGCGCGTCCTGGATGGTGGACAACCACCCCGACGACTTCCGCGGAGCCACCGAGGCGATCTCTGAGGTCGGCGGCTTCTCGGTGTCCGTCGGAGGGCGTCGCACCTACCTCATCCAGACTGCCGAGAAGGGCATCTCGTGGCTGCGCCTCGTCGGCACGGGCGTCCAGGGGCACGGCAGCCTTGTGCATCATGACAACGCCGTGGCCCACCTGGCCGGTGCCATGAGCCGGATCGGCTCCCACGCCTGGCCGCTCGACATCACGCCCACCTCGGAGGCTCTGCTGCGGGGCGCCGCCGAGCTGCTCGGCCTCGAGTACGAGCCGACGGACGAGCGGATCGCCGAGATCGTCGCGGGTCTCGGGCCTGTGAGCCGAATGATCGAGGCGTCGTTGCGCAACACGTCCAACCCGACGATGCTCGATGCCGGCTACAAGACGAACGTGATCCCCGACGTTGCGACCGGATACATCGACACCCGCTATCTCCCGGGCCAGCAGGAGCAGGTGCTTCGCGAGCTTGAGCAGCTCGCAGGCAGCCACGTGAAGATCGAGCAGTACATCGAGCAGCCCGCGGTCGAGGCGCCGTTCGACACCCCGGTGGTGCACAAGATGATCGCCGCGCTCCGAACGGCTGACCCCGAGGCGATCGCCCTGCCCTACATGATGATGGGCGGCACCGACAACAAGCACCTTGCACGGATCGGCATCAACGGCTACGGGTTCGCGCCGCTCATGCTGCCCGACGGCCTCGACTTCTCCAGCCTTTTCCACGCGATCGACGAGCGGATCCCGATCAGCTCGCTGCGCGTGGGCGCCGACGTGGTGGTGGAGTTCCTGCTGGACTGCTGACGTCGGCCACGCCCCGGGGGAGCGATCAGGCGGCGTCGAAGCGCTCGACGCGCATCGTCCTCCGCTTCAGCCAGACGCGACGACGGCCGCCTATGAACAGCTGCGTGCGTGCCAGCTCCCACTTGCCGTACTCCGCCTGCTCGGTGAGCATCGCGCGCGCGTCCGCCTTCGACACCTCGCGCGGGATGTCGACTACTCGCCACTCGAGGCGCGAGCGCGCGCCGTCCCTCGGCCGTGTCGGCGACACGACATGACCATGATCGCGCTGATTCCTGTTCATCTTCATCCCTCCCATTTCAGCAGAACCGCGGGTACCGTCGTGACCATGAACGAGTCGCGCGAGGCGCTGCGCCGCCTGATGTCCGCATTCGAGGAGCACCTCACGGCCGTCGCAGGGCGTCGTGGCGAGGATGACGTCGCCGTCGATGACGCGTACGACGCACTCGCGGAGGCCTTCGAGTCGTACGAGTCAGCGCTCGACGACGAGTTCGGAGAGTCCCTGCCCGTGGTGCTCGACGACTCCGACGAGCTCGACGCCCACGCCGTCGAGGACGAGGACGAGCTGGACGACGACATCGAGGAGTTCGAACTCCACTGAGACGTCGTCATGGAGCCCTCTACCGGCGCTCCGGGTAGCCCAGGTCGGGTGCCGTGACCTCGTCCAGGGCGTTGATGATGGCGGCGGGAAGCTCGAGATCCGCGGCGCGCAGCGACAGCTCCAGCTGCCGAGCGGTGCGCGCGCCGACGATCGCGGAGGCGATCCACTCCCGTGACAGCACCCACGCGAGCGCGACCTCCTGCGCCGACATCCCCAGGCCATCGGCCGCAGTGGCCAACGCCTCGACCACCGAACGTGAGCGATCGCCCAGGTACGGGTCCACGAAGCCACCGAGGTGCTCGGAAGCGGCGCGGGAGTCGGCGGGCACCGCGTCTCTGTACTTCCCCGTCAGGACGCCCCGTCCGAGCGGAGACCAGGCGAGCACGCCCAGGCCCAGGCTGCGTGCCCCAGGCAGCACCTCCCGCTCGATCCCGCGCTGCAGCAGCGAGTACTCCATCTGCGTGGCGGACAGCGCAGGCCTGCCCGTGGCCTGCGTCGCGATGCGCGCCATCGCCCAGCCGGGATAGTTCGAGACCCCCACGTAGCGGGCTCGCCCCGAGTTCACGGCGATCTCCAATGCGTGGAGAGTCTCATCCGAGCTGGTCACGGCGTCGAAGGCGTGCACGAGCCACAGGTCCACATGATCGGTGCCCATCCGCTCCAGCGACGCGTCGAGAGTGTCGAGCATCGTGTCCCGGGACGCGTCGATGACGCCGCCGGCAGCGGTGCGTCGGATGCCTGCCTTGGTGCAGATCTGAACCTCGGATCGCGATACCGCGCCCTTGATCAGCGCCCCGATCAGGGACTCGGATCCTCCGTCCGCGTAGGTCGCCGCCGTGTCGAGAAGAGTGCCTCCTGCATCGAGGAACATCTCGAGCTGGTCCGCTGCCTCCTCCACGGAGGTGTCCCTGCTCCAGGTCATGGTGCCGAGCCCCAGGCGCGACACGTCGAGACCGCTCGTGCCGACCCTCCTGCGCTGCATGCGGACGACGCTACCGTCCTCCCCACGCGTGCCGGGGACACGACGCGCGGGCGCTAGCCTTGCCGACATGACATGGTGGGAAGCCGCACTGCTCGGCCTGATCCAGGGACTGACCGAGTTCCTCCCGATCTCCTCGAGCGCACACATCCGCGTGATCGGGGAGCTGCTGCCGCACGGCGCGGATCCGGGCGCCGCGTTCACCGCTGTGATCCAGATCGGCACCGAGGCTGCGGTGCTGGTGTACTTCTGGAAGGACATCGTCGCCATCGTCAAGGCGTGGGTGGCGGCGCTGGCAGGCCGCGACGGCAAGGACCGTGGGGCTCGCCTGGGCGCCCACAGTCCCGAGGCGAGGCTCGGGTGGTGGGTGATCATCGGTTCGATCCCCGTGGTCGTCCTGGGCGTGCTCTTCAAGGACGCCATCGAGACCGCGCTGCGGAACCTGTGGATCACGGCAGCGGTGCTGGCCCTGTTCGCCTTGGTGCTGCTGTGGGCCGACAGGATCGGTGCCAAGCGCCGTCACGTCGCCGATCTCAAGGGCAAGGACGCGGTGGCCCTCGGGCTCGCCCAGGCGCTTGCCCTGATCCCTGGAGTGTCCCGATCAGGCGGCACGATCTCGATGGGCCTGCTGCTCGGCCTCACGCGCGAGGCCGCCGCACGCTACTCGTTCCTGCTCGCGATCCCCGCGGTCCTGGGCTCGGGCCTGTTCGAGCTGACGACCAGCTTCGACGGGCTGACCGACGCCTCCGGCCCGGGTCTCGCGGCGACCGCCATCGCGACGCTCATCGCGTTCGTGGTCGGTTACGGCGTCATCGTGTGGTTCCTGCGGCTGGTGACGCACCGTTCGTTCGTGCCGTTCGTGGTCTATCGGATCCTGTTCGCAGGCGCGATCGTGTCGCTGCTCGTCACGGGGACGGTCGCGGCGATCTAGGCGATCGAGGGGACTACTTGCCGGGGCCGTTGTCGCGCCTGCGCAGGAACCGCTCGAACTCGGCGGCGATCGCGTCCCCTGACGCTTCGGGCAGGCTCGCCTCGTCGAGCATGGACTCGAGCCGCTCGACGTGCTGCGCGATCTCCTCGTCCTCCTCCATGAGCTCGTCGGCGCCCCTGGTCCAGGCCTCCGCCTCGTACGGCAGGTCCCCGAGATCGATCGGGGCACCGATGAACCGCTCGATCTGGCTCAGGAGCGCGACCGTGCCCTTGGGGCTTGGCGGATGCGCGACGTAGTGCGGCACTCCCACCCACATGCTGATCACCGTGATGCCGCGGAGCTCCGCCTCGTGGCCGAGGACTCCGAGGATGCCAGTGGGGCCCTCGTAGTCGGACCGCTCGAGATCGAACAGCTCTCGTGCGGTCGTGCTCTCCGAGGACACGAAGGTGGGCAGCGGGCGCGTGTGGGGGACGTCGACGAGCAGCGCTCCGCACGTGATCAGCGTCGTGACGTCGAGGTCCTCCGCGTGGTCCAGGATCTCGTCGCAGAACTGACGCCACCGCATCGACGGCTCGATGCCGCGCACGAGCGCGATCTCACGGTCGCCCCGCCATTCGCCCTGCGCCAATGACACGACGGTTCCCGGCCAGGACAGCACCTTGTCGCCGGACGCGAGACGGGTGAGCGTAGGGCGGCTCACCTGGAAGTCGTGGTAGTCCTCGGGGTCGAGAACGGCGTGCTCCCGCGCATCCCACATGTCCGCAAGATGGTCCAACGCCGCCGATGCAGCCGCCCCCGCGTCGTTCCAGCCTTCGAAGGCGGCGATCATCACTGACTCGTCCTCGGGGAGGTGGGGCACCTCGATCTCCTCGCTCATCCGGCCAGCCTAGACTGGCGTCCGTGAATCCACACGACTCCGACCCGGCCGCCGTCCTGTGGGACATGGACGGCACACTCATCGACTCAGAGCCGTACTGGATCGCCGCCGAGAAGGCGTTGGCGACGCGCTTCGGCGTGGTGTGGACGGATGAGGACGGCTTGGGCCTGGTCGGGCGGTCGCTGCCGGACTCGGCGCAGATCCTCGCGGCTCGGGGAATCGCGCTCGCACCCACCCAGATCATCGACTTCCTCGTCGCGTCGGTCGCCGACGACATGACGCGCCGGGTCCCTTGGCAGGACGACGCTCGGCGGCTCCTCGATGAGGTGGTGTCCGCGGGCATCCCGTGCGCGCTCGTCACGATGTCCTATACACGGCTCGCCGAGGCATTCCAGGCCCGCGTGCCTGAGGCGTTCCAGGTGGTGGTCGCGGGCGACGAGGTCGAGCGGGGCAAGCCCGATCCCGAGGCATACCTGCTCGCCGCGCGCCGCCTCGGCGTCGACATCACGGAGTGCGTCGCGATCGAGGACTCGCGTTCCGGAGTCCGGTCTGCCGCGGCGTCCGGGGCGCACACTCTCGCGGTGCGCAGGCTCACCGCCCTCGAGGAGATCGACGGCGTCAGTCGGGTCCGGTCGTTGGAGAGGGTGGACCTTGGCACGCTGCGCAGCATTCGCGCAGGCGTCGTGATCGACGAGCTCGAGGATGCGGCCGAGCTGAGCTGACACCGCGAGCCTCACACGGTTCGCTCTTCGGTCGATGAGATGCGCAAGTCGCCGTCGATGAGAGGAACCGCCGTGACCCGCACGCTCCACAGGCTGACGATCCAAACGCGCATACTCGCTCTCGTCGCGCTGATCGCCATCGGCATGGTGGCGCTCGTCGCCGTCGGCGCCATGACGCTCAAGACTCGGATCATGACCGAACGGCAGGAGGCCACCCAGCACGTGGTCGAGGTCGCTGCAGGGATCGTCGGGTCGTACGTCGCGCAGGCGCAGGCGGGGACGTTGACCACCGAGCAGGCGCAGCAGGCGGCGCTCGACGCGGTGCGCGGCCTTCGCTACGACGGCGCCGAGTACTTCTGGATCAACGACGAGACGCCGACGATGCTGATGCACCCCGTGAAGCCCGAGCTGGACGGCACGGACGTCAGCGGGATCACCGACTCCGACGGGACCGCCATCTTCGTCGAGTTCGTCCGCGTGGTTCAGGCGGACGGCTCCGGATTCGTGTCGTACATGTGGCCCAAGCCCGGCACCGAGACGGACGCGCCGAAGATCTCCTTCGTCCAGGGCGTGCCGGAGTGGGGATGGGTCATCGGCTCTGGCATCTACGTGGACGATGTCGCCGCGGCAGCGTGGTCCCAGTCGCTCGCGCTCGCAGCGTGGGGCCTCGGCATCCTGGTGCTCGTCGCAGGCATCGCATGGCTGGTGGGGCGTTCCATCGTGCGCGCCGTGGAGGACGCGACGGGGGTGCTCGCCTCGGGTGACATGGACACCCGCCTGCCGGAAGGGCGTCGTAGGACGGAGCTCGAGCTTCTCGCCGTCGCGTTGAACGAGACGCTCGAGCGCGCGGCGTCGGTGGCGCGGGACGTGACCGCGGCGGTCGAGCAGCTCGACGTCTCCGCGACGACGCTGGCGGCCAGCTCGGACGGCATGACGACCGACGTGGACCGCGTGGCGGAGCGCACCGCCGCGGTCTTCGACTCCGCCCAGGAGGTCACGTCGGGGATCGACACGATCGCGGCGGCGACGAATCAGATGGGTGCGTCGATCCGCGAGATCGCCGAGAACGCGCAGCAGGTGGCGCGCATGGCCGCGGAAGCGGTCGAGGCATCCGAGGCGACGAACCGGACGGTGGTGGCCCTGGGCTCGTCGAGTGAGGAGATCGGCGCCGTGGTGAGCGTCATCACGTCCATCGCGGAGCAGACGAATCTGCTCGCGCTCAACGCGACGATCGAGGCGGCCCGGGCAGGTGAGGCGGGCGCAGGGTTCGCAGTGGTGGCGAGCGAGGTCAAGGACCTCGCGCAGGAGACCGCGCGTGCGACCGGTGGGATCTCGGAGCGGGTGCTGGGGATCCAGACGACGGTCGAGCGTGCGACCGAGGAGATCGCGAGGATCGGAGAGATCATCCGCCAGATCTCGGACTTCCAGTCGACGATCGCCGGGGCGGTCGAGGAGCAGACCGCCACGACTTCGGAGATGGCGTCGAGCACCGAGCGGGTCGCGGAGGGCAGCCGCACCATCACGTCCGCGCTGGACGAGGTGGCCAACGCATCTCAGCGCACCTCGGCTGGCATCCGGGAGGTGAGCGTCGCGGCGGTGGCTCTCGCCGACACGTCCCGTCGGCTGCGGGCCGCGGCGGTGGTGTGACGTGGCTGCGAGCTAGACGCCGATGCCAAGAGCGCCCATCGCGCGCTCGGCCGTGAGCTCCGGGGGAGTGCCTCCGAACTCCGGGCACCACGCCTGGAAGCTGCACCAGTCGCACAGCCGGCTCCTCTGCGGGGCGAAGTCAGCGGCACGGGCGCAGGCGGTGATCTCGTGCCATAGATCACGGATCTCCGATTCGACGTTCGCGATGTCCTCATCGGAAGGGCGCAGCACCAATGTGCCTCCGTCCTTGAGGAACAGCAGCTGCAGCAGCGCCGGCCGCCGTCCTTGCAGCCGTTCGATCAGCAGCGCGTAGAAGCGCATCTGAAACCGCTCCTTGGTTCCGTACCGCGGGTGCGGGGTCTTGCCGGTCTTGTAGTCCGACAGCCGTACCGAGCCGTCCGGCGCCGTCTCGACCCGGTCGATGATGCCTCGCAGCAGCGGACCGTCCGGCAGCTGGAGCTCGACGAACTGCTCCCGGCCGGAAGGCTCGAGCCGGGTGGGGTTCTCCATGGTGAAGTACGTGCGCAGGCGTCCCCTCGCGTCCTCGAGCCAGGAGGCGAGCGCGGCATCGTTCTCGTGGAGGTCGGCCAGCGCGGGATCACGCTCAAGCATGCGCTGCCAGCGTGGCGCGACGGCGCCCAGCGCGGCCGTCTCCGTGCGCTCTGACGCGGGGAGCTCGAACAGGTCCTCGAGCACCGCGTGCACGAGCGTGCCGAGCGTCGCGGCCGCGGAGGGAGGCTCCGGGATCCTGTCGATCGTCCGCAGGCGGAACATCAGCGGGCACTGGCGGAAGTCGCTCGCCCGCGAGGGCGACAGGGCAGGGGGTCGAGGCATGCCGCCACCCTACGCGGACCGTCCGACACCCCGGCGTGCGGGCGTGAGCGTTTCGAGCGCTTACCGTTGACCCATGTCGTCCCAGCCCCGCCCCACCAAGGGCCTCTCCGTCGGAACCCTCGTCGGTGCGCGGATCATCGTGCAGCCGTCCACAGTGCTGATGCTGGTGGTGCTCGCCTTCCTCTTCGCCTCGGGATCCGGCGACATCACCGGAGCCACCTTCGTCCTCGGGCTCTCGCTCGCCGTGATCCTCTTCGTCTCGGTGTTCCTGCACGAGGCCGCTCACGCCCTGACCGCGCGCGCCTTCGGGCGACGCGTCGACGAGATCGTGCTGACGCTGTGGGGAGGCCACACGTCGTTCGACGCGCGGGAGCTGACACCCCGCGTGGCAGGCGTCACGGCGGTGGCCGGTCCCGCCGCCAACCTGCTGCTTGGGCTGGCCATCCTCGCGCTCAGCTCGGCGCATGTGCTCGACGGGCTCCCTGGGCGGATCCTGTCCTGGGCCGGGTACTCGAACCTGCTTCTCGCGGCCTTCAACATCCTCCCCGGCATCCCGATGGACGGTGGTCGCGCGCTCGAATCGCTCGTCTGGGCCGTCACGGGGCGCAGGCACACGGGAATGCTCGTGGCCGCCTGGGGCGGGCGCGTGGTCGCCGTGGGCGTCGTGGTGTGGGTCGTCGGGCAGCCGCTCGTCAACGGGGGGCAGCCGGATCTGTTCTCCATCATGTGGGCGGTGCTGCTCTTCAGCATCCTGTGGCCGTCCGCGTCCGCCGCGCTCAAGCACTCCCAGACCGTGGGGCGTCGTGCCGGGCTGTCCGCGACGAGCCTGATGAGCCTCGCCGTGCCGGTGAGGTACGACGTGACGGTGGCCGACGCGATCGCCGCCGCGCAGTCCTGCGGCGCGACAGAGGTCGTCGTGCTCGCGGCGGATGGAGCAGCCGCAGGGCGCTTCGGGCTCGACGTCGCGCTCACGGTCCCCGAGGACAGACGCGCCACGACGGGCCTCCAGGCGGTGACCATGCCCCTTCCGAGAGGAGCCGTCGTGGACGCCCGCAGCGACGCCGAGGAGCTCGTGGGGGAGCTCCGGGAGTGGTGGGGCCGCACCGACGCGTGGGTCGTCGTGCGGGAAGGGGAGCCTGTCGGCGTGCTGCGGCTCCTCGATGCCATGAACGCGCTCCGCTAGCGGCCCCTAGGATTGGCGCATGAACCCAGAGACCTCAGAACCCGTCGGCGCGCCCGAGCGCCGGGGCCCGCTGCGCGACGGCGACCGTGTGCAGCTCACCGACCCCAAGGGTCGGCACCACACGATCATCCTGGGCACGGGCAAGGTCTTCCACACGCATCGCGGCCACTTCGCGCACGACGACCTCATCGGTCAGCCGGAGGGCACCGTGGTCACGACGAGCGCAGGCACCGCCTACCTGGCGCTGCGCCCGCTGCTCAGCGACTTCGTGCTCTCCATGCCCCGTGGCGCCGCGGTGATCTACCCGAAGGACGCGGGGCAGATCATCCAGTACGCCGACATCTACCCCGGTGCGCGCGTGGTCGAGGCCGGCGTCGGCTCCGGGGCCCTCACGATGTCGCTGCTGCGCGCCGTGGGCGACCACGGGTCGCTGATCTCGATCGAGCGCCGCGAGGACTTCGCGGACATCGCCCGCGCCAACGTCGAGTCGTTCTTCGGCGGGCAGCACCCGGCGTGGCGACTCGAGATCGGCGACTTCGCGGATCGGATCGCCGAGGTCGCCGACCGGGGCACGGTCGACCGGATCGTGCTCGACATGCTCGCCCCGTGGGAGAACATCGAGGCGGCGGCCGACGCGCTCGCGCCAGGCGGCCTGCTGCTCGCGTACGTGGCCACCACCACGCAGCTGTCGCGCCTCGCCGAGGAGCTGCGGGAGCACGGCTCGTTCACGGAGCCGCAGGCGTGGGAGACGATGATGCGGACGTGGCACCTCGAGGGCCTCGCGGTGCGACCCGATCACCGCATGATCGGCCACACCGGATTCCTGCTGACGACCAGGCGCATGGCGCCAGGCGTCGAGGCGCCCCTGCGGCATCGTCGGCCCGCGAAGGGCTCGTACCCCGTCGACGAGGAATGGACGCCTGAGGACCTCGGCGAACGCGCGGTGTCCGACAAGAAGGTGCGCAAGGTGCGTCGGGACGCCGTGAAGGCCGCTCCGGACGCGATGGAGGAGGAGTGATGGTGCTGGACGGCCAGGACCGGACCGCGGCGCTCGAGCGTCGCAACGCCGAGTTGCAGCGGCTGCTCGAGCTCGCCCGCGAGCAGCTGGGGGAGATGCGCGAGAAGCTCGCGGAGGCGTCGATGCCCCCGCAGACCTTCGCCACGTTCGTCCAGTGGGTCGACGGGCACGCGGACATCGTGTCCCAGGGCCGACGGATGCGTGTCGCCGTGCTCCCGGGCGCGGACCTCGCGCTCGCGCCCGGCGACGAGGTGCTGCTGAACGGCATGAGCGTCGTGGTGGGCAAGGCGGAGCCCGAGCGGACAGGTCAGGCGGCCATCGTCCGTGAGGTGATCGACGACGAGCGACTGCTGGTGGTCCAGCGTGGCGAGGACGAGCGCGTCGCGATGCTCATCGGAGGCGACGCCCACGTGCGTGTCCACGAGGGCGACACCGTCATCATCGACCCGCGCACAGGGTTCGCCTCCGAACGCGTCGAGCGCACCGGGGTCGAGGCGCTGCTGCTCGAGGAGGTGCCCGACGTGGACTACGCGTCCATCGGAGGTCTCACGGGGCAGATCGAGCGCATCCGCGATGCCATCGAGCTCCCGATCGTGCATCCGGAGCTGTACCGCGAGCACCACCTGCAGCCGCCGCGCGGCATGCTGCTGTACGGCCCCCCGGGCTGCGGCAAGACGCTCATCGCGAAGGCGGTCGCGCACTCCCTTGCCGACGCCGTCGGCGCCGACCGCAGCTACTTCCTGTCGGTCAAGGGTCCCGAGCTGCTGAACAAGTACGTGGGCGAGACCGAACGGTACATCCGCACCATCTTCGAGCGCGCGCGTGCCAAGGCCCACTCGGGTGCGCCCGTCGTCGTCTTCTTCGACGAGATGGATGCGCTGTTCCGGGCGCGTGGATCCGGCGTCAGCTCCGACATGGAGACGACGATCGTGCCCCAGCTGCTCACCGAGCTCGACGGTGTCGAGGCGCTCAGCAACGTGATCGTCATCGGCGCCTCCAACCGCGAGGACATGATCGACCCGGCGATCCTGCGACCGGGCCGCCTCGACGTGAAGATCGCGATCTCGCGTCCCGACCGTCGCTCCGCGGCGGACATCTTCTCCAAGTACCTCACCGAGACGCTTCCGCTCGCACCGGGGGACCTCGAGGCGCACGGAGGCGACGTCCACGCCACCCTGAAGGCCATGATCGACGCCGCGGTCGAGCGGCTGTTCAGCCACGGCGACGCGGACCAGCACGCCTCCGGCGCCATGGTCCGCAACATCGTCGACCGCGCCAAGACCGCGGCCATCAAGACCGTCATCTCGGGCGGGGAGAAGGGCATCTCCACCGCGCACCTGCAGGCCGCGGCCGACCAGGAGCTGGTCGAGGCGCGCGCCGTCGCCGCGCGGGAGCTCATCTGACATGCGGATCGTCGGCCTGGAGACCGAGTACGGCATCGCTGACCCTGACCGTCCGGGAGCGAACCCCATCCTCATGTCGTCCCGCCTGGTGTCCGCCTGCCGCGACGCCCTCGGCGGCCTGACAGCGCGCTGGGACTATGGCGGCGAGGACCCGTTGCAGGACCAGCGTGGCATGCGGCGCGAGCGTCGATACGCCACCGGGGACCTGTTGACGGACTCCCCGGAGTACGACGAGGCGGCGCGCGGAGTCACGTTGCGACGCCGCCGCGGATCGTGGGAGGACCCCGCGCACCTCAACGCCGTCCTGCCCAACGGCGCGCGCTTCTACGTGGACCACGCCCACCCCGAGTACTCCGGACCGGAGGTGCGCTCCGCTCGCGACGCGGTCCGCTGGGATGCCGCCGGAGACGTCATCGCGCTCAACGCCGCGCAGCGCTACCAGGAGATCGAGGGCGAGCGGGTCGCTCTGTACAAGAACAACGTCGACGGCAAGGGCGCGAGCTATGGCACGCACGAGAACTACCTGATCCGACGCGATCTCGACTTCGATGCCCTCGCAGTCGCGCTCATCCCGCACCTGGTCACCCGCCAGATCTACACCGGCTCCGGTCGTGTGGGGCTGGGCCTGCACGGTGAGACGCCGGGCTTCCAGCTGTCCCAGCGCGCCGACTACATCGAGACCGAGGTGGGCCTCGAGACCACCCTGCGTCGCCCCATCGTCAACACCCGCGATGAGCCGCACGCGCTCCGCAAGCGGTGGCGTCGTCTCCACATCATCATCGGCGACGCGAACTGCCTCGAGGTGCCGACGCTGCTGAAGCTCGGCACGACCTCGCTGATCCTCGCGGCCATCGAGGCGGGCGACGAGCGCCTCGAGGCGCTCGAGCTGGTGGAGCCCGTGTCGGACGTCCGCACGGTGTCGCGCGATCTCGCCCTCACCGCGAGGCTCCGCCTGCGGTCAGGGGAGGAGGCGACGGCGCTCGAGATCCAGCGCGCGCTGCTCGAGATCGGGCGCACGTACGCCGCGGACGCTGCCGACGCCGAGGTCGTCGCGCGGTGGGAAGGCGTGCTCGACCGGCTCGGACGCGACGTCTCCGAGGCCGCTCGCGAGGTCGAGTGGGTGGCGAAGCTTCAGCTGCTCGGCCGCATGCGGTCCAAGAACGCGGGGCCCGGCGGGGAACCGCTCGCGTGGGACGACGCACGGCTTGCCGCGATGGACCTGCAATGGTCGAGGCTCGGCGACGGGCTCGCATGGCGTCTCGCCAGCGCGGGCGCGGCGGACCGCCTCACGACCGACGACGAGGTGGCCCAGGCCGTCGCCCAGGCGCCCACGGACACGCGTGCCAGGCTGCGCGGCGCCTCCGTCGTGAGCCGGTCCGACATCGTCGACGCGGCAGGGTGGTCCACCGTGGTCCTCGATCGGGACACGCGGCACGGCAACCTCGAGGTGGTGCATCTGGACGACCCGCACGAGTCCACCAATGCCCTCCTGGACTCCTTGATCGGCGGATAGACTGACGCCATGCCTCAGGTCAACGCTTCCGGTCAGCCCTATGAGGACGACGCTCCCGAGCCCGCAGCCGCTCCCGCGGCGCAGGCCTCGACCGACGCCCTCGACGATCTCCTCGACGAGATCGACGGATCCCTTCAGACGAACGCCGAGCAGTTCGTCCGCTCGTTCGTGCAGAAGGGCGGCGAGTAGGCCGCCCCGCGGGGGCTGAGCCTGCCCGCCGTGCCCACGCGATGCAGATCGCCGAGGTCCCGCCGCCTCTCGAAGTGGAGGCGTCACGCCGCATCTTCGGTCTCGAGACCGAGTTCGGCCTCCACGTCGTGGCCCCTGGTTCACGCCCGATCACTCCCGAGGAGGTCGCGGGTCATCTCTTCCATTCGGTGGTGCAGTGGGGACGCTCCTCGAACGTGTTCCTGACCAACGGGTCCCGGCTGTACATCGACGTCGGCGCGCACCCCGAGTACGCGACGGCGGAGTGCGACTCCATCGAGGACCTGATCGCGCTCGACAAGGCGGGGGAGCGCGTGGTCCAGGACCTCGTGGTCGAAGGCGAGCAGCGGCTCCGCGAGGCAGGTGTCGACGGTCAGATCCACCTGTACAAGAACAACACCGACTCCGCAGGGAACAGCTACGGCTGCCACGAGAACTACCTGCTGCGCCGTCGGGCCGACTTCGCGGGCTTCGGACGGCAGCTCCTTCCGTTCCTGGTCACGCGCCAGATCGTCACCGGCGCGGGGTGCATCACCCGCACCCCCGAGGGAGCGCACTACAGCTTCTCCCCTCGGGCGGATCACATGTGGGAGGGCATGAGCTCGGCGACCACCAGGTCCCGGCCGATGATCAACACCAGGGACGAGCCTCACGCCAACGCCGAGCTCTACCGTCGCATGCACGTCATCGTGGGCGACTCGACGATGGCGCAACCGACCACGCTTCTCAAGATCGGCTCCACCGACCTGGTGCTCCGTCTGCTCGAGGCACGGGTCGACATGCCGGACCTGTCGCTCGCCAAGGAGATGCAGGCGATCCGTGACGTCGCGCACGACCTCACGGGGGCCGCCGAGGTCGAGCTCGCCGACGGCAGGCGGATGACGGCGGTCGAGATCCAGCAGTCGTTCCTCGACATGGTGCGCTCGCACCTCGGCGATGTCATCGAGCCGACGGACGAGGTCTCGCGGATCCTCGACCTGTGGCAGCGAGGACTGGACGCCGTGCGCACGCAGGACTTCTCGACCGTGGACACCGAGCTGGACTGGGCGATCAAGCTCAAGCTGCTCCGTCGCTACCAGGCGAAGCTCGGCTGTGCCCTCGATGATCCGCGGCTGGCGCGGCTGGAGCTGGCGTTCCACGACGTCTCACCGGAGCGCGGTCTCACTCGCCGGATGGAGGAGCAGGGCCTGATCAGGACGATCGTCTCCGAGGACGCGATCGACCGTGCGAAGACCACGGCTCCCGCCACGACCCGCGCGCATCTGCGTGGTCGGTTCGTGCGTGAGGCGCTGGCGTCGGGCCGCGACTTCACCGTGGACTGGGTCCATCTGAAGTTCACGGGCCACGAGAGCCGCACCGTGCTCCTCAAGGACCCGTTCCGGTACGAGGACGAGCGCGTCGACATGCTGCTCGACACCGTCGCACGCTGAGCAGGGGCGTGCCGTCCCGCGCGTACACTGATCAGTCTGTCCGACCCCCTACCCAGGAGCGAACCATGCGCCGCGTCATCGCCCTCGCGATCGCGGGAGCCCTCATGCTGAGCGGATGCGTGAGCGGTCCTCCCGACGCCTCGGCGTCGGTGTCGGCCAGCGGCAACGTGGATGAGATCACGGTCGGGAACGCGGACGATGGCAAGTCGCCGACGCTCGACATCCCCGAGGGGAAGGTGTGGGACACCGCGCAGACCGAGGTGCTCTGGGAGGGGGACGGCGATCAGCTTGTCGACGGTCAGCCTCTGCTGCTCGACATGTACGGCATCTCGCTCGCAGACGGCTCCGAGCTGATCAACTCCTACAAGGGCCTCGCCCGATCCTTCCTGCTCGCTCCCGAGCTGCTCGGCCAGGACCTCTATGACGCGCTGCTGGGTGCCCGCGTCGGCACCCGGATCCTGCACGTGTCGCCAGCGCCGGCGGACAACCCGGATGGGGAGCCTCCCATCGCCCTCGTGATCGATGTGCTGCCGACGCACGCGGTCGGCACCGCGGTCGACCCCCTGAGCGACATGCCGGTGGTCACGACCGCAGCGGACGGCACCCCGTCCGTCACCATCGGATCGAACGTGCAGCAACCCACGGACCTGCAGGTCGTGACTCTCATCCAGGGAGCAGGCGAGCAGGTGCGCACCGGCTCGTTCGTCATGGTGAACTTCACGATGGTGTCATGGGACGGAGAGGTGCTCGACTCGTCGTGGCCGGAGGAGGTCGCGCCGCTCGAGGTAGAGGTCGGCTCCGGCCAGTCGATCCAGGCCATCGAGGACGGCCTGCTCGACCAGACCGTGGGATCCCAGCTCCTCATCCTCGCCCCAGCGTCGTACGCGTACCCGGACAAGGGCCCCGTGGTCCTCGTGGTCGACATCCTCGACGTGTTCACACCGGAGGACTCCTGATGTCTGTCGCAGTGCGAGTGATCCCGTGCCTCGACGTCGACGCAGGGCGCGTCGTGAAGGGCGTGAACTTCGAGAACCTCCGCGACGCGGGCGACCCTGTGGAGCTCGCGCGTCTGTACGGCGATGGCGGAGCGGACGAGCTCACCTTCCTGGACGTCACCGCGTCGTCGGGCGATCGTGAGACCACCTACGACGTCGTGCGGCGCACCGCCGAGCAGGTGTTCGTCCCGCTCACCGTCGGGGGAGGCGTGCGTGCACCCGAGGATGTCGACAGGCTGCTGCGCGCCGGCGCCGACAAGGTGGGCGTCAACACCGCCGCGATCGCGCGCCCCGAGCTCATCACCGAGATCGCGCACCGATTCGGCAACCAGGTGCTGGTGCTCTCCGCGGATGCCCGCAGGTGCCGCGACGGCGCTGAGACGGAGTCAGGCTTCGAGGTGACCACGCACGGCGGCCGTCGCGGCACGGGCATCGACGCGCTCGAGTGGATCCGCCGCGCCGAGGAGCTCGGCGCGGGCGAGATCCTCCTGAACTCGATGGACGCCGACGGCACCACGGACGGGTTCGATCTCGAGATGATCCGCAAGGCGCGCGCGACAGTCTCCATCCCGTTGATCGCGTCGGGCGGTGCAGGCACCGCGGAGCACTTCGTCGAGGCGGCACGCGCCGGCGCCGACGCGGTGCTTGCGGCGAGCGTGTTCCACTTCGGTGCGCTGTCGATCGTCGAGGTGAAGGAGCACATGCGCGCCGCAGGCATCGAGGTGCGGTAGATGAGCGGCCCAGCGAGGCCGGACGAGTACAGCCTCCGGGGCTCCTTCGTCCGCCAGTCGGTGCAGCTGCTCGTGCACGGTGTCAGGCAGTCGCCATGGTTCTTCGCGGGCGGCATCGCTGCCGCGAGCGTGTTCTCTGTCATGACGATCGTGTTCGGCACGCTCCTCGGCGCCATCACGGATGATGTGGTGATCCCAGGGGTCGCGGGGGATCCGGTCGGAGGGCGATGGGGCGAGATGACCGACGACCCGATGAGAGCGATCGTCTATGCAGGCGCCGCCTTCGTGGTGATCGGCATCGTGATCGCGCTGTCACAGGCGTTCCGCCAGGCGCTGACCCAGTCCGGTGTGGCGCGTGTGGGCGGCAGGCACCGCGAGGTCGTGTCGGAGTCGCTGTCGCGGCTGCCGATGGGCTGGCATCGTACGCAGTCGTCCGGTCGGATCCTCTCCGCGATCTCGTCTGACGCCGAGACCGCCACCGGCCCGCTCCATCCGTTGCCGTTCACCGTCGGGTCCTTCGTGATGATGGTTGCGGCCGGTGTGTCGATGTGGCGGTCCGATCCGTGGCTCGCGGTGACCGGCCTCGCGGTGATCCCGCTGATCCTGCTGGTCAACCTGCTCTTCGAGCGGGTCGTCACGCCGCTCTGGCGCCAGGGGCAGACGCTTCGCGCTGACGTGTCGAACATCGCGCACGAGAGCTTCGACGGTGGCACGGTCGTGAAGGCGCTCGGCGTGGAGCGCCGCGAGGGCCGCCGATTCGCTCTCGCGGCTCGCGACCTCGCGGCGGCTGACACGCGGGTCGGGCGCGTCAAGGCGTGGTTCGAGCCGCTCATGGATCTGATGGCGCCGCTCGGCGCGATCGCCTTGATGGTGGTGGGCACGGCGCGCGCGGCGGCCGGATACGTGTCCGTGGGTGAGGTGGTGTCGGCGATGTACTTCGTCACGCTCCTCGCGATCCCGATCCGCGGGCTCGGCTGGATCCTGGGTCAGATGCCTCAGGCGCTCGTGTCGTTCCGGCGCGTCGGTGAGATCGCGGAGGCGGCGCGCGAGGTGGATGAGCCCGGCCACATCGAGGTCGAGGGCTCCGGCGCGGGCAGCGTGATCTTCCGGGGTGCCTCGATCGCCGCGGACGACGGCCACGACGAGCTCACCGTGCTCGTCGAGGGCGCGTCGATCGAGTTGCGACCCGGCACGGTCACCGCGCTCGTGGGGCCTACGGGCTCGGGCAAGTCGACGATCGCGATGGCGGCCTCGCGCCTCACTCTTCCTGCCAAGGGCCAGATCCTGCTCGACGGTGTCCCGCTTCGAGACGTGAAGAACCTCGAGGCACACGTCGCGCTCGTGCCTCAGACCGCCTTCGTCTTCGCGGGCACGGTGCGGGAGAACGTGACGCTCGGAGCGGACATCGACGATGCTGCGGTGTGGGAGGCGCTGCGGCGCGCCGCGGTCCATCATGTGGTGCGAGGGCTCGTCGGTGCCGGCCTGGATCCGCTCGATGCCGTGCTCGACGAGCGCGGCTCCAACCTGTCCGGTGGGCAGCGCCAGCGGCTCGCCCTCGCCCGTGCCCTGGTGCGCCGACCGCGGGTGCTCATCCTCGACGATGCCACCTCGGCGGTGGACCCGGTGGTGGAGCGCGACATCCTGACTGGCCTGTCGCGCAGCGCCGACGCGCCCACGGTGCTCCTGGTCGCGTACCGGCTCGCCTCGATCATGCTGGCGCACAGCGTGGTGCACCTCGACTCGGGCCGGGTCGTCGACTCGGGGTCCCACGGTGAGCTCTTCGCGCGCGATGCCGGCTACCGCGACATCGTGCTCGCGTATGAGCGTGACGCGAGGCGCGACACCGACGGCACCGAGGAGGTCTCGTCATGAGCGAGCCGAGGACGTTGCGGGAGACCGCCCGTCGAGGGTTCGTGCTGAGCCCTGAGTTCCGGACCGGGCTCGGCGTGACGCTGGCGCTCGCAGGGGTGGCTGCGCTCGGCAAGATGGCGGTCCCCTTCGTCACCCAGCAGGTGACGGACAGGGGGCTGCTCGTGCCCGGCGGGGTGCAGGTGTCGGTCGCCTTCATCTTCGCGGGGATAGGCGCCGCGCTGCTGATCATGGCGACCATCGTGGAGCGCATCGTCCGCATTCGGATGGTCACGCAGGCGGAGCAGGGCCTCGCGACGCTCCGCATCAAGGCGTTCGACACCGTGCATGATCTCTCCGTCCTCACGCAGAACGCGGATCGTCGCGGACGTTACGTCTCGCGGGTGACCGGAGATGTCGAGACGATGCGCGACCTCATGCAGTGGACGGGTGCCGCCATGCTGGTCGCGGCGTTCGAGTCGGCGATCATGCTGGTCGTGATGGCCGTCTACGCCTGGCAGCTCGCGCTGGTCGTCGTCATCGCCTATGTGCCGACCGCGCTGATGGTGCGGATCATGCAGCCGCGGATCGTGCGCGCGTATGCGCGCGTCCGTGCGCGCAGCGCAGACCTGCTCGCGGCGACCGGCGAGCAGCTCGTCGGGGTCGCGACCATCCGCGCCTACGGCGTCCATCAGCACATGCGCGCCGATCTGGCCAGGACGAACCATGACATCGTCGCCGGCGACACCCGCGCGGGCTGGCTCGGCACGTCGCTGTTCTCCACGAACGCTGCTGCTCAGTCGATCGCGACCGGCCTCGCGCTGATCGTCGGCACACGCCTGGCGTTGTCGGGCACCATCAGCGTGGGTACGGTGGTCGCCTTCGCCTTCCTCGTCTACCAGTTCGCGGGACCCGTCGGCTGGATCATCGAGATGCTCGCCGAGATGCAGCGCGCGCTGGTCGGTTGGCGCAGGGTGATCGGCCTGGTCGACACACCGGTCACCGTCGCCGATCCGGGGGAGTCCGGCACGCCGATCCCTCGAGGGCACGGCGAGGTCGGGATCGACGGGGTCCACCTCACGTACCCCTCAGGCCCCGAGGTGCTCAAGGGCATCGATCTCACGGTGCCTGCGGGCCGGAGGATCGCGCTCGTCGGCGAGACGGGCTCGGGGAAGACCTCTCTCGTGAGGCTCCTCGCGCGTTTCATCGATCCGACCGCCGGCACCGTGACGATCGGGGGCGTCGATCTGCGCGACGTCCCCATGGAGGACCTGCGGCGCTCCGTCGCGATCGTGCCTCAGGAGGGATTCCTCTTCGACGGCACCATCCGCTCGAACCTGGCGTATGCCGTCGACGAGGGAGTCGGCGCCGACGAGCTGGAGCGCCGGTCGCTCGCGGTGCTGGAGTCGCTCGGCCTCGACGGATGGCTCGCGGCCCAACCGCAGGGGCTCGACACGCCGGTGGGGCCGCGAGGCGAGCTCCTCAGCGCGGGGGAACGTCAGCTCGTCGCCATCGCGCGGGCGTACCTGCGCGACCCTGACGTGCTGATACTCGACGAGGCGACCTCGGCGGTCGACCCTGCGACGGAGGTCCGGATCTCCCGCGCGCTCGAGTCGCTGATGCGTGGCCGTACCGCGATCGTCATCGCGCACCGGCTGTCCACCGCGGAGAGGGCCGACATGGTCGCGGTGATGGACCAGGGCCTCCTCGTGGAGGTCGGGTCGCACGCCGACCTCGTGCTGCGCGGCGGCATCTACACACGGATGCACGAGGCGTGGGTCGCGCAGACGCGTTGACGGCGTCGCGGCATGGAAGGATGGGCCCATGCCCTTGGATCCCACTCTGGCGTCGCGCCTGAAGCGCAATGAGGACGGCCTGGTCTGCGCGGTCGTGCAGCAGCACGACACCCGCGAGGTCCTGATGGTCGCCTGGATGAACGACGAGGCCCTCCACGAGACCCTGACGACGGGTCGCGCGGTGTACTGGAGCCGGTCACGACAGGAGCTGTGGCGCAAGGGCGACACGTCCGGGCATCGTCAGACCGTGGTCAGGGCCTCGCTCGACTGCGATGGCGACGCTGTGCTCCTCGAGGTGGATCAGGTCGGCGCCGCCTGCCACACCGGCGAGCGCACCTGCTTCCTGACGGGTGGGGACCTCGGCGCAGTCGATGGACGTGAGGTCGGGGATGACTGACGCGCCGGTGACGGTCGCCTGGGGCGAGACGTGGCCCGCGCTCCCGCGCTTCAAGGAGCTCGGGGCCAGCCACCGCGTCGTCCCTGTGGTGCGACGGGTGCTCGCCGACTCGACGACCCCCGTGGCGGTGTATCAGGCTCTCGCGCAGTCGCGTCCGAACACGTTCATCCTCGAGTCGGCGGAACCCGACGGCACGCTCGGGAGGTTCTCGTTCATCGGCGTCCGGTCTCGCGCGGCGCTGACCGTCGACGGCGATCACGCGCGGTGGACGGGCGATGTGCCCGTCGGTCTGCAGGGCGGCGCACCTCTCACCGCGATCCGCCAGGTCCTCTCGGAGCTCGCCTCAGAGGCGATCCCTGGGCTGCCGCCGCTGACGGGCGGCATGGTCGGCGTGCTCGGGTGGGACATCATCAGGCAGTGGGAGCCGACGCTTCCGAAGAAGGCGCCGGCCGAGATCGACGTGCCGGACGTGCTGCTCCTGCTCGCCACCGATATCGCCGTCGTGGACCACCTCGACGGCTCGGTGTGGCTGATCGCGAACGCTGTGAACGCGGATGCCCAGACCGCCGGCATCGAAGGCGCGTACGACGATGCGGTCCGGCGGATCGACTCGATGGAGCGCGACCTCGCCTGCGCGCCCGGCGGCGAGGTGTCGGGCCTGGACGACGCTCCTGAGCCGAAGGTGCATCTTCGTACCGAGCCAGGGGAGTACGAGCGGACGGTGGAGTTCGCGAAGGACGCGATCCGCGACGGCGAGGTCTTCCAGGTGGTGCCCTCGCAGCGGTTCGACGTGCCGTGCGACGCAGCGCCGATCGACGTCTACCGGGTGCTTCGCACGGTCAACCCGAGCCCGTACATGTACTGCTTCCAGCTCGAGGATGCCGATGGGCGTGCGTTCGCCGTCGTCGGCTCCAGCCCGGAGTCCTTGGTGCGTGTCGAGCGTGGCGACGTCTCGACGTTCCCCATCGCGGGCTCGCGCCCTCGCGGCGCCACACCGGACGAGGACCGACGGCTCGAGGAGGAGCTGCGCGCCGACCCCAAGGAGATCGCCGAGCACGTGATGCTCGTGGACCTGGCGCGCAACGACCTGGTCAAGGTCTGCGAGCCCACCTCGGTCGAGGTGGCGGACTTCATGGCGCTGAACAGGTACAGCCACATCATGCATCTGTGCTCGACCGTCATCGGTCGGCTCGAGGCGGGACACACGGCCTTCGACGCCTTCACGGCCACGTTCCCGGCCGGGACGCTGTCGGGTGCTCCGAAGCCGCGTGCGATCGCCTTGATCGACGAGGTCGAGCCTGCGCGGCGTGCCCTGTACGGCGGGGCGGTCGGCTACTTCGACTTCGCGGGGAACACGGACACCGCCATCGCGATCCGGACCGCGCTGATCAAGGACGGCATGGCGTACATCCAGGCGGGTGCCGGCATCGTGGCGGATTCCGTCCCCGCGAACGAGGAGGCGGAGACCAGGAGCAAGGCTGCGGCGATGATCCGGGCAGTTTTCCTCGCCTCGCGGCTCACCGCGCGCGGCCGTGGCTAGACTGTCGTCACCCGGACCCAAGGAGGAGAAGTGTCGAGCAGCGTCAAGCTGAGTCCCCAGGACCTTCCCGAGGCAGCGCCTCACAACCACGGTCGCACTCTCGCGGCCTGGGTGACGAACGTCGGGCTGGTGCTCGCAGCACTGGTCGCGTCGCTCGGTATCGGCATTCCTCAGATCTCTCTCGTGTGGGTCGGGGCAGCACTGGCCGTCGTGTCTCTCGCGGCGGGTGGTGCGCTCAAGGCTCTCGGCCACGGCCAGACCGCGAGCTGACCGCGGCGCTGGCAGGCGCCGTGCGACAACGCACATCAAGGAGAAGACGTATGACCGACATCCCGCCGCCCCCGCCAGCACCCGGCATGCAGCCCGCCTACGGCGCGCCGCAGCCTCCGAACAACAACCTGGTCTGGGCCATCCTGACCACGGTCCTGTGCTGCCTGCCGCTCGGCATCGTGGCGATCGTCAAGGCCGCCGAGGTCAACTCGAAGTGGGCCGCGGGCGACTACGCGGGCGCGCAGGCGTCCGCAGAGGCTGCCAAGAAGTGGTCGCTGTGGTCGGCCGGAGCGACGCTGATCCTCGGGGTGCTGTACATCCTCTTCTTCGTGATCCTCGGGGTCGCCTCGTCCAACTGAGGCATTCATGACTGTCACCTCACTACTGACGGAGCCTGGCGAGCGACTGCTCGCCAGGCTCCCGCCGTTCGTGGCTCCAGCGGCGGTGGCGGCGGCGAGCATCGCCGCGACGGCGTACATCGCGGGAGTCGACCCGCACGAGGCCGGGCACTATCCCACGTGCCCCTCGCTGTACCTCACGGGCTTCTACTGTCCGGGCTGCGGCTCGCTGCGGGCGATCCACGACCTGGCGCACCTCGACCTCGCCGGTGCGTGGGGGATGAACCCGCTCGCCGTCCTGGTGCTGCCGTGGCTCGCATGGCGGTGGATCCGGTGGGTCCTCGCCCTGCGCGGCGTGCGCACCACCACCCGGCCGGCGCCGGGGTGGGCGATCTACACGCTCCTGGGCGCGGTCGTCGTCTACACGATCGCGCGCAACATCCCTGTGCTCATGCCGTACCTCGCGCCGTGATCGCCGGGCGTCCTCGCGCCACGCAGCGGTCATCGAGGGGCCATCGCGGCGCTACCATGGACGCCAGGGAGGTGGAGCGCCCATGAGCGTGTTGCAGAGCATCGTCGCAGGTGTCCGTGAGGACCTTGCTGTGCGTGAGCAGTCGACGTCCATGGACGCGCTGAAGGAGCGCGCCGCGCGTCTTCCGAGCGCCATCGACGCGTACCAGATCCTGGCACGCGATGAGGTGGCGGTCATCGCCGAGGTCAAGCGGTCGAGCCCGTCGAAGGGTGACCTCGCGGACATCACGGACCCCGCGTCCCTGGCCACCGAGTATGAGGCGGGGGGTGCGTCGGTCATCTCCGTGCTCACCGAGCAGCGGAGGTTCGGCGGTTCGCTGTCGGATCTCGATGCCGTCCGCGCGAAGGTCGACATCCCGATCCTCCGCAAGGACTTCATCGTCACGCCCTACCAGGTGTGGGAGGCTCGCGCGCATGGCGCAGACGTCGTGCTGCTCATCGTCGCGGCTCTCGAGCAGATGGCACTCGAAGGATTGATCGAGCGGGTGCACTCGTTGGGCATGACCGCTCTCGTCGAGGTGCACGACGTCGAGGAGACGGCGCGGGCGGTGGATGCGGGTGCGCGGGTCGTGGGAGTCAACGCCCGCAACCTCAAGACGCTCGAGGTCGATCGCCACACCTTCGCACGGGTCGCTCCCGCGATCCCCGACGGGATCCTGCGGGTGGCCGAGTCTGGCATCCGCGACAGCCACGACGTGGTCGAATACGCCCGCCTGGGCGCAGACGCTGTGCTCGTGGGAGAGGCGCTCGTGAAGGATCGCGACCCTCGCACGGCGGTCGCCGAGATGGTCGCCGCCGGCGCTCATCCCGCGTTGCGATCGGTGCGCCCGTGACGGGATCGCTGCAGGCGGCGCCCGGGCCGTTCTTCGGCGAGTTCGGCGGACGCTTCCTCCCTGAGGCGCTGATGGCCGCGCTCGACGAGCTCACCGACGCCTACGACAAGGCGCGCGTGGACCCGTCGTTCACCGCAGAGCTCGACCGCCTCGCCAGGGACTACACCGGCAGGCCGTCGATCGTCACGGAGATACCTCGGTTCGCGGCGCACGCGGGCGGCGTCCGCATGTTCCTCAAGCGCGAGGACCTCAACCACACGGGCTCGCACAAGATCAACAACGTGCTGGGGCAGGCGCTGCTGACGAAGCGGCTCGGCAAGCGCCGTGTCATCGCCGAGACCGGTGCGGGTCAGCATGGCGTCGCGACCGCGACCGCCGCGGCGCTCATGGACCTCGAGTGCGTGATCTACATGGGCGAGGAGGACACCGAGCGCCAGGCCCTGAACGTCGCGCGCATGCGTCTGCTCGGTGCCGAGGTGATCCCTGTCGCCACGGGTTCCCGCACGCTTCGCGACGCGATCAACGAGACCTTCCGCGACTGGGTGGCGAATGTCGCCACCACGAACTACATCTTCGGCACCGCCGCAGGCCCGCACCCCTTCCCGGCCATGGTGCGCGACTTCCAGCGCGTCATCGGAGTCGAGGCTCGCGAGCAGATGCTCGCGCTCGGCGGCCTGCCCGACGCGGTGCTCGCCTGCGTCGGCGGCGGCTCCAACGCGATCGGATCGTTCGACGCCTTCCTCGACGACGAGGGCGTACGGCTCATCGGCTGCGAGGCGGCAGGCGACGGCGTCGAGACCGGCCGTCATGCCTCCACGATCACTGGAGGACGCCCTGGCGTGCTCCATGGCTCACGTTCATACATCCTGCAGGACGAGGACGGACAGACACTGCCGTCGCACTCGATCTCTGCCGGCCTGGACTACCCGGGCGTCGGGCCCCAGCACGCGTGGCTCGCCGATATGGGACGTGCCGAGTACTGGCCGATCACCGACGCGGAGGCCATGGACGCCTTCCGCCTGCTGTGTCGGACCGAGGGCATCATGCCGGCCATCGAGTCGTCGCATGCCCTCGCGGGCGCGATCAAGCTGGGGCGGTCTCTAGGGCCCGGCGCGACCCTGCTCGTCACGCTGTCAGGCCGTGGGGACAAGGACGTGGAGCAGGCGGCTCGCTGGTTCGCGATGATGCCGGGGGAGGACGCGTGACCGCGCTCGGAGACCGCCTCGATCAGATCAAGGCGGAGGGCCGCTCGGCGCTGATCGGCTACCTTCCCGTCGGCTATCCCTCGGTCGAGGTGTCCGTGCGTGCCATGCAGGCGATGGTCGAGGCAGGCGTGGATGTCGTCGAGGTCGGGCTCCCGTACTCCGATCCGGTGATGGACGGGGCGACGATCCAGCACGCCGCCGAGGCGGCGCTCGAACGCGGAGTGCGCGTCGCAGATGTGTTCGCTGCGGTCCGCGGCGTGGTCGAGGCAGGTGCGCCCGCTGTCGTGATGTCGTACTGGAACCCGATCCTCCAGTACGGGCCAGAGAGGTTCGCGGACGATCTGCTGGCCGCAGGCGGTTCCGGAGTGATCCTGCCGGACATCACCCCTGACTCCGGTGCAGGCTGGGCCGAGGTCGCCGCGGGCCGCGAGCTCGACACCGTCCACCTCGTCGCACTGACCACGACGCCGGAGCGCATGCATCTCACCTGCAAGGCGTCGTCGGGCTTCGTCTACGCGGCGGCTCTGATGGGTGTCACGGGCGAACGGTCGGTGATCGGCGGAGGGGCCGAGGAGCTCGTCGAACGTGCCCGGGAGGCGGGAGCCCCTCGCGTGTGCGTCGGCCTCGGCGTGACCACGGGACAGCACGCCGCCCAGGTGGCGCGATATGCAGACGGCGTCATCGTCGGCTCCGCCCTGGTGCGGTGCCTCGTGGAGAGCCCGGACGACGTCGAGGCTGGTCTCGACGCGCTGCGCGCCAAGACTCAGGAGCTCGCAGCCGGCGTGAGAGGACTCGTGTGAGGGCATCGATCCCCAGCCCACCGGTCGAGTGGTCGCAGTTTCACCTCGGACCGCTCACGGTGCACATGTATGCCATCTGCATCCTGGTCGGCATCTTCGTCGCGCTGTGGCTGACGGGCCGGCGCTGGAAGGCGCGCGGCGGCGAGCCTGACATCGTGGAGTCCATCGCGTTCTGGGCGATCCCGTTCGGAATCGTCGGCGGACGTCTCTACCACGTGATCTCGACCCCTGGCCCGTACTTCGGCGAGGGCGGCCACCCGTGGAACGCCTTCAAGATCTGGGAGGGCGGACTCGGCATCTGGGGGGCTGTTGCGCTGGGCGCCGTCGGCGCCTGGATCGGTGCGAGGCGTGCAGGCGTGTCCTTCACCGCGTTCGCCGATGCCGTCGCGCCGGGCATCCTGCTCGCGCAGGCGATCGGACGCCTGGGCAACTACTTCAACCAGGAGCTGTTCGGCGGTCCGACGGATCTGCCGTGGGGCCTGCAGATCGATGAGGCGTTCCGCCCGGTCGGCTACGAGGCGTTCGCCACCTTCCATCCCACCTTCCTCTACGAGATGCTGTGGAACCTGGCGGGCGTGGGCGTGATCCTCTGGGCCGACCGTCGGTTCAAGCTCTGGGGCGGGCGCGTCTTCTGGCTGTACGTCGCCGTCTACACCTCGGGACGCCTCTGGATCGAGACCGTCCGCATCGACACCGCGGTCCACATCCTCGGCCTGCGCGTCAATGTGTGGGTGGCTGCTCTGGTCCTTGCCATGTCGATCGTCATGTTCCTCGTGATGGGCGCGCGCCAGCGGCGCCTTGCCGAGGTGCCCGCGTGGAGCACGCTCGCTGCGAGCCCCCTCCGTTCCGGGGACCGGGCCGACTCGGCGTCCTCCGCGCCCGAGGACGGCGGCGACGACGCCGATCCCGGTGCCGGTACGCTTGAGGGCGAAAGCGACGTCGTCGGCAACCCCGACGATGCGCCCAGCGCGCAGTAAAGAGTTCCAAAAGGGCTTGCCCGGCGCGGTACTCTGGACATCCGTGTTCCCCTAGGGTCGACGGCGCCCATCACCCATCAGGATCCCGCTCCGCGCGGGGTTCGGCGAAGGACGGTTCAATGGACTCGCTTCTCAGCGCACCTCAGCCCGCGGTCGGGCTCTACAACCCGGCATACGAGCACGACGCCTGCGGCGTGGCGTTCGTGGCGACCCTGCGCGGCACGCCCGGCCGCGACATCGTCGAAGCCGGGCTGACGGCGCTGAAGAACCTGGAGCACCGCGGCGCCGTGGGCGCCGAGACGGAGACGGGTGACGGCGCGGGAATCCTCACGCAGATCCCCGACGCCTTCCTTCGCGAGGTCACCGACTTCCCGTTGCCGCCTGTCGGCGAGTACGGAGTGGGGATCGCGTTCCTCACGCCCGGCGTGGAGGACGCCGAGATCGCGGCGTTCACCGAGGCCGCGCAGGAGGAGGGGGTCGCGATCCTCGGGTGGCGCGACGTCCCCGTGGACCTCGGCCCGCTCGGTCCTTCCGCACGCGCCGCTGCGCCCGTGTTCCGTCAGGCCTTCCTCTCGTGCGACGGCCTTTCCGGCATCGAGCTCGACCGGCGCCTCTACCGCGTCCGCCGGCGTGCGGGACACCGCGGAGGACCGTTCTTCGCGTCGCTGTCCGCGCGCACCTTGACCTACAAGGGGATGCTGACCACTTATCAGCTCGAGAAGGTCTTCCCCGACCTGCTGCACCCCGCCTTCGCGTCGGAGCTCGCGCTGGTGCATTCGCGCTTCTCGACCAACACGTTCCCGTCGTGGCCGCTCGCGCAGCCGCTGCGGATGATCGCGCACAACGGCGAGATCAACACGGTCCAGGGCAACCGCAACTGGATGGCCGCCAAGGAGGGCATGCTGCGCTCCGAGCTGCTCGGAGACCTGTCGGACATCGCTCCGATCTGCACCACCGGGGCGTCGGACACGGCCTCGTTCGACGAGGTCCTCGAGCTCCTCCACCTCGCTGGTCGCTCGTTGCCGCACGCGGTGCTGATGATGATCCCTGAGGCGTGGCAGAACAACCCGCACATGGACCCTGCGCGGCGCGCGTTCTACGAGTACCACTCGACGCTGATGGAGCCGTGGGACGGTCCTGCTGCCCTCCACTTCACCGATGGCACCCTCATCGGCGCGACCCTCGACCGCAACGGGCTTCGCCCCGGGCGGTTCTGGCTGACGGACGACGGTCTCGTGGTCTGCGGCTCCGAGGCCGGCCTGCTCGACATCGACCCCGCGAAGGTCGTGCGCAAGGGTCGTCTCCAGCCTGGTCGCATGCTGCTCGTCGACACGGCGGGCGGTCGGATCGTCGAGGACGAGGAGATCAAGGCGCAGCTCGCGTCCGAGCATCCCTACGCGGAGTGGATCGAGAGGTACGCGATCCGGCTGTCCGAAGTCCCTGACCGCGAGCACATCTCGCACTCGTCGAGGTCGGTGCAGCGCAGGCAGCGCGCCTTCGGCTACACGGAGGAGGAGCTCAAGATCCTGCTCACGCCGATGGCCGCGACCGGCGTCGAGCCGATCGGCGCGATGGGCTCGGACACGCCGATCGCGGTGCTGTCGAAGAGGCCACGCCTGCTCTTCGACTACTTCGTGCAGATGTTCGCGCAGGTGACCAACCCTCCGCTGGACTCGATCCGTGAGGAGATCGTGACGTCGATCGGCGGAGCGATAGGCCCAGAGCCCAACCTGCTCGAGGCGCTTCCTGAGCATGCGCGCAAGGTGATGCTCGAGTTCCCGGTGATCGACAACGACGAGCTCGCGAAGATCGCGCACATCGATGCCGACCCGCGCCTGCGCGGGCTCTTCTCCGCGCGCAAGATCCGTGGCCTCTACCGGGTCGCGGACGGGGGAGAGGGACTCGAGAAGCGCCTGAAGGCGATCTTCGAGGAGGTGGACCAGGCGCTCGCGGACGGCGTGTCGTTCCTCATCCTGTCGGACCGCGACGCGAACAAGGACCTGGCTCCGATCCCATCGCTGCTCCTCACCGCTGCCGTGCACCACCATCTGGTGCGCCATCACACGCGCACGCAGATGTCGATGGTCGTCGAGGCGGGCGATGTCCGAGAGGTGCACCACGTCGCGCTGCTGATCGGCTACGGCGCGGGCGCGGTGAACCCGTACCTGGCGATGGAGACTGTCGAAGACCTCGCGAAGCGCGGTTACCTCGGCGATGTCAGCCCTGAGAAGGCGGTCAAGAACCTCATCAAGGCGCTCGGCAAGGGCGTGCTCAAGATCATGTCGAAGATGGGCATCTCGACCATCGCGTCGTACCGCGGTGCGCAGGTGTTCGAGGCGATCGGCCTGGCACGGGAGCTCGTCGACCGTCACTTCGTCGGCACTCCCAGCCAGATCGACGGGGTGGGCCTCGGCGTCATCGCGCAGGAGGTCGCCCAGCGGCACGCCGACGCGTATCCGGAGTCGGGCGAGCTGCCTCCTCATCAGCGGCTGAACACCGGTGGCGAGTATCAGTGGCGGCGTGACGGCGAGGAACACCTCTTCGATCCCGAGACGGTGTTCAAGCTTCAGCACTCGACGCGCACGCGTCGCTACGACCTGTTCCGCGAGTACACCGACCGGGTCGACGACCAGGCGAGGCGGCTGATGACGCTGCGCGGCATGCTCGAGTTCGCGTCGGAGCGGCCCGCGGTGCCGCTCGATGAGGTCGAGTCCGTCGAGGACATCGTCAAGCGCTTCAGCACCGGTGCCATGTCGTACGGCTCGATCTCCCAAGAGGCGCACGAGACCCTGGCCATCGCTATGAACAGGCTCGGCGCGAAGTCCAACACCGGTGAGGGTGGCGAGTCACCTGAGCGGCTCCTCGACCCCGAGCGCCGGAGCGCGATCAAGCAGGTCGCCTCAGGGCGGTTCGGCGTCACCAGCGAGTACCTCGTGAACGCGGACGACATCCAGATCAAGCTCGCTCAGGGCGCGAAGCCAGGCGAGGGCGGTCAGCTGCCCGGCACCAAGGTGTACCCGTGGGTCGCGGAGACCAGGCACTCGACGCCGGGCGTGGGCCTGATCTCGCCTCCGCCGCACCACGACATCTACTCGATCGAGGATCTCAAGCAGCTGATCCACGACCTCAAGAACGCGAACCCGACCGCGCGCATCCACACCAAGCTCGTGTCCGAGGTCGGTGTGGGCACCATCGCGGCGGGTGTCGCCAAGTGCAAGTCCGACGTGGTCCTCATCTCGGGTCATGACGGAGGCACAGGTGCGAGCCCGCTGAACTCTCTCAAGCACGCGGGAGCGCCGTGGGAGATCGGGCTCGCGGACACTCAGCAGACGCTCGTGCTGAACGACCTGCGGGACCGCATCGTCGTGCAGGTGGACGGACAGCTGAAGACCGGTCGCGACGTCGTGATCGCGGCGCTGCTCGGCGCGGAGGAGTTCGGCTTCGCGACCGCGCCGCTGGTGGTGTCCGGCTGCGTGATGATGCGCGTGTGCCACCTCGACACGTGCCCGGTCGGAGTCGCGACGCAGAACCCCGAGCTGCGCGCGCGCTTCAGCGGCAAGCCCGAGTTCGTGGAGACGTTCTTCGAGTTCATCGCAGAGCAGGTGCGGGAGCACCTCGCCGCACTCGGATTCCGCACGCTGGCGGAGGCCGTCGGTCACGTCGAGGCGCTTGAGACGCGCTCCGCGATCGCGCACTGGAAGGCCCGGGGCCTCGACCTGTCGCCGGTCCTCGCCCGCCCCGCGGCGGGTGCGGCCCTGCTCAACTCGACGACGCAGGATCACGGTCTGGCCGAGGCGCTCGACCAGGAGCTGATCGCGGCTTCGGCCGCGGCGCTGGACCGGGGCGAGCCCGTCCGGATCGAGCGTGCGATCCGCAACGTCAACCGGACCGTCGGCACCATGCTCGGATACGAGGTGACCCGCAGCCACGGCGGCGAGGGTCTCCCGGACGACACGATCGACATCACGTTCACGGGCTCCGCTGGTCAGTCGTTCGGCGCCTTCGTGCCGCGTGGCGTCACCCTCCGCCTTGTCGGCGACGCGAACGACTACGTCGCCAAGGGCCTGTCGGGCGGGCGCGTGATCGTGCGCCCCGCCCGCGAGGCCATGCTCGACGACTCGCGCGACGTGATCGCCGGCAACGTGATCGGGTACGGCGGGACCTCCGGTGAGATCCTTCTGCGCGGCGTCGTGGGCGAACGGTTCCTGGTGCGCAACTCCGGGCTCACGGCCGTCGTGGAGGGCGTCGGCGACCATGCGCTCGAGTACATGACCGGCGGCACGGCGGTCATCCTCGGACGCACGGGCCGCAACCTGGGAGCCGGCATGTCGGGGGGCACCGCATACGTGCTCGATCTGCGTCCCGAGCGCGTCAACAAGGACGCGCTCGCAGCGGGCGACCTGACGCTGGCACCGCTCGATCCCGAGGACGAGGTCATCGTCCGTACGCTCGTCGAGCGACACGTCGATGGCACGGATTCGCCGTTCGGCAAGGAGCTCCTGTCCTCGTGGAGCGATTCCGCGGCGCGATTCACCCGTGTGCTTCCCGCGCAGTACGCCAGAGTGCGTGAGGCGCTCGCAGAGATCGAGGCGAAGGGCGCGGACCTCACCGCGCCGGGAGCCTGGGCCGAGTTCCTGGAGGTGACCGGTGGCTGACCCGCGTGGATTCCTGAAGGTGAGGGAGCGTGAGCTGCCCGCGAACCGCCCCGTGCCCGTGCGCCTGCGCGACTGGAGCGAGGTCAAGGACGAGCTGTCCAAGGACTCGGCCCAGCTGAAGCGGCAGGCCGGCCGCTGCATGGACTGCGGCATCCCGTTCTGCCACCAGGGCTGCCCGCTCGGCAACCTGATCCCTGAGTGGAACGACCTCGTGTGGCGCGACCAGTTCGAGGACGCGATCGAACGCCTTCACGCGACGAACAACTTCCCGGAGTTCACGGGTCGCATCTGTCCTGCTCCCTGCGAGACGTCGTGCGTGCTCGGCATCAACCAGCCGGCGGTCACGATCAAGAACGTCGAGGTGTCGATCATCGACCGCGCCTTCAAGGAGGGACTGGTCACCCCGCACGTCGCTCAGCGGCACACGGGGCGCACCGTCGCCGTCGTCGGTTCAGGGCCTGCCGGTCTCGCCGCCGCGCAGCAGCTCACTCGTGCCGGGCACACGGTCGCGGTCTACGAGAAGGATGACCGGATCGGGGGTCTGCTCCGCTACGGCGTGCCCGACTTCAAGATGGAGAAGCGGCACATCGATCTGCGCGTGTCGCAGATGGAGGCGGAGGGCACCCGCTTCCGCACCGGTGTGAGCATCGGTGTGGACCTCACGTGGGAGGACCTGCGCGCGCGCTACGACGCGGTGCTGGTCGCTACCGGGGCCCCGTTGCCTCGCGACCTGCCGCTGCCTGGGCGGGATCTTGACGGCATCCACTTCGCGATGCCGTACCTGCACCAGGGAAACCAGGCCGCTGCGGGGGACGACGTCGTCGACCACATCACCGCCGAGGGCAAGCATGTGATCGTGATCGGCGGTGGCGACACCGGCTCCGACTGCATCGGCACGGCGCTGCGCCAGGGCGCCGCCTCGGTCACCACGCTGGCCATCGGCAAGAAGCCCCCGCTGGAGCGCACCGACGCCATGCCGTGGCCCACCGACCCGCGGGTGTTCGAGGTCTCGAGCAGCCACGAGGAAGGCGGCGCCCGCGACTACCTCGCGTCCACCGTCGAGTTCGTCGGAGACAGTGACGGACACGTGCGCGCACTGCGCGTCGCGGAGACCCAGTACAACGCGGATGGCTCGCGCACACCGACACCGGGGACCGAGCACGATGTGCCAGCAGACCTGGTATTGATCGCGATGGGGTTCACTGGGCCGGAGGTCACAGCGCTCCAGGATCAGGCGAGGGTAGCGTTGACCCCGCGCGGTCAGATCGACCGCGCCGAGAACTTCTCGACGTCTGCCGACGGCGTCTTCGTCGCCGGCGATGCGGGACGAGGCGCGTCGCTCGTGGTCTGGGCGATCGCCGAGGGTCGCGCGGCGGCGGCTGCCATCGATGAGTACTTGACCGGGAGCACCGAGCTCCCGGCCCCAGTGACGGCGCGCACCATTGCGCTCCGTGCATAACGCAAGGTTGGAGAACATGCGAAACGCGAAGATTGTCTGCACGATCGGACCGGCCACCGCGCCGCTCGACAGGATGCGCGAGCTGGTGAACGCCGGCATGGACGTGGCGCGGATCAACCGCAGCCACGGAAGCGCCGAGGAGCACGAGCAGGTCTACCGGAACGTTCGTCAGGCTGCCGAGGAGTCGGGCCGCAACGTGGCCGTCCTCGTGGACCTCCAGGGTCCCAAGATCCGTCTTGAGAAGTTCGCCGACGGCCCCCACGACCTCGCCGTGGGCGACGTCTTCACCATCACGACCCGCGACGTCGTCGGCACCAAGGACATCTGCGGCACCACCTTCAAGGGCCTTCCGGGCGACTGCCACATCGGCGACACACTGCTGATCGACGACGGCAAGGTGCGTCTTGAGGTCACCGAGGTGACCGACACCGACGTCGTCACGAAGGTCGTCGTGCCTGGCCCCGTGTCCAACAACAAGGGCATCAACCTTCCGGGCGTCGCCGTGTCCGTGCCCGCGCTGTCCGACAAGGACGAGTCGGACCTGCGCTGGGGACTCAAGCTCGGCGCCGACTACATCGCGCTGTCGTTCGTGCGGTCCGCCAAGGACTACGAGGACGTCGCCCGCATCATGGCTGAGGAGGGACGTTCGGTCCCCGTCATCGCCAAGGTGGAGAAGCCTCAGGCGGTCGACAACCTCGAGGAGATCGTCGACGCGTTCGACGGCGTCATGGTCGCCCGTGGTGACCTCGGCGTGGAGCTTCCCCTGGAGGAGGTGCCGCTCGTTCAGAAGCGCGCCATCGAGCTCTGCCGCGCCAAGGCGAAGCCCGTCATCGTCGCCACGCAGGTCCTCGAGTCGATGACCCACGCGCCGGTTCCGACCCGTGCGGAGACCTCCGACTGCGCCAACGCGATTCTCGACGGCACGGACGCGGTCATGCTGTCCGGCGAGACCTCGGTCGGCGACTTCCCGATCGTCACCGTCGAGACGATGGCGCGCATCGTGTCGAACACGGAGCTCAAGGGGCGCAGCCGGATCGCGCCGTTCCCGACCGTTCCGAAGTCGCGCGGTGGAGCGATCACCCACGCGGCTGCCGAGATCGCCGAGAACCTCGACATCAAGTACATCTGCGTCTTCACGCAGTCCGGTGACTCCGCCCGACGGATGTCGCGCCTGCGTCCCGAGACCCCGATGCTGGCGTTCACGCCCGATGACAACACGCTCCGTCGTCTCGCGCTGTCGTGGGGCATCACCGCAGAGCTCGTGGAGGCGCCGGAGTCGACCGATGCGATGGTCAAGGTGGTCGACTCGTACCTCAAGGACAACGGCCTCGCGTCGGATGGCGAGTTCGTGATCGTCGTGTCGGGTGCGCCGGTCGGCACGCCTGGAACGACGAACTCGATCCTCGTGCACAAGGTCGGTCAGATCCGCCACTGACGGGAGCCTCGGCTCCTCTGACGTGCGAAGGGCCCAGCCGGAGCTTCCGGCTGGGCCCTTCGTCGTCCCACGGCGGGCGAGGCTTGGAGCCGATTCCTCACACGGCGGGGCGTGGGCGACCGACTGTCGCGGTCACGCGTCCGGCGCGTCCTCCTGGGGGCGCATGTCCTCCCAGTTCCGCGGGCCGAGGTCCGGGATCGCGCGGTCGTAGTCGGACTCGAAGAGCTCGGAGGAGATGATGAAGTCGGCTGTCGCGACGTTCGACGCCATGGGGATGTTCCAGAGTGCGCCCAGGCGGAGCAGAGCCTTCACATCAGGGTCGTGGGGCTGCGGCTCCAGCGGATCCCAGAAGAAGATCAGCATGTCGATGAGGCCTTCGGCGATCCGTCCGCCGATCTGCTGGTCGCCGCCGACCGGGCCCGACAGGAAGCGCTGCACCGGGAGCCCGAGCTCGTACTCGAGCATGGTGCCGGTGGTGCCGGTGGCGTAGAGGTGGTGCGGTGCGAGGCGGACCTTGTTGAAGCTCGCCCACTGGAGAAGCTCCACCTTCTTGTTGTCGTGCGCGACCAGCGCGATATGCCTCTTGACGCGGTTCATGGCCGAGCCTCCGGAATGTCGGGCGTGCGCAGGGGAGGCACGCGGATAGGGGAACCTCCACAAGCATGCCAGACCATCGACACCGGCCTGACAGTCGCTGATCACGCCGGCTGCGGGGCGCAGTACTGGGACAGGCCTGCCCGCAGGGGTGCGCGCACAGTGCCCCGAGTGGGATTCGAACCCACACTGAATCGGGTTTGAGCCGACTCCCTCTGCCGGTTGGGGTATCGGGGCGTGACGACTAGGCTAGCGCCTGTGACAGCAGAACATGACAACAAGACGGCGGCCAGCGGAGCCGCGTCGACCAGGTCCCGTCGCGCCCTTGTGGTCGAGGACGAGGCCCTTATCCGCATGGACATCGTCGAGACGCTCACCGAGGGCGGCTATGAGGTCGTCGGTGAGGCCGGAGACGGCGAGGAGGCGATCGCCAAGGCGAAGGAGCTCAAGCCTGACATCGTCGTGATGGACGTGAAGATGCCGGTGATGGACGGGATCACGGCCGCGGAGCACATCGCGAAGGACCGTGTCGCGCCTGTGGTGCTGCTGACCGCGTTCTCGCAGACCGAGCTCGTGGAGCGCGCGCGCGACGCAGGCGCCATGGCGTATGTGGTGAAGCCGTTCACGCCCGGAGACCTGCTTCCGGCCGTCGAGATCGCTGCGTCGCGGTACCAGGAGATCAGGGCGCTCGAGTCGGAGATCGCAGACATCACGGAGCGCATGGAGACCCGCAAGAAGGTCGAGCGTGCGAAGGGCCTGCTCATGGAGAAGATGAAGCTCAACGAGCCCGAATCGTTCCGCTGGATCCAGAAGACGTCCATGGACCGCCGTCTCACGATGCGCGAGGTCGCTGAGGCTGTCATCGATCAGATGGGTGGCAAGTAGCCTCGACGTCGATGAGGGGCGCGGCTTCCGAGAGGGGGCAGCGCCCCTCTCGCGTGCCGCCCCACGGCTCACGCCGATGAAGTCGTCGTCGAATGCTCTGTTAAATGCAGATTTCCTCCGCACGGAAACCGCCAAGGTCACGAAATCGTGATGCGAGTGACCCATGAGAGAAACAATCGCTCGCTAGTTTGGCGGAATCGAGTAGGGACCGTCCCTACAGCGATGCGCTGACGGTGGCTCCCGTCAGTTTGGAGGAAAGAACATGGCACGATGGAACACCATCGCGCGTGGCGCGGCCGTAGCGGCCGTCGCGACGCTGGCGCTCGCCGCCTGCTCCACCGACTCGGGTACCGGGGCGTCCACCTCGGCCAGCGGTGACAGCAGCGCCTCCGGCGACGCGCTGAAGATCGGCACGCTGCTCCCGATCACCGGTTCGCTCGCCTTCCTCGGCCCGCCCGAGATCGCAGGTGTGAAGCTCGCCGTGAGCGAGATCAACGACGCTGGTGGCGTGCTCGGTCAGCCCGTCGAGGAGATCGACGCGGACTCGTCCGACACTGCGAACCCGCAGATCGCGTCGCAGTCGGTCTCGTCGCTGATCGCGGACGGCGTCGGCGGCATCGTCGGCGCGGCTTCGTCCTCGGTGTCCCTGAACGTCGTCGACGACATCGCCGCGGCCTCTGTCGTGCAGATCTCGCCGGCGAACACGTCGACCGCTCTGTCGGGCTACTCGCCCTTCTACTTCCGCGTCGCTCCGCCGGACACGGTCCAGGGCAACGCGCTTGCCAACGTCATCATCGACGACGGCATCAAGAACCTCGGCATCCTGGTGTTCGAGGACGACTACGGCACGTCGCTCCGTGACGTCATCGTCTCGACCGCTGAGGCGGCCGGCGTGAACATCACGTACGGCGCCACGGAGACGTTCGACCCCAACGCCACCAACTTCTCGGCTGAGGTCCAGGCGGTCATGGCCACGAACCCCGACGCCATCGCGGTGATCGCGTTCGACCAGACCAAGCAGATCATCCCCGAGCTCGTGGGTGCGGGATTCGATGGCTCCAAGCTGTACTTCACCGATGGCAACACGGCCGACTACTCGGCCGACCTGCCTGCGGGCACCCTTGAGGGCGCGAAGGGCACCATCCCCGGCGCCATGCCGTCGACCGACTTCCAGGCACTGCTGGACGGCGCGAACGGCTCCAAGCTCGACTCGTACTCCTACGGCGCGGAGTCGTACGACTCGACCATGCTGCTCGCCCTCGCGGCGGTCCGCGGTGGGGCGACCGACGGTGCGACGATCCAGGCCAACATGGCGGCGGTCTCCGGCGCTGACGGTGGCACGGAGTGCTCCGGCTTCCAGGAGTGTGCAGACCTGCTCGCCAGCGGCGAGGAGATCGCATACAAGTCCGTGTCCGGCTCCGGTGCGTTCAACGCGCAGAACGACCCGTCGTCGGCCTACATCGGCGTGTACGTCTTCGATGGCGACAACGTCCCGGTGTGGACCGAGGCGGTCTACGGCGAGGTCCCCGCGGCCTGAGTCGTGTAGGCAGCTGGTAGCACAGCGCTGGAAGGGCCCCCGGCTTCGGCCGGGGGCCCTTTCGCGTGTGCCGACGGACTGACCGCGGACGGGGTCTCCGCTCGCGTCGGCGGTCCTTCACTTCGGCCGTCCGCGCAGGGGAGACCGGTGCTGGGATGCCGTCGCGATCCCCGCCTTGCGGTCCTGCAGGTGGACGACGCGCCGGCCGCGTCAGCCCGAGCGAAGGCACCATGGGTGGCCGCGGCTTCGACACGGGAGTGCGTCCCGCTCGACGGCACGGGATCGCGTGCTGCCTTCCCTGGGAGCACCGGCTGGGCGGGTTGAACCGGCGGGGACGACATCGGGTCCGGAGCGCCGCGCGACGCGCGGAGACCGACGACGAAGGGCGCCACCACGTTGTGGTGACGCCCCTCGATCGACGCTGGTCTAGGCTCCGAGCGTCCCCAGGTAGAGCTCGATGACCTTGGGGTCCTTCAGCAGCTCCTGGCCGGTGGCCGTGTACGCCGACGTCCCCTGGTCGAGCACGTAGCCACGATCGGCGATCTGCAGGCAGCGGCGCGCGTTCTGCTCGACCATGATGACCGTGACGCCGGTGCGGTTGATGTCTCGCGTGCGCACGAACGTCTCGTCCTGGCGAGCAGGGGAGAGGCCCGCGGAGGGCTCGTCGAGCAGCAGGACGTGAGGATCCATCATGAGCGCTCTCGCCATGGCGACCATCTGGCGCTCGCCACCCGACAGGGAGCCTGCTCGCTGGCTCCGACGCTCGCCGAGCACGGGGAACAGGTCCACGATCTTCTCGAACTGCGTCTTGAAGCTCCTGTGCGCCTGGTAGGCACCCATCTCGAGGTTCTCCTCGATGGTGAGCGACGGGAAGACGTTGTTCGTCTGGGGCACGAAGCCGATGCCCCGCCGCACGAGCTCATCGGCGCGCTTGTTGGTGATGTCCTGGCCGGCGAGGGACACGGTCCCGGACCGGACGGGCACCAGCCCGAAGAGGGCCTTGAGGAAGGTCGACTTGCCGGCGCCGTTGGGTCCGATGATTCCGATGAGCTCGCCTTCGCGGACCTCCATGGTGCATCCGTTGAGGATGTCTATGCCAGGGAGGTAGCCGGCGGTGATGTCGTCGGCGTGCAGGATCACAGGTGCGTCGTTCACTTACCGCTCCTCGAACAGGTCGGTGTCGTGGTGCGCGCCCAGGTAGGCGTCCTGCACCGCTTTGTTGGCCATGACGGTGTTCGGCGGTCCCTCGGCGATGATCTTGCCCTCGGCCATCACCACCACCCAGTCGGAGATCCGGCGGACCATGTGCATGTCGTGCTCGACGAACAGGACCGTGACGCCCTGGTTCTTGAGCTCGACGATGTGGTCCAGCAGAGACTCGGTGAGGGCGGGGTTGACGCCGGCCATGGGCTCGTCGAGCATCACGATCTCCGGGTCCGACATGAGCGCGCGCGCCATCTCGAGCAGCTTGCGCTGACCGCCGGAGAGCTCCCCCGCATAGTCGTCACGCTTCTTGTCGAGCTTGAAGCGACGGAGCAGCTCCTCTGCCTTCTCGGTGATCTCCGCCTCCTGCTTCTTCCACAGGGAGGGGAACATCGCGCGCACCAGGTTCTCGCCGACCTGGTTGGCCGCGCCGAGTCGCATGTTCTCCATCACGGTCATGCGGGAGAGCGCCTTGGTCAGCTGGAACGTGCGCACCATCCCCGAGCGTGCGACCTGTGCAGGCGACTTCGAGTGAAGAGAGAACCCGTTGAACGACCACTCGCCGGTCTGTGGGCGGTCGAAGCCCGTCAGCAGGTTGAAGAAGGTGGACTTGCCGGCGCCGTTCGGCCCGATCAGCGCGGTGATCGCGTTGCGCTGGACCTCGAAGTGGGCGACGTCGACAGCCGTGAGGCCGCCGAAGCGACGCTGGATGCTGTCGGCCACGATGATCTTGTCGAGCTTCGGGGCGCCTGCCTCGTGGGGCACGTTCGCGAACGGGTCCTTGGCCGGCTTCGCGGGCTTGATCTTGTCAGCCATTGATCGCCAGCTCCCTTCTGTTGCCGAGGATGCCTTGTGGTCTGAAGATCACGAGCAGCATCAGTGCCACGCCCACGAGGATGAGCGCGAACGGCTCGCGCTGCGTGGCCGTCATCAGGGTCTCGGGGATGAACATCGCGGCGAGACCCTTCACAAGGACCAGTGCGGTCCAGAAGAGCACCGAGCCGAGGATCGGGCCGAAGACGGTCGCGGCACCGCCGAGCAGCAGCAGCGTCCAGATCCAGAACGTCGTGGGACGGCCCATCGAGTCGGGGGAGACCGCGTTGCCGAAGGACCAGAGGATCCCACCGAGCGCGCCGATCACGCCGCCGATCACGAGCGCCTGCATCTTGTAGGCGTACACGTTCTTGCCGAGCGAGCGGACCGCATCCTCGTCCTCGCGAACTCCCTTGAGCACGCGTCCCCAGGGAGACCTGGCGAGCATCCAGAACAGCCACGCGAAGATCGCGACCATCGACCATGACACGACGACGAGCCACCAGGAGGTGGACGACGACCCGTGGAGCGTCCACAGTCCGATGGTGATCTGCTTGTCGGGGAATGGCGACAGGGCCTCGAACGGGGCCTTGTAGTCGGACCCGCGGATTCCGGTGGAACCCCCGGTGATGTTCTTCATCACCGACGATCTGCCGAGGAATCTGACGAACTCTGCTGCTGCGATCGTCACGATCGCCAGATAGTCGCCGCGGAGCTTGAGCGTGGGCCATCCGAGTAGGAGACCGAACAGCATCGCGAGCACCATCGCGACGAGGATCCCCAGCCACATCGACCCGCCTTCGCGGACGGTGATCGCGTATCCGTACATGCCCAGGAGCATGAAGCCTGCGTGCCCCATGTTGAGCAGGCCCGTGAGCCCGAAGTGGAAGTTGAGGCCGATCGCGGCGAGCGCGAAGGCGGCGGTGGTGGGAGCGAACATCTCCCTGGTGGCGTCGGTGAGAAGGCCTGCGAAGTCCATGCGCTATCCGACCCTTTCCGCTCGTCCGAGAATTCCCTGTGGCCTCACGAGCAGCACCAGGATGAGGATCACCAGCGCGACGGCGACCTTGAGGTCGGCGGGCAGCCAGATCGTCGACATCTCGGCGACCACTCCGATCACCAGCGAGCCGACCAGGGCGCCGAACGCCTGGCCGAGTCCGCCGAGCGTGACCGCAGCGAACATCAGCATCAGGAGCCGGGCCCCTGCGTCGAACGCGGTGCCCTCCTCGTAGAGGCCGAGGAGGATGCCGCCGAGTCCCGCGAGACCCGCGGCGATGATCCACACGAGGCGGATGATCTTGCCGACCTGGATCCCGGACGCCGATGCGAGCGCTGGATTGTCGGAGACGGCGCGCGTCGCGCGTCCCAGGCGCGTCTTGAGGAGGAACCAGGAGACACCGCCCAGGCAGGCCAGCGCGATCACCAGGGAGATCAGGGTGGTCCGACCGATCGTGACGAGACCGAGGCTGATCGGCTGGTCGATCTCGATCGTGAGGCGGAACCGGCCGCCGCCTACCCACCACTGGATGAAGTTGAGCATCGCGAGCGAAAGACCGATCGACACGATCATCTGCTGGACTGTTCCGACGCCCCTGCGGCGCAGCGGGCTCCACAGGAACTTGTCCTGGAGCCAGCCGGTGCCCGCGGATACCGCGATCGCGATGATCGCGCCCACCACGAGCGGCAGCCCGATGGTGAACGAGACAGGTACGAACGGGATCGTGACGGGCTGGGGCGTGACCAGGAAGTACGTCAGCACGGCGCCGAAGGACACCTGCTCGCCATGGGCGAAGTTGCTGAGCCCCGTGGTTCCGTAGATGAGCGAGAGGCCGACGGACGCGAGCGCGAGGAGCGTTCCGAAGGCGAGTCCGTTGACGAGCGACTGGAGAATCCTGTTGGTCCCGGCAGTCGCTGTGGTGGTGGCGGTCGTGGTGCTGTCGCCGCTCGACGTGTCAGCGGCGACCACGTGGGTCGCCGTGTCAGTCGCCTGCGCGCTGTCGGACATGATCACCGAGATGACGGTGATGACTGCCGCAGCCAGCAGGAAAACGACGATCGCACGCACGATGACGCGGCGATCGATGGTCGTCGTCACTGTTTCCTCCTGTTAGGGATTACGTCAATCTAGACCAGGCATGTTTCGGTTGTGTAGCGACGCGATAACGTGACGGAGACGGATGGATTCCTGCCTTTCTATTCGGAATTCTGCGAATCAGGGACGAGAACGCAGGTAAGCCGCGCCGATGCGACCCTGATCCCCTTGTCGTCGACCACCTCGATCGTGTACGAGCAGACGCGTCCGCCGAGGTGCAGCGGAATCGCGGTGGCGGTCACGTGGCCATCTCTGACGGCCCTGTGATGCGTGATGGAGAGGTCGATCCCTACTGCGGTGCGTCCCGGGCCGGCGTGCACCGCTGCGCCGTACGAGCCGAGGGTCTCCGCCAGCGCAGCGGTCGCGCCGCCGTGGAGCAGGCCGACGGGCTGGGTGTTGCCTAGGACCGGCATCGTCCCGACCACCTTGTCCGCGCCGACCTCGAGCAGGGTGATGCCCAGGCGCTCCATCAGCGAGCCGGGGATGACGCGGGTCAGGTCTCCGTCGATGTCAGTCATGACGATAGGTTGTCATGTGTGAGCGCGACCCCCCAAGGCACACTTCTGTTGGTCGATGGCCTGTCGATGGCCTTCCGAGCCTTCTTCGGCCTTCCCGTGGAGAACTTCTCCACCGAGACCGGCACCCCCACGAACGCGGTGTACGGCTTCACGACGATGCTCGCCACCCTGATGAGGGACCGGGAGCCCACCCATGTCGCCGTGGCGTTCGACCTTCCCGGAGGGACCTTCCGCACGGAACGCCTGCCGTCGTACAAGGGCACGCGCGATGCGACCCCTCCAGAGTTCGAGCCGCAGGTCCCGCTCATCCGCGAGATGCTCGACGCCATGGGCGTCGCCGCGGTCGACAAGCCGCGCTACGAGGCCGACGACCTGCTCGCGACGTACTCTCGGCTGGGCCGTGAGGCGGGCCTGCGCGTGCTCGTGGTCTCCGGGGACCGCGACACGATCCAGCTGGTCAACGAGGACGTGACGCTCCTGTACCCGCGCAAGGGCGTGTCGGACCTCGTGGAGTTCACCCCTGACGCTGTCCGCGAGAAGTACGGCGTGGACCCCGGCCGCTATCCCGACCTCGCCGCCCTCGTCGGGGAGACGTCGGACAACCTGCCTGGCGTTCCTGGCGTCGGGCCCAAGACGGCTGCGAAGTGGATCGCCGCGTACGGCGGACTGGAGGGGATCCTCGCCCAGGCCGACGACGTGCCCGGCAAGGCCGGTCAGAGCCTGCGACAGCACCTGGACGCGGTGCGGCTCAACAGGGAGCTGAACCATCTGCTGACGGACCTCGAGGTGCCGCTCGCGCTCGACCAGCTGGAGTACACGGGCGCGGATGCTCCGGCGATCCACGCGGTCTGCGATGCGCTGCAGTTCCGCACGCTGAGGGACCGGCTCCTTCCGTTCGTCGCCGGCAGCGACCAGGCGGAGGCGCCTGCGACCCCCAACGAGCTTCAGGTGGTCGTCGACGGCGCGCTCGACGCGATCGTCGCGCTCGCGGGTCCGGTGGCGCTGCACGTCGAGGGACGCATCGGTGCGGACGCGGATGCCTGGGCTGTCGGCGTCGCCCAGGGCGGGGCCGCGTGGGGCCTCGACCTCGCGGATCTGTCCTCTGACGACGAGCGCAGGCTGTGGGACTGGCTCGCCGACGCGAACATCCTCAAGACGGTGCACGGCGCCAAGGACGCGTGGCACGCTCTCGCCGCGAGGGGAGCCGTCCTCGCCGGGGTGAGCGGCGACACCCAGATCGCCGCGTTCCTTGTGAATCCTGATCAGCGAGGGTTCGACCTCGACTCCGTCGTCCAGCGCTATCTGAGCGTGGTGGCGATGTCACCGTCGGGCGGCGGCGAGCTCGATCTCGGTCTCGGCAGCTCGGCAGCGACGGGTGCGGGGGAGCGCGCAGCGCACGTCGAGGCTCTCGCCGCCGCGCTCGAGGCGGAGGTCGACCAACGTGGGATGGCGGATCTGTACCGCGACATCGAGATCCCGCTGATCGACGTCCTCGCGCGCATGGAACATGCAGGGATCGCGGTCGACGCCGGCCATCTCGAGTCGCTCTCCGACGAGGCCCTCGGTCGCGCCGCGCTCGCCGCGCAGGACGCGTACGACGCGATCGACGGCGACCAGGTGAACCTCGGCAGCCCGAAGCAGCTGCAGGAGGTGCTGTTCGAGCGTCTGGGGATGCCGAAGACCCGCAAGATCAAGACGGGCTACTCCACCGACGCGGGCTCGCTCCAGGAGCTGTACGCCAAACGTCCGCATCCGTTCCTCGAGGCGTTGCTCGCGCATCGGGACGCCACCAAGCTGGCTCAGATCATCAAGGGTCTCGCTGCCGAGGTCCGTGCCGACGGGAGGATCCATACGACCTTCTCGCAGACGGTCGCCGCGACCGGCAGGCTCAGCTCTCGTGACCCGAACCTCCAGAACATCCCGATCCGCACCGACGAGGGCCACCGGATCCGCGAGGCGTTCGTGGTCGGCGACGGGTACGACACCCTCGTGACCGCCGACTACAGCCAGATCGAGATGCGGATCATGGCCCACCTCTCGGGAGACGAGGCTCTCATCGAGGCATTCCGGGCAGGCGAGGACCTGCACCGGTTCGTGGGCGCTCGCGTGTACGGCGTCGAGCCAGTCGACGTCACGCCTGAGATGCGATCCCACGTGAAGGCCATGTCCTACGGCCTTGCGTACGGGCTGTCGAGCTTCGGCCTGTCGAAGCAGCTGGGGCTGGACGTGAGCCAGGCGCAGGCGCTCATGGACGACTACTTCGCGAGGTTCGGCGGGGTGCGTGACTACCTGAGGGGGGTGGTCGCGCAGGCGCGTGAGGACGGCTACACGGAGACGATCTTCGGCCGTCGACGCTATATCCCGGATCTCACCTCGACGAATCGCCAGCGGCGTGAGATCGCGGAGCGGGCGGCGCTCAACGCGCCGATCCAGGGCTCCGCTGCTGACCTGATCAAGCGTGCGATGCTGGGCGTCGAACGACGACTTCGGGACGAACGTCTGTCCTCCAGGCAGGTCCTCCAGGTGCATGATGAGCTGGTGGTCGAGACCGCGCCGGACGAACGGGCAGCGGTCGAGGCCATTCTCAGGGAGGAGATGGGAGGTGCGGCTGACCTCGCCGTGCCTCTCGACGTGAACGTTGGAGCGGGCGCCAGCTGGCGCGCCGCAGGACACTAGGGATGGTGGCATGCGCATCGGAATCCTCACGGGCGGCGGAGACTGCCCGGGCCTGAACGCGGCGATCCGCGCGGTCGTGAAGCGCGGCACCGCGCAGCACGGCTGCTCGATCGTCGGCTTCCAGAACGGGTGGCAGGGCGTGATCGACGGGGATGCGAAGCCGCTCACCCGCGATGACGTGTCGGGCATCCTCGTCGAGGGAGGCACGATGCTGGGCACCGCCAGGTGCCACCCGCACAAGGTCCCCGGCGGTCTCGAAGCGGTGCGGGACACCGTGCACAACGAGAAGCTCGACGGGCTGATCTGCATCGGCGGCGACGGCACGCTCAAGGCGGCAGGCAAGGTGTCCGACGCCGTCGGTGTTCCCGTGATCGGCATCCCGAAGACGATCGACAACGACGTGGTCGGCACTGACAGCGCGATCGGGTTCGACACCGCCGTGACGGTGGCTACTGAGGCGATCGACAGGCTCCACTCGACCGCCGAGTCCCACAACCGGGTCATGGTCGTGGAGCTCATGGGCAGGCACAGCGGCTGGATCGCCGTCACCGCGGGAATCGCCGGTGGCGCGGACATCATCCTCGCCCCCGAGGAGCCCTTCGACATCGATCAGATCGCGAAGCGCATCAAGCATCGCCATCGCTACAAGAACTTCTCGATCGTGGCGGTCGCGGAAGGCGCCATCCCTGCCGAGGGCACCTCGTGGGACGGCAACGCGACGATCGACGACAAGGGCAACCCGATCGCAGGCTCGATCGGTCATGAGGTCACGAAGGCGCTCGAGGCGCGCACGGGGTTCCCCGCACGGCTCACGGTGCTCGGATACGTCCAGCGAGGCGGCATCCCGACCGCGGCGGACCGCCTGCTCGGCACACGCTTCGGCGTGGCCGCGATCGACGCGATCGTCGCGGGGGAGAGCCACAAGTTCACCGCCATCAACGGCGAGGAGGTCGTCCTGAAGGACTTCTCAGTGATGTCCGGCAAGACGAAGTGGGTCCCTGAGGGTCTCCTCGAGGCCGCTCGCGAGCTCTGATCGCTACGCAGGGCGATGCCAACCGTTACGCGACGGTGACCTTCGCCTCTTTGTACTGCGACGCGTAGAGGCGTTACCATTGTCGATGGCCTTCGTCGCGCCTTCGTGAGCGCGCAGTCGGCCTGTCCATATTCATTCGATTTCCATGTCCACCGGAGCAACTCCTTAATGTCCGTTTCCTCCCCCGAGTCCACCCCGATCGCCGTCAACGACATCGGCACTGCTGAGGACTTCCTCGCTGCCATCGACGCGACCATCAAGAACTTCGACGACGGCGACCTCGTCGAGGGCACCATCGTCAAGGTCGACCGTGACGAGGTCCTCCTCGACATCGGTTACAAGACCGAAGGCGTGATCCCCGCCCGCGAGCTCTCCATCCGCCACGACGCCGACCCCGATGACGTCGTCAACGTCGGCGACACCATCGAGGCGCTCGTCCTGACCAAGGAGGACAAGGAAGGCCGTCTGATCCTGTCCAAGAAGCGCGCGCAGTACGAGCGCGCCTGGGGCTCGATCGAGAAGATCAAGGAGGAGGACGGCGTCGTCACCGGTACCGTCATCGAGGTCGTCAAGGGCGGCCTGATCGTCGACATCGGCCTCCGCGGCTTCCTTCCGGCCTCGCTCGTCGAGATGCGTCGCGTCCGCGACCTCGGCCCGTACATCGGCCAGCAGATCGAGGCGAAGATCATCGAGCTCGACAAGAACCGCAACAACGTGGTCCTGTCGCGCCGTGCCTTCCTCGAGCAGACGCAGTCCGAGGTGCGCTCGTCGTTCCTCACCGCGCTGAAGCCGGGCCAGGTCCGCAAGGGTGTCGTGTCGTCGATCGTCAACTTCGGTGCGTTCGTCGACCTCGGCGGCGTGGACGGCCTGGTCCACGTCTCCGAGCTGTCGTGGAAGCACATCGACCACCCGAACGAGGTCGTGTCGGTGGGCCAGGAGGTCGAGGTCGAGGTTCTCGACATCGACATGGACCGCGAGCGCGTCTCGCTGTCGCTCAAGGCGACCCAGGAGGACCCGTGGGCCGTCTACGCCCGCACCCACGCGATCGGTCAGATCGTCCCGGGCAAGGTCACCAAGCTCGTCCCGTTCGGCGCGTTCGTGCGCGTCTACGAGGGCATCGAGGGCCTGGTGCACATCTCCGAGCTCGCCGTCCGTCACGTCGAGCTGCCCGAGCAGGTCGTTCAGGCTGACGAGGAGGTCTTCGTCAAGATCATCGACATCGACCTCGAGCGCCGCCGCATCTCGCTGTCCATCAAGCAGGCGAACGAGGGCGTCGACCCCGAGGGCGAGGACTTCGACCCCGCGCTCTACGGCATGACGGCCGAGTACGACGAGGCCGGCAACTACAAGTACCCCGAGGGCTTCGACCCGGAGACCCAGGAGTGGCGCGAGGGCTACGAGGAGCAGCGCGAGGCGTGGGAGGCGGAGTACGCCGAGGCCCACGAGCGCTGGGAGGCCCACAAGGCGTTCGTCGCCAAGCAGGAGGAGCAGGCCGCCTCCGCCGAGGCCGAGGCCCCGGCTTCCGCTGCCGCGCCGCGCAAGCGTGCCGCTGCCAAGGGTGCCCCGACCTCCTACAGCTCGCAGGACGAGGACCTGTCCGACGCCGGAACCCTGGCGTCCGACGAGCGCCTCGCCGCTCTGCGCGAGAAGCTGACGGGCAACTAACCGCTCGGTCACCGAGGGCCGCGATCCGTGAGGGTCGCGGCCCTCGGTGTATCCGGGGTGACGAGCCCGTGTGTCGTGTCCCACTTCAGGTTGCGGGTCGGGTCTCGGCGGTGATTGACTCCCGGCGTGCTTCGTATCGGATTGACGGGCGGGATCGCCGCGGGGAAGTCGACGGCCGCCGCCCGGTTCGCCGAGCTCGGCGCGCGTGTCGTCGACCACGACCGGCTTGCGCGTCGCGCGGTGGAGCCGGGATCGGCCGCGCTGGTCGACATCGTCAGGGAGTTCGGCGACCGTGTGATCGTGGATGGGCAGCTCGATCGGAAGGCGCTCGCCGACATCGTCTTCCACGACGACGCTGCCAGGGAGCGGCTGAACGGCATCGTCCATCCGACCGTGTTCGCGATGGGTCAGGCTGAGGACCGGATGGCGCGACGTGACGGCGTCCACGTGGTGGTCCACGACATCCCGCTCCTGTACGAGGCTGGTGGCAGCGGCGGATTCGGCCTGGTGGTCAGCGTGCAGGCCGATCGTGGAGTGCGCCTCAAGCGCCTCATGGACGGCCGCGGGATGACCCACGACGAGGCCGTGGCCCGCATCGATGCGCAGGCGTCCGACACCGAGCGTGCCTCGATCGCGGATGTGGTGCTCGACGGGTCAGGGACGCCCGAGCACCTGATCGCGCAGGTCGACGCGCTGTGGCGGGACCGGGTGCCGCATTCGGGCTGAGGTCGTGTCAGCCCGTCGGCGTACCGTAGGGGCATGAGTCCCGACCTTCGCAGAGCTGACCATCCCTTCAAGGTCATCTCGGAGTATCAGCCGTCCGGTGACCAGCCCAAGGCCATCGATGAGCTCGCGCGACGCATCGAGGCGGGCGAGCAGGACGTGGTCCTGCTCGGTGCCACAGGCACCGGCAAGTCGGCCACCACCGCTTGGCTCGTCGAACGGCTCCAGAGGCCCACGCTGGTGATGGCGCACAACAAGACCCTCGCGGCCCAGCTGGCGAACGAGTTCCGCGACCTGCTTCCGCAGAACGCGGTCGAGTACTTCGTGAGTTACTACGACTACTACCAGCCCGAGGCGTACGTCCCGCAGACCGACACCTTCATCGAGAAGGACTCCTCGATCAACGAGGAGGTCGAGCGGTTGAGATACTCCGCGACCAATTCGCTGCTCACCAGGCGTGACGTCGTCGTGGTCTCGTCGGTGTCATGCATCTACGGCCTCGGCACGCCCGAGGAGTACATCCAAGGGATGGTGACGCTCGCAGTCGGCGACGTGGTCGACCGCGACTCGCTCCTGCGCGAGTTCGTGCAGATGCAGTACTCGCGCAACGATCTCGCGTTCACGCGCGGCACGTTCCGTGTGCGCGGGGACACGGTGGAGATCATCCCCGTCTACGAGGAGCTCGCCATCCGTATCGAGATGTTCGGGGACGAGGTCGAGGCGCTCTACACGCTGCATCCCCTCACCGGGGAGGTGGTCGAGCGCCGTGAGCAGGTCCACCTCTTCCCTGCCTCCCACTACGTGGCGAGCGAGGAGCGGATGCGGACCGCGATCAGCACCATCGAGATCGAGCTGGACGAGCGCCTGCAGGAGCTCGAGCGTCAGAACAAGCTGCTCGAGGCCCAGCGTCTCAAGATGAGGACCACCTTCGATCTCGAGATGATGCGGTCGGTCGGCACCTGCTCGGGAATCGAGAACTATTCGCGTCATATCGAGCAGAGGGAGGCCGGTACGCCGCCCCACACTCTGCTCGACTACTTCCCCGACGACTTCCTGCTCGTGATCGACGAGTCGCATGTGACGGTGCCGCAGATCGGAGCCATGTACGAGGGCGACGCGTCGAGGAAGCGGACACTGGTCGATCACGGCTTCCGCCTGCCGTCGGCGCTGGACAACCGGCCGCTGAAGTGGAACGAGTTCCAGGAGCGCGTAGGTCAGACCGTATATCTGTCTGCGACCCCTGGACGGTACGAGCTGGAGCGTGCGGACGGTGCTGTCGAGCAGATCATCCGTCCCACCGGGCTCGTGGACCCGAAGATTGTCGTGAAGCCCACCGAGGGGCAGATCGACGACCTGCTGGAGGAGATCCGTGCACGGGTCGAGCGCGACGAGCGTGTGCTCGTGACGACGCTCACGAAGAAGATGGCGGAGGATCTGACCGAGTACCTCTCGGATCGTGAGGTGCGGGTCGAGTACCTTCACTCGGACGTGGACACGCTGCGCCGAGTCGAGCTGCTGCGCGAGCTGCGACGTGGACGGTTCGACGTGCTCGTGGGCATCAACCTGCTGCGCGAGGGCCTCGACCTGCCCGAGGTGTCGCTCGTGTCCATCCTCGACGCTGACAAGGAAGGCTTCCTGAGGTCCGGCACGTCGCTCATCCAGACGATCGGTCGAGCGGCGCGCAACGTGTCGGGCGAGGTCCACATGTATGCGGACACGATCACCGACTCGATGGCGACCGCGATCGATGAGACGAACCGTCGCCGGGAGATCCAGGTCGCCTACAACACGGAAAAGGGGATCGATCCGACCCCGCTTCGCAAGCGGATCGGCGATATCACGGAGATGCTCGCCCGCGAGGAGGCGGACACCGCGCAGACCCTCCAGGAAGCACGGGCGAAGGCGCCCACCCCCGCGACGGTCGACCCTCGGCATCGCGAGCGCCCGGCAGAGGATCTCGCGCAGCTCATCGAGGACCTGTCGGAGCAGATGCGCGCGGCCGCATCCGAGCTCCAGTTCGAGCTCGCCGCCAGGCTGCGTGACGAGATCGGCGAGCTGAAGAAAGAGCTCAGAGGCATGCTCGCCGCAGGATGAGCAACGCCCGCCCCTAGGATGATCGGGTGGAGTCGCCCCTCGTCTGGACCATCACGCTCGCCGGCATCGTCGGCATGTTCGTCTTCGACCTCATGGTGGTGGTCGGTCGCCCGCACGTGCCCACCTTCAAGGAGTCAGTGCGGTGGTCGCTGTTCTACATCGCATTGGCCCTGATCTTCGGCGCGAGCTTCTGGTGGTGGTCGACTCCCGACAAGGGCGCGCAGTTCCTCGCGGGCTACGTGACCGAGGAGTCGCTGTCCGTCGACAACCTCTTCGTGTTCCTCGTGATCCTGACGCGGTTCGCAGTGCCTCCACGACTGCGTGAGCGGGTGCTCCTCATCGGGATCGCACTCGCGCTCGTCTTCCGCGGAGCGTTCATCGCCGCCGGCGCGGCCGCGCTGGCCGCCTTCCACTGGGTCTTCTTCCTGTTCGGCGCATTCCTCATCTACACCGCGGTCGTGATCGGCAGGGGCGGCGGTGCGGAGGAGGGTGAGGTCGAGTACAAGGAGAACGCGTTCATCCGGCTGGTGCGGCGCGCCATGCCTGTGACCGATGGGTACCGGGGCACGAAGGTGCTCGTGCGCGAGCACGGCGTCCGCATGATGACACCGCTCCTGCTCGTCATCATCGCGCTCGGTTCCACCGACGTGATGTTCGCCCTCGACTCCATCCCGGCGATCTTCGGCCTCACCCAGGACCCGTACATCGTCTTCACCGCGAACGCCTTCGCGCTGCTGGGGCTGAGGCAGCTCTTCTTCGTCGTCGAGGGGCTGCTCACAAGGCTGATCTACCTGTCGTACGGGTTGGCAGTGGTGCTCGGGTTCATCGGCGTCAAGATGATCCTCGAGGCCTTGCATGGCAACTCGCTGCCGTTCATCAACGGTGGCATGCCCATGGAGGAGGTCCCGGTGCCGTCGACCTGGCTGTCGCTCGGCGTGATCGTCATCGTGCTCGGCGTGGCCGCCGCAGCATCGATGATCATGTCCAAGCGCACAGGCGCACACCTGCATGACCCGCTTGCAGACCCGTCGGTCGAGGTGCGTGACGGCAGCGACGAGGACGCAGGCACGAAGGAGTGACGGTCGGGACCGTCAGCCCCTGACCGCTCCCGCCCACGGGCGCACCGAGCAGCTGGCGACAAGTCCGTGCACCTGGTACGGGTCCTCAGCGAGCAAGGCGTCTACCGCGTCACGCGAGTCAGCCTCCGCAAGGAGGATCGCCCCCGGCTCGAGCTCGTCGTCGAAGCGGCCGAACGCGAGCATGGAGCCCGCGTCCATCAACGCGGCCAGATACGCGCGATGGCTGGGCCGCACCGCGGCCATCTGCTCAGCCTGGCTGCTGTCGTACCCGTACTGGATCGCCCACATCGTCATGCCCGCCATTGTGCCGTGAAGGTCGGTCGAGCAGGTGCCGACGCTCCCGGCGGCGCGACACTCCGGCGCATCGAACAAGTGTTCGATGCCGGGGCGCGTAGCATTGCCGTGTGAATGACCGGATCCTGGTGCGCGGAGCGCGCGAGCACAACCTCAAAGGCGTCGATCTGGACCTTCCCCGGGACGCGCTGATCGTCTTCTCAGGGCTGTCGGGATCGGGCAAGTCGTCCCTGGCCTTCGACACGATCTTCGCGGAGGGGCAGCGGCGGTACGTGGAGTCGCTCAGCGCGTATGCGCGTCAGTTCCTCGGGCAGATGGACAAGCCCGACGTCGACTTCATCGAGGGACTCTCGCCGGCGGTGTCGATCGATCAGAAGTCGACGAACCGCAACCCGCGTTCGACAGTGGGGACCATCACCGAGGTGTACGACTACCTGCGTCTGCTCTACGCGCGCGTCGGTACTCCTCATTGCCCGATCTGCGGTGAGGAGATCAGGTCTCAGACGCCGCAGCAGATCGTGGACTCCGTGCTCGCGCTGCCGGAAGGCACCCGCTATCAGGTGCTCGCGCCCGTCGTGCGCGGACGCAAGGGCGAGTATCAGGATCTCTTCGAGGAGCTGCAGCAGCAGGGCTTCGCGCGTGCGCGAGTCGACGGCGAGACGGTGCAGCTGACCGAGCCGCCCCAGCTTGAGAAGAAGCTCAAGCACGACATCGAGGTGGTCGTGGACCGCCTCGTGGCACGGGACGGCGTACGGCAGCGGCTCGCGGACTCCGTCGAGACGGCGTTGCGGATCGCCGATGGGCTCGTCGTCATCGACCCTGTGGATGGTGAGCTGCCGGCTCGGCGGTACAGCGAGAAGCGCGCGTGCCCGAACGACCACGTGCTCGCCCTCGAGGAGATGGAGCCTCGCACCTTCTCGTTCAACGCGCCCTACGGCGCCTGCCCGGAGTGCACGGGCATCGGAGTCCGCCTCGAGGTCGATCCCGAACTCGTGGTTCCCGACCCGACGGCGAGCCTCAACGAGGGTGCGGTGGCACCGTGGGCGCAGACGTCCTCCGAGTACTTCGGCCGCACCGTTGCAGCGCTCGCAGATGAGCTGGGATTCTCGCTCGACCAGCCGTGGCAGGAGCTGCCGAAGGACGCGCGCGACGCGATCCTGAAGGGCAAGGACTACCAGGTCCACGTCCGATTCAAGAACCGGTTCGGTCGTGAACGCCAGTACACCACCGGCTTCGAGGGCGTGATCACGTGGCTCGAGCGCCTGCATGAGCAGACGGAGTCGGAGTTCTCGCGCGAGAAGTACGAGGCGTACATGCGCGAGGTGCCCTGCCCGGTCTGCAGGGGTGCGCGCCTCAAGCCCGAGGTCCTCGCGGTCACGATCGGCGGGATGTCGATCGCCGAGGTGTGCGACATGTCGATCGCGGACGCGAAGCAGTTCATCACGACCGCGGAGCTCGACGACCGCGGCCGAGCGATCGCGGTCCAGGTGCTGAAGGAGATCGATGCGCGCCTCGGGTTCCTGCTCGACGTGGGGCTCGACTACCTGACGATGTCCCGCGCCGCGGGCACGTTGTCGGGAGGCGAGGCTCAGCGCATCAGGCTCGCCACGCAGATCGGATCGGGCCTCGTCGGCGTCCTCTACGTGCTCGATGAGCCGAGCATCGGACTGCACCAGCGCGACAACCGCCGGCTGATCGACACTCTCACGCGCCTGCGCGACCTGGGCAACACGCTCATCGTCGTGGAGCACGACGAGGACACGATTCGCACCGCGGACTGGGTGGTCGACGTGGGCCCGGGTGCGGGCGAGCACGGGGGAGAGGTCGTGTACTCCGGTACATACGAGGGACTTCTCACGAACGAACGGTCGATCACGGGCGCTTACGTGTCCGGCAGGCGCTCGATCGAGGCGCCGTCCGAGCGGCGGAGCCTGAGGGAAGGTCGTGCGGTGACGGTCGTCGGCGCGCGCGAGAACAACCTGCGCGGCATCGATGTCTCCTTCCCCCTCGGAGTGCTGACCGCCGTCACGGGCGTATCGGGCTCGGGCAAATCGACGCTCGTGAACTCGATCCTGTACACGAGCCTCGCCAACACGTTGAATCACGCGCGTCAGGTGGCCGGCAGGCATACGCGCATCACGGGAACCGAGCACCTGGACAAGATCGTGCACGTGGACCAGGGGCCCATCGGGCGTACCCCACGGTCGAACCCGGCGACGTACACGGGTGTGTGGGACAAGGTGCGCAAGCTCTTCGCCGACACGACGGAGGCCAAGGTCCGCGGCTACGGCCCGGGCCGATTCTCCTTCAACGTCAAGGGCGGCCGATGCGAGTCCTGCGCGGGCGACGGCACTCTGAAGATCGAGATGAACTTCCTGCCGGACGTGTACGTGCCGTGCGAGGTGTGCAAAGGCGCGCGCTACAACCGCGAGACGCTCGAGGTGCACTTCAAGGGCAGGACCGTGGCGGATGTGCTCGACATGCCGATCGAGGAGGCCGCGGACTTCTTCGAGGCGATCCCCGCCATCTCGCGCCACCTGCGGACCCTGGTGGACGTCGGGCTCGGCTACGTGAGGCTCGGCCAGCCCGCGCCCACGCTCTCAGGCGGCGAGGCGCAGCGGGTGAAGCTCGCCTCTGAGCTGCAACGACGCTCGACCGGTCGCACCGTCTACGTGCTCGACGAGCCGACGACGGGACTTCACTTCGAGGACGTGCGCAAGCTCCTCGCGGTCCTGCAGGGGCTGGTGGACAAGGGCAACACCGTCGTCGTCATCGAGCACAACCTGGATGTGATCAAGTCGGCGGACTGGGTGATCGACATGGGACCGGAAGGCGGCTCCGGTGGCGGCATGGTCGTCGCCGAGGGCACGCCCGAGCAGGTCGCGGGCATCGAGTCGAGCCACACGGGCAGGTTCCTCGCGGAGATCCTCGGCTCGGGCGTCCCCGCGTAGGCTGGCGCCGTGACGAACCCCGCGGAGTACCGGCCCGCGACCGGGACGATCCCGGCGCGGCCTGGTGTCTACCGCTTCCGCGACCCGCATGGTCGCGTCGTCTACGTGGGCAAGGCGAAGAGCCTCCGTGCCCGGCTTCAGAACTACTTCCAGCCGCTCGAACGGCTTCACCCGCGCACCAGGGCGATGGTGACGACCGCGGCATCCGTCGAGTGGACGGTCGTGCGCAACGAGGTCGAGGCGCTGATCCTCGAGCACACCTGGATCAAGGAGTACGACCCACGCTTCAACGTGGTGTTCCGTGACGACAAGTCGTATCCATTCCTCGCGGTCACCATGAACGAGCAGTTCCCGCGCATGCAGGTCATGCGAGGTGAGCGCCGCAAGGGCGTGCGCTACTTCGGGCCTTACGCCAAGGCCTGGGCGATCCGCGAGACCGTCGACACGCTGCTGAACGTGCTCCCCATGCGCACGTGCTCCTCCGCGGTGTTCCGCAAGGCGGAGAGGCAGGGCCGTCCATGCCTGCTCGGCTACATCGACAAGTGCGCGGCGCCCTGTGTCGGGCGGGTGAGCGCAGACGAGCACCGGGAGATCGCGGAACGGGTCTGCCAGGTGCTCGGCGGTGATGCGAAGCCCCTCATCCGCGACCTCACGCGCCAGATGGAGGACGCTGCCGCTCGGGAGGAGTTCGAGGTGGCCGCCCGTGCCCGCGACCGTCTGCAGGCGTTGCAGAGCGTCCTGGAACGCAACGCGATCGTCCTGTCGCCTGGAACCGACGCGGACATCTTCAGCCTCATCGACGAGGACCTGGAGGCGTCGGCGCACGTATTCCACGTGCGCGACGGGCGTATCGCAGGCGAGCGCGGCTGGGTCGTCGACAAGCCGGAGCCGCTCACCCCGGCGCAGCTGGTGACGCAGCTGGTGCAGGAGGCATACGGCGGCGTGGAGCCCGCCGACATCCCGCCAGAGGTCCTCGTCCCGGCGCTTCCCGAGGACGCCTCGCCGCTGTCGGAGTGGCTCGCCGGGGTGCGTGGCGCGAAGGTGTCCCTGCGCACGCCGGCCCGTGGCAAGAAGGCGGAGCTGGCGGCCACGGGGCGCCAGAACGCCCAGCAGGTGCTCGATCAGCATCGACTCAAGCGGGCCTCGGACCTGACCAGCCGATCCGCCGCGCTGCAGGAGCTGCAGGAGGCGCTCGGCATGGCGGAGGCGCCCCTGAGGATCGAGTGCTATGACATCTCGCACACGCAGGGGACCAACATGGCGGGGTCCATGGTGGTCTTCGAGGACGCCTTGCCGCGCAAGGCGGAGTATCGGCAGTTCATCGTGCGGGACGCGGCCGATGACACCGCAGCGATGGATGAGGTCCTGTCGCGGAGGTTCGCCCGTCTCCTGGAGGAGCGTCAGCTGCCACCGGACGAGCGCGAGTCGTCCCGCTTCGCGTACCCGCCGCAGCTCGTCGTGGTCGACGGCGGGCTGCCGCAGGTGGAGGCCGCAAGACGCGTGCTCGCCCGTCTGGGCATCGACGACGTAGCGCTCGTGGGGCTTGCGAAGCGCCTCGAGGAGGTGTGGGTGCCGGGGGAGGAGTTCCCGGTGATCCTGCCGCGTGGCTCAGAGCCGCTGTACCTCCTGCAGCGCGTGAGGGACGAGGCGCACCGCTTCGCGATCACCGCGCATCGCCGCAAGCGGGGGAAGGCGATGACTGCGTCCGCGCTCGACGAGATCCCTGGCGTGGGACCGGCGCGGGCGAGGTCGCTGGTCACGCACTTCGGTTCGCTCGCCCGGCTGCGTCAGGCGAGCGTCGAGCAGATCGCGATGGTGCCGGGCGTGGGCGACCAGCTCGCGTCGGCGATTCACGCCGCCCTGCACGGCACCGATGGCATGCTGGAGGCATGACGGACGACCCGGCGCCCGAGACGTATCCTTCGGGGCTTCCGCGCCCGGATCTGTCCGGAATGCAGCGGGACAGCAGGGTGCTGATCGTCACCGGGATGTCCGGTGCCGGGCGCACGCGGGCCGCCGCGGTGCTGAGCGATCTCGGCTGGTATGTGGTCGACAACCTTCCGCCGCAGATGCTCGGCTCGCTCGTGGCGATGGTCGCGACCGATCCGACGCGCAGGCTCGCCACGGTGGTCGACGTGCGCGGCGGCGGCTACTTCTCGGATCTCGAGGCGGTCATCGACGACCTCGAGGCGAGGGGCGTCGATGTGAGGCTCCTGTTCCTCGACGCGTCCGACGAGACGTTGGTGCGGCGGTTCGAGGAGGCGCGGCGACCCCACCCGCTGCAGCGGGATGCCACCATCCTCGAGGGCATCGCGAGGGAGCGCGAAGCGGTCGCCGCAGCGCGCGGCCGCGCGGATCTCGTGATCGACACCTCGCGGCTCAACGTCCATCAGCTGCGTGACGTGGTGACCGAGGAGTTCGCCGACGAGGCACCACGGCTGCATGTGAACGTGCTGTCGTTCGGATTCAAGAACGGCGCGCCTGTCGACGCCGACTACGTGGCGGATGTGCGCTTCCTCCGCAACCCGCACTGGGTCCCCGAGTTGCGTCCGCTCACCGGCCTGGATCCTGCCGTGCGGGAGCACGTGCTCGAGTCCGACGGTGCGCAGGAGTTCCTTGCCGGGTATGCGCGCGTGCTCGACATCGCGCTCGCAGGCTATCGCGCGCACGACAAGCACTCTGTGACGATCGCGGTGGGGTGCACGGGAGGCCGCCACCGGTCGGTCGCCATGGCCGAGGAGCTCTCTGCGCAGCTCAAGGCTCGCGGATATGACGTGAGGACGACTCACCGTGACAAGGATCGCTGACGTGTCGGCGCGGAGCTTCGTCGCGCTCGGCGGCGGCCATGGGCTGTACACGTCCTTGACGGCGCTGCGCCAGGTGGCCGACTCGCTGACGGCCGTGGTCACGGTGGGCGACGACGGCGGATCGTCCGGCAGGCTGCGGTCGGAGATGGATGTGGTGCCACCCGGCGACCTGCGGATGGCGCTCAGCGCGCTGTGCGAGGACACGCCGTGGGGGCGCACCTGGAGAGACGTCCTGCAGACTCGATTGGAGACGACCGGTCCCCTGCAGGGACACGCGGTCGGCAACCTTCTCATCGCGGGCCTCTGGCAGCACACGGGCGACATCGTGGAGGGGCTCGACTGGGTCGCACGGCTGCTGCACGCTCGTGGGCGCGTGCTGCCTCTGGCGCTGGAGCCGCTGGAGATCGTCGCGGAGATGCGCCTGCAGGACGAGGATCGGACCGTGCGGGGCCAGGTCGCGGTCGCCACCGCCGAGGGGCGGGTCGTGTCGCTGCGTCTGGAACCTGCGCAGCCGCGTGTGCCGGCGGCGACGCTCGAGGCGATCACGGAGGCGGATCACGTCGTTCTGGGACCGGGAAGCTGGTACACGTCCGTGCTTCCGCACTTCCTGGTGGCGCCTGTCGCAGAAGCGCTCGTGGCCGCCGCGGCCCGCACCATCGTCACCCTGAACATCGCGCATGAGGACGTGGAGACTGTGGGGATGGACCGGATCGACGACGTGCGCGCGCTGCGGCGCGCGGCGCCCGGCTTCGTGCCCGGGGCAGTGGTCCTGGACGAGTCGCATGCCTCGGACCCGGGCCTCGTCGAGGAGCTCGAGCGCTGGGGCACCACGGTGGTGGTCGAGCAGATGTGCCTGCGCGGAGCGATCGACCGCCACGATCCAGACCGTCTGGCAGCGGCGATCGAGCTCGCCGCGCGAAAGGTGACCCCCGGGGCACTCCGGTCTCCGTGACCCATGGCACGATTGTCCCCATGGCTCTGACGGCGAAGGTGAAGGACGAACTCGCGCGCGTGCAGGTCGACAAGGTGTCGGCTCGCAAGGCGGAGATAGCGACGATGCTGCGGTTCGCGGGGGGACTGCACATCGTGTCCGGCAGGATCGTCATCGAGGCCGAGCTCGACACAGCGATCGGTGCCCGCCGGCTGCGTACGTTCATCCAGGAGGTGCACAACCTGGGCTCCGAGATCATCGTCGTGTCCGGGGGTGCTCTGCGCAAGGGCAACCGGTACGTGGTGCGCGTGGTCAAGGACGGAGAGTCGCTGGCGCGGCAGACCGGGCTGCTGGATCACCGCGGTCGCCCCGTCCGGGGTCTGCCGCCGCACGTGGTCGGCGGATCCGTCGAGGACACGGTGGCCGCATGGCGGGGCGCGTTCATCGCCCACGGATCCCTGACCGAGCCGGGACGGTCCGCAGCGCTCGAGGTGACGGCTCCGGGCCCTGAGGCCGCCCTGGCGCTCGTGGGCGCCGCGCGGCGCCTGGGCGTGACCGCCAAGTCCCGCGAGGTGCGGGGAGTCGATCGCGTCGTCATCAGGGATGGCGAGGCGATCGCTCAGATGCTCGCTCGTCTGGGCGCGCACGACGCCATGCTCGACTGGGAGGAGAAGCGCACTCGGCGGGAGGTGCGCGGGACGGCGAACCGGCTCGCGAACTTCGACGACGCGAACCTGCGCCGCTCCGCACAGGCGGCCGTCGCGGCCTCGGCGAGGGTCGCGCGAGCGTTCGACATCCTCGGCGACGAGGTCCCCGAGCATCTGCGAGAGGCAGGGGAGCTGCGCCTGGCGCACCGCGACGCGTCGCTTGAGGAGCTGGGCCGTCTTGCGGACCCGCCGCTGACGAAGGACGCCGTTGCCGGACGCATCAGGCGCCTGCTTGCGACGGCCGACAAACGGGCCGAGGAGCTGGGCATCCCCGACACCGAGGCGGGCATCGGTCCCGACCTCATCGAGGTCGATTGAGGGCCAACATCCCTGCAAGCCGTCGGGACCTTCGTCGCGCGGAACGCGGCGTGGCTTAGTAGTAGGGTGGAGCCAGTGACCCGCCGTGGCGCGGTGTCATCTCGCACTACGACGTGCGGCAATCTGCTACCTAACGCGCCGAGGTCTTCGGCGCGAGCCGAGGAGAGAAACTGTGACCATCAAGGTCGGTATCAACGGCTTCGGCCGTATCGGACGCAACTTCTTCCGGGCCGCTCTGGCCGAGGGCGCCGATTTCGAGATCGTCGGGGTCAACGACCTCACCGACAACAAGACCCTCGCGCACCTGCTGAAGTACGACACCGTGCTCGGCAAGTTCCCCAAGGAGGTCACCTACGACGACGACGCCATCTACGTCGACGGCAAGGCGATCAAGGCTCTCGCTGAGCGCGACCCCGCCAACCTCCCCTGGGCCGAGCTGGGCGCCGACATCGTGATCGAGTCGACCGGCTTCTTCACCGACGCGACCAAGGCCAAAGCTCACATCGAGGCCGGTGCGAAGAAGGTCATCATCTCCGCGCCCGCGTCGAACGAGGACGCCACCTTCGTCGTGAACGTGAACCACACGGACTACGACCCGGCCTCGCACCACGTCATCTCGAACGCCTCGTGCACCACCAACTGCCTCGCGCCCGTCGCGAAGGCGCTGAACGACGCCGTGGGAATCGAGAAGGGCCTCATGACGACGGTCCACGCGTACACCGGTGACCAGAACCTCCAGGACGGCCCCCACAAGGACCTGCGTCGCGCCCGCGCGGCCGCGCAGAACATCGTCCCCACCTCGACCGGTGCCGCGAAGGCCGTGGCCCTCGTGCTCCCTGAGCTCAAGGGCAAGCTGGACGGCTTCGCGATGCGCGTGCCGACCATCACCGGCTCCGCCACCGACCTCACCTTCGAGGCCTCGCGTGAGGTCACCATCGAGGAGGTCAACGCCGCGGTGAAGGCTGCCGCCGAGGGCGCGATGGCCGGGACCCTCTCCTACGTCGAGGACGACATCGTCTCCTCGGACATCGTGGGTGACCCGCACCAGTCGATCTTCGACGCCAAGCTCACCAAGGTGAACGGCAACATGGTCAAGATCGTCGCCTGGTACGACAACGAGTGGGGCTACTCGACCTCGCTCGTCAAGCTGACCAGCTACGTGGGCGAGCGTCTCTAACGACTCACCGCCTGAAGTGACTGACGGCGACGCCCGCGCACGCTCCGGCGTTCGCGGGCGTCGTCGCGTCGCGACCCTCACACTCACGAGATTTCAAGGACTGAGATGAAGACCATCGACTCACTCGGCGACCTCAGCGGCAAGAAGGTCCTGCTGCGCGCCGACCTCAACGTGCCTCTCGACGGCACCACCATCACCGACGACGGCCGCGTGCGCGCGTCGGTGCCCACGATCGAGAAGCTGCTCGGCGCTGGCGCCTCCGTCATCGTCATGGCGCACCTCGGTCGGCCCAAGGGCGAGCCGGACCCCGCATACTCGCTGGCCCCGGCCGCCGCCCGCCTCGCGGAGCTGCTCGGCAAGCCTGTGACCCTCGCCGCCGACCTGGTCGGTGACGACGCCAAGGCGAAGGCGGCCGCGCTCGAGGCCGGCTCCGTGCTCATGCTTGAGAACGTGCGCTTCGACGCGCGCGAGACGTCCAAGGTCGACGAGGAGCGCCAGGCGCTCGCCGCCGAGCTTGCCGCGCTCGCCGATGTGTTCGTGTCCGACGGCTTCGGTGTCGTGCACCGCAAGCAGGCCTCGGTCTACGACGTCGCCCAGCTCCTGCCCGCCGCCGGCGGCCTGCTCGTGCAGAAGGAGGTCGAGTCGCTGAGCAAGGCCGTCACCGACCCGGCCCGCCCGTACGCGGTGGTGCTCGGCGGCTCGAAGGTCTCGGACAAGCTCGGCGTGATCGCGAACCTGCTGACCAAGGCCGACCGCCTGCTCATCGGCGGTGGCATGGTCTTCACGTTCCTCGCCGCCAAGGGCTACGGCGTCGGCAAGTCGCTCCTCGAGGAGGACCAGCTCGACACCGTGAAGGGCTACCTCAAGACCGCCGAGGAGAACGGCGTCGAGATCGTCCTTCCGACCGACATCGTCGCGGCGGAGGGCTTCGCGGCCGACGCCGCTCACCAGGTTGTCGCCGCGGACGCGATCCCGGACGGCACCATGGGCCTCGACATCGGCCCCGAGTCGGGCAAGCTCTTCGCCTCGAAGATCCTCGACGCCAAGACGATCGTGTGGAACGGTCCGATGGGCGTGTTCGAGTTCCCGGCCTTCGCCGAGGGCACGAAGGCCGTGGCGCAGGCCATGATCGACTCCGACGGCTTCTCCGTCGTCGGCGGCGGCGACTCGGCAGCCGCGGTCCGCCGCCTCGGCTTCGACGAGGCCGGCTTCGGGCACATCTCTACGGGTGGCGGCGCGTCACTCGAGCTGCTCGAGGGCAAGGTGCTCCCGGGCCTGGCCGTCCTGGAGGACTGACTGATGGCACGTACCCCGCTCATCGCCGGCAACTGGAAGCTCAACCTCGACCACCTCGAGGGCACCCACACGGTGCAGAAGCTTGCCTGGCTGCTGCGCGACGCCAAGCACGACTTCGAGTCCGTCGAGGTCGCCGTGCTGCCGTCCTTCACGTCTCTGCGTTCGGTGCAGACTCTCGTGGATGCCGACAAGCTCGACATCAAGTACGGCGCTCAGGACATCTCGCAGCACGAGTCGGGCGCCTACACCGGTGAGGTGTCGGGCGCGCAGCTCGCCAAGCTCGGCGTGAGCTACGCCGCTGTGGGGCACTCGGAGCGCCGCCAGTACCACGGCGAGACCGACGAGATCGTCGCCGCCAAGACCAAGGCCGCATTCGCGCACGGCATCGTGCCGATCGTGTGCGTCGGCGAGGGACTCGACATCCGCAAGGAGGGTCGTCACGTCGAGTACACGCTGGCCCAGGTCGACGGCGCGCTGAAGGACCTTCCGGCGGACAAGGCCAAGGACGTCGTCATCGCCTACGAGCCCGTCTGGGCGATCGGCACCGGTGAGGTGGCGACCCCCGCGGACGCGCAGGAGGTGTGCGCCGCGATCCGTGGTCGCATCGCCGAGCTGTACGACGCCGAGCTCGCGGACGGCGTGCGCGTGCTCTACGGTGGCTCGGTCAAGTCCTCGTCCATCGCTCAGCTCATGGCGGAGACCGATGTGGACGGCGGCCTGGTCGGAGGCGCGAGCCTTGATCCGGAGGAGTTCTCCAAGATCGCCCGCTTCAAGGAGCACCAGGTCGGTCTGTGATGCATGACGGCGCGGCCTGGGTTGTCCCGGGCCGCGCCGTCGTCGCGTAAACTTGACCCGACAAACGACGACCTGGGAGTACCGTGCAGATTCTGGAAGGCATCCTTTGGGTGCTGCTCGTCATCTTCAGCATCGTCATCATCGGCCTGGTGCTCATGCACCGTGGCCGCGGCGGCGGTATCACCGACATGTTCGGCGGAGGGCTTGCCTCGGGCATCCAGTCGTCGTCCGTGGGTGAGCGCAACCTCTCGCGCATGACGTGGGGCGCCGGAATCCTCTGGTTCATGGTGATCGTGCTCCTTGGCCTGATTCAGCGCTTCGCGCTGTGACCGACTGATCCTGAGGGGGTACGGCACCGATGGCTGGTGGAAACGCTATCCGTGGCTCGCGCGTCGGCGCGGGTCCGATGGGTGAGAACGAGCGTGGAGAGTCCGCTCCGCGCCGGACCGTGAGCTACTACTGTGCGAACGGTCATGTGAACTCCCCGAGCTTCGCGCTCGGCGAGGACTTCGAGGATCCGGAGATCCCGCTCGAGTGGGACTGCCCTCGCTGCGGTCTTCCCGCGGGCCTGGACCCCGAGAACCCGCCTGAGCCGATGCGCAACGAACCGTACAAGACGCACCTGGCCTACGTGAAGGAGCGCCGTTCGGACGCCGAGGGCGCGGCGCTCCTCGAGGAGGCGCTTGCGGTCCTGCGCGAGCGGCGTGGAGACGTGGAGGTCGTCGCGGCTGACTAGCCGCCTGCGCTCGTGATGAGCTGACGACGAGAGAGGGGCTCCGCCATGACGGCGGGGCCCCTCTCTCGTCGTCAGCCGACGCTCAGATTGCTGTCGCCGCAGCTGCGTCGATGATCCAGAGGGTCTCGTCGGTGCCGCGTGCCGCAGCGCCGGGGAAGGTCTCGTCACCGTGCACGCATGACGCCACGGAGGCGGCCTTCTCCGCTCCGGCTGCGATGACCCATACGCGCCGGGCCCGGCGGATCGAGTCGAGCGACAGCGTCACTCGCGTAGGGGGCGGCTTGGGGGAGTTGTGGACGGCGTATGCCGCGGGACCCCCGTCGGTGTAGCTGGGGTGGCCGCGGAAGAGCGAGGCGACGTGTCCATCGGGCCCGAGCCCCAGCATGAGGACGTCCCAGGCGGGATCGCCCGCAGCCGTGATGGCGGCACGGTAGGCCTCCGCTGCAGCCTCGGCTGTGTCGTGCTCCGACGATGCTCCCATCCGGTGGATGTTCTCCTCCGGCAGAGGAAGCGCCGCCAGCATCGCGGATTGCGCCTGTCCCTCGTTCCGGTCCGGGTCGCCGGCGGGCACGAAGCGTTCGTCTCCCCACCACACATGCACGGACGTCCAGTCGACGTCGCCGGCCAACGGAGAGGCCGCGACCTCGGCCAAGGTGCCGATCCCGACGGTGCCGCCGGTGACGACGACGTTGACGACGTCCTGGGCGGCGAGCACGTCCTGGATCGTCACGAGCAGTCGCGCCGCGGTTGTCCGGGCCACGGCGTCCCGGTCGGGCATCACAAGAACTCTGCGGTTCATCGGGTTCCTCCAAAGGTTGCCAGCGTCTCGCCGTACACGGGATCGTCGTCGAGGCGCCGCAGCTCCTCCGCCAGGCACTCGTCGAGGGTGCGTGCCGGCAGCGCGATGACGTGGTCCGGCTGACCGGGCTGCGACAGGGTCGCGTGACGTCCGTCAGGACGCGAGATGCTGATCTCGCCCGATGGGGTCTCCAGCACGATGTGCTGCAACGCCGAGACCGAGGCATCGTACGTGGCCTCGATCTCGCATCCGAGCACATTCTTGAGCCAGGCCCCGAGCAGCAGGATCGAGGGACTGTTCATGTCACCGTGGATGCGTGCCTTGGTCACGACCGGCTCCGTGACCTGCTCGAGCGCCGAGGCGAGCAGTGCGCGCCAGCGGGTGAGGCGGGTCCATGCGAGGTCGGTGTCGCCCTTGCGGTGGTCGTGCGCGAGGCACTGAAGCACGAACCCAGGGTCGGGATCGCCCTTGGAATCGGTGATGCGGCGCTGAGCCATCTTGCCCAATCCCGTCATCGAGCACTCGTGGGGGACGTCGGCGGGCCACCAGGCGACGATCGGTGCGTCGGGCAGCAGCAGGGGAGTGATGAGGGTGTCGTCATGGCCCACCTGAGGACCCGACGGCCTCAGGACGATCACCTCGGAGGCGCCGGCGTCGCCGCCGACGCGGATCTCCGCGTCGAGGCGCGCCTCGGCACCATCCTGGGGGGCGATGACGATGATGCGGCAGGGGTGCTCACGGGAGGCTACGTTCGCCGTGGCGATCGCCGCTTCGAAGTCAGCGTCCTTCGCATCGATCACGAGCGTCATCACACGCGCGAGCGTGATGACGCCGCCCTCGCGCTGGGACTCGACGAGCCGCTTCGCGATCGCTGACGTGGTGGTGTGCGGGAGCTCGATGATCACGGGCGCCTCCAAGCGCGGCCGTCGCGGGCCATCATCTCATCCGCGCTGGCAGGACCCCAGGTGCCGGAGCGGTACTGCTCCGGCTGGCCCTGCGTGGTCCAGTACGCGGTGATCGGGTCGAGGATCTGCCAGGAGAGCGCGACCTCCTCCTGGCGGGGGAACAGCGGCGGGTCACCGAGGAGCACGTCAAGGATGAGGCGCTCGTAGGCCTCGGGCGACGACTCGGTGAACGCGTTGCCGTACGCGAAGTCCATGGTGACATCGCGCACCTCCATGGTGGACCCCGGCACCTTGGATCCGAAGCGCAAGGTGACGCCCTCGTCGGGCTGGACGCGGATCACGAGAGCGTTCGTGCCGACCTCGGTGCCCTGGATGTGCTGGAAGTACGGTGACGGCGCCTTCTTGAAGACGAGCGCGATCTCGGTCACCCTTCGACCGAGGCGCTTGCCAGCGCGGAGGTAGAACGGCGTTCCGTTCCAGCGGCGGTTCGGCAGGTCGAGCCGGATCGCGGCATAGGTCTCGGTCGACGAGTCGGGGGAGATCCCGTCCTCGTCGAGGAATCCGCCCACCTGCTCGCCGCCTCGCCAGCCGGCCGCGTACTGGCCGCGTGCGGTGCCGAGGCCGAGGTCCTCGGGGAGCCTTGTGGACCGCAGCACCTTCTCCTTCTCCGTGCGAAGGTCGGCCGCCTCGAAGCTTGCGGGCTCCTCCATCGCCGTGAGTGCGAAGAGCTGGAGCAGGTGGTTCTGGATCACGTCGCGCGCGGTCCCGATGCCGTCGAAGTAGCCGGCGCGCGAGCCGATGCCGATGTCCTCGGCCATGGTGATCTGCACATGGTCGATGTACTGGGAGTTCCAGATCGGCTCGAACAGCTGGTTCGCGAAGCGGATCGCCAGCAGGTTCTGCACCGTCTCCTTCCCGAGGTAGTGATCGATCCGGAACACGGAGTCGGGTGGAAACACCTCGGAGACGACCGCGTCCAGCTTCTCCGCTGACTCAAGGTCGTGCCCGAACGGCTTCTCGATGACGACGCGGCGCCACGTGCCCTCCCTGGGGTCGGACAGCCCTGAGTCGCGCAGCTGCGTGATCACCTGAGGGAAGGCCGACGGCGGGATCGAGAGGTAGAACGCGTGATTGCCGCCTGTGCCTCTGCGCTCGTCGAGCTCCTCCACCGTGCGGCGCAGCTCGGCGAAGGCGGCAGGGTCGTCGAAGGTCCCCTGGACGAAGCGGATGCCCTCGGAGAGCTGGCGCCACGTCTCGTCGCTCCACGGGGTGCGGGCATGCTCGCGCACCGAGTCGTAGACGACCTGGGCGAAGTCCTCCCGGCCCCACTCGCGTCGGGCGAAGCCGGTGAGCGCGAAGGCGGGCGGCAGCAGGCCTCGGTTGGCGAGGTCGTAGACGGCGGGCATGAGCTTCTTGCGGGCCAGGTCGCCTGTCACACCGAACATCACGAGGCCGCACGAGCCGGCGATGCGGGGAAGTCTGCGATCCCGGGGATCTCGCAGCGGATTCACGTGGGTCATCCCTCCAGTAGGGCCGCCACGCGGGCGACCTGGGTGCGGTCGGTGAGGTTCAAGCGGAGCACCGGTCGACCCGCCTCTGACAGAGAGCGGGCGTCGCCGGCGGCCTGGGCATGGATCAGCCGACCGAAGGTGAACGGGAGGCCTGGGATCGCCAGGTCCTCGGAGAAGTCTGCCGTGAGCAGCAGGAACACGCCGCTCGCAGGGCCGCCCTTGTGGAGCTGGCCGGTCGAATGCAGGTAGCGGGGGCCCCAGCCGAACGTGACAGGTCGCGCCAGCCGCTGGGCGAGTGCGCGGCGCGCGCCCGGGAGCGAGGGGTTCGCCTCACGGTCGAGGTAGGCGAGGACCGCCAGGTAACCGTCCGAGCCGAGGCACTCCTCGAGCGTCTGAAGCGCTTCATGGACGGTGGTGACGGCGGAGAGCTCGGCGAGGGTGCCGTAGGCCTCGATCCCGTCGTCGACGAAAGCGGGAGCAGGTCCGGGGGAGTCGGACTCGAGGAGGTCACGTGCCGCGGTCCTGGACGACTCGACGTCCGGCTCGTCGAACGGGTCGACGCCCAGCAGCCGTGCGGTGACGGCCACGGCGTGCTCCCACAGCAGGAGCAGCGCGCCGAGGGTGCCGGACACGGTGAGCACGGGGCCTTCGGCATCGTCGTCCGCGCTCAGGGAGACGAGGCGGCAGTCGATCGCGTCGGGTTGGCCCAGGTCGGGTGCCTGAGGAGCCGCCAGCACCGGGACGACTCCCTTGCCGCCCTTGCCTGTCGCGCCGCCGACGAGGTGCTCGATCCAGTCCCCGAGGCCGACGATGCCGGAGCCGTGGTCGGACACCACGAGGAACCTTCGACGGCCCGCGAGCGCGGCGCCGAGCACCAGGGCGGGGTTGGCTCGGTCGTCCTCCTCGAGGGACTCCGCGACGGCGGCCGCCTCGTCCAGGACCTCGAGCACGGGCACCCCTGCGAGCGCGGCGGGCACCAGGCCGAACGCGGAGAGCGCCGAGAACCGCCCGCCCACGCTCGGGTCCTCGAGGAACAGTCCCCGGCAGCCTTTCGCGCGTGCAGCGGCCTCGAGGGGAGAGCCCGCATCCGTGACGACGACCATGCGACGGCGAGGATCGATCCCTGCTTCCGTGAAGGCGCTCTCGACGGCCGCCCGCAGTGCCTCGGTCTCGATGGTGCTGCCTGACTTGGACGCGACGACCATGACGGTCGAGCGGAGGTCGCCTGCGAGTGCGGCGCGGACCCGATCGGGCGACGTGGAGTCGAGGGTCACGAGCGGCACGCCGTACGTCGCGCAGATGACCTGGGCTGCGAGGGTGGCTCCGCCCATGCCCACGAGCACCACGCGGTTGACGCCTTCTCCTCGAAGGTCGACGAACAGCTCCTCGAGCGGCTCGAGATGTCGGCGCGCTGTCTCGTGGAGCGCGGTCCAGCCCAGATGGGACGCCGCGTCGGCCTCAGCTGCGGGACCCCAGAGCGTGGGGTCCCCGGCGCCGAGGCGCGACGCAACGTGGTCCTCGACCTGGGTCGGGAGAAGGGCGCTCACGTGCTCCGCGACGTCTCCGCCGACGGTGACCGCGAGGTGCGCCTCCGAATCGAACCCGACCCAGGTGCTGAGGAAGGCTGTCACCTGGTGGCCTCCACCGCCTCCTGTGCCTTCGCCGCGACGTTCTCGGCGGTGAAGCCGTACTTCTTGAGGAGGAGCGAGCCGGAGGCGGACTCGCCGAAGTGGTCGACGCTGACGATGCGACCGGCGTCGCCGACGATCTCGCGCCAGCCGAGCGAGGAGCCCGCCTCGACGGAGACACGCGCCTTGAGGGCGGCCGGGAGCACGGACTCCCGGTACGCGGCGTCCTGACGCTCGAAGCGCTCCCGCGACGGCATCGACACCACGCGCGCCTTGATGCCGTCGGCGGCGAGCAGGTCGCGCGCCTCGACGGCGACGGAGACCTCGGAGCCGGTCGCGATGATCACCACGTCGGCGTCCTCGTCGGCGCCGGCGAGGACGTACGCACCCTTGTCGACGCCGTCGGCGCTGGTACCCGCGAGGGTGGGGACGTTCTGGCGCGTGAGGACGATCGCGGACGGGCGGTCCGTGGTCTCGAGGATCGTCTTCCAGGCGTATGCGGTCTCGTTGGCGTCGGCGGGACGGATCACGTCGAGGCCGGGGATCGCGCGCAGCGTGGCCACGTGCTCGATCGGCTGGTGCGTGGGGCCGTCCTCGCCGAGGCCCACGGAGTCGTGGGTCCACACGAAGGTCGTGGGGATCCGCATCAGCGCGGCCAGGCGCACCGACGCGCGCATGTAGTCGGAGAACACGAGGAACGTGCCGCCGTACGCGCGTGTGAGGCCGTGGAGCGTGATCCCGTTGAGGATCGTGCCCATGCCGAACTCTCGGATGCCGAAGTGCAGGGTGCGTCCGTACCAGTCGCCGTTCGGCCACGAGTGGGTGGACCGACGCGGGGGCAGGAACGACGGCTCGCCGTCCATCGTGGTGTTGTTCGAGCCCGCGAGATCGGCGGAGCCGCCCCAGAGCTCGGGCAGCACCGGCGCGAGCGCGGTGAGCACCTTGCCCGACGCGGAGCGCGTGGCGACGGACGAGCCGACCTCGAACTGCGGAAGCGCGGCCTCCCAGCCCTCGGGCAGCTCGCGCTTCTGGATGCGGGCAAGGAGCGCGGCGCGCTCAGGCTGCTCGGCCTCCCACCGCGAGAAGGCGGCGTTCCAGTCGGAGTGCGCCTGCTGGCCCCTTTCCTTGACCTCGCGCATCCGCGCCAGGACGTCGGGCTCGACGACGAACGACTGCTCGGGATCGAAGCCGAGCACCTCCTTGAGACCCGCGACCTCGGTCGCGCCGAGAGCGGAGCCGTGCACGCCGCCGCTGTTCTGCTTGGTGGGCGAGGGCCACCCGATGATGGTGCTGAGCCGGATGATCGAGGGCTTCCCGGTCTCGGCCTGAGCCGCCTCGATCGCGGCGAGCAGCGCTGCCGGATCCTCCTTGTAGCCGTCGGCCGTGATCCAGTTCACGTGCTGCGTGTGCCAGCCGTACGCCTCGTATCGCTTGAGGACGTCCTCGGTGAACGAGATGTCAGTCTCATGCTCGATCGAGATCCTGTTGTCATCCCAGATCACGATGAGGTTGCCGAGCTCCTGGGTGCCCGCGAGCGCGCTGCCCTCGTGGGAGACACCCTCCTGCAGGTCGCCGTCCCCGGCGATCACGTACACGAAGTGGTCGAACGGCGAGGTGCCGGGCGCGGCGGCGGGGTCGAGCAGCCCACGCTCTCGACGCGCCGCCATGGCCATGCCGACGGAGGACGCGATGCCGGAGCCGAGCGGGCCAGTCGTGATCTCCACGCCGTCGGTGTGCCCGTACTCAGGGTGACCAGGGGTCTTGGAGCCCTCGGTGCGCAGCTGCTTGAGGTCGTCCAGCGAGAGGTCGTACCCGGAGGCGAACAGCTGCAGGTAGAGGGTGAGCGACGAGTGGCCGGCGGAGAGCACGAAGCGGTCGCGCCCCAGCCACTTCGAGTCGGCGGGGTCGTGCCGCATGACGTTCTGGAAGAGGAGGTACGCCGCGGGCGCGAGCGAGATCGCCGTCCCGGGGTGGCCGTTACCCACCTTCTCGACGGCGTCGGCCGCGAGCACCCGGAGGGTGTCGACGGCGCGGTGATCAGCGGCGGTCCAGTTGAGGCTCACAGAAACTCCAGCGAAGAGATATCGACTATGACGACCCACAGCCTAGTAGCCGCCTGGGGGCGTCGCTGGCGCGGGTCAGGTGCGACAACCATGGGTCGGGCCGATGTGTTCCTGGGAGGGTCGTCGAGTACCACCCACGCGTGTCAGGTAGGACGGAGGTCCCACTCCCTGGCTCGCGCGGCTTAGAATGTCCGCATGCCCCAGCCAGCGACCGCAGTGACGGATGTGCCCGCTCCGGCCGTGCCCCGGTGGCTGTTGGCGACGCGGGTGCTCAAGGCCTATGTGGCGCTGACGAAGCCGCGCATCATCGAGCTGCTGCTGGTGACGACTCTTCCCGCGATGATCCTGGCCGCCGATGGTTGGCCGCCGATGTGGCTCACGCTTGCCACGCTCGTCGGCGGTTACCTGTCCGCGGGCAGCGCCAACGCCTTCAACAGCTACATCGACCGCGATATCGACGCGGTGATGAAGCGCACGCGCAACCGGCCGCTGGTGACGGGTGCTGTCGCTCCTCGTGACGCGCTGGTGTTCGCCTGGGTGCTCGGCGCCGTGAGCCTCGCGTGGTTCTGGTTCGTCGTGGGCTCGCCGCTCTCCGCCGGGCTCACGCTGTTCGCGATCCTCGGCTATGTGGTCGGCTACACGCTGCTGCTGAAGCGGCGGACCGCCCAGAACATCGTGTGGGGCGGCATCGCGGGCTGCATGCCTGCTCTGATCGGCTGGGCCGCTGTCCGCGAGTCGTTGTCGTGGACTCCGTTCCTGCTGTTCCTCATCGTGTTCTTCTGGACGCCGCCCCACTACTGGCCGCTGTCCATGAAGTTCCGCAAGGACTACGCGCACGCCGAGGTGCCGATGCTGCCTGTCGTCGCGCCGACGCGGCGCGTTGCCATCGAGATGATCGCGTACGCGGCCGCCATGATCCTGACGAGCCTGGTGCTCGTTCCCGTCGCCGGGATGACGTGGGTGTACCTGGCCGTCGCCGCCGGCGCGGGTGCATGGTTCATGAAGGGGTGCATCGAGCTGTACGTACGGTCGCAGCGTGGGGACGAGAAGCTGCGCGAGATGAGGCTGTTCCGCGAGTCGATCGTGTATCTGACGCTGGTCTTCGCAGCGGTGCTGGTGGACCCGTTCCTGCCTGACCTCCTGACGGTCTGGGGCTGAGATGCTCGCTGGCCAGCGGGAGGGGTACCTCGCGCATCTGGCTGTCGAACGCGGGCTGAGCGACAACACGCTCGCCGCCTACCGCCGGGACCTGGCCCGGTACGAGTCCTTCCTCGCGGGGAAGGGCGTCGAGTCGCTCGGCCTGGTCGAGCGCGCCCACGTCGCGGACTTCGCCCAGGCGATCGGCACCGGAGCCGACGGTGGGCGGGCGCTGGCTCCCGCGTCGGCATCGCGGGTCGTCGTGGCGGTGCGAGGCTGGCATCGGTTCGCCGTGCAGGAGGGATGGAGCGGTGACGATCCGTCGCTCCAGGTCAAGCCGCGCGCGGTGCCCAAGAGGTTGCCCAAGGCGATCGCCACCGACCAGGTGGCCGCGATCATGGAGGCTGCGTCCCAGGGCGACGGCGTAGCGCCATTGCGCGACAGGGCGCTGCTCGAGCTCGTGTACGCGACTGGCGCGCGCATCTCCGAGGCGGTCGGTCTGGACGTCGACGACGTCTCCCTCGAGCCGGGCGCCGAGTCGGCGCTCCTGCGCGGCAAGGGCCGGAAGGAGCGGGTGGTCCCGCTCGGCACGTTCGCCGCCGAGGCGCTGAACGCCTATCTTGTACGGGCCCGATCGGGGCTTGCCGCGCACGGCGCGGGCGTGCCCGCGCTGTTCCTGAACGCACGAGGTGCCCGACTGTCACGCCAGAGCGCGTGGGCCATCCTGCGGGTCGCGTCGGAGCGTGCAGGGGTGTCCGATGTCAGCCCCCATACGCTGCGCCACTCGTTCGCCACCCACCTGCTGTCCGGCGGCGCGGACGTGAGGGTCGTGCAGGAGCTGCTGGGCCACGCCTCGGTGACGACGACGCAGGTGTACACCCTGGTGACACGCGATTCGCTGAGGGAGGCGTACGTCCTCGCTCACCCGCGTGCCCGCGAGTGAGGGCCAGGACGAAACGGTAGCCTGGGCGCGTGACCGATTTTCCCGAACCCAAGCCCCTGACCAGCCATGGGCCCGCGCGAGTCGTGGCGCTGTGCAATCAGAAGGGCGGGGTCGGCAAGACGACCACCTCGGTGAACCTCGCTGCGGCGCTCGCCGAGTACGGGCGGAAGGTCCTGCTCGTCGACTTCGACCCGCAGGGTGCCGCGTCCGCGGGCCTGGGCGTCAACTCGAACGACCTGACGACGACGGTCTACGACCTGCTGATGCGCAATGACGTGAAGACGCGCGACGTCATCATGGAGACCGGCTACGACAACCTTGACCTGCTGCCGGCGAACATCGACCTGTCCGCGGCCGAGGTCCAGCTGGTCGGGGAGGTCGCTCGCGAGAGTGCGCTCGCGCGCGCGCTGCGGGATGTGGTGGACGACTACGACGTGGTCCTCATCGACTGCCAGCCCTCTCTCGGTCTGCTCACGGTCAACGCGCTCGTCGCCGCGCACGGCGTCCTCATCCCGCTGGCGTGCGAGTACTTCGCGATGCGCGGCGTGGCCCTGCTCGTCGACACGATCACCAAGGTCCAGGACCGTCTCAATCCGCGCCTGAGCATGGACGCGATCATCCCGACGATGTACGACGCGCGCACCCTTCACTCCCAGGAGGTCGTCGAGCGCGTGCGCGACGCGTTCGGGGATCGCGTGACCGAGACGATGATCGCGCGCACCGTCAAGTTCCCCGACGCGACCGTGGCAGCAGAGCCGATCCTCACGTTCGCCCCGTCGCACTCGGGCTCCGAGGCGTACCGCCAGCTCGCGCGTGAGCTCATGTCGCGCGGGGTAGCCGCGTAGCGTGACGGCCGGCCTGCCCCAGCCGGACCAGGCCCCTCGGAAGGGCTTCGAGGTCCACCTCGACAACTTCGAAGGTCCGTTCGACCTGTTGCTGAGCCTCATCTCGAAGCATCAGATGGAGATCACCGAGGTCGCGCTCGCGCGCGTGACGGACGAGTTCCTCTCGGTGGTCCGTGCGCGGGAGGTCGAGTGGGACCTGTCGCAGGCGTCCGAGTTCCTGGTGGTCGCGGCCACCCTTCTCGATCTCAAGGCGGCGCGCCTCCTGCCCCAGGGCGAGGTCGACGACATGGAGGACCTCGAGCTGCTCGAGGCCCGCGACCTGCTGTTCGCCCGTCTGCTGCAGTACAGGGCCTTCAAGGACGTCGCGGCGAGGTTCGAGTCGATGCTGGAGGCGCCGCGGCGCGTGCCGCGGGACGTGCCGCTCGAATCGCACTTCGCGATGCTGCTGCCCGAGCTCGTGTGGAACGTGACCCCTGACATGCTCGCGATGCTGGCCGCCAGGGCGATGGAGCCGAAGGCCACGCCTGCGGTGTCGCTGACCCATCTGCACAACCCGGCGGTGAGCGTGCGCGATCAGGCGCATGTGGTCGCGGTGCGGCTGCAGCACTCGGGCGCGGTCACCTTCCGCGCGCTGGTCGCCGACGCGGAGAGCATCCACGTGGTCGTCGCGCGCTTCCTCGCGCTCCTGGAGCTGTTCCGCGAGGCCGCCGTGTCGTTCGAGCAGGCCCGCTCGCTGGGTGAGCTGACGGTGCGCTGGACAGGTGGCGCCGAGGAGGTGGACGTCTCGGCCGAGTTCGACGAGGACGATGCCATGGGCGTCGGGTTGGAGGCCGCGAGGGAGTCCGAGCGGTCGATCGAGGGAGGTACCCGCTGATGGATCAGCACATCCGAGGGGCGCTCGAGGCGGTGCTGATGGTCGTCGGGGAGCCCGTGCCCGCCGACCAGCTGGCAGCGGCCGTGGAGACGCCTGTCGACCAGGTCGTGACGGTGCTGCACGCGTTGCGAGACGAGTACGCGGACCCTGAGGTGCCTCGTGGCTTCGAGCTGCGTGAGGTCGATGGCGGGTGGCGCATCTATTCGTCGCGACTGTACGCGGACGTCGTGGGACGCTTCGTGGTCGAGGGTCAGTCGTCGCGGCTGTCGCAGGCCGCGCTGGAGACTCTCGCCGTCGTCGCCTACCGGCAGCCTGTGACACGTGGTCAGGTGTCGCAGGTGCGCGGCGTTAACGTGGACTCCGTGATGAAGACGCTCAGCGCGCGCGGGCTCGTGACCGAGGTCGGCGAGATCAGCGGCGCGCTCCTGTACGGCACCACGGTCGAGTTCCTCGAGCGGATGGGGATGTCCACGCTGGACGACCTGCCGCCGCTCGCCCCGTTCCTGCCGGAGCTCGCCGATGTCGACGCCCCAGAGTCGATGGGGGACCGGTGATGGCCGAGCTGGAGATCCACCGGCCGGAGGGGATCCGCCTGCAGAAGGTCCTCGCGTCCGCCGGGGTCGGGTCGCGACGCAAGTGCGAGGAGATGATCGAGGCCGGGCGTGTGCGTGTCAACGGCGAGGTCGTCGATCAGCTGGGGGTGCGGGTGGATCCGGACTCCGTCGCCATCGAGGTGGACGGGAAGCGAATCAGCGTCGACGACACTCATGTGACGGTCGTGCTGAACAAGCCTCTCGGCGTGGTCTCGACGATGCATGACCCGCAGGGTCGGCCGGCGCTCGACCAGTACGTGGTCGAGTACAAGGAGCGTCTGTTCCACGTCGGTCGTCTCGATGCGGAGACCACGGGCGTGATCCTGCTGACCAACGACGGCGATCTGGCCAACCGCTTGGCGCACCCGACGCATGGCGTGTCCAAGATCTATGTGGCCAAGGTCGAGGGCAGGGTGGCGAAGACGCTCGCGACGACGCTCAAGGAGGGCGTGGAGCTCACCGACGGTCCGGTGCGGGTCACCTCCTGCGTGGTGCTGGACGTGTCTGGCGAGCACTCGCTCGTGCAGGTCGAGCTCCACGAGGGGCGCAACCGCATCGTGCGTCGTATGTTCGACGCGGTCGGGCATCCCGTGGTGGACCTGGTCCGCACGCAGTTCGGTCCGATCCGCCTCGGCACGCTCGCACCTGGGGAGGTGCGTCAGCTGAACCGCGAGGAGGTCGGCGAGCTCATGGAGGTGGCGGGGCTCTAGCCCCGTCCCAGGTCGGACGCGCCAGCACGCGACCGATACGATGACGCCATGACCGTACGCGCGATCCGAGGAGCCATCTCGCTCGACGTGGACGAGAGGTCGCATCTTCACGAGCGGACGCGCGAGCTCGTCGCGGCCCTCATGGAGCAGAACTCCCTCACCACGGACGACGTCATCTCCGCGATCTTCACCGTCACGCCGGACATCGTGTCCGACTTCCCTGCGGCTGCGGCGCGGGAGATGGGGTTCGGCGCCGTGCCCCTCATGTGCGCCCAGGAGATCCCTGTGCCGGGAGCGCTGCCGCGCATCGTGCGCGTCATGATGCACGCCGAGATGAACGTGCCTCGCGACGCGGTGGTCCACGTGTACCTGCGTGGCGCCGTCGCGCTGCGACGTGACCTGGCCCAGTAGCGCCGTGGACGCCACCCCTCGCACCCATATCATCGGTGCCGGCCTCATCGGCGCGAGCATCGGGCTCGGCCTGCGCGCCGCAGGCTGGACCACCACGATCGCGGACGTCTCGGCGAACGCGGAACGGCTCGCATGGGACATCGGCGCCGGCATGCCGCTGGGGGACGACGCGCCCGAGCTGGTGATCGTCGCGGTGCGCCCGTCGGACACGGGGGACGTCGTCGCCAAGGCCCTCGCCACGTGGCCGGGTGCGCTCGTGACGGACGTCGCCTCCGTGAAGGCGCCGGTGCTGGATGCGGCGCGAGCGGTGGGCGCGGCCGACCGCTATGTCGGTTCCCATCCGATGTCGGGGCGGGAGGTGTCGGGAGGGCTCGCGGCCCAGTCGGACCTGTTCAGCGCGCGCCCCTGGGTGATCTGCCAGGGTGAGGCTCCACGTTCCGCGGTCGCAGTCGTCGCGTCGGTAGCGCAGGCGCTCGAGAGCGATGTGGTGGAGATGGAGGCGTCGGCGCATGATGCGGCGGTCGCGCGCGTCTCGCATGCCCCTCAGGTGGTCGCCTCTGCCGCTGCGGCCGCCCTGGGCCCGCTCGGCGCGGATGACGTGGCGCTTGCTGGGCAGGGTCTGCGCGACGTGACGCGCATCGCCGGATCGCCTCCGGCGATGTGGGCGGACATCGCGCGCCTGAACCGGCATGCGATCGTCGCGACGCTGGACCACATCATCGGCGATCTGGAGGACGTGCGCGAGGCCGACGACATCGGTGAGGCTCTCACGGACCTGATCGCGCGCGGCAACCTCGAGGTCGCGCGGATCCCCGGAAAGCACGGCGGGCGCACCCGGGAGTGGAGGGGAGTGACCGTGATCGTGCCCGACACGCCGGGCCAGCTGGTGCGTCTCCTGACCGATGCGGCGTCCGTGGGTGCGAACGTGGAGGACCTCTCGATCGAGCATTCTCCGAGGCAGCCCGTCGGCCTCACCACCTTGTACGTCGAGCCCGCGAGCGCCCCGCCGCTCGTCGAGGCATTGGAACGAGCGGGATGGACGGTGGCCGCCTCATGACCGGGATCGTGATCGCAATCGACGGACCTGCGGGGACCGGCAAGTCGACGGTCGCCCGCGAGGTCGCTCGTCGCATGAGGCTCGCCTACTTCGACACGGGCGCTACCTACCGCGTGGGCACCTTGTGGTGCCTTCGCGAGGGCGTCGACCTCGGCAACCAGGGCGATGTTGCTGCGATGGTCGCCACGATGAACGTCGAGCTGATCCTCAACCCGAGCAACCCTGCGATCGTGCTGGAGGGTGAGGACGTGTCGCGCCTGATCCGGTCCGACACTGTCGCGCTGCAGGTCTCCAAGGTCGCGACGAATCTCGAGGCGCGGCGGATCCTCGGTCAGTGGCAGCGGGACGTGATCGAGTCCGAGCGGGTCGGCGGGTATTCGGAGGGTCGGGGCGTGGTCGCCGAGGGACGCGACATCACCACGATCATCGCTCCCGACGCGGACGTGCGGGTGCTGATGACGGCGGACGAGGAGGTCCGAGTGGCCCGACGCGCGGGCGAAGGCGCGGACGTCGCCACCGTGAGGGAGGCGGTGCTCGGTCGCGACCGCCAGGACGCGACGGTGGTCGAGTTCCACACCGCGGCCGACGGGGTGGTCACCGTGGACACGACGGATCTCACGATCGACGAGGCCGTGCGAGCGGTGCTGACGCTCGCAGAGCGAGTCTCGTGAGCGGTCGTCAGGTGCCGAGCCGCTGGGGTCCTCGATGGTCCCGGTGGGTCGGTCGCTTCATGGCGAAGGTGCTGTGGCGCACCGAGGTGCGCCACCTGGATCGGTTGCCACGATCGGGGCCGGTGATCGTCGTGGCAAACCATGTGGGCATCGCGGACGGACCGTTGCTCCACGGCGTCATCCCACGCGGGTCGCACTTCCTGATCGGCGGCCACATGATGGAGGGCCTGCTCGGCAGGATCCTGCGGGTCGCGCAGCAGATCAAGGTCGAGGGCGGAGGGCGCCAGGCCCTCGCGCAGGCGTACGAGGTCCTGAAGCGTGGCGATGTCGTGGGCGTCTTCCCCGAGGGCACGCGCGGTGGAGGAACAGCGGAGTCGGTCCACGGGGGTGCCGCATGGCTCGCGCTGCGCACCGGAGCCCCTGTCGTTCCGGTCGCGATCCTGGGCACCAGGCTCCCTGGAGAGTCGGTCAGCGCGTGGCCGGAGCTGAGGCGACGTATGCTTATGGACTTCGGTGAGGCGACTTCGCTCGACACACCCCAGGAGCTGAAGGGCCGCGCCCGGCAGGACTGGGCGGATCAGCGCGTGGGCGAGATCCTTCGGGATCACCTCGCCGCAGTCCTTCCCACGACGGACCTCGAGCTTCCGAGGGACGATCCGCGCGCCGAGCGCGCCGCGAACGAAGCCCAGGAGGCAGAATGACCGACTTCGACGAGCTCGGCCCGGGTGAGACCGAGCTTCCGGTTCCCCATGAGTCCGATCCGGCCGAGAGCCTCGACGAGATCCGCGAGGCGGCGCTGCGCGCCGGCCTCGAGGCGTACGACCTCACCGAGGAGGACCTGGCGGCGCTTGAGGGCGACGCCGCACCGGTCGTCGAGGAGGCGCTCCCGACCCTTGCGATCATCGGCCGTCCGAACGTCGGCAAGTCGACGTTGGTGAACCGGATCATCGGCAAGCGGCTGGCTGTCGTGGAGGACCGCCCCGGTGTGACGAGGGACCGCGTGAACTACCGCGCCGAGTGGGCCGGCCGTGACTTCATGCTGCTCGACACGGGCGGTTGGGAGAAGAACGTCACAGGCATCGACCTGTCGGTCGCCCAGGCCGCCGAAGCCGCGATCGAGCTCTCGGACGCGATCATCCTGGTGGTCGACGCGACCGTCGGCGCCACCTCGACCGACGAGCAGGTGGTGCGCCTGCTGCGCAAGTCCGGCAAGCCGGTGGTCCTTGCGGCGAACAAGGTCGATGGACCCCAGGGAGAGCTCGAGGCGGCTGCCCTCTGGAACCTCGGCCTCGGCGAGCCGTATGCGATCAGCGCGCTGCACGGTCGCGGCACCGGCGACCTGCTCGACGCGGCGCTGGCGATCCTTCCGACGGAGATGCCCCAGGTGGAGGTGCCTGAGGACATGCCGAGGCGCATCGCCCTGGTGGGCAGGCCGAACGTGGGCAAGTCCTCGCTGCTGAACAAGCTCGCGGGCGAGAACCGCGTCGTGGTCCACGACGTCGCCGGCACGACCCGCGATCCGGTCGACGAGACCGTGGAGATCGACGGGCGCCCGTTCGTCCTGGTGGACACCGCCGGCATCCGGCGTCGCGTGCACCAGACCAAGGGTGCGGACTTCTACGCCTCGCTTCGCACGCAGACCGCGATCGAGCGCGCCGAGATCGCGCTGGTCCTGCTCGACGCGTCGGCGCCGTTGACGGAGCAGGACACGCGGGTGATCTCGCAGGTCGTCGATGCGGGCCGATCCATGGTCCTCGTCTTCAACAAGTGGGACCTGGTGGGCGAGGACGAGCGCTTCCTGCTGGAGCGGAGCATCGAGCAGGACCTCGTGCAGCTGCGGTGGGCTCCCCGCGTGAACCTTTCGGCGCGCACGGGCTGGCACACGAACCGTCTGATGCCAGCGGTGGATCTGGCGCTCTCCAGCTGGGATCAGCGTGTGTCGACGGGACGCCTGAACACCTTCCTCGGCGAGCTGGTGGCGGAGCATCCGCACCCGGTGCGCTCAGGCAAGCAGCCCAAGATCCTCTTCGGCACTCAGGCGTCGACTCGTCCGCCGCGCTTCGTGCTGTTCTCCTCCGGGTTCCTCGATCCCACGTACCGTCGATTCATCGAGCGGCGCCTGCGCGAGAACTTCGGTTTCGAGGGCACGCCGATCCAGATCTCGGTGCGTGTCAGGGAGAAGCGCAAGAAGCGCTGACGCTCAGCTCCATGAGCCGCGCGCGATCAGCACGTCGCGGAGCAGGTCCGCACGGTCGCTCACGAGGCCGTCGACGCCCATCTCTAGCAGCCGCGTCATCTCGGCGGTCTCGTTGACCGTCCATACGTGGACCTCGCGGCCCACGCGGTGCGCGGCGGTGACGTGACGTGACGTGAGCAGGGTGGTGCGGCCCATCTGTGCGGGAATCTGCAGCAGGTCCACCCGGCGCAGCGCGGCGCCCACGCCGCGTCCCAGCGCGCCGACTGCGAAGAACCCGGCGGCCTCGGATGTGCCCGCCGAGGTGGCGACAGGGCGGCTGAGCCGCTTGAGCGTCGCCACCCGCCGGCGAGCCGAGAACGACGCGACGCACACGCGTGCGTGGGAGCCGGTCCTCTCGATCGCGTCGGCCACGGGTCCGATGCCGGAGACCGCCTTGACGTCGATGTTCACCCGGAGCTCGGGCCAGGTGCCGAGCACGTCCTCCAGCAGCGGCACCGGCTCCACGCCGCCGATCCGCGCACCGAGCACCTCTGAGGACGGGAGGGAGGACACCAGCCCGACGCGGTCAGTGGTCCTGTCGAGCGACGCGTCGTGCAGGGCGACGGCGACGCCGTCCGCGGTGCCGTGAGCGTCGGTCTCGACGTAGCGGAAGCCCAGGTCGACCGCCGCCTGGAACGCCTTCATCGAGTTCTCGAGCCCCTCGCGGGAGAAGCCTCGATGAGCGAGTGCGACGATGGAGCCGCTCTCGCCCAGATACGGGTGACGCTCACGCATCGTCGCCCCCTCGTGACGGGAGAGCATGTGCGAGCCACCCGGTCACCCCGCCGAGGTACATCTCACGCGGCGCCGGGGCCGAGAGCGTGAGGTCGTGGACACCATCGGGCACCACGAGCAGCGAGACGTCGGCCCCCAGCCGCGGGGCGAGGCGGGAGATCGCGTCCACGTCCACCACGGTGTCCTGCGAGTCGAGCCGAGGGTTGTCGGGCGAGTCATGGCCTCCTTCGGCCGCCCGCGCGACGAGGACGGGGATCGCGAGCTGCAGGCCGGCGGCGACCTGCCGCTGCGCCTTGAGCACAGCCGCAAGCCACGCAGCGCGCACCGGAAGCCCGTCGGGACGCTTCCACGCGGTATCGAACTGCCATCGGCCGCCGTTCTGGGCGTGCAGGTGGGTGGCGTACCAGGACGGACCCGAGGAGACGATCGACAGCGGTCGGGTGCGAGCGATCACGGGCAACGATCGGGCTCCGAGGCGCATGCGCCAGGAGGAGGGCGCGCCGAGGAACGGGGAGTCGAGCACCAGCGCCTGCACGTGGCCTGGACCGTGGCGGTGAAGGCGCAGCAGCGCCGTGAGCCCACCGGTCGAGTGCGCATGGAGGGCAAGAGGGACTGTCGGCTCGAGGTGAGCCACCGCCTCGGCTGCCAGCGCGATGTCCTCACCGGGCTCGTCGACATCGTGCATCAGGTGCGGCACGTCGTCCTGCCGCAGCGAACGGCCCGCCCGCCGGAGGTCCACCGCGTAGAACGCGTAGCCCTGGCTCACCAGATGCTCGGCAAGGTGCTCCTGGAAGAAGTAGTCGTTGTAGCCATGGACGTGCAGGACCACGCCGCGCGGACGGGCCGGCCGCGCGAGCGCGCGCACCAGCGTCGCGGCGCCGAGCGGCGCCTGCTCGAACCCCGGGAGCACGTCCTCACGCCACGCGAGCGCGGCGCCGGGCGAGGGGGTGGTCACTCGCGCATCGTAACGCTCCGTCGGTGCACGTACGCCGCGTCGTCACGCGCCGTTCACCAGGTTGGTGCAGGCTGTGCTCATGACCGACGACGTGCGTCCCCTCACCGAGGCCAGTCCGGAGCTCGACGGCGAGCTCTCCGCCGACTCAGGGCGCGCCGCGCCTGGGAAGGGACGCATCGCTGCCTGGGCGCTGTGGGATTGGGCGACTCAGCCGTTCAACTCGGTGATCGTCACCTTCGTCTTCACGGCGCTGTACCTGACGTCCGATGCGTTCGTCGATCCTGAGATCGCGGCGCTGGGCCCCGACCATCCGTCGTACGACCTGGCGATCGCGAGCCTCACGAGCGGTCTTGGCCTCGCCGGGACGCTCGCGGGCGTTCTCGTGGCGCTGCTGGCGCCGGTGCTCGGCCAGCAGGCCGACACGGCGGGCAAGCGCAAGCGGTGGCTCGCGATCTCCACCGGCGTGTTGACGATCGTGACCGCAGCCCTCTACTTCGTGCAGGCGGCGCCCGCGTACTTCGTGCTGGGTGTGGGCCTGATCGCGATCGGGCTCGTCGCGAACGAGCTGGGCGGCGCGCAGTACAACGCGCTCATCACCCAGGTGACCACCCCCCGTAACGTGGGTCGTGTGTCCGGCCTGGGGTGGGGGCTCGGATACGTCGGCGGCATCGTGGCGTTGGTCCTGGTGGTCGTGGCCGATGGTGCGGACTGGTGGGGGATGTCCACCGACAACGGCATGGCGTACAGGATGATCGCGCTCGGCTGCGCGGCGTGGACAATCCTGTTCGGGTGGCCGGTGTTCGCGTTCGTCCCCGAACCGCGCGCCGCAGGTCGGGAGAAGGTCGGCTTCCTTGCTGGTTACGCGCGCCTGGGCCGTGACGTGGCGAGGCTCTGGCGCGACAGCAGGGAGACGGTCTGGTTCCTGGCGGCGAGCGCCATCTACCGGGACGGGCTTGCAGGCGTGTTCGCGTACGGCGCCGTGATCGCCTCGGTCGCCTTCGGGTTCAGCGCCACAGAGGTGTTGATCTTCGGCATCGCGGCGAACCTTGTGGCGGGTCTCGCGACGATGATCGCTGGCACGATCGACGACCGGATCGGCCCGCGGACCCTGATCCTGTGGTCGCTTGGCGGCATGGTGGTCGCGGGGACGGCGATCATCGTGCTGAACGGTGCGGGTCCGATCGTCTTCTGGGCGGCGGGCCTGGTCCTGTGCCTGTTCGTGGGCCCCGTGCAGGCGGCGTCGCGGTCACTGCTCGCGCGCGTCGCCCCGCCGGAGAGGGAGGGCGAGATGTTCGGCCTGTACGCGACGACGGGACGCGCTGCGTCGTGGATGGCGCCTCTGATGTGGACCTTGGCGATCGCGCTCACAGGTGCGACGATCTGGGGAGTGGTGGGCATCATCGGGGTCGTCGCCGTGGGCTTCGTGGCGCTGATGTTCGTCAAGATCGAGGCCCGCTGAGCCTCGTCGGGTCGAGCGACCGTCAGTCCTTGTCGATGCGGCCGGAGCCGCGCGCGTTGTAGACGGTCGACGTCGACGACCCGTAGGCGGCGTACACCGCGAGCGCGTCGTCCCTGCCGATGCCCTGGGTCACGGAGATACCGCGAGCCTCGAACTGCTGCGCCCAGTCCGCGACCATGGGTCCCTCGTCGAATCCCGTGAGGCGTTCGAGCTCTGGCCCGTCGCCCGCGACCACCAGATGTCGGATGCCGGACCACATGGTCGCGCCGTAGCACTGGACGCATGGACGCCAGTTGACGACGAGCGTCAGGTCCCGATCCGCGCCGAGGTCCCAGGTGCCGACGCGTCGCTGGGCCAGGCCGAGCGCCATGACCTCGGCGTGTCCGCTCGAGACGCCCGACGCGAGCACCACGTTGACGCCGACGGAGATCAGCTCGCCGGTCGCCTCGTCCACGACGATGGCGGCGAACGGGCCGCCGCCACCCTCCCGCCAGTTTCGGTCAGCGAGCGCGTTGACGAGCGCCATCTGGGCCTCGTGCCCGACGACGACGCGCGGGAGGGAGCCGAGCTCCTCCACGAGCCACTGCGGCAGGGAGAGCGAGAAAGACGACGTCAGCGGTGCAGGCACTTCGGCTCCAGACAGAGGGGGTGGCGGTCGCGTCCGATTGTCCACGGTCGATGTTGCCGCCGTGTTGCTCGAGCGTCCTGCGGGCCGGACGTGGCTCGGTAGGCTCGACTCCATGCTCGACGCCACGACCATGCGGATCGTGCTCGCGACGGTGACCGGCATCGTCCTGCTGCTCTTCTACGTGGGCACATACCGCAGGACGGGGTCTCGTTACGCGATGTGGTGGTGCTTCGCGCTGCTCGCGTCGGGGACGAGCACCGGGCTCTACCTCTTCAACGGCACCGGCCTGCAGGCGATCGCCAACCCTCTTGGCAACGTGTTCGGAGTCGTGGGGACCGGATGCGTGTGGTTCGCTGCGCGGGCGGTGCGTGGGCGGGCACCGATCTGGCCGGTCGAGGCGTTCCTGGTGGGTGTCGTGGGTCTCGCCGCGTTTCTGGACCACCCCGCGCATGACATCTGGGCAGGCGGCGGCTTCCTGCTGTGGGGCATGCTCGTGAACCTGGCGCTCACGGTGGGAGAGACGATCCTGCTGATACGCGAGCGGCGCGGCGCGACACGGTCCGCCGAGCCGGACGTGACCACGTCGGCGCTGAGGGCGCTGCTCGTGGCGTCCGGTGGACTGGCCGTGCTCTACGCCGGGCGCATCGCCGGCTACTACCTGCTCGGTCCGTTCGACCCGCGTTTCAAGGAGTGGCTGGGCAGCTCTGTGACGACGCTTGCGATCACGGTGGTGCTGGTGATCGCGACCTTCAGCGTCAGCGAGATCAGCCACTACGAGGTGACGCGAGAGATCAGGCTCCGTGCGCGCTACGACGACCTCACCGGGCTGCTGACCCGCGCCGAGTTCCTGGAGCAGGCTGACGCGTGGCGCGGCAGGCGACCCGGTGCTGCCATCGTCATGATGGCCGACCTGGATCACTTCAAGGCGCTCAACGACGCCCTGGGGCACGCGGCGGGAGATCGCGCGCTGCTCGCGTTCGGGACGGCCTGCAGGCAGGCCGTGGAGGGACGAGGGATCGCTGGTCGCATCGGTGGCGAGGAGTTCGCGATCCTGCTTCATGGCGACGACGTGACCTCCGCCCGCCAGGTCGCGGCCGAGATCTCGCACCGCTACGCGCATGACACCCCGATCCGGTTGGGCACTCCCACCGTGAGCTACGGCGTGGCGGCAGCAGCAGCGCAGGAGATCTTGAGCGACGCGATCGCGCGAGCCGACCGAGCCCTGTACCGGGCGAAACGCGCCGGTCGCGACCGGTTCGAGGTGGACGACGCGTCCGATCAATAGGCTTGTCGCATGCTCGACCTCGACACGCTTCGAACGGCGCAGGCCGCCGTGGGAGTGTGCGCGTTCGCGCTCGTCTATCTAGGGACCTACCGGCCCACCCGCGCACCGTACGCCGCGTGGTGGAGCGCAGCAGTCGTCGCGTCCGGACTCGGCACGGCGATCTACCTGGTCGCTGGAGGGCTCGGACGCCTGTCCGACGCGCTGGGGAACGCGGTCAGCGTCGTCGGCGCGGCGCTCGTGTGGTGCGCTGCGCGGTCTCTGCATAGGGGCCGGATCACCTGGTGGCACCTGGTTCCCGTGCCAGTCGTGGTGCTCGTGTGGTCGCTCCTGGACGTCCGTTCCGACGGTGTGCTGTCGGGGACCCTGGCGCTGCTGCTGGGCATGGGTCTGTTCCTCGGGCTCACCGCGATGGATCTGGTGCGCGTGCTCAAGCAACGGTTCCTGGCGCGCTCGGAGGATGCATTCCACTCGGCGCGGGCTGCTGTGGTGTCGATGGTGATCGCCTCGGCAGCGACGTCCGGCTTCTACGCGCTGCGCGTGGTGTCCTACCTGGTCGTGGGCCCGTCGGACCCCTTCTACGTGACCTGGACGGGTCCGTTGGCCACCACCCTCGTGATCCTCATCATGCTCGTGGTCGTCACGTACTCCGTCACCGAGCTCAGCCACATGGAGATGTCTCGCCAGTGGCGCGAGAAGGCGACGCACGACGATCTCACGGGCCTGCTCACCAGGGCCGCCTTTCACGAGCTCGCTGAGTCCGCGCTGCTGGAGGCGGCGACGACTCATCGCGCACTCGTGATGATCGCGGCCGACTTCGACCACTTCAAGCTGCTCAACGACACTTACGGCCACGCGGAGGGCGATCGCGCGTTGTCCGCATTCGGGGACGCCTGCAGGGGAGTGCTGCGCGAGCAGGACCTGGCGTGCCGCATGGGCGGCGAGGAATTCTCGATCCTCCTTGTCGGAGCAGGCGTCGAGGATGCTCGAGCGGTCTGCGAGCGGCTTTCCCAGGTCTTCGCACGCGGATACGCCGACCGCCCACTGCACCCGCCGACGGTCAGCTGGGGTGTCACCGTCGCCGACCCCGCCAAGCCCCTGGGTTCGCTCATGGCCAGAGCCGATGCCGCGCTCTACCGCGCGAAGGATGCCGGCAGAGACCGGATCGAGCTCGATCCGACCTCCACGTGACGCCTCGCGGCCCGAATGGTCTTCAGAGACCCCAGACATCCGCTACGATTATCAGGCTGTCACGGGCTGTGGCGCAGTTTGGTAGCGCACTTGACTGGGGGTTAAGGGGTTTACCCCGCTCTGGTCGGCCCGAATAACTGAAAATCGATGCCACGGGATGTGGCGCAGCTTGGTAGCGCACCTGACTGGGGGTCAGGGGGTCGCAGGTTCAAATCCTGTCATCCCGACGAAAAAGCCTTGATGAGAAGCCATTTTCATCGGGGCTTTGTCATGTCTGGCGACGGGTTTTTGTCGGTCCCCCTCTGGTCCCCTGGGCGCAGCGTGGGCTCGTGATCGTCGCCCGCCGAATACCCTCCGGGGCTTCTCGGACTTCATGCCTGTGGATAAGGGGACCAAAAGGGGACCAGAATCTCATACCGGGGGTGCCCGCGCGCGGTGCCTCAGGGAGCCTGCCCCGCTTTTCCGGACACCTGAGTTGAGGCGATGATCGTCTCAGAGAGGAGTCCGTGAGATGCCTGCTGCTCACCCGCCGGAGTTCCGGCGTCGAGCCCTGGATCTTGTCGCGCAGGGCAACCCCGTCGGTCAGACCGCGCGTGATCTGGGGATCAGCGAGTCGTGCCTGCGGAACTGGATGAACCGTGACGCGGTCGACTCCGGCCGCAAGCCCGGCATCACGACCGAGGAGCATAAGGAGCTCGTCGAGCTGCGCCGTCGCAACCGGGTTCTGGAGATGGAGATCGAGATCCTCAAGCGTGCTTCGGCGTATTTCGCCAGGGAGAACGTGCTCCCAAAATAGGGTTCCGGCTGGTCCAGGAGCTCGCCGCGGACGGTGTCCCCGTCGCGGTGGCCTGCCGGTTCCTGAAGGTCTCCGCGTCCGGCTACTACGACTGGCGAGAACGAGCGCCGTCGCTGCGAGCCGTCGCGGACGGCGAGCTGACTGCGACGATTCGACGCATCCATGCCGACTCGTGCGAGACCTATGGCGCGCCTCGGGTGCTTGCGGAGCTGCGGCTCGGACTCGGTGTTCACGTCGGCCGCAAACGCGTCGCTCGGCTTATGCGGCTGGGCGGGATGGTCGGTGTCTCGCATCGGCGCAAGCGACGGGGCTGGAAACCGGACACCGCGACGCACGAGGATCTCGTGAAGCGGCAGTTCCGCGCGAACGCGCCGAACCGGCTCTGGTTCTGTGACATCACGCAGCACCGCGCGAGAGACGGGTGGGTCTACTGCGCGGCCGTGATCGATGCGTTCAGTCGCCGGATCGTGGGGTGGTCAATCTCGGATCGGATCACCGCGGAGATCGTCGTCGACGCGCTCGAGATGGCTCGCTGGCGGCGCCGCCCCGAGCCCGGCACCGTGGTCCACGCGGACCGCGGAACGCAATACACCAGCTGGCTGTTCGGGCACCGGCTGCGCCAAGCCGGGCTGCTCGCCTCAATGGGCAGAGTCGCGTCGAGCGTTGACAACGCGCTCATCGAGAGCTTCTGGTCGACGATGCAACGCGAGCTGCTGGACCGCACGACCTGGGATTCGCGGGCGCAGCTCGCGTCGGCGATGTTCGAGTAGATCGAAGGCTTCTACAACCCGCGCCGCCGACACACCAGCCTCGGCGACCTCAGCCCCGCCGACTACGAAACCCTTCACACCGCCGCCGAAATCGCGGCATGATCAACACACAAGAACCGTCCGGGAAACCGGGTCAGGCTCCCAGCGACCTCGACGGGCCTGAGTGGCGGGACGGGCTGCTGCTTCCGGTTGACCGGGCGGGGAAGGCACCGGCTTGTTCTGCGGCGGAGGCGAGGTGGCGGTCATCGGGACGCAGGTAGCCGCCGGTGGTCTCGACGGAGGCATGGTCGAGGATGTCCTGAAGAACGTGGAGCGGGATGCCCGTAGGGGTGGAGCCCGATGAGGTCTCGCACGCGCTGGGCGAATCGCCCTCATCGTGGCTCGTCGCGTCGACGCCAGGACGCCGCAAGTCGCCTGTTCGCGCTTCTCCTGAACGGTATCGCCCTCCCCTGTGCGTGAAGGACACCTGGAATCGCGCGCCGATGACGTGCGTCGGGAGCCGTACTCGAGGGAGGCGGCGCCCGACGCACATTTAGCCAGGGTCAGGGCACGGAGTAGCCCGCGGCGCGGAACAGCTCGTACCACTCGGCGCGCGTCAGCGGGAGGTCTGATCCCTGCGCGGCGGCGGCCACGCGGTCGGGCGTGGTCGTGCCGAGCACGACCTGCATCTGCGCCGGGTGGCGAGTGATCCAGGCCACCGCGATGGCCTCGACCGGGACGGCGTATTGCTCCGCAAGCCGATCGACGACCGCGTTCAGCTTCGGGTAGCGGTCGGATCCCAGGAATGGGCCGTCGAAGAATCCGGCCTGGAACGGCGACCAAGCCTGGATCGTGATGTCGTTCAGGCGGCAGTAGTCGATGATCCCGTCGTCGCGCACGATCGACTGGTCGAGGCCCTGCATGTTCGCCGCGACGCCCTGGGCGATCATCGGCGCGTGCGTGATCGACAGCTGCAGCTGGTTCGCCACGATCGGCTGGGTGACGTGCTTGCGCAGCAGGTCGATCTGGCGGGGGGTCTGGTTCGAGACGCCGAACGCCCGCACCTTGCCGGCGGCCGATAGCTCGTCGAACGCGCGGGCGACCTCCTCCGGCTCGACGAGCGCGTCGGGGCGATGCAGCAGGAGGATGTCGAGGTAGTCGGTGCCGAGCGCCTGGAGAGAGCCGTTCACTGACTCGATGATGTGCTCGTAGGAGAAGTCGAAGTACGGCCCCTCGCGGACGATGCCGGCCTTCGACTGGATGATGAACTGCTCGCGCTCGGACGAGGTGAGCTTCAGCGCTTCCGCGAAGCGACGCTCGCAGCCGTGCTTGGAGCTGCCGTAGACGTCGGCGTGGTCGAGGAACGTGATGCCCGCGTCGCGCGCGGTGCTCACGAGCGTGCGGACCTCCTCGTCGGTCTTGTCCTGGATCCGCATGAGTCCAAGGACGACGTTGGGCACCACCATGTCGGTGCCGGGCAGGGTAAAGGTCTTCATCGGTTCTTCCTCGTGTCGGGATCAGGCGGACAGGCGGGCGACCTGGTCGCTCGTCAGGACGAGCTCTGGTGCGCGGGCAGAGTCGCGGATGCTGTCGGGGCGGGACGCGCCGGGGATAGGGATCACCACGGGCGCGAGCGCGAGCTCCCAGGCGAGGGTCACCTGGTACACGCTGGCGCCGACCTCGTCCGCGACCTCCTGGAACGCGCCGTGACGGTCGGCGAGGTCCTTCGCGCCCGCGATGCCCCCGAGGGGGCTCCACGGCAGGAAGGCGATGCCGAGCTCGGCGCAATGCTCGAGCTCACCCTGGCTGGAGCGGAACGCGGGGGAGAACTGGTTTTGCACCGATGCGAGCCGCCCGCCGAGCACCTCGCGGGCCTCGTCGATCTGCGCCACGTCGGCGTTGGAGATGCCGGCCATCAGGATCACGCCCTCGTCGAGCAGGTCGCGGATCGCGCCGACCGAGTCGGCGTACGGCACCGCCGGGTCGGGACGGTGGAACTGGTACAGGCCGATCGCGTCGACGCCGAGGCGGCGGGCGGACTCCTTCGCGGCGCGTTTGAGGTACTCCGGGTCGCCGTTGCGCGTCCAGGAGCCGTCGCCCGGACGCAGGTGGCCGCCCTTGGTCGCGACGAGCACGTCGGCTGCGCCGGGGCCGTACTCGCGCAGGGCGCGGGCGATGAGCTCCTCGTTGTGGCCGACCTCGTTCGCGTCGCGGTGGTAAGCGTCCGCGGTGTCGATGAGGGTGACGCCGGCCTCGAGGGCGGCGTGGATCGTGGCGATCGAGCGGTCCGCGTCGGGGCGGCCCTCGATCGACATGGGCATGCCGCCGAGGCCGATCGCCGATACGGTCCGATTACCGATGGTGCGCTGCTGCATCTACATGTTCCTTCGTGAGGTCCTCGTAGCGGTGCCGTCCGGCGCCGCGTCCTCACTCTAGGAAGCGGTAATCTAGAAGTCCAACCGGTGCTTGTTCTGGGATTGAGAAGCTGGAGATGTGAGTGGACTTGCGTCAAATGGAATACCTCCTCGCGGTCGCCGAGGAGCGCCACTTCACGCGCGCCGCGGAGCTCACCGGCATTTCTCAATCAGGGCTTTCGTCGGCCATCCGCAGCCTCGAGGAGGAGCTGGGTACTCCGCTGTTCGATAGGACCACGCGCCGGGTCGAGTTGACTGAGGCGGGTCTGGTGCTACTGCCCCACGCGCGCCAGATGATCGCTCAGGCGGTCGCCGCCCGCGATGCCGTGGTCACGGCGAGCCGCGAAGTCACCGGGTCTCTGCGGGTGGGGTCGGAGCAGTGTCTGGGCTTCGTCGACGTGGTCGGCCTCCTGGAGCGGTTCCATCGCCGCCACCCCCGCGTCGAGACACATTTCACGCAGGCGGGTTCGCAGGACCTCATCGCCCTGGCCCGCGCCGGCAACATCGACGTGGCCTTCGTCGCGTCCACCAAGCACCTCGGTGCACTGCCGCACCGCACATTAGGCGAGGAGTCACTGGTTCTCCTGACTGCCCCGAATCATCCGCTCGCCGCGTCATCCGGCTCGCGTCCCGAGGTGACCTGGCGGCAACTCGAGGGCGCCGATTTCATCGACTTCACCCCTTCCTGGGGCGTCCGAGACATCAACGACGAGAGGCTCGCCGCTCAGGGAGTGAGCCGCCGCGTACGTTGCACCGTCAACGACGTGCACACGCTACTCGACCTCGTTGGGCGCGGCCTCGGCGTCGCCATCGTTCCGCAGCACGTCTCGGCCAAGCCTCAGGCGGCGGGGCTCCGCGTATTCACCCTGCCCGGGACTGCCGGGCCGTCGTGGACCGTCTCGGTCGTCTCGACCGCGCGTGTTCCCGTCGACGCCCCCGCGGCGCACCTGCTCGAGCTGCTAGGGGACGCCAGCGCGGCGACCGAGACGCGCGCCCTGGTCGGCTGATCATGTCGTCCTCTTGAACGAGTCGCAGACCGTCGCGAATAGCTGCTGAAGTGTCGCCCGGTTCCCCCTCTGCCTCAACAACCCCGACGCGGCCCATCACTTCTGCAACACAGGCGGAACTGTGCCACCTCGCGGGACCTCGGTGATATCCCGATTGACGGGGGACCAGAAGGTGGGCCAGAGTCATGCGGCCCTTCACGTCCTGGGAGGCCACTCTGGCAGATGGCCGATCAGGTGGAGCGAGAGGGTCAAGACCCCTTGTCCGGGGCAAGCTTCGGCGAACAAGGTGAGGGAACTTTCGGATCGTTCCGCCCAAACCGAGACCTCTTAGACCCCTCGCGTGCCTTCGCAGAGGGGACCAAACGGGGACCAGAATCATGCATAACCATGATTCTCATGACGGGATCTGAATGATCTGACCCGCGGAATCATTCCGAAACTCGGTCCGATCGACGTTCCTCGACGCCTGGGGGTCAAGGGGTCGCAGGTTCAAATCCTGTCAGCCCGACGTTGTGAAGAGCCGTTTTTCCTGGTAAATGCTAGGAGGGCGGCTCTTCTGCTTGGGCCTGAATATGAGCCTAGTCATCACTTTGGGGCGCTTGCAGGGCACTTGCTCAGAGGGCGAAAGCGGTGTCGGTCTAACTCGCCCCGGCGAGTCAGACCGACTGGAGTCGGGCGGTCGAGCCAATTGCGCTCGAAGGATTCGCCCACGCGGCCCCATAGTCGACAGAGTGCGAGACAGGTATGTGCTGTCTGTGCCTGTTCTCGCCGAACCGAATCCGGCGTCTCGATCGCGTCGCGTCTACCTCGACTCGCGGCGCGAGTGGGCGGAGGTGCGCCTGAGTTGGAATGCTCACGCGGTTCGGAGGTCACTTCCACCCGAGATCGACGTGCGACCAGGTACCTGTGGCTTCGCCGCGGAGCACCGGGTCGATGAATGCGTTCATGAGCTGCGCCGCGAGCGCGACGGTCCGGTAGTTCGCGCAGGCGGGCACGGGTTTGGCGTCCTTCGCGTACCGTCGTCCCCAAGAAGGAGGGACGGTGAAACGGTCGGGGATCTCGAGGCCCCGTACGCGTGCTTCCGTTACGAGCGATCGTCGCAGCTTGTCGGCGTCGACGTCCTCGGTAGTAGCCAGCACCACGAGGTCGACGAGATCCCATTCCCGGGTGGAGGGCTTGCCGCTGTACTCGGCGATCGTGGCGCAGACCTTGTCGGCGATCTGATCGACGACGGGGTAGAGGCGGTAGTCGTGGCTTGCCAGCCTCGGGATATGGAGTCTGTTCGCCGGCGCCGTCACCGTCGGATCGTCGGTGATCACGACGTTGACGACGAGGTCGACGTTGAGCGCGCCGCGCTTGTTCGCGCCGACGTAGACGTCGAAGCTGACGCGGTAGCCGTCGGCGTATGCCTGCTGGCCGCCTATGGAGCTGCGATGGCCCGTGTATTCGAACCGGAAGTAGTCCCCGAGGTCGACGGCAGCGAGTTGTCGCAGGTCGGCAAGGGCACCTTCGAGGGAGAGCCCCGTACGGAACAGGTCCACGTCGCTGGTCGTCCGCGCTGATCCGACTCGCGCGAGGACGCCGGTGCCGCCCTTGAGCACCCATCCGGATTCGTCGGCCTCGGAGAACACGCGGCTCAGGAAGCGGCGGAAGTGTTCCTGGGCGATTCGGTCTGACATCGTGATCGACGGATCCGCCGCGGAGGCGCGTCTTGCCGCGTCACGGATAGCCGCCTCGACCCCGGCGGCGGACGTGTAGGGCTCGGAATTCAAGGCTTCGCCTCGACGGTGTCGATGTCGACGCCGGCATGGTGCTGTGCAACCTGGGCGAGCATCGCCCAGTCAGCGGCGACGATCGCCTCGCTGACGCGCTTCTGTGCACTTGTGGCACGCGCAGCGATGCCCGCAGCGCTGAGGTTCGCGATCGCCTGCTGGATGTTGGGGAGGGCGGCTGCCTGGGACGTCACCAGCCGTTCCAGCGTCTGTGACATGGCGGCGACCTGCTTCGCCTGGGTATCGAGAGCTGCGCGCAGAGCAGCGGAGTCGAACGTCGCAGTGGCCGAGGCGATCGCTTGAGCAAGTTGGTCGATCGAGGGGAAGGCGGACAGCACGGTCTCGCTCAGTGTGGTGGTCAGTGCTGTGATCTGCTTTGTCTGTGCTTCGAGTGCCGACTGCAGCGCGGGGCTATCGAGAAGTGCAGATACGTCATTCGCCGCGAGGTAGTCGCGTGCAACAAGTGCACCGAGGTCTGGCATGTCCACGATCTGTCGCGACAGGCTCTTCAGATCGATGTGCGCCACCTCGAGCAGTTCCTCAAGCAGTGCGTTGCCGTCGCCCTTGGCGTGGCCGTTGCGCTCGGCGAGCGGGCCGAGCAGTTCCACGAGGCGGGCGGAGTCAAACTTCGTCTTGCGGGTGGCGTCTCGGAGCGCGTCGCCGACGTGGTCGAGCTGTGCGCGCTGCTCGACGAGGTCGGCAATGGTGCGCTCCGCGGTGGTTACGGGCAGGCCTTCTCGGACTGTGATGTCGTCGCGCGTTAGGGTGCGTGTCCGGTAGTGCACGTCGGGTCGTTGAGTCTGCTTGCGGTGCGGTGTGGTGAACTCGCTGCGCACCGCGCGGAAGTCCCCGATGTCATGCAGAACGGCCGCAGATTCTCCCGAGACGACGACCTTGCTGGGCTCGTCCCGAAGTCGCTCCCACGCAAGACGTGCCGGGTCCGATGCAAGCCACGCCGCGCGAAGTTCGTCGTGTTGGCCGCCGGGTGCGCCAGCATCTTTGTAGACCCCGTGCGCCAGGCGGACCAGGTCCCCGGACTCGGTCAGGCGGTTGAGGTTCATGTGGCTCACGCCGCGCACACTGGCCTGAGCCGAAGTGACCATGCCCCACTGGGACTCGGACGCCTCAGCTAGTGTTCTTAGCGCTTCGCGTGCCTGCATGCTTGGATACTAACGCCATGAACGTTAGTTTCCCAGCGGTATGGGGCGAGTCGGTGGAATTGGTTCGGCACTCGACGCGTCGATCTGAGCGATCCAGAGCGGGGTAGCCTCGCCGGTCGCAAGCCAGATTGGACGTTGCTAGGCACTGCGGCGGACCAAAGAGCATCACGCTGAAGTTCCGCATGGTCGCGGCGATCGCTAATCCGCGCGGAGCAGTCGAAACGTACAGTGTCGTCTCGCGGGTAGCCCGGTTTGCTGATGATGAGGGCGAGGACTTCGAGGCGAAGCGGGTCTTCTCGGAGGCCGCTGTTCGCGCCTCGCTCGACGCGAGAGGATGACTGCCCCCGTGCCGGCTCGTGCGAGATACGGATCCCATGCCGTCCGCATCCCGCACCGTCGAGATCTCCGCACCGATCAGCGCTGTCTACGCCTTCTTCACTGACCCCGCCAACGACCCGAAGTGGCGTGGCGGCGTCAAGGAGATGCTTCTCGACGGGCAGCCGCGCGTCGGCGCCGTGGTACGCCGGGTGGTCGCCGGGCCGGGTGGCCGCTCGATCGACGCGAACGTCGAGATTACCGAGCTCACGGCGCCGACCAGGTATGCCTCCAAGACGGTGACAGGGCCCGTGCGCCCGGTCGGAATCTACAGCTTCGTGTCGGCAGGTGACCGGACGAGAGTGACGTTCTCGCTGGATGTCGAGGTGAGTGGTCTGAAGAAGCTGTTCATGGGCGGGCCGGTGCAGAAGAGCATGGACGGTGAGATGGCCGCGCTTGACAAGGCGAAAGAGCTCCTCGAGTCCTAATCCCGCACCTGCGGGCATGCCGGCGCAAACGCGTTGGGGTTGAGGAGGCGACGATGCAGATCCCTAAGCCCGGTCCGGCCACGGGCGGCTACCTCGTCGCGCCCGCAGCCTGGAGGGACGAGCCCGAGCTGCTCAGCGAATGGATCGGCCTCGCCCTGGCTCAGGTGAGCGCACTGCCGCCGAAGCAGTCGAAGGCCCGCAACAAGGGGTCCTGATGCGCCGCTTCGTGCGCCCGGGGTTGAGTGGAGGCGCAGCCGTTGTTCCGGTGAAGTGGCCGGACGTGCTCAGCCGATTCCGAGCGATGCGCGTGCGTCTTTGAGTAGCAATGCGAGTGCCATCGGGTCGTGGGGGAGTTCGGCGAATTCGGGGACGGCGCTCAAGTAGAAGTCTTTGGCTGCGGAGTCCTTGCAGTGCACGACGATCGCTCGGGCGCCGATATCACTGGAGGCTGCGACGGAGCGACGGATCGCGTCGAGCAGGAGTGCCCGTCCGAGACGCTTTCCTGTGTGGCGTTCGTCCACGGCGAGCCGCGCGAGAACGATCACGGGGACCGGGTGGCGGCCACCGCCGGAAGTCATACGCGCGGTTGCCTGGGCAGGGGCGACGGATCCCATCGCGATCGCGTAGTACGCGACGACGTCGGCGCTGTCGCTGGGCGTGACGACGGCGACCCGGGTGTGGCCACCCTTGTGGGATCCCCGCGCATGCTTCTGCAGCCAGGTGGTGAGCTCATCGCTGGTGCAGCGGAAGCCCGTGACGTCGTGTGCGTCCGCGAGGTGGACTGGGCTGCGGTAGTCGCTCACCGGCTAGTCTCGCGGATCAGCGGTCGCTGAAGGGCGACGGCTCGGACGCAAGAGCCGCGAGTCCGGGCAGGGTCCGTGCAGGCTCCTCGAGCTGGGCGAGGAAGGAGTCGTAGTCCTCGTCGGACAGGCGGAACGTCCAGCGCTCGGCGAGGACCTCGTCGGCAGCCTTCTTCGCAGCCTGGAGCACGAAGGTCGACAGGTCCTGCTCGGAGGCGCGGGCTGCTTCGCGCAGGTGGTCCTTCGCGTCCGCGGTGATTCGCATCTGCAGGTACTCGTCGCGAGTGGGCGTAGCCATGTCGTCCTCCAAAGACTCGACCTCCACTGTAGACACGCTGTCATGGCAACGTCAATACAGTGCGGTGGCGCGATGCGACTTGGGATTGGCCGTCGAGGAGCCGCCACCGAGGTCGCAACCTCATCAGATTGTCATCAGATTCAACCGGGACCAGCCGTGAACATCTGGATACCCTCGTGAACAGCGAATCGCCTGATTCCCCAACAACTTGGGGGAATCCGTCAGTCTCGGGGACAACCGTAAGGGACCGGATAGAGACTGGTTGCTGCAAGCGGTCGCCGGTTCAGATCCTGTCGCCCGACTCGGGAGAGATCCCTTTCAGCGCGACCCGTCGGCCAGGCACGGAGCTACTGCGATGTCGGGCGCCGGTGAGACCATTCCTGGAGGAACGTGGGGCAGCTGGAGGTGTGACATGCGGGGCGAAGCGACCGTGCTCCACGCTGACCTCGATGCGTTCTACGCCTCGGTCGAGCAGCGGGACGAGTCCGCGCTTCGGGGAAGGCCCGTGATCGTGGGCGGTGGCGTGGTGGTGGCCGCGAGCTACGAGGCGAAAGCTCGGGGCGTTCGCACCGCGATGGGGGTGCAGCGGGCGCGTGCGCTCTGTCCCGACGCCATCGTCGTCCCGCCCCGCATGGAGGCCTACTCCGAAGCGAGCCGTGCAGTGTTCGAGATCTTCCACGACACCACGCCGTACGTGGAGGGAGTCTCGATCGACGAGGCGTTCCTTGAGGTCGGGGGACTGCGCCGCCTTGCCGGGACTCCTGAGCAGATCGCCGTGCGCCTGCGGGAGCGCGTGCGTGCCGACGTTGGGCTCCCGATCTCGGTCGGCGTTGCGAGAACCAAGTTCCTCGCGAAGGTTGCGAGCGCGGTCAGCAAGCCCGACGGGCTCCTCGTGGTGGAGCCCGACCGCGAGGAGGCGTTCCTCCATCCACTCCCAGTCGAGCGGCTCTGGGGCGTCGGCGCGGTGACCGCGGAGAAGTTGCACGGCAACGGCATCTACACCGTGGGGCAGTTGGCAGAGCTCGACGCCGCGACCGCCGAGCGATGGCTCGGCCGGGCGGCCGGTGCGCATCTGCACGCGCTGGCCCGGCTCCGGGACCCGCGGCCAGTCGACACGACCAAGCGCCACGGATCCATCGGCTCGCAGCGGGCACTTGGCAATCGGCCGCATACGAGTGGTGAGCTCGGGCTGATCCTCACTCAGATCGTCGATGGACTTGCAAAGCGCCTACGTGATCGCGGATCGTCGTGTGCCACCGTGGTGCTGAGGCTTCGCTACGGCGACTTCACGAAGGCGACCCGATCGCGCACGCTCGCCACGCCGACCGACCGCACCGAGGTGGTGCTCGGCGTCGCCCAGCGCTTGCTCGCGGCGGCGGGTCCCGACATCGCCGACCGCGGCGTCACTCTCATCGGCGTCTCGCTCGCGCACCTGACCAATGCCGGCACGGTTCAGCCGGAGCTTCCGATCGACTGGAACGACGGAGCGCGCATCGATACTGCGCTCGACACCGCCCTCGATGCGGTCCGTGATCGGTTCGGCTCCGCCGCCGTCACGCGCGCGGCGCTGATCGGTCGTGATCCTGGTTGGTCGGCGCCGCGGCTGCCCGAACACGAGTAGGAACACGCACTGCCCGGTCAGGTCCCGTGAAGTGGGTGGCGACTCCCGGCCGTCATCAGGGGCAGCTGCGTGGTGGTGTTGAGCATGCGGCCAGTCGTTGCCGACCAGGAGCGAGAACCGATCACAGTGCCATCAGATTCAACCGGGAACAACCGAGAAGGACCGGAAAGAGACCGCTTGCCCCAGGGTTCGCAGGTTCAGATCCTGTCAGCCCTACGTCTTGAAGGTCCGTTCATCCTGGTAAACACGGGGGAACGGTCCATCTGCTGCGCGTGGGATGCCGACTCGGGTCGCACGCGTCGTACGCTCGGAGGTCGGCCCGGCAGCCCTTACCGGCGTGTCGAGACCGTGACGGTGAACTTGGCGTTGCGTGCGACCTGCTCGGTAGGGCCGATCTCGCGCTCGAGCAGCGGCCGATACTTGAGCCCTGAGTTCCACACGCACCACAGCTGTCCTCCGGGGCGCAGGACTCTTGCCACTTCGGCGAACATCCGGGGTGCGATCAGGTCGGTCACCGCAGCGGCTGAGTGGAACGGCGGGTTCAACGTGACGAGAGATGCGGTGGCGGAAGGCCTGGCGCCCAGCATGTCGTCGCGCACCACCGTGACGCGGTCCTCGATGCCGTTGGCGAGCATCGTCGCTTTGGCGGACTCGACGGCGACGGACGACTGATCGCACGCGTACACATGCGCGCCGCGATGTCGTGTCGCCATCCATGCGCCGATGATTCCCGTGCCGCATGCCAGATCGATGAAGGGATCGTTCGGTGCTCCGCCGACGGGAGAGTCGGGAAGGTTCGCGAGCAGGAGTCGGGTGCCGATGTCGAGGCGCGCACCTGCGAAGGCCCCGCCGTACGCTCGCACCTCAAGGCCTGCGACCTGCGCGGCGGCAGGAGCGGGATCGCGACCGCCCCGAGGCGCGCGGACCAGGAGAACCCGCGACTTCTGCCGGGCATGGCTGACGTCCAGCTGCCTGAAGTTCTCGCTCAGCACCGTGTTCATCGACACCGACATGTGCTTGAGCCGCCCGCCCGCGACCACCACGACGCTGGGGTCGGCGTGCGCGGCGATCAGGCCGACGATGTCGCGCAGCGCATCGAGGGAGCGCGGTAGGCGGAGCAGGACGACCTTGACTCCCCGCACCAGTTCCGCATCGAGGGGGCCCGACCGATAGTGGCCGGTGAGGCCCACGCGAGCCGCGTTGGCGTCGAGCGCGCGCTCACCGGTGATGGCGTCGAGATGCGTTCGTATCCCGCTCGCGCCGGCATCGGCCGCCCCGAGGGTGAGCGCGCCATAGGCGTCGTTGATCACGACGATGTCGCCCGGCAGGGCGGACGCGCGCAGCTCCGCAGATGTGTCCAGGATGAGTCGATCTGCCGCGTCGACGGCGACCAGCCCAGGTGCCTCGACGTCAGGCCAGCGCCGCAGCGCGTCGAAGATCGCGCTCACTGCGAGACATCTCCGTCGTCTTGCCGTGCCCGCACGGCACAGGGGAGAGGCCTGGTGCGGATGCGAGCGGAGAGGATGCGCAGGTGGGAGCCGGTCACGAGGAGAGCCTAGCCGTGGGGGCCGAGGTGATCCTCGAGGTGGCGGCTTGGCGGTTCTGGAAGGATGAGCTCATGCCTGAGCAGCCCGATCGACGGAATCTGGTCCGTCTACCTGCACCCGGTGCGCGTGTGGTGGTGCGGTACCTGATCCCCTCCGGCGAGGCGACAGACGCTCTTGGCGAGCTGCTCAGCGTGGACGACCAGGCGGTGGTCGTGGACGGCGTGCGTGGGGTCGAACGGATCCTTGTGACCACGATCGTCGCGGCGAAGGAGGTGCCTCCTCGTCCTCAGCGCCGTCCGCGCGGTCCTGAGTAGCTGACGGCGCAACCGCGGTGATCCCCAGCGGTTCGAGACGGCGCGGCCAGGGCCGTCTCGGACGCTCGTCGCCCTCGGTGCGGGGACTCCTCGAGGCCGGTGTCGCGCCAGGCGGCGAGGTCTCCGTGGAACATATGTCTGGACATTCATATGAAGTGATGTTCAAATGAAACCCATGGACGGTTTCACCCTGATCGCCGAGCCCGCTCGGCGTGCGATCGTGGATCGCCTGCGGTTGTGTGAGCACGACGTCGGCACCCTGGTGAGCGAGCTGCAGCTGTCGCAGCCGCTCGTCTCCAAGCATCTGCGGGTGCTGCGCGATGCGGGCGTCGTGGACGTCGAGGTCGCGGGAAAGCGTCGGGTCTACCGGCTTGCCGAGCGCCCGCTGCCGGACGTGATGGCCTGGGTGGAACCGTATGTCGAGCGGTGGAACGCGAGCTTCGACCGACTTGCCGAAGCTCTGGAGGACGAGAACGAGGAGGAGAGATGACCGAGCATGCACCTGACGACGCGCTCGTCGCCGCGATACATGAACCCATCGAGACTCTGCTGGAAGCCGAGGAGGGCCGCTGGACGCTCGTCATGCGTCGCCAGTTCCCGCACACTCCCGAGCGGCTCTGGGCGATGCTGACGGAACCCGAGAGGCTGGCGCTCTGGTCGCCCATCGTTCCGAACCGGTCCCTTGCGACGGTGGGGCCCGCAACGAGTCGTGAGAATCCAGGGGATGCGCCGGTCGACACCGAGGTTCTCAGCGTCGACGCCCCACGGGAGCTGGTGCACCGATGGCGCGACGATGTGCTGCGGTGGACCATCACGCCCGACCGCGGCGGCGCCATCGTGGAGCTGCGTCAGTCGTTCGCCGACCGAGCGCTGTCGCCTGACTATGCGGCCGGCTGGCAGGTGTGCCTGGGTCGGCTCGCCGCAGAGGACGGTACCCCGCGGGAGCGCCCCACGGGACGGCGTGCTCTCGCCTACGGCTGGCAGGACCTGCGCGACGGTTACCGCTCCCAGCTCGCCGACTAGGCATGGCGGCGGGTCCGAGGAACGTTCGATGTGGCTCCCAAGGCGCGACTCATGCGCACCCGTCCAACATGCCAGGCAGGCCGTGTGTGCGTAGCCGCGAGTCGCGACTCGTCCCGGCCAGGCTTACAGTCCGAAGTGCTGGCATGTCACCCGGTTTCACCGGCGAGACCTCGCGACAGTCCCCACTTCGCCGGGCTGAGGAAGCACACGCATGAAGCACTTCATGGGCGCTCTAGGAGCGTTCGCGGTCTCGACCGCTCTCATCCTCTCGGGAGGCTCGGCCATGGCCGCCTCGCCGAGGACCACGACGATGTGCGACGGGACGCTCCCGTCCGGCACCTACGCCACGGTCATGGCTACCGGCGACTGCGCTGTCGCCGCCTACGCCGACATCACCATCATGGACGACCTCGTGGTCGCTCCTGGCGCCACCTTCAATGCCGACTGGGCTCCGTCCACGATCATGATCGGCGGCAGTGTCCGTGCAGGCGCCGGCTCATGGCTGGCGCTCGGATGCACGATGGCCCACGGAGGCTGTGAGGACAACCCGATCAACGTCGGCCCGTATGCCGGAGAGCACTCCGACATCACCGTGCACCGTGGGATCGTCCTCAGCGGCGTGTACAACGCGGCGCTGAACGGCATCGAGGTCTGGGGCAACGTCGTCTCGACAGGCGGAGGTGCTGGACTTGACGTCCAGGGCTTCATCCCGTTCTCCCTGAAGGACGACGTCTTCCACGGCAACGTGGTCGTCAACGGGTTGACCACCACCTGGTTCGGCCTCATCCGGTCGCAGGTCGACGGCAATGTCGTGTTCAGCGACATCATGCTCGCCGACCCCGACGGCAACGAGATCGTCGCCGATCAGATCGGCGGGAACCTCATCTGCCACGGGAGCTCTCCGGCGCCTCAGTTCGGCGACGCGGTGTTCTCGAACCCCGACCCGCTCAACATGGTGGGCGGCATGGCGATCGGTCAGTGCGCCGCGTTCCCTGCGGAGTCCTGACCTCAGAGCGCGAAGGGCTGCGGCGGGGACGCCCTGCCGCAGCCCGGGCAGCGCGCTCCCGAAGCCGATCGAGCAGGAATCAAGAAGCACCCAGCGTCGTGGAATCCCTACACTGAACGCATGGCTGACACGACGAGCACGGGCACGTTCAGTGCCGAGGAGAAGCGGGCGATGCGCGCCCGTGCCAAGGAGCTGAAGGCGGCCGCCGACCAGGCGTCGAACGCTGCCGCCAACGTGGAGGCGATCGCCAAGCTGCCTGACGACGAGCGGGAGCTCGCCGAGCGCATCCGCGACATGGTCGTCGGCGCTGCGCCGCAGCTCGACCCGAAGACGTACTACGGCTTCCCGGCGTGGGCCCGTGAGGGCAAGGTGATCTGCTTCTTCAAGCCGAAGTCGAAGTTCAAGGTCCGCTACTCGACCTTCGAGTTCGACACGGCGGCGTCATTGGACGACGGCGCGGTGTGGGCGACCGCGTTCGCGGTTCACAACGAGATGACCGACGAGGACGTGGCGATGCTGGCGGCGCTGGTGACGAAGGCTGCCGGCTGAGTTCCGGCGCGACGCGCTCAGACCAGCCAGCCGCCCCACTCGAGCATCGCGTGGAGCGCCTCCTCTGGGCTGTCGAAGGACCGGTCCGCGACCTCGACTCCTCGGTCGTACTCGGAGGTGAACTCGGCCCACTCCCACACGTCTCCGACGAGTTCAAGCGAGCCCAACTGAATGCCAGTGGGGGCGGAGACGATGTAGTGGCTGCCGTTCCATCGGGCCAGGTGTCCCGCTTCGGTCAGGTCCTCCATGGCGCGATCCTCCTCTCGGATGGCGGGGCACGGGCCCCTTCACTCCACTATGGTCCCGGCGACGTGCCGATGCCGCGGCGAACGGCCTACAGGTCCACCGCAGGTATGACGCCTCCGTAGGCCTCCTCGAAGGGCACGGTCGTCGCCGCGCGACACGCGTCGTAGATGCTCTCCTGCACTGCACGGGCAGCGGCATGGCCCAGCAGGTCCACCTGGAGGTGGATGTCCGTCGGGCCCTCCTTGAAGTACTGGCCGTTCGGGTTGAGCGGCTCGCGCAGGGTCGCGGTGCTGAACACGAACAGCGAGTCCCCGTCCGCCGAGGTGTGGACGGGGTTGATCGCGCGCACCTGGCCATGGGTGGCAAGGTGCGCGAGCTTCTCGTAGTGCTCCTTCGAGCCGAGGTCCACGTTCGTGCCGACCACCGTGATGGTGGTGTTCGTGAAGGGCCTGGTCACGATGTCGCTCACCTGGTCGTAGAAGGCGAAGCCTCCCAGCTCGGCCCGGTTGCCGGCGAGCACCTGGCCCGTGGGCAGGACCACGTTGCCGACGGCGTTCACGACGGACATCGCGGTCACGATGATGCCGCCTCCCAGGTCGACGCGAGCGGACCCGACTCCGGCTTTCATCGCGCCCACCTTCGTGCCGCCGTCGAGCCACAGGAACTTGCCTACGGATGCGCCCGTGCCGGCGCCGACGCTGCCGCTCGCCACGGGCGCGGTGCTTGCGTTGACGTAGGCCTCGCGGCCGTAGTCGGCCTCGAACGGTGCGACGCTCATGCCCAGGTCGTAGATGGCCGCGCCAGTGATCGACGGGTTGAGGATGCCCCCGTCAGGGCCGGATCGGAAGCCCACGCCGTCCCGGCGCATGGCCTCCATGATCGATGCGCCCGCCATGAGTCCCGTGCTGCTGCCGCCTGCGACGAAGATGCCGTTCAGGCGGTAGTCGGTCCGACCCGCGTGAAGGCCTTCGGTGTTGAAGCCGCCGGCGCCGCCGCCGTACGCCTTGAGGGCCACGGTGGCCGGCGAATCGAACAGCACGACGGTGCATCCCGTGAGCCGGTCCAGATGGGTGGCATGGCCCACCCGAACCCCTGGCAGGGCGGTGAGAGTGGCGTTCACGAGCGCTCCGATCCGATCAGAGTGGTGCGCCCACCCTATGGCGTGCTCGGCCGTGGTCGCATCCGTGAACTTTGGTGGATTCTTGGGGCCCCGGCGGTTCACTGACCCCAGCGGGCGTGCGTCCCGCCATCCTGAGTGGAAGGAAGGAATCATGAGCTGGACCGTCAACGGTATCCCTGCACACCCCCTGCTCGTCCATGCCGTCATCGTGCTGGTCCCGCTCGCGGCGCTGGCGGCGATCGCGGTGGTGGTGTGGCCCGCCGCGCGACGGTGGCTGGGTATCGGCATGCCGATCCTCGTGACCGCGGGTGCGATCAGCACGGCGCTCGCCAAGCAGGCAGGGGAGTGGCTCGAGGAGCGGGTTCCCGACAGCACCCTGCTGCAGAAGCACACCGAGGGCGCGGACCAGCTCGTGCCCGTGGTGATCGTCTTCCTGATCCTGGCGTGGGCCTACTGGTGGTGGATGCGCCGCCAGGCACGGCAGAGCGGCGAGGCCGGATCCCGCGGACGGGCCGTCTCGATCGTGCTGGGAGCCCTGCTCGCGGTCGCAGCGGTCGGCACCACGGCCGACGTCATCATCGTGGGCGACGCGGGCGCCCAGGCCGTCTGGAGCGACCAGGGCGACTGGAGCGGAGCGGGCAGCTGACCTGTGACGACGGGCCCGCCGCCGTGAGGTGACGGGCCCGTCGTCGTCGCTCCGCTTCGCCTACGCGGCAGGGTCCGGGTTCACCACGTCGACCGTCATCGTGCCTCCGGTCGTCTGGCTCGTCACGCCGACGGTGACGCCGGCACCCGCGACAAGCACGCCTCCGAGCGGGTTCGACTCATCGAAGAACGCGTCGACCTGCTGGTCGTCGAAGGTCCCGATCTGCGTGGTGGTGCCGTCGGAGCCGACCGCGGCGACCGACTGGATCGACTGCGACTTGCCCTTGCCGACGATGATCTCCTTGTGCAGTGACACCGCCGTCAGCGTGTTGAGGCCGAACGCGGCGTCGAACGGCTGACGTCGATTGCTCGGAGCCGTGCCGTCCGGATAGGTGAACTTCGCGGGGTGCGAGTCCACGGGAAGCGCCAGCCCGTGTCCGGGATGCTCGATCGTGTTGTTGTCGCTGTACGCCTCGTCGACCACCCACACGAGCATGCCATCCTGGAAGGCGAAATGCTCCACCTGATCTGGCGCGGTATACGCCGCGTCGAACTGGTACGGACCCGTGCGGAGCGTCGTGTCGTAGCCGACGTACGTGCGGTTCTCCACCAGGTAGTACCGGTCGCCTTCGCTCGTCTCCGTGCCGGTGGAGCGGCTGAACCCGTCCGGCGTCCAGTCGCTGACGTCCGACTCGACGTCGTCCGTCGCGAGCGTGGTGCCGCCGCTCTTGATGACGATGTCATCGAGGAAGGCTCCGGCATAGTGGACCCCGCCGTCGGTCTGGTAGCGGAACCTGAACTGGACGGCACCACCGCCGGGGACGGTGTATCGCAACGTGGACCATCGGCCGTTCGACGACCCGTCCACCGGCTTGCCCACCTCGGTCCAGTTCGCGCCGCCGTCCGTCGAGTACTCGGCGTACAGGTAGTCGTACCCTGCCTCGATGTCGTACCAGGCCTTCGCGGTCACCGTCGCCGACCTCAGCCCTGTCAGATCAAGGTCCCGCGTGAGAGTGACGTTCAGGTCGTCTGCGCTGCCAGTCCACCAGGCGTACGAGCCCGAGCGAGGTGTCGTGTATTCGTTCGTGATGCCCTCATCCGGCACATCGACGATGAGCGCCTGCTCCTGGCCCGCCGTCTGCAGCGCCGCGGGGCTCAGCGTGTATGTCCCGGACGTGCCCGGTCCCACGTACGCCCAGTCGAGCCATCCGAGCTGCAGCTTCTCCCACGGTCCGAAGTAGTTGGGCTTGGTGCCGATGTCGTCCCCGCCGTCGCCCAGCCACGAGCCGCTGGACATGAGGGTCCAGAACGCGGTGGAGTTCTCGCCGCCCGCGGTGTCGTACAGGTCCGGGAGGCCCAGGTCATGCGCGAACTCGTGCGCGAAGACCCCCAGACCACCGTTCTCCGCCTCGACGGTGTAGTCGCCGATCCAGATGCCGGTGTCGCCGATCTGGGTGCCGCCGAGCTTGACCTGCCCGGCGTAGTCGAGGCCTGTGTCAGGGTCGGTCAGCGTGATGGTCGGGCCCGTCACTCCGTAGTCCGTCGCGTTCACGTACCAGCGATGGGACCAGATCGCGTCGTCGCCTTGAGCGCCACCGCCTGCATCCTCGCCCTCGCCGGCGTGCACGGCCTGGAAGTGGTCCAGGTAGCCGTCGGGCTCGTTGAAATTGCCGTCGCCGTCGACGTCGTAGCGGTCCCATACGTCGTAGGACGCGAGCTCTGCCTTGATGTCCTCCAGGCTCGTGCCCTTGGCCACCTGCGCGTCGTACCAGGCGTTCGCTGCGTCGGCGATGAACTGCCAGGCTCCTCCGTAGTCCTCGACGCTGTTGTCCCCATAGGTGGACGCGTTTCCAGGCACCTTGACCCAATCCGAGACCTCGCCTGCGACGGTGTAGCTGCCGGACGACTGCTGGGTGTAGAAGTCGGCGAACGAGTCACCGGGGCCGAAGAAGAGGTCCTCGTAGTAGGCCCGGTTGAAGTCGTCCACCCAGTGCGTCGAGTTGTTGACGGACCGGTCCGGCTCCTCGATCTCGTTGTGAAGGGGGCCGGGCGTGGTGCCCAGCTTTCCGCTGCCCTGATCGCCGAACTCGGCCAGGATCGTGAACACCTGACCCGTGCCCGTGACGGTGTCCTGGTAGTGCTTGCCCTCGCCGAGCTCGACCCCGCCGTCCGTGCCTGCCTCAGCCTGGCCGGACAGGATGAGGTCCTGGGCGGCCTTGCGTCGTTCATTCTGCCTCTGCGTGAGCGGGCCCGGCCGGTTGTCGGGCCGCGACTCGACGCTGGCGGTGTCGTCCGCTGTGTCAGCGGCAGGTGCCCCCACCGCGGTGGGCGCCAAGGCTGTCCCGGCGCTGATCGTCATGGCTGCCGTCGTCGCGGCCAGCCACCCCCGTGTCCTGCGTTGCATCTGCACTCCCCTTGATCGGTGTTGATCCGAAGCGCGCCGCCCCCTTCGCGGTGATTCGGACGCTTACACGTTGACGCGTCCACCGCTTTGTGAGCCCCGCATGCCGCGGTATCGAGCGCCTATGCTTCCCACAGGAGACCGCGTCCTGCACGAGGCCCTGCAGCACGTGGTCACGAGCATGGAGAGGGCGGACGATGCAGCTTCCTCAGCATTCCGACGAGGCCAAGGCGTACTTCCGGTCGTTGGTCGACGGACTGGCGGGGATCGAGGTCCGACCCATGTTCGGAAGCGTCGGCGCCTTCGTCAACGGCAACATGTTCGCCGGACTGTTCGGCGATGCCGTGGGGGTCAAGCTTGATCCGACGGCGCTCGACGATCTCCGCGCGCTCCCGGGGAGCGGCCCGTTCGGCCCCGCCGGACGACCCATGGGCGGCTATGCCTCGCTCCCTCCGGACCTGGAGGATGGCGCGAAGGTCGCCTGGTTGGAACGCGCGCTGGCATACGTCGCGACCCTGCCCCCGAAGGCCCCGAAGCCGCGTCGTTCCGTCAGGCGACGCGGTCCCGCTCGCACCCTGCGCGCAACGCCTGCATGCTGAGACGCGTCAGCCCTTCACAGAGCCGGACATCAGCCCGCCGATGAAGTACTTGCCCAGCAGGATGTAGACGAGCATCGTCGGTGCGGAGGCCAGGAGAGCGCCCGCCATGGATGCGCCGTAGTTCGCGAGGATCGAACCGTTCGCCAGGTTGTTGAGCGCCAGCGTGACAGGCCCGTTCTGCGACGACGAGAAGAACACGGCGAAAAGGAAGTCGTTCCAGATGGACGTGAACTGCCAGATGAGGACCACCACGAAGCTCGGGATGGACAGTGGCAGGACGATCGACCAGTACGCGCGCAGCATCCCTGCACCGTCCACGCGCCCGGCCTCGATCAGCTCGATGGGCACGGACTCGTAGTAGTTGCGGAAGATCAGGGTCGTGATGGGGATTCCGTAGATGACGTGCAGCATGATCAGCGTGGGAACGCCGCTGGGCAGCCCGATGCCGAGCACCAGCTGGAGCAGCGGGATCATCACGGCCTGGTAGGGGATGAACATCCCGAACAGGATCAGGGTGAAGACGACATCCGCTCCTCGGAATCGCCACCTGGACAGCACGAATCCGTTCATCGAGCCGAGGATCGACGAGATGATCGAGGCGGGCACCGCCAGCATCACCGACCGGCCGATCGCGGGCGCCAGCGTCGTCCATGCCTCGCCCCAGTTGTCGAGCACCCACACGGTCGGCAGGCTCCACGCGCGTGCCGCCGTCGCGTCGCCCGATCCCTTGAAGCTGGTCACCACGAGGACGTAGACGGGGATCAGGACGACTACCAGGAAGAAGAAGAGCACCAGGTACTTGACGGTGCGGCCGAGCGCGTAGCGCGGGTCCACCTGGCGCCTCGGCGGCCGCGGGGACGGCGCCGATGACGTGGTCTGAGCCTCGGTCACAGCCATGGCTCATCGCCTCCCCGAGCGCGCCACGTGGACCAGGTAGGGCACGATCAGCACCGCCACGATGACCAGCAGGATCACGCCGACGGCAGCCGAGTTCGCATAGTCGTACTGGCTCTTGAACACGAACATGTCGATCGCGGGCACCTTGGTCTGATAGTTCGCCGGTTTCGAGATCGACATGATCAGGTCGAACACCTTGAGCGACATGTGGCCGATCACGATGACCGCGGACAGCAGGATCGGCGTGAGCTGGGGGAAGACCACCAGCCGATAGAGCTGGAACTCGGAGACGCCGTCGACCCGTGCGGCCTCGCGGAGCTCCTGGGGGATGCCACGGAAGCCGGCCAGGAACAGAGCCATGATGTATCCGGCCAGCTGCCAGATCGCTGGGATCGCGATGGCCGTGATGCCGACGTTGACGTTGTTCCACCAGCCGTTCTGCAGGAAGTTCAAGCCGACGATCTGGAAGAGCCGGTTGAGGCCGGTCGCCTTGTCGTCCACGTTGGAGTTGAGGAGCCAACGCCAGACGACGCCGGAGGCGATGAAGGAGACCGCCATCGGGAACAGATAGATCGAGCGGAATACGCCCTCGTACTTGACGGGACGATCCAGCAGCCACGCCCACATGAAGCCGAACACGAGCGCGCCCGAGAGGAACACGATCGTGTACAGGGCGAGGTTCTTCAGCGAGTGCTGGAAGGAGTCGCTTGCCAACAGCTCCCAGTAGTTCTGGAGTCCGACGAACGACACCGGAGCCTTGCCTGTCGTCTGGGCCGCCGTGTGCATGTCCGTCATCGACGTGTACGTGTTGATGGCGATCAGTCCGTACACGAAGATCCCGACGAGGATCAAGGACGGCGAGATCAGCAGCAGCGGCGGGCCCCACCGGCGGATGTCCCGAAGCATGACGCAACCCCTCTCAGCTCGTATCGCGGCCACGGCGGAGCCCGCCCGACCCGGAGATCGAGCGGGCAGCGCCCTTCGGGTCAGCCGGCCGAGGCGGCCAGCTCCGTCTGGAAGGTGGCAAGGTCGGAGCCACCCGAGGTGAACTTGCTCGTGGCGTCGGAGATCGCGTTCAGCTGGGCGATCGGTGCTGCGGCGCCGTGAGCCAGCGACGGGACGATCGTGTCGGACGCGAAGTCCTTGATCGCGCTCTGCTGGTATGCGTTGAACAGGCTCGGGTCCGCGTCGGTGCGGGCAGGGATGGAGCCCTTCGCGATGTTGAAGGCCGTCTGACCCTCAAGCGAGCCGACGACGTCCAACCACGCCTTCGCGCCGTCGGGGTGCGGTGCACCTACGGGCAGTGTGAAGGAGTCGGAAAGGAAGTCGAAGATGCCCGACGTGCCTGGCACCGGGAAGTAGATGTAGTCCGTTCCCGCCGTGAGGCTCTGAGTGTCGAGCTCGCCCGCCGCCCAGTCGCCCATCACGTTGAACCCGGCCGTGCCGTCGACCACCATCTGGAGCGCGTCGGGCCAGTCGAGGCCGTCACGGTCCGTGTTGGTGTAGCTCATCAGCTTCTGGAAGTCCTCCAGCGCCGCCGTCACGCCGCTGCCGGTCCAGTCGGTGGTTCCGTCCCACAGGCCGATGTAGCCGTCCGCACCGAGATCCGAGATGAGGACCGTCTCCAGCAGCTGGACCTGGGTCCACGTGGTGGCGATCGACAAGGCGGTCTGGCCGGATGCCTGCACGGCGTCGAGCGCCGTGAACCAGTCGGACATCGTCGCGTAGGTGGCAGTCGAGTCGAGGCCGGCGGCCTCGAGCACCGACGGGTTCGCCCACACGACGTTCGCGCGGTGGATGTTCGCCGGCACCGAGTAGATGGCGCCGTCCACCGTGAGCAGGCTGAGAAGGTCCGCCGGGAACACGTCGGTGAGGCCGAACTCCGTGTACAGGTCGCTGATGTCCTGCACCTGACCTGCCGCGATGTAGTCGTCGAGCTCCGCGCCCGCGTGCGCCTGGAATGTATCGGGCGGATCGTTGGCCTGCAGACGGGACTGCAGCAGGTCCTTGGCCGCGGAGCCTGCACCACCGGCCACCGCGCCGTTGACGAACGTCACGTTCGGGTACTTGTCGGCGAGCACGCTCACCAGTCCGTCGAGGCCGGCCTTCTCACCGCCGGACGTCCACCAGGTGAAGACCTCGACCTCGGTCGCGGTGCCCATGCTTCCGGACGCCGTGCCGCTCGCACTCTCCGTGGGAGAGCCTCCGTTGCCGCTGCACGCCGTGAGCGCAAGTCCAGCAGCCATCACGCCGGCGATCACGCCGGCGAACCTTCGTGGGGTGTACATGATCTTCCCGCGCCTCCATTGCCGCATTGGGTAGGGAGTCGCGATCATGCCGCCGGGCCGACAAATGCGGCTCCAATTTCTGATATACGCCTGGTTCGAAGGGTCGTCAAAATGAGCATGGAATCGATAGAGATATGCAATCTGCAGAACTGTTCGCGCACCATGGAATTGATGTCGGCGGCGCCGCCGGGGAGCCCGCGCAGAGCCGTGGAGACGCGCCGCCACGGCGGCCGTCGGCGAGCGTCACGCGCTCGTGATCAGGAAGGGAAGGGCGCGTTGCAGGGAGTCCATGGTGGCTGTCAGGCTGATTCGGAAATGTCCTGGACGCTCGAAGAGCCGCCCCGGCATGACGTAGACCTGATCGTTTGCGAGGCGCGCCGCGAACGCATCCCCGTCGCCATCGGGTGCCTCGCCCCACAGATAGAAGGTGCCGTCGGGGCGCGTGAGCGTGAATCCCGCCTCCGAGAGCGCACCATGCACCAGGTCGCGCTTCGCCTCGAGCTCCACAAGGTCGATCCCCACCTCCTCCAGAGCGGGCGCCGCGTACTGCATGACCGCGTCAGGGAAGCCCCACCCGATGGACAGCTGGAGCGGGGTGAGCGCCGCACGGAGCTCCGCGCGCGTCTCGGCTGGCATCAGGGGTGACAGCGCCAGATACCCGAGGCGCTGGCCGGGGGCCAGCAGGATCTTCCCGTAGCTGTAGTCGATCAGGGTCCACGGGTAGACGGTGGCGGGACTCGTGAACGGCACACCGGCGAAGCGGATCCGGCGGTACGGCTCGTCGCTGAGGATCCAGATGCGGCGCCCGATGCGTCCCGAGGCGTCGTCCGCCAGCCGCGCCAGGGCCGTGAGCTGATCGTGGGAGTACACGCGCCCCGTCGGATTGGCGGGGGAGTTGACGACGATGATCCTGGTACGAGGAGTCACCGCGGCGGCGATCGCGTCCAGGTCGAGGTCGAACGAGTCGGCGTCGAGCGGCACGGGAACCGGCGTGAGCGCTGCGGAACGCAGCATCGGTGAGTAGCAGAACCACCCTGGCACCGGCACGATCACCTCGTCGGCCGGATCCGTGAGGAGATGCAGCGCGAGCGAGATCGCTCCGAACGCGCCCTGGGTCATGGCGACGTCCTGGGGCTCGAAGGCGGTGCCGAGCTCTGCGCTCAGCCCGGTGGCGACCGCGGTGCGGGCAGGTTCCTCGCTCGTCTTGTACGCGAACCAGGTCTCCGAGCGGGGCTGCACCTGCGCGGCGAGGGCCGCGACGAGCCCCGGGAGCGGCATCTCGTGCGGATTGCCGAAGGTCAGATCGACTGCACCTGGCATGCGCGCCAGGACCTCCATCTGCCCCAGGAAGTCGGTGACGGGCGCTATCTCAGACTCCGCGGACCTTGCGCGACGTGCGAGCTCCATGGTGCGTCCCCTCAGAACGTGTCCAGTGCGGCGGGTCACTCTGGTTCACCAGACTGCTCCACCGTTGACGCGTCAGCAAACGCGCGCGATGAGGGTCGCGCCCCACGCCGCGCGAACCGGCCCGATGTGGGAGGCTTGCGGCACATGGTCGTCCCTGCAAAACGCCCGTCTCAGGGCGGGCAGTTCGGGCCGGAAGGGGAATCGGATGGTCAAGGTGGCGCGGGGCGGATCCCGACTCGATGTCGCGGGTGCGACGGTCGGCCTGGTGGCGGTGGCGCTGTCGCTCACGCCGTCGCTGCTGCCTCGCCCCGCGTGGGGCCAAGGTCTCGTGTCCGGCCTGGGCTTCGCTGTCGGCTACGGCGTGGGGGTCCTGCTGTGGCGGGTGGCCGCCCGGCTGTCGAAGGGGCGGCTGCCTGCCGCCGCCGAGGCACGCGCGTGGATCGTCGTCGCCGTCGGCTTCGTGGGGGCCGCCGCGCTGATGCCGTTCGCCCTGGAGTGGCAGAACTCGGTGCGCGAAGCGGTCGGGATGCCCGACACGGACGGCTTCGACTGGATGTGGGGTGCCATCGGCGTGGCCGGAGGCTCCTGGCTCGCCTTCGCGATCGGACGAGGAGTGGCAGGTGGCTACCGGCGCCTGTGGGCGCTGATCGCACCGCGCGTACCCGGGCGCGAGGCGAGGCCACGAGTCAGCGGGTTCGCGACAGGAGCCCTCACGGTGGTCGCGATGCTTGTCGTGCTGTCGCTCGGCCTGTCGGTCCTGTCGTTCCTGCTCACGGCAGCCTCGGTGCAGCACAACCGGCAATACGACCCTGACTATCCCCAGCCGACGAGCCCGCTGCGATCCGGCAGCGAGGCGAGCCTCGTCGCATGGGATCAGGTGGGGCAGGCCGGCGCCAAGATCGTCTCCGGCGGTCCCACGGTGTCGCAGCTCGAGCTCGTCACCGGAGTGTCCGCCAAGGAGCCCATCCGGGTGTACGTGGGGATCGACGTTCCTGGCACCTTCGAGGAGAGGGCTCAGCTCGCGGTCGACGAGCTGATCCGTACAGACGCCTCCGACAGAGCTGTCCTGATGATCGCCGGCACGACCGGGTCGGGCTGGCTCGACCCGGCTGCGTTGGACGGATTCGAGTACCTGCATGCAGGTGACACCGCGATCGTCGCCATGCAGTACGGCGCCACGGGCAGCCCTGTCTCGGCGATCCTGACGCCGGAGCTGTCGCAGGACGGCACCTCAGCGCTGGTGCGTGCCGTGACGTCATGGTGGGAGACGCTTCCGCAGGACCACCGGCCCCAGCTGGTGGTGTACGGGCTGAGCCTGGGAAGCTTCGGTATCCAGTCCGCGTACGCCGACATGGCCGACCTGCAGGCCTCCACCCAGGGGGCGGTGCTGGCCGGCACCCCGTCGTTCACGTCCATCTGGAGCGCCGCGCAGGCGTCCCGGGACGCGGGCAGCCCCTACTCGCTTCCGGTGCTCGATGGTGGCGCCCACGTCAGATGGGCGGACCAATGGGGCGGGCTGCAGACGCTCGCCGGCACCTGGGACGACACTCGGGTGGCCTATCTGCAGCATGGGAACGACCCGATCGTATGGATCGGGCCCTCCGTGATCTGGTCCGAGCCCGAGTGGCTGAAGACCGGCCAGCGTTCCACCGCGGTGAGCAAGGACATGGTGTGGATCCCCGCGGTGACGGCGTTCCAAGGCGTCATCGACCTGGTGCTGTCGACGGCGGTGCCGGAGGACGCCGGGCACAAGTACGGCAACCTGGCGGTCGACGGACTGCACCAGGTGACCGGTGACGCAGGGTTGACCGACAGCGCCGTGGACCGCATCCGGGCGGTCATCGAGCTGTACGACACCTATTCGCCGGTCTCGAACTGATCGCGCGCTCCGCGGTCTGCGCGCGTCAGGAGCCGAAGTAGTCGGCGACTCCGGTGCTGTCGAGGCTGAGGCTCCACAGCCTCGCCTCAGCCTCCGGATCCCGCTCGGCTGCCAGCAGGACCGTCGGACCGGGCAGCCCGCGCCCCTCGGGGCCGTAGAACTGTCCGCTCGTCGCCGATGGCCGCAGGGCCGCGGTGAGGATCCCGACGGCACCGTCCTCGACCGAATGCGCCCGACGCAGGGTGCGGCCCAGGATCATCCGGTCGAGCAGGCGTGCGCCGCCGGCTTGGGCGGTCTTCTCCTGAAGCCCGGAATCGGTCGGCCCGGGGTGAGCACAGAGCGCCTTGACCCCGAGGTCGGCGTGCGCCCGAGGCATGCGATCGTGAAGCGCGTAGGTGAAGAGCAGGTTCGCCAGCTTCGACTGCTGGTACCGACGCCACTTCCCGAGTCCAGGGAAGCCGTCGCCGCCCAGCGCGCCGCCGCGACGCTGCAGGAACTCGTCCTTGAGGGCGGGGCCGCGGCGGGCCCCGCTCGACTGGTTCACCACTCTCGCGTCGCCGCGCGCGGCGGCCGCGGTGACGAGCGCCGGCCACACGAGAGACGTGAGCAGGAAGTGCGACAGGTGGTTGGTCTGCATCTGGATGTCGAAGCCGTCGCCGGTCGCGGTGTCGGGCAGCCCCATCACGCCCGCGTTGTTGCACAGGACGTCCAACCCGTCCGGAGCTGCCGCGATGAGGGCCGCACCCGCCTCGGCCACGCTCGCGAACGACTGCAGATCGCACGGGATGAGCTCGGCCTCAGCGCCCGCACGACGGAGCGCGTCGAGCGCCGCATCGGCTCGCGCAGACGGGCGGTTGAGCATCAGCACCCGCGCGCCGAGCGCACCGCACGTGCTCGCCATCACCTGGCCCGTGCCGCTCGTCGACCCGGTCACAGCCACAGTGCGGCCGTCGAGCCGTGGCAGCATGCGAAGCGCCTGGTCGAAGACCTCGGTCGCGCGAGGAGCAGTGGGGCTGGGCGCCATGTGCTGGGCTCCTTCGACGTCCGGGGCGGGGCTTCGCATCACGTCGATGCGGTTCCTGTCTATCACGCGCGTCGCCCTGCCGTCAGCGGTCACGCGCGGTGGAAGGCTTGGTTCGCACGTGCTCGAACCTGCGCGCTCGCGCGGCTACGGTGGACCCATGGGACTCCTGAGCAAGATGTTCGGCGCGCGTGCCCGCGTCGCGCCGTACGGCCTATGGGGCGACGACGCTGAGCAGCTCGCCGCGTTCGAGGCGAGAGGCGCCGAACCGGGTGCCCCGCGCGAGTCGGAGTTCTTCATCTCGTTCACGTCCGACGTCAAGGCGAAGGCCGCGGCCGACGTGCTGCGCACGCAGCGGGTCTATCACGAGCTCGTGGAGCCGAGTCATGACATTCCCGAATGGATGATCTTCGTGCGGGGATATCAGCAGCCGCTCGTACCCGACTTCCTGCGCGAGACCGTCGACCTGTGCTCGGATCTGGCGGCGAGATTCGGCGGGGAGTACGAGGGCTGGGCGGGACTGCTCACGGCCGAGGAGAAGGGCGGGGAGTGATCTGCACGCTGCGCCGGTGGACCGATGCGGACCTTCCGACGCTCGAGGCGGCGAACGCGCCGGCCATGATGGTGCACCTCGCAGGTCCCGAGAGCGCGGCGCGCGTGAGGCGCCGCCACGAGCAGTACATCCGCGGTTGGGATGCGGGAGCTCCGCGCATGTTCACCATCCGTGACCGGACCGGGAGGACGGCGCTCGGCGCGATCGGGTGGTGGCGGTCCGAGTGGGATGAGGTTCCGTGCCTCGAACGCGGTCTGCCGCGCTGCGGGACTCGCTCTCCGCTCCACCGTGGAGGACGCGTACCGCGGAGTCCCGATGACCCTCAACGTGTGGACCTTGGACCTCACCGCTGCCGCACCGTGACGGTCCACGACCAGGACGTCCTGCCGACGCCACGAGCGGCGTGCGATGGCAGGATCGGGCGCATGACGATCGAGATGACGCCTCTGGGCCACGTGACATGCACCAGGCGCGAGCAGGTGGACGACGGCTGGGACCGGGAGGAGGCGACGATCCACCTGGACCCCGCGCAGCTCGGTCCGGAGGCGCTCGTCGGCATCGAGGACTTCAGCCACGTGGAGGTGATCTTCCACTTCGACCGGCATCCGGTGGACGACATCGAGACCTCTGCGCGCAGGCCGCGAGGCAACCCCGAGTGGCCCCGCGTCGGAATCCTGGCCCAGCGGGGACGGCGGCGTCCCAATCGGATCGGGGCCACGATCGCGCGCGTCGTCGCGGTCGACGGCATGTCGCTGACCGTGACCGGCCTCGATGCGCTCGACGGCACGCCCGTGCTCGACATCAAACCGTACATGCAGGAGTTCGGTCCCCGGGGACCCGTGCGTCAGCCGCAGTGGGCGACCGAGCTGATGCGCTCCTACTGGGAGGCGTGACCTCAACCGCCCAGGAACTCCCGCACCTCGACGCGTCGGTTGCAGGCGCGCGACGCGTCCAGCGCGAGCGGCACGATCGACGCCGAGTCGGGCAGGTCCACGATCCAGAAGCCTGAGAGATGCTCGGGAGCCTCGACGAGCGGTCCGTCGGCCACGACCGATGCCGAGCCCCTGCCGTCGACCACGCGCGACTTCGCAGGCTCCTCGAGCCCTGCCGCGAGGACCCACCATCCCCGGTCGCGAACGGAGTCGTTGAAGGTGTCGATCGCTTCCATCTCCTGAGGCGTCGCGGAACCCGTGAAGCGGTCGATCACAGAGATCAGGTAGTGCATCGTCGGCTCTCCTTCACCGTGGAGGCGCCTGCCAGGGACATCCTGGGTCAGCACGGCCCCTGAGGTTCAGTGTGCTCCTGCATGCGCCGCAGCGCAGGCAGGACGTGTGCTGTCAGCAGCGGCGCGAGGTCGTCGGGAAGAGCGGCGAACGGATCCAGCCAGCGCATCTCCTCGATCTCGGCCGCAGGCTTGCCGTACGCGACGAGCGGATGCGTGAAGACGGTGGAGTCGATGGTGTGGCCAGGCTCGTTCGCCGCGTCGGCGTGGAAGTGCCCGACCAGCCGGAGCCGGTGGACGTCGAGCCGCGCGGCGATCTCCTCGCGCGCCTCTCGCGCGGCTGCCGCTTCGAGCGTCTCTCCGGGCTCCGGCTTGCCGCCCACCAGCATGAAGCGCGAGGTGCCGCGCTTGCGCACGGTGAGGATGCGGCCCGCTCGGTCCCGCATCACGACCCCGACCACGCGGATCGTGCGGTCGGAGGGGCTGCGCGCCTGCACGCGTCGGATCATCCGTCGGCTCCTTCACATGGTCAGTCTCGTCGGGAAGGTCGCACGGCGAGGACCGCCAGGAGAGCGTACGTCGGAACGGCGCACTCGCGGCGGCGCCTGGCCGCTAGTTGTAGTGCCCAGGGACGTTGTTTGAGTTCCGGGCAGTGAGGAGGACCTCCGAGGCAGAGTGGAGCTGCTACCACTTCACCTGACCCGGAGGTCCTCATGTCTCACGCTAATGCCGCTTTGACGCCCCGCCAACGTGCCCGGATCGGTCGCCTCGTCGTCGAGGAAGGCTGGACGGTTGCGTCGGCCGCCAGGTTCTTCCGCGTCTCGTATCCGACGGCAGCGAAGTGGGCTCACCGGTATGCCGAGATGGGACGGGCTGGGATGGAGGACCGCTCCTCGCGGCCCCACAGGTCACCGAACAAGACGCCGCAGCCGTTGGTTCGAAAGATCGTGCACAAGCGCCTCAAGACCAGACGCGGCCCTGTCGAGATCGCGTCGCTGACCGGCGTGCCGGCCTCGACCGTCTATGCGGTCTTGAAGCGGTGCCGCCTGAACCGGCTGTCCCACGTCGACGTCGCCACCGGCGAGGTGATCCGCCGCTACGAGCACGACCATCCCGGCTCCCTGATCCACGTCGACGTCAAGAAGCTCGGCAACATCCCTGATGGAGGCGGCTGGAGAACCCTTGGACGAGCCCAGGGCGGCAGGAACGCCCGCGCGACCACGCCTGTGCGCAAGGGCGGCCACGTCGTGATGGGCCACGCCTACGTCCACACCGTCATCGACGACCACTCCCGCCTCGCCTACGCCGAGATCCACGACGATGAAACCGCGCCGACCGCGATCGCCGTGCTCGCACGCGCGGTTGCATGGTTCGCTGCCCGCGGCGTGATCATCGAGGCTGTTCTGTCCGACAACGGGCCCGCCTACCGCTCCAACGCCTGGCGTGACGCCTGGCGTGACGCCTGCCACGACCTCGGCATCAAGCACCGCAGGACCCGGCCTTACCGGCCCCAGACCAACGGCAAGATCGAACGCTTCCACCGCACCCTGGCCGACGGCTGGGCATACTCGAAGCACTACAACTCAGAGAAAGCCCGCCGAGCAGCCCTTCCCGCCTGGCTGCACTTCTACAACCACCACCGCCAACACTCCGCCATCGGCAAGGTCCCACCCATCACGAGGTTGAACAACCTCCCTGGGCACTACAGCTAGTGGTGGAACGCGGAACCTTGGCGCTCCACGGGGATGGGCCCGTCGAGCCCGTCGAGGTAGTCGACGCACGCGCGAAGGTCCTCGAGGAAGTCGCGGGCGAGCGAGCGTCGGCCGCGTCGGAGCACGATGCGCTGCACCGTGATGTGCGCGAGCCCTTCAGGCAGGGGATACGCGGGGACCTGCCAGCCTCGGCCTCGCAGCCGGTCGGAGAGGTGGTGGAGGTTCCAGTGGCGGTCCGGGTCCTCGGTGAGCCGCCATGCGAGGACGGGGATGTCGCTTCCGTCGCTCACGAGCTCGAAGGGCCCCATGCGGGCGATCTCGCCGGACACGTACAGCGCGACCTCGCGGGTGTGCGAATGGACCTCGCGGTACCCGTCGAAGCCGAGCCGCAGGAACAGGTAGTACTGGAGCAGCACCTGTGCGCCGGGCCGCGAGAAGTTGAGCGCGAGCGTGGGCATGTCGCCACCCAGGTAGTTCACGCGGAAGATCATGTCCTCCGGCAGGTGCTCCGCGGAACGCCACACCACCCAGCCGAGCCCGGGGTAGACGAGCCCGTACTTGTGGCCGGACGTGTTGATGGACACCACGCGCTCCAGCGTGAAGTCCCACGTCAGCTCCGGCTGGACGAACGGCGCGACCATCGCACCTGAGGCGCCATCCACATGGATCGGCACGTCCAGCCCGGAGGCGGCCTGGATCCGATCGAGCGCCGCGGAGATCCTTGCCACCGGCTCGTACACCCCCGTGTACGTGACGCCCATGATCGCGACCACGCCGATCGTGCGATCGTCGACGTAGCGCTCGAGGCCGTCGCCGTCGAGCGCGGGATGCTCCTCCGAGACCGGGACCAGCCGCGGCTCCACGTCCCAGTAGTTGCAGAACTTCTCCCAGCACACCTGGACCGCCGCGCTCATCACCAGGTTGGGGCGATCCGTGGGCAGGCCGACAGCGCGTCGGCCGGCACGCCAACGCCGCATCATCGCGAGGCCGGCGAGCATCGCGGCCTCCGAGGAGCCGATGGTCGACGTGCCGATCGCCTGCGCGGGGTCGGGGGCGTGCCACAGGTCCGCGAGGATCCTCCAGCACCTGGTCTCGATCTCCGCGGTCTTGGGGTACTCGTCCTTGTCGATCATGTTCTTGTCGAACGTCTCGGTGTACAGGCGGTTCGCCTGCTCGTCCATCCAGGTGCCGACGAAGGTGGCGAGGTTGAGCCGCGCGTTGCCGTCGAGCATCGCCTCGTCGTGCACGATCTGGTAGGCCATCTCGGGCGGCATGCTGCCTTGGGGCAGGGTGAACCACGGCGCGGCGAAGTCGTCGTAGTCGTTGGTGAAGTCCAGCGTCGCCTTCGCACGCGCGCCGAGGTCCTGCTTGTCGGGTGCCATGGTCCACCTCCCGGGAGCAGGGGACCGTCCACCGCTCCCTCAGCCAACGTAGTCCGGGCCTCGGCGGCATGCGCGGCCGGGTTCAGCGCACCTCGGGGATCATGTCGATCGCGCCCGCCGGACACTCGGCCGCGCAAATCCCGCATCCCTTGCAGTAGTCGTAGTCGATCGCGAAGCCCAGCCCCGGTCCGAGCTTCTTGATCGCATCGTCGGGGCACATGCCGAAGCAGTTGTCGCATTCGAAGCACGATCCGCACGACATGCATCGTCGTGCCTCGAAGACGGCATGCTCGGCGTCAAGACCGGACAGGACCTCCTCGAAGCCCGTGACCCGCCGTGCCGCCTCCAGCTCGCTGCGATGCTGCTTGGGCGCGTCGGAGTAGTACCAGGTGGAGAGGCGATCGAAGGTCGCCTCCCGCGTCGGAGGCTCGACAGGTGCCGGCAGGCCCGCGAGGTAGGCATCCACCGCGCGGGCGGCGCGGGCGCCCCTGCCGATGGCGAAGGTCGCGGTGCGCGAGCCGGGCGAGACGTCGCCCGCGGCGAACACGCCCGCCCGACCTGTCATCAGCGTGCCCGGGTCCACCTGGACGACGCCATCGGCGACGGTGATGTCGTCGACCAACTCGAGCAGGGTGAGGTCGGCGTCCTGGCCCACGGCGAGCATCACGGTGTCGGCGTCGAGCTCCTCGTACTGTCCGGTGCCGTGCGGGCGGCCTTCGTCGTCCAGCTCCATGCGCTCGATGCGGAGGGTGCGGCCCTCGACCTCCGAGATGGTGGACAGCCACTGCACCCTCACCCCTTCGCCGATCGCGTCCGCCAGCTCCGTCGGGTGCGCGGGCATCTGCTCCTTGGTGCGGCGGTACACGACCACCGCGTCCTGAGCGCCGAGCCGGCGTGCGGTGCGTGCGGCGTCCATCGCGGTGTTGCCCCCGCCGTACACCGCCACTCGACGCCCCACGAGCGGGGGCTTGCCCGCGGCGACGTCACGGAGCACGTCGATGGCGTCGACGATCTTCGCGGCAGCGCCCGCGGGGATGTCCACGTGGTGGGCGACACCTGCGCCCATCGTGAGCACGACGGCGTCGAACTCGGACTGCGCCGCGTCGAGGTCGTCCACGCGGGTCGCGCATTCGAGGGACACCCCGGTGGCCTCGATGCGGTGGATCTCTGCGGCGAGGACGTCTCGCGGGAGGCGGTATGCGGGGATCCCGTAGCGCATCATGCCGCCCGGCTCGGCCGCGGCCTCCCGGACCACGACCTGGTGCCCGCGCTGCCGCAGCTGGTAGGCCGCCGACAGGCCGGCGGGTCCGGATCCGACGACCAGGACGCGTCGCCCGGTGGCACGTGCAGGCTCCGGCAGGGCCCAGCCGTTGTCGATCGCGGTGTCGCCGAGGAACCGTTCGACGGCGTTGATGCCCACCTCCTCGTCCAGCTGTCCACGGTTGCATGACGACTGGCAGGGGTGATAGCAGATGCGGCCCATGATGGCGGGGAAGGGGTTCGCGGCGACGATGCGCTCCCACGCGGCCTTGAAGCCGGCCTGGCCCTCCTGCGTCGAGCCGAGCCAGCCACGGATGTCCTCGTTCGAGGGGCACGCGAGCGAGCACGGGGGAGCGAGGTCCACGTAGACGGGGCGCTCGGTGCGCCACGTGCCGGTGTGGTAGGCGAGCGACGTGGCCGGCCCGGTGGACAGCCCATGGGTCGGAGGTGCATCGTGGCCGGTCATGATCGCTCTCCCAGCAGGTCGTAGCGGCGGATGTTCGCGGCGGCCATCGCGCGCCACCGCTCGAGCGCGTCCTCGCCCCCGGGCTTGAAGAGGTGCGCGAAGCGGGCCTGCGGCCTCAGGTACTCCTCGACGTCCATGCGCTGCCTGATGCGCTGGATGTCGGTGAGCTCGCCCGCGCGGGCCTCGAGCACCGGGAAGATGCCCGACTGGACCGCCGCGCGCGACAGCCGGATCGACTCGGCGGACGACGCGCCCCACCCGACCGGGCACGGCACCAGCACGTGCAGATAGCGGGCACCGTGCATGGACATCGCCGTGCGGACCTTGGCCTCAAGGTCGCGCAGATCCGCGACGGTGGCGGTGGCGACGTAGGGGATCTCGTGGGCCATCGCGATCTTGGGCATGGACTTGCCCTGACCCTGGGGCGCGCCCGGCTGGCGTCCGACGGCTGGCGTGGTGGCGGTGCGTGCCGAGGCGGGGGTGGCGGACGACCGCTGGACCCCGGTGTTCATGTACCCCTGGTTGTCGTAGCAGACGTACAGCACGTCATCGTTGCGCTCGAACATGCCCGACACTGCCGCGAGGCCGATGTCGACGGTGCCGCCGTCACCGCCCTGGGCGAGCACGCGGATGTCGTCGCGGCCTTGAGCGTGGAGCGAGGCTGCGATCCCCGTGGCCACCGCGGCGGCGTTGGCGAACACCGAGTGGATCCACGGCGGCTTCCACGCGCTCTCCGGGTACAGCGTGGAGAAGACCTCGAGGCAGCCGGTCGCGTTCGCGACGATCAGCTTGCCGTCGGCCGCCTCGACGGCGGTGTCCATCACCCAGCGCGCCGCGAGCGCCTCCGCGCATCCCTGGCACGCGCGGTGACCCTTCGTGAGGGACGACGGGCGGTCGGCGTGCGACTGGACGGACCGGTCGTCGTCCCCGAGGAGGCGTCCTCCGACGGCGAGCGTGCCGGTCTGGAGGAAGGGGATGTGCACGGTGGTCATCGCGCCACCTCCGTCGCGCCGACGGCAGGTGCGGGGATGCCGCCCTGCTTGAGGTCCATGAACTCGAGTCGACCCAGCTCGCCGGCCACCGCCCTGCGCACCACGTCGCGCAGGCTCTCCTCGAGGATCGGTCGCCCGCCGAGCCCTGCGACGACCGAGTGGATCTGGGAGCGGGTCCCGGCGAGAGCGCGTCCGACGCAGCCGGTCAGCACTCCACCCGATCCGAGCTCCAAGGCCCTGTCGATGACGACGACGTGCCGACAGTCGGCGAGCGCGTCGCGGAGCGCTTGACCGGGGAACGGTCGGAAGGATGAGATGCCGAGGAGACGGACCGACACTCCTTGGGCGCGCAACTCCGGGAGCGCGGCCTGGAGGGTGCCGAGCACGGATCCCATCGCGACGACCGTGACGTCGTCGATCGTGGCACCGGCCGCGGTGCGGTCGCGGTCGAGGGTGACGGGGTCGTAGCGGGCGACGAGGCCGCCGGCCTCGCGTCCGAATGCCTGGAAGAAGCGGTCCGACCAGCGCTGGATCACCTCGGTGGCGTCCAGGAACCGCAGGTGCTGGAGGTACTTGGTCTCGGTGAACGATTCGGGTCCGGCCATGGTGCCGATGGTGGTGGGGCGGTCGATGTCGAGCACCTGCTTGGGCAGGTACGCCGGCAGGAACCTGTCCACCTGCTCCTGCGTCGCGAGCTCGAGCACGTCGGTCGCGTGGGTGAGCGTGAACCCGTCCATGCAGACCATGGCGGGGATCTCGAGCTCCTCCGCCACGCCGAAGGCGATCACGTGCAGGTCGGCGGCCTCCTGGTTGTCGGCGGCGAAGAGCTGGAGCCAGCCCGCGTCCCTGAGCGCCATCGTGTCCGAGTGGTCGTTCCAGATGTTGATCGGCGCGCCGATCGCCCTGTTCGCGACCGTCATGACGATCGGCAGCCCCATCCCTGCGGCGTTGAACACGGCCTCGGACATGTAGAGCAGTCCCTGGGAGGCGGTCGCGGTGTATGCGCGGGAGCCTGCGGCGGATGCTCCGATGGACACCGACATCGCTGAGAACTCCGACTCGACGTTGACGTACTCGCAGTCGGTGAGCTCGCCGGTGCGGGCCATGACGGACAGCGCCTCGACGATGTGGGTCTGAGGGGAGATCGGGTAGGCGCAGACGACGCCGGGCCGGCAGCGTGCGACGGTGCGTGCCACGGCCTGAGAGCCTTCGAGGACCTCGCGCATGTCAGGCCTCCCTCGTTCCTGCGGCGGTGAGTCCGCCGCCTCCCGCGGTGCCTGCCAGTTCGGCCCGCACGTATCCGTATGCGTCTGCGGCCGCTGCGGCGTTCGCCTCGCCGACTGCGCCCGGGAACCGCTGACGGAAGACGCGCTGCACGGCGTCCAACGTGATGTCGTCCGACGCGGCGGCGTATGCGGCCAGCATCGCGGCCGCGGGCTTGGGCCTGCCCAGGTGCGACATCGTGATCGTGGTGGCCGGCACGGTGATGACGGTCGCGTGGGTCTGGGCGGCACCGGCCTCGGCGCGCACCGTCGGGGCGTCGGCCGTCGTGTTGACGATCATGAGCCCGTCGTGCGCCAACCCGGAGAAGGGTTGCACCGGAGCGAGCAGCGTCGGGTCCTGCACCAGGACCACGTCGGGTGCGAGCACGGGCTCACGGGTGCGCAGGGGGACGTCCGCGAACCTGCAGTAGGCGACGACGGGCGCTCCCGTGCGCTCCGAGCCGAAGGAGGGGATGGCCTGCGCCTCGTGGCCCGCGAGGAAGCCCGCCCTCGCGAGCATCTCGGCGGCGGTGACCACGCCTTGGCCGCCGCGACCGTGGATCCTGACCTGCCTCATGCGTCCGTCCTCGGGGACGCGCCGACGGCGGCGCGGGCGCGTGGCCCGCGGGGGAACGTCGCCGGTGACGCCCACGTCTCCAAGGTATGCCCGGGGGGGTGTGAAGCCCGGGACCGAGGTCCTACCTCGCCCCACATCGACGCCCTGCACATTCCCGCGGCCTTGCCCCAGCTCCGGGGAATACTCCGCGCGCCGCAGTCGGTTGCCCCTCAGTACCCGTTCGCGACCAGGAAGGATCCATGCACGAGCTGCACCTCTCCGACATCCCCGCGTGGCTCATGGTCATGTCGTGGGCCAGCCTGGCGATCGGAGCTGCGTGCGCGATGGTCGCCCTCATCCATGTGGCACGGCATCCTCCCGCGATGCGTGTGATGACAGTCGTCTGGCCGGTGACCATGCTGTTCGGGTCCGTGGCCTGGCTGTGGTTCTACGTCCGCCACGGTCGCGCGAACCTCCCGGACACGTATCGCAGGCCGCGATGGGCCAGCACCGCGACGTCGGCCTCTCACTGCGGCGCAGGTTGCGCCATGGGCGACGTGGGCGCCGAGCTCGCGCTCGCGGCCTTCCCCTGGCTCGCGGTGGTGGTGGGCTACGGGGCCCTCTACCAGCAGCACATCATCGCGGCCTGGACGTGGGATCTGGTGCTCGCCTTCCTCATCGGCATCGCATTGCAGTACGCAGCGATCGCTCCGATGCGCCGACAGAGCCGCCGTGCATCGCTCCGTGATGCGGTGAAGGCCGACACCTTCTCGATCCTCTCGTGGCAGGTCGGGATGTACACCGTGATGGGCGTCGTGCAGCTGTGGCTCCTGCCGGCGTGGCTCGGCGGGCCCGTGTCCGTGCTGACCCCTGTGTTCTGGGCTGTCATGCAGGTGGCCATGATCGCAGGCTTCGCCACTGCGTTCCCCGTCAACGCGATGCTGATCCGCAGGGGCGTGAAGGAGGCGATGTAGCCACGTCGAGGTTCACGCGTGGGCTGCGGAGCGGTGCGCGCGGTGCCGGTCACGAGCGTGGTGCGGACGGAACACGAGCAGGCGTTGAGCCCCGTACGAGCCCACCCAGAGGCAACCGTCGGTGATCACCTTCGCGACTATCAGCGGCAGGCCCACCCATGTCAGCAGGCGCAGCGATCCGTACCCTGCAGCGAGCACCACGACGGCCACGGCCAGGTAGCGCAGCAGCTGGGGAAGCGCGGGTCCCTCGGCCCTGAACACCGTGCGCCTGTTGATGGTGAAGTTCACCAGCCCGCTCGACGTCCGCGCGAGCAGCAGGGACAGGCCCAGGCTCAAGCCGGACGCGGACGCGAGCAGCAGCACGGCCGTGTCGAACGCGAAGGCGAGCAGGGACGATGCCGCGAACGCCGCCAGGGGCCACAGCACGAGCGCCGAGTCCCGCACCGGGCGGAAGTGCGACGAGCTGTTGCCGTCGAGGTAGACGGTGGAGATCGGCACCTCCTCGAGCGGGATGCCCGCACGTCCAGCGGCGAGCAGCAGCCGCAGTTCGTAGGAGAACCGTTCGCCGCGCACGCTGATCGCCCAGGGGATCAGCGCCGCGGGATACGCCCTGAGCCCCGTCTGGGTGTCGGTCAGCTCCGCGCCGGTGGCGGCGGCGACCAGGGCACTCGTGGCGCGATTGCCGAGCCGGGACCGCAGCGGCACCGGACCGTCGAACGCGCGCGCCCCGAGGACGATCCCCGCGGGCCGGTCGTCGTGGCGCTGACGCGCCAGCTCTGCGGCGACACGCAAGATGTCGTCGGGCCGGTGCTGTCCGTCGGCGTCGGCGCACACCACGTCCTGGGAGGGGTGGCTGTCATGAAGCCACGACATCCCCGTGCGGAGCGCGGCCGCCTTGCCCTTGTTCGCCGGGTGGGTCAGCAGCGTGGCGCCGAGCGCCTCCACCACGGTGAAGACCTCACCGTACGACGGTCCGGAGCCGTCGTCGACGACGACCACAGGTGCGACAGGGGCGAGCGCGCGGACGAGCTCGACGAGCCGCTCGTCGGGCTCGTAGGCGGGGATGAGGACCCACATGTCAGCCGAACCACAGGATGTCGGAGACGCCGCGCTCGTTCCCGGAACCGCCGGGGTAGTTCAGCACATCGCCGTCGTAGACCATGGTCGATGAGCCGCCGCCGTCCAGGTTGTAGGCCTCGGTCGCGCCCAACGACTGCATGATCTCGGCGAGCTCGTCGAGCGTCACACCTGCGCTCGTGCTCGACCGTCCGTCGACCACGACGAACACGTAGTGGTTGGCGGAGATCATGCCGATCGCGGTGCGGGGCTGGTTGCCCTGTATCGAATGGTTGCCGATGTTGGTGTCCACCTCGGCCGTGTCCAGACCCGACACGATCTCGCCGTCGTCCACGAGCGCAGGCCCGAAGGACAGGGTGAGCCAGGCGCCGTCGTCTAGCAGCTCCTGAGCGGAGGTGGTGCTCTCGTCGTACACGTCCATCGTGCCGTCCTCGTAGATCACCGCGCCCTCACGCGCCCCTTCGTCGCGGTAGATGACGCCGTTGCGGATCTCGATGCCTGTGTCGCGGAACCCGTAGTAGTCGCCGTTGATCGCGAACAGCGCGCCGACGTCGGAGGCGATGTCCGACGTGTCCTCCGTGATGTTGGTGCCGAACTCGTCGTTCGCGAAAGCGGAGCGCAGCTGGGTGATGTCGCTGAACGTCACGTCGGCCACGTAGTACGTGGCTGCGTCCGACCCGCTGCCGTACGTGTACGTGGAGATCGTGACCTGGGGCGACTCCGAGCTCGAGGAGTCGGTGGACTCGGTGGTGGACGTCGTCGTGTCCGTGGAGTCCTGCGCAGCCAGGACCGACGCCTCATACGACGAGGCGCTGGCGATCTCGACGTGGTCGATCACGTAGCGGTTGAGCGCCCACGCGGTGGTACCCCCGAGCGTGAGCGTCAGGGCAGCGGAGCCGGCGATGATGGCGCGTCGGACGGGGTGGCGGCGCCTCGGCGCCTCAGGTGTGGAGTCTTGCGTCATGCTCACCGAACCTAGGCAGCGTCGCTAAGAAATCACTCAGGAAGGGTCGGGAGGACCTGCAGAGCGCGCGCGGGGCCAGGCGCGCGAGCCTTGCGCGCATGGCGCTCGCGCTCGGGCTGCCTGCGGAGGGCCTGGTCGGCCCGCAAGGGTGACGGTCCGGGACGGCTCTCGCCAGGTATACGGTGGCAGGCGGGTGCGTCCGCCGCGCCCGCCAGCGTCGTCGGGGTCTCGGGGAGGTCGCATCGACCGTCCCCCACGAAAGGATCCACCGCGATGACCGACACGCGCGTGCTGCTGCTGCACGGAATGTCTCCCAGGAATCCCTCCCATTGGCTATGGCCGCTGGCAGAGCAGCTTCGCGAGCGCCGCATCCCTGTGCAGCTTCCGCTGCTTCCTCAATGCGGCGCGCCGTCGTTCGAGGCGTGGCGCGACGTGGCGCTGCAGGAGCTCGAGATGCTCGGCGACGGCGATCGCGTGGTGGTGGCGCATTCGCTCGGCACCGTGCTGTGGAGCCTGCTGGCGGCGGAGCTGCCTGACAGGCTGAAGGTCTCGAGGGCGCTGCTCGTGGCCCCGCCCACGCCGCGTGAGCTGGTCCACTCAGTCGCGTCGTTCCGTTGCGACGACGATGTGATGGGTGCTGGAGCCCGTGCAGGCGCGGGCGCGGTCACCGTGGTCGGCCGCGAGGTCGACCCTCACCGCACCCAGTCTCTGGAGCAGCTGACGCGGGGGTGGGGCGTGGACGTGCACGAGCTCCCGGGTTCTGGTCACCTCAACCCGGCCGACGGGCACGGCCCGTGGGCGTGGCCCTTGGAGTGGGTGCTCGGATCGTCGGCTGCTCCTGCGCTCGGCGGGGGCGCGTTCTCGCTTCATGCGTAGCGACGTACAGGTCCCCGCTTGCTGTCCGAGGGGGGAGTGTCGTGTGTGCGACGAGCGAGCAGCGACAGAACGAGGACGGTAGCGCCGACCGTCATGAGCACCGGCACTGGACGCTGGACCCGCGGCACCGCGTTGAGAGTCGCAGGTCAGTGACGCGGGCCCTGACGCGGCTTGCGCGGTCCCTTGCCATCGAAACGGTCCTTGCCGTCGAACCGGTCACGGGGGCCACCCTTGCGCGGCTTCGAGTCGTAGCGATCGCCTGAGTCACGACGGTCCTTGCCTGCCCGCCCGGACTGAGCGCGAGTGCCCTTGTCCACCTTGAGCTCGATCAGCTGGCCTGAGATGCGCGTGCGCGACAGCTTGTCCAGCACCGCCTTGGGAAGGTTCTCCGGGAGCTCGACCAGGGAGAACGTCGAGTTCACCTTGATGGCCCCGAAGTCGTCCCGGCCCAGGCCGCCCTCGTTCGCGATCGCGCCCACGATCTGCCGCGGCTCCACCATGTGCCGGCGGCCCACCTCGATCCGGTAGGTGACGCGGCCGTTGCTGGTGCGACGGCCCGGGGCCGCAGGGCCGTCCTCCCTCGGCTTGCGCTTGTCCTCGCGGAACGTGGCCGCCTGCATCTCGTCGGCCTCGTCGAGCAGCAGAGGCGTCTCGCCCTGCGCGACGACCGCGAGGGCTGCCGCGACATCGGCCTCAGGGACGTCGTTGTGCTCCACGTAGTGGTTGATGATGTCGCGGAATCGCGAGATCCGATCCGTCTCGGCGAGCGCCGCGGTGATCGAGTCGTCGAAGCGGCTCAGGCGGGTCGCGTTGATGTCGTCGACGGTGGGCAGCTGCATCTGGGTGAGCGGTTGGCGGGTGGCCTTCTCGATCGCGCCCAGGAGGCGACGCTCGCGCGGCGTGATGAAGCTGATGGCATCGCCGGATCGACCTGCACGGCCGGTGCGACCCACGCGGTGGACGTACGACTCCGTGTCGACCGGGATGTCGTAGTTGACCACGTGGGTGATGCGCTCGACGTCAAGGCCGCGCGCCGCGACGTCGGTGGCGACCAGCACGTCGAGCGTGCCGTCCTTGAGCTGCTGCACCAGCCGCTCACGCTGCTGCTGCACCACGTCGCCGTTGATGGCGGCGGCGCCGAAGCCACGGGCCCTCAGGCGCTCGGCGACCTGCTCGGTCTCGTTCTTGGTCCGCGTGAAGACGATCACGGCCTCGAAGTTCTCCACCTCGAGGATCCGGCTCAGCGCGTCGAGCTTCTGCTGGTAGGACACCACCAGGTAGCGCTGGGTGATGGTGGACGACGTGCTCGTCTTGCCCTTGACCGTCACCTCCTCCGGATCGCGCAGATAACGCTGCGAAAGGCGTCGGATCTGCGCGGGCATGGTGGCGGAGAACAGCGCGACCTGCTTGTCCTCGGGCGTGGCGCCCAGGATTGTCTCGACGTCCTCCGCGAATCCCATGCGCAGCATCTCGTCGGCCTCGTCGAGCACCACGTACTTCAGCTCGGAGAGGTCGAGCGTGCCGCGGTCAAGGTGGTCCATGATGCGACCGGGGGTGCCGACCACGACGTGCACGCCGCGGCGCAGCGCCGACAGCTGGACGCCGTACGCCTGGCCGCCGTAGACGGGGAGGACCCGCACGCCGGCGCTGTGCGCGGCATAGCGCTCGAAGGCCTCGCACACCTGCAGGGCGAGCTCGCGGGTGGGTGCGAGCACAAGGGCTTGGGGCGCCTTCTGGTCACGGTCCAGACGGGCAAGGATCGGCAGTGCGAACGCAGCCGTCTTGCCGGTGCCGGTCTGCGCGAGTCCCACGACGTCCCGGCCGGACAGCAGGGTGGGGATCGTGCGTGCCTGGATGGGAGACGGCGTCTCGTACCCCAGGTCGCGGACCGCCTGCAGGACGGCGCCGTCGAGCCCCAGGTCGGCGAAGGTCGTGGTCACAGCAGCGTCGGGCGCCGATCCTGAGTCATGAGGCATGGCTCAACGGTACGCGGTCCTGGGGGTATCGGTCGGACGTGGGGCTCACGGCGCACCGGCGGCACCGCGTGGGAGAGGCCTCCCGGACGCCAGATCCGTGAGCGCCGGAGTCGGCCGGAAGGCGACGAGCAGGCGCAGCGCGGCGGCGATCGCGAGGCCGACGAGCACGATCACGCCCAGCGTCTCCGTGATCGCCAGCGCTCCCCGCGCCGGGTCGAGGAACGGGTACGGAACCCATCCGTCGACCAGGGCTCGGGCAAGGAGGTACCCGACCCAGAGCGCGGGGAGCGTGAGCACCGTCCAGAGGTCCCGCCAGCGGGGACGACGGCGCTCGCCCACGAGCAGCCAGTCGAGCGACAGGATCACCGCGGCGCCGCCGTGGAGGACCGCGTTGGCCCAGGGGAACATGGGCGTGGTGTACGGGGCGAGCAGCAGCCAGTAGACGGCGCCCACCACGAGCAGGTAGGTGGCCGCGTTCACCCGGAGGGCAGCCACCCATGCGGGCTCCCGGGAGCCGACGAAGGCGGCGGCGATCAGCGCGAGGATGCCGGCGATGTTCGCGAGCGGGGTGAAGTAGCCCGGCAGCTGCGCCCAGGTGAACGTGCCGTACGTGAGGTCCGCCCATGCCTGCATGCCCAGCGCAACGCTGATCAGGGTCGCTCCGAGCAAGCGCGACATCGCGGTCATCTTTGACCTTCGCATGGAGAGTACTTTACCGTGCCGTAATCGAAAAGTGATGCAAATGAATCCGTGTCGTGACAGTTCGCACACGAAGGGCCCCGGCGCCAAGGTCCTGTCGGAACCGGCGCCGAGGCCCTCGTGCCACCATCCCGCGGGTCTCACGGGACCGGCACCTCGTACGGCCGTCGGCGGATGTCAGCGGGTGTCGCCGCCGCCCGTCACCACGGCCGCGCGCCCCGCCTCAAGCCGGGCGATGGGGATCCTGAACGGAGAGCACGACACGTAATCAAGGCCCACCTCGTTGAAGAAGTGGATCGACTGAGGGTCGCCACCGTGCTCGCCGCAGACCCCCAGGCGCAGATCGGGGCGCGAGGCGCGTCCCTCCTGGGCCGCGATCCGCACCAGCCGACCCACGCCCTGAACGTCGATCGACTCGAACGGAGAGACCGAGAACACGCCATGCTCCGTGTACTCGTGGAAGAAGGCGCCCTCGACGTCGTCCCTGGAGAAGCCCCACGTGGTCTGCGTCAGGTCGTTCGTGCCGAAGGAGAAGAACTCGGCCACGTCGGCCATCCGGTCGGCGGTGAGCGCAGCCCTCGGCAGCTCGATCATGGCTCCGACGGGGATCTCCAGGTCGACGCCCTCCTCGGCGGAGACGTCCACGAGGATCCGCGTCGCCTCGTCCTTGACCAGGTGCAGCTCCATCACGGACGCGGCGAGCGGGATCATGATCTCCGCGTGGGGATCGCCGCCTGCCTTGATCCGCGCTGCCTGCGCCTGCGCGATCGCACGCATCTGCAGGGCGAAGAGCCCGGGGATCACGATGCCCAGGCGGACGCCTCGCAGCCCCAGCATGGGGTTCGCCTCACGGTGCCTGTCGACCGCTGCGAGCAGCTCGACGTCCCGGTCCACCTCGGGTCCCGTCTCGCCTCGCTCCTTCGCCAGCGCGACCTTGACGGACAGCTCGGTGAAGTCCGGCAAGAACTCGTGCAGCGGCGGGTCGATCAGCCTGATGGTCACGGGGAGGCCGTCCATCTCCGTGAGCAGGCCGATGAAGTCCTCCCTCTGCAACGGCAGCAGCGCTGCGAGCGCCTCCTCCTGGGTCGCGTCGTCCTTGGCGAGGATCAGCCGCTCGATGAGCACCCGGCGGTCTCCCAGGAACATGTGCTCGGTACGGCACAGGCCGATTCCCTCGCCACCGAGCGACCGTGCCCTGTGCGCGTCGGCGGGCGTGTCGGCGTTCGCGTAGACGCCGAGCCGTCGCGCCGTGTCCGCGTGACCGAGGATCGCGTCGACGGCCTCCACGAGCTCGATCGTCGCCTCGTCATCACCGAGCCCCGCGATGGTGGCGTCGAGCCCGTCCTCCAGGTAGCGGACGACCGGGGAGGAGACGACGGGCACCTCGCCCAGGAAGATCTCGCCGGACGTGCCGTCGATGGCGATCACGTCGCCTTCCACGACGACGGTGTCGCCTACGACGAACCTCCTGGCGTTGACGTCCACCTGGAGCGCCTCGGCGCCGACCACGCAGGTGGTGCCCATGCCGCGTGCGACCACGGCCGCGTGCGAGGTCTTGCCGCCTCGCGACGTGAGCACGCCGACCGAGGCGATCATCCCTCCCAGGTCGTCCGGGTTCGTCTCGCGACGCACCAGGATCACGTCCTTGCCCTGCGCGGCCCATTCCTGCGCGGTCGCGGACGAGAACACGGCGGCACCCACGGCGGCACCGGGGGAGGCGGCCATGCCCGTCGCGAGCAGCACACGCGCCGCCGACGAGTCGAACTGGGGGAACATCAGCTTGCTGAGCTGCTCACCCGTGACGCGCTCGAGCGCCTCGTCGAGCGTGATGATGTGCTCGTCGACCAGCTGCTTGGCGATCCTGAACGCGGCGGCCGCGGTGCGCTTGCCGACCCGGGTCTGGAGCATCCACAGCTTGCCGCGCTCGACTGTGAACTCGATGTCGCACAGGTCGCGGTAGTGGCCCTCCAGCCGGCGCATGGCGGCCCGCAGGTCGGCGTACGCGGAGGGGTCGATCTTCTCGAAGTCCGCCAGCGACAGCGTGTTGCGGATGCCCGCCACGACGTCCTCGCCCTGCGCATTCTGAAGGTAGTCGCCGTAGTCGCCTGTCATGCCCGTCGCGGGGTCGCGGGTGAAGCACACGCCCGTCCCCGAGTCGTCGCCCAGGTTTCCGAACACCATGGCCACCACGTTGACGGCGGTGCCGAGGTCATCGGAGATGCGCTCGCGCCGCCGGTAGAGACGTGCGCGGTCGGTGTTCCACGAGTTGAACACCGCCTCGATGGCCATGTCGAGCTGCTCGCGCGGGTGTTGGGGGAAGTCTCGGCCCGACTCACGGCGCACGATCTCCTTGTAGTCGTCCACGAGCTCGCGGAGCGCGTCCGCCGTCAGCTCGGTGTCGCCCGTGACTCCCAGCTGCGACTTCTTCGCGTCCAGCGCATCGCTGAAGAGCTCGCCGTCGATGTCGAGGACGGTCTTGCCGAACATCTGGATGAGACGACGGTAGGAGTCCCACGCGAAGCGCTCGTTGTTCGCGAACGTCGCGAGTCCGTGGACCGACGAGTCGTTGAGCCCGACGTTGAGGACGGTCTCCATCATGCCGGGCATGGAGAACTTCGCGCCCGAGCGCACCGACACGAGCAGCGGGTCGTGCGCGTCGCCGAGCAGGCGTCCCAGGTCGTCCTCGAGCTTCCGCACCGCGAGCGTGACCTGGACGCGAAGCTCGGGCGGGAGCGCGCTCGTGGTCATGTAGGTACGGCACGCCTCGGTCGTGATCGTGAAGCCCGGCGGTACCGGGAGTCCGAGATTGGTCATCTCCGCAAGGTTGGCGCCCTTGCCGCCGAGAAGGTCCTTGAGATCCTTGTTGCCTTCGCTGAAGTCGAAGACGTACTTCACCATGGGGCACCCCTTTGTGCTGGTCCTTCGTGAGGCCCGCGTCGTTGCAGGCTCTCCCAGTGTTACCCCGCAGCGCCAAGAGGAGGGGGACCAAGGGCCTACCAGGGGTCCCAGGGTCCCAGGTCGTGGTCCCGGCGCCGGGGTACGGTGCCTTTCGATGCACGCCTTCTACGACCCCATGCGCACCTACGAGGACAACCTCGCCCACGGGCCCTTCGCTGTTCCCGTGGCGTCGACGCAGGTGCCTGCGCCCTCATGTTCGCTCTGGGGCGTCCCGGTGGCCGCGCCGTTCGGGGTCCCCGCCGGACCTCTGGTCGGGGCGGCGGCCTGTGAGGCCGCCTTCGGCGCGGGCTTCGACGTCAACGTCTACAAGACGGTGCGCACGCGCGCCCATGCCGCCCACGCGTTCCCCAACACGCTGGCCGTGCACGTCGAGGGCGACCTCGCCCCGCATACCCCGATGCCCCTGCTCGCCGATCAGGAGTGGCGCTCGGCCCGCAGCATCTCCAACTCGTTCGGCGTGCCGTCGAGCGAGCCGGACGTATGGCAGCCGGACATGGCCCGTGCGGTCGCCGCAGCCGCGCCAGGCCAGATGCTCGTGGGCTCGTTCCAGGGCACCGTCGGCTCCGGCGATGGATCGGTGGACGCGTACGTCGCGGACCACGTGCTGGCCGCGCGACTCGTGGCGCAGACAGGGGTGCCCGCGATGGAGATGAACCTGAGCTGTCCGAACGAGGGCACGGGCCGGTTGCTGTGCTTCGATCCCGACCTGGTGGGACGCATCGCGCGCGCCGTGAAGGAGCAGGTGCCGGACGTGCCGCTCGTGCTGAAGCTCGCGTACTTCGCCGACCAGGCCGCGCTGGAACGACTCGTCGTGGCGACCGACACCGTGGTGGACGGCTACGCCGCCATCAACACCCTGCCCGCGAGGCTCGTGGATCCGGCGGGCAGGCAGGCGCTGCCCGGCGCGGGCCGGCAGGTCGCGGGTGTGTGCGGCGCCGCCATCCGGTGGGCCGGGCTCGAGATGATCAGCCGCCTCGCCGCGCTCCGGGCGCGACGATCCTCGCGCGTCCTGCTCGTGGGCGTGGGAGGGGTCCTCTCGGTCGCCGACCATCTCGCGTACCGGGCCGCCGGCGCCGACGCGGTGATGGCCGCCACGGGCGCGATGATGGATCCCGGCCTGGGCCGGGCCGTGCGCGCGGCGTCCGCTGCGTGACACCGTGACCGCGAGAGCCATCGCCACGGCATCCCGGCGGCGCTGCAGCGGCGTCCGGCGACACGCCGGGACGCGCTCAGAAAACTTCCGTGGCAAGAACGCGATCTTGTGCAGGCGATGCCGACGAGCGGGCGGATGAGGACCCTCGGTGGCAACGATTTGGGACCTTGGGCCTAGCCGCTCGTCACTACGACATCTAGCGTGAATCCACCGATGCAGCACTAGATGTTGTGGTCGGAGCGGCCAAAGCCCGGTGGAGGACCCCGGGATGGGCTCGCCGCACGAGGAGGGAACGCGCATGAGCATCGTGGAGAGCGACACCGAGGCACAGGCGGCCGCACAGGCCGGTTCGAGGCCCACACTGAACATCGTCAAGCGCGACGGCCGTACCCTGCGGTTCGACGACTCCCGCATCCGCGCGGCGCTGATCAAGGCGTACAAGGAGGTCAACGGGCCCCTGTCGCCGCTCGACGAGCGCACCGTCAACGAGCTCGTCGGCAGGATCGATGCGGAGATCGCCGCCCGGTTCCACGAGAGCGTCAAGATCTACGAGATCCAGAGCGTCGTCGAGCACGTGCTGCTCGAGGCCCGCCTGTACGACGTGGCACGGGCGTACATCGACTACCGCGTGCAGCGAGACTTCGAACGCTCTCAGGCCACCGATCTCAACCACTCGATCAACCGGCTGCTCGACAAGGACCGGACCGTCGTCAACGAGAACGCCAACAAGGACGCCGAGGTCTTCAACACGCAGCGCGACCTGACTGCTGGCATGGTCGGCAAGTCCATCGGCCTCCGGATGCTCCCACCCCACGTGGCGAACGCCCACCAGAAGGGTGACATCCACTACCACGACCTCGATTACCACCCCTACGCGCCGATGACCAACTGCTGCCTCATCGACTTCAAGACGATGCTGTCCCAGGGCTTCCGGATCGGGAACGCGCAGGTGGAGCCGCCTCGGTCGATCCAGACGGCCACGGCGCAGATCTCTCAGATCATCGCGAACGTCTCGTCCAGCCAGTACGGCGGCTGCACCGTCAACCGGATCGACGAGCTGCTCGCGCCGTACGCGGAGCTCAACCGTGACAAGCACCTGGCCGAGGCGCGCGAGTGGATCGCCGATGAGGCGCAGCACCAGGCGTACGCGGATGCTCGCACTCGCAAGGACATCTACGACGCGATGCAGTCGCTCGAGTACGAGATCAACACGCTCTTCACGTCGAACGGTCAGACTCCGTTCACCTCGATCGGCTTCGGGCTTGGCACCGACTGGTACGAGCGGGAGATCCAGACCGCGATCCTGGAGATCCGCCGGCGCGGCCTGGGCAAGGAAGGGCGCACCGCGATCTTCCCCAAGCTGCTCTTCACGCTCAAGCGTGGGCTCAACCTCGCGGAGGGCGACCCCAACTACGACATCAAGCAGCTGGCCGTCCAGTGCGCCACCGAGCGCATGTACCCGGACATCCTGAGCTATGACAAGGTCGTGGAGATCACCGGGTCGTTCAAGGCTCCGATGGGTTGCCGGTCGTTCCTCCAAGGCTGGCAGGACGAGGCGGGCAACGACGTGGTCGAGGGGAGGATGAACCTGGGCGTGGTCACGCTCAACCTGCCACGCATCGCCCTGGAGTCCGACGGCGACCTGGGCACGTTCTGGGCGCTGCTCGAGGAGCGGCTGCAGACCATGCATGACGCGATCCTGTTCCGAGTGGAGCGCTGCAAGGAGGCCGTGCCGGGCAACGCGCCGATCCTTTACGTGCACGGCGCATTCGGCAAGCGCCTCGCGCCCGGCGACGACGTCGACACCCTGTTCCGCAACGGTCGGGCCACGGTGTCGCTGGGCTACATCGGTCTGTACGAGGTCGCCACCGCCTTCTACGGCCCGGCATGGGAGTCGAACTCCGAGGCCAAGGAGCTCACCCTCTCGGTGATGCAGACCCTCAAGGACCACGCGAAGACGTGGGCTGCCGAGACCGGCTACTGGGTGAGCGTGTACTCGACGCCGTCGGAGAGCCTCACCGACCGGTTCTGCAGGCTCGACAAGGAGCGTTTCGGATCGGTGCCGGACATCACCGACAAGGACTACTACACGAACAGCTTCCACTACGACGTCCGCAAGAACCCCACGCCCTTCGAGAAGCTCGACTTCGAGAAGGACTACGCGCCGTTCACGGGTGGCGGGTTCATCCACTACTGCGAGTACCCGGTGCTGCGCCAGAACCCCAAGGCGCTCGAGGCGGTCTGGGACTACGCGTACGACCGCGTGGGCTACCTCGGCACGAACACGCCGATCGACCGGTGCTACGAGTGCGGCTTCGCGGGAGACTTCGATCCCACGGCGGAGGGCTTCGCCTGCCCCTCGTGCGGCAACGAGGATCCGCGCACCTGCGACGTGGTGAAGCGCACCTGCGGCTACCTCGGCAACCCTCAGCAGCGTCCGATGGTGCACGGGCGGCACGTGGAGATCTCCTCCAGGGTCAAGCACATGGACGCCGATGTGCGCGTCCCCCTGACCGCCATGGCCGAGGACGGCGCCGCGCCGACCTCGCGACCGTAGGGCGGCGTGCCGTGGCTCTCGAGCCGATCCCTCGCCTGTGGGTGGCGGAGAAGGTCAGCCACGGCTACGTCGCCGACTACAAGCCGTTCTCATTCGTGGACGGCGAGGGCGTGCGGTGCAGCCTGTACGTCAGCGGATGCCTGTTCAAGTGCGTCGGCTGCTTCAACGAGGACGCGTGGAGTTTCCGAAGCGGCAGGCCGTACGACGACGCGCTCCAGACGACGATCCTCGAGGACCTCGCGCACGAGTCGGTGCAGGGCCTGTCGCTGCTCGGGGGTGAGCCGTTCCTCAACACCCAGGTCGCTCTGCGCCTGGTGACGGCGATGCGGGAGCGGTTCGGCGACGCGAAGGACGTCTGGTGCTGGACGGGGTACACGTTCGACGAGCTGGTGCGCGACTCGCAGGATAAGAGGGACCTGCTCGACCAGATCGACGTCCTGGTGGATGGGCGGTACGAGCACGGGCTTCGCGACCTCTCGCTCGCGCATCGCGGCAGCCGCAACCAGCGGGTGCTCGCTGCGGCGGCGTCGGTGCGCGCGGGTCGGCCGATTCCCTATGAGGGCGTGGCCGATCCGATGGGACGCATGGATATCGCGTCGTGCGCGAAGGTGCGCCAGCGGTATTCCCAAGGCTAGGATCGCAACCGGACACTGATGTCCGGTCAATCCTCGAGGGAGTACTTTGATGACGCGTTGGGATGAGGAGATCGACCTGCTGGTGGTCGGCACCGGGGCTGCAGCCATGTCTGCGGCGATCGCAGCAGCAGACGAGGGTCTTGAGGTAGTGGTCGTCGAGGGATCAGACAAATGGGGTGGTTCTACCGCCATGAGCGGAGGCGGCTGCTGGCTGCCGACACACCCCGCGATGCACGAGATGGGCATCGAGGACTCTCCCCAGAAAGTGCTCACGTATCTGGATGCGTGTGTGGGCACGCCCGAGGTGGTCGGACCTGCATCGTCCAAGGCGCGTCGGGAGGCTTTCGTCGTGACGGCGCCGCTCGTCTACTCCTGGCTCAAGGGTCACGGCATGGTCTGGAAGCCCGCGAAGGCCTACCCTGATTACTACCCCGATCTGCCTGGCGGTATCGCGGGCGGACGCACGGTGGAGCCCGCCCCCTTCAACACGAGGAAGTTGGGGGACTGGTGGGATCACGCACGCAACGAGCTACCGCCGATCGCACTTTACGCGGGTGACACCTACCTGATCGCCCGGGCGTGGTCCACGTTCAGCGGCATGCTGGGTGGCGCCAGGATGGTCTTCAGGAACCTAGGAGGGCTGGTCACGGGCAAGAGGCTGTCCGGTCTCGGAATGTCGCTCGCAGCCAGGCTCATGTGGATCGCGCGACACGACCAGGGAGTCGAGATCCGGCTCTCCACTCCGCTCACCGACCTGGTGGTCGAGGACGGAGCCGTCGTGGGTGCCGTCATCGCCGGACCGGACGGCGAGCGACTGGTCCGCACCCGCAAGGGTGTGCATCTCGGCGCAGGAGGATTCGACCACAACTCCGACTGGCGCGCGAAGTACCAGGGTCTGGATGTCGAGGCGTCCTCCGGCAACCCTGCCAACGTCGGCACTGCGATCGACATCGCGATGCGCCACGGCGCGGAAGTCGCGCTCATGGATGACGCCTGGTGGGGGCCTTCGGTCGCGCCGACCAGCAGCTCGGGTCCGATCTTCATCGTCTCCGAGCGGTCGATGCCGTTCAGCATGGTGGTCGATCAGGAGGGAAGCCGCTACGTCAACGAGTCCACAAGTTACGTGGACTTCGGTCACGCCATGCAGGAGCGGGGGCTCAGCCGGACCAACTTCAGCTGGATGGTCCTCGACGTGCGGCATCGCCGCCGCTATCTGAACAATGCATTCCTCATGGGTGCCAAGACCTACTTCAAGGAAGGCGTGGCGGTGAAGGCGGACACGCTCGAGGAGCTCGCAGAGCTCATGGAGGTGGACAAGCGAACCTTCAAGGCCACCGTGCAACGGTTCAACGGATTCGCACGCAAAGGCGTGGACGAGGACTTTGGACGTGGCCATGACGCCTACGACAACTACTACGGCGACCCCACCCACAAGCCCAACCCGAATCTGGGAGAGATCGCGCACGGCCCGTTCGTGGCCGTCAAGATCGTGTTGGGCGACCTGGGCACCAAGGGCGGGATCCTCACGGATGAGCACGCACGCGCCCTGGACACGAACGGCAAGGTCATCGACGGTCTCTATGCGGCCGGGAACTGCTCGGCGTCCGTCATGGGCAGGACGTACCCCGGCGCCGGCTCGACGCTCGGACCGGCTCTCGTGTTCGGCTACCTTGCAGGCAAGCACGCTGCGAGCCGCCCCTGAACGCGGAGGTGGCCGCTCCCTCCCGGGCAGCGGCCACCTCGCAGACGTTCGCGTCGCCCGTCAGGGGTGCGAGCCGGCCTCGCGTTCACGCAGGGCACGGCGCAGCACCTTGCCGACGTTCGTCTTGGGCATCTCGTCGATGAACTCGATGACGCGCGGTCGCTTGTAGCCCGTGAGCCGCTCCTTGAGGAACGCCTTGAGCGCTTCCTCGGTAAGCGAGTCGTCGCGTCGCACGACGAACAGCTTCGGCACCTCACCTGCGCGCTCGTCGGGGATCGGGATCGCGCCCGCCTCCGCGACCAGGGGGTGCATCATGGCCGCGTCCTCGATCTCGCCGGGGTAGACGTTGAAACCGGAGGCGACGATGATCTCCTTCTTGCGGTCCACGATCTGGAAGAACCCGTCAGGATCCATGATCGCCACGTCGCCTGTGAGCAGCCAACCGTCCGCGGTGAGCACGCGACGGGTCTCCTCCTCGTTCTGCCAGTAGCCCCGCATCACCTGCGGTCCGCGCACGGCCAGCTCGCCCGCCGTGCCCTGCGGCACCGGCATCCCGGCGTCATCGACCACCCGGAGGTCGGTGGAGGGCAGGGGCACGCCGATGGTGCCCACGCGCGGCGGCATGTGCGTGGGGTTCACAGAGACCACGGGCGAGGCCTCGGTGAGACCGTAGCCCTCGACGATGTCCGTGCCGACGACCTCGCGCCATCGCTCGGCGACCGTGGTGCGGACCGCCATCCCACCCGCGACCGTGAGGCGCATGCGGTCCAGATCGATGTCCTTGAAGGACGGCTCGTCCAGCAGGGCGCCTGCAAGCGTGCTCACCAGCATGATCCCGTCAGGACGTGCCTTCGCCAGCTCCTTCACGAAGCCCTTGATGTCCCGAGGGTTGGTGATCAGCACAGTGTGCGATCCGAAACGGTAGAAGCCCAGGCAGTTCACTGTGAGCGCGAATACGTGATACAGGGGCAGTGCGGCGATGATGGTCGCCTGGCTCTCCTCGCCGAGCGTGGCGCGGATCTGCGCCATGAACTGTTCCTGGTTGGAGAGCATGTTGCGATGAGTCAGCACCGCGGCCTTCGCGCCGCCCGTCGTGCCGCCCGTGTACTGGAGCAGCGCGATGTCGTCCAGGGTGACCTGGGGATCGTCGAACCGGGCCTTGCGACCAGCTGCCAGCGCCGCGCGGAAGTCGACTGCGGTCGGGAGATGGTAGCTGGGCACCATCTTCCTGACTCGGGAGGCGACCAGGTTCACCACCGTGCGCCTGGGCTGCGGAAGCATGTCTCCCACCTGCGTGACGATCACGTGCTCGATCGACGTGGACGGCAGCACCTCCTCGACCTTGTGCGCGAAGTTCGCGAGCACCAGGATCGCGCGCGGCTGAGCGTCCTTGAAGACCCCGACCATCTCGCGCGTCGTGTAGAGGGGGTTCGCGTTGACGATGATCAGGCCTGCACGTAGCGCTCCGAAGAACGCCACGGGGTACTGGAGCACATTCGGCATCATGAGCACGATCCGGTCGCCCTTGTGGAGCCCGAGATCGTGCTGGAGGAAGGCAGCGAAACGCGTTGCAAGGGTGTCGACCTCGCGGAACGTCAGGACGCCGCCGAGGTTCGAGAAGGCGATCGCGTCCTGGTGGCGACGTGCGGCCTCGGCCACCATGTCGCCGAGCGACCGCTCATGCAGAGGAGCGATGTGGCGAGGCACGCTGGGGCCGTAATAGGCGAACCATGGGCGATCCTCGTCACCCACCGGGTTGTCGACGCGCGGCGTCGTCGTGTCGTCCATCAACCATCCTCCTCGACGGTGTCCTCGGGTGGTGCGCCGCCGCCGGGGACCGAGCGTCGCTCGGGCGAGGGCCAGCACAGGCTACCGGTTCCCGTTGCGCCACACGACCCGGCACGCCCGCCCTCCGCGATGGCGGCATCGGGTGCTGTCAGCGGTCGATCTCCATGAGCATGTACGGACGGGTGCCGTCGCTCGTCGTGACCGCGGCGCGGAATCCCTCGTGGGTCTCGTGCGACCAGAATCCTGCCGTGCCGGGGAGCGTCAGCGGCCGAGTGAAGGCGACACGCACCGTGTACGCGTCGGGCAGCCGCGCCTCCAAGGCCGCCAGCGCGCGGGCGTGGGTCCACATGCCGTGGATGACGGGCCGGGGGAATCCGAAGGCACGCGCCATCACGCGGCTCGTGTGGATCGGATTGGGGTCATGCGACACGGCCCGGTACCTCCGTCCCAGGTCGGCGCCGAGTCGCCAGCGAGCCAGAGGATCGTGAGGCTCGAACGCCAGACGGGGGACCTCGACGGCGGGGCCTGCGGCCACCACTCCCCGCGCGAGGTAGGTGCTCGTGCCGTCCCACACCACCTCGTCGTTCGCGCGGACCTGGGCGACGAGGTCGACCAACGCGCCCTTGGAATGGGCGCGCAGCGACTCGGCCCTGACGGACAGCGTGAGCCGCTCCGTGCTGCGCACCGGACGATGCAGCGTCATCTCGTTGCTCACGTGCACCGCGCCAACCAGGCGGACCGAGCTGTCCCCGGAACCGAGCAGGTCCACATGCAGCGGGAAGGTCAGCACGTGCAGCCACGTGGCGGGCACGGTGCTGCGCAGCGTGAAGCCGCATACGCGCGTGTACGCAGCGAGCGCGGCGAGCTCGGGCCGCCACTCGGAGACCACGTCCGTGTGCTGCGGCAGTCGCGCCTCATGACTCCTGCTGGGGATCAACGCCCGCAGGAACGCCGGGCCCATGGCGGGCGGCGCCTCCAATGTGTGCACGGCAGCGGTCATCACGCACCCACAAGGTTCTGGCCGCACACCCTGATCACCTGGCCCGTGATGCCCTGCGAGGCCGGATCGAGCAGGTAGCAGATGGTCTCGGCGACGTCGACCGGACTGCCGCCCTGGCTCAGGCTGTTGCTGCGGCGGAAGACCTCGCGCTGCACGAACGGGATGCGCGCGGTCATGTCGGTCTCGATGAACCCCGGTGCCACGGCGTTCACGGTGATCCGACGCGAGGCGAGGTCCGGCGCCATCGCGATGATGAGCCCGGCCACTCCGGCCTTCGATGCCGCATAGTTCGTCTGACCCTTGTTCCCGGCGAGTCCCGAGGTGGACGCGATCCCGACCACGCGGCCGCCGTCTGCGACGGATCCGGGAACGGCGGGATCGAGGAGGACCTCGTTCATGCGCATCTGGGCGGCCAGGTTCACCTCCAGCACGCTTGCCCAGCGGTCTGCGTCGGTGTTGGCGAGCATCTTGTCCCTGGTGATGCCTGCGTTGTGGACGACGCCGTGGATCCGGTCGCCCCGTGCCGCCACATGCTCGGCGATGCGGGCACCTGCGTCGCGGGCGGTGATGTCGAGCTGCAGTGCGGTGCCCGCCACCTCGTTGGCGACGGCCGCCAGCTGCTCGCCTGCGGCAGGGACGTCGACGGCGACGACGCGTGCGCCGTCCCTCGCCAGGGTGCGGGCGATCGCAGCGCCGATGCCGCGAGCGGCGCCGGTCACGACCACGACGCGGCCGTGGAGGGGGCGTGACGTGAGCTCGGGCGCGTCGGGCGAGGCCTTCACGCTCCACGCCTGTCCGTCGACGAAGGCTGACCGACCCTGCAGCAGGAACTCCATCGTGGAGGCGACGTCCGCCGCGCCGGCGTCGAGGGCCATCCGCACAAGGTTGGATGTCGCGCCCTTGCGCAGCTCCTTCGCGACAGTCCTGTCGATTCCATCCAGTGCCCGTGCGACGGCCTGCTGCTCCCAGTCGCCGGCCCCCTCCCTCGCCAGCAGGATCACGCGCCCCGATGCTTCAAGCGCGCGCATGCCAGGGCGTAGGACTGCGCGCAGCTGCTCGAGCTGTGCGATGCGGTTGACCGCTGTCGCGTCGATGACGAGCGCGCCGATCGGGTTCCCGTAGCCGGGCGCGGGATCCTCGCCCGAGTCGACGACCGGCGCGTCGAACGGCCGGCCGATCCGTGCGAGCGTGTCGGAGCCGAGCGTGGACGCCCCGATGGTGGCGAGCACGATCGCGCCGGCGGGGTAGGCACGTCCTCGGCGAAGTCGTGCAGGCTCGGCGAGACCGGCCTTCGCCGCCACCTTGCGCCCGACAGGGGAGTGGAATGCCTTTTCGAGCGCTGACATCAGACCGCCTCCAGGATCGCGACGATGCCCTGGCCGCCTGCGGCGCAGACGGAGATCATGCCGCGCGCTCCCGTGCCCCGGGCGTGGAGGAGCTTCGCGAGGGTGGGCACCAGGCGAGCTCCTGTGGCCGCGAACGGGTGACCGACTGCGAGCGAGGATCCGGTGATGTTGAGGCGTTCGTCGTCGATGGCGCCGAGCGCGCCGTCGAGGCCGACGGCTCGGCAGTAGGCGTCATCCAGCCAGGCCTTGCGCGTGGCCACGACGGTGGCCGCGAAGGCCTCGTGGATCTCGACGAGCTCGAGGTCGCCAGCCGCCATGCGCTGCCTCGCGAGGAGTCGGCCCGCCGCCGCCACGGGCGCGAGCAGCAGGTCGGCGCCACCAGGGTGGTCGACCGCGGCCACCTCGGCGTCCACGACCCGCGCGAGCGAGGGCAGGCCCTGCGCGTCGGCCCAGGCGGAGTCGGCGAGCAGCACGGTGGCTGCGCCGTCCGACAGTGCGGTGGAGTTGCCCGCAGTCATGGTGCCGTTCTCGCCGCCGAAGACGGGCCTGAGCCTGCCGAGCGCCTCGAGGGTCGTGTCCGGTCTCAAGATCGCGTCGCGTGTGAGGCCCAGGAACGGGGTGACGAGGTCGTCGAAGAAGCCTCGGTCCCATGCTGCCGCCAGGTTGCGGTGCGAGGCGAGGGCGATCGCGTCCTGCTCCTCGCGCCCCACCTGCCAACGCTCGGTGGTGATGGCCTGATGCTCGCCCATGGACAGTCCCGTACGGGGCTCCTCCACCCGCGGCGCCTGCGGAGCGAGGTGGGAGGGCCGGATCCGTGCGAGCGCGGCGAGCCGTGCCTTGGTCGAGCGTGCGGCGCTCGCCTCGAGGAGGATCCTGCGCAGTGGATCGCTTACCGAGATCGGCGCGTCCGACGCGGTGTCGGCACCGGCGGCGATGCCGTGGCTGATCTGTCCGAGCGCGATCTTGTTCGCGATGTACATGGTGGTCTCGAGCCCTGTCGCGCATGCCTGCTGGAGGTCGCAGGCCGGTGTCTGGGGCGCGAGCGACGAGCTGAGGACTGCCTCTCGGGTGAGGTTGAAGTCGCGCGGATGCTTGAGCACGGCACCTCCGGCGACCTCGCCGGCGCGTGTGCCTGCCAGGCCGAACCGTGCGACGAGGCCCTCGAGGGCCGCGGTGAGCAGGTCATGGTTCGTTGCCTCGCGCAGGGGGCCGCCGGACTTGGCGAACGGCGTGCGGTTCCCTCCGACGACCACGACGTCGTGGTTCATGGTGCCTCCGTGGGGTAGGGGACGTCTCCGATACCGACGGTAGCAGATACCGGCGGTACGCGATATATTCGACCCATGACCGAAGCCAGGCCGGATGGCCGCGACACCCGCTGGGAGGCCCACCGGGCCCAGCGGCGCCGGGAGCTGGTCTCCCACGCGCTGCGGGCCATCCGTGCCCACGGCGCTTCGGTCGGCATGGACGAGATCGCCACGCGCGCAGGGACCTCGAAGACCGTGGTCTACCGGCACTTCGGCGACCGGGCAGGTCTCTATGCCGCGGTGGTCGACTCCGTCCACGACTACATCCATGCGGGGCTCACCGCCGCGCTCGAGCAGTCCGTCACCGGAGACCTCACAGCGCTGATCCGCGACCTCTCGGACGCCTACCTCCGGCTCGTGGAGCGCGATCCGGAGATCTACCGTTTCGTCCTGCATCGGCCACCGTCGGCCGAGGACCTGACGCTCGACCCGGCGGGTGCGCTCACCGACCGCATGGGTCACCACGTGGCCGACGCCGTCGCCGCGAACCTGGTCTCACGCGGACTCGACCCGAGCCCGAGCATCACCTGGGGGCATGGCCTCGTCGGCTTCATCCGCGCCGCCGCCGATCAGTGGATGGCCTCCGAGCCTCGCCCGCCCCGCGACACCGTGGTCGCGGACATCACCACCCTCTTCAGCGCTGCTCTCTCAGGAGTCCCCGCGCGCTGAACCCACCCACGACAGGAGCGACGATGACGTCCACCGACACCCGACCCGCCTCATCCATGCCGACGGAGCGGCTCACGTCGCTCGGCTCCCGCCTGAGGGCGCAGCTGGACGGGCCGTACGCCCACGAGCGGGCCGCGGCGCGAGCCCAGTTCCCGGCCTCCCACCTGCTGAGGAACCCTGAGATGGGCGTGGCCGAGTCGCGCGAGTGGGTCCTCGCACGCCTGCGTGAGCTCCAGGACGCCGGGTTCGGCTCCGCTGGCGTACCCGACGGTGCAGACGCGGTCTCGGATCCGCTGACCGCGGTGGTCACCTTCGAGACCCTCGCGCACGGCGACCTGTCCGTCACCATCAAGTCCGGCGTCCAGTTCGGGCTCTTCGGGGGCGCGGTGATGAACCTGGGCACCCCATGGCATCACGAGACCTTCCTGCCGGACATCACCGCGCTGCGCCTGCTCGGCGCGTTCGCCATGACGGAGCTGGGCCATGGCTCGGATGTCGCGAACCTGGAGACCACGTTCGAGTATCTTCCCGAGACCGACGAGATCGAGGTGCACTCACCGACGCCTGGCGCGACGAAGGCCTACCTCGGCAACGCGGCCGCGCACGGGACCATGGCCGCCGTCTTCGGGCAACTGAGCGTCGACGGCATCGGTCGTGGCGTGCACGCGGTCCTCGTGCCCATCCGGGATGGGGCAGGGCGCGACATGCCCGGCGTCACGACAGGGGACCACGGGCACAAGGGCGGACTGCTGGGCGTGGACAACGGCACGCTGCGCTTCGACCACGTGCGCGTGCCTCGCCGCATGCTGCTGAACCGCTACGGCGGCATCACCGACGCCGGGGAGTACGCCTCACCCCTCGACAACCCGAACCGCAGGTTCTTCACCATGCTCGGCACGCTGGTGCGCGGGAGGGTCTGCATCGCGGCGGGGTCGGGGATCGCCGCCCGGCGCGCGCTGTCGATCGCCGTGAGACATGCGCTGCGTCGACGGCAGTTCCCGGCGCCCGGCCGGCCGGAGGGCGTCCTGCTCCTGGACTACCAGACCCATCAACGGCGTCTGCTGCCGCTCGTCGCGCGGGCGTATGCCCTGGGCTTCGCTCAGAACGAGCTCACGGGACGCCTCGTCCGCATCCAAGGCGGTGGCGAGCACTCCGAGTCGGACCAGCGTGAGCTGGAGCTGCGCGCGGCCGGCCTGAAGGCTGTCACGTCGGCCTTCGCCAACCGCGCCGTCCAGGAGGCTCGCGAGGCATGCGGGGGAGCGGGCTACATGAGCGAGAACCGGATCGTCGGGATCCGTGAGGACGTGGACGTCTTCGCCACGTTCGAGGGGGACAACACGGTCCTCATGCAGCTCGTCGCGAAGGGCATGCTCGGCGGATACGCGGAGGAGTGGAAGGCGCTCGACCGCGCCGGCGTCGTGCAGGCGATGTCGCGGCTCGTCGGCGGTACTGTCGCGGAGCGCACTTCGGCTCGACTGATGGCGGAGCGGCTCGCGGACACCGCGCGGGGCGGACCGGAGCAGACCGCGCTCGTCGACCGCGGCTGGCACGCCCTGATGTTCGAGGAGCGGGAACGGCATTCGCTCGGCTCGCTCGCCCGCCGCATCAGGGCGGCGACCCACGCGCGTGACGACAGGTTCGAGGCGGTGAACCGCCTGGGTGGCCACCTCCAGTTCGTGGCGCACGCCCACGTCGAGCGGCTCGTGCTCGAGGCGTTCGTCGAGGCGATCGACGGTTGCGCGGATCGTGAGACGCGTGACGTGATGGAGCGCGTGTGCTCGCTGTACGCGCTGTCGTCGATCCACGAGGATCGCGCGTGGTTCATGGAGCATCAGCGGATCTCCACCGGTCGCGCCAAGGCGATCGGCGATCAGATCGACGCGTTGTGCCGGGAGCTCAGGCCCCACGCGCTGCCGCTCGTGGAAGGGCTCGGGGCCCCCGCAGCCTGGCTGGGGGCGGCATTCCTGGAGGACTGAGGGACTGCCGACCGCGGTGCGCTACGCCTTGGCGAGCTCGGCCCTGAGGTCGTCGAGGAGCGCCGCAGGCTCGGTGGTGGGGGCGTAACGGCGCACCACGGCGCCATCCCTGCCGATGAGGAACTTGGTGAAGTTCCACTTGATGGGACCGCCTCGGAGCAGCCCGCCTGTCTGCTTCTTCATCCAGCGGTACAGCGGATGCGCGCTCGAGCCGTTGACATCGATCTTGTCGAACATCGGGAAGGTGACCCCGTAGTTGCGCTGGCAGAACTCGCCGATCTGGTCGGCATCGCCCGGCTCCTGGCCTGCGAACTGGTTGCACGGGAAGCCAAGGATCTCGAGGCCGGCGTCGTGGAGCTGCTCGTACACCGCCTCGAGTCCCTCGAACTGCGGCGTGAGACCGCACTTCGACGCGGTGTTCACCACGAGGACCACCTTGCCCCGGTAGGCCGCGAGGCTGCGCTCCTCGCCCTCGAGAGTGATGGCCGAGAAGTCCGAGATGGTTGTCATGACATCAATGGTTGCACCGTCATGGACCGTTGGCCACGCCATGTCGCCAGGGAATGCGTCGAACCGGGTCTATCGTTGCGCACAGTGCGCCACGCGCACGGCTCGACGACGAGCGGTTCCTGCCCCCTCTCATGATCGGCGTCGTCATGCCCTCGCTCAGCCCTGTACGGATCCGCCTCGCACTGCTCGCGCTCGCGCTCGGCGGATTCGGCATCGGCACCACGGAGTTCGTCGCGATGGGCCTGCTGCCCGACATCGCTCGTGACCTTCTGCCCGCCCTTTACTCGCAGGACCCTGATGCGGCTCTCGCACGTGCTGGACTCCTGATCTCCGCGTACGCGGCGGGCGTCGTCGTGGGAGCGCCGACCATCGCGGCCTTCGCTGCGAGGTTCCCGCGGAAGCGGCTCCTCACCGCGCTCGCAGTGGTGTTCACGCTCGGCACGGTCGCGTCGGCGCTCGCGCCCACCTTCCCGCTCGTCGTGATCGCACGCTTCGTCGCCGCCTTGCCACACGGCGCATACTTCGGAGTGGCGGCGCTCGTCGCCGCAGACCTGATGGGTCCCGGTCGACGAGGCAGGGCGGTGGCCCTCGTCCTCACGGGACTGACGATCGCGAATGTCGTCGGAGTGCCCGCGATCACGTACCTCGGCCAGCACGCGGGCTGGCGCGTCGCATATCTCGCGGTGGCCGCCATCTTCGCCGCGACCGCCCTTGCCATCGTGCTCGCGGTCCCGTGGCAGGAGGGCGATCCGCGTGCGACGGTGCGACGGGAGCTCGCCGCATTCACTCGACCGGCAGTGTGGTTCGCGCTCCTGACCGGCGCCCTGGGCTTCGGCGGGTTCTTCGCCGTCTACAGCTACGTGTCCCCGCTGGCCACCGACGTCGCCGGGCTGCGGGAAGCCTACGTGCCGATCGCCCTGGTCGTGCTCGGCATCGGGATGACGGTGGGCAACATCCTCGGCGGTCGCCTGGCCGACCACGGCGCGATGAAGGCCGTCTTCGGGCTCTTCGGCGCATTCTCCGTCTCGCTCGTCGTCCTGATCATCGGGGCGGGCAGCGTGGCGGGCCTGGCGATCGGGCTCCTGCTCGTCGGAGCGTCGGCATCGGCGATCTCTCCCGCGATCCAGACACGGCTCATGGATGTCGCCAGCGACAGCCAGACGATGGCCGCGGCCGTCAACCACTCTGCGCTCAACATCGGGAACAGCCTCGGCGCGCTCCTGGGCGGCGCGGTGATCGCCGCCGGTTGGGGCTACGTCGCACCTGCATGGCTGGGCCTCGCGCTGTGCGTCCCCGGCGTCGGGTTCGCGCTCGCCGGCTGGTGGGTCACCCGTCGCGCGCGGCCGACCGGCCGCGTCGCGCCCGAGCCCGCGCCGTCCGAGCTGGCCTCGGTCGTCGACTAGCGAGAGGACGTTCAAGGCCGCGAAACCTGCCGGTCATCCGCGTGCACCACAATGGAGCGGGTCGCGCGGCCAGAGTGGCGTGCGCAGAGCTCCCGGAGGACACCAGTGACAGTCATCGAGCCGCCGCTCGAGGTGAAGAAGCACGCGCTGTGGGAGGACGTGCTGGCGCTGGTCGTCGGCGCGTTCATGATGTCGTGGGGCATCTACCTGCTCAAGGCCATCAGCGGGGTGTCGGGCGGTCTGGCCGGTGTCGCGTTCCTCACCACGTACCTCACGCACTGGGGCTTCGGCGTCGTGTACTTCGCGATCAACATCCCGTTCTACTACCTTGCAGTGAAACGTCTGGGGTGGGTCTTCACGGTGAAGACGCTCACGGCAGTCGCACTCGTGTCCGTGGGTTCCTCCTTGCATCCCCGCTTCATCCAGGTGGGCGATCTCAGCCCCATGTACGCCGCGATCTTCGCCGGGCTGTCGATCGGCATGGGCATGCTCGTGCTTTTCAGGCATGGCGCGAGCGCGGGCGGCTTCGGCATCCTCGCGGCCTACGCGCAGGAGCGCTTCCACATCCGCGCAGGCTTCGTGCAGGGCGCACTCGACCTGGTCGTGGTGCTTGCGTCGCTCGCCCTGGTGGATCCATGGATCCTGCTGTGCTCGGTCGTGGGTGCCGTGCTGCTGAACTTCGTCATCGCCATCAACCACCGGCCGGGTCGCTACTTCGGCTGACCCGTCCCCTCGCTAGGGAGGTCCCATGTCAGACATGGCGTTCTGGTCGTCCGCGGAGGCGCATCTGGTGCGGTACGGCGCGCCGTTCACGCCCCGGATCATCGAGCGTGCGGCCGGAAGCTACGTCTACGACTCCCTCGGCAACGGGCTGCTGGACTTCACGTCGGGCCAGATGAGCGCCGTGCTGGGCCATTCGCATCCCGCGATCGTCGAGGCGGTCTCCCATAGCGTGCGGACGCTCGATCACCTCTTCAGCGGCATGCTGAGCAGGCCCGTCGTGGCGCTCGCGGAGCGTCTTGCGAGCACTCTGCCTCCGCAGCTGTCGCACATGCTGCTCCTGACCACCGGGGCTGAGGCGAACGAGGCCGCGCTCAAGATGGCCAAGAGCGCGACCGGCCATTTCGAGGTGGTCTCCTTCAACCGGTCGTGGCATGGCATGACCGGGGGTGCTGCGGGCGCCACGTTCTCGGCCGGGCGCCAGGGCTACGGACCGATGAGCGTGGGTGCCTACGCACTGCCGACGCCCGACGGCTACCGTTCGCCGTTCCGCAGCGCAGACGGCGCGTACGACTGGGCTGCGGAGCTCGAGTACGGACTGGACGCCGTCGACCGTCAGAGCGCGGGCTCCATCGCCGCGGTGATCGTCGAGCCGATCCTGTCCTCGGGCGGGATCATCGAGCTGCCGCTCGGCTATCTGGCCCGGCTCAGGCAGTGGTGCGACGCGCGTGGCGCGCTGCTGATCCTCGACGAGGCCCAGACGGGCCTGGGACGCACCGGACTCATGTACGCGTTCGAGCGGGATGGCGTGGTGCCCGACATCCTCACGCTCTCCAAGACGCTCGGCGCAGGCATGCCGGTCGCCGCTGTGATGACGGGAGCGGAGATCGAACGACGCTGCCACGAGCGGGGCTTCCTCTTCTACACCACGCACGTCGCGGACCCGCTGCCCGCAGCGGTCGCGCTCGCGGTGCTGGACGTGATCGAGCAGGAAGGGCTCGTCGCGTGCGCGGCGGCGCTCGGCACGCAGCTGACCGAGCGTCTGCATGGCCTTCACGAGGAGTTCGACCATGTGGGCGACGTGCGGGGCCGTGGCCTGCTGCAAGGTATCGAGGTGGTCGACGATCGCCTCACCAAGGCGCCGGCGGAGCGGTTCGGCGTCGAGGTCACCGAGGCGAGCCTTCGTCGTGGCCTGCACATGAACATCGGACAGCTCAAGGGGATGGGCGGCGTGTTCCGCATCGCGCCTCCGCTCACCGTCTCAGAGTCCGAGCTGCATCAGGGGATGGACATCCTCTCGGCCGCGATGCGGGAGGTCTCCGACCGCCTCGCCCGCGGCTGACGGACGTCCGGGCGTTGGCGGCGCAGGACCGGTGTGCGAGGCTGTGGGCGTGACGCACGAGCCCCGGAACGACAGCGCGCTGCCTCCGCTGCCTCCGCTTCCTCCGCACCGGGACCCTGCGGATGCCTGGGTCGTCGCGCCCTCGGGCGAGCGCTACTGGGGCCTGCACGGCGCGGCAGGCCTGATCGCCTTCGACCCGTTGCGCGGCGTGCTGCTCCAGCACCGAGCAGGGTGGTCCCACCACGGGGGCACGTGGGGACTGCCGGGCGGCGCGAGGCACGGCTCGGAGTCAGCGCTCGAGGGTGCGCTGCGTGAGGCGGCCGAGGAGGCCGAGGTTCCCGCCGAGGCGCTGACCCCGGTCGCGACGCACCTGCTCGATCTGCGCGTCTGGAGCTACACCACGGTCGTCGCGCGCGTGGACTCGCCGTTCGAGGCCCGCGTGGCAGACGCGGAGTCGCTTGCGCTCCGATGGGTGCGGCCCGAGGAGGTGGCAGAGCTGGACCTGCACCCAGGCCTGCGGACGTCGTGGCCTGCGCTGAGACCGCTGCTGGGCCTGCGGCCGGCGCTTGTGGTCGACGTCGCGAACGTGGTCGGCTCCGTGCCTGACGGGTGGTGGAGGGATCGCGCGGACGCGACCGCGCGAGTCCTCGCCGGCACCGCGCGCGTCGTCGCGGCGGGACTTCCTGCGTCGGTCTTCGGGGTGGCGGCGCATAGCGTCCTTCCCGAGACCGTCGCCGTGGTCGAGGGTGCTGCCAGGGGAGCTGTGGCTAAAGGCTCCGTACGGGTCGCCGACGCCGCGGAGGACGGTGACGCGTCGGTGCTGGCGCAGGTGGAGGAGCTCCGCGCGGCGGGCGCGACCGTCGTGGTCGTGTCGTCGGACCGAGGGCTCCGCAGGCGGCTGGGCGACGACGTCATGACGCTCGGCGCGGGCACGTTCCGCAGCCTGATGTCCGCCTGAGCCGACAGCGGTCAGTCAGGCCTGAGGCCCGGCCCCACAAGGTCCCATAGCGTGGCCGCGTAGGTGCGCCCCATCGGCATGCGCGTCAGGAGGAGCCGGTGGTAGATGGGCGAGAAGAGCGCATCGATCACAGCCTCGACGTCAAGGTCCTGGCGGAACTCGCCCCGGATCATGCCGTCGGACAGGATGCGCGCCGCGACCTCACGGCGTGGCCCGAGCCAGTGCTTGTTGAACGCGGAACGGACCTTCTCGTTGGTCAGCGCGCCTGCCGCCAGCGCGCGCAGCGGCTTGCCCGTGTCGGGTGCGGAGAGGATCTCGACGGCGTCGTACACCTGCGCCCTGAGGCGCGCCGCCGCGGTGCCTTCCGAATCGTGGTCCAGCGACCACCGCGTGCGCTCGAGCATCGCGTCGAGCAGAAGCTCCTCCGGACTGTCCCACCAGCGGTAGAGGGTGGTGCGGCTCGCGCCGGCCTCCTGCGCGATGCGCTCGAATCCGAGCTCGACTCCGCTCGTCATGGCGAGCGTGGCTGCGGCCTCGAGGATGCGCTCGCGCAGCGCGGGGTCGCGCGGCCGGCCTCGGGTCCGCGCCCCGTGCTCCGACGCGGCTGATGTGGACATCATGTCCAGCATATCGGCCGTCGTGGCGGGCAGTGGGAGGCGGCGCGCCGTCGTGCGGCCCCGTCGTGCCGCCTCCGCTCGGAATATATTTAGTGAACGCAACGTACAGATAATGCGCGAGCGTATCCCACGCCACGCCTTGAGGCTCCAGGAAGGAGGGCAGGCACATGGCGAAGACCGTGGCCCACACATTCATCGACACGCTCGTGCGCGCGGGGGTGCGGCGCATCTGGGGAATCGCAGGGGACTCGCTCAACGCGCTCACGGACGCGCTGCGCGAGGACGGGCGCATCGAGTGGATGCACACCCGGCATGAGGAGGCGGCAGCGTTCGCCGCAGGCGCCGACGCGGACGTCACCGGGCGGATCGCGGTGCTCGCCGGCAGCTCGGGTCCCGGGAACCTCCACTTCATCAACGGGCTCTACGACGCTCAGCGCAACCACGTGCCGGTCCTCGCGATCGCCTCGCACATCCCGCTCGACCAGATCGGCAGCAACTACTTCCAGGAGACCCACCCTCAGGAGCTCTATCGCGAGCTCTCGGTGTACTCGGAGCTCGTGAGCGACGCCTCACAGCTGCCGTGGGTGCTCGAGACGGCCATGCGCACCGCGATCGAACGCAAGGGCGTCGCCGTCGTCACCGTGCCCTCGGACATCTTCTTCCAGCCTGCCCCCGCACGTCGGCCGACCGCGCCGATCGTCGCCGCGGCGCCGCGCATCGTCCCGTCCGTGGCGGAGCTGCAGGCAGCCGCGAAGGCCCTGGACGCCGCAGGGAGGATCACGATCCTCGCGGGCTCCGGCGTGGCCGGGGCGCACGCCGAGGTGCTCGCGCTCGCCGAACGGCTCCAGGCGCCGATCGTGCACGCCATGCGCGGCAAGGAGCATATCGAGTACGACAACCCGTACGACGTGGGGATGACAGGGCTTATCGGCTTCGCCTCGGGATATCGCGCCATGGAGCGGGCGGATGCGCTGCTGATGCTCGGCACCGACTTCCCGTATCGCCAGTTCTACCCGGACAGTGCGACCATCATCCAGGTGGACATCAGGGGCGAGAACCTGGGGCGCCGCACGCCGATCGACCTCGGGCTCGTCGGTGACGTCGCGTCCACGTCGGAGGCCCTGCTCCCGCTGCTGCGCGTGGGCCGCGACGGCAAGCACCTGAAGGACTCTGTCAAGCACTACGAGCGCACGCGCAAGGATCTCGACGCGCTGGCGTACGACGACGGGCGGAAGCCGATCCACCCCCAGTTCCTCACGCGCACCGTGTCCAGGGTCGCCGCGGACGACGCGATCTTCACGGCCGATGTGGGGAGCCCGACGGTGTGGGCAGCGCGCTATCTCGAGATGACCGAGCACCGCCGCCTGCTCGGGTCGTTCAACCACGGCTCGATGGCGAATGCGTTGTCGCAGGCGCTCGGCGCGCAGGCGGACGACCGTGCGCGACAGGTCGTCGCGCTCTCCGGCGATGGCGGTCTGACGATGCTGATGGGCGAGCTGCTCACGGCAGTGCAGAACGACCTCCCCGTCAAGGTCGTGGTGTCGAACAACTCCTCGCTCAACTTCGTCGAGCTGGAGATGAAGGCGGCGGGCATCCCCACGTATGCCACGGGGCTGAAGAATCCCGACTTCGCGGCCGTGGCGCGGGCGATGGGCATCGCCGGCATCCGCGTCGAGGACGGGCGCGACCTCGAGGACGCGCTGCGGACCGCATTGGCCACTCCGGGACCGGTGCTGGTGGACGTGGTCACCGCCCGTGATGAGCTCACCCTCCCTCCGACCGTGACCGGCGCTCAAGCGCGCGGGTTCGCCCTCTGGGCGCTCAAGACCGTGATGTCGGGCCGGGGCGACGAGCTTCTCGATCTCGCCGACACGAACGTGTGGCGGAGAGTCCTCAGGGGCCGTCAGCGCTGACAGACGGCCGCTCCGCACTCCGCGCACAGCCGGACGCAGAGGGATGCCACGTGGCGAGCAGGCGGTTCGGGTGCCAGCATTGACCCATGGACCGCGTCTCGAGGTTCTACACCGGCCCCGGCGGATTGATCGAGGCGATCGGCGCCGCCCTTGACGGCGCCGGACTCAGTCGCGGCTCCCTGCGGACCATGGATCTCGCCGCAGTCGACGAGTTCCACATCCGAGGCCGCGTGGCGACGCTGGAGATCATCGAGGCGCTCTCGGTGGGTCAGGGCACTCGGGTGCTCGATCTCGGCAGCGGGCTGGGCGGCCCGGCTCGCACTCTCGCGGAGCTGACAGGGTGCACGGTGGTCGGGATCGACCTCACGCCCGAGTTCGGTGCGGTGGCTGCGGAGCTGTCGCGGTGGACCGGTCTGTCCGAGCGTACGACGTTCCTGGTCGGGGACGCCACGCGCACCGGCATCCCTGATGCCGTGATGGATGCGGTCATGACCGTCCACGTCGCGATGAACATCGCTGACAAGCTCGCGCTGTACGCCGAGGCTCTGCGGGTGCTGCGGCCCGGAGGCCGGTTCGTCGTCTACGACGTCCTCCAAGGCGAAGGTGGCGACGTGGTCTATCCCGTGCCGTGGGCGCACGAACCCTCCACGAGCCACCTCGAGACTCCCGAGCGGATGCGGCAGCTGCTCACGTCCACCGGCTTCGCGATCCTGTCCGAGCGCGACTCGTCCGACGACAGCCTTGTGTGGTTCCGCGAGGTGCGGGAGAAGATCGAACGTGACGGCCCGCCGCCTGTCACGTTCGCGGCCTTCCTTGGCGACGCCTTCGGGCAGATGGCAGCGAATCAGGTGAGGAACCTGGCGGAACGCCGCATCCGGACTGTCATGTATCTGTGCGAGCGACCTGCGCGACAGGCGCCGGAGGCGGCGTCGACGTAGCCGCGCCGGGCACGCGCAAGGCCCGGAACATCGAGTCCCGGGCCTTGCGCATGGAACGGATCAGCGGACGACGCCGAAGCCTCCCGTCCACGAGATCTTCTCCGCTGCCGCGAGCGTGAGCTGCAGGAAGCCGAACGCCTCGAGCTCATGGGCGCGCTTGAGCGAGCCCGCGTCGATGACCGACACGCCGCCGGCTTCGACCGCCGCTGCGAGCGCGGCCTTGGCGTCGGCGTCATCTCCCGCGACCTGGACCGTCGTCTGCAGGTCGCCCACCTTCGCCGTGGCGAGCGTCGCCGCGAAGGTGGTGTTGAACGCCTTCAGCACCTTGGACGAGGGGAGCTTGGCCTGGATCTCGGCGGCAGCCGAGCTGCCCGCGGGGACGACGAGCGAGTCGAAGGTCGAGAAGTCGAGCGGGTTCGTGATGTCGACCACGATCTTGCCCGCGAGAGCCTCGGAGCGAGCCGCGATGATGCTGTCGACCGCGGGGTAGGGGACCGCGAGCACGACGATGTCGCCGTCGATCGCGGCGGTCCCCGACTCGGCCTCGGAGATGTACTGCACGGAGCTGCCGCCCTCGGCGAGCACGCCGCCGATCGCGTTGGCCATGTTGCCGGTGCCGAAGATGGTGATGGTGGCCATGTCGCCGCCGTCCTTTCATGTCGATGACCCGTCGGGGTCAGTAGTTGTACTTACAACTATGACCATAGCGCACTCTGGTTGTAAGTACAACCTTCATGTAGGATGAGTCCATGACCGCCGCGATCGAGACACAGTTGAGCCAACAGGAGCGTGTGGCGATCGCTCGCCTGCATGCGCTTCTCGAGCTGCTGCCGGCCGCGCTCGACAAGCAGCTGGCAGCCATCGGGCTCACCGCGTTCGAGTTCACGCTGCTGGAGGCGCTCGATGAGAGCCCCAGCGGACGCGTCCGACTGGGTCGCCTCGCCGCACGCACCAATGCGACGCTGCCCCGGCTTTCCCGCGTCGTCACGGGGCTTGAGCGCAAGGGGCTGGTGGTGCGCGAACCATGCCCGGAGGACGGGCGCGCGTTCAACGCGGTGCTGACGCCGCAGGGACGGGACGCCTTCCAGGACGCCCGCCCTCAGCACGCCCACGCGGTGCGAGCGATGGTGCTCGAAGACCTCAGCGTCCAGGACGTCGACGAGCTCGCCGCGCTGTGCTTGAAGATTCTGGGGCGACTCGACCCGGATCACAGGATGGACGTGACAGCATGCCTCGCGGACCCCGCGCCCAGCGGTGCGACCGGGGCCGAGTGCGACGCGGATCCCACGCCGGCGTGCGACGCAGACCCTCGGCCCAGCGCATGATCCACGCGGTCGCGGCGGACCGAGTCACCCGCGCGGGGACGCCACCGGCGTGAGAGCGAGCACCTGCGCCACCACCTCGTCCACCGTCTGCTCCGGGTGCACCACGAGCCACGACAGGGCAGCGCCGACGAGAGCACCCATGAACGCGCCGGCGGCGAGCTCCGTCACCACCGGGGCACCCCCGCTCGTCAACGAGTCGCGGAGTGCCTTGAGATAGACCTCGACCAGCGAGGACCTGGCCTGCGCGACCGCGTCGTGCCAGGGACGATCAGTGCGGAAGAGCTCGCCTGCCATGACCTTCGCGCGGTCCGTGTTCTCGCGCAGCACCACGAGCGTCTCCACGGAGACCGCACGGAGGGAATCCGTCGGCTCGGCCGATCCGCGGACGGCTTCGATCCGCGCTCGCATGCCCTCGAATCCCTCTCGCATGACGGCCTCGAAGATCGCGTCCTTGTTCGGATAGTTGTAGTAGAGGCTGCCCTTGGCCACGCCCGCCGCGTCGGCGACGGCGTCCATCGTCGCCGACGAGATGCCCTGCCTGGCGGCGACCGTCACGGCGGCGCCAAGGATGGCCTGGCGGGTCGACAGGCGTGTCATGGTGGTCCTCCTCGTGGGTGATACGTCAGATGGTCAGCTCAGGGTGGAGCCTCGCGATCGTCCACACCTTCTGACGGCCGGCCGCGATCGCGCTCACCGCGAGGGACACCACCAGAAGGCCCACCATATAGGCGAGCGCGCCCCAGAACCGTGCGTCGATCCCGCCGCCGAGCAGTGCGCGCAGACCCGTGACCACGTACGACGCGGGCATGTAGGGGTGGAGCGCCTGGAAGAAGGTGGGCGACGTCTCGACCGGGTAGGTCCCGGAGGAGGACGACAGCTGGAGCATGAGCAGCACGAGGCTGACCACGCGTCCCGCGGCGGATCCCAGGAGGATCACGAACATCTGCTGCAGCGCCATGAATGCGAGTGTCGCCAGCAGCACGAACAGCGTCATGCCCACCAGGTGCACCGGCGACACCCCGATGCCGAGCGTCAGCACGGCCATCATGATGAGTGTCTGTCCCACAGCGAGCAGCGCTGCGGGGACGAAGCCTGTGAGGACGGCCCGCAGGCCCGACGCGCGCGTGCCGAGCAGCCTCACAGGCAGCGGCCGCAGGATCAGCCACGTGATGAGGGCGCCCACGAAGGTGGCCAGCGCGATGAAGAAGGGCGCGAAGCCCTCGCCGAAGCCCTGGGTCTGGTTGTCGGTCGTCTGGTCCAACGTGACCGGGTTCGCGATGGCGGCGGCCATGGCTGTCGCCTGTGAGGAGTCGATGGTGGGCGCAGCGGAGGCACCGTCGGAGAGCGCGGCGGACAGCGTCCCGGTGCCGTCGGCGACCTGCTGTGCACCGTCGGCGAGGTCCGTGGAGCCTGACGCGGCCTGCGCCGCGGCGTCGGCCAGAGCGGCAGCACCGGACTCGACTGTCGTCGACCCGTCCGCGAGCGACGCGGCGCCCGCGGCGAGCTGGTCGGCACCGTCCGAGAGCTGCCCTGCGCCCGTGGCGAGCTGTTCGGCACCGGCCGCAGCCTGGTCGGCGCCCACGCTGACCTGCGCCGCACCATCGTTGGCGTCTGCCATGCTCGCGGAGAGCTGGTCGGCTCCCTGGGCCAGGAGCTGGATCGAGGTGACCAGGCCAGGGTGCTCGTCATCGACATACGCTGTGCTTGCGGCGAGGGCTGCCGTGCCGTCCGCCACCTGCGCACCGCCTGCGGCGAGCGCGGCGAGGGACCCGCCGCCCTGCTCGAGGGCTGCCTCGAGGTCGGCGAGCGTCATGGTCGGGTAGGCGGTCGCGAGCTGGGCGATGGTCCCGATGCCGGTGGAGACCTGGGCGGCGCCCGTGGCAAGCGCGGCAGCCGACGTGTCCATCCCGGACGTTCCCGTCGCGAGCCGGTCAAGGCTGGACGCGAGGCGCGCAGCGGCGTCGTCCAGCTGAGCGACGCCTGACGACAGGCCGTTCGCGCCGTCGGCGAGTGTCGAGGTGCCGTCGGCGAGGGCGGAGGCGCCGACGGCCACGGAGCCGGCGCCGTCGGCGACGCTCTGAGCGCCGGACAGGAGCGATCGCGTGCCGCTCGACAGAGCCGTCGTGCCGGACGCCAGGCGGGACGCGCCGCTCGAGAGCTGACCCAGGCCGTCGGCCAGATCTGTGGCGCCGCTCGACAGCGCTTCTGTGCCGGAGTCGAGCGAGCGGGCCCCGTCGGCCGCGTCGGAGACGCCGGACGACAGCGTCTCGACCCCCTGGATGAGCGTCAGTGCGGTCTGCGCGGACGTCGTGTCCGACACCGCCTCCTGGACCTGCAGCATCGCCGTGCGGCCGAGCGTGGTCGCGAGGAAGCTGTTGGTCTCGTTGTAGTGGACCTCGATGGGTGCGGCCTGCGGGTCCGAGCCCTCGACAGAGGCGATCGCGGAGGAGAAGCCCGCGGGGATCGTGACCGAGAAGTAGTAGGTCCCGTCCGACACCCCGGACGCCGCGGCGGCCGCGTCCGTCACGACCCAGCCGAGATCACCGGAGTCGAGCAGCGCCTGCTTCACCTGCGCACCCGCATCGAGCGTCGTCCCGTCGGAGAGGGTCACCGCCTGGTCCTCATCGACGAGCGCGACGGCCATCGCGTCCAGGTGCTCGGTCGGCGCCCAGAAGGCCCAGAGATAGAGCGCCCCATAGATGAGAGGGATGAAGAGCAGGACTCCGAGCGCGACGCGTGGGAGCACGCCGGCGCGGAATCGCTTGAGCTCGGTGCCGGGGGAGAGGATCGACATGACGGGACTTCTCGATTCGTGAAAGGTCTTAGCGGGTGAGGGAGAGGACGGCGGTGGTGGACGGCTCGAGGAGCTCTGCGTCCCGCAGGTCGGCGGAGCCGACGACGACTGCGGTGCCAGCCGCGGCGAGAGCCTCCAGGCGTGCCGCGACCTGTGCGCGTTCGGCCGGATTCTTCACGGCGTCGAGGTCGTCGACGAGCAGCAGGCGTGGCCGCTCCACCATGGCGAGGCTCACGCGCAGCAGCAGGTCCTGGCTCTCCGTGAGGTCGCGGACGAGCTCGCCCGACACCGGGACGGGCGCGGCGCCGAACACGGGAGCGAGCGCGGCGTGGACCGCCTTCTCCGAAGGCTTCCCGACCCGCCGGTACCAGGGTGAGGTCCAGGTCTGGCGCTCGCGCAGCACCTCGGAGACTCGTGTGGCGCCGTCCAGGCGGTCGATCGGATCGAATCCGGCCACCGCGCTCAGCGAGCGCACCGTACGGGCGGATCGAGCGGTGTCGTAGCCGAGGGTCCGAATGCTGCCGCCCGTGAGGCGCATGCGGCCGCCGAGCGCAAGCAGCAGAGAGGTGCGTCCGGAGCCGCGGTCGCCGAGCACAAGCGTGAGCGGCTGGTCGATGACGCCGTCGAGGGGTCCGAACACGGGTGCGCGGCGGGTCCGCAGGGCGGCGCCCCTCAGGTCGAGCACGGGCGGGGCGGGATGGACAGGAGTGCTCTGCATCTGTCGTGTGGCTTGGGTGGTCACGGATTCTCCTTTTGTACTGACTGGTCAGTCTAGTACGAGAACGAGACACCTGACGCACGCCGTGCCAAGCCTTGGCCGAGAGACGTCGGCGCCGAGGCGGGTCAGGCTCCGGTGCCGACGCCGATCTCCTCGAGGAACTCCACGACGTCCGCCATCACGCGCTCATCGGTCCCGTGCCCGAGGCCTGGGTGCACACGCATGGACGGCGAGGCGTGCATGGGAAGCCACCTCTCCATGCGGGCCACCTGCGCGGGCGGGATCACCGCGTCGGCGTCGCCCCTGACCCACAGCACGCGGGGACGCGCCTCGGCCAGTCGCGCGTCGTCCGCATCGGGGACGTCCGCGACGAAGCCGGAGAGCACCACCGTGCCCACGATGCGCTCCGGCAGCGTCCGCAGAAGCTCGAGCGCCATGAGCCCTCCCTGCGAGAAGCCGATCGGCACCAGCGGGGCGTCGGCCGGTGCATGATCGTCGATCCAGCGCCAGAGGTCCCCGGTGGCCGCCCGGACCGCGTCCGCCGAGTAGTCGAGCGTCGGGGGGCTCAGCGGGAACCAGGCAGCGCCTCCGAATCCCATCTCCAGGGGCGCCCGCACGGATGCCCACGGGACGCCGATCGGCAGGAGCGGGGCGAGGCCGGCAAGGTCGCGTTCGTCCGCCCCGTACCCGTGCAGCAGGAGCAGCAGCGGCCGTCGGCTCGGCGAGTCCGGCGCCGGCCAGGTGGGCGAGGTGATCGACATCAGGGCGGTCATGCGCCCCAGTATCGCGCGGTGAGGTGTCGCGTCGCGGTGCGCGGGCAGCGTGTTCCGACCCAGGTAGCATGCGGGGAGGCGCTCTCCGGCGTCCACCCCTCCTGTCTACGACGCGCGCTCAGCCTTGTCGCGTGCGCACCCATGAAAGGCGGCATCGTCCCGTGCGTCTCCCTGAAGGACCCTTGGATCTGCGGCTCGTCGTATGCGACATGGACGGAACGCTCCTGGACGAGCACAAGCAGATCCCCGCACGCCTCTGGGGCCTCCTCGATGAGCTGCACCGGAGGGGTATCGCGTTCGCGCCTGCGTCCGGTCGCCAGTACGCGACGCTCGCGGCGCAGTTCGGAGCCGCGGGCGCGTCGCTCGACTACATCGCCGAGAACGGCGCGTACGTGGTCCGGGAGGGCAGGGAGGTCAGCGCAAGCGCGCTTCCGGACGGCACCGTGCCCACGCTGATCGACGCGCTTCGGTCGCGGTCGCGGGCAGGAGCTGATATCGGGGTGGTGCTCTGCGGCAAACGGTCCGCCTATGTGGAACGGACCGACGGGCCGTTCCTCGAGAAGGTGGAGCACTACTACAAGGCGCTCGAGGTGCTCACCGACCTGCACGATGCCGAGGACGACTTCCTGAAGATCGCTGTCTACGACTTCGGCGGAGCCGAGGGCACCGCCGAGTCGCTCGCACCCTTCGGCGCCGACCTTCGGGTCGTCGTGTCGGACCATCACTGGGTGGATGTCATGGCACCGGGCGTGGACAAGGGGCGCGCGTTGGCGGCCCTGCAGCGTGCATCGGCGGTGTCACGAGCGCAGACGGCGGTGTTCGGGGACTTCCTGAACGACCTCGAGATGATGGCGCATGCCGATCTGTCGTTCGCGATGGCCAACGCGCATCCGGACGTCGCGGCCGCGGCGCGCTACCGCGCGCCCTCGAACGCCGAGCAGGGCGTCATCACGGTCCTCGAGGAGCTGCTGCGTCGCCTCTCCTAATACCCCGTGGGGTATTATTGCGGTATGACGAGCATCGTGGCATCCCTCAGGCTCTGGCCTGCCCGTCGATGGTGGTTCACCGTCGGCACCGCGATCGGCACCTTCCTCTTCATCGCGATCCCTACGGACCTCATTCCCAACCCCGTGTTCGGCAGGGAGATACCCCCGACGCCTTGGTCGTGGTGGGCGCTGGGGATCAGCTCGATCCTCGGAGGCCTGGTGGCCGCCACCTATGTGGCGACCCCCGAGGCGGCCCGGACCGAGCGCGAGCGCAGGCTGGGCATGGCAGGAGGAATCGCCACGTTCTTCGCCGTGGGATGCCCCGTGTGCAACAAGCTGGTGCTGCTCGCGGTGGGCTACACCGGCGCGATCCAGTGGTTCGAGCCCGTTCAGCCGTACCTGGCGGCGGGGGCCATCGGACTGCTCGCCTGGGCCTTCGTCGCTCGAGTGCGACGCGAGGAGTCCTGCCTGATCTCGACAGCGGTGGCCGTGCGCCTCGCGGACGGCGACCGCGTCGTTCAGCCCTGAGCTTCGGCGGACGCGAGCGAATAGGCCTGTGCCAGGCCGATCTGCTCGAACAGTCCCGTCGCCACCGTCACGAACGTGTCGGTCGCGTCGGCCGACGCGTCGTGAAGATAGACCTTCTCTGCGGAGTAGAGGCACGAGAACGCCGAGCCGGCAACCGCGCTGGCGATGAGCGGCGACATCTCGCGCCCAGCTCGCGACTCGCGCTCGAGCAGCGCGCGGGCGGCACGCTCCACGTTGTGACGTCGGCGGTGGTTGCGCGCCGCATGCAAGCGGGGCGAGTCGTCGATGATCCGTGCGAGCTGCGAGTGCGCGACGCGGTCGGTCGCGAGCGACAGGAACTCCTCGATCACGGCGAAGGCGTTCGCGACAGCGATCCACGCAGGCACGTCATCGCCCTGGTCGAGGATCTTGGCTGCGATCTCGTCGCCGAGCTCGTCGTAGAAGTGCAGGAGGACCGCGTCCTTCGTCTCGAAGTGACGGAAGAAGGTCCGTCGGGACACTCCCGCGCGCTCCGCGATCATCTCGATCGTGGTGTCGTCGTATCCGTTCTCGGCCACCAGCGTGCGCGCTGCCCCGGCAAGGGCGGCACGCACTCGGCGGCGTGCGGCCTCGCGGGCTCCCACAGGTCGGTCTTCAGTCATGGTCACCTAGTGTACGGGATACAGGCTCACTTTTGAGAACGTTGAAGCACCGAGTGTCAGTCGGCGGGTGCGCGCTCAGATGCGGGCTCGACTGCCGCGGCGCGTGACCCGTCCCGTCGGGGGAGCGCCCGCAGCTGCGGGACCGCCACCAGCGCAGCGGCCAGAAGAGATGCCGCCACCAGGAACGACGGTCCGTAGCCGACCGTGGCAGCAACGAGCCCTGGTGCGACCGCGCCGATCACGGAGCCGGGGTAGTTGAAGAGGTTCACCCGCGCGACGATCTCATCGCTCCTGCTCGGCTCGAGATCTCCCGCAGCCGAGAACGCGAGCGGCGCGAGCACGCCGATGCCCAGCCCCGCGAGCGCGAGCCCCACGAAGACAGCGGCCACGGTCGGGACGGCGGCCATGGTCGCGAGGCCCGACGCCCCGACCGCGAGGGCGCCGCCGGCGAGCGGTGCTCGGCCCCAGCGACGCACCACCACGTCGGACGCCAACCTGGTCGCCAGCGTCGTCGCCTGGTAGATGCCGTATCCGAGCGGCGCGATCATGAACGCCACGCCGAGCACCGCGACGGTGCCGGTCAGCGCCAGCTCGTCCTGAAGGTAGAGGGTCGTCCACGTGCTGAGCGTGGAGTCCGCGGCGAACGCGGCGAAGACCACGAACCCGATGAGCACGAGACCCAGGGCTGGGATGGGCGCTCGCGCGGCCCTCTGCGCAGGCGTGGTGGCACGCGCCTCGCGAGTCCTGTCGAGGATCCGCGTGCCGACCAGTGCGACGGCGGCCGCGACGGTAGCAGCGACTCCGAGCGCGAGCGACGCGCCAAGAGAGGACCCGGAGGCGCCTGACATCAGGACGGCTCCGCACGCCGCCGCGACCGTGGCCGTAGCGAAGAAGGAGCCCATGACCGACCGCCCGATCAGACGCTGCACGAGGACAGCCTGCATGGCGGCGGACGCGTCGGCGCCGCCGAGGCCCAGACCGTACACGCCGAAGAAGACCCAGAACAGCGGGAACGGCTGAGCGACGAGCACCCCGGCGAGCGCGATCGCCTGCGCAGACAAGGCGAGGATCAGCGACATGCGGGAGCCCCAGCGCACCGCCACCCGATCGGCGAGCACGGACCCGCACGCGGCGCCCACCACGACGGTCAGCGTGATGAGCGCCACGACGTCGTCGTCGATGCCGTACCGGTTCTTGAAGAAGGGCAGAGCCGTCACGACCGTGGCGTAGCTGAGGCCCTGAGCGGCGTACGCGGCGGTGACGCCACGCCGTTCAGTGCGGCTCGACACGTCTCCAAGGGTGCGCGTCGTCATCCGGGCTCCTACCCGTGCCTTGCGGCGACCAGGCGGAACGCCTCGTCGGCGACCTCCAGCGTTCGGTCGATGTCCGCGTCGGTGAGCGAGGCGTTGAGGAAGTGGTTGTGATGCGACGTGATCCACAGGCCCCGTTGGACGCACTCGGCGACCCACGCCTGGTGCAGCAGCAGCGAGTCGTCGTCGGCGAGCCGAAGATAGAAGAGCGCCGGCTCCCCTGAGGCGACGAGGGTGAGACCGTGCCCGGCGGCTGCGGCCACGAGGCCGTCGGTCACCTTGCGGCCCCGGGCTCGGAAGAGGGCAGGCGCGTCGATCTCCTTCAGCTTCGTGATCGTCGCGATCGACGCGGCGAACGGCACCGCGCTCATCCAGTAGGAGCCCGTGTACGTGAGTGACGCGACCGACTCCTTGAACTGCCCCCTTCCACACAGTGCGGACAGGTTGTAGCCGTTGCCGATCGCCTTGCAGAAGCAGATCAGGTCCGCCTTGATCCCGTAGTGGTGGTCGGAGCCTGCAAGATCGAGCCGCCAGCCGGCCCGCACGTCGTCCATGATGAGGACCACCCCGTGACGGTCGCACAGGTCGCGCACCCCCTGCCAGTAGCCGGGCGCGGGGAGCACGTTGTCCAGGAAGTTGCCGTGAAAGTACGGCGTCGAGATGAACGCCGCGATCTCGCCTGCGTGGCGCTCGAACATCGCCTCGAGCGCGATCAGGTCGTTCCACGGGACGTCGAGGTTGTTCGCCACGTCCTCCTCGAGGACGCCGGGGTAGTCGAGCTTCTGAGTCCAAGGCGCGACCCCGTGGTAGTAGCCCTCGACGAAGACGACCTTCTTCCGGCGCGTGTGCGCGCGCGCAGTCATGACCGCGAGCGTCGTCGTGTCGCCGCCGTTCTTCGCGAAGAACGCCCAGTCGGCGGACGCCACCGTCTCGACGAGCAGCTCGGCAAGGTCCACCATCACGGTCGACGGGAGGGTCACCACGTCCTCGACCCTGGCCTGGGCTGCGGCGGCCGCGTCCACGTCGCGGTCGCGGTACCCGAGCACGTTCGGGCCGTAGCCGCACATGTAGTCGATGTACTCGTTGCCGTCCACGTCCCAGAAGCGGGAGCCCTCGGCGCGGGAGGAGAACCGGGGGAACGCGCCGTTCGGGATGAAGCATCCCTCCGACGGCCCCAGATGCCCCGGGACTCCGGCGGGGATGACGCGTGCTGCCCGGTCGAACGCCGCGAACGACGCCGAGTACGTGTAAGGGGCGATCGGGGTGGTGGTCATCTCAGTCTCCGAGGTAGTGGCCGACGCGGTCGAGGATGCGGCTGACGTTGTCGAGCATCGGGATGTAGCCCCGCATGCCGAGCGTGCCGTCGCAGATGCTGCTGAGGGCCGACGCGCGCCCGGACAGGACGTCGCCCGCGACGTCGAGGTCCGCGAATCTCAGCGCCGCCCGCGCGGGCTCCTCGGCACCGGCGCCGATGAAGGTGAACCGACCCCGCGCGACGAGCAGGCGCAGGTCGATGTCATCGCCCACCTCGAGAGCCACCTCGCCGTCCGGCACGTGCGCGGCCGAGAACCGTCCAGAGCGGTCCTCATTGGCGACCTGGGCGATCGCGGCCGCCGCCACATGCAGGATCATCAGCGTGGACGCCTCTCGGACCGACGGATCCCCCAGGTCGTTCGCGGTCGGACGAAGGTAGCGGCCGAGCAGGTCTGCCAGCCGGGTGAACGCGCCGGTGAGGAACCGCAGCCCGGCAGGGGAGGCGACGGGGATCGGTTGCGCGCTGCCGGCGATCATGCGGTTCAGGTGGTCGGGCGAGGTGAACAGCAGCGTCACCCTGCGGGCCCCGGAGGCGGCGCCTGGCGCGATCGCCTTGTCGGTGAAGGTGTAGGCCGCAGGGGCGACGCCGGGTGCCTTGAGGATGACGGCGGTCGGCCGCGTGAGCCCGGCGAGGACGTCTCGTGCGTCGGGCACGCGGGCGGCGAGCACAGGCAACGCACCCAGGACGGCGTGCGCGTTCACGTGCGCGGCCACCCTCGGGTCCAGTTCAGTGAGCATCTGACGTTCCTTCCTGATGATCGACGGGCGCTGCCGTCGCCGCGAGCGCGCGCGCGTGGAAGCGCGCGGTCGCCTTGGCCGCATCCGTGTCGTGGTCGGCCAGCCACGTGGTGGTGATCCCGTCGAGCACGGAGACGGTGTGACGGGAGAGCTCCTCGAGCGGAAGCCCCCACGTCCGTCCGGCAGCCTGGGCAGCCTGGGAGAGCAGCTCGCCGACCATGCGATAGGCGCCGGCATAGCGTCCCGGGGCCGGCGGCGATCCGAGCCGGGCGCGGGACGCGTGGAGCATGAGCTCCAGGAACGCGAGCTCCCGCCCGGGCTCAGCGACGAGCAGGTCGACATAGCCCTCCAACCCTGCGGCCAGCACTCCCGCGAGGCCTTCCGTGCGAGTTGCCTCCACGAGTCCCTGCTCGGCCACGAGGCGCTCCGCCGCGGTGACCTCGTCCGCCGCTGCTGTCAGCAGGGCCTCGACGTTGTCGAACGCATAGTGGAGCGCACCCAGGGGCATCTGCGCCTCCTGGACGATCCTGCGCGCGGTCGCCCCTGCCATGCCGTCACGCTCGATGACGGTGAGCGTCGCTGAGATGAGGAGCCTCCGGCGCTCCTCAAGCGGGATCCTTGCCATGTCAGTCCTTCGTGAGGTCGGCTGCGACTCGCAGCGCGACGCGGGTAGGGGCCAGACGAGAAGCGTGCGCGGTGACACGGTTGCGCCACCCGGCGACGCGCGTGGGGCGCGTCCGCGCGCGGGAGAGCGCGGCGAACGCCTCGTCCACCACGGCCTCGACGGTGAGCACCTGACCCACCTTGAACCGCTCTGAGCCCGCGGCCTCGAAGAACTCGGTCTCCGTAGGTCCAGGGCAGAGCGCGAGCACCCGCAGGGGCGTGCCCTCGGCCTCCTTCCAGAGCGCCTCGGTCAGGGAGCGGACGTACGCCTTGGAGGCGGCGTAGAGAGCGATGCTCGGCAGAGGCTGAAATGCCGCCGTGCTCGCCACGTTCACCAGCACTCCGTGCTTCGCGTCGAGCAGCGCAGGCAGCAGCAGTCGCGTCAGCTCGGTGAGAGCCACCACGTTGACCTGAAGGAGGCGCCGGACGGCGTCCGGGTCGGACTCCGCGAAGGGACCGTCGATCCCGAAGCCCGCGTTGTTGATGAGCGCGTCCGGCTGAATGTCGCGCGTCGCGAGCTCGGCCGCGATCCGTTGGGCCGCGCCCGGCTCTGCGAGGTCCATCGGGATCACGACGCACTTCACGCCGTGCGCCGCCTCGAGCTCGAGGGCCAGAGCGTCCAGCCGGTCCTTGCGGCGTGCCACGAGCACCAGGCTCGCTCCGCGCGCGGCGAACCGACGGGCGAACTCGACGCCGAACCCGGAGCTCGCTCCGGTCACCACCACGCATCGCGGGTTGGCCGTCATCTGCTCTGCCTCCCTCCGAAGTATTGGACGTACGTCCAATGAGCCGTACTGAACACGCTCCCTCGGCCTCCCGGCAAGCGCAGCGACCCAGAATTTACGCGCTGTTAACAGGCGCGATCTGCCGGGCAGGGCGGCCGCCGGGTGAAGCGACCGACGCGATGCAAGACTGGGCGGGAACCATCCACCACTCACCGACAGGAGCGACAACGATGATCACCAGCAAGGCGACGACAAGGTGGCAGGGCGGGCTCAGCGACGGCAAGGGACTCACGAGCCTGGGATCCGGAACCGCGGAGGTCCCGGTCGACTGGCGACAGCGGTCGACCGGCGAGGGCACCTCGTCGACCCCGGAGGAGCTCCTTGCGGCTGCGCACTCCGCCTGCTTCGCGATGGCGTTGTCGAATGCGCTCGAGCAGAACGGCACACCGCCCCTCGAGATGCGAACCGACGCCCGGGTGCAGTTCGTGCCGGGCGAGGGGATCACCTGGAGCATGCTCACCGTCCACGCGCATGTGCCTGGTCTCGATCCGATCGAGTTCGGGCGGATCGCCGAGGATGCGAAGGACAACTGCCCGATGTCCAAGGCGCTCGGCGCGATCGACGTCAGCCTTGAGAGCGCGACGCTTCAGCAGTGAGACCGTGAGGCCTCGCCGCCTCCACCGCGTCGGCGGCCTGCTCAAGCGCGCCCGTCACGGCGAGGACGGAGGGATCCGCGGCGGACACCGCCCGCGCGGCGGTGAACACCGCCCGGTGGGCCGCCGGTGCGAGCGCGCGCGCCGCGAGCGCGGCCGTTCCGCGGCTCCACATGAGGCCTGGCAGCAGGCCGACGGCCAGGCCGGCCTCGATGTACGCGGCGTGCGCCTGGAGGTCGGCGGACTCGAAGCGCACGTCGGGCTCGAAGCCGCTGAGGCGACAGGCCTGCTCGGCGAAGTGCCTGGTCGCGGTACCGCGCGGCTCCATCACCCAAGGAGCGTCGGCGACCTCGACGAGTGCCGTGGCTTCGGACCATCGACCGCCCACGCAGAGCCTGATCTCGTCACGCATGAGGGGGCGCCGGACCATGTCGGGATAGTGCGGGGCGGAGTGGTGGGGATACTCCTCGGCGATCACGAGGTCGAAGTCCCGCGCCCACGTGTCCGCGAGCGCAGCTCCCGGCTCGGACTGGGTCACGAGCACGCGCACGCCGGGGTGGCTGATGGCGAGCGAGCGCAAGGCGGGCGGCACGAGCGTGAGCGCCGCGGACTGGAACACGGCGAGCCTGACGGTGCCGGAGGGCGTGCCCTCATCGGCGTGGAGCTCTGCCTCAGCGTGCTCCATCACCTTCAGGAGCTCGTCGGCGCGCAGCACGAGACGGGTCCCGGCGGGCGTGAGCCGGAGGCGCCGACCGGCACGGGTCGTGAGCGCGACTCCCGCCTCGCGCTCGAGCGCCGTGAGCTGCTGCGAGACGGCGGATGGCGTGTATCCCATCGCCTCTGCGGCGCCCGCCACGGTGCCACGGCGATCGAACTCGCGGAGCATGGCCAGGCGGGTGAGATCGAGCATGAGCAACAGTTAAGCAGGTCTGGTCTCATGGAGGTAGGAATGTGAACTGGTGCTGAATCGAAGTCGTGCCCACACTTGACTCCCATGGAGACCCCTGGAGGAAGCACCATGATCCGCACCGCCGCCGCCGCGCAGGGCGGGGACGTCGCATCGCACGGCCCGGACGAGGTGTCCGCGCAGGTGCGCGCATGGCTCGAGGCCTCGCGCCAGCACCGCGTCACCGGCGCGGCAGCCATGCTCGCCGATCTGCTCGGACGCGAGGGCGGTCTGGCATTCCTCACGCAGTTCGTCGACGAGGTGATCCGGCCGGAGGACCCGCGCGTCGCCGCACGGAGCCTCCGCGCGCTGTCCCGCAAGAGCGAGGGCAGGCTCGCGCATTGGCAGCGTGCCGCGCTCGGCCTCGGATCCGTGGCTTCGCGGGTGCTGCCGGGCGTCGTCGTCGGAGCAGCACGCCTCACTGTGCGCACGCTCGTCGGACATCTCATCGTGGATGCCAGCCCCAAGCGGCTCGGCGGTGCGCTCGCACGGCTGCGGCGCGACGGCCATCGTCTCAACGTGAACCTGCTCGGCGAGGCCGTGCTCGGCCAGCAGGAAGCGGATCGTCGCCTGGCCCGCACGGAACAGCTGCTCACCCGCGATGACGTCGACTACGTGTCCCTGAAGGTGTCGGCGGCGATCGCGCCGCACAACCCGTGGGCGCTCGACGAGTCCGTCGGCCACATCGTCGAGACGCTGCGCCCCCTGCTGCGCACGGCGAGGGCGGCGGGAGGCTTCGTCAACCTTGACATGGAGGAGTACCGCGACCTGGACTTGACGGTCGAGGTCTTCACCCGTCTGCTCGGCGAGGAGGAGTTCGCGTCGCTCACCGCAGGGATCGTCCTGCAGGCCTACCTTCCCGACTCGATGCCCGCCATGCGCAGGCTCCAGGCCTGGGCCTCCGACCGCGTCGAACGCGGCGGCGCTCCGATCAAGATCCGTCTGGTGAAGGGCGCGAATCTGTCGATGGAGCGGGTGGACGCCGAGATGCACGGCTGGCCGCTCGCCACATGGGGATCCAAGGCGGAGTCCGACGCGCAGTACAAGCGCCTGCTCGACTACGCGCTGACGCCGGAGCGCACCCGTGCGGTCCAGATCGGAGTCGCGGGCCACAACCTCTTCGACGTGGCGCACGCCTCGCTGCTCGCCGCTGAGCGAGGGGTCGCGGACAAGGTCGACTTCGAGATGCTCCTGGGCATGGGCGAGCACGTCGCGAAGGCCGTCGCAGCCGATGTCGGCGCGCTGCGGCTCTACACGCCCGTCGTGCATCCCAAGGAGTTCGACGTCGCGCTCGCCTACCTGGTCCGGCGCCTCGAGGAGGTGGCGAGCAAGGAGAACTTCATGTCGTCGCTGTACGCGATCGACGCCGACCCGGCGGTCTTCGCGCGTGAGGAGGGCCGTTTCCGTGAGGCGTGGATGCTCGCCTCGGAGCCTGCCGTCGAGACCCACCGCGGCGTCCCGCGTCCGGCACCGGCGCCCGCCGCAGGGGGCTTCACGAATGCTCCTGACACTGACCCGTCGGTTGCTGCGAACAGGGCGTGGGCCGCGGCGATCAGAGCCCGGGCGGCGACGTCGGCACTTGGGGTGGACACCCTGCGGGACGCTCGCATCGACGACGCATCGTCCCTGTCCGCCGTCATCGGCGCCGCGCAGTCAGCCGCGACCGCCTGGGCGCAGATCGGCGCGCAGGCACGAGCAGCCGTGCTCGAGGCCGTGGCCGTCGAGCTCGAGGCACGGCGCGGCGACCTGGTCGAGGTCATGATGTCCGAGGCCGGGAAGACTGTCGACCAGGCGGACCCGGAGGTGTCGGAGGCGATCGACTTCGCACGGTACTACGCCGCGAGGGCCGTCGAGCTGGAGCAGTGGGAGGGCGCACGGCCCGTCCCGCGCAGTGTGACCGTCGTGACGCCGCCATGGAACTTCCCGGTCGCGATCCCCACGGGTTCGACGCTCGCCGCGCTCGCCACAGGAAGCGCGGCGATACTCAAGCCCGCCGAGCAGTCCCCGCGCTGCGGCGCGGTCATCGCGGAGATCCTCTGGGCCGCAGGCGTCCCGAAGGACGCCCTGCAGCTCATCGACATCGACCCGGAGGCGCTCGGCGAGCAGCTCGTCGGAGACCCGCGCGTCGACCAGGTGATCCTCACCGGTGGCTACGAGACCGCACGCCGCTTCCTGCAGATCCGCCCCGACCTCAAGCTGTTCGCCGAGACGAGCGGCAAGAACGCGATCGTCGTGACGCCATCCGCGGACCTCGACCTCGCGGTGAAGGACATCGTCGCATCCGCCTACGGTCACGCCGGCCAGAAGTGCTCTGCAGCGTCGCTCGTAATCGCCGTCGGCACGGTCGCCACCTCGCATCGGTTCCTCACCCAGCTCGAGGACGCGGTCCGGTCCCTCACCGCAGGGCCGGCCGACGAGCCCCGCACTCAGATGGGGCCGCTGATCGAGCCCGCCTCGGGCAAGCTGCGCCGCGCGCTCACGGCCCTCGAGCCGGGGGAGCGGTGGATCGTGGAGCCCACCCCCCTTGACGAGACGGGACGCGCCTGGACTCCGGCCCTGAAGGCAGGCACGCGGCCGGGCTCGTTCTTCCACATGACGGAGTGCTTCGGGCCCGTGCTCTCCGTGCTCGCGGTCGCCACGCTCGACGACGCGATCCATCTGCAGAACGCCGTGGACTACGGCCTCACCGCAGGCATCCACTCCCTGGACCCTGCAGAGGTGTCGCATTGGCTCGACCGCGTCGAGGCGGGCAACGCGTACGTGAACCGTGGCATCACCGGTGCGATCGTGCAGCGTCAGCCGTTCGGCGGCTGGAAGCGCTCCGTGGTCGGGCCGACGTTCAAGGCGGGCGGACCGCATTACCTGTCCGCGCTCGTCGACTGGGAGCGCACCGAGATCGAGGACGCCGAACCGACCTCGCCTCGACTCCGCGCCTTCCTCGACCGCGCGCAGGCGCCCGCGTGGGTGCGCAGCGCCGTCGCAGCGGACGAGCGTGCATGGGCTGAGCAGTACGGCACGGCGCTCGACCGTACCGCGCTCGCCTGCGAGATCGACGCGCTTCGGTACCGGCCTGCGGAGGTGGACATCCGGTGGGATGGGGAGGCATCGACCGACGAGCTCATCAGGGCGTGCGCCGCTCACTTCGTCACCGGCGGCGAGGGCGTGGTGTCGGCCCCGATCCCGTTGCCAGGGCCGCTCGCGCTCGCGCTCGACGAGCTCGACGTGGAGTTGAGGCTCGAGGACGACGCGATGTGCATCCTGCGGGCCTCGGCGCACCAGGGGACCCGTGTACGCGCGGTCGGTCGGCTCGTGGGGAACACCGTCGTCTCGGTGTTCGACCACACGGTGACGGCCTCGCCTCATCTGGAGCTCACCCCGTTCCTGCGCGAGCAGGCGGTGTCGATCACCGCTCACCGCTACGGCACGCACTTCGAGGCGGCGCGGCGGGTGGCCGACTCGCTCTGAACCGTGTCCCGCGCAGTGCCCGCACCTGCGCATGCCGTGCGACGACGAATCCTGTCAGACCGGCCAGTCGGTGGAACCCGCGAGGTAGGCACGTGCGAAGGCCGCCGTCGCTCGGGCAGCTCGTGATGCGGAGATGGTGGAGGCCTGTCCCGCGTAGCCGGCAAGCATGAGGCCCGGCATGCCCGCGACCCGGCCCTTGTCCACGCGGAGCCCACCCCCTGTGCCGGGTACGCCGAGCGGGCGCAGATGGTCCAGCGCGGGCTCGAACCCGATAGCCCAGATGATCGCGTCGGCCTCCCAGGTCGTGCCGTCGGCGCTGACGAGGCCGACGGGGGACAGGCGCACCGGCATCGGATGCGCATGCAGCAGACCTCGCGCGCGCAGCCTGCGTACGGGCGGGGTGAGAGGGATCCCCGTGGCGGACACGATCGACGGCAGGGGCAGGCCGGCCGACGCGGCGGCGTCCTGCGCTGCCACGGCGGCGCGCCCACGGGCGAGGCCCAGCTCCGACGAGGCGTCCTCGATGATCTGGGGCGGTCGACGCGTGTACCAGCGGATCTCGGACGCGGTACCTGCCAGCTCGTCCATGAACCCCAGCGCTGAGAGCCCACCACCGATGACGGCGACGCGCATCCCTGCGAACGCCCCAGCGCCGGGATACTCGGGGGTGGTGAGCTGTGAGCCCTGAAACATGTCGATGCCAGGGACGACAGGCTGACGAGGCCTGGTCCAGGTGCCTGTGGCGCTGACGACGACCCGTGACTCGAGCACCGGGACCTCACTGCCCGGCGCCGCCTCGAGCAAGAACACGCCCTGCGTCCTCGTCACCCGGGTGACGCGCACAGGTCTCGCGACGGGGAGCCCGTACGCACGCTCGTATTGCGCGAGCACCCCGGGGACGGCATCGCGAGCAGGGAGGCCGGAAGGCACGTCGTCGAACGAGAGGCCGAGCTCGCGCATCCCCGGCAGGTCTGCGAGCCGGTGGGTCCGTCCGAGCGTCAGGGACGGCCACCGATGCTGCCACGCACCGCCTGCCGTGGGGCCCGCGTCGAGCACGGCCAGCCGCGCGCCGAGGTCCCTCAGGTGGAAGGCGACTGCCAGCCCGGCCTGACCTGCGCCGATGACGGCGACGTCCACAGGTCAGGCGGTGGGATCGGTCGCCATGACGACCCGCATCATCGTCGCCGCGAACTGCGGCGCGATGTCAGGGGTCAGGCGCGAGGTGTAGGCCTCGCGCACCGCCCTCGCGAAGACGAGAAGGGCCGGCGCCAGCACCTCGGAGCCTTCCGAGGTGAGCCCCACCCACGTGCCGCGGAGGTCCTCCTCGCAGACCACGCGCTCGACCAGCCCCCGGCGCTCCATGCGGGAGACCTGATGCGAGATGCGGGACTTCTCCCACATGAGCATCTCGCCGAGCGCGCCTACGCGAACCCGATGCTGGTCCGCGGTCCAGAGCGCGTGAAGGATCTCGAAGTCGGCCGCCGAGATGCCCGCCTCCGCCTGCAGCCGCTGCTCGACACGGTTCCACAGTTGACGGGACATCAGGGCGAACGATCGCCACAGGGCCCATTCACGCTCGTCCAGCGGGTTCTCCGTCATGCGATAAGACTACCGAGCGGCACCCGGGACCGGGATTCGCGGCGCGCCGCGCCTATCCTGGGCCCGTGGAGCACGAATCGCCGTCGCACGCCTCGCCGCTGCCAGTCCCTCCAGACCTCGCGCGTCGCGCCTTCTGGCACGACCGCTACGCCGAAGGCAGCGCGTGGTCGGGGCACGTCAACCCGGCGCTCGCGGAGGTAGCGTCGACGCTCGAGCCCGGGACCGCGCTCGACCTCGGATGCGGTGAGGGCGGCGACGTGCTGTGGCTCGCCGAGCACGGATGGCATGCGACCGGTCTGGACGGTGCCGCACCGGCGCTCGACAGGGCCCGGCGCGAGGCGGGGCGGCGCGGCCTCACGGCAAGGTGCGACCTGATCGAGGCCGAGCTCGCGCGCTGGCAGCCCGACCGCGCCTGGGACCTGGTGGCGTGCCACTACCTGCACGAGGACGCGGTCCTGCGGGAACGAGTCCTGTCCGCGGCGATCGACGCGGTCGCGCCGGGAGGCACTCTGCTGTTCGTCGGCCATCACCCGGACGAGCCCGAGGAGCTGGCGGGTCCTCGGCGGCACACGAGGTTCCGCGCCGAGGAGCTCGCCGCCTCGTCCAGACTTGCTGAGGGGTGGCGCGTGCAGACTTCTACCAGGCCGCGCGTCTCCGTCAGGCAGGGCATCCCTGTCGACCGCCTCGACACCGTGCTGGTGGCCACGGCCCCGTCGCCGTGACGGAGACAGGTCGACGCACCCCCGCGCACCCTCGCGGCTAGGCTGGAGAGGCGGACGACGAGGTTCGCGCTCGACGAACGGAGACTCTCATGGACGGCAAGGCCACAGACACCCGTCGGTACACCTTCGAGCAGATCCGTGCCAAGGAGCTCGCGCGTGGCGCCACCGAGGACGAGGCCGCGCGGGTGGCTGCCGAGACGGTCGACAAGGTGATGGCCGAGAAGGGTCTCAAGGACTGACGTCGCTGGCAGCCATGCACGTCTAGACTCTGCGGGGTGGAGCCCTCGCGTGAAGTCTGGACGGTCCCGAACCTCATCAGCATGGTGCGGATCGGCCTGGTCTTCGCGTTCGGAGCGCTGCTCGTCACCCACCACGACGGCTGGGCGATCGCCGCGCTCGCAGCAGCAGGGGTGTCGGACTTCCTCGACGGATACCTGGCCCGCAGGTGGGGCCAGGTGACGGCGCTGGGCCGGATCCTCGATCCCACGGCCGACAGGCTGCTGACCATCGTCGTCGTCCTCGGCCTCGCGTTGCGCACGATCATCCCGTGGTGGCTGGTGGTGATACTCCTGCTCCGCGACGCCGCCGTCGGCGCGGCGCTGCTCGTCGGACGCTCGCGCGGGGTCGTCACACCTCAGGTCACGTTCATCGGGAAGGTCGCGACGGCGCTCCTCTACGTGTTCCTGCCGCTCGCCTATCTGGCTTTCGCGCGGTGGAACCCCGTGCACGCGCTTGCCGTCATCGGCGCGTGCGTCGCTGCGGTGCTGTACTGGTGGGCCGGGCTCGGATACGTGCGCGATGTGCTCGCCCGGGTCCGCGGAGCTGCGCGCGCCACCCCGGACCCTGACGAGCCCACTGCCTAGAATGATGATGTCCCCTCGACCGCTGGAGAGACCATGACCTACGACGAGAGCCCCGTGGAGCGCACCATGGCGCTCGGCGCGGGGATCCCCGCGACCGACGACACCGGCCCCTACCGTCTGTCCCCCCAGGACCAGGCCGCGGTCGACGCGCTCTCCGACGACCACGCCCTCCTGATCGTTCACCACGGCCCGAACGCGGGCGCGCGGTTCCTTCTCGACGTGGACGTGACGACCGCCGGCCGGTCGGTGTCCGGGGACATCTTCCTGGACGACGTGACCGTCAGCCGAGAGCACGCGCAGTTCGTTCGTGACGGAAGCACGTTCCTGGTACGGGACTCCGGCTCGCTGAACGGCACGTACGTGAACCGGGAGCTGGTGACCGAGGCACAGCTGCACGAGGGTGACGAGGTCCAGATCGGCAAGTACCGGCTGACCTTCTACCCCGGACGCCCGGCCTGATCTGCCGATGGCCCTTCCAGCCCGTTCCGCCGACGACGGCGTCCCGTCACCGAGCGCCGCCGTCCGCGGGAAGCCGGGAGAAGCGGGGCCCGCATGGCCGCATCAGCTGTCCCATGAGCCCCTGCTGCGCGTGTCGGATGTGCTGGCTCTCGTGCAGCCGGAGTTCCCCACGCTCACGCCGTCCAAGCTGAGGTTCCTCGACTCCCACGGACTGGTGTCCCCGGTCCGTACGAGCTCGGGCTACCGCCAATACTCGCCGGCGGACGTGGAGCGGGTCCGGTTCGTCCTGCGTCAACAGCGGGACCACTTCCGGCCCCTGGCGGTGATCGCCGACCGGCTCGCCGCACTCGATGCCGGCACCATGCATGAGGTCGTCACCCCGCGTGCCGCCGACGATGCCACGCCCGCGTACCTCGATCGTGCGCAGGTCGCCGACGCAGCCGGTGCCGAGCCGCAGCTCGTGGACGCATGCGTCGAGGCGGGCCTGCTGGGTGAGGAGACCACCGCTGGATTCGAGTCCGAGCGCGTCGAGGCCGTTGTCGCGGCGCGCGCCTATGTGGAGGCCGGCGGCGACGTGCGCACGCTGCGGGCGCTCACCCGCGCCGCAGACCGTGAGGGCGAGCTGGCTCGGTCGATCGCGGCACCCCGTCGCGCGCGAGGAGACGCGGACGGCGCGGACGCTGCGGCGACGGCGATGGCCGAGGCCGCGGTCGCATTCTTCGCGTCCTGCGTGCGCAGGGCTGCGCGAGGCTAGAGGCGAGGGTGCCGCGTGGCATCGACCGCGCCGGCGCGACACGCGGTACCGTGAAACGCGGATGTCGTTGGCTCTGGCAGCTGCAGGCCCTAACGTTGAAGTCAAGGTTGAAGCCGGGGGAGGAACGATGGCGAAGAACGACGAGCAGAGGTTTCCCGTCATCGTCGACCAGGGCGTGCTGTTCGCGGACGGCATCGCCGACCTCGACGAGAACGCCGGGTATCGCGGGCCCATAGCGTGCAAGGCGGCGGGCATCACCTACCGTCAGCTCGACTACTGGGCTCGCACTGGTCTGGTGGAGCCGACTGTCCGCACCGCGACCGGTTCGGGAACCCAGCGGCTGTACGGCTTCAGGGACATCCTCGTGCTCCGTGTGGTGAAGCGCCTTCTCGACTCCGGCGTCTCGCTGCAGCAGATTCGGCTCGCCGTGCAGCACCTGAGGGATCGTGGTGTCGAGGACCTCTCGCGCATCACCCTGATGTCGGATGGCGCCTCAGTCTACGAATGCACCTCCGATGACGAGGTGATCGACCTGGTGCAGGGCGGTCAAGGAGTGTTCGGCATCGCTCTCGGGAAGGTGTGGCGTGAGCTCGAGGGTTCGCTTTCCGCGCTTCCGACCGACCGAGGTGAGCCGGGCCCGCAGGCGGACCCTGACACGGTCGACGAGCTCGCTGCGAGGCGTGCGCGCCACACGCAGGTCGGTTGAACCTCTCGCGCCCGTCGCGACTCTTGCGGGGAGCACCTAGGCCCTGAGCCCCATGCGTTGACGACTTCGGTGTGCTTTGTCCTTCCCTGCAAACCTGGCAAGATAAAGACACCGTCGAAGGGAAGTCAATGTTCTCCAAGGTGCTCGTCGCCAACCGTGCCGAGATCGCAGTGCGGGCCTTCCGCGCCGCATATGAGCTCGGGGCCCAGTCCGTCGCCGTGTTCCCGCACGAGGACCGAATGTCGGAGCACCGGCTGAAGGCGGCGGAGGCCTACCAGATCGGTACGGTCGGGGAGCCGGTGAAGGCATATCTCGACATCGACGAGATGATCCGGGTCGCCAAGCACGCGGGCGCCGATGCGATCTACCCCGGCTACGGGTTCCTCTCGGAGAACGTCGAGTTCGCGCGCCGAGTCGCCGAGGCGGGCCTCATCTTCATCGGCCCACCGCCGGAGGTGTTGCAGCAGGCGGGTGACAAGGTCGCAGCGCTCAAGGCCGCACGTCAGGCGGGCGTGCCGGTGCTGCAGTCGTCGGAGCCTTCCAAGGACACCGAGTGGCTCATCGCCGAGGCGGACAAGATCGGCTTCCCCATCTTCGTGAAGGCGGTGGCGGGCGGCGGCGGACGCGGCATGCGTCGCGTGGAGTCCCGAGATCTGCTCCCCGAGGCCCTCGGCGCGGCGATGCGTGAGGCTCAGAACGCCTTCGGCGATCCGACTGTCTTCCTTGAGCAGGCGGTGCTCGGACCGCGCCACATCGAGGTGCAGATCCTCGCCGACGCCGAAGGCAACGTCGTCCACCTCTACGAGCGTGACTGCTCGGTTCAGCGACGTCACCAGAAGGTCGTCGAGATCGCCCCCGCGCCCAACCTCGACCCGGCGATCCGGGATGCGCTGTGCGCCGACGCCGTCAAGTTCGCGAAGTCGCTCGGGTATGTGAATGCCGGAACGGTCGAGTTCCTGGTCGCCACCGAAGGCGAGCGCGCCGGCCAGCACGTGTTCATCGAGATGAACCCACGCATCCAGGTGGAGCACACCATCACGGAGGAGGTCACCGACGTCGACCTCGTCGCGGCGCAGATGCGTATCGCCTCCGGGGAGACGCTCGAGGAGATCGGCATCCGACAGGAGGCGATCGAGGTCCGTGGCTTCGCCATCCAGACCAGGATCACCACCGAGGACCCCACCAACGGATTCCTGCCGGACACGGGGCGCATCATCGCATACCGCTCGCCAGGAGGTGCCGGCATCCGCCTCGACGGCGCGACCGGCCTCGCGGGCAACCGCATCCTCGGCCACTTCGACTCCATGCTCGTGAAGCTCATCTGCCGCGGGCACGACTTCGACACGGCGGCGCGCCGCGCCTCGCGCGCGCTCGCCGAGTTCCGCATCCGCGGCGTCACCAACAACATCCGTTTCCTGCGCGCCGTGCTCGAGGACCCCGACTTCCGCAAGGGCGGAGTCACCACCTCCTTCATCGACCAGCGGCCTTACCTGCTCGACGTGGGTGAGGACAAGGCGCGTTCCACCAAGGTCCTGCAATACCTGGGCCACGTGTCGGTCAACAGGCCGAACGGCGAGCACGGCGAGAAGGTGCTGCGGCCGGGGGAGAAGCTCCCTCCGGTCGACCTTGACGTTCCGGCGCCGGCGGGCACTCGTCAGCTCCTGCTGGAGAAGGGCCCCGAGGGCTTCGCGCGCCACCTGCGCGATCAGACTGCTCTGGCAGTGACCGAGACGACCATGCGCGATGCGCATCAGTCGCTGCTGGCCACACGGGTGCGCACCTTCGACCTGCTGGCGGCCGCAGGCCATACCGCGCGCCTCACGCCAGAGCTGTTCTCGGTCGAGTGCTGGGGTGGCGCGACCTACGACGTCGCGATGCGCTTCCTCTCGGAGGATCCGTGGCTGCGCCTGTCCCGTCTTCGCGAGGCGATGCCGAACATCGCGCTCCAGATGCTGCTGCGCGGTCGCAACACGGTCGGCTACACGCCTTACCCCGACGAGGTCGCGCACGCATTCGTCGAGGAGGCGACGGAGGTGGGCATCGACATCTTCCGCATCTTCGACGCCCTCAACGACGTCGACCAGATGCGTCCCGCCATCGAGGCGGTGCGTGGCACCGGTCAGGCGGTCGCCGAGGCGACTCTCTGCTACACGTCGAACATGATCGACCCCGGCGAGAAGCTGTACACGCTCGACTACTACCTCCGGCTGGCCGACCAGCTTGTCGAGGCAGGCGCGCACATCCTCGCGATCAAGGACATGGCAGGCCTGCTGCGCCCCGCAGCGGCATATACCCTGGTATCCGCCCTGAGGGAACGCTTCGACCTGCCTGTCCACCTTCATACTCACGACACGGCGGGCGGTCAGCTCGGCACGCTGCTCGCGGCGGCTGAGGCCGGCGTGGACGCTGTCGACGTCGCGAACGCCGCGATGGCGGGCACCACGTCGCAGCCTCCCATGTCGGCCTTGATCGCGGCGCTCGAGCACACGACTCGTGACACGGGGCTGTCGCTCGCGGCAGCGCAGGACCTGGAACCGTACTGGGAGGCCGTGCGCCACCTCTACGCTCCGTTCGAGTCGGGGCTGCCTGGACCGACCGGCCGTGTGTACCGTCATGAGATCCCGGGCGGGCAGCTGTCGAACCTGCGTCAGCAGGCGATCTCGCTCGGCCTCGCCGACCGGTTCGAGGCGATCGAGGACATGTACGCCGCGGCGGACCGGATCCTGGGACACCTCGTCAAGGTCACCCCGTCGTCGAAGGTCGTGGGGGATCTGGCGCTGCACCTCGTGGCCAACGATGCCGATCCCGCCGACTTCGCGGAGAACCCCGGCAAGTACGACGTTCCCGACTCGGTGATCGGCTTCCTGCGTGGCGATCTCGGTGACCCGCCCGGCGGATGGCCCGAGCCGTTCCGTACGAAGGCGCTCGAGGGCCGCAGCGAGGCGAAGCCCACGGCGGAGCTCACGGAGGACGACCGCACGATGCTGCGGTACTCCGGTGCGGACAGGCAGCGCAGGCTCAACCACCTGTTGTTCCCTGGGCCGGCGAAGGAGTTCGACGAGGCGATCGAGAAGTACGGAGACATCTCTGTCATCGACACCTACCACTACCTGTACGGGCTCACTGTGGGAAGCGGTGAGGAGGCGAATGTCGACGTGTCCGAGGGCGTGCGCATGATCGTCGCGCTCGAGGCGCTCGGCGAGCCTGACGAGCACGGTGAGCGCACTGCGATCTTCGCGTACAACGGGACGATGCGTCCGATCCAGATCCGCGACCTCGCCGTGAAGGTCGACGTCGTCTCCCGTGAGCGTGCCGACAAGAACAACCCCGGTCATGTGCCTGCGCCGTTCACCGGTGCCGTGACGGCCTCTGTCGAGGTGGGCGCGAAGGTCAAGGCCGGTCAGACCGTCGCCGTGATCGAGGCGATGAAGATGGAGTCCTCGATCACGACCTCGGTCGCGGGCACCGTCAGCCGCATCGCCATCGGCGGGACCGAGCAGCTGTCGGGCGGCGATCTGGTGGTCGTCGTCGAGCCTGGTGCGGGGCCCGAACCGGCGGACGAGGAGCCCACGGCGACGGGGGAGTAGGGGACTGGTCCTCGATCCTCCGGGACCCTCGTCCCGCGCGTTCGAAGGCCCTGCGGTGGACCATTGACCTACACCCCGGTAGAAGGAGGAGACGATGAAGATCCTGGTTGCGGTCGGTTCCAAGTACGGCGCCACTCGCGAGGTCGCGAAGCACATCGCCGACCAGATCGCGGAGCGCGGCTTCGACGTGGACTTCGCGGACGCCTGCGACGTGCAGGGCCTTCACTTCTATGACGCTGTCGTGCTCGGGTCGGCGGTGTATGGCGGCCTCTGGCGCCGGGACGCGTCGAACCTGCTGCGGCAGAACACCGAGGAGCTTCAGAAGAAGGACGTCTGGCTGTTCTCGGTCGGCATGGAGACCGTCATCAAGCCTGGCCAGCCCCTCGACGAGTCCGATGGCTTCAAGGAGCTCGTCGGGGCCCACGACCATGCACGGTTCCCCGGCGCGCTCGACTACGACCGGCTGAACGTGGGGGAGAAGGCGCTGATCACCGCGCTGAACCCGCCGCGCGGCGACTTCCGCGACTTCGAGGCAGTGCGCGACTGGACCTCCGAGATCGTGCAGCGGCTCGAGGAGCTCTCCTTCGCCTGACCGTGGCGGCGTAGCCCACATGAGTGCGATTGGCCACACGGTCGGGTGGTCCGTTGCGCGGAATCTGTCGATTCGCCGGTTTGCGACGCTATGCTCGGATCCTCCACTAGTGAGGGGATGTACCAGCCATGGTGATGACTGACGCGTCGTGGCGGCGGCTTGGTGGCCTGGTGGTGATCGGTGCCATCGCGGGTGCCGTGTGGTACTTCCTGCCTCGCGCTGACAGCACCACGGAGGTGCCGCTCACGACGGTGCACGGCAAGTCCTCGTCGAACGTCCTTCAGGTCAGCTTCGGCGACTGCAGCCGCGAAGCCGACGTTCATGTCGATGAGAGCGCCACGACGGTCACCGTCACCGTCCGTCTGGACTGGACCACGAAGCTTGACTGTCCTACCAACGAGGCGGTCGACAATCTGACGCTCGACCAGAACCTTGGTGACCGCTCAGTGATCGACGGCAGCACGGGTACAGCGGTCGAGGTGCTCGCTCCGGAGGAGTGATGCGGAACGCCCGCCTCAAGCCCATTTGTCATAATGTGCATTATCGGCGTAACACGGGTGTGCGTGGGAGCGCTGGTGCGTCCCTGAGCGCTGCGGCCAGGGCCACCAATCCTCGGGTCAGCGCGGCGACGTCTTCCGCGTCCATCGACGCGAGAATCCGGCGCTCGTTCTCCAGGTGCACCGGATATGCCTCGAGGCAAGCCTGACGACCGGCGTCGGTGAGCGTCACCCACACGACGCGCCGATCGTCATCGTCCTTGCGGCGCTCGACGAATCCGCGTTGCTCAAGGCGCCCGATCCGATGCGTGGTCGTTCCTGACGTGATCATCATCTGACGCTCCAGATCGCCGGCGGTCATCGCGTACGGCGCACCTTGGCGCGTCAGCGTCGCAAGCACGTCGAACTCCCATGACTGGAGCCCGAGCTCGTCGAACACTGCATCGATACGCGTCTGGACCAGGCCCGACAGCCGGTTCAGGCGGCCGATCGTCGCCATGGGCGTCACGTCGATCGATGGCGCCTCGGTCCGCCATTGCGTCAGGAAGTGCTCGACCGCGTCCATCAGTGCCTCGCTTTCAGCGCCGTAGAATTATCTTGACATCAAGGTATCACCCTATTTATCTTGACATCAAGACACTAGGGAGACCGATGAACCGCACCCGCATGCTCGTCGTCACAGCGATCGCGCCGGCACTCTGGGGCACCACCTACCTCGCCACCGCGACACTGCTGCCCGCCGACCGCCCGCTCACCGCCGCGGCCGTTCGAGCCCTGCCTGCAGGCGTGGCCCTGCTCGCCCTCTCCCCTGCCCTTCCGCACGGTCGTTGGTGGTGGCGCTCCGCCGTGCTCGGCGCGGCCAACATCGGGTTGTTCTTCGGGCTGCTCTTCGTGTCCGCCTACCGCCTGCCAGGCGGGGTGGCCTCGACCCTGAGCGCGACCCACCCCATCTCCGTAGCCGTCCTCGCGGCCGTGGTACTGCATGAGGCGTGGAGCCGACGACGCTTGTGGGGTGCGTTCCTCGGACTGGGCGGCGTGGCATTGCTCGTGCTCGGCCCTGACGCTCAGCTCGATCCCTGGGGAGCGCTGGCGGCGGTCGGCGCGGGCGCATCGAGTGCTGCCGGGGTCGTGCTGATCAAACGCTGGGGACGCCCCGTCGGGCTGCTCCCGTTCACCGCATGGCAGCTCATCTGGGGCGGCGTGATGCTCGCGCCGTGGGCGCTGGCCATCGAAGGTGCGCCCGCCGGCCTCACCGGGGCGAACCTGGCGGGCTACGCGTGGATCGGACTTGCAGGCACCGTCGTCGCGCAGCTGCTGTGGTTCCGCGGCATCCAGTCTCTGCCCGCCGGAGAGGTGAGCATCCTCGTCTTTTTGACCCCCCTCACCGCCGTGATGCTCGGCTGGGCGGTGCTCGGCGAGCGCCTCACGTGGGTGCAGCTCGTAGGCGCGGCCGTGATCGCGGGCTCCGTGACGCTGTCCTTCAGGGCGCGCGTGGGCGCGCGTCCAGCATCTTCGGACTCGGCACCCGGGCCAAGTGGACCCCTGACCCGCGCCATCTCCGGCGGCACAGCCGCAACGGCCGACGAGCACGGCTCGAGCCGCCCGGTCGCCGCGCCTCGGACCCCCGCTTCTGCCACCATGGGAGTGTGCCGAGCACCCGCGCGCAGATTGGAACAAAGGCCCTGACACGGACGTTGATGGGGTGAGCAGGCACCACCCCGCCTGCTGGAGAGGGAGGCTGACATGGCCGATCGAGCACTACGCGGCATGCGACTGGGAACCCAGTCGCTGGAGTCAATCGAGCATGCGGAGCTCGCGGCTCGTCGTGACGTCCACTACGACTGCCCCAACGGGCACATCCTGACGTTCCCCTTCTCCGTCGAGGCTGATGTGCCGCTCTCGTGGGAGTGCCATTGCGGCGCTCTCGCACTCCTCAGGGACGGCGATCAGCCCGAGGCCAAGGAGGAGAAGGCGGCGCGGACGCACTGGGACATGCTGCTCGAGCGTCGCACCATCCCTGAGCTCGAGGAGCTCCTGGAGGAGCGCCTGGAGTACCTGCGCAGCATGCGCGCGAGCTGACACCCGCGTCAAGGACGAGCGGCGTCGCCCCACGGGCGGTGCCGCTCGTCTCGTTTCACGGGTGACGCGTCTGCACGTCCGTGAGGCTCCTCATCTCTCGCGACTGTCGCGCCGGGTCACGCGCCCGACTGGCGCTCCCGTCGCTCCGCGCCGGTCACCTGGCGCCAGCGCCGCGTCACGCCCCACACGGTGGTCTTGAGCAGCGCCTCGCGGATGATGGCGCCACTCATCTTGGAGGCGCCTTGCACGCGCTCGACGAACTCGATCGGCACCTCCACCACCGTGCCGCCCGCGCGCAGCACGTGCCAGCACATGTCGATCTGGAAGCAGTATCCCTGGGACTCGACGGAGTCGAGATCCAAGGCGCGCAGCATGTCTGCCGTGTAGGCTCGGAAGCCCGCGGTCGCGTCCTTCACGTGGATTCCGAGCGCCAGGCGAACATAGGTGTTGGCGCCCGTGGACAGCAGCTTGCGATGGCGCGGCCAGTTCTTCACAGATCCGCCCGGCACCCAGCGCGAGCCGATCACCAGGTCGCCGTCACCTGCGCTCGCGAGCAGCCGCGGGAGGTCACGCGGCTGATGAGAACCATCGGCGTCCATCTCGACCAGGACCTCGTAGCCATGCTTCAGGCCCCAGGCGAAGCCCGCACGGTAGGCCACTCCCAGGCCTTGCTTGCCAGGACGATGCAGCACGTTGACGTGCGGGTCGGCGAGGGCTGCCTCGTCCGCCCACTCCCCCGTGCCATCCGGGGACGAGTCGTCCACGACGAGGATGTCGACGTCGGGCGCGTACGCGCGGACGCCGGAGATCTGCACCGGCAACGACTCACGCTCGTTGTAGGTGGGGATGATCACCAGCGTGCTCACCATTCGTACCTCTCCCTCAGTCGTCGTCCTACCGCGCTCACGGCGAGGACGCCCGTGCCGATCAGGACGCCCCATGCTATCCATCCGCCGAACCTGACGGCGGGCGTGAGATCGGTGCGCAGGCCCACGTCGGCGAGCATGTGGGCGGCGGTGAACAGCTCCGTCTCCTGCAGCACGCGCCCGTCGGGCGCGACGATCGCGGACACGCCGACGGTCGAGTCCTGGATCGCATAGCGCCCGGTCTCGATGGCCTTGATCCTCGTCATCTGCAGCTGTTGCGTGCTCTCGGCGGTGTGACCGAACGTCGCATTGTTCGTCTGCACGACCAGCAGCTCACCGCCGAGCGCGACGGCCTCGCGCACGATGTCGTCGACCGCCACCTCGAAGCAGATGACCGTCGCAAGCGTGACCGCCCGTTCCTGCGAGTCGATCGCAACCTGCATGACCGCCGGCTCGGTGCCGGCGAGCATGTCCACGCTCACCCGGTCCACGTCGGGCGAGAAGTGGCGTGCGAAGGTGCGCATGGGGATGTACTCGGCGAACGGCACGGGGCGCTGCTTGCTGTACGTGTCGAGCACCACACCTTCAGGCGACCACAGGAGCGATGTGTTGTAGCGCCCATTGACAGGCGTGTAGTCGACGGTGCCCAGCAGGAGGGGGGCGTCCGCCTCCTGGGCCGCGGTCGTGACCAGCTGATATGCCTGGTCGTCGACTCGGGGGTCCACGTCCGCGGCGTTCTCCGGCCAGATCATGAGGTCGATGGCACGGCCCTGCGCCTGTGCGTCGGACACGGCCACCGAGGACTCGGCGGCGTGGTTGCGCAGCACCTCGCGCGCCTGCGAGAACGAGTCCAGGCCACGGTCGGGCACGTTGCCCTGGATCACGGCGACGGAGAGCTCGCCATCGGTCGCCCGGGAGTCGAGCGGCACGAGCGCGCCTGAGAAGACGATCACCAGCGCGAGCGCCGGTGCCGCCGCGGCCTGCACGGGTCGACGCTGCACGCCTCGCTCGAACGCGAGTCCCAGGAAGGCTCCTGCGGTCGCGACCGCGAAACCGAGGAACGGTACTCCCCCCACCCAGGCAAGACCGGCGATCGGCGAGTCCGCCATCGCGAACGCCAGCCGACCCCACGGGAACCCCTCGAACGGCATGATCGACCGTAGCTGCTCCACACCGGCCCAGAGCAGGCCGAACGCCACCGGACCTGCGAGCAGTCCCTCACCCAGCATGCCCGAACGCCGCACGTGCGCCCAGATCACCCCGAGGAGGCCCCAGGCGAGTCCCTCGGCGACCGACAAGGCGGCCCATGGCGTGATCTCGGTCGCGACGTAGGCCCACCACACGTGAGGTGCGAAGAATGCGACGCCGTAGAGCCAGCCGAGCAGAAGACCGCCCCAGGCGCCGACGTCACGGAGCGCCCACCACAGTCCGGCGAGAGATACGAAGGCGAACGGCCACCAGCCGACGTCGGGGAACGCTGCCGCAAGCAGCAGCCCGGACGCGACGGCGACGAGGATGTTCCACTGCATTCTCACAAGCGCACAGCCTACGTAGGCCTGATCAGTACGCGACCACGCCTCGCCGCATCGCGGCGATGGCAGTGCGAGCCCTGGCTCTCAGCGTCTCGTTCGGCGCGACATCTGCGATCTGGTCCAACGCGTCGATCACCTGCTTGCTCCAGCGGACCATGTCGCCGGGCGCGATCTCGGACCCCGTGAGCACTGCGTCGAGGCTGCGGCCCTGCGCCCACCCGTGGATGGGGCCCACGATCCCCCACTCCGGAGCCGGAAGCTCACCGAGGCGGTGCTCCTCCTGCAGCTCGGATACGCGCGACCATGTGCGCACCGTCTCCTGCAGGGCGCGTCCGAGAGCGCCGTGAGGCCCGCCCGGCACCTGGGGCGAACGCAGCTCGTCATCCCGACGGCCGTTGTACACGAGGCTCGAGACGGCAGCAGCGAGCGCGGGCGCCTGCAGCTCGCTCCACACGCCCGTGCGGAGGCACTCCGCGATCACCAGGTCGTTCTCGCTGTACAGGGTGCGCATCATCTCGCCGGTCGGCGAGACCTCCCATTCGTCCCCTTCGCGGACCAGGTAGCCCAGCTCGCCGAGCACGTCGCAGCGATGGTCGAAGACGCGTGCGATGGAGCCGGTCGCACGCTGGATCTCGCCGACGACGCGGTCCTTGTCTCGCAGCGTGCGGAAGTAGCGCTCGGCCCAGCGGGCGTGGTCCTCTCGCTCGGGGCAGGCATGGCACGGGTGGCCCTGCATCCGCTGGCGCAGACGGGTGATCTCCGCGTCGGGTGTGTGCGGCGCTGCGCCGTGCCGACGCCGGCTGGGCGCCTCGAAGGAAGGCTTCGCGTCCTCGATCACCTGCGCGAGCTCGCGCCGCTGACGCGGGTTGCGGTGGTCGAAACGCTTGGGCACACGTATGGCGCCGACGACGTCGACGCCGTGCTGCAGCTCCGCGATCGCGAGCCGGAACTCGCGTCCCTCATCGGTGACCACCACCGGGCGCGGCGCATCGGCCCTGTCATCGGGAACCACGACCGCAGCGATGCCCGCGCGCCTGCCACCGCCGATGCGGACCACGTCGCCGCGCCGCAAGCCTGACAGGGTCTCGGTGGTCGCCTCGCGGCGTTGACGGCTCGCAGCCTTCGACTGGCCCTTCTGGAGACGATTGAGATCGTGTCGCATGCGCGCGTAGTCCATGAAGTCTCCGCGATCGCAGGCGACGGCCTCGCGATAGCCCTCGAGCGTCCGCTCCAGCTCCTGCGCGCGCCGTGCCTTGCCCACCACCGACTGATCGGCCTGGAACTGCGCGAAGGACATCTCGAGCACCTCACGAGCGCGGGCCACGCCCACGGTGTGCACGAGGTTCACCGCCATGTTGTACGAGGGCTGGAACGAGCTGATGAGCGGATAGGTGCGGCGGGATGCGAGGCGACCCAGCTGGCCGACGTCCAGGCCCGGATGCTCGACCACGACCGCATGGCCCTCGACGTCGATGCCACGCCTGCCTGCCCGTCCGGTGAGCTGCGTGTACTCGCCGGCGGTCAGGTCCTTGTGACCCTGACCGTCCCACTTCACGAGCTTCTCGAGGACCACCGAGCGTGCCGGCATGTTGATGCCGAGCGCGAGCGTCTCGGTCGCGTACACGACCTTGATCAGCCCACGCCGGAACAGCTCCTCCACGACCTCCTTGAACAGGGGGATCATGCCCGCGTGGTGAGCGGCGATCCCCGCCTCGAGATGGTCGCGCCAATGCAGATATCCGAGCGCGCCGAGATCCTCGGACGGCACTCCCGCGCAGCGCTCCTCGATCAGCGCGGCGATCTGGGTCCGTTCCTCGTCCGTCGTGAGGACCAGTCCCGAGGCGCGCACCTGATCCACCGCGTCCTCGCACCCCGCGCGGGAGAAGACGAACACGATCGCGGGCAGCAGGCCCTGCCGGTCCAGCACGTCGACCACGGCGAAGCGCGGAGGGCTGCGCCGTGCGCGCGGGCGGCGGCCGCCTGCGACGCGATGCCCCCTCCCCTGTGAGTCCACCTGCGCGTGCCGCTTCAGGATGGCCTCGACCTCCGGGTTGAGGCGCGGATTGGGCCCAGGCTCCTGAGCATTGACACCGGGCGCGTACAGATCGAACATGCCCTCACGGATCAGCACGTGCGGCCACAGCGGGACAGGACGATGCTCGCTCACCACCACCCGCGTGTCGCCTCGCACCTCGGAGAGCCATGCGCCGAACTCCTCCGCGTTCGACACCGTGGCCGACAGCGCGACGATCGAGGTCATCTGATCCAGATGGATGATGACCTCCTCCCAGACCGACCCGCGGAACCGGTCGGCCAGGTAGTGCACCTCATCGAGCACCACGACGCCCAGCCGTTCCAGCGTGGTGGATCCCGAGTAGATCATGTTCCGAACGACCTCGGTGGTCATCACGACGATGTCCGCGTTCGGGTTGACGGAGGTGTCACCCGTGAGCAGCCCCACGGCGGAGTCGCCGTAGACGGCGCGAAGGTCCTGGTACTTCTGGTTCGACAGCGCCTTGATCGGAGTCGTGTAGAACGCTTTGAGGCCCTGATTGTGGGCATGGCGGATCGCGTACTCGCCGACGACGGTCTTGCCTGCTCCGGTGGGGGCCGCGACCAGGACAGAGCGACCTTCCGCGACCGCCTCGCACGCCTCGCGCTGGAACTGGTCCAACGGGAACGACAGGGACTCCTCGAACTCGACGAGGTCGCCGTGACGATTCCTGCGTCGCGAGGCGGCATAGCGTTCCGCCGGTGTGCTCATACTCTCAGGCTACCGAGGCGAGGCACCGAGAACGCGCAGACCGCGCGGCACCACCGAGACAGTGAGGGGGCCCGCGCCGACCAGCTCACCGTCTGCGAATGCGGGTGGTAGCGGCCGGCCGACCGAGGGGTCGTGCCGCACCGACACCTCGCGCACCTGCATGACGCGCACGCGCGGGTCCTCGAGGTGTCTGCCCTTCGTGAGGGCGGCGAACAGCGGGACGATCTGAGTCGGCGCGAGCCCGTCGGCGAGGACCAACTCGAGAAGTCCGTCTGTCAACGACGAGTGGGGTGACAGGGGCAGTCCCCCGCCGATCAGTGGGCCGTTCGCCACTGCGACCAGGGTGCACGTCTGCGACACGCTTTCGCCGTCGATCTCGACCGTGACGCCGTAGGGAGTGAACCGAGGCAGCTCCTGCGCGATCGCCAGCCTGTACTTGAGCGGTCCGCGTGGCCGTCGCATCGTCCTGGCGCGCGCGGACACCGCGGCATCGATGCCGGCGGAGACGATCGCCAGCGCATACCGGGGCTGGGCGGGATGCTCCACCGCGGGCCCGACCACCGCAGCGACGTCGACCTCCGCAGAGCTGTCGGTGCGCAGCGCCAGGTCGATCCGAGCGACAGCAGCGTCGACGTCCCGCACCGGCAGGTCCAGCGCCGTGGCGCTGTCGTTCCCGGAGCCTGCAGCGACGATGCCGAGCGGAAGGCGATGCGCGGCGCACGCCTGCACGCCCAGGTGGACCATGCCGTCGCCGCCGACCACCACGAGCGCGTCGAGGTCGTCACGATGCGCGATGGCTGACTCGAGAGATGCGGCCCAGGATCCCGCCGACAGGTCACGCAGCCGGTGCCCGCGCGCGGCGAGCGCGGCCAGTGCCTCAGCTCCCCACCGGGCTCCTCTGCCCGACCCTGAGGTGGGGTTCGTCACGACCCCGAGCGTGCTCACGCCTCCGCCTCGAGCCCTTCCTCCGCGTCCGCGGGATCCTGGGGTCTGCGCGACACGGCGCGCTCCCGGAGCACCGCCACGCCGATCGCCGCGAAGTACAGCACCGTCATCGGCGTCTGCAGTATCAGCATGGTGATGGCGTCCGGCGTCGGGGTGAGCACAGCGGCGGCGACCGCGATGATGACCACCGCCCACCGCCATCCGCGAAGCCAGACGCGCGCGGGCACGATCCTGGCCCATGACAGGGCCACCATCAGCACGGGGAACACGAAGGCCAGGCCGAACGCGAGCAGCAGCCGCATCGCGAAGGTGAGGTACATCTGGGCATCGAGCACGTTCGCGGCGCCGTCCGGCGTGAATCCGACCAGGATTCCCACGGCCTGCGGCAGGATCCACCACGCGAAGGCGATCCCGGCGAAGAACAACGGGATGGCTGCCGACATGAAGCCGATCGTGTAGCGGCGCTCGACCTTGCGCATGCCGGGCGCGACGAACGCCCACAGCTGGTAGAGCCACCACGGTGAGGACAGGATGACGCCGAGGATCGCTGCGACCTTCAACTGGAGGTCGAGCGCGGTGGCGAGGCCGCTGAAGTTGACCGTGACGAGCGCGTCGTCACGCGCGGCGAGGTCGAGCACCGGCCTCTGTACGGCCTCGTACACGGGCGTGTACAGGAACCAGCCGACGACCATCGCGAGGACGATTCCGATGGCAGAGAGGAACAGACGCTTGCGCAGCTCCACCAGGTGGGCGCGCACAGGCATGCGCGCGTCGGGATTGGACTTCCGGCGCACGCGCCTACTTGTCACTGGCCTCGCCGTCGCCGGCTTCGGTGCCCTTGCTCGACTTGCCCTCGGACGAGTCGTCCGAGGTGAGCGACTTGGTCTCCTCCTTGAGGATGCGCATCGACTTTCCCAGCGAGCGCGCGAACTCAGGAAGCTTCGGAGCCCCGAACAGGATCAGGACGATCACCGCGATGATGATCCACTCTCTCGCACCGAAACTGCCCATGAGATCTCCCTTGTCTTGTGCCGCTCAAGTGTAGCCGCCCGATCAGGCGGCACCGTCCTGTGCTTCGAGCACGCGCAGGGCGCGTCGTGCCACCGCGTCGGCGAGGAGCGCCGGGCCGATCGTTCGGAGCGCCGGACCGACTGCGAGCAGCCTGCCAGCCGCCCACTCCACGTCCGCGACGGGGAAGGTCGCCGTGACCGCGTCGCCCTCGTCGGAGATGACGACGTCCTGCATCGACTCGAGCAGCCACCGCGCGCTCACGTGGGCCGTGACCTGGGCCGCGAACCTGGGCTCGAGACTGAACCCGCGTTGCTCCATCGGGGCTGTCGTGACCGGGGAGTCCGTGGGCGTCGCGCTGACGATGCGGTCGAGCCTGAGCGTCCGATAGTCCTGAGCCCTGCGGCACCAGCACTCGACATACCCGATTCCGTCGATCGCCACCAGCCGATGCGGCTCCACCACCCGGACCGTGCGTCTATCCGAGGCGTCGACGTAGGTGAGCTCCACGGCGAGCCCCCGTGCGAGGCCGTCGGTCAGAGGGGACATCCGTGCGCGGTCCACCGCCTCGTCGGCGACGACCTCGATCGGATTCGAATCGATCGCCGCTCGGAGCTTCGCGAGGGCCGTCTCCGCGGCCTGAGGCGCGACTCCGGCAGCCACGAGGGTCCCGAGCGAGCCGATCAGCGCCACCGCCTCGCGCGCGCTGAGCTTCACCTGGGTGAGGCCCTGTGCGTCGCGCAGCCGCGCGATGCCCTCGTCGAGCGCATCCGGGTCGAAGTCCACGTAGTCGTCCGGCATCCCGCCCGGCTTGCCTGTCGTGAACAGCAGGAACACGTCCTGCTCGATCTGACGTGCGCTGACGCCGAAGCGTTCTCCGAGCTCGGCGAACGTCGCCTCCTCCTGATGCTGCAGCACCGACAGGATGCTGAGCAGCCGCGTGACACGTGCGAGCGCCTTCTCAGCCACCGGCGACCTCCAGCGCGTTGCGGGCATAGTCGCTGACCTGCGTGGCGATCTCCATCGGCTCGACGACCCGTGCGGCGCCGCCGAGCGCGAGCACCTCGTCGCGCAGCGCATCGGCGTGGCGGAAGTCGACCCTCACGAGGTCCCAGCCCTCGCGATGTGCGATGGTCTCACCCCGAGAACGCAGCGAGTGCCCCGCCTCAGGCCGCACTGCCACGACCGCGATGCCCCCCTGCGAGGGCGAGAACGCGGGCGGCAGGTCGTGGGGGATGTCGTACGCGCCGGGTTCCCCCGTGGCGCCGACGCGGCCCTGGATCCGTGACAGTCGGAAGGTGCGGGCGGCAGCGCGGTCGACGTCGAACGCCTGCAGGTACAGCGCGCCGCCGCGGGTAAGCAGGCGCCACGGCTGCACGGAACGTCGCTGCACGCCCGAGTTGGACGACGAGTAGTCGAACCGCACCGCGCGGCGCTCCTGGCGCGCCTCGAGCAGCGCGGACACGGTGCCTTCCGCAGTCTGCGACCGCCCACCGGCAAGCACCGCCTCGGCGGGTCGCTCAGACGTGGACGCCGCGACCTTGGTCAACGCCTGGCGCGCATCCGCCTCGAGCGTCGCATCGCTCCAGTACGCTCCCGCGACGGAGAGCGCGGCGAGCTCGGCCGAGGTGAGGTCGAGCACGGGGAGCGCCGCGCGAGCGCTGTCGATCCGATAGCCGATGTCGTCACCGTGGACAGCGTCCTGAATGGTCTGCAAGGGAATCCCGAGCCGCCGCAGGTCGTCCTTGTCGCGCTCGAACATGCGCTCGAACGCGACGTCCGACCTCTTGAGCTCGGAGGGCGACGCGCCTGTCGGCACGGGTTCGTAGCCCTCGACGGTGGCGCGGATCGTCTCACGCGTCATCCGTCGCCGGGTGTCGGAGAGCGCGACGATGAGGTTCAGCAGCCGCGCCGTCGCGTCGGCCATCTAGACGCGCACCGCCAGCAGCTCCGTGGTGAGGATCGCACGAGCGCCCACCGCATACAGCTGATCCATGATGTGGTTCATCTCGATGCGCGGCACCATGACGCGCACCGCCGACCAGCTGGAGCCGTGCAGCGGTGCGACGGTGGGACCTTCGAAGCCCGGGGTGACGGCCAGCGCCTCCTCGAGCTTGTCGGCCGGGACGTCGTAGTCCACCAGCACGTACTGGCGCGCCATGAGCACGCCACGCAGGCGGCCCACGAGCACGGCGATCTCGTCGTCCGTGGTGTCCGGGCCCTTGATGAGGATCGCCTCGGACTTGAGGATCGGCTCTCCGAAGATCTCCAGGCCGGCCGCCTTGAGCGTGGTGCCTGTGGAGACCACGTCCGCCACCACGTCGGCGACTCCCAGGCGGACCGACGACTCCACCGCGCCGTCGAGCCTCACCACGTCGGCCTCCACACCGAAGGACTTCAGGTGGTGCTTGACGAGGCGCGGGTACGAGGTCGCGACGCGCTTGCCGTGCACGTCCTCCACCGCGGAGGCCACGCCGGGGGCGGCCGCGTAGCGGAAGGTGGAGCCACCGAAGCCGAGCTCCAGGTGCTCCGTCGCGGGCGCGCCCGAGTCGAGCAGCAGGTCCCGGCCGGTGATGCCGGCCTGCACCGTGCCTGAGCCTACGTAGACAGCCACATCGCGCGGCCGCAGGAAGAAGAACTCGACGTCGTTGCGCGTGTCGACGAGCACCAGCTCACGAGGGTCGTGGCGCTGCTTGTAGCCGGCCTCCCTCAGGAGCTGCGTGGCGGGCTCGGACAGGGAGCCCTTGTTGGGAACTGCGATGCGAAGCACTGTGCCTCCGTGGCTTACAGGTAGCGGTACACGTCCTGGAGCGTCAGCCCCTTGGCGATCATCATCACCTGCGCGTGATAGAGCAGCTGCGAGATCTCCTCGGCGGCCTCGTCGTCCGACTGGAACTCGGCCGCCATCCAAGACTCGGCGGCCTCCTCGACGAGCTTCTTGCCGATGGCATGGACGCCCTTGTCCAGCAAGGCGACGGTTCCCGACCCCTCCGGACGCTCGGCGGCACGGGCGCTCAGCTCAGCGAAAAGCTCTTCGAAAGTCTTCACGCGACCACCCTAGCGGGGCCGTGCCTGCACCTGCGACACCGCGTGCGGTGTTCGCGCCGTGCGCGCGGCTCCCCGATCTCAGAGCGACCGGAGCGTCAGCGCGGTCTGAAGCGCCGCCTCGACAGCCTCAGCGCCCTTGTCCTCGTCCGAGCCCGGCAGGCCGGCCCGGTTGAGCGCCTGCTCCTCGGTGTCGACGGTGAGCACTCCGAAGCCCACGGGCACGCAGTGCTCCCGGGAGACGTCGGTGAGTCCCTGGGTGACGGACTGGCACACGTACTCGAAATGGGGCGTACCGCCTCGGATGACAACGCCCAGGCATGCGATCGCGTCGGCGCCGCGGCGGGCGAGCGCCTCCGCGACGACCGTGAGCTCGACCGCACCAGCGACGCGGGTGACCCGGTGCTGGGCGCCCGCGGCCTCGGCGGCACGGATCGCTCCTGCTACCAGGCCGTCCATGACCTCGGTGTGCCACGACGAGGCGACGATCTCCACGGTCAGGCCGGCGGCCTCGACGGTGATCTGGGGTGCTCCCGCTCCGCTCATGATTCCTCTCCCAGCAGGTGGCCCATGCGCTCCACCTTGGTAAGGCGATAGAACTCGTTCTCCGGATGCGCGCCGACGTGATGCGGCACGCGCTCCACACAGGTGATGCCCGAAGCGCGCAGACCCTCGACCTTGGCCGGGTTGTTCGTCAGCAGCCGCACCTCGGTCAGGCCCAGGTCGGCAAGGATCGCCGCGGCCGCACCGTACTCGCGGCGGTCGACGGGCAGACCGAGCTCGGTGTTCGCGTCCACGGTGTCGAGCCCCTGATCCTGCAGCCCGTAGGCCTTGATCTTGGCGAGGATCCCGATCCCGCGACCCTCGTGACCCGTGAGATAGATGACTGCGCCGCCCTCCTCGACCACTCGCGAGATCGCCGCGTCGAGCTGGGGTCCGCAGTCGCACCGCAGCGACCCGAACGCGTCGCCCGTCAGGCACTCCGAATGCACGCGCACGATCGGGACGATGCCCTCCTTGGGCGGCACCGTCAGCGCGACGTGCTCGTCGCCGGTGCGTGCGTCACGGTAGCCGCGCACGGTGACCTCGCCGTGCACGGTGGGAAGCCGTGCCTCGCCCTCGAACAGCACCCGATGCGGCTGCGGCGTGGCGGGCTCAGGAAGGTCGTCGATCAGCCTGCGGTACGCGATCAGGTCGGCGATCGTGAGGAAGACCAGCCCGTCCTTGTCCGCCAGCGCCGACGAGTCGCCCTGACGCATCATCGTGCCGTCGTCGTTGACCAGCTCGGCGATGACAGCCACCGCCGAGACTCCCGCCAGACGGCACAGGTCCACCGCGGCCTCGGTGTGACCTGCGCGGTGCAGGACACCACCGGCGACCGCACGCAGCGGCAGCACGTGACCGGGCCGGATGAACGCCTCCGCTCCCGCGGTCGGATCCGCGAGCAGCTGGAGCGTGTGATGACGGTCAGCGGCGGAGATCCCCGTGCTGACGCCCGAGGCCGCGTCCACCGACACGGTGTAGGCCGTGCGGCGCGGGTCCTGGCTCGCGGGCACCATGAGCGGCAGGTTCAGCGCGTCGGCACGGTCCCCGGTCATCGGCGCGCAGAGGTAGCCGGACGAGTGCCGGATGCCCCACGCGACCCACTCGACGGTCGCCCGCTCGGCGGACATGATGAAGTCCGCCTCGTCCTCGCGGTCATGCGAGTCGGCCACCAGCACCGGCTTGCCCGCGCGGATGTCGTCCAACGCGCGCTCCACCAGGGCCACCAGATCGGCGCTCACGAGCGGGCCTCCAGCATCTTCTCGACGTACTTTCCGATCACGTCGACCTCCACATTGGCACGAGCCCCCACCGCCATCTCGCCGAATCCGGTCTCGGTCAGGGTCGTCGGGATCAGCGACACCGTCGCGAGGTCGCCCTCGAGCGCCGCGACCGTGAGCGACACGCCGTTCAGCGCGATGGATCCCTTCACCACCACGTACCGCTCCAGGTCGGCCGGGATCCGGAACGTCAGGTCCGTCCAGTCTGGCTGCGAGTCACGGGACACGAGCTCGGCCACGCCGTCCACGTGCCCCTGCATCATGTGACCGCCCAGGCGGCCGTCCGGGCGCATCGCGCGCTCCAGGTTGACGCGCTGACCGACGTGCAGGTCCGCGAGCGTGGTGGTCTCGCGGGTGACGCGCATGACGTCCGCGATCCAGGTGTCGCCCGAGTGCTTCGCGACCGTGAGGCAGACGCCGTCCACGGCGATCGACTCACCGTGGACGAAGTCGTCGCCGAACCCCGGAGAGGAGATCGCGATCTGAGACTGGGCGCCGCTGTCGGTGACGGCCGTGATCGTGCCGACCGACTCGACGATGCCGGTGAACATCAAGGTCCTTTCGTGAACGCTGCTGTGACCAGGGTATCGGCGCCGAGCTGCGTCGTGGTCACGTCCGAGCCTCTCAACACGTCGGTCATGGTGTGGATTCCCAGGTCGGAGACGACGGTGGTGCCTGCACCCAGCAACGCCGGAGCGATGTAGGCGTGCACCTCGTCGACGAGCCCGCTCCGGAAGAAGGCCGACGTGACGACGGAACCGCCCTCCACGACCAGCGTGCGCACGTCCCGCCGCCACAGCATGTCGAGCACCTCGCGTGGATCGTGCGTCCTGATCGCCACGGCGTTGCCGTCGCGCCAGACGCGCGCGCCGCTCGTGTCGCCCATGCCCATCACGACGCGCAGAGGCTGGTGGGGGTCGGCGACGTGCGGTGGGCGGGCGCTGAGGGAGGGATCGTCGGCGCGCACGGTCCCGGTGCCCACCAGGATCGCGTCGACCTCCGCGCGGGTGCCGTGGGTGTGGGCTCGCGCCTCCTCACCGGTGATCCAGAAGCTCGTGCCGTCCGCCGCCGCGGTGCGGCCGTCCAACGTCTGCGCCCACTTGGCGATCACGTACGGCCTGCCGAGCTCCATGGCCCGCAGCCAGCGGGAGTTGAGGGCCCGAGCTGCTGCGTCGGGCACGAACTCGGCCTCGATCCCTCGCCCTCTGAGCACCTCTCCCCCGCCGGCTGCCTGCGGGTTGGGATCCTCGACTGCGTAGATCACTCGGCCGATGCCGGCGACAGTGAGCGCATCCGCGCACGGACCGGTGCGTCCTGTGTGGGTACAGGGCTCGAGCGTGACATACGCCGTCGCGCCCGCCACGTCGACGCCTGCTTCCGCGGCCGTGGCGAGCGCGTGCGCCTCGGCATGAGCGGTTCCTGCACCACGGTGCCAGCCCTCCACCAGCACCTCGCCGGTCGGTGCGGTGATGACGCAGCCGACGCGAGGATTGGGCCCCCACGCGGGCCCCCGCGCCGCCAGGGACACGGCTCGCGCCATGGCCTCGGGCGCGCCCAGGACCTCGCCGGTCATCCGACAGCCGCCTGACTGGCGATGCGGCGCAGCTCGGCTATCGCCGCAGCCCTGTCGTCAGCGCTGTAGATCGCGGAGCCCGCGACGAGCATGTCCGCTCCGGCCTGCACGACGGCCTGCACCGTGTCGCGGGCTATGCCGCCGTCTACCTCGATGCGCAGCGGGTGACCTGCAGCCCGGGCGGCGTCCCGCAGCGCGCGCACCTTCGGCATCGTCTCCGGCATGAAGGCCTGGCCGCCGAAGCCAGGCTCGACGGTCATCACGAGCACCATGTCGAACTCGACGAGCACGTCGATCACGTGCTCCACCGGGGTGCCGGGCTTGAGAGCGACGGACGAGCGCGCTCCCAGGGCGCGCAGATCGCGCGCGATGCGCACGGGGTCCGCGGCGGCCTCGAGATGGAAGGTCACCGACGTCGCGCCCGCCTCCGCGTACCGTGGCGCCCAACGGTCGGGGTCCTCGATCATCAGGTGGGCGTCGACAGGGAGCGGCGACACCTCGGCCAGCCGTTCGAGCACGGGCAGCCCGAGCGTCAGGTTCGGGACGAAGTGGCCGTCCATCACGTCGACGTGCAGCCAGTCCGCGTCCGACACGGCGACGATGTCCCGCTCGAGGTTGGCGAAGTCGGCTGACAGGATGGACGGGGCGATCTGGATACCCATGGGATCAACCTAACGCCCTCGTGGAGGCGGTCAGGTCCCATCCCGACGCAGCAGCGCGAGGAACATGCTGTCGGTGCCGTGCGCGTGCGTCCACAGCTGCACATGCGGGCCTCGCCCCCACCCGTCGACGTCGGTGCCGGTGACCGTCGCGACCGCCTCGCGCGCGTCGAGGACGGTGGCGCCGCGAGCCGTGGAGACGATGTCCCGCGTCTCGCCGAGCAGCGGCGAGCACGTGATGTAGGCGACCAGACCTCCCGGCCGCACGAGCGCGAGAGCCCGATCGAGGAGCTGCGCCTGCAGCTGCTGCAGGGCGGGCACGTCGCTCGGGTCCTTGCGCCACCGTGCCTCGGGACGGCGGCGCAGAGCACCCAGGCCCGTGCACGGCGCGTCGAGCAGCACCCGATCGTAGGAGCCGGGTTCGCCCCATACGGTGCCGTCACCCACCGACACGGAGACCGTGCCCTGCGGGATCGCCTTGACGGAGTCCTCCACCAGGCGTGCACGATGCGGATGAAGCTCGAGCGCATCGACAGTGGCGCCTCCGAGGGCGGCGTGGGCGCCCAGCAGCGCGGCCTTGCCGCCCGGACCGGCGCACAGATCGATCCAACGCTCGCCTGAGGCCATCGGGGCGGCGGCGACGAGCGCAGCCGCCACCACCTGGCTCCCCTCGTCCTGCACCGCGGCGCGGCGGTCCCGCACCTCTGCGAGCGATCCCGGATCGCCTCCTTCAGCGAGGACGACGGCGGTCGGCGCCAGGGTGCCAGGGACCGCCCCAGGCGCCGATGCGACGAGGGCCTCACGATCGACGAGACCAGGGCGCGCCACGAGCGCGACGCGTGCGGGCTCGTTGTCGGATACGAGGAGCGATTCCAGCTGACCGGCGCGTCCGTCGGCGGACAGCGCACGGTCCAGCTCCGCGGCGACCCACGCAGGATGCGACTGCTGCAGCGCCACAGCGTCGCGGCCCGAACCCGGAGCGACCCTCGCGATCCACGCGTCACGAGACACCTCTGAGACGCGCCTGAGGACGGCGTTGACGAACTTCGACGGCCCGACCCCGACGCGTGCGCGCGCCAGCGACACCGTCTCGCTGACGGCCGCGTGGGTCGCGACCCGCATCCCGAGCAGCTGGTGCACGCCGAGCCACAGGACGCGCCGCACCTCGGGATCGACCTTGCCTATCGGACGGCCTGCGGCCGAGCCGATCACCGCGTCGTACAGGCCATGCATGCGAAGAGCCCCGTACGCCAGCTCGGTGGCGAAGGCCGCATCGCGCCCGGAGAGGCGGTGCGCCGCCAGGATCCGAGGCATCACCAGGTTCGCGTAGCCGCCCTCGGCGTCGACTGCATCGATGCACTCGAGCGCGGCCTCACGCGCGGGGTCGCGGCGGCTCATGCCTCTCCCAACGCCGAGCCCTCAGGAAGGCGCGCACCCCGCCACCAGTCCACGGCAGACATCGACCTGCGCCCGGCGGGTGCGATCCAGGTCAGGGCCACCGGGTGCGTCCCCGTGCCCACCAGCACCTCGCCGTCCTCGCCGCGCAACTGTCCCGGCACGGTTCCCGCAGCATGGGGACGCGGCGACACGGGACCGAGCTTCGCCACCTGACCGTCGGGGAGCGTGGTCCATGCACCCGGTGAGGGCGTGCACCCACGGATCTGCCGATCCACCGTGTGCGCCGGAAGCTCCCACCGCACGTAGGCGTCCTCTCGTGTGAGCTTGGGCGCGTACGAGACGCCCTCCGTGCTCTGCGGCTCCGGCACGAGCGCACCCGCCTCCATCGCCGTGAGGGTCTGCACCAGCAGGGGCGCACCTGCATGCGCGAGCCGGTCCAGCAGGTCGCCCGCCGTGTCGTTCGGCCGGATCGTCTCGGTGAGCACGCCGAGCACGGGACCGGTGTCCATCCCCTTGTCCAGCAGGAAGGTGGTGGCGCCGGTCACGTCGTCACCGCCCATCAGCGCGCGCTGCACCGGCGCGGCGCCGCGCCAGGCGGGCAGCACCGAGAAGTGCAGGTTCACCCAGCCGAGCCTCGTGGCTGCGAGCAGTCGGGGTCGAAGGATCTGCCCGTAGGCCACGACAGCGGCGGCATCGGCCTCGCACGCCTCGATCTGCGCGATGAAGTTGGGCGCGGAGGCGCGCTCGGGCGTCAGGACGTCCAGGCCGCGGGCCAGCGCGAACTCCTTCACCGGGGACGGATGGAGCGTGCGACCGCGGCGACCGCGCGCGTCGGGCTGGGTGATCACGGCGACCACCTCGTGGTCGGAGGCGAGCAACGCCTCAAGGCTCGGGACGGCCACCTCGGGGGTGCCGGCGAAGAGGAGACGCATGCCCCCATCGTAGGTGGACTGCTCGCGCCGCCGTGGCGATCGCTCGCCCGTCAGGCCAGGCGCAGCGGCCCATCCACACGGACCCGGATGGGAGCGGCCCCGGCCTTCGACTGCTCGCTGCAGACCTCGCGCAACGCGTCCACGCAGGCCTGTGCGGAGGCGCGCGTCAGCAGGAGCGACGCGCCCTGGTGGTCGGGCGCCACGACTGCACCGCCGCGGTCGGCTCCGACGCGTACGAGCGCGGCGTGCACCGGCTGTGGCTCACCGTCGATCCGAATGTGCCTGGTCGCCGGCGGAAGCCCCAGCGCGAGCCGCTCCTCGTATGCCTCCTGTGCCGCATCGGCGGCCCGCCACGAGCTGAGCGCGCGGGCGGTCAAGGCGGGCAGCTCACCCACCACCGAGACACCTCCGTGAGCTGCGCGCGACCTCGCGTGCGCCGCGGCGACGAGCCAGTGCCTGAGCGCGACGATCTCTCCGCCGAGGCCGCCCGCGGGCGCTGCGGCGTCGAGCACCACCACGTGGGCATAGCCGCCCTCGATGGCCGGTATCGCGCCAGGGGTGGCGACGACGATGCCTGACGCAGCCGCGCCGTCGTCGAGCACGCCGGTCGCGCCTGACGAGACAGCCACGGCCGTTCCTGACGCCATCGCCTCGAGCTGCTCCGCGACCCGCTGCACGCCCTGTCGTCGGTGTGCGAGCCGACGGCTGTGACAGTCAGGACAATGCCAATCGACCTGCACCGTTCCGCAGGCCACGCACGACGGGTCCCCCTGCCGTCCGGGGAGGCTCAGGGAGCCGCCGCACTCTCGGCACTGCGCCCACGTGTCGCAACCCGCGCAGGCGGTAGCCGCCACGTATCCGGCACGTGGCACCACGACGGCGACCGGTCCATGCTCGAGCGCGGCGCGGACCCTCCTCCACACCCCCGGCGGCATCCAATGACGGCCCGCCGGGCCCTCGGCTGCACGCCGGGAGTCGTCCCAGAGGTCGATCACCGGCGTGGCGGCGCGGATCTGTGCCACCGAGGGACGCTCGAGCGTGCACCACCCATGTTGGGCGAGCGCGACCGCCTCGATCGAGGGGGCGTACGCCGCCATGATCAGATCGCAGTCCTCACGTTCCGCGCGGACGCTCGCGACTGTTCGCGCGTGCAGATACGGCGCGTGGGGGTCCTCGTAGGCGGAATGCCCGTCGTCCCACAGGAGCAGCAGCCCGAGTCGGGGCACGGGTTGCAGCGCCGCGGGTCTGGTGCCGACGACGAGGCGCACCTCGCCTCGCAGCGCCGCCAGGTACTGGCCGTACCGCACGTTCGGCCCGTCGTCTGCGTCGAGGGCGACGAAGTCTCCGCCCCCACGCGGCGTCCACCGCTCCAACCCGGCCGCGCGCCAGGCGCGCGCGACCGCCGCTGCGGCCCTGGCGTCCGGCACGACGACGATCACCGAGCCGCGGCCCTCACCCGCAGCCTCGGCGGCCTCCTTCGCGAGCGACCGGGCCGGTGTCGCGCTGGGGCTGTCGTCGTCGGGAAGCATCTGTCTCACGGTGCGCATCGGCCTCCGTTGACCCGCCGCGAGCGTGGTCCGTGCCTGAGCCACGGCGCCGCTGCTTGCTCCGGTCGCGTGCGTGCCGCGGGCGTCGCCAAGGGCGCGCGCGGCGTCGACAAGGCGTCGCAGGTCGACCTCGCCCTCGGGCGGGCGCTTCTCGACAGCGGCGACACGAGGCGGCGCCATGAGTCGCAGCACGTCCCACGTCGATCCGCACGCACGCCGCGCAAGCGCGTGCGCCAGCGCCAGGGACTCGGGCGTGTACGAGGCAGCATGCGCCGCGGACCGCACCTCACGCAGACTTCCGGAGAACTCGCTCTGCCGGACGACGTCCATCACGACGCCGCTTACGAGCCGCCCGGCGAACGGCACCCGCACCCTGTACCCGGACTCGACCCGCGCGAGCCGCTCCGGCAGCAGGTAGTCGAAGGGACGATCGAGGTGCGGCAGCGGCGAGTCGATGACGACGCGCGCCACGCGATTCGCGGGCTTGTCGCTCTCAGGCACCGTGGCTGTCAGATCGCGGCGCGCAGATCGCCGACGCGGTCCGTCCGCTCCCACGTGAAGTCGGGAAGCTCCCGGCCGAAGTGACCGTAGGCGGCCGTCTGCCGGTAGATCGGCCGGCGCAGATCGAGCGCCTCGATGATCGCTGCCGGACGCAGATCGAACACCTCGCGGACCGCGGCGGCGATCCGCTCTGGCGCCACCTGCTCGGTGCCGAACGTCTCCACGTACAGTCCGACGGGATGCGCCGTGCCGATCGCGTAGGCCACCTGAACCTCGCAGCGGTCGGCGAGCTCGGCAGCGACCACGTTCTTGGCCACCCATCGCATCGCGTACGCCGCCGAGCGATCCACCTTGGACGGGTCCTTGCCAGAGAAGGCTCCGCCGCCGTGCCGTGCCATGCCGCCGTACGTGTCGACGATGATCTTGCGACCCGTGAGCCCGGCATCGCCCTTGGGCCCGCCGATCTCGAACCTGCCGGTCGGATTGATCAGGCTGCGATGCCCCGAGTAGTCGAGCGCGAACTCCTCGAGCACGGGCTCGATCACCGCTGACTCGAGCGCCTCCCGAAGCTCGGCCATGTCGATGCCCTCGTCGTGCTGGCTTGACATGACGACCGTGTCGACCGTCTTTGCGGCCTCGCCCTCGTAGCCGATGGTGACCTGGCTCTTGCCGTCAGGCCTGAGGCCCGCGACCGCACCGGAGCGACGCACCGCCGCGAGCTGCTGGGTCATGCGGTGCGCGATGGCGATGGGCAACGGCATCAGCGACTCGGTGTCGTTGCACGCGTAGCCGAACATCAGGCCCTGGTCCCCCGCACCGAGGTCCTCGCCGTCGACGTCCGTCGCGTGTCCGACGCCCATCCAGATGTCGGCGCTCTGCTCGCCGATCGAGACCGACACGCCGCACGAGTCGCCGTCGAACCCGATCTTGGAGGAGGTGTAGCCGATCGACTTGACCACCTCGCGGATGACGCCTGGGATGTCCACATAGGCCTCGGTCGTGACCTCGCCCGCCACGTGCACCAGGCCGGTCGTGACCATCGTCTCGACGGCGACGCGCGAGGAGGGATCCTGCCGGAGCATCTCGTCCAGGATGGCGTCGGACACCTGGTCGCACACCTTGTCGGGGTGGCCCTCGGTCACGGACTCGGACGTGAACAGCCTCAGGTCGGTCATGGCGACCATCGTACGACCCGCGACTGACGTGGCCTTCACGGAGCGGCGAGCGTCACACCTGGTGCCTCAGCCGCACGACCTGGTCGAGGATGCGGTGCGCGACCTCGATCTTGGAACCCGCAGCATGCGCGACCTCGGCACCGTCGGAGGCGAGCATCCGTACCTCGTTCGGACGATCGCCGAACCCTCTGTCGACGCCCACCTCGTTGACGCACAGGAGGTCCGCACCCTTGCGGCGTGCCTTGGCGGCCCCGTGCTCGAGGACTGTCGCACCCGAGTCGCCGGTCTCGGCTGCGAAGCCGATGACGGTCTGGCCTGGCCTGCGCGAACGCACCAGGCCGGCGAGGACATCCTCCGTGGGCAACAACGTCAGCGTCAGCGTGCCGTCGCCGTCCTTCTTGATCTTGTGGTCCGCGACCTTCGCCGGGCGGAAGTCCGCGACCGCTGCGGCCATGATGACGACGTCCGCGGTCTCGGCGGCCGCTCGCATGGCCACGCCCAGCGACTCGGTGGACGACACCTCGACGCGCCGTATCCCCTCGCCGAGCGGAAGCGCCACGTGCGCCGCCACGACCGTCACCTGGGCACCCCGTTCTCGGGCCGCCTCGGCGATCGCGAAGCCCTGGCGCCCAGATGATCGGTTGCCGAGGAACCTGACCGAGTCGAGCGGCTCGCGCGTGCCTCCGGCGCTGACCACGACGTTCAACCCCTCAAGATCCCCCCACGCGTCGGCGTCCGCGTTCGGTGCCGTGGTGAGCCCGGTCCCACGCACGACGCCGTAGAGCGCGTCGACGATCTGGGCGGGATCCGGCAGCCGTCCGGGCCCCGAGTCGGGTCCGGTGAGTCGGCCGATGGCGGGCTCGATGACGTGGACGCCCCGGTCGCGAAGCGTCTGCACGTTGGCGCGGGTGGCGGGGTTCTGCCACATCTCCGTGTGCATCGCGGGTGCGACCACCACAGGCGCGGCGGTTGCGAGCAGCGCGTTGCCCAGGAGGTCACGGGCCTCTCCGCGCGCCATGGAGGCGAGGAAGTCGGCGGTGGCGGGGGCCACCAGCACCACGTCCGCCCGCTGACCGAGCCGTACATGCTGCACCGACGGCACGTCCTCGAACGTATCCGTCGGCGCAGGGTGTCCGGACAGCGCCTCCCAGGTGGCGCGTCCCACGAACTGGAGCGATGCCGCCGTGGGGATCACCCTGACGGAGTGGCCGTCCTCGGTGAGCCGACGCAGCACGAGTGCGACCTTGTATGCGGCGATGCCGCCGGTCACCCCCAGGAGGACGCGCATGCGTCGCGGGACTACTCGGCGGAGTCGCCGAGCTCCAGCAGGCCGCCCGCGTTGATCTCGCGCAGGGCCACGGACAGCGGCTTGTCGGTCTGGTCGGCCTCGACGAGCGGGCCCACGTTGTCGAAGTGACCCTCGCCGAGCACCTCGTAGTACGAGTTGATCTGGCGTGCACGCTTCGAGCTGTAGATCACCAGCGCGTACTTCGAGTCCACCTTCTCCAGCAGCTCGTCGATGGGCGGGTTGGTGATGCCCTGGGGATCGGCCACAGTTCCAGCCACGTCATGCTCCTTGCTTAGCGTTTCCATGCGGGGGCGCTCGCCCCGCAAACCCGCATCAGTCTACCGTGCGGCGTCGACCAGGGCTGCGAGGCCCGCCACGGTGGTCTCCAGATCGTCATTGACGAGCTCCTCGTCGAACTCCGAGACGGCTGCAAGCTCATCGCGGGCCGTCTGCAGGCGACGCTCCCGCTCCTCCTCCGACTCGGTGCCGCGACCCACGAGCCGACGCACCAGCTCGTCCCACGAGGGTGGAGCGAGGAAGACGAACAGCGCCTCCGGCATCGTCGCGCGCACCTGGCGCGCGCCCTGAAGGTCGATCTCGAGCACGCAGGGCACGTCGTCCGCCAGACGCTCCTCGACCGGCCGACGCGGCGTGCCGTACCGGTGCGCGCCGTGGACCACAGCCCATTCGAGCAGCTCGCCGTCGGCGATCATCCGGTCGAACTCCTCGTCCGACACGAAGAAGTAGTGGACGCCGTCGATCTCGCCCGGACGCGGCGTGCGCGTCGTCGCCGAGACCGACACCCAGATCTCTGGGCGCGCCTCGCTCAACGCGCGCACGACCGTGCCCTTGCCGACGGCCGTAGGGCCCGCCAGCACGACGAGTCGACTCACTGGCGCTCGCGCGCGAGCAGCGCCTCCACCTGATGGGTGCCGAGTCCGCGGATGCGTCGCGCATGCGAGATGCCGATGTCGTCCATCACGACGATCGCCCGCTTGGGACCGATGCCCGGCAGGCACTGCAGAAGATCCTTGACTCGGATCCCGGCGAGCGCCTCGTCCGCCTTGGCCTGCGCGATCGCCTTCTCAAGCGTCATGCCGCCGCGTGCAAGATCCTCCTTGAACACGCGTCGGGCCGAACGGACGGCGGTGGCCTTCACCAGCGCCTCGGCACGCTGCTCCTGGGACAGCTCCGGAGTGGCCATGGACCTTCCCTCCTCGTCGCTAGTCCTGCACGTCGAACGACTGCAGGGTGTACTGCGCCGCGCCGGCCGCAGCCTGGATCGCGCCGCGCAGCTTCTCCACGAAGGGGCCCGCGTTGAGCACCCCTCGCGACTGGTTGACAAGCACACGCCCGCGGGCGTTGCCGAATACCTGCAGCAGCTGCTGAGGTCCCGCACCCTGCGCGCCCACTCCGGGCGCGAGGATCGGTCCGTTGAACGACCCGAGATCGATCCCCAGGTCCTTGACGGCGTCGCCCACGGTCGCGCCGACCACCAGGCCGACGTCACCCATGCGCTCCGCGCCTTCGTTGAGGGCGTTGGCCTGGCGCACGATCGCGCCAGCCACGGACTCGCCGTCGGGGGTGCGCGCGTGCTGCACCTCCGCACCCTCGGGATTCGAGGTGAGCGCGAGCACGAAGACACCCTTGCCGGTGTGCTTCGCAAGGTCGAAGGCCGGCTGAAGCGAGCCGAAGCCGAGGTACGGGGACACGGTGATCGCGTCGGCCTCGAGGGGCACGCCCTCCGACAGGTACGCGTCCGCGTAGCCCTCCATGGTGGAGCCGATGTCACCGCGCTTCGCGTCCAGGATGGTCAGGATCTCCAGCTCGCGGGCCCTGCCGAGGATGTGCTCGAGCGCGGCCACGCCCCGTGCGCCGTGACGCTCGAAGAACGCTGCGTTCGGCTTCACGGCCGCCGCGGAACGCACACAGGCCTCGAGCACCGTCTCACCGAAGGCCGCGAGGCTCTCCGCCGAATCGTTCAGCCCCCAGCGCGCCAGAAGCTCAGGGTGCGGGTCGATGCCCACGCAGAGCGGACCGGCCTCGTCCATCGCCGCGGCCAGCCGTTCACCGAATGCCATGCTGCTCCTCCTGATCGGCGGACCCGTCGCCCGCCGTCGCGATCTCCCTCATCGTACCCATGTCACAGCCACCTTGCAGGGACTATGCGTGCGCCTCCTGCAGGCTGAGCACCTCGAAGCGCCCGTTCTGGAGCGCCTCGATCGCCTGCACCGCCGCCGAGAGCTGCTGGGTGGTGGTCACGATCGCGGCATCGGAGGCGGTCGCCGCCGCGCGGATCTCGTAGCCGTCGGCGCGGGCGCCCTGGCCGGACGGCGTGTTGACGACCAGGTGTACCTCTCCCGCCTGGATCAGGTCGACGATGGTCGGCTCGCCTTCGGGGCCGCGCCCCTGGTGATACTTGCGCACCACCTCCGCCGGGATGCCATTGCGTGCCAGCACCTGCGCGGTGCCCTGGGTCGCGAGGATGCGGAAGCCCAGCTGGTGCAGGCGCGCGACCGGGAAGGTCATGGACCGCTTGTCGCGGTCCGCGACCGAGATGAACACGGTGCCGGCGGTCGGAAGACCTCCGAAGGCACCTGCCTGAGACTTGGCGAACGCCATGGGGAAGGTCTCGTCGAAGCCCATCACCTCGCCGGTGGACCGCATCTCGGGGCCGAGCACGGTGTCGACGGAGAGGCCCTCGTGGGTGCGGAACCGACGGAAGGGCAGCACGGCCTCCTTGACCGCGATGCGCTGACGCATGTCGATCACCGCCGCATCGGTCGGGGGCAGGATGCCGTCCCGGCGCAGATCTGCGATGGAGGCGCCGGCCATGAGCAGCGAGGCCGCGGTGGCCAGCGGCACGCCCGTCGCCTTCGCGACGAACGGCACCGTGCGCGACGCACGAGGGTTCGCCTCGAGCACGTAGAGCACGTCGCTCACGAGCGCGAACTGCACGTTCATGAGGCCGCGCACGCCGATGCCCTTGGCCAGGGCCTCGGTGGAGCGACGGATCCGCACGAGCTCGGTCGCGGACAGCGTCACCGGCGGAAGCACGCACGCGGAGTCACCGGAGTGGATGCCGGCCTCCTCGATGTGCTCCATGACACCACCCAGGTAGAGCTCCTCGCCGTCGTACAGCGCGTCGACGTCGATCTCGATCGCGTCATCCAGGAAGCGGTCCACCAGCAGCGGCGCGTCGGTCGCGTGATCGCCCACGGAGTCCATCCGGGTGCCGTAGTCCTCGAGCTGCGCGCGGTCGTACACGATCTCCATGCCGCGTCCGCCGAGCACGTAGGACGGACGGACCAGCACGGGGAAGCCGATGCTCTCGGCGATCTCGATCGCCTCGTCGATGCCTCGCGCGGTGCCATAGGCGGGAGCGGGGAGGCCTGCGGACTCGAGCACCTTGCCGAACGCCTCACGGTCCTCGGCGTTGTCGATCGCCCGAGGCGAGGTGCCCAGGATCGGGACGCCCGCGTCGGCCAGTCGCTGGGCCAGGCTGAGCGGGGTCTGTCCGCCGAGCTGGACGAACATCCCCTTGATGGGGCCCGCCGCCTTCTCGGCCTCGTAGACCTCCATGACGTCCTCGAACGTCAGGGGCTCGAAGTAGAGGCGGTTGGCCGTGTCGTAGTCGGTGGAGACGGTCTCAGGGTTGCAGTTGACCATGACGGTCTCGTAGCGGTCCTTGAGGCTGAGCGCGGCGTGCACGCACGAGTAGTCGAACTCGATGCCCTGGCCGATGCGGTTGGGGCCGGAGCCGAGGATCAGGATCGCCTCACGCTCACGGGGCGCGACCTCGTTCTCTGCGTCGTACGAGCTGTAGTGGTACGGCGTGCGCGCCTCGAACTCGGCGGCGCAGGTGTCCACGGTCTTGAACACCGGGACGACTCCCAGCGCCTGGCGTGCCTCGCGCACCTCGGCGACGTCGAGACCGCGCAGGGAGGCGACCTGCTCGTCGGACAGGCCATGGCGCTTGGCGTCGCGCAGCACCGGCTCCGTGAGCTCGGGTGCCTTCGCGACGGAGTCCGCGACCTCGTTCATGAGCAGCATCTGGTCCAGGAACCACGGGTCGATGCGGCATGCCTCGTAGACGCGGTCCATGGAGAGGTCGCCTGCGTGCACCGCACGCAGCAGCTGCTGCACCTGGATGAAGCGGCCCTCGGTGGGCGTGACGATCGCCTCGAGGAGCTCCTCGATCTCACCGTCCACCGGGGCGTCGCCGCGCCAGTGGAAGTTCGCGTTCTTCTTGTCGATGGACCGCAGCGCCTTGCCGAGCGCCTCCGTGAAGGAGCGGCCGATGCTCATCGCCTCGCCCACGGACTTCATGGTCGTGGTGAGCACCGGGTCGGCCGCCGGGAACTTCTCGAACGCGAACCGCGGCACCTTCACGACGACGTAGTCGAGCGTCGGCTCGAAGGAGGCCGGCGTCGAGCCGGTGATGTCGTTGGGGATCTCGTCGAGCGTGTAGCCGAGCGCAAGGCGGGCCGCGATCTTGGCGATCGGGAAGCCGGTGGCCTTGGATGCGAGGGCCGACGAGCGCGACACGCGGGGGTTCATCTCGATGACGATCAAGCGACCCGTCTCGGGCTCTACCGCGAACTGCACGTTGCAGCCGCCGGTGTCGACGCCCACCTCCCGGATGATCGCGATCCCGACGTCGCGCATGCGCTGGTACTCGCGGTCGGTGAGGGTCATGGCCGGGGCGACGGTGACCGAGTCCCCGGTGTGCACGCCCACGGGGTCCACGTTCTCGATGGAGCAGACCACCACGACGTTGTCGTTGCGGTCGCGCATGAGCTCGAGCTCGAACTCCTTCCACCCGAGGATCGACTCCTCGAGCAGCACTTCGGTGGTCGGCGAGTAGTGGAGGCCCTGGCCGCCGATGCGGCGCAGGTCCTCCTCGTTCCATGCGAAGCCGGAGCCGAGGCCGCCCATGGTGAAGGAGGGGCGCACCACGACGGGGTATTTGAGGTCCTCAGCCGCGGCGAGCAGCTCGTCCATCGTGTGGCAGATCGCGGAGCGCGCCGAGTCCGCGCCGCAGCGCTCCACGACACCCTTGAACAGCTCGCGGTTCTCGCCCAGGTTGATCGCCTCGAGGTTGGCGCCGATCAGCTCCACGCCGTGCTTGTCGAGGATCCCTGCCTCGGCCACGGCGATCGCGGCGTTGAGCGCGGTCTGGCCACCGAGCGTCGGGAGCAGCGCGTCGGGCTTCTCCTTCTCGATGATCCGTTCGATGACCTCGACGGTGATCGGCTCGACGTAGGTGGCGTCGGCGAACTCGGGGTCGGTCATGATCGTGGCCGGGTTCGAGTTCACGAGGATGACGCGTACGCCCTCGGACTTGAGGACGCGGCATGCCTGCGTGCCGGAGTAGTCGAACTCGCAGGCCTGTCCGATGACGATGGGGCCGGAGCCGATCACCAGCACGGACTTGATGTCGTCGCGCTTGGGCATCGTCAGCGCTCCCCCTTCATGAGGTCGATGAACCGGTCGAACAGGTAGGCGGCGTCGTGGGGACCCGCGGCCGCTTCCGGGTGGTACTGGACCGAGAAGGCGGGGATGTCGAGGCACTCGAGGCCCTCGACGACGTCGTCGTTGAGGCACACGTGGCTCACCTTCACCCGGCCGTAGCCGGCGGGTGCGTCGCTCTCTCCGTCCAGAGGTGCGTCGACGGCGAAGCCGTGGTTGTGCGCCGTGATCTCCACCTTGTTGGTGGTGCGATCCATGACGGGCTGGTTGATGCCGCGGTGGCCGAACGGCAGCTTGTACGTGCCGTATCCGAGCGCGCGGCCCAGGAGCTGGTTGCCGAAGCAGATGCCGAAGAAGGGCACCTTCTGGTCGAGCACCTTGCGCAGGTCGCCGACGGAACGGTCCGCTGCGGCAGGGTCACCAGGGCCGTTGGAGAAGAACACGCCGTCGGGCTGCATGGCGAGGATCTGCTCGCCGGTGGTGGACGACGGTACGACTGTGACGCGCAGCCCGCGCTCGGCCATCCGCTCGGGCGTCATGGCCTTGATGCCGAGGTCGACGGCGACGACGTGGAGTCCGAGGTCCTCGCCCTTGGGCGCGATCTCGTAGGGCTCGGCGACCGAGACGGCGTCGGCCAGGTGGGCGCCGGCCATCTCCTCCCCTGCCTTGACGCGGGCGACGAGCTCGGGCACGTCTGCCAGCGCGTCACCGGAGAAGATGCCTGCACGCATCACGCCCTCGCGCAGGATGCGGGTCAGCTGACGCGTGTCGATGCCGGAGATGCCGACGATGCCCTGGCTCTCGAGCATGTCGTCCAGGCTGCGCGTCGCGCGCCAGCTCGACGGGACGCGCGCAGGGTCCCGCACCACGTAGCCCGCGACCCAGATCTGGGTCGACTCGTCGTCCTCGTCGTTGACGCCGGTGTTGCCGATGTGCGGTGCCGTCATCACGACGATCTGGCGGTGGTAGCTGGGGTCGGTCAGGGTCTCCTGGTAGCCGGTCATGCCGGTGTTGAAGACGATCTCGCCGAGCGTCTGCCCGGCCGCGCCGTAGCGCTTGCCCTGGAAGACCTGTCCGTCCTCGAGGACGAGCAGTGCCGTGTCGGTCACGCGGGGACTCCTTCGAAGGTCTGGTCGAAGCGCGGGTCCAGATACGTGGGGACGCCGCGCAGGAACGTGCCGACCGCTCTTCCGGGCAGCTCGCGCCCCGCGAACGGGGTGTTGCGGGAGCGGCTCGCCTGCGTCGCGGGGTCGACGGTGTGCTTGGCCTGGGGATCGACGAGCACGAGGTTCGCCGGCTCGCCCACGGCGATGGGGCGACCGTGGAGGTGGTCGACCCGCCCGATCCGGGCGGGCACCTCGGACATCACTCGCGCGACATCCCTCCAGGTCATGAGTCCAGTGTCCACCATCGCCGCCTGCACGGCGCCCACCGCGGTCTCCAGCCCGGTCATCCCGAACGAGGCCGCCGCCCACTCGCAGTCCTTGTTCTCGGATGCATGGGGGGCGTGGTCGGTGGCGATGATGTCGATCGTGCCGTCGGCGAGCCCCTCACGGAGCGCCTGCACGTCCTCCTGGGTGCGCAACGGCGGGTTCACCTTGAAGCGCGGGTCGTACGAACGCGCCTCCTCATGGGTGAGGTTCAGGTGGTGCGGCGTGGCCTCCGCGGTGACGTCGTAGCCCTTGGCCTTGGCCCACCGGACGATGTCGACGGCGCCTGCGGTGGACAGGTGCTGGATGTGCACCCGCGAGCCGACGTGGCCGGCGAGAAGCGCGTCGCGCACCACGATCGACTCCTCGGCGACCGCGGGCCACCCTGCCAAGCCGAGCTCGGCGGAGACGTCGCCCTCATGCATCTGCGAGCCCTCGGTGAGGCGCAGGTCCTGGGCGTGCTGGATGATCACACCGTCGAACGTCTTCACGTACTCGAGCGCCCGCCGCATGATCACCGGGTCGTAGACGCAGACGCCGTCGTCGGAGAAGGCACGCACGCGGGCCTTCGAGTGGGCCATCGCGCCCATCTCCGACAGGTGCTCGCCCTTGAGGCCCACGGTGACCGCGCCCACCGGGAACACATCCACCAGGCCGATCTCGCGTCCGCGTGACCAGACCTGCTCCACCACGCCCGCCGTGTCGGACACGGGGTTGGTGTTCGCCATGGCGTGCACGGCGGTCCAGCCGCCCCTGGCCGCGGCGCGCGAGCCTGTCTCGATCGTCTCGGCGTCCTCGCGTCCGGGCTCGCGCAGATGCGTGTGCAGGTCCACGAGGCCGGGAAGCAGGACGCAGCCGGAGGCGTCGACTCGGACCGCGTCGGCGGGTGCCTCGGCAGGGTCCACGATCAGGCCGTCCACGACGGCGATCTCACGCACCTCCTCGCCGTAGACGGACGCACCCGTGATGACGAAGGGCATGGACTCGCTCGGGGCGACGTACGGGATTGTGGCGCTCACTCGGCGCTCTCCTCTCCAGCCAGCAGCAGGTACAGCACGGCCATCCGCACCGCCACACCGTTGGCGACCTGTTCGACGATGACGGAGCGGGGCGAGTCGGCAGCCTCCGCAGAGATCTCCAGGCCCCTGTTCATGGGTCCGGGATGCATGATGATGGCGTGCTCGGGCAGACGGCCCATGCGGTCCGCGTCCAGTCCGAAGAGGCGCGTGTACTCCTCGGGGCTCGGGAAGAACGCGGAGCCGCCGCCGGTCATGCGCTCGCGCTGCACGCGGAGCATCATCAGCGCATCCAGGTCGTGCGCCTCGATCGCCTCGTCCAGGGCGTGGTGCACGGTCACGGGCCAGCCCTCGATGCCCACCGGCACCAGCGTCGGCGGCGCGACGAACACGACCTCTGCACCGAGCGTCGTCAGCAGCGAGACGTTGGAGCGCGCCACGCGTGAGTGGAGGATGTCCCCGACGATGCCGATCTTCAGCCCGTCGAGTCCCTTGCCGTCGGGGTCGGCGACCAGGTGACGTCGGGCGGTGAACGCGTCCAGCAGCGCCTGCGTGGGGTGCTGATGGGTGCCGTCACCGGCGTTCACCACGTGGCCGTGCATCCAGCCGGCCTCGGCGAGCTGCTGCGCGGCCCCGGAGGCCCAGTGGCGGATGACCACCGCGTCGGCGCCCATGGCCTGCAGAGTGAGGGCCGTGTCCTTCAGGCTCTCGCCCTTGGAGACGCTGGAGCCCTTGGCCGCGAAGTTGATCACGTCGGCGCTGAGGCGCTTCGCCGCCGCCTCGAAGGAGATGCGGGTGCGGGTCGAGTCCTCGAAGAACAGGTTCACCACGGTCTTGCCACGCAGGGTGGGGAGCTTGCGGATCTCACGCTCCTGCGTGGCGGCCATCTGCGCCGCGGTGTCGAGGATCTGGATGGCCTCGTCGCGGCTCAGCTGCGGGGTGCCCAGAAGGTGCCTCATGCGTCGTCCCCTCCCCTGCCTCCGGCCAGGATGACGGCGTCCTCGCCGTCGATCTCCGTCAGGTGCACGTCCACGCGCTCGCTGCGCGAAGTCGGGATGTTCTTGCCGACGAAGTCGGCGCGGATCGGGAGCTCGCGGTGGCCGCGGTCCACCAGGACTGCGAGCTGCACCGCGCGGGGCCTTCCCAGATCCTTGATCGCGTCGAGCGCGGCACGGATGGTGCGGCCGGTGTGGAGCACGTCGTCCACGAGGACGACGACCTGGTCGTCGATCCCGGCCGACGGCACCCTGGTGGTGCCGATGGTGCGGGTCGGCTGCCGGTGAAGGTCGTCCCGGTACATGGTGATGTCGAGGGCGCCGCAGCGAGCCTGCGTCTCGAAGCCTTCCTCGACCTCGGAGATGCGGCGGGCGATCCTCTCCGCCAGAGGGAGCCCGCGGGTCGGGATGCCGAGCAGGACCACGGATCCGGGCCCGTCGTTGCGCTCGAGGATCTCATGGGCGATTCGGGTGAGCGCGCGGCTGATATCAGGCGCGCCGAGCAAGGTGCCGGTCACGGCGACCTCCTTCTCCGCCTCACAGGACGGTGGTTAAAGGGTGTCGGGACAAGGGTAGCCGACGAGGCCGGGTGGTGCGGTCAGACGAGGCGCGCCGCGACACGTCGCGGCGCCGCACGGGGTTCAGTCGGCGGAAGGTGCGGCCTCGGCGTCGAGGTCGACCTCGGGGGCCACGTCCGACGGGAACGCAGGCGCCTCACGCGCGATGCGTCCGAGTACGCCGTTGATGAAACGCGGCGAGTCGTCCGTGGACAGGTCCGTCGCCAGCTCGAGCGCCTCGTCGATCGCCACCGCGGTGGGCACGGACGGGTTGAAGAGGATCTCCCACGTGGCCAGGCGCAGCAGCGCCCTGTCCACGGCAGGCATGCGGGTGAGCTCCCACTCGGGGGATGCCTCCTGCACCAGCGCGGAGATCTCGATCCACCGGGAGACCACTCCCCTGACGAGCTCCTCGGAATACGGCGGGAGCGGCGTCTCACGGCCCGAGTCCGCCAGGCGGGCCTCGAGCACCTCGGTGACGTTCGCACCGCGCTGGTCGGCCTCGAAGAGGATGTCGAGCGCGCGCTTGCGTGCCTTGGTGCGGGCGGCCATGGGCGGGTGTCCTCCTGGAGGTGAGAGATCTGCGAGCCGCCCTCGGGAGCGGCGGCGATGCGACTCACAAGGATACGCGGTCAGTCGGTGATCGGGTTGCCCGCGACCTCCTGAGCTGTGAGCAGATCTCCCGATCTCTCTAGCTCGTCGAAGACCCTGCCCGGCAGCACCCATGCGACCGTCACGCCCTGCGACAGCGGTGCGAAGACCTCGGCGCCTGCAGACTCCAGTGCAGGCGATACCCGACGCGAGAAGATGATGTCATAGCCGTGCAGAGGGTCAGACCCCACGTCCAAGAGGGCCACCGGTCGCGAACCAGCCTGGAAGTACAACATGTTGACCCGCTGCTGCAGCGCGGAATCGAAGGCCACCTGAGCGCCGTCGGGCAGCTGTTCGAAGGGGGTAGCCGCATCGGCGCTCTGCGTGCGAGCGAGGATGATGTCGATGTGCAGGGTGTCGTACCACAGCGAGAGCGCCGCGCCCCCGATCAACAGCATTGGCACGACCAGCCCCCGCCACCAGGCGGTGACCACGGTCAGGAAGGTCAGGCCAACCGTCCATGCCATGATCGATACCCACGGCTGTGGACGCCCTTCGAGGAAGTCGTCGATGCTCAACCACGGTGCCACGCCGAGCACATGCATCTCAGCCCACCGACCGGTCGCTCCCACCAACGGTGCAGTCACCCAAAGCATCAGACCGGACGTCGCCGCTGCGACGGCAACCGTGAGCACGGACACGAGAGGCCATCTCAACCTCACCGTAATGACGACGCCGAGTGTTGCGAGCACCGCCCACAGATTGTCGTTGTAGCGACCGTAGAACCATAGGTCGAAGCGAGGCGTCTCTGACCACGGGGCACTCTGCACGATCGACAGCGCGAGCGAGGCGACAACGGCGAGTCCGATGAGCCGCGCCAACGGAGACGCCCGCAGGTGCCGAGCCACCCACATTGCGCCGACGATGGAAGTCCCCGCCCACGCGAGAACGCTGTACCAGGTCTGACCGATCAGGACAGCGACCACAGAGTGGATTGTGGCGCCTGCGGTCTGCCCGAAGGTGCTCGACACTCTGGGATCGTCCTGAATGACCAGGGATGTCACCCACCGATACATCAAGAAGGCGCCGAACGAGAGCACCAGTGCCGTAGACGCTGCGATCACCGCATGCCACCGAGCGCGGCGCAACAAGGTGAGACACCAGATGCCGCCAGCGAGCGCGAGTCCCGCTCCGCGACCATGAGCAAGTACCGCACCTCCGACAGCAACTCCGAAGACAAGAGCTCTCGCGACGTCGGGTCGTTCCGCAAGTCGGGCGCCGGACAGGATGACGCACACGGTCATCAAGAAGTACAAGTGCTCCGCGAAGAGGAAGTCGCCGAACAGAGACCGTGCCGGGGCCACCGCAACGAGGCTTGCGACGATCACGGACAGATTCCGGCTCGCACCGAACCTGATCGCGATGCGCGACAACGGCCAGATCGCCAGCAGGCCCATGACTGCCGATACCCCGATCCCCATGCGATAGACCGTCACCGGGTCGTCCGTGAGCCACCACGCGGGTGCCATCAGCACCGCGAGCCCCGGCATGAATCCCGCCCCGATCAGGTGCCAGGTGGCCGGTAGTCCCGCGAGCACACGCGAGTTGCCGACCATGACGATCTCGTCCAAGGCGACGACCGGATACCGGGCGTTCCAGGCGACAAGAATGTAGGTGAGGATGGCGATCGCCACTGCGGCGACGGCCAGCTTCGGGCTCGGGTTCCAGTGGAAGTCTGGTCGGCGGCCCCACCACCTGGTTCGGGGCCGACGCGCGTGGTCCACGGGAGAGAGGACGGTCATGCACGGGACCGTATCAGCGGTGCGGTCCACCTCACGACGTCCACGCCGCGAACGACAGCACCCGCCCCTCGCGCGAGAGGAACGGGTGCGACGAAGTCAGAGGACGATCAGTCGTTGACGCGACCCAGGTACTCGCCGGTGCCGGTGTTGACCTTGACCTTGACGCCGGCCTCGAGGAAGAGCGGCACCTGGATCTCCTTGCCGGTCTCGAGCGTCGCGGGCTTGGTGCCACCCGAGGAACGGTCGCCCTGAAGGCCAGGCTCGGTGTAGGTGACCTCGAGCACCACCGAGGCAGGCAGCTCGAGGAAGATCGGGTTGCCGTTGTTCGAGCCGATCGTGGCGGTCTCGTTCTCCAGCAGGTAGTCGGTCGCGTCGCCCATGACCTCTGCGGTCACGTTGATCTGGTCGAAGGTGTCGGGGTCCATGAACACGTAGGACGTGCCGTCGAAGTAGAGGTACTGCATGGAACGGCGGTCGACCGTCTCGAACTCCACCTTGGCTCCGGCGTTGAACGTCTTGTCGACGACCTTGCCGGTGAGGACGTTCTTCATCTTGGTCCGGACGAAGGCGCCGCCCTTGCCCGGCTTGACGTGCTGGAACTCGATGACAGCCCACAGGTTGCCGTCGAGGTTGAGCACGGAGCCGTTCTTGATGTCGTTCGAGGTCGCCACTTGTCTGTCCTTCGGTATGAGCGTCTGATGATCGCGCTCCGAGGGCGCGACGGGCCGCCGACGATTCTAGCCCAGCCGCGTGGCGATCGCGCTGAGTGCCAGCCTGTAGGAGTCGACGCCGAACCCGGCGATGGTGCCTGTCGCCACCCCTGAGATCACCGAGGTGTGCCTGAAATCCTCTCGCGCATGCGGATTCGTGAGGTGCACCTCGACCAGCAGCAGGCCGGCTGCGGTGACCATCGCGCACGCATCGCGCAGCGCGTACGAGTAGTGCGTGAACGCTGCTGGGTTGAGCACCACCTGCACGCCCTCGTCGACCGCGGCGTGCATCCAGGCCACCAGCTCGGACTCGTCATCGGTCTGGCGCACGTCGACGTCCAGCGCGAGCTCGCCGCCCCACTCGTGCGCGAGGGTCACGAGCTCCGCGTATGCGGTGCTGCCGTACTTCTCGGGCTCCCGGGAGCCGAGCCGTCCGAGGTTGGGGCCGTTGGCGATGAGGACGCGCGTCATGCGCCCAGGCTAGCGGGGGTGTCAGCCGCTGACAGCGTCGTACGCGCCGAGCAGCAGCGCGGGATCGGGACCTTCGAGCCTCACCGGGTTGCCGATCCCCTGCAGGATCACGAAGCGAAGCAGGTCGCCGCGAGTCTTCTTGTCGCGCCGCATCGCGGTGAGCAACGCATCCCAGCGACCTGCAGGGTAGGTCACCGGCAGACCGAGCGATGTGAGGATCGAACGATGCCGATCGACAGCGGCGTCATCGAGCCTCCCGGCCAGACGTGCAAGCTCCGCGGCGAACACCATGCCGACGCTGACGGCCGAGCCATGCCGCCACCGGTAGCGCTCGGTGTATTCGATCGCGTGCCCGAAGGTGTGGCCGTAGTTGAGGATCTCCCGCAGGTGCGACTCCTTGAGATCTGCGGCGACCACCTCTGCCTTGACGCGCACCTTGCGGGTGATGAGCTCCTCGAGCACCTCGAGCGAGGCCGGCGTCAGCACATCCGCACGAAGGGCGTCGGCGTGCTGCTCCACCAGGTCCAGGATCACGCCGTCACGGATGAAGCCGCCCTTGACCACCTCGGCCAACCCCGCGACTCGGTCGTAGGCAGGCAGCGTCGCGAGCATGTCCACATCGCACCAGACCGCATGAGGCTCGTGGAAGGCGCCTACGAGGTTCTTGCCCTCGGCGGTGTTGATGCCGGTCTTGCCGCCCACAGCGGCATCGACCATCGCGAGCACCGTGGTGGGGATCTGCACCACAGCGATGCCGCGGGTCCACGTGGCGGCGACGAAGCCCGCCAGGTCGGTGACCGCTCCTCCGCCGAGCCCGATCACGACATCCGAGCGGGTGAAGTCGGAACGCCCAAGCACCTGCCAGCAGAACGCGGCGACCTCGGCGGTCTTGCCGGCCTCGGCGTCGGGCACCTCGGCCAGCACGGCCTCACGCCCGGTCGCCTCGATGCGTGCACGGAGGATGTCCGCCACCTGCCGCATGGGAGCGGAGTGCACCACCAGCGCCTTGCGGGACCCAGGAGGAAGGCTCGTGATGGCCCGCTCGAGCAGCCCGGAGCCCACGGTGACGTCGTACGGGGCGCCTGAGGCGACGTTCACCACGGTGCTCATGCGTCGGCCTCCAGGCCGGCGATCCACGCGGCGGCCTGCGCAGGCGTCAGTGCATCGGTGTCGATGCGTCTGCTCGCCACGCGCTCGTAGACGGGACGACGGGCGGCCATGAGCTCCTGCCAGCGCGCACGCGGATTGCCCGCGAGCAGGGGCCGGGCGGCGTTGAGACCTACGCGTGGGGCGGCCTTGGCCAGCGAGACGTCGAGGAAGACCACCTCGCCCCCCTGCGCGACGTACGTGGCCAGCAGCCCCTCGGTGCGTGGATCGAGCACCGCTCCCCCGCCCAACGAGAGGACTCCGTCGTGCTCGGCGAGCGCTACGGCCACGGCTTGTGCCTCGAGCTCGCGGAATCGGGGCTCGCCGTCCTCGAGGAAGATGTCGGGGATGGACTTGCCTGCCGTCGTGGCGATGTCGTCGTCCGTGTCGCGCCACGTCACCTCAAGGAGGGAGGCCAGACGCTTCCCGACCGAGGACTTGCCGCTTCCGGGGGGTCCGATGAGGACGACGCGGGGGGCGGCCATCACCGCAGGTGCTCAGGGATCGCGGCGACGTAGGACGCGATGTTGCGCCGCACCTCGTCGACCGAGTCTCCGCCGAACTTCTCCAGCACGGCGTCCGCGAGCGTGAGCGCGACCATCGCCTGCGCCACGACAGCGGCAGGAGCCACCGCGCAGACGTCGCTGCGCTGGTGGATCGCCTTGGCCGGCTCCCCCGTGGCGGTGTCGATCGTGTCGAGCGCGCGGGGAACGGTGCTGATCGGCTTCATCGCCGCGCGTACCCGCAGAGGCTCGCCGTTCGTCATGCCGCCTTCGAGACCGCCTGCGCGGTTCGTGCGCCGCGTGACGGCACCGTCACGGTACTCGATCTCGTCGTGCGCCTGCGAGCCGCGCCGCGCGGCGGTGCGGAAGCCGTCGCCGACCTCGACGCCCTTGATCGCCTGGATCCCCATCAACGCACCGGCGAGCCTCGCGTCGAGGCGACGATCGCCGTGGACATGGCTCCCAAGCCCGACGGGCACGCCGTACGCCACCACCTCGACCACGCCGCCGAGCGTGTCGCCGTCCTTCTGGCAGGCGTCGATCTCGGCGACCATGAGCGCGGACGTCTCTGCGTCGTAGCAGCGGATCGGATCGGCGTCGAGCTCCTCCGTCGCGTCGGCGGGCGGAAGGACCGCGTCGTCGGGGACCGCGATCGGGCCCACCTGCACCGTGTGCGCCACCAGCCGGATCCCTGCGGCCTGAGCGAGGAACCGCTCGGCCACCTCGCCCAGCGCGACCCGTGAGGCCGTCTCGCGGGCCGAGGCGCGCTCCAGCACAGGCCGGGCGTCGTCGAAGCCGTACTTGGTCATGCCGACCAGGTCGGCGTGTCCGGGACGCGGGCGCGTGAGCGCCGCCGCGCGAGCGCCGCCGAGCTCCTCCGGGTCCACCGGGTCGGCGCTCATGACGGTCTGCCACTTGGGCCACTCCGTGTTGCCCACCATGATCGCGACGGGACCGCCCTGGCTCATGCCGTGACGGACGCCGCCCAGGAACGTCACCTGGTCCTGCTCGAAGGCCATCCGCGCGCCGCGTCCATAGCCCAGGCGCCTGCGCGCGAGTGCCGACTGCACGTCAGCGGTGGTGACCTCGACACCGGAGGGGAGCCCCTCCAACGTGCCCACGAGGGCGGGTCCGTGCGATTCGCCTGCGGTGAGCCATCTCAGCATGGTGGTCATTCTTCCATGGTCAGGACGCGGCTCGGCCCCGGGGAGCGTGACTCCCCGGGGCCGACCACCGCATCCGAGCGGGTGCTACTCCGTGCCAGCCGTGCCGGTGAACGGGTTCGCCGACGACGGCGTCTCCGTGCTGTCCACGAGCGACTCAGGGAGCGTGGGGTCGACGTCAGCGGTCACGTAGGTGAAGACGTCCAACCCGAAGACGCCGTCGTACACCCCTGAGCCCACCTCAGTCTCAGTGATCTGCGATGTTGCCACGTAGACGAACCGGTGGTCGCCCAGCTGCAGGTCGGTCAGGGCGCCAAGGACCTTCGCGTAATCGCCTTCGACCGTGAGCTGCATGGGGGTCGCGACAAGCGACGTGAAGGTGAGCCCGTCAACCACCGACTCCTTCCCCACCGCCGCCGCGGCGTCAGCCAGCACCAGGTGCGAAGGATCGACGACAGCCGGCGCCGAAGCGCTCAGATCGACGACCGTGATCCCGTACGCGTTGGCGGTGTCATTGATCGTGCTGCGGACCGACTCCAGGTCCTCGCGGACCGGGAGGTCGACGCGCACCGCCGCGAGATCCGCATTGATCTCGTCGAGCCGCGCATAGTCGGCGAGCAGTCCGTCGAGTTGGGTCTGTAGAAGCTCGTTCTGATCGTTGGTCGCCGACGTTTGCTCGATGGCGAACGCGCGCGCGTCCAACGCCGGAGAGAAGATGAGGAACCACGCGCCGATGGCAAGCAAGAGCGCGATGAAGAGCGTGCCGATCGTAATGTCGGTGTTCGAGCGCCTCACGTCAACCCCTCATTCCCTGTGCTGCCTGAAGCAGACCTGTGTACTGGTCCGCCAGCCCCGGCGTGCTGTCGTCGCCGAACCAGGCGTCCGAGAACCGCTCACTGTAGACGTCGTAGGTCACCCGGATGGTTCCAGTGATGCGGTACCCGGTGGTGGGCTCGCCCTCCACCGCGGCACCCTCGACTGCCAGGTTCGTGGCTTCGGTGACACGCACCTGCGAGAACGCCGGATAGCCCGAAAGGCCCAACTGGATGTCGTTGGCAGTGACGAGGTCAGGGGTGATCGCCGTGAAGGTGATCTGGCCGACATCGGCGCGCGCGAACGCGTCGGTCGAGGCGCCGGCGGCGCTGTCGAACGTGGTGAGACCGAAGACCGCGTCCGTGAGGTACGACCCCTCGGGCATGGCGCCCATGAGGTCGCCGAGCACCTTCGCGCGGACCACGTCGGTCGCGCCGACGAACTGTCGTGCTTGGGTGACGTCGTTGAGCTCCGTCTTCAGGTCCGCGACGTACTGGTACTGCGCGATCTGGGTGTTGAGGTCCGACTGCTTCTGCTGCGCATCGGCAAGATCGCTCTCCGCGGACGCCTTCAGCATGTTGAGACCGACGGCGCCTGCCGCGAGCAGAAGAAGGAAGCCGATCACCAACGCGATGGCGGCGCGCATGGCACGCGCACGCTCACGCCGCTGACCTACCTCCGGTGGGATCAGGTTGACCTGAGGGAGCGTGGGCGCCTTCACTGACGCGGGAACCGGGTTCACGACTCGACCTCCATCATGCCCAGGCCCACCGCGACCGCCGCGAGCGTCTGCTGACCGTTGACCGTCTGCGCGAGCTTGCCGCCCACCGCGACCCTGGAGAAGCCGTCTCCGAAGCTCACCGGGAGCCGGCACGCGCTCGCGAGGTACTGGCCGAAGCCGGCCAGGTGTGAGCCGCCACCGGTGATGAGGATGCGCTGGATCGGGGCACCCGGGTTGTTGCCGGCGTAGTACACGAACGTGTTGCGGATGCCGTCCACCAACGTCCTGGTGGAGTTGCCGATCGCGTCCTTCGCAGGCTGAAGCTCCGGGGCGACCTCGTTGCCCATGCCGGTCGCACGCTTGATGCCCTCGGCGTCGGTAGCGGAGACCTTCATCGCGCTCATCACGGCATCGGTGGCCTCGGCGCCTCCGGACGGGATCACGCGGATGAAGCGAGGCATCCCGTTCTGCACCACCACCACCTCCGTGGTGCGTGCGCCGACGTCGACGAGCGCCACCACCTGCTGCGCCCACTCGCCGAACACGAGCGCGCGGATGAGCGCGAGCGACGTGAGATCCACTGCCACCGGCTGCAGGCCTGCAGCCTCGATGGCGGCCACGGTGTTCGCGACCGCGTTCTTGTTCGCCGCCACGAGGATACCCCGAAGCTGCTTGACACCGTCCTCTTCGACCTCCGCCGTCGGGTAGAAGTCCAGGAGAGCGTCGTCCACGGGCATCGGGAGCAGATCCGACACCTGGAACGGCAGCGAGGAACGGAGGTCCTTCATCGTCATCGCCGGCAGGTCGAGCTCACGCAGGACGGTCCGCTGATTGCCGAACCCCACGATGACCTTCTTCTCCGAGAACTTGGCGCCGGCCCAGAGGTTCTTGAGCACTGCCGCCAGAGCGCCTGCATCGAGCACCTCGCCGTCGCCGACCACGCCCGCAGGCAGCGGAGCCGACGCGAAGTTCACCAATGACGCGCGTCCGCCACCGCCGGGGCCCTTCCCGGACAGCTCGAGCTCGGCCACCCTCACCTGCGTCGTTCCGATATCGACGCCAATCGCACGTGTCGCCACGGTGCTCCTTCCCAAGAATTGCTACCAGAATATCGGCAGCAGCTTCGCCGCCCTCAAGTCTTGCGTGAGATTTCTCCCATTCACGGGACTCGCCCGTTTCCCCCTGTTTGTCTTACACGACCCCGAGCATTCCCAGATATGCATTCGAAATGGCTTCGCCAGCGAGGAATCCAATCCACGCTCCGGTGATGAGCATGGGTCCGTAAGGCACCGCGGTCTTTCTCCCCAGACGGCCCGAGAGCACGCCCACCGCGACGACGATCCCGCCCAGGAGCGGCCCCGCGATCGCGGCCACCGCCAGGACGGGCCACCCCAGGAATCCGGCTGCAAGGCCCAGCAGGCCCGCTGCCACGACATCGCCAAGGCCCATCCCTGCCGGATAGACCACCCAGAGAAGCCCGTAGAACCCACCGAGCACGCCCATGCCCGCGAGCGGCATCCACCAGGCCCCACCCTCCCCGAGCAGGAGCGCGATCGCGAGCAGGACGGCGACGACGCCGTAGCTGGGCAGCACGATCGAGAACGGCAGCCGTCGCACATCGAGGTCGATGAAGACCAGCGCCACCGAGATCACCGCCAGATATGCGAAGACCAGCGAGGTGACGGAGATGCCCCACATCAGGTAGACGGCGACCCAGAGAGCGGCGACGAGCGCCTCCACCAGGGGGTATCTGAGCGAGATTCGCTCCTTGCAGGAACGGCAGCGTCCGCGAAGCACCACGTAGGAGACGAGCGGGACGTTGTCGTACCACTTGATGTCAGCCCCGCAGCGAGGGCAGCGGCTCGTGTCGTTCGCCCACTTCATGCCCTGCGGCACACGTGCGATGAGCACGTTCGTGAAGGACCCCCACAGCAGTCCGAGGACCGCGACGATGAACATTCCCACGCGTCAGCGCATCTCGCGCTTGCTGGCGATCTGCACGTAGTAGCCGGACGACGCGGACGACTGATCGATCTGCAGCTCGACTCCCGGAAGATCCACGGCCTTGTAGATGAACTCCGTACCGGTCTGACCCACGGTCACCGTGCCGCCGTAGACTTGGCCGTAGCTGGTCGACTTGTTCTGGAACCCGATGGTGCATGGCGAGTACATGAAGATGGTGATCTCAGGAGCAACCGTGATCGCCGCGGAGCTCAGCGAGATGTTGCCCGGTGTGTATCCCGTCGACGAGCGAGTGGTGCACTCTGCGACGCCGTTGTTCTGGGTACCACCGTCGGCGACGATGATCGCGAACTGGTGCTCCTTCCCGTCGCCGGACTGGACCACGAGACCGTTGGTCACGTCCAAGGACTTGACGAAGAGCACCGTGTCGGCCCAGAGGTTCATGGTGAAGTATGTGTTACCCGAGTGGCTCTGGATCTTGAGCGCGCAGTCACGCATGTCGTAGACGGTCTTGGTGTTCGACTTGTTGCTCGGGAAGTTGACTATCGCGTCGGACATGTTCGCCGGGACCGTGCAATTACCCAGATCAGTCGCAAGGTTGGTGTTCTGCCACGACTTGGTGAACGTCGGGTACCAGGCGTTCTCCACCTGCGTCGCGAATCCGGCCTTGTTCGAGGGGGTCCAGCCCGTCCAGTCGACCGGGTAGTAGTCGATCTCAGGAAGCCCTACCGGGGTGTAGTACTCGAGGCCCGGGCACACGGTGGTGTTCGCAGAGCAGATGGTGCCGCTGATCGATGAGCCGGTCCACTGCACGGTACCGAGCGGCACGTTGCCGCCCACCGCCAGGTTGCCCTTGATGGTGATCGGGTTGTTGAGGATCAGGTTGCCGCTGAACGCGACAGCGTTGCCGCCGATGTGATAGCCGCCGTTGGCTGCCTTCACCTGGGCCTGGATGAACGTCTTCGCATACACGTTGCCGGTGACGTAGCAGCCCTGGCTCTGGAACGTCGCGCTGCCGTTGGGGACGAAGACGGAACCGTCGATGCTGGTGTTGTTCGGGTTGCAGAGCCAGTCGCCCGAGTCCTGCCAGACTGCCGCGGCCTCGGAGTCCGCCGCTGCGCTCACGTTGTAGCCGCCGCCCGGGTTGATCGTGCCGCCGCTGAACAGTGCGGCACCGGGGATCGAGGTCGCGATGGCCTGCAGGTTCACCGTCGCCTCGACGATTCGTTCGGGCTGGACGCCCACGCCCGGAGCAACAGGATCCGATGTAGCCGTGACAACCGCCTTCGTGGCGGCGACGGCGCCGGAAGCACCGGTGAGGGCACCATTGGTGCAGGTGAGCTCGGTCGTGTCGTCGTAGTACTTCAGGGTCACGTTGACCGTCGTCGCGGTGGTGCCCGCGCCGTACGTGTAAGTCTGTGAGCACACCGCGCCCGTGCGAAGCGACGCGAGCGTCGCGTCCACCGCGGCCTCAGCAGAGTGAACCTCGGTGGTACGCACACGATCGCGCTGGGAGTCGTTCGTCACGACCACCGCCTGGGTAACGACCACGGCCACAAGCATCATGCCGATGATCGCGACGCCCACGGCCGCGACGAGCGCGCTGCCGCGATCGACTGGGCCGTAGTGCTGGTGCTCTCTCATCGTCTGCTCCTGCTGCATCTCTCTAGGGCGCCGGGTAGGCCTGGCACTTGGACTCGGGATATCCGATCACGCTGTTGCGGCCGGTCACGACAGTTGACACCGAGACAGCTTTCGCGGACTCTCTGGCCGATGGATCCTTGAGCCGGAGAGTCACACGAACGAACTGCGCCGTCGTCGTACCGGTATTGCTGTCATCGACCCAGAACGGCGGCCACGTGGTCGGATCGGTCGGATCGATGTCCGCCGAGGACACCGGGTTGACATCCATCTCGACGAGATTGCGCGCGACTACGCCCCAGTCGGTGGCACCGCCGGTGTTCCCCGGCTCCCACGAACGGAACTGGAGGTCGCCGAACCCATCACCGTCGGCGTCGATGACGCGCCACTGGACGCACATGTCCTTGCCGTTTTCCTGCGTGTTGATTCGCATGGAGAAATACGCCTTCACGCCCGACGTGTTCTCGTCCTCGCTGGCAGGATCCAAGATGACGTTTCCCGAGCGGATTTGCCTGTCGATCTGTGACACGCCCAAGCGCGCCTCCTCGATGGCGCGTGTCTGCGCCAACGTGTCCTTGGAGAGATAGGTGATCGAGATGAGCACCGAGAAGACGATGCCCATGAGGATCCCGAAGATCAGCATTGACACGAGCAGCTCGGTCAGCGTCATGCCGGCGTCAACCGGGCCGGGTCTGCGGTATCTACGCATCGCTCGGCTCCAGGTAGGTCGCGGAGGCGCGCATCCCACCCAGGACGGTGGTGGATGTCACGTTGTAGGTCGTCACGCCATCGGTGATCGTGTAGGTCACGACGATGGAGATCGTGCCGCCATCGATGGTGCCGGTGCAAGCCTCGAGCACGCAGGTCGGGTCGGAACTCGTCCCGCTCGGGTGGGCCGCGCTGATAGTGAAGCCCCCGGTAGCGCTTACGGTGTAGATGCCGCTCGTCCACATCACGGGCTCGATGCTCTGCGTGGCGAGGTCACTCAAGTCCGTGTTCTCGTCGAAGCTCACGCTCGAATAGCCGCTGTTCGGACCGTCACCTGTCCACCAACTCAGCGTGCCGCAGCGGGACGCCTGCGGGGTGGCATTGGGCTGGCTGACTCCGCGCTCGGCGAGCACGCTCTCCGTGTAGTCGCTGCACTGCCCCGGCGTGCCGGTGACCTCGAACAGACCGTCGTGCGCTGCGGAGGACGCGGGATCGGGCACACCGCCGACTATCCGTGTCCAGTTGCCGCTAAGCACCTTCCCGACCGAGATGTCCGCCGACGTGCGCGACGCGCCCGCAGACACGCACCCCGAGTCAGTGGTGGCGGCGCATCCCAGACCGCCAGTGCTCGCTGGCGCGGTCGGGAAGCGCGCCGTCCATGCCTGATCAACGTTCGGGGACGACTCCGAGAGCCTGCGCGACAGCCGGAAGTCGGTGCCGTTGACGGTCATCATCAGGTACGTCGAGCCGTTCTGAATGGTGCTGTTGTTGGTGAGCTTGGCGACGCTGCAGCCCGAGTCGGCTGGTATGCCCGCCAGGCAGCCTGTGGTCATGGCAGCGTCCAGCGAACCCGACCGCCCCTTGTCCGACATTGCGCGGAACGACACGAGGGCACCCGACGCCGTCAACGAACGCTCGGACTCCAAGACGTCCGTGGACGAGACGGTGACCGCCGACGGATCAGCCGGCGTTGGCGATACCACGTCGTTTGACGCAGACAGCTGATAGGCGGTGCCGCCGTTGAGCCAACCCATGTCTCCAACCTGAGTCGAGTCCACGTTGTCGTCGACGCTTGATGAACCGTATTGAAGGTACGCGGTGGTGTTCGTCACCTGTTGGCTCTCGAGGATCGATGAGGTGGAGGCGCTCTTCACGAAGAGTGAATAGAAGATGTTGGACGTCGGGTAGAGCAGGTTGGTGCGTGAGTGCGTCGTGGTGAGGGGGTCGACGACCTCAGCGTCGACGGAGCTGGAGTAGGTGCCCGACGACGACTCGGACGAGTAGTAGGCCTCGCACCCTGTCAGGTACGGCTGCACTGACTCTTGCGCGCTGTTGCACGCATCGCCGCGGAAAGCCTCCGACCACATCACGGTCTGCTGCCAGTGACCCCTGGTGTCCAACCACTCCACCACAGCCGCAAGCGACACGATCGAGCTGTCGAGGACGGTCGGCTCAAGCACGTAGGCCTTGACAGTGAAGACCGTGCCGGCAACGGAAGGATCGGTGCGCGTTTGGACGTTCGAACCGTCCGTGGTGACGAAGATTGGAGTCCACAGCGGGTCCAGCGTGACGGTCGGGTCTGTACTTGCGAACACATGCGTCGAAGTGCGGATCTGCCGGGACTGGCCGTCGACCTGGAGCGTGGTGCCAGAGACATCCGGGGTGTCGCTCGAGGTATTGTTCGAGCCGCCCGAGTTGAAGTTCGTGTCCAGGCCGCCTGCGAGCACCGCCCAGGGGATGGCACGCATCTGCTCCATGGCCTCGTTCGCGAATGCCGTGGCCTGCTCGCGCTTGCGCGCATCCGAGACGGTGCGCATCGCTGACAACTGAGCGCCGATCAGGAACACCAGGATGATGGCGATGATCACCATCGCGACGATGAGCTCAATGAGCGAGAAGCCATCGTCTCGCTCACTCAGCTCGCGCCGTCGCGCAGTCAACGCCTGCAACACGGTCTCTCCCCTCAGTCTGGTGATCCATCTTCGGCCGATTCACGGCCCGGATCCGTGGGGCGACATCGAGTATGCCGCCCCACGGATCACTTCAGTCTTGCCAGATGCGAACCTGCTTAGCAGGCTGCGTCGGCGCCGATCTGGAGGCCACCGGCGGCCGAGTACGAGGCGCCGCCAGAGGCAGCGGTCGTCTTGTCTCCCGAGTCGTTGTGGACTGCGACGCACCAGTTGGTGCCGGTCATGGTCCCGCCGGCGGGAAGCGTCGAGATGCCATCGAAGACGACGTTGTTCGATGCCTGGCCGACCGTTGTCATGTCGCCAGCGGTGCCGATCATGTACGAACCATTGGCGTTCACCGCGATGGTCGGGGCGACGGTACCGTCAACCCACCACGTTGCGACCTCCTTGCCGAGGGTCGACACGTCAGCCTTGGCTGCCGAGTCCTCGGCCTTCTTGCGCTGGTTCAGGAAGATCGGGATGGCGATGGCCGCCAGGATGCCGATGATGATCATGACGACGAGGAGCTCGATCAGGGTGAAGCCCTGGTCCTTGTTCTCGATGGACTTGCGGATGCGCGCGATCATGCGTGCTCCCCCATTTCTATGTGCATTGTTTTCAATATGAACCCCGCGGCGGACCGCGGATTTAACGTCCCGGAAGAGCGATCAGAATGCAATCCCTCAACCGCGGACGAGCCTATTCTCTTGAACTAGCTGATCAGGTCGAACACACCGAAGATCGGCAGGTAGAGCGCGATCACCATGAATCCGACAATTCCGCCCAGCACCGCAATCATGAGCGGTTCGATAAGCGACGTCAATGCCTCTGTGGTGGATTCCACCTCTTGATCGTAGAAATCCGCCACCTTTGCCAGCATCTCGTCCAGGGCACCCGTGTCCTCACCCACTGCGATCATCTGCACGACCATCGGCGGGAACACCGGGTGCTGCGTCAAGGGCGCTGCCAGCGAGTTGCCTGTGCGCACCGATTCCTTGACCGCCTTGGAGGCATCCTCGATCACCACGTTGCCCGAGGCCTCACCCACGATGTCGAGGGCTTGGAGGATGGGCACGCCGGCCTTGATCATCGCGCCGAAGTTGCGGGTGAAGCGCGCGATGGCGATCTTCTGCACCAGGCTGCCGAACACGGGGGCCTTCAGGTACAGCGGCTCCACCACCTCGCGGAACTTCCGGTTGTTCTTGTTCCGGTTCCACCACACGACCAGCACGACGATGCCGATCACCAGGGGCACGAACCCGTACTTCAACGCCGTGGACATGTTCACCAGGAACTGCGTCAGCGCGGGAAGCGTGCCGCCCAGGTCGGTGTACATCTTCGCGAACACCGGCACGATGAAGAGCAGCATGCCGATCACCGCGAGCACCGCGATGGCGAACACGACGATCGGGTACGTCATGGCCGACTTGATCTTGCCGCGCAGCTTCACCGAGGACTCGAAGTTCTCCGCGATGGACACCAGGACGTCGTCCAGGAAGCCTCCGACCTCACCGGCGCGCACCATGTTGATCATCAGCGGCGGGAAGACCTCGGGGTGCTTGCCCAGAGATGCGGAGAGCGAGTTGCCTGTCTCGATGTCCGTGCGGACCTCGCGGATCACCTTCACGAGCGCCTGGTTCTCGGTCTGCTCGGACAGGATGGTCATGGCGCGCAGCAGCGACAGACCGGCCTGGATCATGGTCGCGAGCTGGCGCGCCATCACCGCGATGTCCTTCAGGCTGATCCGATCGGAGAGCCCCGGGATCTTGAGCTCGGTGTTGAGCCCGCCCGTCTTCTCGGCCTTGATCGAGATGGGCGCCATGCCCATCGACTTGAGGCGTGCGGACACCGCCGCCTCGCTCACCGCCTCGATCTTGCCCGTCTGCACCTTCCCCGCCGCGTCACGGATCTGGTACTCGTACGTCTGCGTCTGCGTTGCCATCGGTCAGCGCTCCCCCGTCACATCGATCCGCCGGCGAGCGTGGCGCCCTGGGTCGTGCCGCCGGCACGACCGCTCAGGCGGTTGAACTCCTCGGTGTGGTGGCACTTCTCCAGGCCGGTCTCGTAGGAGATCTTGCCCGCCTTCACGAGGTTCGCCAGATGCTGGTCCATGGTGTGCATGCCCTGCTTCTGGCCCGCCTGCATGGACGAGTAGATCTGGTGCGTCTTGCCCTCACGGATCAGGTTGCGGATAGCCGACGTCGCGACCATCACCTCGGTGGCCACGGCACGGCCGGGGCCGTCGGCCCGCTTGCACAGCGTCTGGCAGACCACGCCCTGAAGCGCGGTCGCGAGCTGCACCCTGATCTGGTCCTGCTGGTGCGCGGGGAAGACGTCGATCACTCGGTCGATGGTCTGCGCCGCATCCTGCGTGTGCAGGGTGCCGAACACCAGGTGGCCCGTCTCCGCAGCCGTCAGGGCCACAGAGATGGTCTCGAGGTCGCGCATCTCGCCGACCAGGATGATGTCCGGGTCCTGGCGCAGCACGTGCTTGAGCGCATTCGCGAACGACCACGTGTCCGTACCCACCTCGCGCTGGTTCACCAGCGACTTCTTGTGCTTGTGGAGGAACTCGATCGGGTCCTCGACCGTCATGATGTGGTCCGCGCGCGACCGGTTCGCCATGTCGATCACCGACGCGAGCGTCGTCGACTTGCCCGATCCCGTGGGTCCCGTGACGAGCACAAGCCCGCGAGGCAGACCCGCGAAGGTGCCCACCACCTGCGGGATGCCGAGCGTCTCCAGCGGTAGAATCTCGTACGGGATCACGCGGAAGGCCGCGCCGATCGACTCGCGCTGCATGTACACGTTGACGCGGAAGCGAGACTCCCCCACCAGCGAGTAAGCCAGGTCGAGCTCCAGCTCCGTCTCGAAGTCCTCACGCTGCTTCTGGGTGAGGATCGCATAGATGACGCGCTGCAGCTCGTCTCCGCCGAGCTTGCCGTAGCCCTCGAGCGGGGTAAGCCCCCCGTCGACGCGGATGGTCGGAGGCGCTCCCACTGTCAGGTGCAGGTCGGAACCGCCCGCCTTGAGGAGCGCACGCAGGGCGGTGCCCAGGTCCAGGTCATCGCCGCGCACCTCATTGCTCATGCCGACGCGCGCGGGGCCGGGCTGAGCCGAGTGCTTCACCATCGAGGGCTTCGCGAGTCCCGCCTGCGGCGCCGATCCGGCCTGGGGCGCCTGAGGCGCCTGCGGCGGCAACGCCGGCTGCTGCGGCTGCGCCACGGGCTGTCCCGCGGGGACGTAGCCGCCGGGCACCTGACCGGGCACCGGCGGCATGGATGCAGAAGGCTGGCTCTGCGGCATGAGCGGCTGACGCTGCACCACGGGCTGCGCGACGGGCACCGCGGGCGCGGCGGGCGTCGGCGCGAACACGGGCTGGCCCGTCGGCGCGCTCGGCGCCTGGTACGCGGCCTGGGGCTGCGGCTGCCCCGGCACCACCGGGTCGAAGTGACCCTGCGGGACCGCGCCTGGCTGGGGCGCGTACGCGGGAGCCCCAGGCACGGACTGACCCTGGCCCGGGACATTCTCAGGCATGAACGACGTCATCGGCACTTCCCCTCAGCACGACCTTGAACGTCCTGCAACGAAACTCCGTGGTGGATATCGGCACCATTGCCCATCTTCACAAGGAATGGCGCCGTGAACGCGGAGCACGCACCGTCATAGTAGGCGTCCGGCCCATCACTTGACCACACGCAGCAGCTCCTCGACAGTCGTCAGGCCGTCCTGGGCCTTGGCCCAGCCGTCCTGGATCAAGGTCTGCATCCCTGCGGCCTCAGCCGCCCGCTGGATCGATGCCGACGATGCACGTTCCACCGCAAGGCGCTCGATCTCCTCGTTCACGGGCATGATCTCGTGAAGCGCCACACGACCGCGGTAGCCCGTGTTCGAGCACGAGTTGCAGCCCACGGCCTTGACGAGCGACGGCGGCTGCGGGCCTTCCCACCCGAACCGCGCGATCTCGGCAGGCAGCGGCGTGTAAGGCTGGCAGCACTTCTGGCAGACGCGGCGTGCGAGTCGCTGGGCGACCACGCAGTCCACTGCGGAACCAACGAGGAAGGGCTCGATGTCCATCTCGATCAAGCGTGTGATCGCCGACGGCGCGTCGTTGGTGTGCAGCGTCGAGAGCACCAGGTGACCGGTGAGGGCGGCCTCGATCGCGATCTGCGCCGTCTCGTGGTCGCGGATCTCACCGAGCAGGACCACGTCCGGGTCGGCTCGCAGGATGGAGCGCAGTGCGCCTGCGAAGGTCAGGCCGGCCTTGACGTTCACCTGCACCTGGTTGATGCCCTCGATGCGGTACTCCACCGGGTCCTCGACCGTGATCACATTGATCTCGGGCCGCGAGATCTGGTTGAGCGTCGCGTACAGGGTGGTCGACTTGCCGGAACCCGTGGGACCGGTGACGAGGATCATGCCGTAGGGCTTGGTGAACGACGCCGCGAAGATCTCATAGTTGTGCTCGCGGATGCCCAGGTCCGCGAGCTCCATGGCCGCGGTCGAGTTGTCGAGCACGCGCATGACGATCTTCTCGCCCCACACCGTGGGCAGCGCGGCGACACGGAGGTCGATCTTCTGCCCCTGGTGAGTCACCGAGAGGCGGCCGTCCTGAGGCTTGCGACGCTCGGCGATGTCCATGTCCGCCATGATCTTCAGACGGGAGATGACGCCGTTCTGGATCGACTTGGCCGCACGCTGCATCTCGTGCAGCACGCCATCGATGCGGTAGCGGACCCTCAGGTCCTTCTCTCCCGGCTCGATGTGGATGTCGGAGGCGCGGTCCTGGATGGCCTGCGTGATCAGGAGGTTCACGAAGCGGACGATCGGAGCGTCGTCCTCGATGACCGCCGACATGTCGGAGAGGTCCTCGACGACCTCCTCCTCCATGGAGCCCTGGAGGTCCTCGAGCTCGTGGTCCGCGCGGCAGTACCTGTCGATCGCCTGCTGCAGGTCGTCGTGCGTGGCGACGACCGGGAGGATCTTCATGTTGGTCAACGTCTGGAAGTCGTCGACGGCCACCACGTTGCCCGGGTTGGACATCGCCAGCTTGAGCTGACCGTCCTCGAATCCGATCGGAAGCGCCACATGTCGTCGGCACACCTGTGCGGACACGAGCGCGACCGCGCTCCGGTCCACCTGGTAGTCCGCGAGCTCGACGAACTGCATGCCGACCTGACTTGCGAGGGCCCGGACCAGCTGGGCCTCCGTGATCATCCCGAGCTCGACCAAGGTGCGTCCCAGGGACTGACCCCGCTGCTGCTGGGCGTCGATCGCGTCCATCAGCTGGTCCTCGGTCAGGATGCCCTCCTCAAGGAGGATCGACCCGAGCTGCTTCACTGTGACTCCCTACTGCCCCTCAGATGCACACGAAGGCGTATCGCCCTGCGAATTTAGCATCGGCACAGAATGCCGGGAACAACAGAGTCGGAATAATCACACTTGGGACAAAGCCGCATCCATTGCGGCAATTGGTCCCTTTTGTCCGGTTATCAACCGAACCTGTTCGGATGCCTGATGAAGAAGCATTCTTTGACCACCGACGAACGTGCCGCCGGCCTTGATCCAGCCAGCGGCGAGAGGGGTCACCGGAGGGTCGTACACCACGTCGAGCAGCACTCCCGACGCGTCGAGCAGCGACGGCGCGAGAGCAGCGCCCGCGGATGCGGGAATGGTGGACACCACCACATCCGCATGCGACAGCCTCTCGCCGAGCGCGGCGTCCGCCTGCGGTTCACCCAAGGGCACCAGGCTCGGCGAGACACCCATGCGGGACGCGGCGCGCACCAGACCGCCCGCCCGCGCACGGCTGCGCGCAGCGACCACAGGCGCCGTGCAGCCGAGCTGCCCCAGAGCCGCCAGCGTGGATGTCGCCGTGGCACCGGCACCGATCACGACCGCGGACTCTGCCCTCTCGATTCCCGCCTCACGCAAGGCTGCGACGATCCCGTGCACATCGGTGTTCGCACCGATCAGGTGTCGGGTGCTCCCGACATGCTGCACCACCACGGTGTTGAGGGCCCCCACCAGCTTGGCCATGGGCTCGATGAAGTCCATGAGGGGCATGGCCGCCACCTTCAGCGGCATCGTCAACGACAGTCCCGCCCACTCAATGCCGAGTCCGCGCACGAAGTCGGGCAGCTGCTCCTCGGTCACGTCATACGCGTCGTACTCCCAGTCGAGCCCGAGCGCACGATAGGCGGCACGATGCAGCACCGGCGACAACGAATGCGAGATCGGATGACCGAGCACGCCGGCGCGGCGCACCTGACCCGTCACGCGACTATCCGCCGTTCGCTGCGTACCAGTCCTGCAGCAGCTGCACGTTCTTCAGGTGATCCGCGTAGGTCACCGCGTAGCGGGTCTCCTTGGTCGTCAGGTTCACCGTCACGAAGTACAGGTAGTCGTGCTGCGTGGGGTTCACGGCCGCCTGGATCGAGGCCTCTCCCGGGGCAGCGATCGGGCCCGGAGGCAGACCCGTGTACAGGTAGGTGTTGTACGGGTTGTCGATCGCACGATCGGCATCCGAGGTGAAGACCGAGTCGGACGGCGCGAAGTAGTGGACGGTCGAGTCGAGCTGGAGCGGCATGTCGATCGCGAGTCGGTTGTAGATGACGCCCGCGATCATGGGGCGGTCCTCGTCCGTGCCGGCCTCGCGCTCCACGAGGGACGCGACCGTCAGGATGCGCTCGTAGTCCTCAGGAGCGACTCCGTTGCGATCGAGCACCTCGACGGTGGTCGACACCATCTTGGACAGCACGTCGGTGGGGGTCACACCCGGGTTGAAGGTGTAGGTCGACGGGAACAGCCAGCCCTCAAGATTGCCGTTCGCCTCGGCCGGAAGTCCGATGGCGGCGGAGTCAGCCGCGGCGGCCTTGACGTCGTCCAGGCTGTACTCCGTCAGATCCGCGATCTTCTGGTAGTAGGTGTCGAGCGTCTTGCCCTCGATGACGGTGAGCGTGCGCACGTCCCGGTAGTCCGGGTTGAGCAGCTGGTCGAGCGCGAGCGACGCCTGCATCTCTCGCTGCATGAAGTAGTAGCCCGCCGAGATGGACGACGAGTCCGGGTTCTGGTTCCACGCGACGATGAACGCCTCGGTGGAGGCGATGACCCCGGCGTCGTACAGGGTCTGAGCGATGTCCGCGCCGGTGTCGCCGGCCTCGACGACCACCTGGATGCTGCCGGATCCTGCTCCCGTGTAGTCCGCGACCGCACTCTCCGAGGGCGACAGCGACTTCACGAAGCTGTAGGCGACCGAGCTGCCGAGCGCGAGAACCACGAGAGCGACCGCGGAGGCGACGAGAGTCCACTTCCGACGCGTCGCGCGGCGCTGGCGGCGCTGCAATCGGCGCATGTCGAGCGAGGTCGTGGACGCCGTCTCGGCTTCAAAAAGGTCAGTCATCGCTCCCCTTGGTGGGTGGAACCTCGTAGGTCACTGTACCGAGGTTGCCTTTCTTCTGTACATCGAGCGCGGTCTCGAGGATCACCACGGCGGCTGCCTGGTCGATCACCTGTCGCTGCGACTTGGCGCTGCGTCCCGCCGCGCTCATCTGCCTGGACGCGGATGCGGTCGAGAACCGCTCGTCGATCAAACGAACCGTCGCGGACGTCAGTTCCGCGAGCTCCTGGGCGAAACCACGGGCGTCAGCAGCGGAGGCGCCCTCGCGTCCAGCAAGGGTGCGAGGGAGGCCGACGAACACCTCGGTAGCCTCCCGCTCCGCGACGATCTGCGCAACCTCGCGCACCGCGTCTGTGGAACGTGTCACCGTGCCCACCGGGAAGGCCATGAGGCCGTCCGGGTCGCTCGCGGCGACGCCGACACGTACGGTGCCGACGTCGACGCCGAGCCTGACATGCCTATCCACGGGCACCGATCGTCGACACGACCGCCTGGAGCGCCTCGCCGATGCGGGCCGCGTCCTGGCCACCGCCCTGCGCAAGGTCCGGCTTGCCACCACCGCCACCGCCGAGCACGCCGGCGGCGACCCTCACCAGGTCGCCCGCCTTGATGCCGAGGTCGCGCGCGGCCGCGTTGGTGCCGATCACGACCTGCGGCTTGCCGTCGACCGCGGCCGCGGCCGCGACGACAGCAGGCGTGGACTCGCCAAGACGGGCGCGAACGTCGGTCACGAGGGTGCGGAGGTCGTCGCCGGAGCCGGCCGCAGCCGACTCATGCGCGACCACGCGCACTCCCCCGACCTTCTGCGCTTGTCCGACCAGCGACGCCGCCGCGGCACGCATCGCGTCCGCGCGGTAGCCTGCGAGCTGCTTCTCCGCGTCGGCCACCCGCTCAAGGAGGCGCTCGACGCGACCCTTGAGCTCACCGGGCTGCACCTTCAGGGTCGAGGTGAGCTCGCTCACCAGCGCACGCTCGGTCGCAAGGTGCTCGAACGCCTCGAATCCGACGAACGCCTCGATGCGACGTGCACCCGATCCGACCGACGACTCGGTGCTCACCGCGACCATGCCGACCTGGCTGGAGTGCTCCACGTGCGTGCCGCCGCACAGCTCTCGCGACCAGGGGCCGCCGATCTGCACCACGCGGACGTTCGAGTCGTCGTACGTCTCACCGAAGAGCGCGACCGCGCCCCAGGTCTTCGCCTCGGACAGGGTCATGTACTGCCAGGATACGGGAAGGTCGTTGCGGATCGCCCTGTTGGTGACCTCCTCGATCTCCGACCGGGTCTCGGTGCTGAGGGCCTGCGACCACGCGAAGTCGAGCCGGAGGTAGCCAGGCTTGTTGTAGGAGCCGGACTGCAGCGCCTCCGGTCCCAGCACCTCGCGCAGCGCGGCGTGGATCAGGTGGGTGCCCGAGTGCGCCTGACGCGCACCGAGGCGCCAGTCGGCGTCGACCTCCGCCGACACCGCGTCTCCGACGGCGACCTCACCCTCGACGACCTTGACCGTGTGGACGACGAGACCCTTGATCGGCTTCTGCACGTCCACGACCTCGAGAGTCGCGTTCGCGGCGCGGATCACGCCCGCGTCAGAGTCCTGTCCGCCGGACTCCGCGTAGAACGGAGTCTGCGGGAGCACCACCTCGAGCGTGTCGCCCTCGACGCCGACGGGCACGGGCACACCGTCCTTGAGGATGCCTTGGACCTCCGTAGCGGTGATCAGCTCGTGGTAGCCCTTGAACTCCGTCGCGCGCTGTTCGAGGAGACCTTGATACACGGCGGTGTCCGCGTGACCGCCCTTCTTCGCCTTCGCGTCGGCTCGGGCACGTTCGCGCTGCTCGTTCATGAGCTCGCGGAACTTCGCCTCGTCCACCTGCAGGCCGGCCTCGGAGGCCATCTCGAGCGTGATGTCGATCGGGAAGCCGTACGTGTCGTGCAGCTGGAACGCGTCGACGCCGGCAAGCGCCGTCGCGCCGGCCCGCTTCGCACGGTCCACCGCGGTGTCGAAGATCGTGGTGCCGGAGGCGAGGGTGCGTCGGAACGCGTCCTCCTCCTTGTACGCCACCTCGGAGATCCTCGCGAAGTCCGCGTCCAGCGTCGGGTACGTCAGCTTCATCGCCTCCTTGGACACGGGAAGCAGCTCGGGCAGCGAGGCGTCGTCGACGCCCAGAAGGCGCATGTTGCGCACCGAGCGACGAAGCAGGCGACGCAGCACGTAGCCACGACCTTCGTTGCCCGGCTTGACGCCGTCGCCGATGAGCATGAGCGACGAGCGGATGTGGTCCGCGATCACGCGGAAGCGAACGTCCGCTTCCTTGTTCTCGCCGTAGGTCAGGCCGGTCAGGCGCTGCACCGCGCCGATCACAGGGAAGACCTCGTCGGTCTCGTAGAAGTTGTCCACGCCCTGCTTGAGGAACGCGATTCGCTCCAGGCCCGCGCCGGTGTCGATCGCCTTCTGGTCGAGCTCTCGGATCAGCTCGTAGTCCTTGCCGTCGCCAGGACCGCGCAGGTACTGATCGAAGACGAGGTTCCAGATCTCCAGGTAGCGGTCGCCACCGGGGTCGACGGTGCCGCCCACCGCATCCGGACCGAAGGCGGGGCCGCGGTCGTAGTGCCACTCGGCACAGGGACCGGCAGGCCCGGGCTGTCCGGTGTCCCAGAAGATCTGCTCGCGCGTGAGCTTCACGATCTGGTCGGGGTTGACTCCCACGTTGATCAGCGAGGAGAGCGCCTCGTCGTCCTCGTTCCAGATGGTGACCCAGAAGCGCTCGGGCTCGAACCCGTAGCCGCCCTCGGACTCCGGCGTGGTGAGCAGCTCCCACGCGAAGTTGATCGCGCCTTCCTTGAAGTAGTCGCCGAAGGAGAAGTTGCCCAGCATCTGGAAGAAGGTGCCGTGACGGGTGGTCTTGCCGACCTCCTCGATGTCCTTGGTGCGGATGCACTTCTGGACGGACGCGATGCGCGGGTGCGGCGACTGCTCGGTCCCGATGATGTACGGGATGAAGGGCACCATGCCTGCGACTGTGAACAGCAGCGACGGGTCCGGCGACACCAGCGAGGTGCTGGGCGCGATGTGGTGGCCCTGCTTCGCGAAGTAGTCGTTCCATCGCGTGGCGATCTCGGCGGAGCGCATGCAAGTCCTTGTCTCGAGAAGGAGTCGGAGGGTGAGAAGCAGAAAGCCGCGGCGCGCCGTCCCGTGAGGGAGCAGCGCACCGCGGCGTCTGCTTGGTCGGGCTCTGGGTCAGAGCCTACCGTCGGTCAGGCTTAGCGAGCGTAGTACTCGACGACCAGCTGGACCTCGCAGGTCACGGGGACCTCGGCACGCTTGGGGCGACGCACGAGCTGAGCCGTGAGCTTCTCCAGCGTGACGTTGAGGTACTCGGGGACCTGGGGCAGCACGTCGCGGTGAGCACCGGCAGCAGCGGCCATGTAGGGCTCCATGGTGACGGCCTTGGGCTTGACCTGGATGGTCTGGCCGGGCTTCACACGGAACGACGGGCGGTCGACGATCTTGCCGTCCACGAGGATGTGGCGGTGCAGGACCGCCTGGCGGGCCTGCAGGATGGTGCGGGCGAAGCCGGCACGCAGCACGAGCGCGTCGAGACGCATCTCGAGCAGCTCGACGAAGGCCTCACCGGTCAGACCGGCGTCCTTCTTCGCCTCGGCGTAGATCGCGGTCATCTGCTTCTCGCGGAGACCGTACTGCGCGCGAAGACGCTGCTTCTCGCGCAGACGGACGGCGTAGTCGCTCTCCTTGCGGCGAGCGGTACGACCGTGCTCGCCGGGCGGGTAGGGACGCTTCTCGAAGTGCTTGACGGCCTTCGGCGTCAGCGCGAGGCCGAGCGCACGCGACAGCCGCACCTGGCGGCGTGCCTTCTGAACTGAGGTCATGATTTCCTTCACGATGCCCGGGCGCGCGGATGCGCCGGGATCAGACGTATGTATGCGAGTTCGCGGCGACAGCAGCCAACCGTCCGCGAGGGCTGAACGATTGTAGCAGGCACCGACCGCGATGTCAGTCGCGTCCGAGCATCTCCCTGATGGTCGCGAGCCGTTCGCTCAGCGTGCGCTCCACGCCGTGGTCCGTGGGCAGGTAGTACCGGGTGCCCTGGAGGGACTCGGGCAGGTACTCCTGACGGGCCACTCCGCGCGGCGCGTCGTGGCTGTACACGTAGTCCTTGCCGTGTCCGAGCCGTTCTGCACCGCTGTAGTGCGCGTCTCGCAGGTGCGCGGGGACGACGCCCGCGCGCCCGGCCTTCACGTCCGCGATGGCCGCGTTGATCGCGTTGTAGGCACGGTTCGACTTGGGGGCCATCGCCAGGTACGCGGTGGCCTCGGCAAGCGGGATGCGCCCCTCGGGCATGCCGATGAAGCTCACCGCATCGGCCGCGGCCTGAGCGATGACCAGGCCCTGGGGGTCCGCCAGGCCGACGTCCTCGGACGCCAGGATGACGAGTCGCCGCGCGATGAAGCGAGGGTCCTCGCCCGCCACGACCATGCGCGCCAGGTAGTGCAGCGCGGCGTCCACGTCGGAGCCGCGCACCGACTTGATGAACGCCGAGATGACGTCGTAGTGCTGGTCGCCCGACTTGTCATACGCCACGAGCGCCGCGTCCATGGTGGCCTCGACGATCGCCTCCGTGATGACACCGTCGCCGTCCGCCGCGGTGTCAGCCACCGCCTCGAGCAGCGTGAGCGCCTTGCGGGCATCGGCCCCGGCCACGCGCACCAGCTGGTCCTTCGCCGCCTCCTCGAGCGTCACCTCGCCGCCGAGGCCCCTCGGGTCGGCGACCGCGCGCCCGAGGAGCGCCGCGACGTCGTCCGCGCCCAACGGCTTGAGCGTCAGCAGCAGCGAGCGCGACAGGAGCGGACCGACCACCGAGAACGAGGGGTTCTCCGTCGTGGCGCCGATCAGCGTGATCCACCGGTTCTCGACCGCGGGCAGCAGGATATCCTGCTGGCTGCGCGTGAAGCGGTGGATCTCATCGATGAAGACGACAGTCTCCCGCTCCCCCGTCGCGAGCCGTCGCTTCGAGTCGTCGATCACGGCCCGGACGTCCTTGACGCCCGACGACACGGCCGACAGCTCGACGAACCGACGGCCACCCGCGACGAGGTACGCAAGGGTCGTCTTGCCGGTACCGGGCGGACCCCACAGCATGACGGAGGCGGCGGGTGCGGTCTCCCCGATCAGCCGCCTGAGAGGCGAGCCGTCGCCGAGCAGGTGGGACTGCCCCACCACCTCGTCGAGCGTGCGTGGCCGCATCCGCACCGCGAGCGGTGCCGACGAGCTGGGTGCAGGAACGCCTGAGGCTTCCGTGCGCACCGCGTCGAACAGGTCCATGCCGCAAGCCTAAGCGGTGCGAGCAACGTCGCTTCCCTCGTATTGCAAGAGTTCTTTCGAAAGAGTAGTTTCGACGTCATGACCGACGACAACGGCATCCCCCTCCCCTCGTGGCCCACCCGTGACATCACCGACCCCCGCGAGCTTCGCGCCCTCGCGCACCCCGTGCGCTTCGCGCTCCTGGACCTGCTCGCCGAAGGGCCCAAGACCGCCACCGAATGCGCGGAGCTGCTGGGCGAGACACCCGCCAACTGCTCATACCACCTCCGACAGCTCGCCAAGTACGGACACGTGATCGAGGCGGGCGGAGGCAAGGGCAGGGAACGTCGTTGGAGCATGCGCAAGGAAGGCATCCGCTGGAGCTCCGTCGAGGCGCAGGACGCCGCGACCGCAGCGCTCGGCACCGTGCTCGGCAACGTCGTCGACGAGCACAGATTCTCCAAGTGGCGCGCCTACAGCGCGGTGAACGCCAGCGACGACCCCGCGTGGCGCGCCGCATCAACGAGCATGGACGTCGCAGTGTGGATGACGCCGGACGAGCTCAACGCCGTCGCCCAGCAGGTCCTCGACCTCTTCACCCCGTACGTGGAGCGGGACCGTCGAGAGGAGCCGCCCGCCGAAGGATCCAGGCTGGTCCGCTTCTTCGGCTACGGATGGGGCGCGCCACGGTGATCTCCGCGACCGCGCCGACCGATCACTCGAGCCCGATCCGCCGGATCGAACGCAGGTTCGTCGCGCTCACCGCACTCCGCTGGCTCCCCGTCGGATTCAAGAGCGCCCTCACCGTGCTTCTGCTCAGCGAGAGAGGCGTGCCTGCCGCCGCCATCGGCGTGGTGCTCGCGGTCTACAGCGTGACGGTCCTGCTCCTCGAGCTGCCCACAGGGGGCCTGGCGGACACATGGGGCTACCGTCCCGTCCTCATCACCGCCTCGCTCGTCGCCGTCGCGTCCACGGCGGCGCTCGGCCTGGTCACCTCCACGTGGGCGCTCATCGCGGCGTTCATGCTCGGCGGACTCGCGAGAGCGCTCGATTCGGGTCCGCTGCAGGCCTGGTTCGTCGACACGACGCGGGCGCACGACCCGGACGCGCCGATCCGGCGCGGCATCACCCGTGCCGGCGCCACCGAGTCGCTCGCTCTCGCCCTCGGAGCGCTCGGCGCGACAGCGCTCATCGCGCTCGTTCCCCTCCCATCGCACGGGGCACGAGTGATCGCCATGTCGGCACCATTCCTCGTCGCCGCGGCGCTGGGCATCGTCAACGCGGCGTTCCTCTGGTCCTGGGTCACCGGCTCGCCTCACGGACCGCGCGTGGAGGTCGGCAGGGGCGCTCAGCTACGGGAGGCCATCGCCTCAGGTCTGCGGCTCGCTCGCGCGAGCGCCCGCGTCCGCCGGATCCTGGCGATCGCGGCCGCGGGCGGGGCCGCCATGGCGGGAGTCGAGCTGCTCGCTCCGCTGCACTTCGCCGACATGCTCGGAGGCGAAGGCGCCGCGGCGGGCACCTACTCCTTGCTCGTCACGTGCGGCTTCATCGGGTCGGCCGTCGGATCGCTGGCCTCACCGTTCCTCGTGCGGCTCGCGCGCGCGCCGCACCGCGCGATCCTCGTGGGCGCCGTGGGCGCATCGATCATGCTCGCCGCGATCTCAACCCCCACCCCCTGGCGCGCCGCGACAGCCTTCGTCGCGTTCTACGTGATGCTCGGCACAGCGATGCCGCTCGTCGACGAGCTCACCCACGAGGAGGCCGCCACAGGTCAACGCTCCACCATGCTCTCGTTGAACTCCATGGCGATGCAGGTCACCGCGATCGCCATGAGCGCGGGCGCCGGCGCGGCGGCCGGGGTGCTCTCTCCGGGCACCGCGATGCTCCTGCCCGCCGCCGTGCTCGCCCTCGGTACCCTCGTGCTCCTGCGGTGGCCCGCGGCGACTCGCACGATCGCCGCACCACTGCCCGAGGAGGACCGCTCCCTCGTCACCGACTGAGCCGGTCCCCCTCCGCGACCAGGAGGTCCAGCACCGCGCGCACCGCCTGCCGCTCCACCCGATCCGGGCGCGCGATCACCACGATGCTGCGCACGGCGTGCACACCGGACAGCGGGATCAGCCGGTAGTCGGCGCTCTCAGGGGTCGAGAAGCGCGGCAGCAGAGCCACGCCGAGGCCTCGCGCCACGAGCGCCTCGACCAGCCGGTTGTCGCGCACCTCCGCGAGCCGCCGCAGGGCCACGCCGGTCGCCGACTCGATCGCCTCGTGCACCGTCGCGAACGGATAGCCCCGCGGCACGGCGATCCAAGGCTCCTCGCCGACGTCGGCAGGGCTCACCGTCGCATGGCCGACGAGCCGGTGCCCGGCAGGCACCGCGACGTCGATCGGTTCGCGCGCCACCACCCTGCTGATGAGGCGCTCCGCTCCGCGCGGCACATCGGCGCTGAGGCTGTGGGCGATCACCAGATCGGCGTCGGCGGTGCGCGATGCGAAGTCGCTCTCAGCGAGGTCGAAGTCTTCGAGCTCCACGTGGATGAGCGTGCCGACGAGCGCCGCCATGACGCCAGGGAGCAGCGCTGCTCCCGCGCTGGGCAGGGTCCCGATGCGGACGACGCCCTGCGGCTCCCCCACGCGCTGCTCGAGCGTGGCCTGCAGCCGAGCCACCGACGCCAGCACGTCGTCAGCCCCGTCCGCGAGCAGCTGCCCGGCCCACGTCAGCCTGAGCCCTCGGGACGCCGGCTCCACGAGGCGGACCCCGAGCTCGCGCTCCGCCGTCCGCAACTGCTGCGACAGCGCCGACGGCGTGCGGTAGGTCGCCTCTGCCACGGCGCTCAGGGTGCCGCGATCGCGAAGCTCCCGCAGCAGCTCGAGATGCCTGATCTCCATGTAGGAAGCCTACAGGCCTGCTTCATCAATCATCGCTGGTGCTTCACCATCCCGGTGGCCACACTGGCGCCATGCCGATGCGCCACGTCCTCCTCGCCATCCTCACCGCGATCCTGTGGGGAGCGAACTTCCTCGCCATCCACGCCTCGCTGTCACAGTTCCCTCCGTTCCTGCTCGTGGCGCTCAGGTTCGCCATCATCGCGATCCCGACGATCCTGTTCGTGCCGCGCCCGCAAGTGCGCTGGCGCTGGCTGCTCGGCTACGGCATCGGCTTCGGCACGCTCCAGTTCGTGTTCCTGTACCTGGGGATGGCGCTCGGGTTCCCCACCGGCCTTTCCTCCCTGGTGCTGCAGGCCTCGGCACCCTTCACGGTGGTGCTCGGCGCGCTGCTCCTGCACGAACGGATCGGGCGCCGCGCGGCGATCGGAGTCGGCGTCGCGGCGGTGGGTCTGGTCGTCGTCGGCCAGTCCTACGGAGCCGCGGCTCCGGTGGGACCGTTCCTTCTGGTGCTCCTCGGCGCGCTCGGGTGGGCGCTGGGAAACCTCGCCAGCCGGAAGGCACGCACGGAACAGCCGCTGCACCTGGTGCTCTGGATGAGCATCGTGCCGCCGATCCCCATGGCCGCGCTCTCGCTGGTGTTCGAGGGACCCGACCAGATCGCGACCGCATTCTCGACGTCACTCACAGCGGCCGCCGCACCGGCCTGGTGGGGCCTCGCCTACACCGTGCTGCTCGGCACGCTCGCAGGCTCTGGGATCTGGGTCTGGCTGATGGCGCGCCACCCCGCAGGCACCGTTGCGCCGTTCTCGATGCTCGTGCCCGTCGTCGGCATCGTCACCGCATGGCTGGTTCTCGGGGAGCAGCCTGGCCCGGGTGAGCTCGCGGGCGGCGCGTTGATCATCGCTGGCGTGCTGTGGGCATCACGGCCCGCGCGCGCCGCGCTCCCCACGACAGACGTCGCGTCGCGTACCCCGCACGAGGCCCTGGCTCTCGAATCCGCGTCCACCTCGACGCGCTGAGCGCCTCCCGTCCCCGCATGCAGCGAGGGCGGCCTCCCACAGGAGACCGCCCTCGAGTCGACCGACGTCGGCTACGCCTTCGCCTCGGCCTCGCCCTTCTTCTCCGGCACGAAGTCCACGCCGGCCTCCTTGCGCTGCTCCGGCGAGATGGGCGCCGGAGCGTCGGTCAGCGGGTCGTAGCCGCCGCCGGACTTGGGGAACGCGATGACGTCGCGGATCGAGTCGTAGCCACCCAGCAGCATGACGACGCGGTCCCAGCCGAGCGCGATGCCGCCGTGCGGCGGGGCGCCGAACTTGAACGCGTCGAGGAGGAAGCCGAACTGCTCGTGCGCCTGCTCCTCGTCGATGCCCATCACGTTGAAGACACGCTCCTGCACGTCCTGACGGTGGATACGGATGGAGCCACCGCCGATCTCGTTGCCGTTGCACACGATGTCGTAGGCGTACGCGAGCGCCTCACCGGGGTTCGTGTCGAACGAGTCGAGGTACTCCGGCTTGGGGCTGGTGAACGCGTGGTGCACGGCCGTCCAGGACGAGGACCCGAGCGCCACGTCGTCATCGTCGCTGTCGACCGGCTTGAACAGCGGGGCGTCGACCACCCAGCAGAACTCGAAGCGACCCTCGTCGATGAGCCCCACGCGCTTGGCGATCTCGTTGCGGGCGGCGCCGAGAAGCGCACGGGACGCCTCCGTCTTGCCCGCCGCGAAGAAGACACAGTCGCCAGGGTTCGCGCCGGTGGCCTCCGCGAGACCAGCGAGCTCCAGCTCGGAGAGGTTCTTGGCGACGGGTCCGGTGAGCGTGCCATCCTCCTGGACCAGCACATACGCGAGGCCCTTCGCGCCACGCTGCTTGGCCCACTCCTGCCACGCGTCGAGAGTCTTGCGGGGCTGCGAGGCACCACCCGGCATGACGACCGCGCCGACGTACTCGGCCTGGAAAACTCGGAACGGCGTCTCCTTGAAGTACGAGGTCAGCTCGGTGAGTTCGAGGCCGAAGCGCAGGTCGGGCTTGTCGGAACCGAAGCGAGCCATCGCCTCGGCATAGGTCAGGCGCGGGATGGGGGTCGAGACCTCGTAACCGGCGAGCGCCCAGATCTCCTTGACGAGCTCCTCACCGAGCGCGATCACGTCGTCCTGGTCGACGAAGCTCATCTCGATGTCGAGCTGCGTGAACTCCGGCTGGCGGTCGGCACGGAAGTCCTCGTCGCGGTAGCAGCGCGCGATCTGGTAGTACCGCTCCATGCCCGCGACCATGAGCATCTGCTTGAACAGCTGAGGCGACTGCGGGAGCGCGTACCAGGAGCCGGGTGCCAGGCGCGCCGGGACGATGAAGTCGCGCGCACCCTCCGGCGTGGAATGCGTCAGGGTCGGCGTCTCGATCTCGAGGAACTCGTGGCGGTCGAGCACTCGTCGGGCCGCCTGGTTGACCTTGGAGCGCAGCACCATCGCAGCACGCTGCTGCGGGCGGCGCAGGTCGAGGTAGCGGTACTTGAGCCGCGCTTCCTCGCCCACGTTCACATGCTCGTCGATCGGGAACGGCGTCGGCGCCGACTCGTTCAGGATCACCACGTCGGAGACGGCCACCTCGATCTCACCCGACGGCAGGTTCGCGTTCGCAGAGCCCTCGGGACGCAGACGGACCTCGCCGGTGACCTGCACCACGTACTCGGTGCGCAGCGAGTGAGCGATCTCCTCGTGGATCACCACCTGCGCGAAGCCCGACGCATCACGCAGATCGATGAACGCGACACCGCCGTGATCACGACGGCGACCCACCCAGCCGGCGAGAGTGACGGTCGTGCCAGCGTCTGCGGCGCGGAGGTTTCCTGCGAGATGCGTGCGGAGCAAGGTCTGCCTTTCGTTCGCGCCCTCGTGGGCGCCTGCTGTGCGAGCCGCGCGGCCCACGGCGACGTGGAGCGCGCACAACTCAGTGATCGAGCGGGTTCAAGTCTAGCGGCGTGGCCGCACCCGACGCGGGTGCCGGAGGTCGCGACCCTCAGTGCGCGTCGGAACCCACCACCTCGGGCCACAGATCCCCGGCGGGCGGCGCCCAGACATCGGCGTCGGCATCCACCTGGTCGCCAGAGCGGATGTCCTTCACCTGACCGTCCCCGTCCTCGGCCGGGAACCAGACGAACGGGATGCCGCGACGGTCGGCGTGCTGGATCTGCTTGCCGAACTTGGAGGCCGACGGCGCGACCTCGCACGGGATGCCGCGGGCGCGCAGCCGATCAGCGATGGCGTTCGACGCCCGTCGAGACTCCTCCTCGGTCACCGCGACCAGCACCGCCGAGGGGACACCGCGCGTCGCCGACGCGAGGCCGGCCGACAGCAGCAGCGCCACGAGCCGGCTGACGCCGATCGACATGCCCACGCCCGGGAAGCCGCCGCCTGCGACCAACGAGTCGTACCTGCCGCCTGAGCAGATCGAGCCGAAGGCCTCGTGCCCATCCATGAAGGTCTCGTACACGGACCCCGTGTAGTAGTCGAGACCGCGAGCGATCCGCAGGTCCGCCACCGCCGTGCCCGGCACTGCGGCGTTCACCGTGTCCACCAGCGTCGCAAGGGAGGCGATGCCGCGCGCGAGCTGGTCCTGCGCGCCGGACACGTCGTCCACCTTCACGGTGGTCTCCCAGAGGTCCTCGACGGCGGACGCGAAGGACGAATCCGTCGAGGAGATCCTCGCAAGCTCGAGAGCCGCGTCCGCGGCCGTCTCGGACACGCCTTGCGCGGCAAGCTCCGCCCGGACCCCGTCCGGACCGACCTTGTCCAGCTTGTCCACGCTGCGCAGCGCCCCAGCGATGTCATCGATGCCGACGCCGCGGTAGAAGCCCTCGACGAGCGCACGGTTGTTCACGTGCATGGTGACCGACGGGATCGGCAGCCGACGCAGCGCCCGCGCCATCACGATCGCGACCTCAGCCTCGAGGTGCTCGGGCAACGTCTCTCGCGCCACGATGTCGATGTCCGCCTGATAGAACTCGCGGAAGCGTCCCTCCTGGGGCCGCTCCCCGCGCCACACCTTCTGGATCTGCCAGCGTCGGAACGGGAACTGCAGCGCGCCCTGGTTCTCCTCGACGTACCGGGCGAACGGCACCGTGAGGTCGAAGTGGAGGCCGACCTTCGCGTCGGAGTCGCCGTCGGCGTTCAGGCGCTGCAGGACGTAGATCTCCTTGGACGCCTCCGAGTCACCCGCCAGCCGCTCGATCGGCTCGACCGCCCTGGTCTCGATCTCCCCGAATCCGTGGAGCCCGAAGACCTCACGCAGCGTGGACAGGATCCGCGCCTCGACGACGCGGTCGCGAGGAGTCAGTTCTGGGAATCCGGAGAGGGGTCGCACACGAGCCATGGCGCCCATTGTTCCACCGGAGCCCGACATAGACTGACGACGCCCGAGCACGAGGAGCACAGGTGAGCAGCAGGCACAGAGCGGCGGCCAAGGAACGCAAGGCCCGCGAGGAGCAGGCACGTCGCGAGGCAGAGGCCCGGCGCTCGGCCCGGCGCAGGTGGAGGTGGGTCGCCATCGCCGCAGGCGCCGCGCTCGTCGCGCTCGTCGTCTACGGCCTCTGGCTGGTGCTGGGACAGGGTGAGGATGCGCCGGCGGCGACGCCGACGCCCAGCACCTCCGCGTCGGCGCAGGCGGCGCCTTCGGGGACCGCGTCGCCGGCCGCGACCTCCACCGATGACCCGATCGTCACGGAGTCCGGCTGGGGCGCGTCGAGCACCCCTCCCCCGACCTCCGTCGCGGAGGACCGCACCTGGACCGTGACCATGAGCACGAACATGGGCGACATCGTGATGGAGCTCGACGGTGCCGCCGCTCCCCAGGCCGTGGCATCGTTCCTGTCGCTCGCGGGCGACGGATACTACGACTCCACCGAGTGCCATCGGCTCACCACCGAGGGGATCTACATCCTCCAATGCGGCGACCCGCTCGGCACCGGCGCAGGCGGCCCCGCGTACAGCTTCGGACCGATCGAGAACGCTCCCGCCGACGGCGACTACCCCGCAGGCACGCTCGCGATGGCGCGCGCCTCCGCCTCGGATGTCGGCGCAGACGCCGCCGCGAACAGCATGGGAAGCCAGTTCTTCATCGTCTACGAGGACTCACAGATCCCCGCCGACGCGGCCGGTGGGTACACCGTGTTCGGCCGAGTGGTCCAAGGCCTGGGTATTGTTGAGGCTGTTGCCGAAGCCGGCACGATCACCGGGGACTCCGATGGTCGACCGGCACTGTCCGTCATCGTGAACGAGGTATCCGTTTCATGACTTCCGCCGATAGCCCCCGAGACATCGACGTCACCCCCGCCACCGAGGTTGAGGAGCAGATCGTCCCGACCCCCGCAGAGGATGCCCCCGCGGCCGCCGCTGCCGAGGTCGAGACCGTCGACCCGTCCGACGCCTCCGAGCCCGAGTCACCGCACGAGGACGCGCCCGCGCAGTCCTCGTCGTCGCCGGACGTGCCCGCTGAGGAGCCTCCCGCCGAGCCGTCCGCTGCCGAGCCCGCACCCAAGACGCCGAGGCCCCGGGCCCCCAAGCCTCGTGCTCCCAAGCCGGGAGCCTTCGCGCCGGCGACACCCGCCGTCGTCGCGGCGCACTCCACCCACCCCGTCAAGGTGCCCGTCGTCGACGAGGTCACGGCTGAGATGCTCGCGGAGGCAGAGGCCTTCGGCTCGATCGACGGGGACAACGTCGTCGTGACGATCGGCGACCAGGCCATCGAGGTCGGACCCGCCGTCGGGGACGACCCGCTGAAGCCGTTCGCGTCCGCCTACTACGAGCTCAAGACATCGATCGAGCGCTTCCACGCGCGTCTCGGCTCCGCCGAGCTGTCCGTCAAGGACATCGACGACGCGCTGAGCGCCACCTCGGCCTCACTCGCCACGCCGGCCGTGGTCGGTGACATCGTCGCGCTGCGCACGCGCTGGACCGAGGTCGAGGCCGAGGCGACGCAGACCCGCGAGCGGATCCAGGCCGAGCGTCGCGCGGCGCGAGACGCCGCCCTCGCCGCGCGCGAGGAGATCGTGGTCCAGGCCGAGGCGCTCGCCGCGAAGCCCGAGGACCAGGTGCACTGGAAGAACGACACCGAGTCGCTGCGGTCGCTGCTCGACGCCTGGAAGGAGGCGCAGCGCTCCGGCGCGCGCGTGCCCAAGGAGGCTGAGCGAGCGCTCTGGCGCCGGTTCACCCACGCACGGTCCTCGTTCGAGAAGGCGCGCAAGCACCACTTCTCGCAGCTCGACCGCGACAACGCGCAGGTGGCCGACCACAAGGAAGCGCTCGTCGCGCGTGCCGAGGCGCTGCAGACGTCGACGGATTGGGACTCGACTGCGCGTGCGTTCCGTGACCTCATGAACGAATGGCGGCAGGCGGGACGCGGCCGACGCAGCGTGGACGACGCCCTGTGGCGCCGCTTCCAGACGGCGCAGGATGCGTTCTTCGAGACGAGGCGCTCCGCCGCAGAGGCCGAGGACGAGGCCCTCGCGGGCAACGTCGAGGCGAAGGAGGCGATCGTCGTCGAGGCCGAGGCGCTGCTGCCCATCACCGATCTGCGCAACGCCAAGCGTGCGCTGCGCTCGCTGCAGGACAGGTTCGAGGCGGCAGGCAGGGTTCCGCGCGCTGACGCCGCACGTCTCGCCAAGCGGATCGGCGCCGTGGAGAAGGCCGTTCGGGACGGCGAGGACGCCGAGTGGCACTCCTCCAACCCCGAGCTCGAGGCCCGTGTCTCGGGCGCGGCCGCTCAGCTGCACGCCGCCATCGCCGACCTCGAGAAGGATCTGGAGAAGGCGACGGCCGCGGGCGACAAGCGCCGCATCAAGCAGGCCGAGGAGGCCCTCTCCGCTCGCAAGGCCTGGCTCAAGCAGATCGAGAACGTCCAGCGCTGAGCATCACCGAGGCCGGCGTCCCCTTCGGGTGGCGCCGGCTTCGCTGTCCCCAGCCGTGGCGTGAAGCGAGCCCTGCCATCGGCGCCGATGGCATGCTCTCTGCATGCTGCTCGTCCACTCCACCGAGATCGGCGCCGCGAGCTACGGCCGCGCCCTGCGTGAAGGCACGCTGGTCCCCCTCACACGCTCGATCGCCACACCGCTGGACATCCCGCTCAGCCCAGGTCTGCGCGCACTCGCGCTCGCCGATCAGGTCCCCGACGCTGCGGTCGTGACGGGCCTCACCGGGCTCTGGATCATGGGCGCGGCGGCTCTGCCGCTCGACATCGACGTGCTGCGCCGCACCGGCTCCCCTCACGTCGCGCGGAGCTCGACGGCGATCGAACGCGTGAGGATCCACGCGGGCAACCCCGGCATCCTTCCTCCGCGCCGGGTGGGCACGCTGCTCGTTGCGTCGGCGCCACGATGCGTGGCCGACGCCTTGCGATGGTCGTCGCTGGGAACGGCCATCACCGCTTCGTGGAATGCGCTCTGCGCCGCACTCGTCGATGACCGCACCGTACGCGCCGAGCTTGAGCACACCCCGCGAGATCGCACTCGACGGCGGGCCGACAACGCATGGGCGGCCGTCGAGGAGGCTTTCGGGCAGCGGGCGGGGCACGACTCGCTGCTGCGCGCAGCGTGACGGCCGCTCGTGCTCAACGACGGCGCGTGCCGGTGATGCGCCGTGCGTCGTATACGCCCTCGATCCGGCGCACCGCGCCCAGCACCGCTCCCAGGTGCGACGGATCGGCCATCTCGAAGGTGAACGTGTTGAGCGCCACCCGGTCCTTGGAGGTGGAGACGTGCGCGCCCAGGATGTTCACGTGGTGGTCGGAGAGCACCTGAACCACGTCCGACAGCAGGCGGTTGCGATCCAGCGCCTCCACCTCGATCTGCACCATGTACGTGGCCTCATGCTGGCCCGTCCATTGGACATCGATCAGGCGCTCCGGCTGCTGCTCCTTCAGGCCTGCGAAGTTGTCGCAGTCCGCACGGTGGACACTGACCCCCTGGCCACGCGTGACGAAGCCCTGGATCGCATCGCCAGGCACCGGAGTGCAGCACTTCGCGAGCTTGACGACCACGTCCGCCAGACCGTGGACCGACACCCCAGGGTCGCCCCGGCGGGCCTTCTGCTTGGTGCCGGGACGCGTGATCTCCGTGAGGTCCTCGTCGGCACCCTCCTGGCCGCCGACCGCCTCCACCATGCGTGCGACGACGTCCGCCGGCTGCTCCTTGTGCTCGCCGATCGCAGCGTAGAGCCCGTCCACGTCGTCGTAGTGCATCTCCTTGGCGAGCGCCAGGAGCGTCGAGCGCGACATCAGGCGCTGCATCGGCAGATGCTGTCGACGGATCGCCCGCGCAAGCATGTCGCGGCCCGTCTCGATGGACTCCTCGCGACGCTCGCGCGTGAACCACTGGCGGATCTTGTTGCGAGCGCGCGTGGACTGCACGAAGTCCAGCCAGTCGCGCCGCGGATGCGCGTTCTCATCCGAGGTCGTGAGCACCTCGACCGTGTCGCCGTTCTCAAGCGTGGTGTCCAGCGGCACAAGGCGTCCGTTGACCTTCGCGCCGATCGTCTTGTGGCCCACCTCGGTGTGGACGGCGTACGCGAAGTCGACGGGCGTCGCACCCTGCGGCAGCGACAGCAGCCGTCCCCGCGGAGTGAAGACGTAGACCTCGGCGCGCGAGATCTCGCCGCGCAACGAGTCGAGGAACTCGCTCGGGTCCGCGGTCTCCTGCTGCCAGTCTGCGATCTGACGCAACCAACCCATATCGCCAGGGTTGCCGGTCGACTCCTGGCCGGTGCGGCCGTTCTCCTTGTAGCGCCAGTGCGCGGCAAGGCCGTACTCCGCGCGCCGATGCATGTCGCGCGTGCGGATCTGCAGCTCGACCGGCTTGCCCGACGGCCCGATCACCGTGGTGTGCAGCGACTGGTACAGGTTGAACTTGGGAGTCGCGATGTAGTCCTTGAAGCGCCCCGGCACAGGCTGGTACCGCGCGTGCATCGCACCCAGCACCGCGTAGCAGTCACGCACGGAATCCACGAGGATCCGCACACCCACCAGGTCGTAGATGTCGTTGAGATCACGACCTCGCACGATCATCTTCTGATAGACGGAGTAGTAGTGCTTGGGACGCCCTGTGATGGTCGCCTTGATGCGCATCTCTCGCAGGTCGGCGGCGATCTCCTCGCGCACCTGCGCCAGGTACTTCTCCCGCTCGGGCGCCCGCTCCGCGACGACCTCGACGATCTCCTGGTAGATCTTCGGATAGAGGGTGCGGAAGGACAGGTCCTCGAGCTCCCACTTGATCGCGTTGAGACCCATGCGATGCGCCAAGGGCGCGTAGATCTCGAGGGTCTCCTGCGCCTTCTTGCGTGCGGACTCGGGGCTGACGAACTCCCAGGTGCGGGCGTTGTGCAGCCGGTCGCACAGCTTCAGCAGCAGGACCCGGATGTCCTTGGCCATCGCGACGACCATCTTGCGGACCGTCTCGGCCTGTGCGGCATCGCCGTACTTGACCTTGTCGAGCTTGGTCACCCCGTCCACGATCATCGCGATCTCGGGGCCGAACTCGTCCTCCATCCGCTGCAGCGGATAGTCCGTGTCCTCGACGACGTCGTGGAGCAACGCCGCCGCGATCACGCTCGCCGGAAGGCCGAGGTCGGCCACGATCTGCGCCACCGCGATCGGATGCGTGATGTACGGCTCGCCGCTCTTGCGCTTCTGCCCGCGGTGCGCCTCCTCGGCGACCTCGTACGCCCGCTCGACGAGCGCCACCCGTTCGCGTGGATAGTGCGACCTGAACGTGTCGAGCACGCCGTCGATGGCGGTCGGCTCGCGCTGCCCGCGTCGCAGGAAGCCCAGGGGCCCGACGGACGCGGTGGAGGAGCGGGTGTCTGTCACACGGTCCTCCTTCCCAGGCAGAGCCTCAGTCTACTTGCGACCCTTGCGCTTGGGTTGCGCCCCTGTGCCGAGGTGCTCGCCAGGATTCAGCGCGCCCACGCGCACCTCGCCGTCGACACCGACCGTCACAGGCGACTCGCCGGCCTCGCGAAGCGCGAGCACCTTCGCCGTATGCTTGGCGATCCGCTCCTCGCGACTGCGCAGCTCGACCTCGATCGGCGTCGCGACGAAGATCGACGAGTATGTGCCGACCGCCATGCCGATGAAGAGGGCCAGCGAGATGTCCTTCAGCGTGCCGGCGCCCAGGATGAACGAGCCGATGAAGAGGATCGAGGCGACGGGCAGGAGCGCCACGATGGACGTGTTGATGGACCGCACCAGCGTCTGGTTGAGCGCCAGGTTCGCGAGCTCGGCATACGTGAACCGGCTCTGCGACGTGACCTCGGCCGTGTTCTCGCGCACCTTGTCGAAGACCACGACGGTGTCGTACAGCGAATAGCCGAGGATCGTCAGGAAGCCGATCACCGATGCGGGCGTCACCTCGAAGCCCACGAGCGCATAGATGCCCACGGTGAAGAGCAGGTCATGGACCAGCGCGACGATTCCTGCGGCGGCCATGCGCCAGGCACGGAAGTACAGGGTCATCACGACGGAGACCAGCAGCAGGAAGACGATGAGGCCCTGGACGGCCTTCTTGCCCACCTCTGCACCCCAGGTCGGACCGATCTGGGTCGAGGCCACATCGGTCTCGGCGACCCCGTAGCCGTCGGCGAGCGCCGTGGTGATCTGACGTGCGGTGTCGATGTCGACCGTGCCCATCGAGAGCTTGATCCTGTCGGTGCCCAGCGTGGTGGCGAGCGCATCGTCGGCCGGCGCGTACTGGTCGCCGATCTCCTGAGCGATCGACACATCCTGGGAAGGGCTCGTGACGATGAACTGGGTGCCGCCGACGAACTCGATGCCGAGGTTGATCTTGAAGATCAGAAGCGCGGCGATCGACAGCGCCATAAGGCCGCCGGAGATCGCGAACCAACGCTTGCGCTGACGGACGATCGGGTAGATCTTCTCGCCCGAGTGCAGGGCGTTGCCCCACTCGTTGAGGTTGCGCGCCATCAGTTCTCTCCCCCCTTGGCCGCGGCAGCCTTGCGTTCCGCGAGAGTCTGGGTCTGCGTGTCGCCCTGAGGCGTTCGGACCCGCCCGCGGCCCTTGTACAGCGTGTCACGTCCCAGCTGGCGCGGGTCGAGGCCCGACCACGGGTGGCCCTCGCCGAAGAACTTGGTCCTCGAGAGGAGCACGAGCATCGGGTGCGTGAACAGGAACACGATGACGATGTCGATCACCGTCGTGAGGCCGAGCGTGAACGCGAAGCCTCGGACCGACCCGACGGCCAGCAGGTACAGCACGACGGCCGCGAGCAGGTTGATGGCGTCGGAGGCAAGGATCGTGCGCTTCGCACGCTTCCAACCTCGATCGATGGCCGCGGGAAGGGACTTGCCCTCGCGCAGCTCGTCTCTGACGCGCTCGAAGTAGACGATGAACGAGTCGGCGGTCACACCGATCGCGACGATGAGTCCGGCCACGCCAGCGAGCGAGAGGCGGTAGTTGATCATCCAGTAGAGCAGGTCGATCGCCATGAAGGTCATCACGCCTGCGAGCAGCAGCGAGCCGACCGTGACGAGCCCGAGCATCCGGTACTGGAAGACGGAGTAGATCACCACGAGGATCAGGCCGATGAGACCAGCGATCAGGCCCGCCTGGAGCTGGTCTGATCCCAGCGTGGGGGGAATCGTGTCGTTCGACTGGAGCTCCAGCGTCAACGGCAGGGCGCCGAACTGGAGCTGGTTGGCCAGCTGCTCGGCCTCCGCCTGGGTGAAGCTTCCGGTGATCGACGCGGTGCCGCCCGAGATCCGCTCGTTCATCGTCGGGTCAGAGATCACGACGCCGTCGAGCAGGATCCCGAACTGGTTCTGAGGAGCCGAGAGCTGGATGAGACGCTGCGAGATCTCGTCGAAGATCTGGGTGCCCTCGCTGGTGAAGTTGAGGACGACCTCGTAGTCGCCGGTGAGCGAGCCGGTGGTGTTGAACCTGGGACCCGAGGTGGCGCTGGCGACGTCGGAGCCGGTCAGCTCCACGGGGCCCATGATGATCTTCGCGGAGCCGTCGGAGAGGCACGCGACATGCCCAGCGTCGGGGTCACCGAGGTCAGCGCCGCCGAGGTTCGCCGCGTCGGTGCAGTCGAGCGCATCGGCCTGAGCGCGCAGGTCGTCGGTGATCCACGCGAGGTCGGAGGCGGTGCCAACCGAAGGGTCAGAAGAAGAGGTGTCCGTGGACGCGCTCGCCGACGCCGACGCGGACGGGGAAGCGGAGGCGGATGCCGAGGCTGTCGGCGTGGCCGCGGTCGCCGCCTCAGCGGTGGCGGCGCTCGAAGCGCCGTCCGCTGACGCCGACGCCGACGGAGATGCGGATGCCGATGCAGAGGTGTCCGAGGACGCGCTTGCCGAAGGCGTCGCAGACGCGGACGCGGACGTCACGGGAGACGGATCGTCGATCTCGAGCACGGGGCGGAACTGCAGCTGCGCGCTCTGGCGCACCATGTCGATGGTCGCGGCCGACGGCGTGCCTGGCAGCGACACCACGATCACGTTCGACCCCTGGGTGGAGATCTCCGCCTCGGACACGCCTGAGGCGTTGACGCGGTTGCGGATGATCGCCACGGCCTGGTTCAGGTCGTCCTGCGTCACCTCCGAACCGTCGGTGGTCGTCGCCTGGAGCGTCAGCTGAACTCCGCCCTCGAGGTCGAGGGCGAGCCCTGGGGCAAGGGTGGTCTGATTGGTGAGCACCCCTGCGGCGAGGGCCCCATAGCCCACGACGAGGATGATGCCCAGCCACACGAGCGCGCGACGCGCCGCCTTCGCTGCAGTTGACACGGAGTTCCTCACGTTTGGTTCGCCCATCGCTGGGCCCAGGGAAGTCTAGCCCTGAGAATGCCCAGAGTCGAAAACCCCCGCGCGTCACTCGAAGAGTCGTGATCCCCCGGTGCCCGCCGCGGGCCCGTCCGGCACGGGAAGCCCGAGGTGCTCCCACGCCAGAGCGGTGGCGACGCGACCGCGCGGGCTACGGCTCATGAGCCCTTCACGGACCAGGAACGGCTCCGCGACGGTCTCCACGGTCTCCGGCTCCTCCCCCACTGCGACGGCAAGCGTCGTGAGGCCGACAGGACCGCCGCCGAACCGTGTGCACAGCGCGCCGAGCACTGCGCGGTCGAGGCGATCGAGGCCCATCTCGTCGACCTCGTAGACCTCGAGCGCCGCCCTGGCGGCGTCCAAGGTGCCCCGACCGTCCCCATGCACCTGCGCCCAGTCGCGGACCCGTCGCAGCAGCCGGTTCGCGATACGCGGGGTTCCGCGCGAGCGCGAGGCGATCTCGGCTGCGGCGTCATGGGAGATCGAGAGGTCGAGCATCCCCGCGGACCGCACCAGGATCGCCTTCAGCTCGTCGGGCTCGTAGAAGTCGAGGTGACCCGTGAAACCGAAGCGATCACGCAGCGGCGCGGGCAGAAGCCCCGCGCGCGTGGTAGCCCCGACCGCCGTGAAGGGAGGCAAGGTGAGCGGGATCGAGGTGGCACCTGGGCCCTTGCCGACGACCACGTCCACGCGGAAGTCCTCCATCGCGAGGTAGAGCATCTCCTCCGCGGGCCGCGCCAGGCGATGGATCTCATCGATGAACAGGACGTCGCCCTCGTCGAGCGAGCTGAGGACGGCGGCGAGGTCGCCCGCGTGCTGGATGGCCGGGCCCGACGTGACGCGCAGCGTGGAGCCCATCTCCTGGGCGATGATGAGCGCCAGCGTCGTCTTGCCCAGGCCGGGCGGGCCAGACAGCAGCACGTGGTCCGAGGTGCCACCGCGCGCGATCGCGGCGCGCAGCACCAGTCCGAGCTGCTCCCGTACCGTGCGCTGCCCGACGAACTCGTCGAGGTTGCGCGGACGAAGCGCCGCCTCCGACGAACGCTCGATGGCATCCGCCTCCGCGCTCACCACGCGGGCCAGGTCCTCGAGGTCGTCATCCACGCGAGCCGCCCAGCGCCTTCAGGGCCGCGCGAAGCGTGTCCGCGACCTCGGGGTCCTGGATGGGAGACGAGGCGACCCTCTCCACCGCCGCTTGCGCAGCCTTGGCGTTGTAGCCGAGACCCACCAGGGCCTCGACCACCTGATCGCGACCGTCGCCGCGGGGCGCCGATCCATCCTGCTCCGGAAGCGACAGCCTGCCGCCGAGCTCGAGGAGCAGGCGCGCTGCGACCTTCGCACCGATACCAGGGACCTTCTCAAGCGCCTTGCGATCCGCGGCCTGCACCGCTGTCACCAACGCCTCCGGGGAGTGGACGGCGAGCATGGCGAGAGCGAGCTTGGGACCGACGCCCTGCACGCTCTGCAGCGTCTCGAAGGTGTCCCGCTCCGACGCGGCGGCGAAGCCGTACAAGGTCAGGGACTCCTCGCGCACCACCAGGTGCGTGTGCAACGTGGCGTGCTGACCCGTCCTGAGATCGGCCAGAACCGCAGGGGTGGAGAGCACCCGGTAGCCGACGCCCGAGACGTCGAGCACCGCCGCGGACGCGCCCACGTGGGCGACGGTCCCGGTGAGCTGAGCGATCACGCCGCCCCTCCTTATCGAACGTATGTACGAACGAGGCTACGGGACCGGCGTCGACTAGCCACGCCGACGCGCCGCGCGCTCCGCCTCGACCCACCGACGTTGCGCGTCGGTCGAGGCTCGGGACGAGGTGGGCGCCGCTCCCCCGCGCCAGGCGTGCGCGATCGCGATGGCCAGCGCATCGGCGGCGTCGGCGGGCTTCGGCATCTCAGCGAGTCCGAGCAGCCGCGCCACCATGGCACCGACCTGCTGCTTCCCCGCCGTGCCGGATCCGGTCACGGCGGCCTTCACCTCCGACGGCGTGTACAGCGCGACAGGCAGTCCCCGACGCTGCGCGGCGAGCATCACGACTCCGGAGATCTGCGCGGTCCCCATCACCGTGCTGACATTGTGCTGCGCGAAGACGCGCTCGAGCGCCACCGCCTCTGGACGATGCTCGTCGAGCACCTCCTCCAAGGCGTCCGCGATCGCCGCGAGCCTCGCGGGCACGTCGTCGTCGGGCCGGGACCGCGCGACGGAGACGTCGACCAAGGTGATGCGGCGCGCCGCCTGCGCGTCGACCACACCGAGGCCGCACCTGGTCAGGCCAGGATCGACGCCGAGGACGCGCATCGGCTACTCGGCCGCGGCTGCCTCGAGCACCTCGTCCGAGGCGTCCATGTTCGCGTACACGTTCTGCACGTCGTCACAGTCCTCGAGCGCGTCGATCAGGCGCAGCATCTTCCTGGCGCCGTCGACGTCCAGCTCGACCTTCATCGACGGCATCCACACGGCCTCGGCCGAGTCGTAGTCGATGCCGGCGTCCTGCAGAGCCGTGCGCACCGCGACGACGTCGGTTGCCTCCGACGTGATCTCGAAGACGTCGCCGCCGTTCTCGATCTCCTCGGCACCCGCCTCGAGGGTGGCCTCCATCAGCGCATCCTCGTCGGTGCCGTCGGCCGGGACGATGACCTGACCCTTGCGGGAGAACAGGTACGCGACCGAGCCCGGGTCGGCGAGCGTGCCGTTGTTGCGCGTCAACGCGGTGCGCACCTCCATGGCCGCACGGTTGCGGTTATCGGTGAGGCACTCGATCAGCATCGCGACGCCGTTGGGGCCATAGCCCTCGTACATGATGGTCTCGTACTGCGCGCCGCCCGCCTCGAGCCCGGAGCCGCGCTTCACGGCGCGGTCGATGTTGTCGTTCGGCACCGACGACTTCTTGGCCTTCTGCACCGCGTCGAACAGCGTCGGGTTGCCGGCGAGGTCACCGCCGCCCGTGCGCGCCGCCACCTCGATGTTCTTGATCAGCTTGGCGAACAGCTTGCCTCGCTTGGCGTCGATGACCGCCTTCTTGTGCTTGGTGGTGGCCCACTTGGAGTGACCGGACACGTGTGCTCCTCGTCGCGCAGGTTCTAGGACTGCCGACCATTCTACGCAGGCACGGCCGACGTCACGGCGCGCCCTGCCCTCGCAGCGGGATCAGTCCCCGCCCAGCTCGTCCGCATACCGGGCGATCGCGTCGCCGTACCACATCAGGTGCGGAGCGAGCGCCACGAGCGCCGCGCGCAGCGCCGCACCCGGTCGACCGGCATCAGCGAGCGCGAGCGCGAGGAACGCCTGCGCCGCAGGCTCGAGCTCCCCGCGCACGCGCGCGGATCTCAGAGCGTCGATCGCCTCGTCCGGCCGGCCCACGTTGCGCAAGGAGCTCGCCAGCTGGATGACGGCCTCATCGCGCCGGGTGCCGCTCAGCCCCGCCTTGAGCGCACGTCTGTAGAGCGGGATCGCCTGCTTCTCCGCACCGACGAGGTCATCGTGCCGCGACGATCTCCGCGAGAAGTGCGTGGACACGGTCGTCGGCGACCGCACCCGGCGCCACGATCTCAGGGTGGAAGCTTGTGGCGATCGCATTGCCGTGACGCACCGCGACCGTGCGGTCCCCATGCGCCTCGTCGACTGCGAGCACCTCGACGTCGTCACCGAACGATTCCACCCACGGCGCGCGGATGAACGTCGCATGCATCGTGGAGCCGTCGGGACGCCACGTGAGCTGCACCTCCGACGAGTCGACCTGCCTGCCGAACGCGTTGCGGCGCACCGTCATGGGGATCGCTCCGAGCGTCTGCTGCCCTTCGATCCCTCCGATGATGTCGGTGGCGAGCATGATCATGCCCGCGCAGGTGCCCAGCACCGGGAGTCCTTCGGCGAGCCGCGTCCGGAGCGGCTCGTAGAGCTCGAAGATCCGCAGGAGCTTGTCGATCGTGGTGGATTCGCCACCCGGGATCACCAGACCCTCGACGGCCTCCAGCTCGCGGACACGGCGCACACCCACCGGGGTCACGCCGATGCGCGACAGCGCCTGCATGTGCTCCCGCACGTCGCCCTGCAGCGCCAGGACCCCGATCGTCGTCACTCGTCCACCTCTCCCAGGTTCACCGTCTCACCGTTCCAGTCGAGGAACTCGTCCCACGGCTCCCGCAGCCGCAGCGGGAACACCTCGATCGCCGCTTCCCGCAGCTCATGCTCCGCGAGCCAGGCGATCTCGTCGATCGTCTCCCGCTCAGCGGCCGTCCACCGCTGCTCCACCGAGGCGTCGATCGCGTCCACCTGGAGCAGGTAGATGACCTCGTGCTGGACGTATGGACGGCTCATGAAGTCGAAGAACGCCGTCCGCTCCCACACCGGACCCACGAGCTCGTGCTCGCCGCAGACGATCCCCGTCTCCTCCTGGAGCTCACGAACCGCGGCCTGCAACGGCGTCTCCCCCGCCTCGATTCCACCACCGGGCGTGAACCACCACGAACGGGAGGGCTGATGCGGATCGTGCGCCCGGAGCACCAGCAGGCGCCGGTCCCGAGACACCACGAGCACCCGTGCCCCTTCGCGCATGACGCGCTCGTGAGGCCCGGGCACGCGGCTCACCAGCCGCGCTCAGCCAGTCGGTGGGGCTCGGGGAGCTCCTCCACGTTGATGCCCACCATCGCCTCGCCGAGGCCACGCGACACCTGGGCGATGACCGCCGGGTCGTCGTAGAAGGTGGTCGCCTTCACGATCGCCTTGGCACGGTCGGACGGGTTGCCGGACTTGAAGATGCCGGAGCCGACGAACACGCCCTCGGCGCCCAGCTGCATCATCATGGCCGCATCGGCTGGCGTGGCGATGCCTCCAGCCGTGAAGAGCACGACCGGGAGCTTGCCGGTGGCAGCGATCTCCTTGACGAGCGGCAGCGGAGCCTGGAGCTCCTTGGCCGCCACGTACAGCTCGTCCTCGGGCATCGCGGTCAGCGCCTTGATCTCAGCGCGGATCTTGCGCATGTGGGTGGTGGCGTTCGACACGTCGCCCGTGCCCGCCTCACCCTTGGAGCGGATCATCGCCGCGCCTTCGGAGATGCGGCGCAGCGCCTCGCCGAGGTTGGTCGCACCGCACACGAACGGGACTGTGAAGTTCCACTTGTCGATGTGGTGCGTGTAGTCGGCGGGAGTGAGCACCTCCGACTCGTCGATGTAGTCGACGCCGAGGCTCTGAAGCACCTGCGCCTCGACGAAGTGCCCGATGCGAGCCTTCGCCATGACGGGGATCGAGACGGCATCGATGATGCCTTCGATCATGTCGGGGTCGCTCATGCGCGACACGCCACCCTGGGCACGGATGTCCGCGGGGACGCGCTCGAGTGCCATCACAGCAACGGCACCGGCGTCCTCAGCGATCTTCGCCTGCTCGGGAGTGACGACGTCCATGATCACGCCGCCCTTGAGCATGTCGGCCATGCCGCGCTTGACGAGGTCGGTGCCGACCTGGGGGGCGTTCGTGGCTTCGCTCATGCTCTCTCTTCTTCCTTCGCAGGCTGGGGACTCAGTTCGGCGTCAAGTCTAATGGCGTCGAGGTACGTCTCCTCGACCCGGGGCACCACCTGGAGCCAGTCGAAGGTGCCAGCGAGCTCCTGGCCACGGCGCGACAGCCTGCGGCGTGCCGCGCCATCCTGGAGCAGGGCTGTGACCTCGCGTGCCAGGGCGTCGGCATCGCCGACGGGGAAGAGTCGGACCGCCAGCGCTCCATCCGTCCCCGTGCCCACATCCCTGAACGCGGTGAGATCGCTCGCGACCACGGCGGCACCGGCCGCCATCGCCTCCACGAGCACGATCCCGAAGCTCTCGCCGCCGGTGTTGGGGGCGACGTACACGTCCATCGAGGACATGAAGCGCTCCTTGTCCGCCTCATCGAGCGGACCGATCGAGGTAGCGCCCGCGCGCCGGATCTTGTCCGCCGTGCGCTCCGAGTAGCGGCCTGCGACCATGAAGCGGGCCCCTGGTATCTGGGCGCGCACCCCCGGGATGGCGTCCAGGAACGACTCGAGACCCTTGCGCGGCTCGTCCATGCGTCCCAGGATCCCGACCGTCGGCGCGGACGGCGTGCCGCGCCAATGCTCTCGAGGCACCGCTGACACGAACGTGCTCGTGTCCACGCCGTTCGGGATGATGTGGGTCGCCTCGACACGAAGATGCTGGCTCACGGTCCGCGCCGCCGACGGGGAGACGGCGATGCGCGCGTCGAGCTCCTCGTAGCCCGGCTTGATGAACGGCTTCCCGATCCTCATGAGCGCGGAGTCGTCGTTCGAGGTATGGAAGGTGGCCACCGTGGGGCCGAGCCTCGCCCACATCGCGATGACCGAGATCGACGGCGCACCGGGCTCGTGCAGATGGACCACGTCGAACTGCCCCTCGCGCAGCCACTTGCGCACCCTGGCGGCCGTGAGCAGGCCGAAGGACAGTCGGGCCGTGGACCCGTTGTACGGGATCGGGATCGAGCGACCGGTGCTCATGACATAGCCCGGGACCGGCGTGTTCGGCGCGGCCGGCGCCAGCACCGAGACGAAGTGGCCCCGCGCCAGGAGCGCCTGAGCGAGGTCCATCACGTGGAGCTGGACACCGCCGGGGCGGTCGAGCGAGTAGGGGCAGACGATGCCGATCCGCATGTCACGCGTCCTCGAGCCAGCCGAACCGCTGGAGCATGTGCCAGTCCTGAGGCCGTGCGGCGATCCCGTCGGCGAGCGTCGTGGCCCACGCCTGCGTCATCTCGTCCACCCGTCGCTCTCCGGTGTAGTCGGCCGGATCGATCACCTGTCCGAACGAGAGCACCGTACCCCAGGCGGACCTGGCGGCCCTGCGCCGCGCGCCGCGCAGCCGCTCGTACCTGACGTGCACGGGAAGGATCTGACGAGCGCTCACCGCCGCGAGAGCGGCAGGTCCTGGAGCCACCTTCACCTGGCGGCCCCACATCGTGACGGGCACGCCCGACCCGGACAGGTCCCGGTCGGCGACCAGGCACACGAGCGCTGCCTCGCTCCGCGCGATCCGGATGAGCTGCCGGAAGGTCGCTCCGCCCTCGTGACCCAGCACCGTCACGCCGTGGCTGGCTCGCAGCGCCACGAACTCGTCGAACACCTCGTCGGGCTTCAGCCGCTCGGCGACGGCGACGACCGGGATGAGGTGCCGCGAGCCCCATGCGCCCACCAGGTCCCAGTTGCCGCTGTGGCCCAGCACTGCGATGACCGCCTGATCGCCGGAGAACAGGTGCGCCACGGCGTCGAGGCCCTCGACTCTCACGCGCGCGTCCACCGTGCGTGCCGTCATGCGCCGCATCTCAAGGATCTCGGCGTAGTACCTCGCCACGGAGGCGAGCCCTGCACGGGTGAGGGCGCGCAGCCCGGGTCCCTCCTCTCCCGTCACGCGGGCGAGGTTGGCAGCGAGCCTGCGCTCCGCCTTCGCGTGCGTGAGCCAGCCGAGCATCGCGATCGCCCACGCCGCAATGCGGACCACGCCCGCGGGCAGCCAGCGCGAGGCGCGCCAGGCGAGCAGGAATGCGTTCATCGGGCCGTCGAGGCCTGTCCGCCCTCATCCGGCTCGCCCGCGTGCGTCCCGTCCGCCTCAGCGGCCGAGGCATCGTCTCCGTGCGCGCGTCCAGGCGCGTCGTCGGGGTGGTGGGAGAAGTCCTCGGAGTCACGGTGGTGGTCCCGCGCAAGGTCGAGGTCGGCCCGGTTGGCGACGACCACGCGCCAGGTGCGCTGACCGACGGTGACCGCCGCAGCGGCCGCGAGCAGCCACAGGACGACCGTGAGCACCACCTGAGGCAGGCCGAGCCCCACAAGGCCGGTCGCGGTGAGGCCGATCACCAGCCTGTCGGAACGCTCGGCGATGCCCACCGCGGCGTCGATGCCGAGGCTCTCGGCCTTCGCACGCGCATACGGGACGACGGCGCCGATCGTCAGGCATAGCAGCGCGCCGAGCGCGGTCGCCGAGTCGTCACGGAACGTCCACACCAGGGCGCCGAAGATCGCGGCGTCAGCGATGCGGTCCAGAGTCGAGTCGAGGAACGCGCCCAGGCGCGACGTCTTGCCCGACAGCCTCGCCATCGTCCCGTCGAGCATGTCCGTGACCACGAAGAACGTGATGAACAGGGTGCCCCAGAACAGCCAGGCGCCGCCCTTCGGGAAGAAGACCACCGCGCCCAGGACCACGCCGATGGTGCCGGTGATGGTCACCGCGTTCGGGTGGACTCCGGCGCGCAGGAGCGCCTTCGCCGGGGCCTGCCAGATCTTGGCCATCAATGGCCGCAGGCTGGAGAACATCGTCGCCTTTCGGTTGGCTGGATCGTCGTCAGCGGCGTGCCGCCCACGCCTCGCTGACACGCTGCCAGGTGTCATCCAGCAGCTCGGGGACGGCCTTGGTGCGCCCGATGATGGGCAGGAAGTTCGCGTCACCTGTCCATCGCGGGACCACGTGCTGATGCAGGTGCTCGGAGATGCCGGCGCCGCCCGACACTCCCTGGTTCATGCCGATGTTGAAGCCCTGCGTGCCGCTGAGCTCACGGAGGATGTCCATCGCCTCCGCGGTGAGCTCCGCCATCTCGGCGCGCTCCTCAGGCGTCGCCTCGTCGTACCACCCGAGATGGCGGTACGGGCACACCATCAGATGGCCGGGGTTGTACGGGTACAGGTTGAGGACCACGTAGCAGGTGACGCCGCGATGGACCACGAGATGGGCCCGATCGTCGTCCTCCGTCTTCTTGCACAAGGGGCAGTCGCGTTCGCCCTCGATGCGCGGACGCTCGGACGAGTGCGTGATGTATGCCATCCGGTGCGGCGTCCACAGACGCTCGAACCCGTCGGGCACGCCACCCATCATGTCCGAGTCGACCACGTCGGGCATGCTCAGACCTGCGCCCGGCTCGCGATGGCGTCGAGGATGCGTGCGACCGCGTCGTCCACCGGGACCTGGTTGTCCTGGCTCCCGTCGCGGAAGCGGAAGGATACCGCTCCCGCCTCGGCATCCTCGCCGCCTGCGATCAGCACGAACGGGATCTTCTCCTTGGACGCGTTGCGGATCTTCTTCGGGAAGCGCTCGTCGGACACGTCGAGCTCGGCGCGGACGCCCGCCGCCTTCAGCTTTGCGACGACGTCACCGAGGTAGTCGTTGAACGGCTCCGCGACGGGCACCGCGCGGACCTGCACGGGCGCGAGCCACGCGGGGAACGCGCCCGCGTAGTGCTCGGTGAGGATGGCGAAGAAGCGCTCGATCGAGCCGAACAGCGCGCGATGGATCATCACCGGACGCTGGCGGGCGCCGTCCGCCGCCATGTACTCGAGCTCGAAGCGCTCCGGCAGGTTGAAGTCCAGCTGGATGGTGGACATCTGCCACGACCGTCCGATCGCGTCGCGCGTCTGCACCGAGATCTTGGGTCCGTAGAAGGCGGCGCCGCCCGGGTCCGGCACGAGCTCGAGTCCGGACTCGACGGCCACCTGCCGCAGGGTCTCCGTCGCCTCGTCCCAGACGTCGTCCGAGCCCACGAACTTCTCGGGGTTCTTGGTGGACAGCTCCAGGTAGAAGTCCTCGAGGCCGTAGTCCTTGAGGAGGTCGAGCACGAACGTCAGCAGCCCGGTGAGCTCGTCCTTCATCTGGTCCCGGGTGCAGTAGATGTGCGCGTCGTCCTGCGTGAAGCCGCGTGCGCGGGTCAGACCGTGCACGACGCCGGACTTCTCGTACCGGTAGACGGTGCCGAACTCGAACAGGCGCAACGGCAGCTCACGGTAGGAGCGCCCGCGCGCGTCGAAGATCAGGTTGTGCATGGGGCAGTTCATGGGCTTGAGGTAGTAGTCCTGGCCCTGCTTGGTGACGTTGCCTGCGGCGTCGCGCTCCTCATCGAGGTGCATCGCCGGGTACATGCCCTCGGCGTACCAGTCCAGGTGGCCCGAGGTCTCGAACAGCGTGCTCTTGGTGGCGTGCGGCGTGTAGACGAACTCGTAGCCGGCGTCGATGTGGCGCTGTCGCGAGTACTCCTCCATCTCATGGCGGATGACGCCGCCCTTCGGGTGGAACACCGCCAGCCCGGAGCCGATCTGGTCCGGGAAGGAGAACAGGTCGAGCTCGGATCCCAGCCGCCGGTGGTCACGGCGCTCCGCCTCGGCGAGGCGCTCCTTGTAGGCGACCAGCTCCTCCTTGCTGGGCCAGGCGGTGCCGTAGACGCGCTGGAGCTGCGGGTTCTTCTCCGAGCCCTTCCAGTACGCGGCCGCCGAGCGCATCAGCGACCAGCCGTTCGCGAGCACCTTCGTGGACGCGACGTGCGGACCGCGGCAGAGATCCTTCCACGCGACCTCGCCGCCGCGGCGGACGTTGTCGTAGATGGTGATGTCACCGTCGCCGATCTCCACGGAGGCGCCCTCGGCACCCTCCGAGTCGTGGGTGAGCAGCTCGCACTTGTACGGCTCGTGCGCCAGCTCCGCGAGCGCCTCCTCGCGGGTGACCTCGCGACGCACGAAGGACTGGCCCTCCTTGACGATGCGCTGCATCGCCTTCTCGAGGGCCCTCAGGTCCTCGGGGGTGAAAGGGGTCTCGACGTCGAAGTCGTAGTAGAAGCCGTCGGTGATGGGAGGCCCGACACCCAGCTTCGCGTCCGGGTTCACCTGCTGCACCGCCTGCGCCATGACGTGCGCGGTCGAGTGGCGCAGGACCATGAGGCCGTCCGGCTCGCCGACGGTGACCGCCTCGACCTGCTCGCCAGGGCCGATCTCGCGGGCGAGGTCGCGGAGCGCCCCGTCGACGCGCATGACGATCACATCCCTGCGGTCCGCGAAGAGGTCCGACCCCGTCGTCCCGGCGGCGAGCTCTCGCTCGGTGCCGTCGATGGTCGCGATGAGGCTGGACACTGTCGTGCTCCTTCGGGTTGCGGGGTGTCAGAGGTGACGACACGATGCTACCGACCTGACGACGGGACGACGCACCTGCGCGCATCGCGACAACGTGACGCGATGGCGAGCCTAGAGCCCCTGACCCGCGTCCCACAGCCTCTCGGACGCCCCGGAGATGAGGCTGGCGAGCGACACCGCCTGAGCATCCGTGAGCGATGCGACGTAGTCGATGATCCCTCGACCCTCCGCCACGCGTCGACGATCGCTCGCCGACGCACGGTACGCCGACGCGTCGCCGGGCAGTGCGTCGTAGTCGTCGTGGGCCAGCGTGACCAGGTCGAGCAGCCTGCGAGGGGCGCGCCGCACGTCGTGCGGATCATCGAGCCACGCGGCAAGCGCGTCGACGAGCCGCTCCAGGATCGTCGCCTGTCCGCGCTGATACACGGCGAGATCTGGACGGTGAAGGACGAACCGCTCCTGCAGGAACTTCAGCACTGCAACGTCGTGCCATGCCCCCGTGTCGAGGCTCACGTGCCCCGAACGGACGGGCGGGTCCGCGTGCACCACCACGGAGCGCTGCAGGCGCGACACCCAGCGGCTCATGAACACCGCCAGCCCGCGGTCGGCCTCGAGCGACCCGTCGAACGGCACGGCAAGCAGGCCATCCACGACGTCGGCCTGGATCCGGGCCACCGACTCTCCGAAGGCGTCGTCATCCGCGATCCAGGAGTCCTTGCCGATCAGGCGCCGACGAAGCGACTCCAGGCCCCGGCCCGGAACGCGCGCCGAACGCTGCAGCTCCTCCGTGGACATGGCGGCGAGGACGCTGCGGTCGCGACGCCACGTCCGGAACTCCGCGGACACCGCCGCGTGCCCCAGGAGCGAGGCCCGGTAGAAATCGTCCAGATCGTGCAGCGAGTACGCGACGTCGTCGGCAATGTCCATGACGGAGCACTCGACCGTCTGCTGCAGAGGCGCGATGGCGGGGTGCGCCGCGCGCGCCTGCAGGAAGTCCTCCCGATCGAGCGAGTAGGTGGAGAACTTCGCGGCACCCTCACCCGGCATGCGCGGCGTGAGACCACGCGGGCGATCGAGACCTCCGGTCCACAGGTCGCCCTCCTCGCGCTCCCACGGATACTTCAGCACCGCAGCCCGGACCGCGGCCGTGAGGTTCAGCCCCGCGCCCGCCCTGTCGTACTCGTCGAGCCGCGTGAGGATGCGGAAGGACTGCGCGTTGCCCTCGAAGCCCTCGACGAGCCCGAACCTGTCGCGCGCGAGCCTGTCCAGAGCCTGCTCTCCCAGGTGCCCGAACGGAGGATGACCCAGATCGTGGGCGCTGGCCGCCGCCTGCACCACCACCGGGTTGCATCCTCCGAGCCGCTCCACGAGCCGACCCCGCTCACCCGCGTCAGCCGCGAGCGAGACGGCGATCGCCCGCGCGACCGCAGTCACCTTCACCGTGTGGGTGAGCCTGTTGTGCACTGCGAGCCCCGCGCCGGACTGGGAGATGACCTGGGTGACGGCGGACATCCGCGAGAAGTAGGGCGAGAAGCGGACTCGCTCGAGGTCGACACGGAACTCCGGCTCACGCTCCAACCGCTGGAACTCGTCGAGCGCCTCCGGCACCTGCCGCTCCATGCGAGGGTCGTGCGAACCGCCTGGCTGGCGCGTCATGAAGCAGCCGCCCTTGCCGCCTGCTCCATCCACGCCTCGGCGTGCGACCTGTTCTCTGCGCCCGCGGCGAGCGAGACGAGCACGGCAGCCGTCCTGCCTGCGAGCTGGTGCGCGTCCACCTGGTCGAGCATCCCCTTCGCGAGCGCGAAATGCACGTCGGGCACGTGCCGGTAGCCGTAGGGGCTGAACGTGGGCAGCGTGAGCATGTGCGCGAGCAGGCAGGCGGCATCGTCCACCAGGTGGCCAGGGCCCGCGGTGTCCAGGTCGATCAGGCTCGAGGCGGCGAGCGTGCCGTCACGGGGTGCGAGGAAGAGGTTCGCAGCATGCAGGTCGCCGTGGACCGGGACCACGGGTCCGGGGTCGCCTCGTCGCAGCCGATCGCCGACGAGGTCCTCGATCTCGCCTGCCCAGGGTAGGCCCCGCTCACGGGCCTGCGCGGCATACTGCGGCAGCCGATCCGTCCACGAGGGCCGACGCGACAGGGCGAGCGCCGCGGGCGAGAGGTCGTTCAGCACGTCCAGGACGGCCTGTGGGGGCACGATCGGGGGGATGCTCTGCCGGCCCTGGGGGTCGTAGAGGTGCTCGGTGAGCGGGCGTCCCGTCGCGGACTCGAGCAGGACCAGGCCGTCGCCGAGCACCCTTGCCTCGGGCGCGAAGCTGCTGAGCCGGTAGCGCGCGGCGACATCCTCGGCGTGCGCCGGCTCCACGACCTTGACGTACCGGACATCCTGGGTGGCGGCGGGATCGCCCGCGGCGCAGCACTCGATCCGCAGCACCGCCCGTCGCAGCGGGCGCAGCACCAGCACCGACATGCCCCGCACCTCGATAGGCGTACCGAGCGCCGCCGTGATGGCCCCGCCGAGCGCGACGGGGTCGCAGGCCTCCGCGAGCCCTGGAAGCAGCGGGTCTGCAGGATGCTCCCAGACCTTCACCTGATCGGGCCCTGCGCTCACGGTCATCACGCCGGGATGGTCGCCGTCGGCGAGCGCGATGGTCGACGCCACGAGGTAGCGGTGCGCGCCGTCGATGACGACGTCGTAGGAGACGGAGAGCTCGGCTCCCGGACGGTCGTGGACCGCGTCCACCGACCATGTCTCGAGCGACCGGCCGGCAGCCCCGAGCGCCTGCCTGAGCAGTGCCCCAGCGCCATCGCCGGTCAGCAGGGCCCTTCGGTCCGGTGTCATGCGCCCACGCTACAGAAGGGCACCCGGAATGCACTGTTCATTTCATGAGAACGAGTTCCCGTGGACTGCTCACCACCGGACTCCTCCTGCCGATGTGGAGGTCTGACGACCGCCTCGCGCGCGTCTGGCAGTCAGGGCATACGCAGCAGAAGGGTGCACCACGTGTTCAACCGCGATTCCGCCGATCGAGCAGGCTCGACCGAAGGTGCCGGCACCCGTCCGGCTGACAGGGCCCGCATGGTGGCCTCCGCGTCCGTGGCGCTCGAGAACCACTACTGCGACTCGTGCCGTGCCGGCCGGCTGTGCGACCTGGCCATGCTCGCGCAGGACGTCCTGGCGCTCGACCAGCTGCTCGCAGCGCGGGAGGAGTCCAGCGCGGTCGCCGCGCAGATCGAGCAGGCGCACCAGGACGGCCGGATGGAGGCGGTGGCTCAGGCGCTCGCGGTGATCGGCCGTGCGGAGGGCGAGCTGCGGGCCGAGGCCGACGGCGACGCGCACCACCCGGCGTTCCTCATGGCCGAGACCCTTCGCCACCTGGGGCTCACGATCCGGCTCGAGATCCGCGACCCCGACTCCCCCACGACGCTCGAGGTGCTCGCCCGCGCCGAGGAGGCGCGGGAGCTCGCCAAGTACGTGCGCGAGGTCTCGGAGCAGTACCGCACGTCGCAGAAGGATGTGGCGGAGGCGCTGGACAACGTGGCCGGCGACATCGCGAAGGGCACGGAGGGCGTGAACCGTCTGCTGGAGGCCTCGAACATCAACACGCCGGTCGACAAGCTGCGTGAGCTCGCGTTCGACCCCGACTCGGACGTCCGCTGGTGGGCCGCGCAGAACCCGAGCACCCCGACCGAGACGCTCATCGAGGTCGTCTCCGCGGAACGTCATCCGACCGTGCTTGCCGCGCTGCTGGTCAACCCGAACCTTCCGGACCGCCTGGTCGAGGTGTTCGTGGACTACAGCAACCCGGACGTCGCGGGCGTCGCGCGCCGCCGCCTGGGCGCTGCGACGGTCTGACCGCAGCGGGCGGCACAGGACCCGCAAGCATGACGAAGGCCCCCGGCATGAGCCGGGGGCCTTCGTGCGTGGTGGGCGATACTGGGATCGAACCAGTGACCTCTTCCGTGTGAAGGAAGCGCGCTACCCCTGCGCCAATCGCCCTTGAGCGGATACCACTATAGCGGCTATTTGGACCTCGGAGGTGCAGGGTCCAGATCCGCGTCGGCCGCGGCCTCGAAGACGCCGCGGAGACGCTCCAGCAGCCGACCTGGCGCGAGCTCGACGCCGTCGAGCATCTGGACGTGCTGGACGCGCCGCGTCGACGACGTGACAGCCGCCGCCGCCTTTCCACGGAGCACCTCGTCGAGCACGCTCATCTCGAGCTCGCCCGGCGCGGTCACGCGCACGGGCACGCCCGCCCGCGCACCCCACTCGAGGGCGAGCCCGCGCGTGATCCCGGCAAGACAGCCCGACGCGAGCGGGGGCGTCACGATCTCGCCGTCCCGCTCGATGAAGATGTTCGTGCCCGTCCCCTCGCAGAGGTGACCGTGGGTGTTCGCCATGATCGCCTCGTCAGCGCCCTTGGACGCCGCGTACGCCACCATGACCGCGTTCTCCGCGTATGACGTCGACTTCACGCCCGCGATCGCTGAGCGCTCGTTGCGCCGCCACGGCGACCTCACAGCCCTGCAACGTTCCGGCGCCGCTCCGTCGGACACGACGACAGCGATCCTGTGAGGCCCGTCCCCACGCGCCGAGCTCATGGGACCGGGGCCCGACGACACCGTGATCCGCACGCGTGTCGCGGTCTCCCCCGCCTCGTCGAGCGCCTCCACGACGCCGGTGCGCACCAGATCCGCGTCGAGCGGACCCATCGCCATCCTGTCAGCCGAGTACTCGAGCCTGCGGAGATGCCTGGTGAGCGCGAACGCCACGCCGCGCCTCACCTCGAGGGTCTCGAACACCCCGTCGCCCACGGTGAATCCATGGTCGAGCGGCGAGATAGCAGGTGCCTCAGGGTCCACCAGGGCGCCGTCGAGCCAGGCCACGGGAATCATGGGCTCATTGTGTCGGCTGAGGCGAGGGCTATCAAGCGCCGCGCCTTGAGGGCCGTCTCCTCCCATTCCCCTCGGGGGTCCGAGCCCCAGGTGATCCCGGCGCCGGTGCCGAAGCGGAGCGTGCCTCCCTCGGTCGCATCCCACCAGAAGGTCCTGATGCCCACGGCGAGCTCGGCGCGCCGCGCGTCGGCGTCGATCCAGCCGATCGCACCGCAGTAGGGCCCACGCGGTTCGGGCTCCTCCCTGGCGATGATCCGGAGCGCCGACGACTTGGGCGCGCCGGACACCGAGCCGGGCGGGAACGTCCCCGCGAGGAGGTCGGGCCACATCTGGTCGGTCCAGTCGTGCACGCCGTCCAGACGGGCCTTCACGGTCGATTGAAGGTGCACCAGGCCTGGGTGCGGGTGCTCGGCGAGCAGCTCGGTGACCTCGATCGATCCAGGTTGCGCGACGTGCGAGAGGTCGTTGCGCACCAGGTCGGTGATCATGACGTTCTCCGCGACGTCCTTGTCGAGCATCCGCCCGCCCGGCGCCACCGTGCCCTTGATCGGTGCCGAGCTCAGTACCGCACCGGTGACGGAGAGGTACGACTCGGGGGACGCCGAGACGACCCAGGCGCCCGGCATCGCGTCCGTCTCCGGGATGACGATGCGCGCGGCGTAGCGCGCCGGGTTGCCGTGGCTCAGACGGTCGGAGAGCGCGACGGCATCGGGTCCTGGCGCCTCGGCCCGCAGCGGCGCCGACAGCACGCGGCACAGGTTGACCTGATAGACGTCGCCGGCCCGGATGTCCTGCCGGATGGCGCGCACGCCGGCGACGTAGGCGTCCTCGTCGAGCGACGTGCTCCATTCGGACGCCACCGGTCCGTCCCACCGGCGGTGCGGCGCCGGCGGCGCTGCCGCAGGGGCCCGATGCTCGGCTCGCGCGAACCTCCAGGCGTCCAGTCGGCCCTCGAAGGTGCCCACGAGCACCCACAGCCCGCCTTCTGCGAGACGATGACCGTCGACGGCTGCATCGATGTGCTCCACCGGCGAAGCCGCAGACAGACCGCGGAACTCGGCGCTGCCGAGCCTTCGCGCATCGTCTCTCCAGTCCACGGAGACCACCGTAACGGGGCTGCCTGAGCACGGCACGATGGCGTTTGCGACACGCCGGGGAAGGCGATTTGGTGTTGCCCAGATGTTTCGGCTAGAGTCTTCTTCCTGTCAGGGCAACAGCCCAGACACGCGGACGTGGCTCAGTTGGTAGAGCATCACCTTGCCAAGGTGAGGGTCGCGGGTTCGAGTCCCGTCGTCCGCTCGTAGGTTCGACGCCAACCTTGTGTTGGTCACCACGGTGGGTTGGCCGAGAGGCGAGGCAGCGGCCTGCAAAGCCGTATACACGGGTTCGAATCCCGTACCCACCTCGCATGGGCGATTGGCGCAGCGGTAGCGCGCTTCCCTGACACGGAAGAGGTCACTGGTTCGATCCCAGTATCGCCCACCACGTACGAAGGCCCCCGGCAGATGCCGAGGGCCTTCTTTCATGCTCCGGACCGACCGCCGTCCATCCGCTGGAATGAGGATGGCCCCGGCCACAAGGTCACGAACTCGTCACGATCCTGTGCGCACCCCCGCGATGCGGCCCGTGGGCCTCGCTACAACGGACCGAAAGAGCGCGTCGGGGGCGCTACCAGCCCACGGAATCGGTCGCTCGCTCCAGGGTCCTCAGGGCAGCTGAGCTGTGCGCCAGCAGGCGATCCCTCGCGCTGACGTCACCTTCGGCGACGATCCGCACGAACTCCCGGAACTCATCGACCATGCGGTGGGGATGGTTCTCGACCTCGAGCGGCCGCGAGCCGGCGGGAGTGGTGAGAACGAGCGGCCCACATGTGTTCGGCGCACCGTGCATCTCGATCGTGGCCTCGTCGCCCTGCACGGCCGCGTGCGACGACGCATGGGAGTCCTTGGCGCACACGACGACCGCCTGCGTCTGCGCGTACGAGAGCACGAGGACGCCGGAGGTGTCGACGCCTCGCTCCAGCGTCGGGTGGTACGAGACCGAGTCCGGTTCGCCCAACAGACCGACCACGAAGTGGATGCCGTAGATGCCCAGGTCCCGCAGCGCTCCCCCGCCGCGCCCGGGGTCGAAGGCCGCATGCACCTCTCCCGCACGGAACGCGTCGTACCGCGACGACCTCTGCGAGTACACGCACTCGACGAGCCTGAGCCTGCCGAGAGACGGCAGCCGCCGCACGATCTCGCGGTAGGCGCGGTGGTGCACAGTCGTGATCGCCTCGAGCAGCATGAGGCCTCGTGCTGCGGCGATCCGGGTGAGCTCCTCGAGCTCCGCCACGGTGGACGTGAAGGGCTTCTCGCAGACGACGTGCTTGCCCGCCTCGAGGGCCGCGCGTGACGCGGCGTGATGAAGATCGTTCGGCAGGCCCACGTACACCGTGTCCACCTCTGGATCGGCGAGACACGACCCCAGATCCGTGTAGACCTTCGGGATGCCGTGCGCCCGGGCGAGCTCCTCCAGCCGGTCCTGTGACGTGGGTCGACCCTGGATGGCGACGACCGTGAGCCCAGGCACATCGGCGACCGCGGACAGCAGGTCGCGGACGATCATCCCGGATCCGAGCAATGCGAGTCTCATGGGGACATCCTGTCCTACTCGGTTCCGGGGCATCGACCTCCCGATGCCCCGGAACCTGAGTGTCGTCAGGCCTGGAGCGATGCTCCGTGGGTGCGGATGACGTCGGCATACCAGTGATAAGACTTCTTCTTGTACCGCTCGAGGGAACCGGTGCCGTCGTCGTCGCGGTCCACGTAGATGAAGCCATAGCGCTTGGACATCTGCGCGGTCGATGCGGAGACCAGGTCGATGGGGCCCCACATCGTGTAGCCGAGAAGGTCGACGCCGTCCTCGATCGCCTCAGCGACCTGCAGCAGGTGATCGTTGAGGTAGGCGATGCGGTAGTCGTCCTCGACGGTCTTGACGCCGTCGACCTCGACCAGCTGGTCCTTGGCGCCGATGCCGTTCTCCACGATGAACAACGGCTTCTGCCAGCGGTCCCAGAACTGGTTGAGGATGACGCGCAGGCCCTGCGGGTCGATCTGCCATCCCCACTCGGACGATGCGAGCCTGGGGTTCGGCACGCCCCCCATGATGTTGCCGGCGCCGTCCGCCTTCACCGAAGGGTCGGCCGTCTCGCAGATGGACATGTAGTAGCTGAACGACACGAAGTCGACCGTGTTCTTCAGGTCCTCGACGTCCTGGTCCGTGATGTTCAGCGCCACGCCCTTGTCACGGAAGAACCGCTTCGCGTACCCGGGGTACTCGCCGCGGGTGTGGACGTCCGAGAACATGAGGTTCGCGTGGTCGGCGTTCATCACGGCCACGACGTCGTCCGGGTCGGTCGTGAGCGGGTAGATGGGCATGGCGATCACCATGCAGCCGACCTTGATGGCGGGGTTGATCTCGTGGGCGACGCGCGTCACGCGTGCCGAGGCGACGAGCTCGTGGTGGATCGCCTGATACAGGTCCTGCTCGGACAGCTCGGACTTCGGGGTGTTGATGCCCCCGGAGCCGAACGGGATGTGGAGCACCGAGTTGATCTCGTTGAAGGTGAGCCAGTACTTCACCCGGGAGCCGTACCGCTCGAAGCAGGTGCGGGCGTACCGCTCGTAGAAGCCGATCAGGTCACGGTTGACCCAGCCGTCGTACTTCTCCGCCAGATGCAGCGGCGTCTCATAGTGAGACAGGGTGATCAGCGGCTCGATGCCGTGCTTCTCGAGCTCGTCGAGCACGCGATCGTAGAACGCGAGGCCCTCCTCGTTCGGCGTCTCCTCGTCACCCAACGGGAAGATGCGGCTCCACGCGATCGAGAAGCGGAAGACCTTGAAGCCCATCTCGGCGAACAGCGCGATGTCCTCGGCGTAGCGGTGATAGAAGTCGATCGCCTCGAGCTTGAGGTTGTCCGCGGTGGGGCCGTCGACGCGGTCGAACATGATGCCCTGAGGCGTCACGTCCTGGATCGACAGGCCCTTGCCGCCCTCGGCGTAGGCACCCTCGATCTGGTTCGCGGCGGTCGCACCGCCCCAGAGGAAGCTCTCAGGGAAGCGGGGCGCGATGTCTGTCATGGGTGTTCCTTCTCTCTTGTAAGGTTCCGGGCGCGACGCAAGGACGCGTCCGGACGGACGTGTGCGAGGTGCGCTCAGCCGCGAGCGCGGGCGACGATCTGCGACACGGTCGCGTGAAGCTCGTCGAGGTGCGAGGTGGGGGCGATCTGGAGCTGGCCCATCAGGTGCAGCGCGAGCGCCACTCCAGGCAGCTGTGCGATCCCGGGGACGTCGGCAGCATCCTGATCCGCGAGGATCAGTCGCAGCCGCACCATGCAGCGCTCGACGCCCACGATGTTGTCCACCCCGCCGGCGAGCACGACGATGGACGACGCCAGGGCGGTCGACTCAACCGGCATCGGTGCCGCCCGTGCCGACGCCGAGCCCCGCGGTGAGCCGCATCACGTGGATCGAGAGGTACAGCACCTCACCCTCGCCCACATCCCATCCGTACCGGCTCGCCAGGTACTCGGCCATGCGGGTCGCGGTCGCGTGCTCCCGGGGCTGGGTCGCCCTGATCGCCTCGGCGAGCGGAGGTGTCTCGAGGTCGCGCCGGATGCCGCTACGGCCTCTGACGTAGAGGTAGCGCAGGTGGGTCACGAACCGCGCGACCGCGGTGGAGTCCTCGTCGATGTCTGCGCTGTACTCCTGCCGGATGATGTCGAGCATGTGCGCCAGCTCGGTCGTCATGTTCACGGTCGTCGAGATGTCGCGTGCCCCGAACTGCGCGTTGACGAAGTGCAGCGCGAGCGGCACGGCCTCCACGTCGGGAAGCCTGACCCCGGTGGACTGCTCGATCATCGTGAGGGCCTTGCGGGCGAACTGGAGCTCCTCTGCGTACAGGGACTCGACCTCGTACCTGAGCGGGTAGTCGATCATGGGGGCCTGCTCGCGCGCACGTCTGAGCGCGAATGAGATGTGATCGGCCAGCGGCACCAGCACGTGGTCGGTGACGTGGTCGCCCAGTGCGGCGCGCCCCTCGGCGACGATCCGCTCGGTGAGGTCGATGTCCTCGCCAGGCAGGGACTCGATGAGCGCCGCGATCCGGTCTGCCGACGCGTTCGCGCCGGGGACGAAGCGTCGCTCCACGAGCGACTCGTCGACGACGTCGCCGCGCTTGGCCTGGAAACCGACGCCACGCCCGAACAGCACGACCTCGCCTCCCTGCTCGTCCGTGCCGAGCACGACCGAGTTGTTGAAGACCTTCGCGATTCTCATCGACGACTCCCGTTCACCAGGGCCGCGTTGCCCTGCGACTTGACGATACGCAATGTGCGTCATGTGCGGAGACACGGGTGCCGGGTCCGCTGCGACTCGTCGCCACGGCGGACCCGGACCTGTGTGCTAGCGGACGACCGTGATCAGGTCTGCGGCGCCGTCGACGTCGGCGTCGGTCGACATGGTCACGCGATCGCTCTCGCTCGCGTTGGTGATGATCACGAGCGTCGTCGTGTCGTAGCCGTCGGCCTTCACCGCGTCGAAGTCGACCTGGGCGAGCGTGTCGCCGCGGGCGACCCTCGCTCCCTGGGCGACCTTCGGCGAGAAGTGCTTGCCATCGAGCTTGACCGTGTCGATGCCGATGTGCACGAGCACCTCGAGACCGCCAGGAGTGCGCAGGCCGTAGGCGTGCGGCATCACGGAGACGACCTCGCCGTCGACCGGTGCGACGACGGTGCCGGACGTCGGGAGGACGCCGACGCCGTGGCCGAGCGCGCCCGAGGAGAACACCTTGTCGTTGACCTCGGCGAGCGGGATCACGGTGCCTGCCACCGGGGAGCCGACCTCGACATCGCCGGCATCGACCACCTCACCGGTGGTCTCCTGCTCCTCGGCGATGTCCTTGAACCCGAGCACCATCGTGAGCGTGAACGCGATCACCATCGCCACGCCGGTGCCGATCAGCTGAAGGGCGAAGTTGCCGATGTTGAGAGTCGACGTCAGCGTGATCAGACCGGGAACCACGAATCCTTCGGCAGCGGAGCCGCCCGCCGCCGCGATCGCGCCGCCGACAGCGCCACCGATGACGCCGTAGATGAAGGGCCTCTTGAGACGCAGCGTCACGCCGTAGATGGCGGGCTCGGTGATGCCCGCGAGGATGCCCGACACCGCGGCGGGGCCGGCCACACCCTTGAGGCTCTTGTTCTTCGTCTTGAGGAAGACCGCGACGGTGGCCGCGCCCTGTGCGAGCACCGCGGCGAACAGCGGACCGGTGAGGAGCGAGTAGCCCTGCGTGGTCAGGTCCTGGATCATGACCGGCACGAAGCCCCAGTGGAGTCCGAAGATCACGAAGACCTGCCACCCGGCACCCATCAGGGCGCCGCCGATGACCGGGCTGAGGTTCCAGAACCAGTTCACGCCGTTGGAGAGCCCGTCGCCGAGCCAGTTGGACAGCGGGCCGATCACAAGGAACGTGACGGGCACGATGACCGCCAGGACCACCATCGGGTTCACGAAGTTGCGGATCGACGACGGCATGAACCTGTCGAGCAGCTGCTCGAGCTTCGCCTGCGCGTAGATCGCGAAGATCATCGGGATGACCGCCGAGAGGTAGGCGGGCATCGGCAGCGGGATTCCGAAGAAGTTCAGCGCGCCGCCTGCCGCCGCGAAGTCGTGGAGCGTCTGGGAGACGCCGTCGGCGTTCGCGATCACCGCGACCGTCTGCGAGTAGACGAGCGCGCCGGCGATGGCGATCGCCGTCCACTGGTTCGCCTTGAACTTCTTGGCCGCGGTCACCGCGATGAAGAACGGGAGGAACTGGAACGCGGCGTCGCCTGCGGCGTACCAGATCGCGTACGTCGACGTGCCCCCGAACGACGGCCACGCCCACACTGCGGTGGCGAGGAGGGCCTTGAGCAGACCGGTGCCTGCGAGGATCCACAGGAACGGCGTGAAGATGCTCGTGACCAGGTCGATGAGGCGCGCGACGATGCCGCCGGAGCTGCCGCCGCCCTCGCCGGACACGCCCTCGTTGCTGATGATGCTCTCGAAGACCTTCGCGACGTCGTTGCCGATGACGACCTGGAACTGTCCACCGGACTCGACGACCGTGATGACGCCCTTGGTGGACTCCACCTTCGCCTTGTCCGCCTTGTCGCGGTCGTTGAGCTGGAAGCGCAGCCGTGTCGCGCAGTGCGTGACCGACTTGACGTTGCCCTTCCCTCCGATCGCGGAGATGACCGCGGATGCGGTCGAGTCGTACTTGCTCGGAGCTGCCATGATTCCTCCTTGAATCAGCCCTGGGGTATCGCCACCGCCCCGTAGACGCAAAAAGACCCGGACCTCGAGAAGGGACGCTTCGCCGCAGCCGACAGCTGCACGTCCTTCGAGACCCGGGTCTTGCCTTGGAAAGTAACAATCCCGTGTGTTCGATCGCGGGCCATTCCGCGATTGCAGGGAACCTAACACTCCGGATCACCCGACGCAAGTGGAACTTGTCGCGCCTGATGCCGGGCCGACGAACCGGTTCAGCGTCTCTCGCGCGCGCGAGACCCGCACGTCTTCGGCAGCGCGACTTGCAAACCGGGACCACACGGAGGTAGCGTTCCCGGCACTGACGGATTGTGACCGGAGCATCGGGCAAGACCTGGACAGCGGCAGACCTGCCGCGCCAGGTCTTTTTTGTTGCCCCAGCACCGTCCGCCTCCAGCAACGGAGCTCGAGAAAGGGCACGAAATGCCGCAGCGCACCACCACCATCGCGAACCCGACGGGTCTGCACGCACGCCCCGCCGCGCTGTTCGCCAAGACCGCCGGAGCCTCCGGTCACAGCATCACCATCGCGAGAGACGGCGAGGCACCTATCGACGCCTCGAGCATCCTCATGATCATGGGCCTCGGGCTCGCGCACGGCGATGCCGTCACGCTCGTCGGAGACGAAGGCGCCGATGCGATCCTGGACCAGCTTGTCGAGCTGCTCGAGAGCGACCTGGACTCGGTGCCCGCATGAGCGTCGACGCCGGCGTGGTGACCCTGCGCGGCATCGGCGTGGGCCGCAGCTGCGCCGTCGCACCGATCGCCTTCATGCACCCGGCTCCGGTGGCGCCTGCGGACGAACCCGCTCCGGTGGACGTGGCCACCGCTGTCCAGCAGGTCACGGACGCCTTCACCGCTGTCACAGCCTCGCTCCAGGCGCGTGCCGACGCCGCCACCGGCAATCTCGCCGAGGTGCTGCAGGCGACCGCCCTGATGGCGGGCGACGCCGCTCTTCACGCCGACGTCGTCAAGCGCGTCGAGTCCGGCACCGGGCCCGCGACCGCGGTGACCAAGGCGGTCGAGACCTTCGCCGCGATGTTCGAGGCCGCAGGCGGATACCTCGCCGAGCGAGTGACCGACCTCAACTCGGTCCGCGACCGCGTGGTCGCGCGTCTGCTGGGCGCGGCGGAACCCGGGCTGTCCCTCTCGGAACGCTCGGTCGTCGCAGCAGCGGACCTGTCCCCTGCCGACACCGCCGCGCTGGACCTGGACCTGGTGGCGGGCATCGTCACCGAGCTGGGCGGCCCCACCGGCCACACCGCGATCATCGCCGGCCAGCTGGGCATCCCATGCCTGGTACGGGTCGAGGGCATCCTCACCGTCGCGGCAGGCACCGAGGTGGCACTGGACGCCGCCGACGGCACCGTCACCGTGGCCCCGTCGGACGGGCTCAAGGCAGCCATCGCCGCACGCGAGGAGCGCGCCGCCGCTCTGGCCGGTGACACCGATCCCGGCGCGACACGCGACGGCCACAAGGTCCAGCTGCTGGCCAACATCGGCACCCCGGCCGACGCGGTGCGCGCCGTCGAGGCCCATGCCGAGGGGGTCGGCCTGTTCCGCACCGAGGTCCTGTTCCTCGATGCTGCCGAGGCGCCGACCGCAGAGGCCCAGGCCACGACCTACCGGCAGGCCGTCGAGGCGCTCGGCGGCCGCAAGCTGGTGGTCCGCACCATCGACGCGGGTGCCGACAAGCCGCTCGCGTTCGCGACGCAGCCCGACGAGGACAACCCTGCACTCGGCGTGCGCGGGTTCCGCCTCACGAGGATCCTCCCCGAGCTCATCGACACCCAGCTCGCCGCTCTGGGCGCCGTGACCGACGACTCGATGTGGGCCATGGCGCCCATGATCGCCACGCCCGCCGAGGCTCGTGACTTCGCCGCGCGCGCACGAGCGGCAGGCATCGGCACCGTCGGCGTGATGGTCGAGGTCCCTTCGGCCGCGCTGCGCGCCGAGGCGATCCTGCGCGAGGTCGACTTCGTATCGCTGGGCACGAACGACCTGGCACAGTACACGATGGCCACGGATCGCCTGCGGGGCGAACTCGCGGATCTGCTCGACCCGTGGCAGCCGGCGGTGCTCGAGCTCGTCCGCTCCACCGCGCAGGCAGGTCGTCGTCTCGGCAAGCCAGTGGGCGTGTGCGGCGAGTCGGCGTCCGACCCCCTGATGGCGCTCGTGCTCGTCGGCCTCGGGATCACGTCGCTCTCCATGTCCCCCGGCGCGATGGCCGCGGTCCGCTACGCCGTGCGGACCCACACCCGTGCGGAGTGCGAGGAGATCGCGATGGCTGCGCTCGCGCAGGACGAGGCCGCGGCGGCTCGCAGCGCCGCCCTGTCCAAGATCAACCCGGACGCGCGCGAGGCGCTCGGGCTCTGAGACGGTCGCCGCGCCGGGCCCTCTCCAGCCTGCCCGGCGCGGCGATCGCGCGTCCCCTCGGGGTCACATCTGGACCAGCTCGCCCACCGACACGGGTGCCGCCAGGGTGTTGCCTGTCCCTGGAAGCGGGCACACCCAGTCGCTCGAGTACGCGCAGGACGGTTGATAGGCGAAGTTCAGGTCGATCACCAGCTCAGGAGACGTCCCTCCGAGGTCGGCCCCTTTGACTGTGTCGAGGACGTAGCGGCCGCCCCCATAGGTGTCTGGCGATGCGTCTCGCAACGGGACGAACACGCCACCCCCATAGCTCTCGAGCCACCACACGTCGAGCGATCCGAGGCCGGCCAGCTCCACCCTCCCGATCCGTGAGAACGGCACCACGCCGTCGGATGCGGTCTGAACCTCCCATCGGACGGGATCGGCGTGCTCGACCGGCACCACGTACCGCAGCTGCGAGTCGTACTGCGCGATCCGCGCGCGGAAGCCCGAGCGCAGGTCCGGAGCGACCGGGGAGGCGGGGTGCGTGGAGAGCAGCAGGTCCCGGCCCTCGACCCACGCCGCATGCGCCTCCAGCGCGGAGCCGAGCGATCGCACATGGTCATAGAGGGCGAAGGTGCGTCGCCGCCAGTCTCGGATGTCCCAGGAGTCCACGTGTGTCGCAACGGCGCTTCTGCACCTCCCATTCCCTCGGCGGCTGCCGGGCACCTCCAGGAACGGCTCGACGGCCGACCCTCGTGACGGGTCGGCCGTCGAGACGGCGCGGCGATTCAGCCGAGCAGAGCTGCGTACAGCTCAGCGATCTGGTCGACTGAGGCCTGACGCGGGTTGCCTCCGGCGCAGACGTCCGCGAACGCGGCCTCCGCCAACGGCTGGACATCCTCGGGCGAGGCGCCTACGGCAGTGATGGTGGTCGGGTTCCCCAGGTCCACCGTCAGCCGCGCCACGGCGTCCACAGCGGCCTTGCGGGCCTCGTCGAGCGGCATGGTCATGGCGCCCTCCACGCCGAACGCCTCGGCGATGTCACGGTACTTCTCCCCCGACGCGTCGGCGTTGAACGCCATGACGGGCGCGAGAAGGATGCCGTTGGCGACGCCGTGGGGCGCCTCGAAGAATGCTCCGAGGGGGTGGGCCATCGCGTGGACGAGGCCCAGGCCGACGTTCGAGTAGCCCATGCCGGCGATGTACTGAGCCAACGCCATCCGCTCCATCGCGGCCTCATCGCCGTCGGCGGCATCCTTGAGGGCGCTCGCGATCACCTGGATGGCCTTGAGGTGGAACAGGTCGGACAGCTCCCATGCGCCGGCGGTGATGTATCCCTCGATGGCGTGGGTGAGCGCGTCGAGGCCCGTGGCCACCTTGAGGCTGCGGGGCGCGCTGGCCATCATCTCCGAGTCGACCACGGCGAGCACCGGGATGTCGTGGGGGTCGACGCACACGAACTTGCGTCGGTTCTGCACATCGGTGATCACGTAGTTGATGGTCGTCTCGGACGCGGTGCCTGCCGTGGTGGGGACCGCGATGATCGGCACCGACGGGTTCTTGGTGGGGGCCACGCCCTCGAGCGAACGGACGTCGGAGAACTCGGGGTTGGCGACGATGATGCCGATCGCCTTGCAGGTGTCCTGCGGCGACCCGCCACCGATGCCGATGAGCACGTCCGCTCCGGAGGCCTTGAACGCCTCCACTCCAGCGAGCACGTTCTCGATGGGCGGGTTGGGCACGACGTCGCTGTAGAGCTCGAAGGCGATGCCCGACTCATCGAGCAGCCCGGTGACCTTGCCGGTCACGCCGGTGTCGACGAGCACCTTGTCCGAGACCACGAATGCCTTGGTGAACCCGCGTCCTGCGATCTCGTCGGGGATCACCGAGATCGCGCCGGCGCCGAAGTACGCCGTCTGGTTCCAGATCATGCGCTGTGCCACGTTGCACCTCCAGTCAGGGGCCGTGCCGGCCCACGTGTTGACGCGGGGCATGCCCGCTCAATGAATCGTTTCAAACGCCAGGAGGCCATCGCTGGGACCTCGGTCCCGCGCCCCCGGCATACGACCGACTCTCACCGAGCATCGACCTCGTCGGGTCAGCCGCGCATGGGCAGGAGGTCCCAGTCGGACGGCTCCGCCAACGAGCTCGTCGGCGTCACACGGCGCGCGCGACGATCGCGCCGACCGCCCGCTGGAGAGCAGCCGTGACGCCGTCGGGATCGCCGGTCAGATAGCCCGCGACCATCGCGCCGTCCCGCACCATCATGATCTCGGCGGCACGCGCGCCCGAGTCCTCGACGCCGAGTCCGGCGAGCTGCACCGCGATCTCCCCGATCAGCCACGCACGGAACCTCGTGACGACAGCCCGTACTGGATGCGAGGCGTCCGGATACTCGGCGGCCGCGTTGATGAAGGGACAGCCGCGGAACCCTGGAAGGCACATCTGCTCGCCCATGGCCTTGACGAAGGCCTGCGTCCGCCACTCGCGGGGAAGGCCCTCGGCGCTGGCGACCACCGCGCGCGCGGACTCGAGCTCCTCCTCGAGGTACGCGACCACCAGATCGTCCTTCGTCGGGAAATGGCGATAGAAGGTCACCTTGGCCACACCGGCGTCGGCGAGGATCCGGTCCGCGCTCACCGCGCGGATCCCCTGCTCACGGAAGAGGGTCGTGGCCGCGCCCAGGATCCGCTCGCGCACCGCCGCGCCGCGCCGTGATGCCTCGCTCGTCGCCATGACCACCCCTTCCTCCGTCGCCCTGCCGTGGCGCACACGGGAACATTCTGTCGCGTGTCGTTGTAGACATACTAGTTCGTCTACATTGTGTGACGACAACACCGGGTCACGCCACAGGTGCGCACCCGTGACCAGCATCGAACCGAAGGAGCATGCATGACCGCCAAGCCCAAGGTCTTCTACACCGCCACCGCCACCGCCACCGGGGACGGCCGCAACGGTCACGTCGCGTCAGCGGACGGCCTCATCGACATGGACCTCGTGACCCCCAACCCCATCACGACACCCAGGAAGGCCAACCCCGAGCTCCTGTTCGCCTCGGGATACTCGGCCTGCTACAACTCCGCCTTCCAGGGCGCGGCGAAGTCCATGAAGGTCCGCATCGAGGGCTCGTCCGTCACCGCGAAGGTCGGCATCGGCCCGGTGTCGTTGCACGAGTTCGCTCTCACCGTGACGCTCAAGGTCGACGCGTACGGCATCGACCAGGCGACCGCACAGGCGATCGCGGACAAGGCCGACCAGATGTGCCCCTACTCGAACGCGGTGCGAGGCAACATCGAGGTGAACGTGGAGGTCACGGCCCACGAGGCCGTCGACGCCTGACACAGGCCGACCCTTTGCCTCGCCTTTGGAGGGAATTAACACTCCCGTGACCAGCGTCTGACATCATGAGAAGAGGACACTGACGATCGGAGCTCACTCCATGGCAGACGGACCGCATGAACGCACGAAGAGGCTGGGACACCGTGTCGACGCGAAGGTCCCGACCTCGACCTACCGACTGCAGCTGACCCCCGATTTCACCTTCGCGGACGCCGCAGCGAGGCTCGACTACTTCGCGCGTCTCGGCGTCTCCCACCTGTACCTCTCCCCCATCCTCACCGCCGCACCAGGGTCCACGCACTTCTACGACGTCGTGGACCACTCGCGCATCTCCGAGGCGCTCGGCGGCGAGGAAGGGCTGCGAGCGCTCGCCTGGAAGGCCGGCGAGCATGGCATCGGACTTGTCGCAGACCTGGTGCCCAACCACATGGCCGTCCCGACGCCCGCCTACCACAACCGTGCGCTCTGGTCCGTGCTCGCCCTCGGCCCCGACTCTCCCTATGCGCACTGGTTCGACGTCGACTGGTCCAGCGGCGAACCGGTGCTCATGCCCGTGCTCGGGCAGCGGCTCGGATCCATCCTCGCCTCCGACGAGCTTCAGCTCGACCGCATGATCGTGCCCGGATTCGAGCACGAAGGCGAGGTCCCCGTGCTCCGCTACTACGAGCACGTGTTCCCCGTGAAGGAGGGCACGGAGAACCTCCCGATGGCCTCGCTCGTCGATGAGCAGAGCTACCGCCTCGCCTACTGGCGCGTGGGCAACGAGGAGCTCAACTACCGACGGTTCTTCGACGTCGGCTCGCTCGTGGCAGTCCGGGTCGAGGACCCCGACGTCTTCGACCAGACCCACCACGTGATCGTCGACCTGGTGAAGGACGGCACGCTCGACGGCCTCCGCATCGACCACCCTGACGGCCTCGCCGACCCGGCCGGCTACATCGAGAGGCTCTCCGAAGCCACCGACGGCGCATGGATCGTCGTCGAGAAGATCCTCGAGGACGATGAGCAGCTGCCCACCTCCTGGAAGACCGCCGGCACCACCGGGTACGACGCCGCCTGGCGAGTCGGAGCGCTCATGCGCGATCCCGCTGGAGCCGCCCCGCTGGCAGGCACCCTCTACAGGCTGACGGGAGACGCACTCGGCTCGCTGCCCACGCTGATCCAGGACGCGAAGCGCGAGATCGTCAAGGAGTCGCTCTCGAGCGAGGTGCATCGCCTCGCCAACCTCGCGCACGAGGTCTGCACCTCGGACGTGAGGCTGCGGGACCACACGTGGCGCGCGCTGTACGACTGCATCCGCCGCATGCTGGTCGCCTTCAACCGCTACCGCGCCTACGTCGTCCCTGGTACACCACCCAAGCCGATGTCCCTGGAAGCGATCGATCACGCGGCCGCCAAGGCCCGTGAGCTCCTGGACCCCGAGCGGTACGAGACCCTCGACGTGGTCGTGGACCTCCTCAAGGGCCGCGAGGTCGGATCCGCGGGCCAGACCGAGGGCGCCACCCGCGCCGAGCTGATCACCCGGTTCCAACAGGCCTGCGGCGCCGTCATGGCCAAGGGCGTCGAGGACACCGCCTACTACCGCTGGACGCACCTGCTGCCGCTGTGCGAGGTGGGCTCACCCGCGTCCAGGTTCGCGCTGCCCCCCGCGAGCTTCCACGCATGGGCCTGGGACCAGCAGCACAACTACCCGCACGCGATGACCACCCTCACCACCCACGACACCAAGCGCTCCGAGGACGTCCGTGCCCGCCTCGGCGTGCTCAGCGAGGTCCCGGACGACTGGGATGCCCTCGTCGGCCAGCTGCACGCCGCCGTCGCGGACCGAGTGCCCGCCCAGCTCGACGGACGCGTCGAGAACCTGTGGTGGCAGACCCTCGTCGGCACGTCCGACGAGACCGGGATGATGGAGTGGGAGCGCCTCTCCGGCTACCTGACGAAGGCGATGCGCGAGGCGAAGAACCACACGACGTGGACGTCGATCGATGCCGACTACGAGGACGCCGTGCAGACGTTCGCCCGCGCCGCGCACGGGGACGACCAGGTCGCGGAGCTCATCGCGCAGTGGCATCACGACACAGCGGAGGGAGTCCGGGCCGCCATCCTCGGCACGAAGCTGATCCAGCTCACCATGCCCGGAGTCCCGGACTGCTACCAGGGCAACGAGTGCGTCAGCCCCTCGCTCGTCGACCCTGACAACCGGCGCCCCGTGGACTACACGCGTCGCGACGCCGCGCTCGCACACCTGCTCAAGGGCGGCCGCCCTCGCAGCGTCAGCGAGGAGAAGCTGCTCGTCACCGCTCGGGCGCTGAGCGCTCGACGCGATCACCACGACGCCTACGTCGGCGCATCCGCGGGATACCAGGCGCTCGCCTCCTCCTCGGGACACGCCGTGGTGTACGCGCGGACGGTCGGCGACCGGCCCGAGGTGATCACGGTCGCCACCCGCGTGGCTCTCGAGCTCGAGCGGCTCGGCGGCTGGGCGGATGCAACCGTGCAGCTCCCCGACGGCGGGTGGCGCGACCTGATCGGCAAGGGCGAGTTCGACGGAGGCACCGTGCCGCTCGCGACGCTGCTGCGCAACCATCCGGTCGCACTCCTGGAGCGCGCCTCATGAGGGCCCGGGTCTGGGCGCCCGACGCGACATCCCTGAGCATCCAGCTGCGCCCCGACAGCTCGGACGCGGCCGTGGCTCCCATGACGCGCATCTCCGACGGGTGGTGGGAGGGCCCCGTGCTGGTCCCCGGCAGCGACTACGCCTACGAGGTCGACGGACGCGGCCCGTTCCCCGATCCCCGCAGCGCCTGGCAGCCTCACGGGGTGCACGGATTCTCGCGCGCCTTCGACCCGTCGCGGCACCTCTGGCACGACCAGTCCTGGGGCGGCATCGACGCCCTGGGCGCGGTCACGTACGAGCTGCACGTAGGCACCTTCACACCCGGAGGGACCCTCGACGCGATCGACGCACGACACCTCTCCGACCTTGCGCGGCGCGGCATCCAGATGATCGAGCTCATGCCGCTCGCCGCGTTCCCCGGCGAACGCGGCTGGGGCTACGACGGCGTCGCGCTGTACGCGGTGCACGACCCGTACGGCGGGCCCGAGGCGCTCCAGCGGTTCGTCGACAGGGCGCACGCCGCGGGACTCGGCGTCTGCCTCGACGTGGTCTACAACCACCTCGGACCCGACGGCAACTACCTGGCCCAGTACGGCCCCTACTTCACGGACGCGCACGAGACCCCGTGGGGATGGGCCGTCAACCTGGACCAGCCCGGGTCCGAGGGCATGCGCGGCTTCCTGATCGACAACGCGGTCCGATGGATGCGTGACTTCCACGTCGACTGCCTCAGGCTCGACGCCGTGCACGCGCTCCAGGACGACTCCCCGCGTCACCTGCTCGCCGAGCTGTCCGACACGGTCGCCGCGCTGTCCGCGACGCTTGGACGGCCGCTGTCGCTCGTCGCGGAGTCCGACCTCAACCAGGCCGCCATGGTCATGCCCACGGCCGAAGGCGGCATGGGGATGACCGCCCAGTGGGCCGACGACGTGCACCACGCGCTCCACGCGTACCTCACCGAGGAGATCCACGGCTACTACGGCGACTTCGGCAGCGCCGCGACGCTCGACAAGGCGTTCCGGGGCGTGTTCGTGCATGACGGCACCTACTCGACGTTCCGTGGCAAGCCCTGGGGCGCGCCCGTGCCGCCCGAGGTCGACCGTCGCCGCTTCGTGGTCTTCGCCTCGAACCACGACCAGGTGGGCAACCGCGCGCTCGGAGACCGGCCGGCCTCCCGGCTCACCCCCGGCGCGCAGGCCGCCTCCCTGGCGCTGATCCTCCTCGGTCCCTTCACTCCGATGCTCTTCATGGGCGAGGAGTACGGCGAGACGAGGCCGTTCATGTTCTTCACCGACCACGCGGAGCCCCTCGGATCGGCCGTGTCAGACGGCCGGAGGAACGAGTTCGCAGGTCACGGCTGGGAAGAGCTCTACGGCGGGGACGTCTCCGTGCCGGACCCTCAGGATCGACAGACGTTCCTGCGGTCCAAGCTGGGGTCCGGGCTCGCGGCGACCACGGAGACGCAGCGCCGGATCGAGGCCTGGGTCGCGGAGGTCATGACCGCGCGGGACCTCACGCGCGACCCCGCCGCGTGGGAGCCGTTCCCCGTCTCGGTGTCCGAGTCGGCGCCCCGCGTGCTCACCATGCGAGGGCCCGTGATCGTCCACGCGAACCTGTCAGCGCATGAGGCGATGCTGCCGGCCGGAGCCGTGATCGCGACGTTCGGCCGCTGCACATCCGCTGACGACTGCCTCAAGCTCGGGCCCGACTCGGTCGCGCTCGTCGCCGCCCCCCATTGATGGCGCCGCCGGCCCCCTCCCGGCCGCGCATCTGCTCCACACCACCGACGGTCCGCTGCGCCTGGTGGCAAGGCCGGCGTGTGAGGACTCAGCGCGGTGCAGCCATCGAGGTGAGGCGTGACAGCGCTCGGAAGTACTTCTTGCGGTAGCCGCCGCGCAGCATGTCCTCAGGGAAGACGTGGTCGAGCGGCGCACCGGACGCGATGATCCTGACATCACGGTCGTAGAGGCGATCGACGAGCGCGACGACGCGCAGGGCACGCGCCTGATCGTCGAGCGGCGTCACCTCCTGCAGTCCGAGCGCACGCACGCCCTCGACGTACGCGCCGTACCTGCTCGGATGCACGTGCCAGAGGTCGTCGACCAGCTCCGACCACCCGACGACCACTCCGTCCGGATCCCCCGCCACGGCATCCACCTGCGCCGACGACGCGGGCACAGGCGACTCGACGTCGCCGCGATGGCGATAGTCGGGACCGTCGATCGTCACCACCGTGAAGAGGCCTGCAACCGCCTGGATCTCCCTGCGGAAGTCCTCGGCAGCGAAGCGCCCCTCCCCCAGCGAGTCGGGCAGCGTGTTCGACGTGGCGGCTATGGCAGCACCCGCGTCGGTGAGCTCGCGCATGAGACGCGCCATCAGCAACGTGTCGCCAGGATCGTCCAGCTCGAACTCGTCGATGCACACCAGAGCGAACTGCGCCAGCTCATCGCGGGCCCGCACGAAGCCGAGCGCCCCCACCAGATGCGTGTACTCGACGAAGGTGCCGAACACCGCGCGGTCCCCCACCGCGGCCGCCGCTGCGGCGAGCAGGTGGGTCTTGCCCACGCCGAAGCCGCCATCCAGGTACAGGCCCTTGCCCGCCGTGCTGGATCGCAGCCCAGGGATGCCCCGTCGCGTCGCGCGGATCGCGAAGGTGCGCACCGCTTCGAGGGCGGCCGCCTGACTCGGATAGTCGGGATCCGGGATGTAGGTCTCGAACGTCGCGGTCGCGAAGTGCGGCGGCGGGACCAACTGGTCCACCAGCGCCGCAGCGTCGAGGGTGGGGCGACGGCCCACCAGATCCGGGGTCATGACCAGAGCCTAGCGAGCGCTCGACAGAGCGCCGTCAGTGCCCGCTCTCGGTGGCCCGCGGGTAGTACTGCAGATACTTGCGCCAGTAGTTCCAGGTGAGCGCGGTGATCGTGAGCCACCGCCTCGCCGAACGGTCCTCCGGATTGTGCAGGGGTCTCGCGACACCGCGCTTCGCCGCCGCGAGGACCGTCTGCCGCAACGCGCGTTCCTTCAGGTAGCGGCGCAGCAGCGGGATGGGAACGACGGAGTACAGCACCGACCGGTCGCCGCGTACCGGCATGATCGGGGCGCCGTCGAGATCGGCCATCACGTGCGTCGCGGGATTCACGCCCGACGCCGTGGTGTACCAGTTGTTGCGGCCGATGCGTGGGTTCACCTCGAAGAACACATGGCGACCCGAGCGGGCGTCGCGCTTGTAGTCCGCGTTCGCGAAGCCTCGATAGTCCACTCGGTCCAGGTAGCGCGACATCGCGTCCATGGCATCGCCATACGGCTCGGTGAGGATCGCCGCGGGCACCCCCAGGGTCCCGGGCGTGTGCTCCTCGAGGAGCACCCGCCCCGTCACGACCATCGTCACGTTCCCCCGCGCGTCCCGGTACGCGGTCAGCGACCGCATCTGGGTCTCATCGCCAGGGATGAACTCCTGGAGCAGATACGTGCCCGTGAACCCCGAGGCGGCCAGCCTCGCGAGAAGCGCGTCGACCGCGTCCCTGCCTCCGAGGTCATGGATCTTCAGCTTGCCCGGATAGTCGACGTAGTAGAACTCCGCCGAGGAGGCGGGCTTGCCGATGACCGGGTACTCGAGCAGGTCGAGCGACGCGTCGGGCACAGGCGAGCCCGACGAGAACGACACCGCGATCGTCCGCGGCACCGGGATCCCCAATGCCACGCAGTCGGCCTGGAAGGCCGCCTTGTCGGACACCCTGGCGAACTGCTCGGCAGTGCACATGGGGATCTCGTAGCGCGCCTCGAGGCGCTCCCGCGCCGCGGCGATCCGCTCCACGTACCAGTCCGCGTTGGTGAGCAGCACCAGCCGCTCGTCGGGCCGGTCGGCCGCGATCTGCTCCAGCGCCGTGACGAGCGCATCCTGGTCGTCGACGTTCGCGATCACCTGGTCGGCGAGCCGCGTGTGCGCGAACGCCCTCGTCTCGACGCGTGACACGATCACGCCCCGCACCCCGTATGCCTCGTGGAAGGCACGCATGAGGGCATACGCGCCGATATCGCCGCCTACGAGGACGGGGGTCGGGGCGCGCACCCGGCTTAGGCCTCGACCTCGCTGCGGTCCTCCGACCACAGCGTGTGGAACGTGCCCTCGACATCGGTCCTCTTGTACGTGTGAGCGCCGAAGAAGTCACGCTGCCCCTGGATCAGCGCAGCGGGCAGTCGCTCCGCGCGCAGAGCGTCGTAGTACGCGAGCGACGACGAGAACGCGGGCGTCGGCACGCCGGTGAGCGCAGCCATGGAGACCACGCGACGCCACGCGGCCACGCCGTCGGACACCTCGTTCGCGAAGTAGGGATCCACCAGGAGCGACGCAAGGTCCGCGTCCCGCTCGTACGCCTCAGTGATGCGGTTCAGGAACCGCGCACGGATGATGCAGCCGCCCCGCCAGATGCGTGCCATGGCGCCGCGATCGACGTTCCAGCCGTACTCCTCGGAGGCCGCCTGGATCTGGTCGAAGCCCTGCGCATAAGCGACGACCTTGGACGCGTACAGCGCCAGCCGCACGTCCTCGATGAAGCCGTCGCGGTTGTTGATGTGCCACTCCGACGTGGAGGCGGAGAGCACGTCGCGGGCGGCCTCGCGCTGCGCGATCTGGCTGGAGATCGCGCGGGCGAACGTCGCCTCGGCGATGCCGGTCACAGGCACGCCCAGGTCGAGCGCGCTCTGCACGGTCCAGCGGCCGGTGCCCTTCTGGCCCGCTTCGTCGACGATCACGTCGACCAGCGGCTTGCCGGTCCGTGCGTCGACCTGCTTGAGGACCTCGGCCGTGATCTCGATCAGGAACGACTCCAGGTCACCCTTGTTCCATTCGTCGAAGATGTCGCCGATCTCGGCAGGGGTGAGGTCCAGTCCCTCGCGGAGCAGCTGGTAGGCCTCGCCGATGAGCTGCATGTCCGCGTACTCGATGCCGTTGTGCACCATCTTCACGAAGTGACCCGCGCCGTCGGGGCCCACGTGCGTGCAGCACGGCACGCCGTCGACCTTCGCCGAGATCTTCTCGAGGATCGGGCCGAGCGTCGTGTACGACTCCGCGGGGCCGCCGGGCATGATCGACGGCCCGAGCAGCGCCCCCTCCTCGCCGCCCGACACCCCCGAGCCGACGAAGTGCAGTCCGATCTCACGAAGAGCCGCCTCACGCCGACGCGTGTCGGGGAAGTGCGCGTTGCCGGCGTCCACCACGATGTCGCCCTGGTCGAGCAGCGGCACGAGCGCGTCGATGACCGCGTCGGTCGCGGGCCCGGCCTGAACCATGATGACGATCTTGCGCGGGCGCTCCAGCGCCGCGACGAAGTCCTCGAGAGACTCGCAGCCGATGAAGTCGCCCTCGTCACCGTGCTCCGCGAGGAGCGACGTCATCTTCTGCGGTGAGCGGTTGTGGACGGCGACCGTGAACCCGTTGCGCGCGAAGTTGCGCGCGAGGTTGCGGCCCATCACCGCGAGGCCGGTCACGCCGATCTGTGCGAGGGACATGTCACTTCCTAACGTCGGGGAGAACTCCGCGTACCAGCCTAGAGGGTGGCCGACAGCGTGGCGTACGATCCACGCGGCGTGCTCGGTCCTAGTCTCGGACCATGGCTCCCGATCGTGCCACGGCACCGCCCGCCTTCCTTGAGGCGTTGCGTTCGATCGCCGGCGCGCAGGTGCGAGGCGACGTCCGCGTCGCCGAGACCACCGCACCCTCGCGGATCGCACCTTTCGCGGCTGCGATCGACGGCGAGGTGACGGCGCCCGAGGTCGAGGCGACCGGACGCTTCGTGCTTCTGCACGACCCCGACGGCAACGACGCATGGGATGGCACCTTCCGCGTCGTCGCGCTCGTCAAGGCGCTCGCGGACGCCGAGGTCGGGGCTGACGACATCTGGGCCGACGTCGCGTGGTCGCGACTGGAGGAGGCGCTGGAAGGCGTCCCCCACCGGCAGCGAGGAGGAACTGTGACCAAGGTCGTGTCGCGATCGTACGGCGAGCTGGCCGAGCGACCCGACGAGGTGCGCATCGAGCTGCGCGCGTCGTGGACGCCCGAGACGAGCGTGATCGGGCCGCACATCACGGCGTGGACTGAGCTCATGGCCTCCTGCGCGGGCCTGCCACCGGTCCCTGAGGGCGTGACGCTGCTGCGGGGTACCCGCGCATGACCCACCCGTCAGAGCCGACCGCCTCGGAAGAAACGTCGCCCGCTGTTCCGCTCACCGAGCCTGCCGGCGGGGTGCCGCCGCTGATCGACACGCCGGAGGCGCTCGCGCAGGCGGTCGCCGCCTTCGCCGCGGGCACCGGTCCGATCGCCGCGGACGCCGAGCGTGCCTCGGGCTTCCGCTATGGACAGGCCACGTACCTGGCACAGTTCAAGCGCGCCGGCGCGGGGATCGCGCTCGTCGACACCGCCGCCCTGCCCGACCTCTCCTCCCTCCAGGAGGCTGTGGGCGCGGAGGAGTTCGTCTTCCACGCCGCGAGCCAGGATCTGCCGGGCATGCGCGATCTTGGCATCACACCCGCCAAGGTGTTCGACACGGAGCTCGCCGCGCGCCTGCTCGGCTGGCCCAAGGTAGGGCTCGCCGCTGTCGTCGAGAGGGTGCTGGGCCTGGCCCTCGCGAAGGAGCACTCGGCGCAGGACTGGTCCACGCGACCGCTCCCCCATGACTGGCTCGTGTATGCGGCGCTGGATGTCGAGGTGCTCGTCGAGGTGCGCGACCATCTCCGCTCCGAGCTCGAGGCGGCGGGCAAGCTGGACTGGGCGCTCCAGGAGTTCGAGGCGGCGCGGGTCGCGCAGCCCTCGGAGGCGCGTCCTGACCCGTGGCGGCGCACGTCAGGCTGTCACCAGGTGCGGGATCCTCGCGGGCTGGGGATCGTGCGCGAGCTGTGGCTGAGCCGTGATCGGGAGGCGCAGCGTCGCGACATGTCGCCAGGGCGCGTCCTCCGCGATGCGGCGATCGTCTCGGCGGCGCAGGCTCGCCCCGCGTCCTACGACGATCTGGTGGCGCTTCCCGAGTGGCGGTCGCGGGGGACGAAGCGGGCTGCGGCCCGCTGGTGGCCCACCATCGAGCGCGCGCTCGCGCTTCCCGACAAGGATCTGCCGGCTCGACGTGGTCCTGCGAGCGACGGCCCTCCTCCGCCTCGTGCCTGGCGCGACAAGCGTCCCGACGCCGCCACACGGCTCGCGCTCACCAAGGAGGCGATCCAGGGGCTCGTGGACAAGCACGGCATGCCTGCCGAGAACCTCATGCAGCCTGATGCGGTGCGCCGCGCCTGCTGGGAGCACCGTGGCGGCGGGGAGGCAGAGATCAGGAACCTGCTGGCCTCCCGCGGAGCGCGGCAGTGGCAGCTGGACCTGGTGGCGCCCGTGCTGGCGCAGACGTTCGTCCGCGCGGCCGAGCTCGATGCTGCCGGCACCGACGCGTCGGACGGCGTGGTCGACGCCTGATCGTCAGGCGAGCAGCGCGCCGGCCCGCTCGGCGATCGCGGAGGCGTTCAGGCCCACGCGCTCCACGACCTGCGCACGGCTGGCGTGATCGAGGAACTCCCGCGGCACTCCGTGGTGGGACCACCGGGCGGTGCGGCCGGCGAGCCGCGCGAACTCGGCCCACTCCTGGCCCACGCCCGCGTCGGTGAGGCCGTCCTCGACGGTCACGACGAGCTCGGCGTCTCCGAGCACCTCCAGGAGGCCGTCGGGCACGGGTCGCACCCAGGTGGCAGTCGCGGCGAGCACGGTCCGGCCTTCGGCCGCAAGCTTGCCGGCCACCTCGATCGCCGTGGGCGCCATGGCTCCTACGCCCAGCACGACCACCTGCGCCGGACCCTCGCCGAGCTCGGCGAGGATCTCGATGTCCTCCACGCGACGGAGCGCGGGAACGTCGTCTCCGACGGCCCCCTTCGGGTAGCGCACGACGGTGGGCGCGTCGTCGACGTCGAGCGCCTGCCTGAACGCGGAGCGCAGCGTCGCCTCGTCACGCGGCGCGGCCAGTCTCAGGCCCGGGACATGGCGCAGCAGCGCCATGTCCCACATGCCGTTGTGGCTCGCCCCGTCGTCTCCGGTGATCCCCGCGCGGTCGAGCATGAAGGTCACGCCCGCCTTGTGAAGCGCGACGTCCATCAGCAGCTGATCGAACGCGCGGTTCAGGAAGGTCGCGTACACCGCCACGACGGGGTGCATCCCGGCGAACGCGAGGCCTGCGGCGCTGGTGACGGCATGCTGCTCCGCGATGCCGACGTCGATCACGCGGTCGGGGAACTCGTCGGCGAAGGGCTGCAGGCCGACGGGCGCGAGCATGGCAGCGGTGAGCGCCACCACATCGTCACGCTCCCTGCCGGCCCTCAGCATCTCGTCCGCGAAGACCTTCGTCCATCCGAAGCGGGAGGGCACGATCGGCAGCCCCGTCTCAGGATGGATCGGGCCGACGGCGTGGAAGCGGTCGGCGACGTCCTGCTCGGCGGGCTCGTAGCCGCGGCCCTTCTGCGTCAGCACATGCACGAGCACGGGGGCGCCGTAGTCCTTCGCCTGCCGCAGCGCCAGCTCGAGGTGACGCTGGTCGTGGCCGTCGATCGGACCGATGTACTTCAGCCCCAGATCCTCGAACAGACCCTGCTCGGTGAGCAGCCCCTTGAGCGCGCGCTTGCCGTGCATCACCGTCTGATAGGTGAAGGTGCGGAACCGGCCGCGATTCTCGAAGGTGCGCTTGCCCCAGCCGAGGAAGCGCTCGTAGCGCGGGTCCACGCGGATCCCGTCGAGCTTGCGGGCGAGGCCGCCGATCGTCGGCGCGTAGGAGCGGCCGTTGTCATTGACGACGATCACCACGCGGTCCGACCGGTCGGCAAGCGAGTTGAGCGCCTCCCAGGCCATGCCGCCGGTGAGCGCGCCATCGCCGATCACGGCGACCGTGGTGCGGTCGCTCTCGCCGCGAAGCGCCCGGCCGCGCGCGATGCCCGCCGCCCACGACACGGCGGTCGATGCGTGCGAGTTCTCGACGACGTCATGCGCGCTCTCGGCCCGGGAGGGGTAGCCCGACAGGCCCCCGCGCTGGCGCAGGTCCGAGAAGTCGTGGCGTCCGGTGATCAGCTTGTGCACGTACGACTGGTGCCCCGTGTCGAACACGATGCTGTCGTGCGGCGACTCGAAGACCCGGTGCAGCGCGAGCGTGAGCTCGACGACGCCCAGGTTGGGGCCCAGGTGTCCGCCGGTGCGCGAGACCGAGTCGACCAGGAAGTCCCGGATCTCCTCGGCGAGGCCGTGAAGCTCCTCGTATGAGAGACCCCGCAGGTCCTGCGGTGACTCGATGCGCTCCAGCACGCTCTCTCCTTCTTCCGGGCACAGGGGTCACACCACTTTACGCGGCGTCGTCCCTGTGCCGGTCCAGGCCGGGATGTCCCGGCACGGATCAGGCCGTGACGAGCGACCGCAGGACGTACTGGAGGATCCCGCCGTTGCGGAAGTAGTCCGCCTCGCCGGGGGTGTCGATGCGGACCACCGCGTCGAACTCCACGACCGAGCCGTCCGTCTTCGTGGCGGTGACGGGCAGGGTGCGCGGGTGATCGCCGTCGCTGAACGCGGTGACCCCTGCGATCGAGAACGTCTCGGTGCCGTCGAGCCCGACCGACGCTGCCGACTCGCCCGCAGGGAACTGCAGCGGGAGCACCCCCATGCCGATGAGGTTGGACCGGTGGATGCGCTCGAAGCTCTCCGCGATGACCGCCCTGACGCCCAGCAGGCTGGTGCCCTTCGCGGCCCAGTCGCGTGACGAACCGGTGCCGTACTCCTTGCCCGCGAGCACCACCAGCGGGACGCCAGCCTCGGCGTACGCCTGCGCGGCGTCGTAGATCGACTCCTGCTCGCCCGTGAGGAGGTTCTTCGTGTAGCCGCCCTCGACGACGTTGCCCTCGTCGTCGGCGAGCAGCAGGTTCTTCAGGCGGATGTTCGCGAAGGTGCCGCGGATCATGACCTCGTGGTTGCCTCGACGGGAACCGTAGGAGTTGAAGTCGCGACGCTCCACACCGTGCTCCGCGAGGTACCGGCCCGCGGGGCTGTCGGCCTTGATCGAGCCTGCGGGCGAGATGTGGTCGGTCGTGACGGAGTCCCCGAGCAGCGCGAGCACGCGGGCGCCGGCGATGTCCTGCACCGGCTCGGGCTCGATCCCCATGCCCTCGAAGTACGGAGGCTTGCGCACGTAGGTCGAGTCGTCCTCCCACACGAAGGTCTTGCCGTCCGGGGTGGGAAGGCCCTGCCAGCGCGCGTCGCCCGCGAAGACGTCGGCGTAGTCCTTCGAGAACATCTCCTGCGTGATGGAGGAACCGACGATCGCCTCGACCTCGGAGGCATCGGGCCAGATGTCCTTCAGCAGCACGTCCTTCCCGTCGGCGTCCTGGCCGAGCGGCTCGGTCTCGAAGTCGAAGTCCATCGTGCCGGCGAGCGCATACGCGATCACCAGCGGCGGCGACGCGAGGTAGTTCATCTTGACGTCAGGGTTGATGCGGCCCTCGAAGTTGCGGTTGCCGGACAGGACCGACACGACGGTGAGGTCGTGCTCGTTCACGGCGCCCGAGACAGGTTCCGGCAGCGGGCCGGAGTTGCCGATGCAGGTGGTGCAGCCGTAGCCGACGAGGTGGAATCCGAGAGCCTCGAGGTCAGGCCAGAGCCCTGCCTTCTCGTAGTAGTCGGTGACGACCTGCGAGCCGGGCGCCATGGATGTCTTGACCCACGGCTTCGACGCGAGGCCCCTGGCGTTGGCGTTGCGCGCGAGCAGCGCTGCGGCGAGCATCACCGAGGGGTTCGAGGTGTTGGTGCACGACGTGATCGACGCGATCACGACGTCGCCGTCCTTCAGCGGCACGGTCTCGCCCGCCTCGTTGACGTAGGTGGCGTCCTTGGCGTCGCCCGCGCGGACCTGGGAGATCGCCTTCTCGAACTGCGGCTTCGACTCTGACAGCGACACGCGGTCCTGCGGGCGCTTGGGTCCGGCGATCGACGGCACCACGGTCGACAGGTCGAGCTCGAGGTACTCGGAGAACTGCGGCTCGACGTAGTCCGCAGCGGACGGGTCGTGCCACATCCCCTGCTCCTTCGTGTACGCCTCGACGAGCGCCACCTGGTCCGCGGAGCGACCGGTGAGGCGCAGGTAGTCGAGGGTGACGCCGTCGATCGGGAAGATCGCGGCAGTGGAGCCGAACTCAGGGCTCATGTTGCCGATCGTGGCGCGGTTGGCCAGCGGCACCGCGCCCACTCCCTCGCCGTAGAACTCGACGAACTTGCCGACCACGCCGTGGTGGCGCAGCATCTCGGTGATGGTGAGCACGACGTCGGTGGCGGTGGCACCCGCCGGGATGGCTCCCGTCAGCTTGAAGCCGACGACGCGCGGGATCAGCATCGACACGGGCTGGCCGAGCATGGCCGCCTCGGCCTCGATGCCTCCGACGCCCCAACCGAGCACGCCCAGGCCGTTGATCATCGTGGTGTGCGAGTCGGTGCCCACGCACGAGTCGGGGTACGCCTGGGTGGTGCCGTCGGTCTCCTTCGTCATGACGCCTCGCGCCAGGTACTCGAGGTTGACCTGGTGGACGATGCCCGTGCCGGGCGGGACCACCTTGAAGTTGTCGAAGGCGGTCTGACCCCAGCGAAGGAACTGGTAGCGCTCGCGGTTGCGCTCGTACTCGAGCGCGGTGTTGAGCTCGAGCGCGTCCTTGCGGCCGAAGACATCGATCACCACGGAGTGGTCGATCACCATCTCGGCGGGCGCGAGCGGGTTGATCACGCTCGGGTCGCCGCCGAGCTCCGCGACGGCCTCGCGCATGGTGGCGAGGTCCACGACGCAGGGCACGCCGGTGAAGTCCTGCATGACGACGCGCGCAGGGGTGAACTGGATCTCGGTGTCGGGTTCCGCGGAAGGATCCCACGAGGCGAGCGCCTTGACGTGGTCGGCGGTGATGTTCGCGCCGTCCTCGGTGCGCAGAAGCGCCTCCGCAAGAACCTTGAGCGAGTACGGGAGCCTCTCGAGCCCTGGCACGGCGTCGAGCCGGTAGATCTCGTAGCTACGGTCTCCCACGGCCAGCGTCGCCTTGGCTCCCAGGGTGTTCACGCTCATGCGGCTCCTCCAGTGCTCGTCCTTGATCGGCCCCATCCTAGTCATGGTCCGTGGCGGTTGCGGAGGTGGCGCCGCCGCCTCGATGACGCGTCACCGAAGGTCGAACGAGGCCACGGTCTCGACGTGATGAGTCATGGGGAACAGGTCGAACGCGTCGGCCTCGCGCAGGTCGTAACCATGCGACCTGAGCAGTGCCGTGTCGCGGGCGAGCGCCACAGGGTCGCACGCCACGTACACGATGCGCGGCGCGCCCAACGCCGCGATGGCGTCGATGGTGCGCGCCTTGGCGCCGGAACGCGGCGGGTCGAGCACGATCGTCGCGGCGTCCCACTCGCGCGCGGGCGCGCTCCGGGTCAGGTACCTGCGCACATCGTCCCCGACCGCGTCCGCCTCCGTTCGCGCCTTGAGGTTCGCAGCGAGCGCGGGGGGCGCCTTGCCTGAGTCCGGCGCCTCGACGGCGACCACAGGCCGGCCGAGCCGCGCGATCGGCAGCGCCAACAGGCCCGCGCCGGAGTAGAGGTCGAGCACCGGTCCGTCCGGCAGGATCCGTGACATCACCGCGTCCACGAGCACGCCTGGCGCGGCACGATGAACCTGCCAGAAATCGGAGGCACGGACGCGGTATGCGACCTCGCCGCGCGCGTACGCGACACGCTCATGCAACCACAGCCTGCGCGCCTCGCGGCCCGTGGTCGTCACCACGACCTCGCCGGTCGACGTCGCGGTGACATCGATACGCGCCCCGGGCTCGGTTCGCGCCTTCAAGAGCGCCGTCTCGGCCTCCGACACCGCGAGCGGCATCTCCACGAGGGATCGGCGCTCCCCGGTGCCGGGCACGGTCATCGTGGGGCGGCCGTCGTCGCCTGCGGTCGCGCTCACCCGGGTCCTGTACGCAAGGCCTCCGCGCGCGTCGTCGCCCGGAGCCGCGTTCACCTGACCGGCGAACGGGACGCCAGCGAAGCGTGCGAACGCCTCGACCAGCACCGCGTGCTTCCAACGACGCTGCGCGGGCAGCGACACATGTCCCAGCTCCGCGCCGCCGATTCCTCCTGCGGCCGCCTCCGGCCACGGATGCTCGACGCGGTCGGGAGACGCCTCGAGCACCTCGACCGTGTCCCCGCGCCAGAAGCGGGCATCGGGCGCATCGTCCGCGACCTCGACGATCACCCTCTCCCCCGGCAGCGCATGGCGCACGAAGACCGCACGCCCGTCGTACCGTGCCACGCAGTGGCCGCCGTGGGCGGGCGCACCGACCTCGACCTCGATCCTCGATGTCACGACTGCTCCTGCCCTTCGGCCGCGCGGGAGGCCCGCACCTGAGCGGACCGCACGCGGGCGGACTCCAGCTGCCACGGCACCGCCGACACGACCACGTTCGGCACGCTGAGCAGCTGATCCCGCAGCCTCTGCGAGGCCTTGTTGTGCAGGAAGCGCTCCCACCAGCGGCCCACGACGTACTCGGGCACATAGACGACGACCACGTCGCGCGGGCTCTCGCGATGAAGCGAGCGGACATACTCCAGCACGGGTCCCACGAGGTCGCGGAACGGGGAGTCGAGGACGATGAGCGGCATGCCCATGCGGCGCCTCCCCCACTCGCGCTGGAGCTGGGCGGCGGCCGTCCTGTCGATCGCGACGGCCACCGCCTCGAGCCGCGCGTGCCGGGCGGCCTTCGCCACGGCGAGCGCGCGCATGGCCGGACGGTGCAGCTGGGCGACCAGGACCACCCCGTGCGTGGAGCTGGGCAGCGCGTCTGATCGGTCGTCAGGCGTGAGCCTCACGTCCTCGCGCATGCGGGCGTAGTGGGTGCTGATGGACCGCATCAGCACCACGAGACCGACGATCGCGACGAGCGCGATCCACGCGCCGGCGACGAAGTTGAAGACCGCCACCACGATCAGGACGGCTGAGGCGACCACCACGGCGGTGCCGTGCAGGGTGCGCCGTGCCTGGAGGCGGCGGCGCTTGCTGCGCGAGGCCTCGCGCGTGAGCGCCTCGCCGAAGTGCCGCACCATCGCCAGCTGGCTGAGCACGATCGAGGAGAAGACGCCGATCACGTACATGTGGACCAGCGCCAGCAGGTTCGCGTTCGCTGCGATCACGACGAGGGCGGACGCTCCAGCGACGAGCAGCACGCCGCCGCGGAAGACCAGCCGGTCGTTGGCCATGGACAGCTGGCGCGGCAGGTAAGCGTCACGCGCCAGCAGAGAGGCGAGGTTGGAGAAGCGGCGGAAGACGGCGAAGGCCGCCGAATACAGGATCGCCGCTGCGGACAGCCCGACGATCCAGACCGCGAGAGCCTGATCCGTGACCTTCTCGGTCACCTGGAGCAGCACCGGGCCCTGCACCCAGCCCGTGACGCGGAACCGCCACGCCAGCCAGATCACGGTCAGGAAGGCGACGCTCGCGGCGGCGGCCGCGGTAAGCACGGTGCGGCCCGCGCGGACGCCGCGCGGAGGGGCGTGGAACGGACCGGACGACGCGAGGTGCTCGATGCCGGTGACCATCACCGCGCCCGAGGAGATCGCCCCGGCGAACGCCACGAGGACGGACCTCGTGGGGTCGTGCACCGCGTCGGGCGCGACCACGTCGGTGGCCGGGAACACGAGCGCGACGAGCATGAGGATCCCGATGACCACCAGGAAGCCGAACCAGACGGTCAGGAGGACGCGGGTCCGGTCGCGGATCCCTCGCAGGCTCGCGAGCGTCATGACCGCGATGACGCCCACGCCGATCACCCGGGCCCAGCCGCGCAGCTCGGGGACGGTGAAGGTGATGACGCCCGTGATGGCCGATACGGACACGGCGACGGTGAACAGGTAGTCGATCAGCAGCGCGGCGCCGGTCACGACGCCGGGCCCCGCCCCCAGCACGTCACGGACCAGGCCGTAGTCCGCGCGCTCGTCGGGCCGGCTGCGCACGTTGTCCCGGTACGCGAGGGCCAGCAGCATCAGGATCACGACCACGCCGATGCCGACGCTCATCGACGCGGCCTGCTGGCCGCCCCTGCGGAGCGAGTCGATGATCGCGTCGGGCGCGTAGGCGACGGCCGACAGCAGCCCCGCCCCGAACACGGGGAGCGCCATCCGGGTGCGCAGCATCACCGGAGCCGCATGGTCGGAGGACACCGGGCGGCCGAACACGAGGCCCTTCAGGCTGTTCAGAAACCGTCGCACGTCGCACCATCCTAGGGCTGACGGGTATAGCGTGTGGGCTTGTGCATATCGTGATCCTCGGGTGCGGACGCACCGGCGCGTCCCTGGCGATGGAGTTCGAGGCCCGGGGGCACTCGGTGGCGATCATCGATCAGGCAGCCGACGCATTCCGTCGCCTGCCCGCCGACTTCAAGGGCCAGAAGATCACCGGCATCGGCTTCGACCGCGAGACGCTCGCGTCGGCGGGGGTCGAGGACGCCTACGCGTTCGCCGCGGTCTCGAGCGGCGACAACTCGAACATCCTCGCCGCCCGCGTGGTCCGCGAGACGTACGGGGTGGACAACGTCGTCGCCAGGATCGCCGATCCAGGACGCGCCGAGGTGTACCGCAGGCTAGGCATCCCCACGGTCGCGCCGGTCCCTTGGACCGCCGCCCAGATGGTGGACCGCATGCTCCCGGGTGGCGTGGACGAGGTCTTCCACGACCCCGCCGTGGGCGTCGCCGTGCGCCGCATCGCGGTCAACGCGGAGTGGATCGGCGCCACCTATGTCACCCTCGAGGCCGCCATGAAGGCCCGGCTCGCGTACGTGGTGCGGTTCGGCGAGTGCGTCCTTCCCGACCAGACGACCCTGATCCAGTCGGGCGACGAGGCCTACTTCGCCGTCCCCGACGCCGTCGCGGCCGCCGCCCAGCGCGTCGCCGCCCGACGCCCGGGAGGCGAACGATGAAGGTGCTGATCTGCGGCGCGGGCTCGGTGGGCCGCTCCATCGCCTCCGACCTGATCTCGCACGGTCACGACGTGCTGCTGATGGACAACCAGCCGACGGCGATGCGCGTGGCCCAGGTGCCGCAGGCCGAGTGGATGCTCGCCGATGCGTGCGAGCTCGCTGCGCTGCGCGAGGCGGGGGTCGAGGAGATGGACGTCGTCGTGGCCGCGACCGGTGACGACAAGGCCAACCTCGTCGTGTCGTTCCTCGCGAAGACGGAGTTCGCGGTGCCCCGCACGGTGGCCCGCGTGAACAACCCCCGCAACGAGTGGATGTACGACACTCAGTGGGGCGTCGACGTCGCGGTGTCTACGCCGCGCATCATGACCGCGATGGTCGAGGAGGCGGTGGCGGTCGGCGACCTGGTGAAGGTGTTCACGTTCCACCAGTCGGGCGCGTCCATCATCGAGGTGACGCTGCCAAAGACCTCACCCGTGGTCGGGGCGCTCATGCGGGAGATCCCGTGGCCCGCCGACACCGTGCTGTCGTGCATCATCCGCGGCGACAGGACGATCGCCCCCACCCCCGAGGACACGCTCGAGGCCGGGGACGAGCTGCTCTTCATCGTGTCGGCGGAAGCGGAGCCTCAGGCTCTTCAGGACGTTCTACGGTCCGCACCAGGAACCAGATAGCCCACAGCGTCAGCGCCGTCAGAGGCAGTCCCATCGCGAGCTTCGCGGTTCCCAGCACGGCGACCCGGTCCGCGAGATAGAGGGGCACCTGCACCAGCAGCCTCAGCACGAACATGCCCGCGAGCAGCGCCGTGCCCCACTGGTACCGACGCATCGCGGCAGGGACCTTGCGCCACGCCATGCCCCCGCCACGCAGCAAGGCCACGACGACCCCGACGAGGGGCCATCTGACGACCATCGTGAGAAGGACCCCTGCGGCCCAGGCCGCGTTGATCCACAGACCTGGCAGGAAGTACTCCCCCGCATCGCCTGCGCGCCAGGCCCACACCGCACCGAGCGCGACGCCGACGACGCCGGACAGCGCCTGCGTGATCGGGGTGCGCCCGACCAGGCGAGCGACCACCAGGACGACGACCGTCGCGACCGAGGCGATCACCGGCACCCTGAAGCCGCCCCACACAAGGAAGGCGACCACGAAGACGAGTCCGGGTGCGACCGACTCCGCGAACCCTCGCCATCCTCCTATCGCCTGGTGGAGCGAGAACTCCTCGGACGACAGCAGCGCGGCGAGCCCCGGCTGACGCTCGCCGTCGTCGGCCGTCATCGGAGCTCGTAACGCGGGTTGTAGATGCGTGGCTCCGCTGTCGTCTCGCAGACCCTGCCCTCGACGTCGACGGTGCGGCCAGGCTCGATGCCCGGCACCTCCCGTCGACCCATGAAGACGGCGTGCACGAAGCCCGTGCCGTCATCGATGCGCGCGACCACGGTGGGTGCGGCGTCCGCGGGCTCGACCTGCACGGCCACGATGCGTCCTGCGACGCGTGCCACGCTGCGCGGCTCAAGGTCGCACGCGGGCGTCACGCGCTCGAGCAGCATCGCTCCCGTCATGCGGGCGCTCCCGCGGTGTCCACGCCGGTGGAGCCGAAGCCGCCCTCGCCTCGATGCGACCCGGGCAGGGTCTCCACCTCGACGAATCGGGCCCGCTCCACACGCTGGATGACCAGCTGGGCGATCCTGTCCCCCACCTCGAACGAGATGGGCTCGCCGGCGTCGGTGTTGAGAAGCGTCACAGCGATCTCGCCGCGATAGCCGGCGTCGACGGTGCCGGGCGCGTTCACCACGGTGACGCCGTGCCGCGACGCGAGGCCGGAGCGAGGGTGGACGAAGGCGACGTAACCATCGGGAAGCGCGATGCGCACGCCGGTCGGCACCGTGGCGCGCTCGCCAGGGGCGAGCGTCACCGCGATGCGCGTCGTGAGGTCGGCCCCCGCGTCTCCCGGATGGGAGTACGCGGGGGTCGGGACGTCCGGGGAGGTCGTGCTGAGGAGCACGTCGACGTCTGTCATCGGAGCGGCTCGCCTGGCCCTCAGGCCGCGCACTCCGAGCAGATCGGGTCCTCGCCACGGAACTCGGCGAGCTGGCTGCGGTGGTGCACGAGGAAGCAGCTCATGCAGGTGAACTCGTCCTGCTGCGGCGGGAGGACTCGCACGGAGAGCTCCTCGCCGGACAGGTCAGCACCTGGCAGCTCGAATCCCTCGGCAGCCTCGGTCTCGTCCTCGTCGACCACACCCGAGCTCTTGTCGGCGCGGCGCGCCTTCAGCTCCTCGATGGAGTCCGCCGAGATCTCGTCGTCGGTCTTCCGGGGGGCGTCGTAATCGGTGGCCATCCTGGCATCGGTCCCTTCGCTGCACTATCAGTGCGGAGTGAATGCCCCACGGTGGAGTTTTGTTCCCGCAGGCGCACGCATTGTGCATCAAAAGACGGCGCGGCGCCACCCAGGTCACCCTCGCCTGCGCGCCGTTCAGCCCACGCGGTCGGCTCCCGCCGCACGCAGGGCGTCGGCGAGGTCGTCCCAGACGTCAGGATGCGCGGCGATCACGAGCCGCTCGTCCGCAGGACCGCCATCGAGCCCCGCCACCTTGAGGCCTGCCTCGGTGGCGATGAGAGCGCCCGCCGCCATGTCCCATGCGTTGATGCGGTGCTCGTAGTAGGCGTCGACGACCCCCGCGGCCGCATGGCACAGGTCCAGGGCGGCCGCTCCGAGCCGCCTGATGTCCCGGACCACGGGCAGCATGCGCGCGACCACCTGCCCCTGCTGCGCCCGAAGATGGGGCACGTACTGGAAGCCGGTGGCGAGGAGCGTCGTCTCGAGAGGCGGCGCGGACTCGCGCCGGATCGGCACACCGTCACGCCATGCGCCCTCGTTCCTCGCGGCAGCCCACAGCTCACCTGTGCCTGTGCGGATCGCTCCTGCGAGCTGCGTCCATTCGTGCGTGCGCGGCGGACCCGCCACCGCGGCGACGGACACTCCGTAGTACGGGAGGCCGTACGCGTAGTTGACGGTCCCGTCGATCGGGTCGAGCACCCAGGTGATCCCGGACCGCGACGGGACGTCGTCACCCTCCTCGCCCAGGATGCCGTCATCAGGTCGCAGCTCGCGGATGCGCTGCCGCAGGAGCCGCTCGGATGCCAGGTCCATCTCGGTCACGATGTCCGCCGATGACGACTTCGTGCCCGCGATCTGCGCGGTCGCGCGGCCCTTCACGACGAGGTCACCGGCCTCGTTCGCGAGGCGGGTGGCGATGTCGAGGAGCACGAGAGCGTCGGTCATGCGCCCATCCTGCCGCACCGCGTGGCGTGCGACGCAGTCGCGGACGCGCGTGGCACCCTGAGGGCATGACCGAGCTCCATCTTGTGGGACCAGCCGACGACGGTCAGCAGCTCGTGCTCGCTGACTCCGACGGCCACGAGTTCCGCGTCGCCGTGACCGACGAGCTGCGCCAGGCGGTGCGGCATGCGGCGGCGCGCGTTCGCGAGACCGCGCCGGCACCGGCCGCCGCTTCGAGCAGCATGTCCCCCAAGGAGATCCAGCAGCGCATCCGCGGGGGCCTCACGGCCGCCGAGCTGGCGGAGCTGACGGGCGAGCCGCTCGCCGCGCTCACGAAGTTCGAGGCGCCCGTGATCGCCGAGCGGGAGTACATCGTCGCTCTCGCACGCGACACCCGCATCGGCTCTGACGCCGGGGCACCCATTCTCGGAGACCTGGTCGCCGACCGGCTGGCGCAGCGCGGGATCGATCCGGAGGCGCTCGCGTGGGACGCCTGGCGCGAGGTGGACGAGCCGTGGAAGGTCTGCGTGGACTTCCGTGCGGACGACCGTTCCGTCCGCGCGCTGTGGACGTTCGACCACCAGGCCCGTTCGCTCACCGCGCAGGACGACGAGTCCCGGTGGCTCACCGAGACGGAGCTGCTCGACGTGCCGATCCCCAAGCGGCATCTTGCTGCGGTCCGCGCGCAGGACGATGTCGAGGCCGCTCGGCCCCTGCACCCTTCGCGCCCGGTTCAGCCCACGGCGGCGGACTCCGAGACCTCCGAGCCTGCGAACGCGACAGAGCTGCTCCTGCAGGACCTCGCCGAGCGTCGTGGGACCCGTGACCCGCTTCCTGTCGACGAGCTCGACGACCACGACGAGGACGGCGGGTTTGAGGGCTTCGGGCCTGCGGCGAAGGCGCGACAGGCCGAGACGGGCTTCGGTGCGCCGCGCCGAGGCTCGTCGGCCTCGACCGCCAAGCCGAGGCCGACCGCACCGACGACGTCAGGCGCGAGCCCCGCCTCGGCGCCCTCGGCGGCTTCGCCTCGCACTCCGGCCAACGGGGAGCGTCGTCCCCGCAAGGGCCGTGCCTCGGTGCCCAGCTGGGACGAGATCGTCTTCGGCGCCAAGCACGACTGACAGGCCGTCTCCCCGCGCAGTCCGCCCCTGCGGCCCCTGCGGCCGCAGTCGGCCGGTCAGCGGGCGGCGACGGTGAGGAGCGGCACGTACAGCTCCTCCGGGGTCAGCGAGCCATGCACGCCGATGAGCAGCAGAGACTTCGCCGGCTGGGTGGCCGAGTCGACCACCGTCGCACGGCCGGCCATCGCCACGACCACGTCCCCGAAGCGATCGGCGACTGCCGGATCGAGCTGGCCTATCAGCCGTGCCTCGACGATGTCGTCCCGCGTGCCCACCGCAGCGTGCACGCCGAGGATGTCCTGCCAACGGGCCACGACGGCGTCGGGACTCACGCCTGGCTCCAGGTGAAGGTGCAACGCCCGTGGCTCGCCGGCGACGAGCGCGACGCCCTCCTTCAGCCCGGGCTCGTGCGCGACGTCCCAGCGGGGTGCGCCCGTGATGTCCACCATGCCGTGATCTGCGGTGATGAGCAGCACTGCGTCCGGCGGCAGGGAGCGTGCGAGCCGCTGCAGCTCGCGGTCGGCGTCCTCGAGCGCGGCGACCCACTCGGACGACCCCCACCCGTAGCGGTGGCCGGCGGCGTCGATCTCACCCCAGTACAGGTAGGAGATGCCAGGACGACGCGCCACCCCGATCGCGACGTCGATGCGGTCGTCGAGCCGCTCCGCGCCGATGAACGCACCGCCACGCAGCGCCGCGTGCGTGAGCCCGGAACCCGCGAAGCGCGCCTTGCCCAGCGTGGTGACCGTCAGGCCCTCCCGAGCCGCCTCCTCGAGCAGCGAGGGACGCGGCTGCCACTCCTCCGCGCGATACGCGCCGTCCCAGGAGACCAGGTTGGCCAGCTCCCCCGTGCGCGGGTTGCGCACCGAGTAGCCCGCCATACCCGTGCGCCCGGACGGCTCGCCCGTGCCGAACAGCCCGAGAGACGTGGCCGTCGTGGTCGGGAAGCCTGCGGTGATGCGCCCGGACACCATAGAGCGAAGGAAGGGCGCATGGCCGCGGCGCTCGTCGAGCTGCTGGTGGCCGAGCCCGTCCAGGATCACCACGATGACGTGACGTCCCCTGGGCACCCCCAGCCGGATCCTGTCGGCGTCCGCCGAACGACCCGTGACGGCATGGCTCGCGCCGACCGCGGCGAGCGCGGCGGGCAGCACCGCGCCCAGCTCCCTGCCGCCGTAATCAGGCTTCTCGAGGCCGACAGCCGCCAGCCTCGCGTCGAACGTCACGCGTTCTCCCCGAGCCTCCGCTGAAGAGTGGTCGCGAAGTCCTGCAGCGCGCGGATGGCGTCCTCACCGTCCGCGATCGCCGAGACCCTCACGAGCGTGTCGTCACCGGTGATGCCCCCGGTGTAGCCGTGGTCCGCCTCGCAGTTCTCGTCGCCGCACGTGGCGGGCTCCAGCTCGATGCGGCTGTGGATGCCGTTGCCGACGGCCAGCACGAGCTCGCTCGGCAGGTCGCCCTCTCGGAACGACTCGGGGTGGTGCACGACGTGCGTGAGCGCCATGGTGCGGATGTTGCTCACGAGCGAGGTCTCCACGGTGGCCTGCGCCTCATGCGTCGACTCGCCGGTGGGTCCGAGGCCGTCGTCCATGTGCACTCGCATGAGGCGGGTGTCCGTGAGCACGAGAACCGTCATGTGACGGCGCACCTCAGAGGTGTCGAACGTCGTCTCCGTCTGCACGAAGTGGGCGCGGACCCGCTCCCCCGCGATGGCCGAACGCAGCACCGTGGTGGCGAGCGCCGGGTAGTATCCCGCGACGGCGACGGATTCCTCGAGCGTGTGCGGCATGCGCGCTATTGTTCCACCTCTGCGCCTTGCATGGCGACCTCCGCCGCGTGGCGTGCCCTCGTGGCCCCCGCCGACGGGGGGACAATGCTCTGCAGCCCTTGACCACCACCGGACAGGAGAGAGATGGCAACCGCGCCGGATGGCCAGATCGTCGACATCGACGTCAGCACCGAGATGGAGAGCTCGTTCCTCGAGTACGCCTACTCGGTGATCTACTCCCGCGCGCTGCCCGACGCCCGCGATGGGCTCAAGCCCGTCCAGCGGCGCATCGTCTACACCATGGGCGACATGGGCCTGCGACCCGACCGCGCCCACGTCAAGTCCTCCCGCGTCGTCGGCGAGGTCATGGGCAAGTACCACCCGCACGGCGACAGCGCGATCTACGACGCGCTCGTGCGCATGGCGCAGTCGTTCTCGCTCAGGCTGCCGCTGGTGGACGGTCACGGCAACTTCGGGTCGCTGGACGACGGGCCGGCCGCGTCGCGGTACACCGAGGCTCGGCTCGCCCCCGGGGCGATGGCGATGATCGCGGACCTGGGCGAGGACGTCGTCGACTTCGTGCCGAACTACGACAACAAGCTGCAGCAGCCGTCCGTGCTTCCCGCAGCCATCCCGAACCTCCTGGTGAACGGCGCGTCAGGCATCGCGGTGGGCATGGCCACGAACATGGCGCCGCACAACCTCGTGGAGGTCGTGTCAGCCGCCCGCCATCTGCTCAGCAACCCCCAGGCGACGCTGGACGAGCTCATGCGCTTCGTGCCCGGTCCCGACCTTCCCGGCGGCGGTCGCATCGTGGGCCTCGAGGGCATCAAGCAGGCCTACGAGACCGGCAAGGGAGCATTCAGGACGCGCGCCACGACCAAGGTGGAGAAGGTGACCGCTCGACGCCAGGGCATCGTCGTCACCGAGCTGCCCTATCTCGTGGGTCCTGAGAAGGTCATCGAGAAGATCAAGGACGGCGTCTCGAACCGCAAGCTCGAGGGCATCTCCGCCGTCACGGACCTCACCGACCGGCACCACGGCACCCGGCTCGTCATCGAGATCAAGAACGGCTTCAACCCCGATGCTGTGCTCGAGCGTCTGTACAAGCAGACGCCCCTCGAGGAGTCGTTCTCCATCAACAACGTCGCTCTGGTCGACGGCCAGCCGCGCACGCTCGGCCTCAAGGAGATGCTGCGCGTCTGGGTGGACCACCGCCTGGACGTCGTGCGACGCCGCTCCGCCTTCCGCCTCGCGGCACGCAAGGATCGGCTGCACCTGGTCGACGGCCTGCTCATCGCGATCCTCGACATCGACGACGTCATCCAGATCATCCGTTCGTCGGACGACGCCGCGGCGGCCAAGCAGAGCCTCATGACGGCCTTCGACCTCTCTGAGATCCAGTCCGACTACATCCTCGAGCTCCGCCTGCGCCGCCTCACCCGCTTCTCCCGCCTGGAGCTGGAGAACGAGAAGGCGCAGCTGCTGGCCGAGATCGCCGAGCTCGAGGAGATCCTGGGCTCGGACCGCGTGCTCCGCGACGTCGTGGGCCGCGAGATGGACGCCGTCGCCGCCGAGCATGGCACGCCTCGACGCACCATCCTGCTCGCGGAGGCGGGAGGTCCCGCCACGACTGGCGTGGCGGGCGCCGCAGGCACCGCCGCGTCGGCCAGGACGCCCGCGCTGTCCATGCAGATCGAGGACACCCCCTGCTTCGCGCTGCTGTCGGAGACAGGGCTGATCGCCCGCACCTCCGACGAATCCCCGATCGCTCGTGACGGCAGGCGTTCGGCGCATGATGTGCTGCGCGCCGTCATCCCTGCGTCCGCGCGGGCCGACATCGCAGTCGTCTCGTCCTCGGGTCGGCTGCACCGCCTGTCGCTGCTCGACGTGCCCGCGCTGGCGCCGTCCGCCGAGCCGCCCTCGCTCGGCGGAGGAGTTCCGCTGGCGGAGCTCCTCCAGCTGGACAAGGGCGAGGAGGTCGTGACCATCGTGCCGCTCGGATCCGAGACGCCGCTCGCGCTCGGCACCGCCAACGGCGTCGTCAAGCGCGTCACGCCGGGCGACGAGCCGAGCAAGGACCTGTGGGACGTCATCGGGCTCAAGGAGGGCGACCGCGTGATCGGCGCGGGCCTCGCCGGTGACGACACCGAGGTCGTGTTCGTCTCCACCGCCGCGCAGCTGCTGCACTTCCCCGCGTCCGGGGTCCGTCCGCAGGGTCGTGCCGGCGGTGGCATCGCGGGCATCAACCTGGGCGATGCGCAGGCGCTCTTCTTCGGCATCGTCACGCCCGACGCCCAGGAACCTGTGGTCGTCACCATCTCCGGGCCGTCGAGCGCGCTGCCGGGCACCACGCCTGGCTCCGCGAAGGTCACCCCGTTCTCCGAATATCCCGGCAAGGGGCGCGCCACGGGCGGCGTCCGTGCTCATCGCTTCCTGAAGGGCGAGGACACGCTGCTGATCGCGTACGTGGGAGCCTCTCCCGCTCGTGCGACGTCTGGCGCGGGTCAGGCCGTCGAGCTCCCGGCGGAGCACGGTCGACGAGACGGCTCCGGCGCCCCGCTCGCGGCGCCTGTGCTCGGCATCGGCTGACCCGGCGGGCTCGCCGTGGTCACGGCGCCGGCGGCGAGGCTCAGCGCTCGAACGACCACTCCCAATCGGTGATGAGCTTCGCGATCACCAGGCCCACGAGGATCGCGATGCCGGCGAGCACTACCTGCAGGATGCCGGAGACCGCGTCGATGTAGCGAGCCTCGTTGAGAGCCACGATCGCCTCGTGCGCCGGCACCCCGGGGATCTGCACCAGAGCAGCGGGCACCTGCAACGTGATCACGGGCCAGCGACCTCCCCGTGAGAACACCGCAGCGAGGATCCCGATCAGGATGCATGCCACCGCCGTGCCCATCTGGATGGCCATGCCGGAATGGACCAGCAGATTCCGGATCGCGTACGCGACCATGCCGATCCAGGCCGCGTTCAGCGCCATCGACCACGGCGAGTTGAACATCAGGGCGAATCCCAGGACGCCGACGAAGCTCGCCACAGCCCAGATGAGCACCTGGACCACGAGAGGCAGGGTCGCCTCCCGCTGCGACGTGTCGAGGCTGCTCATGAGCGACACCGCCCAGACAGCCACCGCCGCCCCGAGCACGATCATCGTGCCGTAGGCGACTCGCGACAGGCCTGCCGAGAAGTCGAGCTTGGCCATGTCGAGCGTGCCTGTGATCAGGGCGAAGCCAGGGAGCAGGAACAGCACCGAGGAGATGTAGCCCGACGCATGCACCTCGAGCCCCGGACCCACGAGCCCGATCAGACCCAGGACTCCGAGGTACAGGCTGGTGGCGAGGAACGCGGCGATCATGGTGGTGCCGAAGGCGTTGAAGCCCTTGTGCGCCAGCAGACGGCGCAGGTACTGGCCTGCCCCAGCGGCGACGAACACCGTCACGATCTCGATCACGTGGGCATGGTTGAGAGCGGCGAACCCCGCACAGGCGGCACCCGCGGCGGCGGCGTTGAACAGCGGGCTGTAGCGCGCAGGAGTGCGCTCGATCGCATCAAGGGAGCGGTGGATGTCACCGGGCGTGCTCGTGGCAGGCAGCTCGCGCCGGAACCGGTCCATGGCCGCGATGCGGTCCGCGTTCACGCCGGCCTTGCGCAGCTCGGCCACCTCCGTGCGGAAGCGATGGCCCACGCGCGACGTCAGCGTGATCTCGGTGAGCGTCACCTGCTCCTGCACCTGCTCCACGCCCAGCGAGCTGGCGACGGCCTGCATCGCCTGCTTCACGCGGTAGCTCGCCGTGCCTGCCTCGAGCATCATCAGGCCCGTGCGCATGATCGCACCGGAGCGGCGGCCCAGCTCGACGGAGTCGATCTCTGTCCCGGAAGTGGAAGCGTCGGTCACGTCGCCCATTGTTCACCACCGAGGTACCGGACATGCCTGGTCGATGGTCCCATGAGTAGCTCCGTCAGCGGCCCACTCGCCGGCGCCAGTCCGCGACGCGCGCCATCCGTTCACGGGTCACCGCGGAGCCGATCCGTTCGAGCGCCAGCGCGGTGACCGTCCCGACCGGGATCGCGACGGCGGCAGACGGCACCGTGTAGAGCAGCACGAGCGCCACAAGCACTCCGACTGCCACGAGCACGGCGCGGGCGGGCGCCGCCGTCCGCTGCATCACGGCGAGGTCGTCCTGCATGTCGATCTCCCTGTCCGCCTCGAGCAGCTCCTCCTCGAGCATCGGGCACCGGCGCGGCAGCCCGACCAGCGAGTGGTGGCGCAGCACGTGTCGCGACCCGACGGGCTGGACGCGCGCAGCGTGGTGGTATCCGTACGGGTGCACAGGGCACACGGGCCTGAGCTCGTCCTCGGTCATGCGTCGATCCTCGAGTGGTCCAGGTCGGCCGCGCCGGCCACGATGAAGTCACGGCGCGGACCGACGTCGTTGCCCATGAGCAGCTCGAAGACCCGCTCCGCAGCCTGGGCGTCGGCCGCAGTGATGCGGCGGAGCGTCCTGTGCTCCGGGTCCATGGTCGTCTCCGCGAGCTGGTCCGCGTCCATCTCACCCAGGCCCTTGTAGCGCTGGATGTCCTCCTTGTACCTGCGGCCCGCCCGCTTGAGGTCCCGCAGGGTCTCCTGAAGCTCCTTCTCGGAGTACGTGTAGATGTACTCGCGCTCGCGGCGGGCCGATCCCATGACCTCCACGCGGTGCAGCGGCGGCACCGCTGCGTACACGCGTCCTGCATCGACCATGGGACGCATGTAACGGAAGAACAGCGTGAGCAGGAGCGTACGGATGTGCGCACCGTCCACGTCGGCGTCCGTCATCAGGATGATCTTGCCGTAACGCGCCTGCTCCAGGTCGAACGTGCGTCCCGACCCCGCGCCGAGCACCTGGATGATGCTGGCGCACTCGGCGTTGTGCAGCATGTCGGTCACGGAGGCCTTCTGCACGTTCAGGATCTTGCCGCGGATGGGCAGGAGCGCCTGGAAGTCGGACCTGCGGGCGAGCTTCGCTGTGCCGAGCGCGCTGTCCCCCTCGACGATGAACAGCTCGGACGACTCGACGTCGTTGCTGCGGCAGTCGGCGAGCTTCGCGGGAAGGGACGACGTCTCGAGCGCGTTCTTGCGGCGCGAGATCTCCTTCTGCTTGCGCGCAGCGACGCGCGCACGCATCTCGGCGACGATCTTCTCCATCACGATGGTGGCCTGCGTCTTGTCGTCACGCTTGGAGGAGGACATGATCGCGCCGAGCTCGGTCTCGACCACCTTGGAGACGATCGCACGCACGGGCGTCGTGCCGAGCACCTCCTTGGTCTGGCCCTCGAACTGCGGCTCAGGGATCCGCACCGTGACGACGGCGGTGAGGCCGGCCATGATGTCGTCCTTCTCGATGCGCTCGGCACCGTCCTTGCCTGTCAGCTTGAGGCGACGGGCGTTGGTCTCGATCACCTTGCGCATCGCCTTCACCAGGCCCTGCTCGAAACCGGCCTGGTGGGTGCCACCCTTGGGGGTGGAGATGATGTTGACGAAGCTGCGGACCTCGTTGTCGTAGCCCTTGCCCCAGCGGAGCGCGACGTCGACCACGCAGTTGCGCTCGACCTCCTCGCTCTCCAGGTGTCCATTCGCCTTGAGGACCGGGACGGTCTCGGTGTACGTCGCCTCGCCGCGCAGCTCCCACGTGGCGGTCACGGCGGCGTCAGGAGCGACGAAGTCGACGAAGTCCTTTGCGCCGCCCTCGAACCTGAACGTCTGCTCGGACGGTTCCAGCGGGTTGCGCTCGTCGCGGACCACCAGCTCCAGCCCCGGCACCAGGAAGGCTGTCTGGCGCGCACGCGTGAGCAGATCCTCGAACGAGAACGACGCCGACTTGTTGAAGATCTGACGGTCTGCCCAGTAGCGCGTGCGCGTACCGGTGCGCGCCTTCGCGACCTTGCCCGTGGTCTCCAGCTTGGAGCCCGTGACGAACGGCGAGAACTCCGCCTGCGGGGTGGGCCCCGCGGCGGGGTCGGCGAAGTAGCCGGGCTCGCCCCTGCGGAAGGCCATGTGGTGGGTCTCTCCCCCACGGTCCACCCAGACGTCGAGGCGCTCGGACAGCGCGTTCACCACCGACGCGCCCACTCCGTGAAGGCCGCCCGACGCGGCGTACGAGCCGCCGCCGAACTTGCCACCCGCGTGCAGCTTCGTCATGACGACCTCGACGCCGGTCAGCCCGGTCTTCGGCTCGACGTCGACCGGGATGCCACGGCCGTTGTCACGTACCTCGACGGAGTCGTCCGGATACAGGATCACCTCGATGCGGCTGCCGAAGCCTCCGAGCGCCTCGTCGACGGAGTTGTCGATGATCTCCCAGAGACAGTGCATCAGGCCGCGGGAATCGGTCGTGCCGATGTACATGCCGGGTCGCTTGCGCACCGCCTCGAGACCTTCGAGGACGGAGAGATGGCGTGCCGAGTAGTCAGAACTCACGGACAGAGTCTACGGACCCGTCCGACACCCGCGTCCCGGGGCACGCCGCCGCGCCGATGACCCGCGTCAGGACGGCGGGCGGTGACGCACGCTCGTCATCGCGATGTTGTCGCTCTTGACGAAGAACCCGAGCTCCTCGTAGATCTCGCGGCCCATCGGCGTGGCGTGCAGCTCGACGACCTCGATGCCGCGCGCGTCCGTCTCCTTGAGCAGCGCGGTCATGATGGCGTGCGCGTAGCCCTTGCGCTGGTGCTGCGGCGCCGTCGACACCCATTGGACGTAGCCCACCTGATGCGACCTTGCGCCCGGCCTGGGCAGACGTGGGCCGATGTTCACCAGGCCGCAGCAGGCGAGCCCGCCCTCGGGCGCATCGATCACCATCCCGATCAGGTCCTCACCGAGCCTCAGGCGAACGGTGCGTGTCGACTCCGCAGCCCACTGCGGCGTCGGCTTGGCGCCCACAGCCTTGTACATCAGCGCACCGAGGTGCACGATCTCCGCCGCGTCCGCCGCGACGGCCTGCCTCACGCGCGGCTCAGTGCCACGCGACCGCGACGATGACATTCAGGATCGTGAGCCCTCCGACAGTGCCCCAGACGGGCACCGGGACGGCGTCCTTCTTACGGTTCATGATGATGAGCACGGTCACGACGAGCGCGACCAGCAGCTTCACCGTGATCTTCGCGTTGTCGACGTCGTCCCCGTGGCCGCGCGCATACGCGACGCCGACGAGCGCGATGCCTGTCACGAGCTGCGTCAGGGCACCGTGCATCATGCCGGGCGCGAACCGCTTCACCTTGTCGGACATGGAGTAGAGGAAGCCGCCCAGCAACGCAGCCAGGCCCAGGAAGTGCAGGATCAGCAGCACGGTGCGCAGGATCGTCACGTGAGGAACTCCTGTTCTCGACGCCGTATGGGGTGGTGGCGTCTCGCTCCGATGCTAGCGCCACGCCGCGCGCGGCTCGTGCGCGGCGGCAGATGGCGCGCCCTGCCACGACAGGTCCACCGGACGCGCACCGGCATGCTTCGGCGGTCCTAGTCTGAGCCCGTGACCGATGCCATGACCGCCCGCCGCTCGCCCGCGCTCGGCGCGCTCTTCGTGCTCACGGGGGCCTTCCTGTTCGGTTTCAACGGGTCCATGACGAAGGTGGTCATGCAGGCCGGGATCACGCCCGAGCAGCTGACGCTCTTCCGCGTGCTCGGCACGGCTGTCATCGCAGGCACGGTGCTGGCGATCACGGACCGCGCACAGCTCCGCCTCACGTGGCGCGACGCCGGGCGGTTCGCGGCGCTGGGCATCGCGGGGCTGGCCATGGTGCAGTGGCTCTACGCGGTCGCGATCAAGCATCTGCCGGTCGGCGTGGCGCTCCTGTTCGAGTACATGGCGGTCGTGATCGTCGCCATCGTCGCGCGGGTCGTGTTCAAGGAGAAGGTACATCCCCGGCTGTGGTGGGCGATCGGGGCCGTGCTCGTAGGCCTGGCGATCGTGGCGGAGGTGTGGGACTCGACCCTCTCGGGCGTCGGCGTCGCCGCGGGCCTGGCCGCGGCCTGCGCGTACGCCTTCTACTTCATCTCGGGCGAGCGCTCCGTGGCCGACCGGCCGCCGATGGCGGTCGCCTTCTGGGCGTCCGCGTTCGCGACCGCGTTCTGGCTGATGTTCTCGCAGTGGTGGCGGATCGCGCCGGGGACGTTCGCCGAGAACGTCTCGTTCGGGGGCTCGCTCGACGCGATCCACGCCCCTATGTGGGTTCCGCTCGTGGGGATGGTCGCGCTTGGCGCCTTCGCGCCGTTCACCCTGATCTTCATGTCGTTGAGGCACATCAGCGCGACCGCGTCCGGCATCCTGGCGACGTCTGAGGTGCTGTTCGCGTTCATCGTCGCGTGGCTGTGGCTCGGCGAGACGCTCGCGCCTCTCCCACTGGTGGGTGCTGCCGTAGTGCTGGTGGGAATCGTGATGGCGCAGACCGCGCGTGAGCGTGCGGTATCGCCCGACTCGGATGACGCTTTCGCTCTCGCGGTGCCGCCGGAGGCTCCCTGATCGGGGCTGCGAGTCGGACGGTGCCCTGCCGGAAGCGCGAAGGGGCGGCTCACCAGCCGGTGAGCCGCCCCTTCGCCGCGTTCGGGCCCTGATCAGTCCAGGTAGTCGCGCAGCACCTGCGAGCGTGACGGGTGACGCAGCTTCGACATGGTCTTGGACTCGATCTGGCGGATGCGCTCACGGGTGACGCCGAAGACCCGGCCGATCTCGTCGAGCGTCTTCGGCTGGCCGTCGGTGAGCCCGAAGCGCATGCCGACCACGCCCGCCTCGCGCTCGGACAGGGTGTCCATGACCTTCGACAGCTCCTCCTGGAGGAGCGTGAAGCCCACGGCGTCCGCAGGGACCACGGCCTCGGAGTCCTCGATGAGGTCTCCGAACTCCGAGTCGCCGTCCTCGCCCAGAGGGGTGTGGAGCGAGATGGGCTCGCGGCCGTACTTCTGGACCTCGACGACCTTCTCGGGCGTCATGTCCAGCTCCTTGGCGAGCTCCTCAGGCGTGGGCTCGCGGCCCAGATCCTGGAGCATCTGGCGCTGCACGCGAGCGAGCTTGTTGATGACCTCGACCATGTGGACGGGGATGCGGATGGTGCGCGCCTGGTCGGCCATGGCGCGCGTGATGGCCTGACGGATCCACCACGTCGCGTAGGTGGAGAACTTGTAGCCCTTGGTGTAGTCGAACTTCTCGACGGCACGGATGAGGCCGAGGTTGCCCTCCTGGATCAGGTCGAGGAACAGCATCCCGCGACCGGTGTAGCGCTTCGCGAGGGACACCACCAGACGCAGGTTCGCCTCGAGCAGGTGGTTCTTGGCGTGACGACCGTCGTTCGCGATCCACTCGAGCTCGCGACGCAGCTTGGGCGCGATCTTCTCGCCCGAGCCGAGCTTCTCCTCCGCGAACAGGCCCGCCTCGATGCGCTTCGCGAGGTCGACCTCCTGCTCGGCGTTGAGGAGCGCGACCTTGCCGATCTGCTTCAGATAGTCCTTCACCGGGTCTGCGGTGGCACCGGCGGTCGTGACCTGCTGGACGGGCGCGTCGTCGTCGGCGCCGCCCAGGACGAATCCACGGTCGGGCCCCTCGTCCTCGTCGTCCTTCACCTCGTCGGGACCGGCCTCATCGGCGAGATCGACCTCCTGCTCGGCGTCGTCAGCGTCCAGCGCCTCCGCCGCCTTGGGCGCGGCCTTCCTGGTCGTGGCGGTGGCCTTGGACGCCGTCTTCCTCGCGGTGGGCTTCTTGGCTGCGGTGGTCGTGGCGTTCTCCTTCGTCGTGTCGCCTTGGACAACGTCCAAGGCGGCCGGCCTGCTGCGTGGTAGCGTCACCGTTCCTCGTCCAGCCTCGTGGACCACGCGGTGACGACGGGCTCACCTTGGACAAGGCGGCACCGACGACCTCTCGCGTGGTGTGGGGGCTGAGCGATGAGGACGGTGACCGCCTCGCGCAAATCCATTAAAGTATAACGCCCGACGCAAGCGGATCGCTTCCCACATCTCCACGGCGCAGGCCGCGCACGTCGACACGCTCCTGTCACCCCGTCGCGCGGAGCCATCCCGGCCTGATTCCACGCCACGCGGTCTCCTGGACGAGCGCCGCAAGGCGTGATGCGGGGTCCGCAGCAAGTGCGAATCGCGCGGTGACGAGGCATTTCTCCGCGTCGCCCTGCCACCACGCGAGCAGTGCCCTCACGGCGAGCGCAGCGGCGCGCTCGTGCTCCCGCACAAGCTCCTGGACATCCGCGAGCGCGTCGTCGAGAGCACGCGCGACGTCACCCACGGGCCTCCGCGATCCGTGCATGACCTCATCCAGGCAACGCGACGCGTCGGAGTCGATCCGTTCGTGGAGGACCGCGTGGACCTGCTCGGATGAGCCGCCGAACGCTGTCACGATGACTGCATCGCGCACGGCGGGCACCCCCAGCGCCGCGCCGAGCCGTCCGGCCGTGGACGCTGACGGTCTGGTGCCGCGCATCGCGCGCGTCCACTCGTCGAGCGCGACATCCCGCCACGCGCCCTCGTCCCGCGCCCTGCGTGCAAGGAATCGTGCACGCGCGCGCCGGGCGCTCCTCCGGCGCTCGGACAGCGGCCTGTCCCGTTCCGGCTCCCGCGCGACCTCATCGCCGCAGGCGCCCTCGCGCACGTCCACCGGACGCCCGCCTGGCGGGCAGCACAGCGGGTCGTCGCATCCCGGCGCCCAGTAGCGGCCCGCGTGGATCACCCACGTGTCGCGGATCACGACGGAGTCCCGCAGGGCGAGGCAGAGACCCTCAGACGCCTCGGTGCCCCACGGCACAGGGTGCTCCGCATACTCGAGCACGACGAGCGCGCACGAGCGGGTCCTGTCCACCTCCGACGCGATCGCGCAGGCGAGCGCCGTGGCCACGTCGGACAGAAGGCAGTCCTCGCGGTCCAGCCGAGCCATCATGGTGACGCGGTCGGCCTGGTCGACGCCCAGCACGACGATGGAGTCGCGTGGCTCGAATCCCAGGAGCCGCGGCACGAGCGCGATCAGCTCGGCAGGTTCGGAGACTCGGATCGTTGGCTTCATGCGTCGAGGACATCGCACGCGGGCGCGCACCGCCGCAGGCCGGACACCATCAGGGGACGGGCGTGCGCGAAGCACGGTCTGGGGACGACGATCGAGGCCGGTGGCCCCTAGTCTTGACGCGTGCCAGCGAACCCGAGCCTTCCGCCCTTCGACGCTCTGCGTGCACGCGTCGAGATGCGCATGAGCGAGGTGCTCGCGGACACCGCCGACGCCGTCGCACCGGCAGGAGTCGCGGGCACCGAGGTCATCGAGGTTCTTGAGGCATCCTCGAAAGGTGGGAAGCGGCTGCGCGCGCTGCTCACGATGGCGTCCTTCGGAGCGAACGGTGGCGCGGACGACGATCGGGCGGCCGTCTCCGTCGCAGCCGCGCTCGAGTGGTTCCAGACGGCGGCGCTGATCCACGACGACGTGCTCGACGGCTCCGACACGAGACGCGGAGAGCCCGCCGCGCATCGTCGATTCGCCACCCTGCATGCGCACCTCGGTGAGGACGCCGCAGGCGAGCTCGGCCGTGCCGCGGGCGTCCTTGCCGGCGACATCGCGCTCATGACCGCGCATCGGGCCCTCGACTCGGCGCTCGTCGTCCTGCCTGACCCGGGACGCACCGCGTCGCTCTTCGCGTCGATGGAGGAGCTGGTGACGGCGGGCCAGTATCTGGACATGCGCATCGCCGCGGCGCCGCTGGAGTCGGTCGGTGAGCAGAGGGCCGACATCCTCGCCACGATGCGGTGCAAGACCGCCTCGTACTCGGCGGAGCACCCGCTCGCGCTCGGCGCCGCCCTTGCCGGTGCGGAAGCGTCACGGATCGACGCGATGCGCAGCATCGGCGTCCCGCTCGGGATCGCCTTCCAGCTCCGCGACGACGTGCTCGGGCTGGTCGGCAGCCCTGCGGTGACGGGCAAGCCGGCCGGGGACGACGTCCGTGAGGGCAAGCGCACGCTGCTGGTCTGGCACGCATGGACGCATGGCACCCAGAGCCACCGCACGGCGATCGCGGGCGCGCTGGGCAGGCGTGATGCGACGCCCGGAGAGATCGGCCGTGCCGTGGACGCGATCGTGGACGCAGGCGGCCTCGACGCCGCGGAGTGGGAGATCGCTGCGCTCACCGGGCCTGCCCTGGCCGCGCTCGAGGGTCTTGGGCTCCAGGATCCCGGCGTGACCGCCTTGAGGGACCTGTGCACGCGCCTCGTGACCCGCAGCTCGTGACGCCGCGGCGGCGCGGCCGCTAGAGGAGCGCCTGAGCCAGCCGTCGCACGGGAGCGCGCTGGCCCTCACGCAGCGCCGCCATGGGGGTCGCACCCAGCTCCTCTGCGAAGGTGAAGAGCCACTCCATCGCGGCATCGTCGTCGAACCCGGCGTCGAAGAGCACGGTCAGGGTGCCCTTGAGGGTCGCGAGCACGTGCGGCGCGTGATCGCCGGGCACGATGAAGTCCGCGGGCAGCATGAGCGCGCTGTTCTCACCCCGCCGCACGGCGATCAGCGCACGGTCGCGCAGCAGGTCGCGCACTCGTGCGTCGCGCACGGAGATGCGCGACGCGAACTCAGGGATGGACAGCCATTCGACGTCGGTGCTCACCGCACCAGGGTATAGAACGCGGGCCGGTCCCTCTTGCCGGACACCTGATCGTGACATACAGTCACTTGAGTCACATCTGTCACACCGGTATCAGATGTCACATTGGAGGTCGTCTTGCCCAGCGTTCGAATCACCAGCCGCGGCCTGCCGCGCGGCAGCCGCCGTACCGCGATCGGAGCGCTCGCCGCCCTTGCGATCTCGACGTTCGCCGCGCTTCCGGCGAACGCGGACGAACGCCATCGCGTCTCGTCGGGCGAGACGGTCAGCGGCCTCGCTGCCGCGTACGGCACGACCGTGTCCGCCATCGTCGACGCCAACCGGCTCGATGCGAGGGCCACCATCTACGTGGGCCAGACCCTTGCGATCCCGACCGGCACCTCCCCCGCGACGTCGGTCGCGATCGGCGCCACACACGTCGTCGTCCCGGGCGACACGGTCTGGGACCTCGCCAGAACGTACGGAACCACGGTCGCCGCCGTCGTCTCAGCCAACTCGCTCGGCGCGTCCGCCACGATCCGCATCGGTCAGAAGCTCACCATCCCGGGCCTCGCCAGCGCGAGCACCGCCACGACCAGCACCCCGGCCGCAACCACCGCTACCCACACAGTCGTCGCCGGGGACACCGTCTGGAACCTCGCTCGCACCTACGGCACCTCGGTGTCCGCGATCACGACGGCGAACTCGCTCGGCGCGTCCGCCACGATCCGGATCGGCCAGACGCTCACCATCCCCGGTGCCACCGCCGTGGGCAACGCCACCGCAGCGGGCAGCACCGCCACGCTCGCCACGGCCAGCAACATCGCCTCCTTCGGCGCGACCACCCAGTCGCACACCGTCGCGAGCGGCGAGACCCTGTCCAGCATCGCATCCAAGTACGGCGTGGCCGTGTCGACCATCGTCACCGCGAACGGCATCAAGAATCCGTCGTTGATCCGCATCGGGCAGGTCCTCACCATCCCCGGAGCGGTGCCGACCGGGCTCGTCGGCGACACCTTCGCAGGCAGGACCTACGCCTCCGACGTCGTCGCATCGGCGAACCAGAACAAGGCCACGCTGCTGTCGATGCAGGTGCCGTCCAGGAACGAGATGCAGGCCATGGTCGTGAGCACGGCACGCGCCATGGGCGTCGACACCGCCCTCGCCCAGGCCGTCGCCTACCAGGAGTCCGGCTTCAACATGCGCGCCGTCTCCCCTGCCAACGCCGTGGGCGTCATGCAGGTGATCCCCACGTCCGGCGCCTGGGCCTCAGACCTGGTGGGGACCGACCTCAACCTGCTGATCGCCCAGGACAACGTCACCGCCGGGGTGGCGATCCTGCGCCAGCTCACCCGCACCAGCAGCTCGCTCGAGACCGCGATCGCCGGCTACTACCAGGGAGCGGCCTCCGTGAGGAAGTACGGCATGGCGTCCGATACCCAGAGGTACGTCGCCAGCGTCCTGGCGCTCATGGAGCAATTCGGCTGACATGCTCGTTGTGACCGTGACCGCGGCCGCATCCGCACGCCTTCACGGCCGCTCCATGTCCCCGAACTAGAATGTGCCTGTGTCTGAGACCCTCACCGATCCCCTGCTCGGCCGCCTGATCGACGGCCGCTACGAGGTGCGCGCGCGCGTCGCCGCGGGGGGCATGGCCACGGTCTACGTCGCCTTCGATCGCCGACTCGAGCGCGAGGTCGCGATCAAGGTGATGAGTCCCAGGCTCGGCGAGGACGCCGACTCCGCTCGATTCGCGTCCCGGTTCCGACGCGAGGCCCGTGCCGCAGCCCGGCTCACCCACCCTGGCATGGTGCGCGTGTACGACCAGGGCGTCGACGGGGACATCTCGTACCTGACCATGGAGTACGTCGAGGGCGAGAACCTGCGCGCGCGGATCGCTCACGAGCGCACGCTCACCGTCGGCGAGGCGCTCGCGATCGGCGACCAGGTGCTCGACGCCCTGGCCGCCGCGCACCGGCTCGGACTCGTGCACCGCGACATCAAGCCGGAGAACGTCCTGCTGGACTCCGACGGTCGACCCAAGGTGGCCGACTTCGGCCTCTCACGCGCCATCGAGGACTCCACCGCAGGCGCCACCTCCGCAGGCGTGATCATGGGCACGGTCGCCTACCTCGGACCCGAGCTGGTGTCCCACGGCACCGCCGACGCCAGCACCGACGTGTACGCAGTCGGCATCCTGCTGTTCGAGATGCTCACCGGACGGCAGCCGTTCGTGGGCGGCTCCCCCATCGAGGTCGCCACCCAGCACGTGCACGGCGACATGCCCTCGCCCTCCGCCTTCGTGCCGTGGCTCCCCGCCGAGATCGACGCGCTCGTGCAGCGCATGACGGCCAGGGACCCGAAGGATCGCCCCACCGACGCCGCCGCGGCGCTCGTCGAGCTCCGCGAGGTCCGCGCGACCCTCGACGATCCGACGCTCGATCGTCGCGCGACTCCCCCGTCCGGCGCGATCCCGATCGACACGGATGACCCCGACGCCACCACCGTGCTGGACGCCGTGCCTCAAGGCACCACCGTCGTGCTCCCGGTGGGACTGGCGACGCTCCAGGATGAACCACCCGTCGAGGCCGAGATCGTGGACGAGGCGACCGCGCTCGTCACCCCTGACCGGGGCCGCACCCGGCCCGCCGTATGGATCGGGGCGCTCGCTGCCGCGGTCGCGGTCCTCGCACTGCTCGGCGTGTGGTGGTACAACGCGATCGGCCCAGGCGCCTACTCCGTCGTCCCCGACGTCACGGGCCAGACGGAGGCCGCAGCCACCGACACCCTCGAGACCGCCGGCTACACGGTGCTGCCCTCGCAGACCGACTACTCGGACTCCGTCGATGCGGGGCTCGTCATCTCCACGTCGCCCGAAGCCGAGGCGAGGGTGCTCAACGGTTCCGAGATCACCCTCACCATCTCCGCCGGACCGCAGATGGCGACGGTCCCCGACGTCGTCGGAACCGCACAGGATGACGCAGTCGGCGCTGTCACCGATGCCGGCTTCGGCAGTCCCGCCATCGCGCAGCAGTACTCCGACACGGTCGCGAGCGGAACCGTCTTGTCCGTGAGCCCCGACCAGGGTCAGGAGGTGCGCCATGACACGGCCGTCACGCTCACCGTCTCCCAGGGGCCCGAGCCGATCACCGTCCCCAACGTGTCCGGCATGACCGAGGACGATGCGGTCGCGACGCTCCAGAACGACTACGCGATGACGGTCACGGTCCAGTACGACCGCACCGACAAGGTCGACAAGGGCATCGTGTACGCCCAGACGCCCGCCGCCGGCGCCGACGGCTTCCGCACAGGCGCGATCACCATCACCGTCTCCGATGGCCTGCCTCTGGTCGAGGTGCCGGACTTCATCAACATGAAGGCGAAGGCAGCGCAGCAGGCCGCCGACGACGCGAACATCGTCGTCCAGTACAGCCCGCGGTTCTTCTCCTTCATCACCGGCGACCTTAAGAACGACTCGGTGATCGTCGACCAGAACGTGGCTCCCGGCACACAGGTCGAGCAGGGCTCGACGGTCTACCTGATCTACGACAACTGACGCCGGTCACCGGTCAGACGAGGAGGGGCCCGCATCTCACGATGCGGGCCCCTCCTCGTCTGCGGTTCCGCTAGCTGCGGGCGCTGAGAAGCTCCGCGACCAGGAACGCCATCTCCAGCGACTGCTGGTGGTTCAGACGCGGATCCACCTTCGTCTCATACCGGAACGCCAGACCCTCGTCGTCGATCTCCTCGGTGCCGCCGAGCACCTCGGTGACATCGTCACCGGTGAGCTCTACGTGCAGGCCTCCCGGCACGGTGCCGAGCGCACGATGCACCTCGAAGAACCCGGCGACCTCGTCGAGGATGGTGTCGAAGCTGCGCGTCTTGAAGCCCGACTCGGACGTGAACGTGTTCCCGTGCATCGGGTCGGTCAGCCAGGTCACGGGCACACCCGAGTCCCGCACGCCTTCGACGATGCCCGGCAGCACGTCACGCACCTTGTCCGCGCCCATGCGAGCGACGAACGTGAGCCGCCCCTCGATGCCGTTCGGGTTGAGCCGCTCGGAAAGCGCCAGAGCATCGGCCGCGGTCGAGGTCGGGCCGAGCTTCACCGCGATCGGGTTGTGGATCCTGGACATGAACTCGACGTGAGCGCCGTCCAGCTCTCGCGTGCGCTCCCCGATCCAGAGAAGGTGAGCCGAGCAGTCGTACGGCAGCCCGGACCGCGAGTCGATGCGCGTGAGCGCCCGCTCGTAGTCCAGCAGAAGCGCCTCGTGGCTCGAGAACATCTCGACGGTGCGCAGCGCGTCGAACTCCCCGCCCGCCGCCGCCATGAAGCGGACAGCGCGGTCGATCTCCCCAGCCATCTGGTCGTAGCGGGCGTACGCCGGGTTGGCGGCGAAGCCCTTGTTCCACTGGTGCACGCGCCGCAGATCGGCGAAGCCTCCCGTGGTGAACGCCCGGATGAGGTTCAGCGTCGACGCCGACACGTGGTACGCGTCGAGGAGTCGATCCGGGTTCGGGACCCGGGCCTCCTCCGTGAACGCGAACGAGTTCACGATGTCGCCGCGGTACGCGGGCAGCGTCACACCGTCGCGGGTCTCGGTGTCCGAGGACCGCGGCTTCGCGTACTGACCCGCCATACGGCCGATCTTGATGACCGGCGTCGATGCGCCATAGGTCAGCACGACCGCCATCTGCAGGATGGTCTTGATCTTGTTGCGGATCCTGTCCGCGGTCGCCTCTGCGAAGATCTCGGCGCAGTCGCCGCCTTGCAGAACGAAAGCCTCACCTCGACCGGCGGCTGCGAGGTGTCCTCGCAGCACGTCAGCCTCACCGGCGAAGACCAGCGGGGGGACCTCCCTCAGGCGTGCCGTGGCGCGCTCGAGGGCATCCTGGTCTGGCCAGGCTGGCTGCTGCTTCGCCTCGCACGCGAGGTACGAGTCGACGCCTGCCGCCTGGAGGGCTGCCTCGGTCATCCGTTATCCGGCCTGACCGATGTCCGACAGGAGCTCGGTGTACCAGGCAATAGCGGTATCGAAGGGCTTGTGTCCTGCGATGCGCGGGAACGCGATCGCCTTCAGCCGGTCGCCGTCCTCCTCGTCGTGCCCGATCACGCCGGCCTCGCCACGCAGCGCGCACTCGACGGCGTAGTCCGTCATCGACTTGATGAGACGCAGGTCCTCGGCATTGGCAGCCGCGGCACGCGAGTAGTAGCCCGACTTCTGGACCATGACCTTCTCTGCGCCCAGGCGCTCCGCGAACTGCTTCGCGAACCACTGGCCCGGGTTGATGGTGTCCAGCTTCACGTGACCGAACGGGTCGCGCTCGACCACACCGCCGGACTCCTCGATCTCCTTGATGATCTCGGGGACGCCCGCGCCCTCGGAGAGGAAGATGTTGACGTTGCCCACCTCATCCATGACGGTGCGCAGGCGCGCAGCCTCAGCATCGAGGTCGATCTTCGACTCGGGCACGTACACCGCGTGGATGTCCCAGCGCTCCTTGGTCAGGCCGATCCCGGGCAGGAAGGTCCGAGTGTCCAGGTCCTCGCGGTAGGACTTCGCGGCGGCTGCGGTGAGCCAGCCGCATGCGCGGCCCATGACCTCGTGGATGATCAGCATGCGAGGGCCGGAGCGGTGCTCGCCGATGATGTTGCGGCCGAACTTCGCCGCCTCCTCGGCAGCGGTCCAGGCTCCGAGCGACTGACGGATCGGCACCACGTCGTTGTCGATGGTCTTGGGCAGGCCCACGACGGTGAGACCGTAGTCGTGGTCCGCCAGGTAGGCGGCGAGGTCCGCGGCCGTGGTGTTCGTGTCATCGCCGCCGATCGTGTGGAGCACGTCGACGCCGTCGGCCTTGAGCTGCTCCGCGGCGACCTCGAGGGGGTTCTGACCCTCCTGGACGAGCCCGCGCTTCACGCAGTCGGCCGCGTTCGTGAGCTTGACGCGCGAGTTGCCGATGGGCGAGCCGCCGAACTCGTGGAGAAGGCCTGCGTGCTTGCGCACCTCGTCGTCGATGACGGTCTTCTTGCCGAGCAGCAGTCCCCAGTAGCCGTGCTCATAGGCGATGATCTCGATCTCGGGCGCGATCTCGGTGTAGCGCTCGATCAGACCTCCGACAGCGGAGGACAGGCAGGGGGCGAAGCCACCGGCGGTGAGCAGGGCGACACGGCGAACCGACATGGCGATTCCTTTCGATTTCGGTCGAGATTTCCTCGGCCATTCTAGGGGCGGACCCTCCCCGGTGCAGACGGCCCGAAGGGCCTAGGACGCGGAGCTCGGACCCAGGTCCTCGGCTGCGATCCTCGCGGCCTTGTCGAGCTCACGCTTGTACTGCGCGGCATCACGGTCGGCGATCTCCTGGCCGGACAGCCCGGCGATGGCCGCCATGACCGTGTCGGTGAGCTCCCGCAGCGCCTCGCGGTCGTCCTGACGGGCGCTGTACTCCGACGGGTCGATCGGCGGCCCGATGCGCACGCCGATGTCCGTGCGCGATGGCACCCGCTGTCCGATCGGCTGGGCGATGTCGGTCCCGATCATCGCGACGGGCACGATCGGCACCCCGGCCTCGATCGCGAGCCGCGCCACGCCGGTCTTGCCACGGTACAGCCGACCGTCGGGGCTGCGGGTGCCCTCCGGATAGATCCCCAGCAGCTCGCCGCCCTGGACCACCTGCATGCCGGTCCGCAGCGCCGCCTCCGAGGCACGCCCGCCTCCGCGATGCACGGGGATCGTGCCGACGCCCTCCATGAACGCCTTGGTGGCGTAGCCCTTGACGCCGGAGCCGGTGAAGTACTCCTCCTTGCCCAGGAAGACGACCTTCCGCTTCAGCACGAGCGGAAGGAAGATCGAGTCCGAGAACGACAGATGGTTCGACGCGAGGATCGCCCCGCCCTCGGCGGGCACGTTGTCGGCTCCCTCGACCCAGGGCCTGTAGTAGGCCTTCACAGGCGGGCCGAGCAGCACATGCTTGAACAGTCCGTAGTACATGGAGACTCCTCCTAGCCGGCGACGACGGCCTCACGGGCCAGCGCCGCCGCACCGACGATGCCGGCGTCGTTGCCCATCTCAGCGGCGAGGATGGGAGTGACCGGACGCAGAGCCTGCGCCGGGACGTGATCGTTGTACGCCTGGCGCGCCGGCTCGAGGAGCAGGTCCCCCGCCGCCACGACGCCGCCTCCGACGACGAAGACCTCGGGGTCCAGGATCGCGGCCATCGACGCGCACCCGATGCCGATCCAGGTGCCCAGGTCGTGCAGCAGCTCGATGGCGAGCTCGTCGCCCTCCATGGCGGCAGCGGTCACATCGGGACCCGAGATCCTCGAGGCGTCGCCGCCGCTGCGTGCGAGCAGGGCCGCGGCGCGGACCTCCCGTTCGACGCCGGCACGGCGGGCCTCGCGGGTGAGCGCGGAGCCCGAGCCGTACTGCTCCCAGCAGCCGCGCCGGCCGCAGCCGCACGGGTGGCCGTCGGGGACGACGCGCATGTGGCCCAGCTCCGCCGCGAAGCCGTACGCCCCGCGCACCAGCTCGCCGTTGACGATCAGTGCGGCTCCGATGCCGGTGCCGATCGTCAGCATGGTCATGTTCTGGGTGTGGCGGCCTGCGCCATACACGTACTCCGCCCAGCCGGCGGCGTTGCCGTCGTTCTCGACGACGACCGCAAGGTCGTCCCGACCGATCAGCGCGCGCACGTTGTCGCCGAGAGGGTACTCACGCCAGGCGATGTTCGGCGCGAAGGTCATGTGGTTGCGATCAGAACTCGCGAAGCCCGCCGCCGCCAGCCCGACCGCGTGGAACTCGAAGTCCTTCCCGAGCTCCTTGACAGCGTCCGCGATCGCGGCGTCGATCGACGCAGGATCCTGAGGCTTCGTGTCGCGTCGCAGCTTGGTCACGATCGTGCCATCGGGGTCCACGACCCCTACGGCGATCTTGGTGCCGCCGATGTCGACTCCGATGGCGTGCATGGTCCTCGCTCTCCTGTGGTCGTCTCCCCGACTCCACAGAGTATCGTGTGGACACCGGCCGGACAGACGAGGGAGCACCCGATGGAGACCGCCGCGCAGGAGTACGCGCCGAACATCCCCTTGATGATCCGAGCCGCATGGGAGCGCCTCGCCGACAGGACGGTGCTCCGCTACACCGACGAGGACGACGTCTGGCACGACCTCACGGGCGGGGAGGCGCAGGCGCTCGTCAACGCGGTAGCCAAGGGTTTCATCGCGCGAGGGGTCCAACCGGGTCAGACGGTCTCCATCATGGCCCGCACCCGGTACGAATGGTCGATCATCGACGTGGCGCTGTGGACTGCGGGCGCGCTGCCGGTGCCCATCTACGACACCTCGTCGGCCTCGCAGATCGACTGGATCACGTCCGACGCCGAGGTGTCGATGATCGTCGTCGAGACCTCGCACCACGCGGAGCTGGCGCTCTCGGTGGCGGCCGACCCGGAGAGCCCGCTCAAGGACGTCCTGGTCATCGACGACGGCGTGGTGGACCAGCTGGCGGCAGAGGGCGTCGACGTGCCCGACGCGGAGCTGAACCGTCGCATCGCGCTGGCGGGCCACGGCGACCTGGCGACGATCATCTACACGTCGGGCACGACGGGACGGCCGAAGGGTGTGCAGCTGACCCACTTCAGCTACGTCAGGCACACGGTCGGGATCCAGCAGGAGCTCGCTCCGGTCCTGTTGAGCGAGGGAGCGTCGACGGTGCTGTTCATGACGCTCGCGCACTCGCTCGCGCGGCTTGTCGAGGTGGTGCTGCTCGCCTCAGGCACCGTGATCGGATACTGCCCGGACTCGCGCAAGCTCGTGCCGCTCCTCGGCACCTTCAAGCCGACGCTGCTGCTCGCGGTGCCTCGCGTGTTCGAGAAGGTGTACAACTCCGCGGAGCAGACCGCTGCCGCCGGCGGCAAGGTGAAGATCTTCCGGTGGGCGGCCAAGCAGTCGATCGACTACTCGCGGGCGCGAGGCACGTCGCGCGGGCCCTCGCCCATGCTCCGAGCGACCCATGCCCTCGCCTACAGGCTGGTGCTCTCCCGGATCGTGGACGTGCTGGGAGGGAACGCACGCTGGGCCATCTCAGGGTCCGCGCCTCTGGGCGAGCGGCTGGGACACTTCTACGGCGGCCTGGGCCTTCACGTGATGGAGGGCTACGGTCTCACCGAGGTCAACGCGGCCTCCCACGTGAACCGCCCCGACGTCACGAAGATCGGTACGGTCGGCCGGATCCTGCCGGGCATGGAGGCCAAGGCCGCCGACGACGGCGAGATCCTGATGCGCGGAGACATGCTGTTCACCGGATACCACCGCAATCCTGACGCCACCGCGGCGGCGATGGTCGACGGTTGGTTCGCCACGGGCGACATCGGCACGATCGACGACGAGGGCTTCCTGACGATCACCGGACGGAAGAAGGAGATCATCGTGACTGCGGGCGGCAAGAACGTGGCGCCCGCCGTGCTCGAGGACCGGCTTCGCGCCTACCCGCTCGTGGACCAGTGCGTGGTGGTGGGCGATGGCAAGCCGTTCATCGCCGCGCTCGTGACGCTTGACGCCGAGGCGTTGCCCGGCTGGCTGAAGGGCAAGGACCTGCCCGTGATGACGGTGGCCGAGGCGGCGGCCCACCCGGTGGTGCGCGAGCACATGGACCGTGCCGTGGAACGCGCGAACAAGGCCGTCTCCCGTGCCGAGTCGATCAGGAAGTACGAGATCCTGCTCGACGAGTTCTCGGTGGACAACGGATACCTGACCCCGTCTCTCAAGGTGAAGCGGGCAACCGTGCTCAAGGACTTCGCGGACCGGATCGAGCAGCTCTACACGACGCGCAAGGCCTGACCCCGGCCGGTCATCCCGCGCGCCGCCGCTCCACGAGCCGAAGCGGCGCGACGAGCCCTCCAGCCGCGAGGTTCGCGACCGCCTTGAGCTGGTCCGCGTCCATGTGGACCGGTTCGGACGTGACAGGCGCCTCCACGGACGCGATGGGCGCCGGCGCAGCACCGGGCCTCACAGGGATGGTCAGGAAGCTGACCACGCAGTCGCCGCACGCGCGGCCGCGCATCTCGCACGTATCGCAATCGATCAACATGATGGACACGCTAGGCGCAGGGTCTGACAACGGGACGGCGGCGCCCGTATCGCCGCGGCGCGCCACGTGCGGCCACGGCCTGTGGACGCTCGCGCCACGCAGCGGCGCGTGGGTGTCAGCCGCGTGACGTACCTTCCTTCCATGACGACCCCCGATCTCGCGCCGCTCCTCGCCGGCACCCAGCGCAGCCTGGAGGAGATCGGCGAGCCGTTGTCGGCGACGACATTCGTGGTCGTGGACCTCGAGACGACCGGAGGCTCGCCGGAGACGTCGGCGATCACGGAGATCGGTGCGGTCAAGACGGTTGGGGGCGAGGTCGTCGGCGAGTTCCAGACCCTGGTCGACCCGGGCGGGCCGATCCCGCCGATGATCGTGGCGCTGACCGGGATCACCGACGCCATGGTGATGGCCGCGCCCAGGATCGAGACGGTGCTGCCGTCGTTCCTGGAGTTCTTGGGCGATGCGGTGCTCGTCGCTCACAACGCACGCTTCGACGTCGGCTTCCTCAAGGCGGCGTGCCGGTTGCACGGGTACCCGTGGCCAGGCAACGAGGTGGTGGACACGCTGCTGCTCGCACGCCGCGCCACCACCAAGGAGGAGGCGCCCAACAAGAAGCTCGGCACGCTCGCACGCGTGTTCGGCACACAGGTGACGCCCAACCACCGCGCGCTCGACGACGCCCGCGCCACCTCCGAGATCCTTCACGGCATGCTGGAGCGGTTGGCGCGCTTCGGCATCACCCACCGCGAGGACCTCGACAGCCTCCGCAACCCGATGCCGGAGAAGCTGCGACGCAAGGCCGTCCTCGCAGACTCGGTGCCCGCCAAGCCGGGCGTGTACATCTTCCGTGGGCCGCGGGGCGAGCGGCTTTACGTAGGGACGTCCAAGAATCTGCGCGCCCGCGTCAAGAGCTACTTCACGCGCGGCGAGCAGCGGCGCCAGATCCGCGAGATGCTCGAGCTCGCCGTCGCGGTGGACACCCACGTGTGCGCCACCGAGATCGAGGCCAACGTGCGCGAGGTGCGGCTCATCGAGGAGCATCGACCGCGTTACAACCGAAGGTCCGCACGGCCCGAGCGCACCGCCTGGGTCAAGCTCACGGCCGAACCGTATCCACGACTGTCCGTGTCACGCTCGATCGCCGGCGCGGGCGCGGCTCTCGGCCCCATGCGCGGCGCCGGAGACGCACGGGGCGCGATCGAGGCGCTGCAGATCGCGCTGTCGCTGCGCACGTGCACCACACGGCTTCCGCTCGTGCCGCGCCCCCACGCGCGCGCGTGCCTGCTCAAGGACCTCGGCCAGTGCTCGGCACCGTGCCTGCGCGGGCAGGAGTCGCACTATGACGACGCCGTGAGCGCCGCGCGCGACGCGATGCGACACGACCCCTCCCCCGTGGTCGCCGCATTGTCGGCGCAGATCCAGGAGCACGCGCAGCGGCTCGACTACGAACGCGCCGCGGAGCTACGGGACGGCGTGAGCGCGCTCATCGAGGCATCCATGCGCGCGCAGCGTCTCGCCGCGTTGCGCAGCGTCAGCCTCGTCGCGGCACGAGCGCAGGGCGAGGGCTGGGACCTCGTGTCCGTGGCAGGCGGGCTGCTCGCGGGATCCGCACACGTGTCGCACGGGGTGTGGGAGACCGCAGGGACCCTGCGGGATGCGTGGGCGTCGCTCGACGTCGTGGAGCCTCTCATCGAGGAGCAGGAGATGCTCGCCCGCTGGCTCGAACGCCCCGGCACGAGGCTGCTGCATATCGACGGCGACTGGGCGCAACCCCTCGACGGGGCCGGCCGGCACGCCTCGTGGGTGCAGGCGCGCCGCGCGGATCACGCGAACGTGACGGACAGCCGCCGCGGCGGCAGCTGAAGCCCCCGCGCGGAGCTCATGACTGCGTGGCGGCCACCCAACGGTCGAGCACGTCGCTCGCGAAGCCCTCGTCGATCGCCCTCGCAGCGATGCCCATGCCTGCGGCGAAGCGCTCGACGAGGGTGCCGCTCGAGGTGCCCGGCAACGTCCCGTCGGACACCATGCCCGCAGCCGCGTTGAGGATCACCGTGTCGCGGACAGCACCGGACTCGCCGGCGAGGACGCGGCGTGCGATGTCGGCGTTCTCGGCAGGCTCGCCACCCCGCAGATCCTCGATGGTGATCGGCGGGAGGCCCAGGTCCCTCACCGGGTCGAGACGCAGCTCGGTCACCTCACCGCCGCGCACCTCCCAGACCGTCGCCCCTCCGGTCGGCGCGAGCTCGTCGAGACCGTCGTCCCCGTGGAAGACGAGCGCCTCGCGTCCTTGGGAGGCGATCACACCCGCCAGCACCGGCGACACGCGCATGCTGGACGAGCCGATGGCGGTCGACTCCGGCTGTGCCGGGTTCGTGAGCGGCCCGAGGATGTTGAAGGTGGTCGGCACCCCGATCTCCTTGCGGATCGGCATGGCGAAGCGCATTGACGGATGGAACACCTGCGCGAAGCAGAAGGTGATGCCCACCTCGGTCGCCAGCTCCTTCACGCGCTCCACGGGCAGGTCGAGCCGCACGCCGAGCTCCGCGAGCACATCTGCTGACCCCGACTTGGAGGTCGCCGCACGGTTGCCGTGCTTCACCACGGTCAGGCCCGCCCCCGCCATCACCAGCGAGGCCATCGTGGAGACGTTGACGGTGTACGCACCGTCGCCGCCCGTGCCCACGATGTCCACGGAACGCTGAGGCACCGAGAAGCGCACGGCGTGCTGGAGCATGGCGGAGGCCAGCCCCGCCACCTCCTCGGCGGTCTCGCGCTTCACGCGGAGCGCGGCGAGGAACGCCGCCATCGCCACCGGCGACGCGGAGTCGGTCAGGATCTGGTCCATCACGCTCGCCGTCTCCTCGGCGGTGAGGTCCTCGTGCTCGACGAGGCGGGACAGCAGTGCCTGGAGCGTCGCCACCCGTCTGCCCTACTTGGTCAGCAGCTCGACGACGGCCTCGCGGACCACGAACGGGTCCAGCGGGTGCGCCACTGCGGCGTCCGCCTCGGACCAGGTCGCGAGCCAGGCGTCACCGGGTCGTCCGACCAGCAGGAGGATCGGAGGGCAGGTGAACAGCTCGTGCTTCATCTGCCGGGCGATGCCCATGCCGCCGACCTTCGCGGCCTCGCCGTCGAGGATGACGAGGTCGAACGCCGCCGCGTCGAGCGCGCTGATCGTCGCCTCGTGCGTGGCCGTCTCGAGCCAGTCGAGCTCGCGTCCGTCGATGGAGGAGCCGACCGCGAAACGCACCTTCTCGCGCACGTTGCGGTCGTCCGAGTACAGCAGGATCCGCGCAGTGGCGGTGGAGAGGGCGTTCTCGTCCCTGGTCTGCAGGTCGCTCATGCCGCCCATTCTGGCACGCCCCCACGGGCATCGGCGTGTACGGCGTTTACTGGTGTCGCGTCAACGGTCCTTAGGCTTTAATAGGACCTATGTCCCACGCCACGACTGTGCCGTCACCCATACATGCCACCAGGCCGAACCAGGTGGCCGTTGGAACCATCGTGTGGCTCAGCTCCGAGCTGATGTTCTTCGCCGGGCTGTTCGCGATGTACTTCACACTCCGGGCCCAGGTCCCGGACGTATGGGAGCAGATCACACCCCTCCTCAACGTCAAGTTCGCCTTCGTGAACACCACCGTGCTGGTGCTCAGCTCCTTCACCGCCCAAGCGGGCGTGTGGGCGGCCGAGCGTTACCAGCGCCGCCGCACCGGCTCGATCTGGCAGGTCAAGAGCTGGGGCATGCACGAGTGGTTCGTCCTCACATACCTGATGGGCTCGTTCTTCATCGCGGGCCAGGTCTACGAGTACGCAGGCCTCATCTCCGATGGCCTCACGATCTCGTCGAGCCCGTACGGCTCGGTGTTCTACCTGGCGACCGGCTTCCACGGCCTGCACGTCCTCGGTGGACTCATCGCGATGCTGTTCGTCCTCGCGCGCTCCTTCGCCGCGAAGAAGTTCACCGCGCACGAGGCCACCACCACCATCGTCGTGTCGTACTACTGGCACTTCGTCGACGTGGTCTGGATCGCCCTGTTCTCCGTCGTCTACCTGGTTCAGTGAGGGCCCCCACGACAATGCACGCACTCGCAACGAAGCGCTACCACAAGGCGGCGCCATTCCTCCTGGTCATGCTGCTCCTCGCACTGATCACCTGCATCGGGGCCATCGCGACGTCGCAGACCGCTGAGGCGACCACCGCGTCGTCCTCCGATCTCGAGGCCGGCCAGAAGCTCTTCTCCTCCAACTGCGCCACCTGCCACGGCATCGACGCCCAAGGCCAGGACGGCGTGGCACCGTCGCTCGTCGGCGTCGGCGCGGCGGCCGTCGACTTCCAGGTGGGCACCGGCCGCATGCCGATGCAGGCCTCCGGACCGCAGGCGCCCGCCAAGCCGGTCGCATTCTCCGCCACGGAGATCTCGCAGCTCGCCGCGTACGTCGCGTCGCTCGGCTCCGGCCCGTCGATCCCGACCGCGGAGGAGGTGGACCCGTCGCTCGGCGACCCCGCCAAGGGCATGGAGCTCTTCCGCACCAACTGCGCCATGTGCCACGGCTCCGTCGGCGGCGGCGGCGCGCTCACCGAGGGCAAGTTCGCGCCGTCGCTCATGAAGACGACGCCCACGCACATCTTCGAGGCGATGCTCACCGGCCCGCAGTCCATGCCGGTGTTCAACAACGCCAACATCACCCCCGAGGACAAGCGCGACATCATCGCGTACCTGGTCGCGCAGCGCGACGGATCCCCCGGCGGACTCTCGCTCGGAGCCATCGGCCCCGTCGCCGAGGGCTGGTGGGCCTGGATCGTCGGAATCGGCCTCCTCATCGGAAGCACCATCTGGATCGGAGCGCGCTCCTCATGAGCATCGACAAGCACACCGAGCCCTCCTCCGACTCGACGTTCGAGGACCCGGGCCTGCCCTACCACCGACCACGCAAGGCCGACGTCGACCCCAAGGCCGCCGACCGCGCCGAGCGTCAGACGGCGTTCCTGTTCGGGCTGTCGATCCTCGGCACGATCCTCGCGCTCGTCGGCTACTTCGGTATGGACCTCGGCGACACCGTCGGCACCGTGCGCAGCTTCACCGCCGTCCTGGGCCTCGGCATCGCCGTCGCCATGCTCGGCATCGGCACCGGCGCCATCCACTGGGCGAAGACGCTCATGCGCGACCACGAGATGGTCGAGGAGCGCCACCCCATGCGCTCCTCCGACGAGGCGCGAGACGGCGCGGTCCAGGACCTCAAGGACGGCGTCGTCGACTCCGGCCTCGCAGGCCCCAAGCGCCGCAGCCTGCTCAAGGGCTCGTTGATCACGGCGCTCGCGATCGCTCCCCTGTCGCTGCTCGTGCCCCAGATCGGCTCGATGGGCGCCGACTGGAACGTGTCCAAGTTCCGCAGCACCATGTGGGCCAAGGGCGTCCGCCTGACCAAGGACCCCTCAGGCGACCCGATCAAGGCCTCCGACGTCACCATCGGATCGGTCTTCCACGTCATCCCCGACGGTCTGAACGACCTCGAGGAAGGCAAGCTGGAGGAGAAGGCGAAGGCCGTGGTGCTCCTGGTCCGCCTCAACCCGGCCGATCTCAACGTCCAGCCCGGCCGCGAGAACTGGTCCTTCGACGGCATCATCGCCTACTCGAAGATCTGCACCCACGTCGGCTGCCCTGTCGCGCTGTACGAGCAGCAGACGCATCATCTGCTGTGCCCGTGCCACCAGTCGACGTTCGACGTCGCCAACGGCGCGAAGGTGGTGTTCGGCCCGGCCAAGCGCCCGCTGCCGCAGCTGCCGATCGCCGTCGACGACGAGGGCTACATCATCGCGCAGAGCGACTTCCACGAGCCTGTCGGACCGAGCTTCTGGGACCGTCTGAAGGGCGATGACACCGCCGAGGAGGTTCAGGGCTGATGGGCGCCAAGCTCAACAAGGCTGCCGCGGGCACCGCCAACTACGTCGACGAGCGCACCGGCATCGGCGCCCTCGTCAAGTTCTTCTCACGGAAGCTCTTCCCCGACCACTGGTCGTTCATGCTGGGCGAGATCGCGCTGTACTCGTTCATCGTGCTGCTGATCTCGGGCGTCTTCATCACGGCGTACTTCGAGCCGTCGATGACCCCCGTGATCTACAACGGTCCGCTCGAGACCATGCAGGGCGTCGAGATGTCGAAGGCGTTCCAGTCGACGCTGCACATGTCGTTCGAGGTGCCTGGCGGCCTGCTGATGCGCCAGATCCACCACTGGGCCGCGCTGATGTTCACCGCTGCGATCCTGATCCACATGGCCCGCGTGTTCTTCACCGGAGCGTTCCGCAAGCCTCGCGAGATCAACTGGCTCGTGGGCTTCACGCTGATGATCCTGTCGCTCGCGGCAGGCTTCACCGGCTACTCGCTGCCCGACGACGTCCTGTCCGGCAACGGCCTGCGCATCATCGACGGCGTGGTGAAGTCGATCCCGATCCTCGGGTCGTACATCTCCTTCTGGCTGTTCGGGGGCGAGTTCCCAGGCGAGGTGCTGATCCCGCGCCTCTTCACCGCGCACATCCTGCTGGTCCCTGGCCTGATCCTCGCGATGGTGGCGCTGCACCTGTTCCTGGTGTTCCTCCACAAGCACACGCAGTACCCAGGCGGCGGGCGCACCCACAAGAACGTGGTCGGGCTCCCCCTGTTCCCGGTCTACACCGCGAAGGCGGGCGGATTCTTCTTCGTCGTGTTCGGCATCATCGCCATCCTCGGTGCCTTCTTCACGATCAACCCCGTGTGGAACTACGGTCCGTACGACCCGTCGCCGGTGTCTGCTGGAACCCAGCCTGACTGGTACATCCTGTTCGTCGACGGCGCTCTGCGACTCATGCCCGGTTGGCTCGGCGGCTTCCCGTTCGAGTGGACGATCTTCGGCTACACGCTGACGATGAACATCCTCACGCCCGCGGTGATCATCCCGGGCCTGTTCTTCGGCTTCCTCGCGCTGTACCCGTGGATCGAGGCGTGGGCCACCGGCGACCGTGGCGAGAAGCACGTGCTCGACCGTCCGCGGAACGCGCCTACCCGCACCGGCATCGGCGTCGCGCTGATCTCGTTCTACATGATCCTCGCCATGGAGGGATCGAACGACATCATCGCGAACCTGTTCCATCTGTCGCTCAACGACCTCACGTGGACGTTCCGCGTCGCGATCTTCGTCGTGCCGCCCACGGCCTTCTGGATCACCAAGCGCATCGCGCTCGGCCTCCAGCGGAAGGACCGCGAGCTGGTGCTCCACGGGCACGAGACGGGCCGCATCGTCCGTCACGAGCACGGCGAGTACATCGAGGTGCACGAGCCGCTCGACGAGCAGGAGCGTTGGCTGAGGGTCAACTTCGACAACCTCACGCCGTTCGAGGCGGACCCCGAGTACAACGAGCGTGGCGTGCGTCGCCCCGGCGCCCGGTGGCAGCGGTTCAAGGCTCGCCTGTCGCGCTTCTACTTCGAGGACCGCATCGAGCCTGTCACTCCTGCGGAGTACGCGGCGGCACAGCACCACGGCCATGGCGAACAGGCACACGAGGGCGAGCAGGAGCTCGCTGAGGTCGCCAAGGACTGACGTCACGATCGACCGAGAAGCCCAGGAGGAGCAGTGCGCACCACGCCGCTCCCCTGGGCTTCTCGTCTGCCAGGACCCGTGGCGGGCGCGTCCACGCACCTGCCAGGACCTGGAACATCTGCGGCACGCCGCGGGTTGAAGTAGAACGGAAGCACGGCGGCTCCGGCTGTCGCGCTCGCATGACCCGATCGCCCCGTCCAGGGGCCTGACAAGGAGGAAGAATGGCCGAGTACAGCCTGCCGGATCTCACGTACGACTACGGAGCACTGGACCCGCACATCGCTGGCCAGATCATGGAGCTGCACCACAGCAAGCACCATGCCGCCTACGTCGTCGGCGCCAACACCGCGCTGGAGAAGATGGCGGAGGCGCGCGACACGGACAACTTCGGTGCGATCGCCGGCCTCGAGAAGGCCCTCGCGTTCAACCTGGGCGGTCACACGAACCACTCGATCTTCTGGACCAACATGTCCCCCGAGGGCGGCGACAAGCCGACGGGCGAGCTGGCCTCGGCGCTCGACGACAACTTCGGATCGTTCGAGAAGTTCCAGGCGCACTTCACCAACAACGCCATGACGATCATGGGCTCCGGCTGGTCGATCCTCGCCTGGGACACCATCGGCAAGAAGCTCATCATCGTGCAGCTCTACGACCAGCAGGGCAACGTGCCCGTGGGGCTCGTCCCGCTGCTCATGCTCGACATGTGGGAGCACGCGTTCTACCTTCAGTACAAGAACGTCAAGGCCGACTACGTCAAGGCATGGTGGAACGTCGTGGACTGGGCGAACGTCCAGGCCCGCTTCGCGAAGGCCACGTCGACCGAGGGCCTGCTGGTCCTCTAGCCGTCACTGCACCCTCGGGTGTGGCAGAGCCGGGCGGCACCTGCGCCTCACGAGCGCGCTGGGGCGCCGCCACTGGCTCGGGGCGGGTCTCCTTCGGGAGACCCGCCCTTTTCGCGTCTGCACGCGGCGAGCACATCGTCTCCCCTCGCACGCGCGGCGGGTGACACGTCGTCGAGCGTGAGGAAGCCGTGCACCATCCCCGCGAGCTCGTCGAGGCACACGTGCACCTGCGCGGCGGCGAGATGCTCGCTCAGGGCCACGCCCTCGTCCCGCAGCGGGTCATGCTCGCTGACGACGATCCGCGTGGGCGGCATCCCCTGGGCCGAGAGCTCCAGCGGCGCCAGCGCCTCCACCGGTCCCTCCCCGACCCACTGCGCCAGGAACCAGCGCAGGCCCGCCTCGGTGAGACCCCAACCGGAGCCTTTGGCGCGCACGCTCGGCATCCGCAGGCGTGGATCGACGTTCGGGTTCACGAGCAGCAGGCGCGCCACCGGCACTCCCGCATCCACGAGGCGGCGGGCGGCGAGGTAGGCGATCAACGCCCCCGCGCTGTCCCCGGCCAGAGCCACGGGCCGGCCTGGCTCATCGGTGGCCAGTGCACGGACGACGGCGCAGACGTCGTCGACGGCGGCCGGCGCGGCGTGCTCAGGCGCGAGCCGGTAGTCCACGGCGATCACCTCCACAGCGGCAAGCGTCGCGAGGCGCCTGCACACGCGATCATGCGAGTCCAGCCCGCCGTGGACGAAGCCACCGCCGTGCACGTACACGACGCAGGCGGCGTCAGCGTCGGCCGGGACGTAGCGCCTCACCGGCAAGGGGTGCGGCGTCCCCATGGTCGCATCCACGGCCGACGCCACCTCCGGCCCGGGCCGACGCTCGCGGGGTGCCCTGAGCTCGCTCAGCAGGGGTGTCCTTGGCGCCTCGCGCCGGCTCCGTTCCACCCACTCCTCGAGTTCCGGGTCCGCGAGGCGCCCGCGGAACGGCTCCGGCGGGACCAGACCCAGAAGCATCGTGTCCGAGCTGCCCGCGCGCCCGACGGCGACGAAGCCCAGCGACTCGTACAGACGCCTCGCGCCGTCGTTGCCGTCCTCGACGGACAGGCTCAGGCCGGGCAGGCCCTCGGCCCGCGCACGCGCGATCAGCGTCTCGAGAAGCTTCCTGCCGACGCCCCTGCCCTGGAGCTCCGGGACGACGGCGAGACCGATCTCCGGGACATCCTCGGCCACGAAGCCGTAGCCAGGGTCCGAGGCGTCGGCCAGGCGCCACCACGCGCAGCCGACGGGCGTGTCGGCATGCTCGGCCAGCAGCCCTGCATCGCCGTCGCGCATCCACCCCTCGATGTAGTGGGCGATCGCGGGAGCCGCGAGCACCCGGGCCTCGTCCCAGTCGCGGCCGGCCTCCCAGTTCATGGTGAGCACCAGGAACGGCATGAGGTCGTCTTCCGGGGTCATCGGGCGGATGTGCACGGGGTTCCTTTCGCGGGCGAACGGCACTGGCTCACCCCTCAGGCGCACGAGTCTCTCAGAAGCGGCACTGGCTCACCCGGACACGTTCGGAAGCGTTCTCGTGGAACAAGCGCGCCACGGGCAGACGCCGGAGGGCCCGGCTCCCACGGAACCGGGCCCTCCGCGCGTACGACGGGTCAGTGCGCGAAGCGTCCCGTCGAGAACTCCATGACCCAGCCGACCAGGCCGACCGTGCCGACGATCGCCGCCGGCACCATGAGCCACCACCCGACGGCGAGCGCCAGGAACCCGATCGCGCCGCCACCGGCGAGGACGATCGGCCACCAGCTCCAGGGCGCGTACAGACCCTGGTCGCCCGACAGCTCGGCGATCTCCGCGTCGTCCCTGTCCTCGGGACGGACGCCGTGACGGCGCTCCAGCATCTTGAAGTAGATGCCGACCATGAGCGCCAGACCCGCGGTCAACAGGATCGCGGGGAAGCCGACCATCTCCTCGAAGTGCGTGAGCGCCCCGTAGACGATGCCGATGAACAGGAAGAATGCTCCTGGGAGCAGGAAGAGGTTGGACTCGATCTTCATCTCAGGTGCCTCCTACTTCGCCGCGACCTTGACGGGCTTGTCGTGATCGTGCGCGTGGTCGATCGCGGCCACCTCGGGGTGGTGCAGGTCGAACGCGGGGCGCTCGGATCGGATGCGCGGGATGGACGTGAAGTTGTGACGCGGCGGGGGGCAGGAGGTGGCCCACTCGAGCGAGCCACCGAAGCCCCACGGGTCGTCGACCGTCACCTTGGGCGCGCGCTTGTGCGTGATGTACACGTTCCACAGGAACGGCAGCGTGGAGATGGCCGTGAGGAACGCGCCCACGGTGGAGACCTGGTTCATCCAGGTGAAGCCATCCTCCGGGAGGTAGTCGACGTAGCGTCGCGCCATGCCCGCCGCACCCAGCCAGTGCTGGATGAGGAACGTGGTGTGGAAGCCGATGAACAGCAGGAAGAAGTGGACCTTGCCCCACGTCTCGTTCAGCATCTTGCCGGTGAACTTGGGCCACCAGAAGTAGAAGCCGGCGAACATCGCGAAGACCACCGTGCCGAACACCACATAGTGGAAGTGAGCCACGACGAAGTACGTGTCGGAGATCGGGAAGTCAAGGACCGGCGAGGACAGGATGATGCCTGTCAGGCCACCGAAGAGGAACGTGATGAGGAAGCCGACGGACCACAGCATGGGCGTGGCCATGACGATCTTGCCTCGCCACATGGTGCCGATCCAGTTGTAGAACTTCACGCCCGTCGGCACCGCGATCAGCATGGTCATGAACGAGAAGAACGGCAGCAGCACCGCACCCGTCACGTACATGTGGTGCGCCCACACGGAGACGGACAGCGCGGCGATCGCGATCGTGGCGTAGACCAGCCCGTGGTAGCCGAACAGCGGCTTGCGGCTGAACACCGGGAAGATCTCGGACACGATGCCGAAGAACGGCAGCGCGATGATGTAGACCTCGGGGTGACCGAAGAACCAGAACAGGTGCTGCCACAGGATGGCGCCGCCGTTGTCAGGGTTGAACACCTGCGCGTGAAGCACGCGGTCGGCACCGAGCGCGAAGAGGGCCGACGCGAACGGCGGGAACGCGATGATGACCAGCATGGAGGTCACGAGCGTGTTCCAGGTGAAGATCGGCATCCGGAACATCGTCATTCCGGGGGCACGCATCGTCACGATCGTCGTGATGAAGTTGACCGAGCCCAGGATGGTTCCGAATCCGGCGAGGGCCAGGCCGAACACCCACAGGTTGCCTCCGACGCCCGGCGAGTACACCTCGTTCGACAGGGGCGCGTAGGCGAACCATCCGAAGGAGGCGGCGCCGGACGGAGTGAAGAAGCCGGAGATCGTGATCAGACCGCCGAACAGGTAGAGCCAGTAGGCGAACATGTTCAAGCGCGGGAACGCCACGTCGGGCGCGCCGATCTGGAGCGGCATGATCACGTTCGCGAAGCCTGCGAAGAGCGGGGTCGCGAACAGCAGCAGCATGATCGTGCCGTGCATCGTGAAGAGCTGGTTGTACTGGTCCGCCGACTGCACGATCTGGATGCCGGGCTCGAAGAGCTCGGCGCGGATCAGCAGGGCGAGGATGCCGCCCACGATGAAGAAGAAGAACGACGTGATCAGGTACATGTACCCGATGGTCTTGTGGTCGGTGGAGGTGATCCACTTGATGACCTGCGACCCGGAACGGCTGGGGGCTGCCGGGATCGTGCGGACGGTGTCGAGAGCGCCTGGCTCCTCGTATGCGACGGTGGCCATTACTCCCCGCTCTCCTCGATGCCGATCCGAACTGCCTGGTCGCGCGAGTAGTCGAGGCCGATGGCGCCGGTCTGACCCTTGGCGCGCAGCGACTCGATGTACGCGTCGTACTCCTCGCGGGAGACGACCTTGACGTTGAACAGCATGGAGGCGTGGTACTCGCCGCAGAGCTCGGCGCACTTGCCGACGTAGGTGCCCTCCTCCTGGGGCACCACCTGGAAGACGTTCGTCTTGCCGGGGATCGTGTCCTCCTTGTAGAGGAAGGCGGGGATCCAGAAGGAGTGGATGACGTCACGCGAGTTCAGGTGGAACTCGACGGTCTCGTCGACCGGGAGGTACAGCGTGGGGATGGTGTCCTCGACGTCGGTGCCGTTGTTCAGCTGCGCCTGCACGCCGATCGAGTGGACGTCGTCAGTGAGGTAGTTGAAGTCCCACGACCACTGCTTGCCGATGACCTGGATCACCACGTCCGGCTCGGCCGAGGTGTCCTTGATCTCCCACACGCCGCGCACGGTCCAGGTGAAGAGCACGCCGACCATGACGATGGGGACGATCGTGTACATGAGCTCGAGCGGCACGTTCGCGCGCGTCTGCTTGGGCAGCTTGTCATCGCCCTTGCGCTTGCGATAGACGGCCACCGCCCAGAGGATCAGGCCCCAGGTGATCACGCCCACGGTGAGGGCTGCGATCCAGGAGCCGTTCCACAGCCGGATGATGGTGCCGGTGTGGTTGGTGACCTCGGGGGTCGAGGGAAGCGCACCGTTCTCGATGCCGGTCGAGCAGCCTGCGAGCAGCGTTGCCGCGCCGGCGAGCACGACCGCAGTCAGGGTGCGCCTGAGCATACGGGGACTGGTATTTGGGGACACGTCCACAGCATAGCGCGCGGTACCGTTCTGTCATGGCTCTGACCCGCACGTATCTTGACGCGAGCGGCAGTTCTCCGATGACACCCAGGGTCCTCGAGGCCATCCGCGCAGGATTCGCAGACGGGTGGGCGGATCCGCGTCGTCTCCACGCCGAGTCGCGGCGCGCGCAGGCCCTGGTGGAAGGCGCGCGCGAGGCGATCGCAGAGGTGCTCGGCTGCCCCACCCACGAGGTCGCGTTCTCCCCCAGCGCCGTCATCGCTCTGGAGCGGACGATCGGCGCCGTGCATACCGCCCGGCGCGGCCGCGAGCGGATCGTCGCCTCCGCCGTCGAGCGCGACGCGACGCTCCATGCCGCCCACTACTACGCGCAGGGTCGTCTGGAGACTGTCGCGGTCGACGAGCAGGGCCACCTGGATCTCGAGGCCTTCGCCGCCGCGCTCGACTACCCCGACGTGACCATCGCCGCCGTGCAGCACGTCAACCACGAGCTGGGCACCGCGCAGCGGCTCGACGACGTTCATGAGATCGCCAAGGCTCACGAGGTGCCGCTGGTGGTCGACGCGACCGCGTCCATCGGGCACATGGAGTCGCCGGCGGCGTGGGATGCGCTGGTCGCGAATCCGGCCGACTGGGGCGGGCCCGCAGGCATCGGCGTGCTGGCGATCCGTTCCCGCACCCGTTGGCTCCCCGCATGGCCGGAACGCTCCGGCTGGGAGGCCGGCGGGATCTCGGTGCCGCTGGTGCTCGCTGCGGCGGTCGCCCTGCAGGAGCGCGTGGAGCATCGGCAGGCCGTCGAGGCCCGCATGCGTGCGATGACGGAGTGGATCCGCTCCACGGCTGCCACGATGCCCGGAGTGACTGTGGTCGGGGACCCGTTGGAGCGCGCCCCACATCTGGTGACGCTCCTGTGCAGCGGCGTCGACGGGGAGGCCGTCCTGGCCCGCCTGGACAAGGAAGGCATCGCCGTCGGATCAGGGTCGGCGTGCGAGCACGACGGGTTCGAGCCGAGCCGCGTGCTCGCGGCGATCGGGTCCCCCTCCACCGGCAACGTCAGGATCGGTCTCCACCCGGGCGTGGACGAGCCGATGGTGGACCGGTTCCTCGCGCTGCTCCCGCGCATCATCGGCGAGGCTCGCGCCGACGCGGGGCTGGGGGTGCCGTGGGCCGGCGCCCAGCATCAGCCGTCATGGGGCCGCGTCCAGCACTGAGGCCGAGCACTCCACACCGACACGAAGAAGGACGGCGGGGCCGAGGCCCACGCCGTCCTTCTTCGTCAGACGATCGCGCCGATCAGGCGAACGAGTCTCCGCACGCGCAGGAGCTCGAGGCGTTCGGGTTGTCGATCGTGAAGCCCTGCTTCTCGATCGTGTCCGCGAAGTCGATGGTCGCGCCGTCGAGGTACGGCACCGACATCTTGTCGACCACGACGCCCACGCCGCCGAACTCACGGATCGCGTCGCCGTCGAGCGTGCGCTCATCGAAGTACAGCTGGTAGATCAGGCCGGAGCACCCGCCGGGCTGCACGGCGAGTCGCAGACGGAGATCGTCGCGGCCCTCCTGCTCCAGCAGGCTCTTGACCTTCGCGGCAGCGGCGTCGGTGATGGCGACGCCGTGGGTGGGGGTCTCGGTGGCGGTGTCGGTCATGGCCACTTCCTTTCGTTGATACCTCTACAAGCGTACGACGCGCGGGTCGATTCCCGAAGAGCCCCCACCAGCACGGAAGGGAGAGGCGGACCCGACGGCAGCTGAGGGGTTCCACCGCCGGGCCCTGCTCAAGTGAACGCGCGACGCTCCGACGTTGTGCCCGGCCGGCTCCTCAACACGCTCCGGATCCGCGCACGGGGGTCCATGTCTGCGCTGCTCGGGTCACCGCGTCTCGCAGTCCTTCCATGCCCGGAGAGCCGATGTGGGCCGCATGGATGCCCGCAGCCATCAGGTCACGTCGTCCGACGTGCGAGTCGGACGTGACCACCACTGCCGGCACGCCCCGCGCGGCCGCCAGCGCGCCGACCGGAGCGCTCACGCCGTGGTCGAGCGCCGCATGCGAGAGCGTCCCGACGATCGCCACCGCGACGTCGGCTCCTTCGATCGCCGCCGCCACGCCCGCGCGCGACGCAAGGTGGTGCGCGCCAGGCTCAAGCCGGGCGCCCAGAGCGGCGAGCGCGTACGCGAGACCGCCCGCCGCACCGGTGCGCGGCTGGTCCGACAGGCGACGCGGTCCGAGCAGCATGGCGTGCGCCGAGGCGATGTCGTCGGCGGCGAGCGCACGCTCACGCCACCGGTCCTCCTGCTGCTGCGCAGCGACGGCGAGGGCCGCGTCGGCCTCGCGTCCTTCGCGCACCGCGGCGCTCATGCCGTGGAAGCCGAGCAGCGGCCGGTCCGAGGCGACCAGCGCGACGATCTCGAGCGGCGACAGCGTCTGTCGCGTCGCGGCCAGCGACTCTCCCCAGAGGTCGGCTGCGTCCCCTGCCGGCGGCGCATCACCCACGGGAACCACGACGCGTCGAGGTGCCGACGGGTCCGCCGCGACGGTCAGCAGCGCCTGACGGAGCGCCTGAGGATCCCAGCGGAGCGCACCGGCGGCGGGCGCCAGCATCACGGCGTCGTCGAGTGCGACGGCATCCGCCGCGGCGATCGTCCCCTGGGTGCCTGCCTCCGCGTCCAGGCTCCGCGGACCGCCATCACCGACCGCCAGGGCCTCGACGTCCACCCCGGGCGCGGCGACCCCCCAGGCCTCGCGCGCGACGTCGACGCCCGGGCCGCCGGCGGGCAGGCCCGGCCACCCCTCCATCACCAGCACCACTCGCATGCCACCAGTGTGCCTGCAGTTCCGAGCGCCCCTGACCGTCGAGATTCCCGATCTCGCGAGCGTGAGACAATGCACAGATGAGCGCGACCTTCACGGAACCTGCCGAGTCGCCCGCCCTCCTTCTGCTGGGTCAGCGTCGTGACCTGCTGTCGGAGCGAGGCGTCGACTGCCCCGGAGACCTTCCCGCACCGTCGGATCCCGACCTCGTGGAACGGGCTCGCAAGGCCAAGGAGAAGCTGGGCGACCGCGTGTTCGTCCTGGGCCACCACTACCAGCGTGACGAGGTCATCCAGTTCGCCGACGTGACGGGCGACTCCTTCAAGCTGGCCCGCGACGCGCAGAACCGTCCTGAGGCGGAGTTCATCGTCTTCTGCGGCGTCCACTTCATGGCGGAGTCTGCCGACATCCTCACGTCGGACGAGCAGCAGGTGGTGCTGCCCGACATGGCAGCCGGCTGCTCGATGGCCGACATGGCGGACATCAACCAGGTCGAGGATGCGTGGGCGCAGCTCGCCGAGGCGGGCATCACCGACCGCACCATCCCGATCACGTACATGAACTCCACCGCTGCGCTGAAGGCCTTCTGCGGGCGCCACCGCGGCGCGGTGTGCACGTCGTCGAACTCCGAGACCGCCTTGCGCTGGGCGTTCGACCAGATCGGCGGCGTGGAGGGCGACGGCAAGGTCTTCTTCTTCCCGGATCAGCACCTGGGCCGCAACACCGCCGTGCTGAAGCTCGGGATGAGCCTCGACGACTGCGTCGTGTGGGACCCCCGAAAGCCGCTGGGCGGCAACACCGTCGAGCAGCTCGCCGCCGCGCGGATGATCCTGTGGAAGGGCCACTGCTCCGTGCACGGCCGCTTCCGCAAGGAGAACGTTGACGCGCTGCGCGAGCGGGTGCCTGACATCACAGTCATCGTGCACCCCGAGTGCGCGCACGATGTCGTGAACGCTGCGGACATGGTGGGCTCCACGGAGTACATCATCAAGGCGATCGAGGCCGCCGAGCCCGGCACCGCCTGGGCCATCGGCACCGAGTTGAACCTGGTGCGTCGCCTCGCGAACGCACACCCCGACAAGCAGATCCACTTCCTGGAGGACACCGTCTGCTTCTGCTCCACGATGAACCGCATCGACCTCCCGCACCTGGTGTGGGCGCTCGAGTCGCTCGTCGCCGGCGAGGTGCCCAACCGCATCGTCGTCGACACGCAGACCCAGGCAGAGGCCAAGGTGGCGCTGGACCGGATGCTCGCGCTTCCGGCCCCCGCACCAGCGAACGACTGACCCACCGCACTGACGCGGCAACCCACCGGAGAGCAATGAGCAGCAAGGACAGCACCATCGACCTTCCCGACGAGGACAGCACCATCCCTGTCGGCAAGGGACGCCCCACTCCCAAGCGCAAGGAGCAGGAGGCCGCGAACCGGCGGCCTCTGGTGGGAGGGACCAAGGAGGACGCGAAGGCCCGCAAGGAGGCGTCACGCGCGCAGCGCGCGAAGGAGAACGCGGCGCTCATGAGCGGCGACGACCGCAACATGCCGCTCGAGCACCGCGGCCCCGAACGCCGCTGGATCCGCGACTTCATCGACGCGCGCTCGTCCGCCGCCGAATGGGCCATGCCCGTCATGCTCGGCTTCGTGGTGCTGACCCTGTTCGTGGGCAGCTCCGCGATCGGCACCATCCTGATCCTCGGCTTCTACATCGTCCTGCTGGGCATGGCGATCGAGGTCTGGATGATCACACGGTCGCTGAAGAAGCACTTCGAGACGCGGTTCGGCGTCGGCAGGATGCCGCGCGGATGGCGCCTGTACGCCATCACCCGGGCCATGAACCTGCGTCGCATGCGCGTGCCCAAGCCCAAGGTGAAGCGCGGCGAGTACCCCAGCTGACCGAAGCGTCGTCACGAAGGCCCCTGGATCTGTCCAGGGGCCTTCGTCGTACCACCGCGGCCGTCGCTCGCCTCCGGCCACGGCCTAGGGTGGGGAGCATGATCGAATACCGCTACCTCGGCAACTCGGGGCTCAAGATCACGGAGCTCACCTACGGCAACTGGCTCACCCATGGATCGCAGGTGGAGAACGACCAGGCGAGGGCGTGCGTCAACGCCGCGCTCGACGTGGGCATCTCCTCCTTCGACACGGCCGACGTGTACGCGAACACTGCGGCCGAGACCGTCCTTGGTGAGGCGCTCAAGGGTGAGCGACGCGAGAGCCTCGAGATCTTCACCAAGGTGTACTGGCCCACAGGACCCGGCGGCCCCAACGACACCGGCCTGTCACGCAAGCACATCATGGAGTCCATCAACGGGTCCCTGCGACGCCTGCAGACCGACTATGTCGACCTCTACCAGGCGCATCGCTACGATCACGAGACGCCGCTCGAGGAGACGATGCTCGCCTTCGCGGACATCGTGCGTCAGGGCAAGGCGCTCTACATCGGCGTGAGCGAGTGGACTGCAGAGCAGATCAGGGCCGGTGCCGCGCTCGCCAAGGAGCTGCGGGTGCCGTTCATCTCGAACCAGCCGCAGTACTCGATGCTGTGGCGCGTGATCGAGGACGCGGTGGTGCCTGCGTCCGAGGAGGCAGGGCTGTCGCAGATCGTCTGGTCCCCTGTCGCGCAGGGCGTGCTCACCGGCAAGTACCTGCCCGGCGCGCCCGCACCCGCGGGGTCACGCGGGACGGACGAGAAGGGCGGCAAGGGGATGATCGCGCGCTTCCTGGACGATCAGGACCTGCTGGCACGCGTGCAGGGGCTGAAGCCGATCGCGGAGGAGCTGGACCTGACGATGGCACAGCTCGCCGTCGCGTGGGTGCTCCAGAACCGGAACGTGGCTGCGGCGATCATCGGGGCCTCCCGCCCGGAGCAGGTGATCGACAACGCGAAGGCGTCGGGCGTGTCCATCCCTGCCGAGCTGATGGCGCGGATCGACGAGGTGCTGGGAGACAAGGTGGCGCGTGACCCGGCGCTCACCGCCCAGACCAGCCCCGCGACGCGGCGCGCCTGACGGGCCCCGAATCTCCTGCACGCATGCGAAGGCCCCCGGAATATGTCCCAGTTCCGGGGGCCGACGCACGTTCAAAGGAGAAAACAATGCACTTGTACGCCTGGCAGGTGCGTACACAGTCTTCAACGCGCCAACCCGCGGCAGCGTTCCCGGGTGCGCGACGATTCTTGCAAGGAGGTGCGCATGCTCGACTGGGATGAGGTGCGAGCAAGGATCGTCGCGCTGGGGATGGGCCTCGACGACGTGATCCTCATGGGATCCGGACCGATGCTGGCGCACGGGTTGGTGGACCGCATCGGGGACGTGGATCTGGTCGCCCGCGGCGCTGCGTGGCGTCACGCCGCCCTGTGCGGCAGGCCGGAGGCGGGGGCGCGCGGCGACCAGGTGGTCCGGCTCCACGGCTCGGTCGAGGTGTTCTCCGGCTGGTTCGGACGCCCGGCCGATGAGGTGTTCGCCACCGCGTCGCGCGTCGACGGCATCCTTGTCGGGTCGCTCGAGGAGGTGCTCGCGTTCAAGCTCGTGCTGGGCCGCCCCAAGGACCTTCCCCACATCGCGATCCTCCGTGAGGCCATCCGGCGCTCGGGGACCTCCTTCAGCTGACCGCCGACGCGATCTCCAGGATCCTCGACGCACCGGGGGCGAGCCGTCGCCGCGGGTCCCACACCGCGGCGAACGGCCGGACCATCGGCGGACCGTCGACGCGCACCGCCCGCAGGCGTCCGGCGTCGAGGTCGTCCCGCACCGCGCGCGCGCTGAGCGCCCCGACTCCCCCGCCTGCCATGATCGTCGCTCTCACCGCGGCCGTGGTCGAGAGCTCGGCTGCGGGAGCGACCACCGTGCCGAGGCCCGTGATCGCCTCGACGGCGCGCTCGAGTGTGAGCCGCGTGCCCGAGCCCGCCTCGCGGCTGACCAGCGGCGTGCGCGCGACCTCAGCGGGGCTGACGGAGGTGCGCCGGGCCCAGGGGTGCTCAGGGGCTACGACGAGCACCACCTCATCGCGCATGAAGACGAGGCTCGCGAGCCCGTCGGGCAGGTCGGGCGACTCGACGAAACCGAGGTCGTCCTTGCCTGCGCGCACCCGCTGCGCGACGGTCACGGAGTTGACGGCGGTGAGCTCCACGTGCGCCGCGGAGGGATCGGCAGCGTACGTGACGAGCCAACCGGGCACCAGGTGCTCGGCGATGGTGAGGCTCGCGCCGACGCGCACGTGCGCTGCGCGGTCGCTGCGCAAGGACGCGACGGCGGAGTCGAACGCCTCCGCGTGACCCACCATGGTCGCCGCCCACTCGGCGACGAGCGTGCCGTGATCCGTGAGCCGGGTGCCGCGCGCGCTGCGCGTGAACAGCGAGAGGCTCCACCTGCGCTCGAGCGCGCGCATGCGCTGGGACACGGCCTGCTGGGTCACCCCCAGCGCCGTCGCGGCGCCGGTGAGGCTGCCGTGCTCCTCCACCGCCACGATCATGCGCATCTCGTCGAGCGTGGTGCCGTTCACTCCGCCTCCCACAATCCAGACTTGTGGATACCCACGGGATCCACCCTACCGGCGCCCGCGATCGCTTGGAACGCTGGAGACATGAGCCCGCGCACACCTGCTCCCGCCGTCACCCCCAACTGGTTCGCCGTCGTGATGGGCACCTCGATCCTCGCCACCGCCGCCGCGACGCTCCCTGTGTCCAGCCCGGTGCTCACCGGCATCGCGTGGACGGCGTGGGCGCTCGCCTCCGTCGTCCTCGTGGCAGCGGTGGCCACCACGACACGCCACTACCTCGACGACCGCGGCGCGATCCGGCGGTACCTCGACGACCCGGGCATGGCGCACTTCTACGGCGCGCAGGCGATGGGCCTGCTCGCCTACGGCGCGGCCACCCTGGTGGTCGCGAAGCCGCTGCTGGGCCAGGGCGTCGCGGTGGGAGCCGATGCGACGCTGTGGATCCTCGGCACCGCGCTCGGTCTTGCGACGGCGGTCGGCGTGCCCGTGCTGGCGTTCACCCGGCACAGCGTCGCGCCCGGTGCCGCCTCAGGCGCCTGGCTGATGCCCGTCGTCCCGCCGATGGTGTCCGCCGCGACCGGCGCCATGCTGCTCCCTTACGTGGGCGGCGAGCTGGCGCGAACGCTCGCGCTCGCGTGCTACGCCATGTTCGGGCTCAGCGGCCTCGCGGCGATCATGGTGATCGCCTCTCTCTGGAACCGCCTCGCGCACCATCAGGTGGGTGCCGCCGCAGCGGTACCGACGCTGTGGATCGTGCTGGGTCCGCTCGGACAGTCCGTCACCGCGGTCGGGCTGCTCGCCGACCACGCCGCCCAGCCCCTGGGCATCGACAGCCACGCACTGCTGGTGTTCTCGCTCCTCTACGGAGTGCCGGTGATGGGCTTCGCGCTCATGTGGCTCGCCATCGCGCTCGCGGTCACGGTGCGGACGGCGCGCGTCGGCCTCCCCTTCACCCTCGCCTGGTGGGCGTTCACGTTCCCCGTGGGCACCTGCGTGACGGGAGCCAGTCAGCTCGCCAAGCACACGGGCTCCGCAGCGATGACCGGGCTGGCCGTGCTCCTGTACGCACTCCTGGCCGCGGGTTGGGGCGTCGCTGCGACCGGTACCCTGCGCCACCACCTGCCGCGTCGGGAGCGCGCCCACGCGCTCAGCGTCTCAGCGTGAGCCGAGCGCCGCGTTGATGCGCGCGGGCCAGGCCGGGCCCTCATAGACGAACGCGGTGTAGCCCTGCAGCAGGGTCGCGCCCGCGGCGAGCATCGCGCGCGCGTCCGCGACGGTCGTGATGCCTCCGACGCCCACCAGGCACATGCCGGGCCCCACGCGCGCACGCAGGCGCGTGATCACCTCGAGCGCACGCGGAAGCAACGGAGGGCCGGACAGCCCCCCGGGCCCCCTGTCATGACCGATGGTCGTGTTCGTGGCGACGATGCCGTCGAGGCCGAGCTCGACGGCCAGGTCCGCCACGGCGTCGACGTCCTCGTCGGCAAGGTCCGGTGCGATCTTCACGAGCAGCGGCACGTGCCTGTCGCCCACCGCATCGTCCGCAGCCGCCCTCACGTGCTCGAGGATCGGCCGAAGGGCCTCCGTGGACTGCAGGTCCCGCAGGCCCGGCGTGTTGGGCGAGGACACGTTGACCACCAGGTAGTCGGCGTACGGGGCGAGCAGACGCGCCGAGTAGCCGTAGTCCGTCGGAGCGTCCTCGGGGGAAGTCACCTTCGTCTTGCCGATGTTGACGCCCAGGATCACGTCCCCGCCCTTGCGACCCGACCGGAGCCGCGCGAGCCGCCGGGCCACCGCGTCGGCGCCCTCGTTGTTGAATCCCATCCTGTTGCGCAAGCCGCGCACGTCCTTCTCCCGGAAGGAACGCGGACGGTCGTTGCCCGGCTGCGCGCGCGCCGTCACCGTGCCGATCTCGATGTGCGAGAAGCCGGCGGCGGCGAGACCCCGCACCGCCTCCCCGTTCTTGTCCATACCGGCGGCGAGGCCCAGCGGCGCGGCGAACTCCATCCCGAGCGCGTGCACCGCCGCGGAGGCGGGCGGGGCGGGAAAGGACCGGCGCCCGCCGAGCGCCCGCAGCAGCCTCCCGCCGTAGCGGAACCCGACCACGGCGAAGCGATGAGCGAACTCCGGATCCATCCGGTAGATGACATTCCTGAGGACGAGGTCGTACATGGGTCCAAGGTAGTCGGGGCTAGGCTCGAACCATGACATCACTGAACGCCACAAGCGACATCGTCACGTCCATCGAGGCCGACGCTCTCATCCTCGGCGTCGACGCGCAAGGCACCATCCTCGCGCACCCCCAGCTGCCTACGGAGGCCGTTGCGCCGCTGCAGGCCGCCGCCGAGCTGCTCGACGTCAAGGGCGCCTGCTGCTCCACCACCGTGCTCCCCGGGAGCGGCACGTCCGCACGCCGCGTCGTGCTCGTCGGCGTCGGCGACGGCTCTGCGCGCAGCCTCCGCGAGGCCGCCGGCACCGCCGCGCGGTGCTGCGGCACCGACCCAGACACCGTCGTGGTCGCCATCCCCGCCGCTGACGACGACGGCTACGCAGCCATCGCCGAGGGCGCCGTGCTGGGCGCATACACGTTCCGCGACTACAAGACCGACGCAGAGCCCGCCGAAGGCGAGGAGCCCTGGGCCGGCACCGACTGGCTCGTCGCAAGCGCCTCCGACGCCGCGATCGACCGCGCCTCGATCCTCGTGGCCGCCATCGCCGGAGTGCGTGACCTGGTGAACACGCCTCCGCGCGACATGTACCCCGGCGCGGTCGCCGCGATCGCCCAGGAGCTCGGCTCCAAGGTGGGCGTCGACGTGCAGGTGTGGGAGCCCGAGCAGCTCGCGAAGGAGGGCTTCGGCGGCATCCTCGGCGTCGGCATGGGCTCGTCGCGTCTGCCCCGCCTGGTGCGGGTCGAGTGGAAGCCCGCCGATTCGAAGGGCCACGTCGCACTCGTGGGCAAGGGCATCACGTTCGACACCGGCGGCATCTCGCTGAAGCCGCCGAAGGGCATGGAGACCATGAAGTCCGACATGTCGGGCTCGGCCGTGGTGCTGCACGCCACGCTCGCCGCGGCACGTGCCCAGCTTCCCGTCACCGTCACCGCCTGGCTCTGCCTCGCCGAGAACATGCCGTCCGGCACCGCGCAGCGCCCGTCCGACGTCATCAAGATCTACGGCGGCAGGACGGTCGAGGTCATGAACACCGACGCCGAGGGTCGCCTGGTCATGGCCGACGGCCTCGCGAAGGCGATCGAGGAGAAGCCCGACATGGTGCTCGACGTCGCGACGCTCACCGGAGCCCAGGGCGTCGCGCTGGGCTCGCGCACCTCAGGCGTCATGGGCGACGAGGCCATCCGCACCGCCGTGGTCGAGGCCGCCGAGCGCGCGGGCGAGGACTTCTGGCCGATGCCGCTGCCCGGCCACCTGCGCAAGGCCCTCGACTCGCAGGTCGCCGACCTCAAGAACATCGGTGACCCCATGGGAGGCATGCTCTCGGCAGGTCTGTTCCTCAAGGAGTTCGTGGGCGACACGCCGTGGGCGCACCTCGACATCGCACGTCCCGCGTTCAACGAGGACGCGCCGTGGGGCTGGACGACCAAGGGCGCCACCGGCCACTCCGTCCGCACCCTGCTGGAGCTGTTCACGGCGCACGCCCAGGCGTAGCCGCAACGTGCACGACGCCCGCCCTGCATCACTGCAGGGCGGGCGTCGTCGCGTCCGCAGACCTCGGCCCGAGCATCAGGCCACCCGCCCGATCAGAGCGGCTTGCGGTGCGTCTCGTTCCACTCCCGCATGCGTGACGGATACCCCGAGAGATTGACGTCGAAAGCGGGCACACCGAGCTGGGTCGCGAGCTTGCGGGCCGTGACCTCGTCGGGCACCTTGCGCCGCGTCCACTCCCCCGAGCCAGCGACGAGGACCATCGTCGTCTGCGTCACACGCGTCGCCGGCTCGATGAACGCCTCGCAGCCCGGCCGCGACGCCGCGAAATCCTTGAAGTGCGCGACAGTCTGCGACTGAGCGCTTCGTGACGTCGAACCCGCTGCCGGGCCCGCCGCCTTGCGGGAGCCGAAGATCCTGGACAGGAAGGACATGAGGCCAGCGTATGCCAAGGCCCTTGCGGTTCGCGCGAAGCGCGCCAGGTGGCAAGATGGGCGGTACCGAATTCCTTACAAGGAGAGCTCATAGTGTCCGAGTCCACCCCGCGCTCGTTTGATGTCCTGATCCTTGGAGGCGGTTCCGGCGGCTACGCCGCCGCGCTGCGCTCCGCCCAGCTCGGCCTCACGGTCGGTCTGGTCGAGGAGGCGAAGGTCGGAGGCACATGCCTTCACAACGGCTGCATCCCCACCAAGGCGCTGCTGCACGCTGCCGAGGTCGCCGAGACCGCCGCGCACGGCCCGTCGATCGGCGTCGCCACCACGTTCGCCGGCGTCGACATGAACGGCGTGAACGCCTACAAGCAGGGCGTCATCGACCGTCTCTACAAGGGCCTGCAGGGTCTGATCAAGTCACGCAAGGTCACCGTCATCGAGGGCCACGGCACGCTCGTGGGCCCGGACGCGATCGAGGTGCGCGGCGAGCGCTACACCGGCAAGAACATCGTCCTCGCCTCCGGCTCCTACGCCCGCTCGCTTCCCGGCCTCGAGATCGGCGGCCGTGTCATGACGTCCGACCAGGCGCTGTCGCTCGACTTCGTGCCCCGGTCCGCGATCGTGCTCGGCGGAGGCGTGATCGGCGTCGAGTTCGCTTCGGTGTGGAAGTCGTTCGGCTCCGAGGTGCACATCATCGAGGCGCTGCCCCACCTCGCGCCGAACGAGGATGAGTCGCTGAGCAAGGGCCTCGAGCGCGCGTTCCGCAAGCGCGGCATCGGCTTCACGCTCGGCAAGCGCTTCCAGTCGGTCACGCAGGACGCGAACGGTGTGACGGTCACCCTCGAGGACGGCACCACCCAGCAGGCCGACATCCTGCTCGTCGCCGTCGGCCGCGGACCGCGCACCGCCTCGCTCGGCTACGAGCAGCAAGGCTTGAACATGGACCGAGGGTTCGTGCTCACCGACGAGCGTCTCCACACCGGCGTGGGCAGCATCTACGCCGTGGGCGACATCGTCCCGGGCCTTCAGCTCGCGCACCGCGGCTTCCAGCAGGGCATCTTCGTCGCCGAGCAGATCGCGGGACTGAACCCCCAGCCGATCGTGGAGTCGAACATCCCGCGCGTCACCTACTGCGAGCCCGAGGTCGCCTCGGTCGGCCTCACCGAGGCGAAGGCAAAGGAGCAGTACGGAGACGCCGCGATCAAGACGGTGGAGTACAACCTCGGAGGAAACGGCAAGAGCCAGATCCTCGGCACGACCGGCTTCATCAAGCTGGTCCGCGTCGTCGACGGCCCTGTGGTCGGCGTCCACATGCTCGGCGCCCGCGTCGGCGAGCAGATCGGCGAGGCTCAGCTGATCGTGAGCTGGGAGGCGCACCCGGAGGACGTCGCGCCCCTGATCCACGCCCACCCCACCCAGAACGAGGCGCTGGGCGAGGCCCACCTCGCACTCGCCGGCAAGCCGCTGCACGCGCACGACTGATTCGAACTGAAGGAAGTTCCCTCTGATGAGCAACGAAGTCACCCTTCCCGCGCTCGGTGAGTCCGTCACCGAGGGCACCGTCACCCGCTGGCTCAAGAACGTCGGCGACACCGTGGCCGTCGACGAGCCCCTGCTGGAGGTCTCCACCGACAAGGTCGACACGGAGATCCCCTCGCCGTTCGCGGGCACCCTGACCGAGATCCTCGTGGCCGAGGACGACACCGTCGAGGTCGGCACCGTGCTGGCCCGCATCGGCGACGCATCCGAGGCCGCCGCAGCTCCTGCCGCGCCTGCACCCGCCGAGGCCCCTGCACCTGCCCCCGTCGCAGCGACGCCGGCGCCCGTGGCCGAGGCACCCGCGCCCGCCGCAGCACCGGCTGCGGCACCCGCCGTCGCGCCCGCTGCCGCTGCCGCTGGTCGCGACGTGACGCTCCCCGCGCTCGGTGAGTCCGTCACCGAGGGCACCGTCACCCGCTGGCTCAAGAACGTCGGCGACACCGTGGCCGTCGACGAGCCCCTGCTGGAGGTCTCCACCGACAAGGTCGACACGGAGATCCCCTCGCCGTTCGCGGGCACCCTGACCGAGATCCTCGTGGCCGAGGACGACACCGTCGAGGTCGGCACCGTGCTGGCCCGCATCGGCGACGGATCCGCGGTCGCCGCCGCCCCGGCGCCTGTTGCGGCTCCGGCTCCCGTCGAGGCTCCGGTCGCAGCCGCACCTGTGGCGCCCGTCGCACCTGTCGCCCAGGCCACGGTTGCTGCCCCCGCACCCGCGCCCGCACCTGCAACCGTCGCCACCTCGGTGCCTGCGGGAGGCTCGGGCTACGTGACCCCCATCGTGCGCAAGCTGGCCTCCGAGCGTGGCGTGGACCTGTCTGCTGTCGCTGGCACGGGCGTGGGCGGACGCATCCGCAAGGAGGACGTCATCGCGGCAGCGCAGGCCCCTGCTCCTGCCGCCGCACCGGCTCCTGCCGCGACGGCTGCTGCTCCTGCTGCTCCGACCGCCGCTCCTGAGACCAAGGTCTCCGAGCTGCGCGGCCAGACGGTCAAGATGTCGCGGATCCGCAAGATCACGGCGGACAAGATGATGGAGTCGCTGCACGGCATGGCGCAGCTGACCTCCGTCGTCGAGGTCGATGCCTCGAAGATCTGGGCGCTGCGTGCTCGTTCCAAGAGCGCGTTCGCGGCGAAGCACGGCACGAACCTCACGTTCCTGCCGTTCTTCACGCGCGCGGTCGCTGAGGCGCTCACCGAGCACGCGTTCCTGAACGCGTCGGTGGTGGACGACTCGATCGTGTACCACCCGACCGTCAACCTGTCCCTCGCGGTCGACACTCCCAAGGGCCTCATGCTTCCGACCATGAAGGACGCGGACAGCAAGACGGTCGCTGAGCACGCCAAGGCGATCGCGGACCTGGCCAACCGTGCCCGCAACGGCGGCCTCGCGGCCGACGAGATCTCTGGCGGCACCTTCTCGGTCACCAACACCGGCTCCGGCGGAACGCTCTTCGACACGCCGATCGTCCCGGCCCCGCAGGTAGGCATCCTCGCCACCTGCGCGATCGTGAAGAAGCCTGTGATCGTCAAGGGTCCGGACGGTGAGGAGGTCATCGCGATCCGTCCGATGGTCTACCTGCCGCTGAGCTACGACCACCGCATCGTCGACGGTGCCGACGCCGCCCGCTTCCTGCAGACGGTCAAGGCTCGTATCGAGGGCGGCGCCTTCGAGGACGAGCTCGACCTGTAGGACCTCATGCGCGTCGTCATCTCAGGGGCCTCTGGCCTCATCGGCACCGCGCTATCCGCTTCGCTGCGCGAGGGCGGCCACTCCGTGGTCGCCCTCGTGCGGCGTCAGGCCCGTTCCGCAGACGAGTCGTCGTGGGCGCCTGCGGCAGGGACCATCGACCTCGACGTCATCGCCTCCGCTGATGCGATCGTCAACCTCGCCGGCGCCTCGATCGGGGCGCGACGGCTGACCTCGTCGTATCAGCAGGTGGTGCGGCAGTCACGCGTCGACTCGACATCGACCATCGCCCGCGCGATCGTTCAGGCGAAGCCTGATGCGGTGCTGCTCCAAGGCTCCGCGATGGGCTACTACGGCTCGCGCGGCGAGGAGCCGCTGTCCGAGCGGTCCAGCTCCGGGCAGACGTTCCTTGCGAGCATCTGCCGCGACTGGGAGGCCGCCGCCGTGCCCGCACAGGACGCAGGTGCTCGAGTGGTGTACCTGCGCACAGGCCTCGTGCTCGCGCCGCACGGCGGGTTCGCGGAGCGGCTCCTGCCACTCGTGCGACGGGGGCTCATCTCCTCGCTGGGCTCCGGAAGAGCATGGCACTCATGGATCTCGCTGCAGGACGCGATCCGAGCGCTCGAGTTCCACCTCACCTCGGGCCACCACGGTGCCTCCAACGTCATCGCCCCCGTGGCGGTGCGGGATCGTCCGTTGATCACGGCGCTGTGCGAGGCGATGGGCACCTCCCCGGGTCTGTCGGTCCCCGCGTGGGCGATGAGGCTCGCCGTGGGCCCCGCCGCCGATGATCTCCTGAACTCGCAGCTCGCCTCGCCCGGCGTGCTCAATCGGCTCGGCTTCACGTGGGATCACGCGCAGATCGACGCCGCCGCGCGGTGGATCGTCACTCCTGACTGACGTCGCTCACACGCCATCCACCGTCCTGCGCGACGAGCGCCAACTGCACACTCTCCTCAGCGGGCGGCACAGTGGTCTGCTCTCCGTCCACGGCGACCACGTACTGACTCGTCGAGTAGGCGACCGACACGAGCGCCGAGTCCGGGGCGCTGCTCAGCACCTGCACCTCGCCCACGGTGACCGCCAGCCCTTCGTAGGCGAGGCCACCTCCGGTCAGGGAGATCGCCTGCTCCTCCGCGCGCTCACGGGCGGGCGAGCCCGCCGCTGTCGTCGCGATCAACGCCTCCGCGTCGGATGCCGCGAGCGCGCCGAAGCGCTGCGTGGTCAGCTGTGCCGCGGCCACGCCTGGATCGCCTGGCCCTGACGTCTGGACCTGCTCGGGGTCCCCGCTCGGCGTGGTCGTGAAGCCCTCCTCCGTGCGGGGCGCTCCCGTCTCTGTGCTCGCTGAAGGCGACGCTGACGCCGACACGTCCGGCGCGGACGAGGTGGCGGACAGCTCACCGGCCGCGGTCGCCTGCGCGTCGCCGTCCCGGGTGAGGACTGTCGCGGCCAGCACGCCTGCCAGGAGGAGGAGTACGAACGCGACGCCGGCGACCCCGAGCGTCAGGCGTCGCGGAGTGGTCGACAGCCGTGCGGCGAGGCTCCTGCGGCCCGGCGCGACGGCACGCGCGGGGGCCGCCGCACGCCCGCGCGCGCCGGAGGACGTGGGCTTCCCCGCTCCACGTCCCCCGGCCGGCTGAGCGGACAGCGAGATTCCGGCTGCGCTGTCACGCATGTGGGAAGCCACCGACGGCCCCGGCAGTGCGACGGGACGCTCCTGCGCGGCTCCTGGCAACGCCCGCGCGATCATGGCGGCTGTGGGGCGTGCCGCCGGATCGTCCGCCGCCATGGGATCCGTCCACGCCCTCATGACCTCGCCATCGACGGCGCGAACCGCCGCACGGAGCAGGCCTCCGAGGGCGGCGACGTCATCCGCGGGGCTCGCCGAAGCGACGCCCGTGCCCGGATCCAGCAGCACCGCGCTGCCGTCCTCGATGACGATGCTGTCCGCGTCCACGGCGCCGTGGGCCATGCCTGCGCGGTGCAGACGGGCGAGGGCCCGAGCGGCCCTGGTGCCCACCCAGACGCACGCTCCCGCGCTGAGCGGCCCGGTCGCGCGGGTCACCTCTGCGAGCGTCATGCCGCTCGACACCGGCATGAGCGCCACGACCGCCTCGCCCTGCATCACGATCTTGTCGGGTGCGCGCAGCTCCGGCGCGGCGAGCGCCCTCACCACCTCGGCGCGTGCCGTGGCGGCCGCGTACACCGCCTCGCCGACTCCTACGACGCGCCTGATCTGCGCGATCTCGGTGCCGTTGTCCATGGGGCAAGGCTGGCAGGACGGCGGCGGCCCGTGGGGTAATCCACAGGTCGCCGCCGTCGACGGTCAGTCGGCGATGCGCTTGTGGACGGGCCACCACGAGCGGCGGCCCACGTCCGTGATCAGCCCAGGCACCAGCAACGACCGCACGACGAAGGTGTCGATCAGCACCCCGGTGCCGACGATGAAGGCGATCTGCGCGAGGAAGATCAGCGGGATCACTCCGAGCGCCGCGAACGTGGCGGCCAACACGATGCCCGCAGAGGTGATCACTCCACCGGTCACGGCGAGCGCGCGCCGCATGCCTTCGCGGTTGCCGTGCTCGAGCGCCTCCTCTCTCGCTCTCGACATCAGGAAGATCGAGTAGTCGACGCCCAGAGCCACCAGGAACACGAAGGCGAGCAGGGGCACCGCCGGATCCGTGCCGGGGAAGTCGAGGACGTGGTTGAACACGATCGCTGCGAGCCCCATGGTCGCTCCGAAGCTGAGCACGTTCGCCAGGATGATCAGCACCGGCGCGACGAGCGCGCGCAGCAGCAGCGTCAGGACGACGAGGATCACGGCGAGGATCGTGGGCAGGATCACCCTGAGATCGCGCTCGGAGGTGAGTCGGGTGTCCAGCTGCTCGGCAGCCTCGCCGCCCACGAGCGCGTCGGCATCGATCGCGTGGACCGCCTCGCGCACGTCGGACACGATCTGAGTGGCCTCGACCGAGGAGGCGGCCACATGCGTGACCGCCACGATCTCGACGCGTCCGTCGATCACGAGCGGAGCCTCGTCGGGGACCACGCCCGCCGGCGCGCCGGCGGCGACTGACGCGGTCAGCAGGGACGCCTGGTCGACGCCGTCGACGCCTTGGACGGCGGCGAGGGCTGCGTCGGCCTCGTCCTCAGCGACGATGATCCGGATGGGCGACGTCGCTCCCGCCTCGAAGTGCTGCTCGAGCACCTCGAAGCCGGTGATGGACTCGACCTGACCCAGGAAGACGTCACGGGACCCGAGGCCTCCCGACTGGAAGGTGGGAAGGAACGCGGCGAGCGCGGCCAGGCCTCCGGCAGCCGCGAGCCACACCATGCGAGGACGACGATCGACGCTGCGCGAGATCCTCCCCCACAGCCCGGCTCCGGCCTCGAGCTCCGCAGTCACGCGCTCGCGCTCCTGCGGGGAGAGATCGGCATGGCGCGTCTCAGCGGGCGCATGCGTCCCGCGGTAGCGCGGCATCGCCGGCCAGAAGACGCCTCGCGCATGCCGGCCTCCGATGAGGAGCAGTGCGGGAAGCAGCGTCAGCGCGGCGAGGAACGACGCGACGATGCCGATCGCGCCCGCGGGCCCGAGCGAGGAGTTGGACTTCAGGTCGCTGAGCAGCAGCACCAGCAGACCGAGCACCACGGTCCCGGCTGAGGCGGCGATCGGTTCGAGCGAGCGCCTCCACGCCGTCCACAGCGCCGAGTACGGCGACTCGACGCGCACCAGCTCCTCGCGGTAGCGGGCCACGAGCAGCAGCGAGTAGTCGGTGGTGGCGCCGACCACGAGGATGAACATGATGCCCTGCGACTGGCCGTTGAGCGTGATCACGTCGGCCACGGCGAGCGCGTAGACCAGGATGATCGCACCGGTGAGGGCGATCATGGCGGTGGCGAGCACGAGGAACGGCAGCACGGGGCTGCGGTAGACGACCAGCAGGATCAGCAGCACCACGGCGAGCGCGACGAGCAGGAGGATCCCGTCGATGCCGGCGAATGCCGCCGAGAGGTCCGCGACCAGTCCCGCGGGCCCCGTCACGTAGCCGTCGAGCCCGGTGTCCGCCTCGGTCCAGCTGTCGCGGAGGGTGCTGACGAGCACCTGGGCGAAGGAGTCCTCGCCGATGCTCTGCGCGAACACGTCCGAGTCGACGGCCATCGTGACGAGGATGCCCTGCCCGTCGTCCGACAGCACCGCCTGCGGCCCCTCCCCTGTGGGCCCTGTGAGGATCACGTCGCCGACGGTGCGGCCGTCTGGGTCGCCCTCGAGCGGGGTGGCGAGGACATCGTCGACGAAGGTCTGCACCGTGGCGACGTCCGGCTCGCCTCCCTCGACGACGAGCAGCACCGGCACGGACTGGGTCGGCGCGAACAGCTGGTGGGCGGCAGCGGCCTCGGTGGACTCGGCCGACGAGGGCAGGAATGCCGCCGAGTCGTTCTCCTGGACATCCGACAGCTTGCCGAAGGTCTGGCCTCCGGCGCCGCCGATCGCGAGCCACGCGACGATCGCGAGGACCACGAGAACGGGGCGGAGCAAGGTGTGCTTCACAGCGGGTCTCATCCTTAAGGCTCGGGGGTTGCACCATGCAGGTGAGGCCGGAACGCCGCTCCGCGCGTTCTCATTCCCGGTATTTGACACGGCACCCGGTCGCGCGTCGGGCGGGTTAGCCTGGTGCGGTGGAAACCCTGGATCTGCTCCCCGAAGGCCCCCGCGACTATCGCGAGATCTGGGACCTCCAACGGCATCTTCACGACGAGGTGGTCGCCGGACGACGCACGGACACCCTGGTGCTCGTCGAGCACGCGAGCGTGTACACGGCGGGCAGGCGGACCGCTTCCTGGGACCGCCCGCTCGACGGCACGCCCGTGGTCGAGGTGGATCGCGGAGGGAAGATCACCTGGCACGGACCCGGCCAGCTGGTCGGGTACCCGATCATGCGTCTCGCCGAGCCCGTGGACGTCGTCCGGTACGTCCGATGCCTGGAGCAGGCGGTCATCGACGCCTGCGCCGCGCTCGGCGTCAGGACGATGCGGGTCGAGGGCCGCTCCGGCGTGTGGCTGCCCGCCGACGGCGACCGGCGTGAGCGCAAGATCTGCGCGATCGGCGTGCGCGTCGCGAAGGGTGTCACGATGCACGGCTTCGCGCTCAACTGCGACCCGGACCTCTCCGAGTTCGACAGGATCGTGCCGTGCGGCATCAGCGACGCGGACGTCACCTCGCTCACCGCGGAGCTCGGTCACGACGTCGCCATCGCCGACGTCGTGCCTGCCGTGCTCGCCGCTCTGGAGCGCGCGCTCGCCGACGTACGATGGACCCCTGCCGCTGAGGACGCCCCCACCCCCGGCGCCTTCCAGCCGGCCTCGCACACCTAAGGAGACCGCGTGACCCTCGCACCTGACGGCCGCCGCATGCTGCGGATCGAGGCCCGCAACGCCGAGACCCCGATCGAGCGCAAGCCCGAATGGATCCGCACCAAGGCCACGATGGGCCCCGAGTACAACGAGCTGAAGTCGCTCGTCAAGGGTGGCGGCCTGCACACCGTGTGCGAGGAGGCCGGCTGCCCCAACATCTTCGAATGCTGGGAGGACCGCGAGGCCACCTTCCTCATCGGGGGCGCGCAATGCACCCGCCGCTGCGACTTCTGCCAGATCGACACGGGCAAGCCGTCTGCCCTGGACCGCATGGAGCCGCTCAAGGTCGCGCGCTCCGTGAAGGAGATGGGCCTCAAGTACTCGACCGTCACGGGCGTCGCCCGCGACGACCTCGAGGATGGTGGCGCATGGCTCTACGCGGAGACGGTGCGCCAGATCCACGAGCTGAACCCCGGCACCGGAGTCGAGCTGCTGATCCCCGACTTCAACGCCGAGCCCGACCAGCTCGCCGAGGTCTTCTCCTCGCGCCCCGAGGTGCTCGCCCACAACGTGGAGACCGTGCCTCGCATCTTCAAGCGGATCCGTCCTGCTTTCCGTTACGAGCGGTCGCTGCAGGTGCTCACCGAGGCCCAGAAGGATGGGTTCGTCACCAAGTCCAACTTGATCTTGGGGATGGGCGAGACGATCGACGAGGTCCTGCAGGCGCTGCAGGACCTGCACGACGCAGGCTGCGATCTGCTCACCATCACGCAATACCTGCGGCCCAGCCCGCGTCACCACCCGGTGGACCGATGGGTGCGCCCCGAGGAGTTCGTGGAGCTCTCTGCCGCTGCCGAGGAGATCGGCTTTCTTGGCGTCATGTCCGGTCCGCTCGTACGCTCCTCGTACCGTGCCGGACGGCTCTGGGGTCAGGCGATGACCCGCAAGGGACGCCCGATCCCCGAGGCCCTCAAGCACCTGGGCGAGCCGATGGAGGCGCGCCAGGAGGCGGGCGCCGTCCTCGCGCGCACACGCTGACCCCGACGGGACCACGAGGCTCCGCCACCCACTAGACTTGGGCGCATCATGGCCAAGAACGAACCAGAGAAGAAGCAGCGCTGGTACCAGCTGATCGCGCAGGCTTACAAGTTCACCAAGCCCTACGACAGCGCGCTCCTGCCGCTGATGATCGGCGTCCCCGTCATCGTCATCGGTGCCGCGGTGGTCGCGGGCCTGCTGCTCGGCAGCACTGTCGCTCTCGTGTACGCGATCATCCTGGGCGTCCTGCTCGCCGTGCTCGGCGACCTCTTCCTGCTCACGCGACGCTTCGAGAAGGTCGCGTTCGAGCGGATGGAGGGCCAGATGGGCGGCTCGCTCTACGTGGCGCAGTCGATCCGCCGCGGCTGGCAGTTCGAGGACGACCCCATCGCGGTGGACCAGCGCGGCGCCGCGATCGTGTTCTACGGCGTGGGCGTCGGCGGCATCGTGCTGCTCGCCGAGGGCACGGGCGCCCGCAAGCATGTCGACAAGGTGAAGGCGCGCCTCACGAAGGTGGCGTCCGGCGTCAAGGTGACCCCCATCTATGTGGGCACCGGCGACGGCCAGGTGCCGGTCAAGACGCTCCCGAAGGCGATCCGCAAGGTGAAGGCCGAGGCCTACGGCCGCGGCCTGTCCAGCGGCCTCAAGAAGGACGAGCAGGAGGTCGTGCGTCAGCGCCTGCGCGCCATGGGCGGCGCCCAGCTCCCCATGCCGAAGGGCGTCGACCCGCTCCGGGCACGCCCCGATCGCAAGGGCATGCGCGGCCGCTGAGCCGTCTCAGCACACGTATCACGATGCCGACGCTCCATCGATGGGGCGTCGGCATCGTCGTCTCTGCCGGTCCGCCTCCATGGTTGCGCTCAGCGCGTGACGACCAGCCGGGTGCGTGCGATCGCGTCGTGGTAGCCGCGCCCCGACGCATCGGTGAAGATCGCGGGGAGCACGAGCACCGTGAGCGCCGTGCGGATCGCAGCGCTGATCAGGCCCACTGCGGCGGCACCGTCCTCACGCACCACCTTGAGGCCGACTGCGCGGTGACCGATCGTCGTCCCCAGGGTCGCGACGAGGACCAGATGCTGAGCCGCCCATACCGCCACAGTCGCCCACTCGTTGCCGGAGAACAGCACGCGCTCGATGCCGGATGCCGCCTGCGGGTCGAAACCGGGCGCACGCAAGAACGCCGAGGTTACCAGGAGCGACAGCGTCCAGTCGATCGCGAGGCCGCCGACGCGGCGCCCGATCGAGGCGGAGCGCGTTGCCTGGGAGGGGGACTCTGCGGTAGGCATGGGGACAAGGCTAGGCGATGCGCCCGCACCTCCGCGCCCCTCCGTACCCATGGATTTCACACCTATGTAACACGCACGAAACAGAAGTTGAACGTCAGGGCAACAGCGTGGCTCTAGGGTGTGAGGTGCTAGTCCTAGCAACCTGTCTCTCCTAAGGAGCAATCGGATGTTCAAGACCGCCGAAGAGGCGATTGCGTTCGTCAAGGAGGAGGGCGTCGAGTTCGTCGACATCCGCTTCTGCGACCTGCCCGGCCAGATGCAGCACTTCAACATTCCTGCATCGCAGTTCACCGAGGACGTCTTCACCGATGGCGCCATGTTCGACGGTTCGTCGATCCGTGGCTTCCAGGCCATCAACGAGTCGGACATGAAGCTGCTGCCGGACGTCGCCACCGCGTTCGTCGACCCTTTCCGCGCCGCCAAGACGCTCGTCATCAACTTCTCGATCGTGGACCCGTTCACGAACGAGCCGTACTCGCGTGACCCGCGCAACGTCGCGACCAAGGCCATCGAGTACCTGAAGTCCACCGGCATCGGCGACACCGCGTACTTCGCCCCCGAGGCCGAGTTCTTCATCTTCGACTCGGTTCGCTTCGACACGAACCAGCACGAGGGCTACTACCACATCGACTCGTCCGAGGCCTGGTGGAACACCGGCGTCGACATGGAGCAGGACGGCGGCCCGAACCTGGGCTACAAGACCCGCATCAAGGGCGGCTACTTCCCCGTCTCCCCCGGCGACCAGATGGCGGACCTCCGCGACGAGATGGTCCAGGTCCTGGAGCAGGTCGGCCTGTCCGTCGAGCGTGCGCACCACGAGGTGGGCACCGCCGGTCAGCAGGAGATCAACTACCGGTTCAACACCATGCTGCACGCCGGTGACGACCTGATGAAGTTCAAGTACGTCATCAAGAACGTCGCGTGGCAGAACGGCAAGACCGTCACCTTCATGCCGAAGCCCCTCTTCGGCGACAACGGCTCGGGCATGCACGTGCACCAGTCGATCTGGAAGGACGGCGAGCCGCTGTTCTACGACGAGAACGGCTACGGCGGCCTGTCCGACATGGCTCGCTGGTACATCGGCGGCATCCTGAAGCACGCGCCGTCGCTGCTCGCGTTCACCAACCCGACCGTCAACTCGTACCACCGCCTGGTGCCGGGCTACGAGGCCCCGGTCAACCTGGTGTACTCGGCTCGCAACCGCTCCGCAGCGGTCCGCATCCCGATCACCGGCTCGAACCCGAAGGCCAAGCGCATCGAGTTCCGCGCCCCCGACTCGTCCGGCAACCCGTACCTCGCGTTCGCGGCCCTGCTCATGGCGGGCATCGACGGCATCAAGAACAAGATCGAGCCGCCGGCCCCCGTGGACAAGGACCTGTACGAGCTTCCTCCCGAGGAGCACGCCCTCATCCCGCAGGTGCCGGACTCGCTCGACAAGGTGCTCGACACCCTCGAGGCAGACCACTCCTACCTCACCGAGGGCGGCGTGTTCACCGAGGACCTCATCGAGGAGTGGATCGACTACAAGCGCACGGCCGAGATCGACCAGCTGCGCTTCCGTCCGCACCCCCACGAGTTCGAGCTCTACTACGACTGCTAAGTCGTAGCCCAGGCCCACGGAAGGCCCCCAGCACCCGATGGTGCCGGGGGCCTTCCTGCACGTCAGGCGGGTCGCAGCACCCGGGTGTCCGCTCGACGACTTCACCGTCGACGCAGGACCTTGAGCGCCGCGTCGACCAGCAGCAGTGCCACCGCTCCCCCGACCGCCATCACCCAGCCGAGCGTGGACGGAGGCGCGCCTCCCAGCAGCCCCTGCATGAGAGGCGGCACCAGGAACAGCGCCAGCAGCAGGGCCTCGGTCGCGACGGCCCACAGGAGCAGCCGGTTCGATCCGAATCGCAACCGCCACACGGGGCGGTGCTCGCTGCGGCACGCGAACGCGTTGGCCATCTGTCCCACCGAGATCGAGGCGAAGACCGTGCCGGACGCGAGCGCGAGCACCTGAGAGGACGGAGTGCCTCCCCACGTCCACCCATGCGAGGCGAGCAGCAGCAGGAAGGCACCGAGCGCGACGGTCGCCTCCACCAGTCCGTGCACGCCGGCCCTGCCGAGCAGCCGTCCGTCGAGCACCGACGAGTCAGGCGCCCCTTGCATCACCCGTCGGCTCGGCGGCTCCGCGCCTAGCGCGAGCGCCGGCAGCATGTCGGTGCCGATGTCCAGCGCGAGCACCTGCAGGACGGTGATCGCGAGCGGGACCTGGCCCCCTGAGAGCGCCCACAGAGCGAACGGTGCCAGCTCGGCGACGTTGTCGGTCAGGTGGTACGTGAGGAACCGTCGGACGTTCCGGAACGTCGCGCGCCCCAGCTCCACCGCCTGCACGATCGTCTGAAAATGGTCGTCGAGCAGCACCAGGTCGGCGGCCTCGCGCGCGACGTCGCTGCCGCCTTCGCCCATGGCCACGCCGACGTCCGCCTCCCGCAGGGCCGGCGCGTCGTTCACGCCGTCGCCGGTCATGGCGACCACATGCCCGCGGGCTCGAAGGGCCCTGGCGATCCGCAGCTTGTCCGCCGGGCTCACACGGGCGACGACGACTCCACCGGGTCGATCGAGCAGCTCCCCCAACGCCGCGTCACCCGGCGGCAGCTCCGGGCCCGACACCACGAGCCCGCCGTCGTGCAGCAGCCCGATCTCGCGCCCGATCGCGCGGGCGGTGTCCGGGTGGTCGCCCGTGAGCATCGCCACGCGGATATCGGCGCGCCGGCAGCGCACGAGCGCGTCGCGGACGCCCTGCCGGGGCGGGTCCTCGATCGCGAGCAGCGCGAGCAGCAGCAGGTCGCGCTCCGCGGCGTCGTCACCATCGCCTCCTTGCCACGGACGAGCGGCGACTGCCAGCACCCGGCGTCCCTGACGGGTGAGCCGCGCGAGCGCCTGCGGCATCGTCGGATCCACGTCGAGGCACCGCGCGAGCACCTGCTCGGGTGCACCTATGACGCGCGACTCCTCGTCCACGATCGCCGAGGACAGCATGCGGTCCGGTGAGTAGGGCCGCCTGCGCGGCGCGTGCTCACGGATGCGGGAGACGCCGAGCCGTGCGGCAAGGCAGTCGACCGCGGCCTCCATCGGGTCGCCCTCGGCGCGCCATCCACCAGTTCCGTCGGGCACGACGCGGCCGGTGACGCAGGCGTCGGCCGCCGCCGCCGCACGTTGCGCCGCCTGCGCCGCGTGCCGCGGTCCCCTGACCACGGCGACCGGCTCGTAGCCCTCGCCGACCACGCGGATCGTGCCTGCGGGAGTGACCACCTCCACCACGGCCATCCTGTTCTGGGTGACGGTTCCTGTCTTGTCGGTGCAGATGTAGGTGGTCGCGCCGAGCGTCTCGACGGAGTCGAGCCTGCGCACCAGCGCGTGGTCCTGCGCCATCTGGCGGGCGCTGCGCGCGAGCGACAGTGTCACGGTGGGCAGCAGACCTTCGGGCACGAGCGCGACAGCCACTCCGACGCCGAACAGGAATGCCTGCGTGCCTCCGAGTCCCAGGAGCGAGCCGACCACGCCCAGCAGCACCCCCGTCCCGATCGCGAGCACGGCGACGACGCGCGCGATGCGTGCGAGCTGCCGGGTCAACGGGCTGGGCGGGCGGGTCGCCGTGCGCGTCAGCTCCGCGATCTCCGCCAAGGACGTGCCCGCGCCCGTCGCGGTCACGACGCCCTCCCCGTCGCCCTGGACCACGAAGGTGCCTGCCATCACCGCATCGCCCACGCCGTGCACCACCGGCTCGCTCTCGCCCGTGGTCATGGATTCGTCGACCTTGAGACCTTCAGCCGCGTGCAGGCGGAGGTCCGCGGGCACCCGGTCACCCGGGTCGAGCCTCACCACGTCGCCGACCACGACCGACTCCGCGTCGATCGTGAGCAGCCTGCCGTCGCGGCGCACCCGGCACCGCGCGGGCATCATGGCGGCCAGGTGCTCGGCAGAACGGTCGGCACGATGCTCCTGCGCGAAGGCGAACGTCGCATTGAGCACCACCACCACGACGATCGCGATCGCGAGCTCGGTCATCCCCGCGAGGAGCGCCATGGCGGACGCCGCCCAGAGCACCAGCGCGAGCAGATGCGTGAGCTGGCGTGCGAGCTCCCGAAGCCAGCCTCGCCGTCGCGGGGCCGGGACCACGTTGGGGCCGTCGCGGTCGAGGCGGCGCGCGGCCTCCGCGGTGCTCAACCCGGCCTCGGGCTCACCCAGCTCCATGACGACGCCTCCACGCTGCTCCCACAGGGTGGAGGGGCCTCGGCCCGCGCCCAGCTCCAGCACACGCCCGGTCGTCGGCGTTGTCAATCCGTGCAGCGCGTCGTCGCAGCAGAGCGAGCGCGGCGACTCGTCAGCCTTCGCTCGATTCCCCGTCCCGGAGGCTGCGCACCGACCGGGGCCGATGGATCATGACCATGAGCAGTGGGCCGGCGAGCGCGCCTGCAGCCACCACGGCGACAAGCGACCATGCGGAGCCGCCCGCGCCGGCGAGCGGGGAGGCGAGCGCGCCGAACGTGAACTGGCAGATGCCCAGCAGCCCCGAGGCGGCTCCGGCGTTGTTCCGCGCGACCGCCATCGCGAGCGTCGTCACCGACGGGATCACGAACCCGATGCTCGCGATGGCGACGAAGAGCCCGACCATCAGGACCACGAGCGAGTGCAGCCCGACGCCGAGGCCCAGGATCCCGGCGCCCGCCGCCGACGCCGTGTGGCCGAGCGCGAGGAGCCTCACCGAGCCCATCCGCGACACCAGCTGCCTGGTGGTCAGGGAGGCTGCCACGATGCCGACAGCATTCATCGCGAACACCAGGCTGTACTGCTGAGGGGACAGCCCGTACCCCTCCTGCAGCACGAAGGACGAGGCACCGATGTAGCCGAAGAGGACCGCACCCACCGCCGACGCCGCCGCGAGGTACGCGAGGAATGGTCGCATCGCGAGCACGGCGCCGAGCTCGCTCACGATGGGCCCGAACCGAGGCGGGATGCGCCTCTCGCGCGGCAGCGTCTCTGGGAGCGCGCGGGCGCCCAGCGCCACCAGCAGCACCGCCGCCCCCGCCAGCACGAGGAACATGCCGCGCCAGTCCATGACCCGCGCGAGCAGGCCGCCCAGCAGGGGCGCGATCACAGGGGCGACCGAGCCGACCGCGCCGAGCGTCGCGAAGGCACGTCCCGCGGCGGCACCCGGATACACGTCCGCCACGATCGCCCTCGTCACCACCAGGCACGTTGCCGCAGCGAGACCCGTCACGAACCTCAGCAGGAGCAGCACCTCGATCGTCGGTGCGAAGGCGCTGAGCACGTGCGCGACCGAGTACGCGATGCCTCCCACGAGAAGCGGCAGCCGCCGTCCCACGGCATCGCTCACGGGGCCGAGCACCACCTGGCCTCCTGCGATGCCCACCAGCACGGCCGACAGCGTCGCTGCCGCCACGGCAGCGTTGGTGGCGAAGTCCTGCTCCAGTCGCGGGAGCACGGGCATGTAGACGTCGGTCGTGAAGACGACGAGCGCGGTGTAGGCGCCGAGCAGCAGGACGAGCCACCGGGGCGTCGTCTGCGCGGTCGCGTCCCGCCCGTCCCGCGTCACGCGGTCCTCGGCCGCTCGACGAGCTCGAGCAGGTTGCCTTCCGGGTCGGCGACGTACGCCATCCTCACCCCTGCCTCCGGCGACGGCTGGGGCGGCATGACTGCGCGCGCCCCGTGCGCGACCAGGCGTGCGAACGCTTCGTCCAGTCCGGCGACATCGAACGCGAGGTGGCCCAAGCCTTCGGTGAGCGCGGCCTCGGCCGGGTTGTCCGCGCGCAGCCCGCGCACCGACCCCGGGCGGTGCAGCAGCTCGAGCCGGGTGCCGTCGGGATGCAGCAGCATCACGATGTCCAGGTCGATGGGCGCGATCCGCAGCTCGAGCTCGACCGAGTACCCGAGCGCGGCGACGTACCAGGCGCTCGCGGCTGCGAGGTCCGCGACGTTGAGGCCCACATGGTCCAGCCGGCCCGCGTCAGGCATGGATGTTCAACCCCTCGCGGTCAGCGGTCAGGTAGCCGCTGATGCGCCCTGCCGGGTCTCGCCGCGCGCGGATCTCCTCCAGCCGCGCGTAATGCTCGGGGCTGAGGAACCGGTCCTGACGGGCAGTGAAGTCCGTGTCCCCCAGGTAGACGCCCACTCCCCCGGCGCGGGCGATCGCTGCGGTGCGGGAGTGCACCCGTTCCCGGTACATCCCGTCGTCCGCCGCGTCGGGGTAGATGAGATACGTCGCGACGTACACGTTGCCCTCGATCGAGAACGCCATGTCGGGCAAGGCGCGTGCAGGTGCCCAGCCGTACCAGATCGAGAACGAGTGCTCCGTGTCGAGCTCGCGCCAGATGTCGAGCAGCAGAGGCGCGAGCACCTCGGCCGGAGCGTCGGTCCACGCGCAGTCCACGGCGTAGCGGTAGCCCTCCGGATTCTGCGCGGTCTGCGCGATGCTCTCGTCGGCCACGGTGGTCGGGCCGGTCGCGCGTCCCAGCTCGCGGCCCGCGACCGGGCAGTCGCCGAGTCCCGCCAGCAGGTTCCGCGCCTCCTCCTCGGAGCCTGCCATGCAGGTTGCGTGGAGCAGCAGCACCGTGCCGCCGGGGTGCTCCACGCCGTCGTAGAGCGGCACGTCGGGCAGCCTTGTCGCCGCCATCACCGGTTCCACCCTGCGATCGAGGGTCGGCAGGACGCGGTGGAGCCAACCGATCACGGCCTCGGCGTCGTCCAGGCGGAACGTCCAGGTGTCGTGCCACATCGCCTCGGGCAGCGCATACGTCTGGAGGTGGAAGCGGGTGACGATGCCGGGGAAGCCTGGTCCCGCGCCCCGTGCCGCCCAGTACAGGTCGGCGTTCTGCCCGGCGTCCGCCCGCACGTGCTCGCCGTCCGCGGTGACGACGTCCACCGCGACCACGCTCTCGCACGCCCATCCCTGGGCGCGCCCGTTCCAGCCCTGCCCTCCTTGCAGCAGGTATCCGCCGATGCCGACGGTGGCGCAGTGGCCACCGGGGAACGCACGTCCGCGCTCGGCGAGGAACGGTGTCAGCTCGAGCGCACCCATCGTCGCGGGGCCTGCGGCGACGATGCCGGTCGCGTCGTCGTACTCGATCGACCGGAGCGATCCGAGGTCGAGCAGCAGGGCGTCGTCGCGGACGCTCCACGCCGCCCACGAGTGCCCGCCGGAGCGGACGCTCACGTCCCAGCCGTGCTCGATCGCGAGCCGGACGCCCGCGACCACGTCGTCGGCGTCGGCGACCTCGAGGATGGCCGCGGGATACCTGTCGGGCTTGCGGGCGTTGAACACGCGGCCGATGCGTGCCTCCTCGTAGTCCGCATCGCCGCGCCGCACGAGCCGTCCGCGCACGGCCTCAGCCGCGCTCATCCCACCACCGCCGCGCCGCCGTCGACGGGGATGTTCGCGCCTGTCACGTGACGCGACTCGTCGCTCGCGAGGAACAGGATCGCGTGCGCGACGTCCTCCGGCTGCCCCCACCGACCGAGCGGCACGCGCGACAGGATCTGCTCGGCTGGCCCGTCGGGGTCCATGAGCATCGGCGTCGTGTGCGGGGTCTGCGTCATGGCGGGCGACACGGCGTTGACGCGGATCGCGTGGGGGCCGCCTTCGACCACCAGCTGGTAGGTCAGTGCGAGCACCCCGCCCTTCGCGGCGCCGTGCGCGTTCTGCGGCATGAACCAGGCGCCGCGTGACGCGGTGATCGACGCGACGTTGACCACCGACCCGCCGCCGCGGGCCACCAGATGCGGCCAGGCCGCGCGTGTCACGAGGAAGACGATGTCGAGCTCGTTCCTCATGGTGAAGGACCAGTCCTCGTAGGACAGCGCGTCGATGGCTCCGAAGCGGATCGCAGAGGCGTTGTTGACGAGGACGTCCACGCCGCCTGCGATCCGCGCCGCCTCGTCGACCCATGCTCGGGCGCCGTCGGGCGTGGACAGGTCGACGGGAGCGATCGCATCCATCCGCCCGCCCTCGGAGCGGACGAGCTCGACCGTCTCCTCCGAGGGTGCCTGGTTCAGATCGCAACCGACCACGTGCGCCCCCTCGCGTGCGCAGAGGATCGCCGTCGCGCGCCCTATCCCGCCGCCGGTGCCGGTGACGAGCACGGATCTGCCCGTGAGCCGGCCGCTCATGCGCGTCGGCTCGCCGTGTGCGACGCGGCGGCGCGGCTGCGGGGAACCCGTGCGCAACCGCGCAGGGACACAGGATGAAGGGTGGGCGCGACGGTCACGGTTGCACTCCTTTGTGCGGGCGGACTCCGGGCGAACCGGGGATCTTTCGATTAGCGAAAGCGACTTTCATAGGGATGGTAGCGGCATGGGCGGCGCGATTCCACCTCCCGCGCGCCGTCTGGACATGGGCTCGCAAGTCGTCTACTGTTTTTGAAAGTTACTTTCATTCTGTGAGAACTCAAGGAAGAGTGCACACATGACGGGCTGGTTGAACCTCGAGGGCAAAGGCGCCCTCATCATCGGTGCCGGCGGTCTGGGCGGAGCCTCCGTGCTCAGCCTCGCCGCCGCAGGCACACGTGCCGTGGTCGTCGACCGCGACCCTGAAGCGCTCGCCGCCGTGGCGCGCGAGGCCCAGGACCAGGGGCTTCACCTCCACACCCTCGAGGCCGACATCTCCACCCCCGACGCATGTCGCGAGATCGTCGCCGCCGCCGTCTCCCTGGTGGGGACGCCGACGGCGTTCGTACATGCCGTCGGCCGCAACGACCGTCGGCCCGTGCTCGAGCTAGGCGACGAGGACTGGCAGGCGATCCTGACCCTGAACCTGTCCACCGCCTGGTGGCTGGGGCAGGAGGTGGGACGACGCATGGTCGCCGCGGGCGCGGGCCGCATGGTGTTCGTCTCCTCGGTCTCCGCCCTGCTGGCTCACCCCCATCACGCGCCGTACGCCGCGTCGAAGGGCGGGATCAACCAGATGATGCGCGTCATGGCGCGGGAGTGGGCACCCCATGGGGTCACCGTCAACGCGGTGGGCCCCGGGTACGTCGAGACCGACCTCACCCGCGCGTACCTCGACCGCGACGGCCACCGGGAGGACCTGGAATCCCTGGTGCCCGCACAGAGGCTGGGCGTCCCCTCCGAGGTGGCGGACGCCGTGACGTTCCTGGTCTCCGACCGCGCCGGCTTCATCACGGGGCAGTGCGTCTACGTCGACGGCGGACGGACCCTCGTATGAGCTCCCATCCTCGCGACCTCCCGCTCGCTGAGGCGCAGATGCTGGTCCAGCGGGCCGTCGACAAGGCCGAGCAGCTCGGTCTGCGCGGCGGAATCGCCGTGGTGGGCGCGAGCGGTGCCCTGATCACGGCGTCCCGGCTGGACCACGGCGGACCCGGCGGGATGGCGCGGGCACGGTCGAAGGCGTGGATCTCCGCGACCCAGCAGGTCCAGAGCTCCGAGCACCTGCACCGCATGACCTCGCTTCCAGGCCCGATCTCGGCAGGATTCGTGGCCGTGTCGCCCGAGGCGGTGTTCCCCGGCGCGGGTGGCATGCCGATCGAGCGCGACGGCGTGATCGTGGGCGGGATCGCCGCCTCCGGTGCCACCGTGAGCCCGTTCCTCCCGGCCGGGGTGGCACCGGAGGCGGTGAGCGCCGACGGTCAGCCGGCGAACCCCGAGGACCTCCTCATCGCCTACGCGCTCACCATCCCGTACGAAGGGCAGCACGGCGACGACGCGGCGCGGTGGCAGCAGAGGTTCGGCGACCTGGTCGTCCCACCGCAGGAGAGCCTGGGGATGCGCGCGGCACCGCCGGCCGTGTCGCAGCACGAGCTCGCCTGGGCGGCGGAGCTCAGCGAGGCCGCCACGGCGTCGGCGCAGAGGCACGGCGCACGGATCAGCGTCGCGGTCGTGGACCGCGGCGGCGACCCCCTCAGGCAGGACCGCATGGACGACGCGGTGGCGGGCGGCGTCGACGTCGCACTGGCGACCGCGTGCACCGCCGCCCGCTTCGGCATGCCGAGCGGAGACCTCGTCATGACGTACGGGGCCGCGGCCGATGCTCTCGGCGCTCTCGGCCCGCAACCGTTCCTCCTCGCTCCCGGCGGATCGCCGATCCTCGACGCCGGACGGGTCGTCGGGGCCATCGGCATCGGCGGAGCAGACCCTGCACTGTGCGCTCTCATCGCCGCCGAGGTGGCCGGGTGACGACCGCCACGCGGGTCGCCGTGCTCGGCTGCGGGGCGATCGGGAGCCTCTACGCGGCCCACCTTGCGCGCGTGCCCGGCGTCGAGGTGTGGGCAGTGGACCCGTGGGCGGAGCACATGCGGACGATCGCGCATGACGGCCTGCGCGTCACCGGTGCCGCGGAGTTCGTCGCCCCTGTGCACGGCGTGACACGCGCCGACGACCTGCCGCCCTGCGAGTTCGCGATCGTCGCCACCAAGTCCCAGCACACGCGTGCCGCGGTCGAGGCGGCACGCGCGCCGCTGCAGGGCGCTGCGGTCGTGAGCGTGCAGAACGGGATCGGCAACGAGGACACGATCGCCACGGTCCTGCCGCATGTGATCCGAGGCAGCATCGTCACCGCGGGAACGGTCACCTCACCAGGCATCGTCCGATACGACGCCCCCGGTGACTCGTGGTTCGGACCCTTCGAGCCCAGCCCGGCACCGTTGACGCGCGTCGAGCGCCTGGCAGCGCTCCTCACCGAGGGCGGCCTGCGCACCCACGCGCTGGCCGACGCGCGCGGCCCGCAGTGGACGAAGGTCGTGTTCAACGCCTCGACGAGCCCGCTGTCAGCGCTCACCGGACTGAGCATCGGGCAGGTGTGCACCGATCCGGGCCTGCGCCCGCTGGTCGACGCCCTGATCGCCGAGGCGGAGGCCGTCTGCGAGGCCGCGGGCATCACGCTGCTGCGCGACCCGAGCGACGCGGTGGAGGAGGCGATCACGGAGGCGTTCTGGCATCGGCCCTCCATGCTCCAGGACGTCGAGGCGCGCCATCTCACCGAGGTCGACGTCCTGTGCGGCGGCATCGTCGCCGAAGGCGCCCGCACCGCAGTGCCCACGCCCCTGCACCAGGCGATGACCGCCCTGATCCATGGGCTCGAATTCAGCTGGACCACGGGAGGCCCACGATGACGACCACCATGCTCGGACTGTCCTGCGGGAATCCCGGCGGAAGCGTCGAGATCCTGGTCATCGAGGCGCTTCGCGCCGCCGCAGCGGCCGGCGCCGCGACCGAGCTGGTGCGCCTGGACGACCTGCGCCTCGACGGCGGACCCGAGGACGACGCCGAGTGGTTCTGGGAGCGCCTCATCGGCTGCGATGCGTGGATCGTGGGCGCGCCGATCATCAGCCGCACGGTCCCCGGGCGCTTGAAGCTGCTCGGCGATCGCCTCTTGGGACCCAACGCTGACGCGGCGATCATCGAGGGCCTGCTCGAGGTGCGACGCCACGGCGGCGAGCCCGCGGTGCCCTTCCGGGTCGACGAGCGCGTCCTCCGGCCCCGCGTCGCGGGCTTCATCGCGTGCGGTGGGGCGCTCACGACCCAGTGGAAGGCGCTCGCACTGCCCGTGATGCACACCCTGACGTTCTCGATGAGCACCTCCGTCGTCGACCAGATCGTGGTCGAGGGCGCGGGCACGCCACGCTCGGCGGTGCTGGACGCCGCGGCGATCGCCAGGGCGGCAGAGCTGGGACGCCACGTGGCGAGCCAGGCAGGCAGGCCCCTGGGCGAGGCCGAGTACCTGGGCCCGCCGGGCGCATGCCCGCTGTGCCATCTGGACGTGGTGGTGCTGCGAGGCACCTCGTTGGAGTGCGCCACGTGCGGCGCTCGCGGCGTGCTCGGCGATGAAGGCGTGGCGTGGACCGACCTGGAGTCGTCGGTCATCTCGATGGAGGAGAGGAGGGCGCACTACCGGGAGATCGTCGACACCGCGCGATTCCATGCCGCTAGGCGGGATGAGGTCGCCCAGCTGGCGGCGCAGTACGAGGGCTTTCCGGTCACCCGGCCTCCACGCTGACGCGACGCATCCGGGTCGGCTCGACCGACGCCACGATTCTGATCGTGGACAACGTTCGGCAAGGGGCCTAGCATAGGCACCACCGACGAAAGTGGCTTTCATTCATTGAAAGCGTGCAGGACAGTCCCCCCATCGCGGAAATCAAAGGAGATCCCCGTGAGCACCATTCGTCATCACCTCACCCGTTCGGCAGCAGGCGTCAGCGCCGGCGCGATCCTCATCCTCGTGACAGCCTGCTCATCCTCCGACGGAGGCGCCGACGCCTCGACCTCGGAGTCTGCCTCCTCGAGCGCCACGGCGTCCGAGCCGGCGATGTCCGATCTGCCCAAGACTCTCGTCTTCTCCCCCATCGGACTGCAGATCCCCGCCATGCAGGGGCTCTCCGACGGCGTCAACGGCTACGGCGGCAGCCAGGGCTGGGAGGTGATCGTCCAGGACCCGAACCTCGACCCCAGCACCCAGGTCCAGCAGGTGACCGACGTCCTCGAGTCGGGCCGCGCAGGAGCGCTGTGGATCATCGCCATCGCGCCGGCCTCCATGTCCGACGTGCTCGTCACCGCCCAGGAGAAGGGCGTCCCCGTCCTCATCAACGGAGTGCCGGCAGACTACGGATTCGACGGCGCCCAGGCCGGCATCAGCTTCGACACGATCGACTATGCAGCGGGCGGCACCGCGCTCGGCGAGCAGACGGGCAAGTGCATCAACGAGAAGCTCGGCGGCACGGCGACGGTGATCTACGGCGAGTCCGCCGCAGGCACCGCCGGCAAGGAGGAGTCCGACAAGGCGTTCCTCGACGCCCTCACAGCCACCGCCCCCAACGCGACGGTCGTCCAGAACTGGGAGATCAGCGACCGCGCCGCATCCCAGACCGATGTGGGCGCTGTGCTTCAGGCGCACCCCGACGTGAACGTGGTCGCAGCGGCGAACGACGAGGGCGCGCTCGGCGCGATCGGCGCGTTCAAGGCCGCGGGCAAGGACCTGCCGTGCGTCACCGACTTCGGTGGGAACGACGAGGTGCTCGGCCTGGTGGCGGACGGCACGATGTACGCCACCGTCGCCCTGCAGTTCCAGGACGACATGGTCCAGTCGTTCGACACCCTCGTGGCGATGCAGGCCGATCCCACGGCGCTGGGCCCGGTGCTGACCGTCCCGCTCAAGGTCACCACGTCCGAGGGCTGAGAGACACGCGACGAGACATGAAGATGGCCAGCCCCACCGAGGCGGACGGCGCCGTGACCCCCGGAACCCCGGGGGCCACGGCGCCCGCCGCGCCCACTCCGTCCCCCAAGCCCGCACCCGCGGCCGCTGTGCCCCACAAGGACAGCGCGAGCGTGCGAGGCATGATCTTCCTGCGCGACCGCGGCATCTTCGTCCTGTGGGCGCTGCTGATCGTCGTGTTCGCCCTCTGGGCGAACCCCTACTTCGCCACGCTCAACAACGGGATCCTCATCGCGAACGCCGCGGCGATCAGCGCGATCTTCGCGGCCGGCGTCGCCGTGGGGATCATCTGCGGGGCACTCGACCTGTCCATCCCGGGAGTCGCCGCGATGGCGAGCTGCGTCGCCGGCTGGATGCTCGTGCACGACCTGCCTATCTGGCTCGCACTCACCACGGGCATCATCCTCGCCGCGCTCGTGGGCCTTGCCAACGGCCTGATCTCGCTTCGCGGCTTCAACCCGATCATCGTCACGATCGCCACCCTCTCGATCACGTCGGCGATCGCCGCGATCGTCGCGGGCGGCTACACCTTCCCTGGCCTGTCGATGCTGGACTTCATGGGCACGCAGCGATACCTCGGCGTACCGGCCCCCGTCTACATCGCCGCGGGCGTGTTCACCGTCGGAACGGTGTTCCTCACGAAGACCCGTGACGGCATCCGTCTCATGGCGGTCGGCGGCAACCCCGAGGCGGTCCGGCGCTCCGGCATCCACAGCGACCGCTACCGCGTGTTCGCCTTCATCATCAGCAGCACGTGCGCCGGGCTCGGCGGCCTGGTGACCACAGCGGTCGTCACCGAGGCGAACCCGTCGGCAAGCCCTGCGTTGATCTTCACCGCCCTCACGGCGGTCGCGCTCGCCGGCGTGTCGCTCCAGGGCGGCCGCGGGAGCCTGCCCCGCGTGCTCGTGGGGGCGCTGGTGCTCGCGACGATCTCCAACGGGCTCACGATCAAGGGCATCCAGCCCTACTGGGCCACGGGCGTCACGGGCGTGCTGCTGATCGGCTCGCTCACCCTGGAGCGCTGGGTCACGCTGTCGGTGTCCAAGCGCCTCATGGCCACCGCTCAGGCCTCCGTCCACACGGGAACGAGGTGACCGCCATGGAGACCACGAAGACCACGGTGCCGGTCCTGGAGCTCTGCGGGATCGATATGCACTACGGCTACGTCCAGGCGCTCGACTCGATCGACTTCCATGTGAACCCTGGCGAGGTGGTCGGCCTGCTCGGCGACAACGGCGCGGGCAAGTCGACGCTGCTCAAGATCATGTCGGGCGCGCACCGGCCGACCGGCGGCAAGGTCCAGGTTCACGGCAGGAAGGTGGAGCTCGACTCCCCGAGCCAGGCCACCGCCGCCGGGATTCAGATGGTGTACCAGGACCTTGCACTGGTCGACGCGCTCGACATCGCGACGAACCTGAACATCGGCCGGGAGATCCTGCGCAAGGGCATCTTCGGACTGCTCGGGTTCGTCGACCACAAGGCGCAGCGCAAGCGCTCGGAGGCCGAGCTGGACAAGCTCGGTGTCCGGACCGCAGCGATGACCCGTCCCGTGGAGATGCTGTCCGGCGGACAACGGCAGGTGGTGGCGCTCGCGCGAAGTGCCACTAGGGTCGCCGGCGACCGCAACGGGGTCCTGCTTCTCGACGAGCCGACGGCGGCGCTGGGATACGAGCAGACCCAGCAGGTGCAGGCGCTCATCCGCCGCATGGCCGACCAGGGCATCGCGATCGTCCTGGTCACCCACAATCTGCAGCTCGCCACCGCGGTCTGCGACCGCATCGCGGTGCTCAACCGGGGCCGGAAGGTCGCGGACATCGCCACGGAGGACACGGACAACGACGCGCTCGTCGGCTGGATCACAGGGGCGCGCCCGTCGATGTTCGAGTAGCACGTCCTCGACGCCGGTCGGGCTCAGGCTCGGCCGGCGTCGTCGTGTTCGCGCACCCCGAGGGCAGGCCGCACCTTCAGAGCGTGAACGGCTCGCCCAGGTCGATCCTCCGCACCACCCCGTCTGCGCTGAACGCGGCGAGCATTCCCGCGTACTTGCCCGGGTCCGTCGTCTCGCCCTCATGCATGGGCACCGCGACCCTCGGCGCGACAGTCGAAACATAGGCGACGGCCTCGGACAGCTTGAGCCACGGCCCGTCGATCGGGACGGCGAGGACGTCGACGGGCACGTCAGGCACCACGAACGCGTCGCCAGGGTGCAGGAATGCTCCCCCGTCGATCAGGTAGGCGTTGCTCGTGCACCCAGGGATGTCGGCGTAGACCGCCGCATGCAGGCCCCCGAGCACATGGACGACGGAGCCGCCGACCGTGATCCGGTCGCCCGGTCGCACGACGTTCGCCTGCGCACGGAGCACCGGCAGCTCGGCCACGGTGTCGGGGTCGACGTACAGCGCCGCGCCCTGGTTGTGGTCGAGCAGCACCTCCAGGCGATCCCCGTCGACGTGGTCCGCGTGCTGGTGGGTCACGAGGACCGCGTCGAGCCCGCGTAGATCCTCGAAGCGTGAGAGGCAGCCAGGGTCGATGAGCACACGTGCTCCCGCCGTCTCGACGAGAAAGCAGGCGTGACCCAGGTGCGTGAGCTTCACGGGACTCCTTCGTCGGCGTGCGCGCATCCCTCAGGGACACCGCAACGTCTCACTGGCAGAAAACTGCTTCCACACAGTGACTCTAGCGCGACCGAGGATCCGGGGCCACGCCACGCCTCAGGAGACGTTCCGATGCCTCACCACCGTGTCCACCGCCAGCCTCACGACGTCGGCGTCCACACGGATGTCTACCGCGTCGCCCTCCACGAGCCGGTACTCCGTCGACTCCGGCCCCACCTGGACCGAGATGACCCGGCCGCGGTACCGCACCGAGAATCCGAAGCCCTGCCACCCCTGCGGGCAGAACGGCGCGAACCGCAGCCCGTCCGCGCCGACACGCATGCCCCCGAAGCCCTGCACGATCGCGAGCCAGCTGCCGCTCATCGAGGTGATGTGCAGCCCATCCTCGGTGTCCTGGTTGTAGTTGTCGAGGTCGAGCCGCGCGGACCGCCGGTACAGCTCCATGGCCTTCTCGTGACGCCCCAGGGAGCTGGCGAGCACGGCGTGCAGGGACGCCGACAGCGACGACTCGTGCACCGTCATGGGCTCGTAGAAGTCGAAGTCCCTGCTGATCTGCTCCTGCGAGAAGTCGTCCGCGAACAGGTAGAGCCCCTGCAGCACGTCCGCCTGCTTGATGTAGCACGAGCGCAGGATCCGGTCCCACGACCAGTGCTGGTTGATCGGGCGGTCGCCTTCGGGGATCGCGTCGACGGGCGCCAGCGCCTTGTCGAGGAACGTGTCGTGCTGGACGTGCACCCCGAGCCGCTCGTCGTACGGGAGGTACATCTCGTCTGCGATCTCGGTCCAGCGCTCCCGCTCCTCGAGAGGGACCGCGAGCTCTGCGCGCCGCTGGTCGGACAGCTCCGACAGTGTGGCTGAGGTGAAGCGCAGGACCCAGCGGGCCAGGTAGTTCGTGTACCAGTTGTTGCTGACGTTGTTCTCGTACTCGTTGGGACCCGTCACCCCGTGGATCATGAACGCGCCTGTGCTCGACGACCGGTGCACGCGACCGGCCCAGAACCTGGCGATCTCGACGAGCACCTCGATCCCCTCGCCCTCCAGATAGGAGCGGTCGCCCGTGTGCTCGGTGTAGTGGCGGATCGCGTAGGCGATCGCGCCGTTGCGATGGATCTCCTCGAAGGTGATCTCCCACTCGTTGTGGCACTCGACCCCGTCGAAGGTGACCATCGGATACAGCGCGCCAGGCAGCCCCTGCTGGGCGGCGTTGTGGCGAGCCTGCGGCAGCTGACGGTGTCGATACCGCAACAGCGACTGCGCCACCTCGGGCTCCGCGATGGACATGTACATAGGGAAGAGGAACGCCTCCGTGTCCCAGTAGGTCGCGCCGCCGTACTTCTCCCCCGTGAACCCCTTGGGACCGATGTTGAGGCGCTCGTCCTCGCCGTAGTAGGTGGAGAGCAGCTGGAAGATCGTGAACCGGATCCCTTGCTGAGCGGGTTCGTCCCCCAGGATCTCGACGTCGGCGAGCTGCCAGCGCTCAGCCCATGCCGCCGCCTGCGCGGCCCGATGCGCACTGTGGTCCTGCAGAGCAGCGTCGCCGAGCAGCCGTGCCGTGGTGGCGAGGTGCACGTCCGGCTCATGGTCGCGGGACGTCACCACCGCCACGGTCTTGTGGAGCACCACCGCGGAACCTGGCGCGACAGGGCCCGACCAGGTGGTTCCCACCGACCACTCGTCACGCCACCGCGACGTCTCGTCCAGGCCCGACAGGCTCGCCTCCATGGCGGCCGTGACGGTGAATCGAGGGGTGCCGAACGGATTCGGGACGGTCTGGAAGGTCAGCGCGGACGCTCCCACCCCCCATGTCGGATCCGGAGCCCAGAACTGCTCGCCGTAGTTGCTGTCGAGGTTGTGCACGTCACCGTCCAGGAGCGGGGTGACCTCGAGCACACCTTCACCCTCGAGCACGTCGATCTCCACGCGCTGGAAGGACAGCTCGGGAGTGACGACGCTGAGGAACCTCTCGAGCCGGAGGCGCAGCGTCACCCCCGCGACGCGGCAGCGGAACTCCCGCGTCAGGACTCCGGCACGCATGTCCAGCCGCATCTCGAAGTCGGAGCACGGCACCGTCGCGAGGTCGACGGGCACGCCGTCGACCGCGATGCGCACCGCGGCGAAGTTCACCGCGTTGACGACCTTGCCGAAGTAGTGCGGATATCCGTTCTTCCACCAGCCGACCCGGGTCCGGTCAGGGAACCACACCCCCGCGAGGTACGTGCCGAGGTGCGAGTCGCCGCTGTACCCCTCCTCGAAGTTCCCTCGCATGCCCATATGGCCGTTGCCGGTGGCCATCACGCTCTCCACGAGCCTCACGCGCGCAGGGTCGAGGCCCCGGACGGACACCGCCCATGGGTCGATGTCGAAGATTCCTGTGCTCACGGGCCAACCGCCTTTGCTCGACCGATACGGGTTCACGCGCGGCACGCCCTCGAGGCGGCGCCCCCGTTCTCACTCCCGCACCTTAACCCTAATCCGCCGAAGTCCGGAACCCTTTCCGGTGAGGTGGCGGGGTGGCAGCGCTCGGGATAGGATCCGATGCCATGCTCGACAGGCTGTTCCGCACCGACTCCCCCTTCTGGCAGACGATGGGCCTCCTGTACGACGTCGCGGTGGTCAACCTGCTCGGCCTCGTGCTGTCGATCCCGATCATCACTGCGGGCCCAGCCATCACCGCCGCACACGACACCGCGCGACGCGTCCTCGAGGATCGGGGCGACTCGGCGATCCGGCTCCTCCTCCATTCCTTCCGCACCAATCTCCGGCAGGGGATGGCGGTGGGAGCTGTCGCCCTGATCGCCGCGATCGTGACGATCGGGGCGTGGCTCCTCACGACGCGGAGCTCGCTGGCACTGCCGGCGGCCGTGCTGCTCACCGTCCTGGTGCTCCCGACGTGGACCTATGCGTTCGCGGTGCTGGCTCGTTTCGATAACCCCTGGCATCGCACGATCTTCGTCGCCTTCCTGCTAGCCTTCGCCAATCTCAGGTGGACAGCGCTCGCTCTCGTGATCGACGCCGCGCTCGTCGGCGTCGCCGTCGCGACGCTCACCCAGATGCCTCAGGGGATCCCCGTGCTCGTGATCTTCGGATACGGGGCGCTGATCTTCGCGAACACCCCGATCCTCGAGCGCGCCTTCCGTCCGCAGCTCGACGCGGACGCACCTCAGGAGACCACCGCTCGGTAACGATTCGGCCACGCCGCACTCGTGGCGCGTATGCCGATCGACAGCCCTTACGGCCCCTTAGCAGGCACTCCAGCTCCGGCGTCGCCTCGACCTGCACGGAACCGCCTCACCTCCCGACCTGATCCACGGCATGTGCACTTGCCAGCGCGCACCCTGACGTGAGTAACATGTCGCTCATCCGAACGGAATCGTTTCCGGGCTGGATGCTCGCAGGCAACGATGCCCGCGATCCGGAGCCCTAGCCAATGGAGGAACAAGGGATCATGAAGAACCTCAAGTCACTCGCCAGGACCGGCGGCATCGCAGCTGTCACCGCCCTGGCGATCGGCAGCCTGGCGGCATGCTCGTCCTCGGACAACAGCACCGATGGCTCGTCCGGCGCGGCCGCCGACGGCTCGGTCTACTACCTGAACTTCAAGCCCGAGGTCGCCGACCAGTGGACCGCGCTCGCCAAGGAGTACACCTCGGAGACCGGCGTGCCCGTGACCGTCGAGACCGCGGCGTCAGGCACGTACGAGACCACGCTCAAGTCCGAGATGGGCAAGTCCGACGCGCCGACCCTGTTCCAGGTGAACGGTCCCGTCGGCCTCGCGACGTGGAAGGACTACGCGGCCGACCTGTCCGGCACCGCCGCCTACTCGCACCTCGTCGACCAGTCGATGGCCCTCACCAGCGACGACGGCAGCCAGGTGCTCGGCATCCCCTACGTGATCGAGACCTACGGGATCATCTACAACAAGGCGCTGCTCGACGAGTACTTCGCCGCCGACTGGTCCACCGTGAAGTCCATCGACGACCTCGACAACTTCGCGGCGCTCAAGACGGTCGCAGACGAGATCCAGGCGAACAAGGACGCACTCGGCGTCGACGGCGCCTTCACCTCGGCCGGGTTCGACTCCTCATCCGACTGGCGCTTCAAGACCCACCTGGCCAACCTCCCGCTCTACTACGAGTTCAAGGCGGACGGCGTCACCGGCCAGCCCGCGACCATCACCGGCGAGTACCTGCCGAACTACAAGCAGATCTTCGACCTGTACATCACCGACTCGACCACCGCGCCGACGCTGCTGTCCGGCAAGACGATCGACGACGCGAACTCGGAGTTCGCCCTGGCCAAGGCCGTCTTCTACCAGAACGGCACGTGGGCGTACGGCGACATCTCCGGCCAGAGCGTGGCCGACGACGACATGGGCATGCTCCCCATCTACATCGGCGTCGACGGCGAGGAGAACCAGGGCCTCACCACCGGATCCGAGAACTACTGGGTGATCAACAGCCAGGCCTCCGAGGCGGACCAGCAGGCCACCGCCGACTTCCTCGAGTGGGTCATCACCTCGGACGCCGGTCGCTCCGCGATCGCGGACGACATGGGCTTCACGACCCCGTTCGACACGTTCGGCGACTACCAGTCCACGAACCCGCTGACGATCGCGGCCAACGAGTCTCTCGCCTCCGGCAAGACGCCCGTGTCGTGGAACTTCACCGTCATGCCCTCCGAGGAGTGGAAGAACGGCGTCGGCAACGCGCTGCTCGCCTACGCCCAGGGCACCGGCGACTGGAGCGCCGTCGAGACGGCCTTCGTCGACGGCTGGGCCTCCGAGTACACGCTCGCGAACGGCTGACGACGCGGGGTCAGCGGTCGGAATCCGGCCACCGACCCCGACCGTCACGGCGGGGAGGTGCTCCACGCGCCTCCCCGCCTCACCCCTTCCGAGATGAGGAGAGACACATGATCCGAACGCTGCGCCGCTGGGGCTGGCTCTTCGCCGGCCCCACGTTCCTCGCGTTCCTCGTCGGGTTCATCGTCCCGTTCGCGCTGGGCATCTACCTGTCGTTCACCAAGTTCACGACCGTCACCGACTCGACCTGGGTCGGACTCGAGAACTACTCCAAGATCCTGGGCGACGAGGTGTTCGTCCATTCGCTCTGGTACACGGTGGCCTTCACCATCGTCACCACCGTGATCATCAACGTCGCCGCCTTCGCCGTGGCATACATGCTGACCAAGGCGATCAAGGGCCGGAACCTGTTCCGCGGCGTCTTCTTCATGCCGAACCTCATCGGAGGGATCATCCTCGGCTACGTGTGGCTGCTGCTGCTCAACGGGGTGCTCGCCTGGTGGGAGCGCTCGATCTCGTTCTCCGAGTGGTACGGCTTCTGGGGCATGGTGGTGCTGCTGTCCTGGCAGCAGATCGGCTATCTCATGGTGATCTACGTGGCCGGCATCCAGGGCATCTCCGACGAGGTGATCGAGGCCGCACGCGTCGACGGAGCGAACAACCGCCAGATCGTGCGCCGCGTGATGCTCCCGCTGCTCATGCCGTCGATCACCGTCTGCACGTTCCTCACCGTCACCAACGGCTTCAAGATGTTCGATCAGAACCTGGCGCTGACCAACGGCGCACCGTCGCGGCTGTCCGAGCTGCTGGCGCTCAACATCTACAACACGTTCTACGGGCGCCCAGGATTCGAGGGCGTGGGACAGGCCAAGGCCGTGGTGTTCTTCGTGATCGTCGCGGCGATCGCGATCATCCAGAACCGTCTCACGACCGCCAAGGAGGTGAAGGCATGACCACGGTCAGGCATCCTCGGCTGTGGACCGTCGTCTTCAGCCTGCTGTCGCTGGCGTACATCTATCCGATCGTGCTGGTGCTGATCAACTCGTTCAAGAACAAGGTCTTCATCAGCTCCGAGCCGTTCGCGCTGCCCAACTCGGAGACGTGGGCGGGCATGGACAACTACGTCCGCGGCATCGAGCAGACGGACTTCTTCGCCTCGTTCGGCTGGACCGTCGTCATCACGGTGGGATCCACCCTGATGATCCTGCTGTGCACGTCCATGACCGCCTGGTGGATCGTGCGCGTGGACAACCGCACCGCGCGGACGCTCTACCTGCTGTTCCTGTTCAACATGATCGTCCCGTTCCAGATGGTGATGTTCACCCTGTCCAAGGTCGCGAACATGCTGCACCTGGGCAACCCGTTCGGCATCTGGATCATCTACCTCGGCTTCGGCGCGGGACTCGCGGTCTTCATCTTCACCGGCTTCGTCAAGGCGATCCCGTTCGAGATCGAGGAGGCGGCCACGATCGACGGCGCAGGCCCGGTACAGATCTTCTTCAGGGTCATCATGCCGATCATGCGACCCAGCATCATCACGGTGGCGATCCTCGAGGTGATGTGGATCTGGAACGACTACCTGCTCCCCTACCTGGTGCTCGACATCCGCAAGTACAAGACGCTGTCGATCGCGATCCAGTACCTCAAGGGCGGATACGGCACGGTGGACATGGGCGCGATGATGGCCGTCCTCGTGCTCGCCATCGTCCCTGTCATCGCCTTCTACCTCTTCTCGCAGCGCCACATCATCAAGGGCGTGGTCGCTGGAGCGGTCAAGGGCTGAGCGGACCCTCCGCCCGGCTCCCTGGCGCCGCTCTGCGCCTCGGGAGCCGGGCAGAGCCGTCCCGCTAGAGTAGGGAGGCGCACACGGATCGGGAGCGCCTGTGCCCCGCACCGACCCTCCGCGCCGGAGGCAGGGATCAAGGAGACATGGCGAACACCACCATCAAGGAGATCGCGGCACTGTGCGGTGTCGCCGTCAGCACCGTCTCCCGCGCGATGAACGGCAGCCCCGACGTGAGCGAGGAGACCCGCCGCAGGGTCCTCGAGATGGCCGCGAAGTACAACTACGTGCCGAACGCGAGCGCCCGCAGCCTGAAGGCCCACTCCACCAACGTGATCGCCGTGCTCGTGCAAGGCGAGCTCAGCCCGATCTTCCTGCCGATGATCCAGATGTTCGAGGAGAGGATCAAGGGCACCGAGTTCTCGATGATGCTGACGTTCATCCCTGACGACGAGGCGGACCCGGAGACTCTCGCCCGCATCGTCCGGGACAGGAAGATCAGCGGCGTCGTCTTCCTGGGCCGATACGGGGACCGGGCCAAGGGTGCCATGGCAGGTCAGCGGCTCGCAGAGATGGGCACCCCTCTGGTGTTCTGCACCACCACCGACTTCTCCGGGACGCGGATGGTGCATTCCTCCGTCTCCGTCGACGACCGCGGCGCGTCGCGCGCGATGACCCAGCATCTCCTCGAGCAGGGCCACCGCGAGATCGCGTACGTGGCCGCCGGAGGCCCAGGCGACGTCGAGCAGGTGTGGGCGCTGCGCATCGAGGGCTTCAGGGACGCGATGATCGAGTGGCCTGAGCCCACCAAGGCGACCGTCGTGGACTCGGCCCTGCCGGATCACCTCTACACGATGGACAACGGCTACGAGTCGATGCTCGCGGCGCTGGACGGCGGCCTGGAGGCGACCGCGGTGATGGCGGTCTGCGACGCGGTCGCGGTCGGGCTGTACCGTGCGCTCGCCGAGCGGGGCATCCGAGTGCCCCAGGACATGTCGGTCGTGGGATTCGACGACATCGACATCGCGAGTTACACGGTCCCCGCGCTGACGACCGTGCGACAGCCGCTGGAACGGATCGTCGAGGAGTCGACTCGAGCGATCCTGGACGCGATCACGAATCCGGACGGCTCCGCAGGGACGATCTTCGTCCCTGCGGAGATCATCGACCGAGACTCGGTCGCCGCACCGCGAGCCAACGCCTCGCGCCGCGCCTGACCTGCGCCCGCCGCCAGCGGTTGGCGGCACCTGTCCTACACGCCTACGGGCGCGGCCTCCTCATCGTCCGCTCCATCGGCGAGCTCTCCAGTGGGAGCCTCGCGACCCTTGTCGTCGCCCATGAGCAGGCTCGCGACCCCTGTGATGAGAGCGATCGAGATCGCCATGACCACGTAGGCGCTCGAGAATCCGATCGTGTCGTACGCGTATCCGAAGGTGAGCGAGAACACGGCCACGCCGAGCGCCTTCGCGAAGCCGAACCCGAGCGTGTACGCGGTGGCAGAGATCTTCACGTCGAACATGCGGGTGATGTACTTCATGACGGACACGAGCATGAAGGGCATCTCGATCGCCGCGAGCAGGCGCCAGGCGATCAGCGCCTCCGTGGTGGTCACGAAGGCGGAGCCGAGCACGCGCAGGACCAGGATGCCCGCGAAGATCTGCAGGCCCCGCTTCGCGCCGATCCGATTCACGATCCACGGCGTGAAGACCATCACGACGGCCTCGCACAGGATCTGGATGAAGACCACGCGGCTGAACAGCGTCTCAGGGTCGCCGTGCAGCACATGCTCGGAGAAGTAGATCGCGTACTGCTGGTCGAACACGTCGTAGAGCGCGGCGGTGCCGAACATGAGCACGACGAAGCCGAGGAAGCTGCGGTCCTTGAGGAGCCTGAGGACCGTGGCCTTGCTCACCTTGTGCGCGGACGCGTCGGCTTCGGAGCGATGCCCCTCCGGCGCCTGGTGCGGGACCTTGGCCAGGAACAGGAGCACGCCGAGCACGAGCGCTGCGAGCGACGCGGCCCACCACACGTTGTCGGGATTGCCGGCGTAGATGACGCCGCCGACGAGCGAGGCGGTCGCACCGCCGAGCGACCCGAACAGGCGCGCATGACCGTACTCGAATCCGTTCGCACGGCTCGCCCGCTCGTTGAACGCCTCCACCACGGACACGCCTGACATCAGCACCAGGCTGAGGTAGACGCCTCCCACGACCGCCGCCAGGGTCTCGTCGACCCCGATGAGCGGCTTGAAGACGAACTGGAAGAACGGCCCCATGAGCGCAGCGCACACGACCACGAAGGAGTACAGCGGCTTGCGGAAGCCCAGGCGGTCCTGGGTGTAGCCGTAGATCGGCTGCAGGCCCATCGCGACGAGCGCCATCACCGTGCTGACCAGCCCGATGTTGGTCGAGTTCATGCCCTCGGCCTTCAGCCAGAGGCCCATGAACGTGAAGACGAGCTGCCAGCCGAAGAAGTAGAAGAAGAAGGTGCCGCCGTAGTTCCATACGACGCTCCGCTTGAGGGAGTCGAGCACGCTCGGCTCGGTGCGGGTCGCCTCCAGGGCGGTGTTCTCGGAGCTCATACCATCGTCCCTTCGGGTGAGAGCAGCGCAGCGGTCGCGGGCACGGGTCGGGTGAGGGCCGCCGGGCGCCCCCACACGGGCCGGCCGTCAGCGTCGAACGGAAGCACCTGCGCGCACGCGTGGCGGTTGGGCTCCCACAGCGGATCGCCGTCGAGCCGAGTGTAGGTGCGTGCGTGGTAGACCAGCACGGTCTCACCCTCGGGCGTCTCGGTGAACGAGTTGTGGCCGGGGCCGTAGATCCCGACGCTCGCGTCGGATGCGAGCACCGGATCCGGCGACTTGGTCCAGCTGGCCGGGTCGAGCAGGTCCGCGTCGGCGTCGGCGGTCAGCAGACCCATCGCATACTCGGTGCCCGTGCCTGATGCCGAGTAGGTGAGGGAGACCTTGCCGTTCTTGACGAGCACGGAGGGGCCCTCATTGACCCAGAAGGTGACGGTCTCCCAGTCATGCTCGGGCCTGGTGAGGAGCACCGCAGGGGTCGCGAGCGTCCACGGATTCCGCATGCGCGCGATGTAGATGTTCGAGTGGCCCTTGATCGCCAGATCCTGTTGCGCCCACACGAGGTGCTGAACGCCGTCCAGCACGACGCTCGTGGCGTCGAGCGCGAAGGACTCCCAGCCGGTGTCGACCTGCCCGCGGTCCACCCACGTTCCAGTCAGAGGGTCCTCGTCCCTGCACTCGAGGCAGTACACGCGGTGGTTGAAGGTGGGGTCCGCCTCGCCGTCGTCCGACGTGACCTCCTCGTCGGGGGCGGCCGCGTAGTAGAGGTACCAGGCTTGGTTCACGCGATGAAGCTCGGGCGCCCAGATCAGGTGCGACTGGGGGCCTGAGTCGGGCCTGCGCCAGACCGTCACCTCGTCCGCGGCCTGCAGGCCGTCGAGGGTCGCCGCCCGACGCAGGACGATGCGGTCGTAGGCGGGGTGCGAGCCGGTGAGGTAGTACTCGCCGGCATGGCGCAGCACGCACGGATCGGCGCGCTGCAGGACGATCGGGTTGTGGATCGGGGTCGGCATCGACTCTCCTCGGATTGACTTCGCGAGGCGGAGGCGCACCGCTGCGGCTCCGCGTGGGGCGTCCGAACCGTGAGGGGAGGGCCGCCTGTTGAGTCGATTATTGCATCGTTGTAAACGTTCTCAGGACGCCGAAGGTCCTACCTCGTGGACGATTCGCCTTCACCAGCGCGGCCAGCTGCCGATAGGACGATCGCAGGGCACCGGGGAGCCGTTCCCCGTCCCTGCACCGCAACCGCTGGAACCGCCTTCGCCGATTCGCTCCGTGGGCCGGTGCCAGAGCCTCGGCGCCCCTTCGCGCCCCGCCTCGGCGGGCGACGCGGAGGGGCGTTGTCGCGCGAGGCGCCTGCGCCGAGGGCCTTCGAGCGCCGTCACCGTGGGCAGGCGCAGGCTCGCGCCGCACCGACGCGCACGGCGAGTCGTCTCAGCCGATGCCGGGAAGCGAGATCAGGTGACCCGTGTGCCGCACCTTCGCCTGCAGGTACCGCGCGTTGGCGTCGGTCAGGTGGACCCCCGTCGGCACCTGCTCGTCGACGCCGATGCCGAGCCGCTCGAGCTGGTCCGCCTTGTCAGGGTTGTTGCTCAGCAACCGGATGCGATCCACGCCCACGGCTCCCAGCATCTGGGCCACCGCGGTGTAGTCGCGCTCGTCGTCGCCCCGGCCCAGGGCACGGTTCGCCTCGTACGTGTCGAGCCCCGAGTCCTGCAGCGCGTACGCATCGAGCTTGGCATACAGGCCGATGCCCCTGCCCTCCTGTCTCAGATAGAGCAGGAAGCCGCCGGCCTCGCTGATGCGCTCGACCGCCTCGCGCAGCTGGGGACCGCAGTCGCACCGCTCCGAGCCGAGCACGTCACCGGTGAGGCACTCGCTGTGCGGACGGACCAGCGGCGCCGCACCCCCGGACCTCGCGCGCTCGACCGCGGACTCCCAGTCGCCCAGCCCCAGCAGCAGGTGCTCCGCACCGTCCGCGAGGCCATGGAAGGTCATCACGGTCGCCGACGTCGCATAGCCGTCGGCGAACCTCATCGGGACCACCACCCGCGCCCTGACCTGCGCCACGGCGTCGGCGGTCGGGCGCTCGTGACGCACCACGGACTCGACTCGATGCTCGGCGCCTCCACTGGGGCAACGCAGTGCGACACTCATCGGGATCCTCCTCCTACGACGCTTGAAGGCGCGGGTGCCGATCACAACGTGCGACGCGCGCCCTGAATTCCCGCAGGGGCCTGCGCGGTCGCCGCCGATTTGCGGACTACACTGCAAGCGTTTACAACTGGAAGCGGTGGCAACGACGCCCCAGGCCTCACCGGACCTGCGTCTGCGCCCCGCGCCCGCCGTCCCGTGAGCGAGAGGACCCGCGCTGTGGTCTACCGAACGATTGCCGAGAGCCCCGCCGACTGGTGGCGCTCCGCCGTCATCTACCAGGTCTATCCGCGATCATTCGCCGACGCCGACGGCGACGGCGTGGGCGACCTGCCCGGGATCACGTCCCGGCTCGACTCCCTCGCAGACCTCGGCGTCGACGCGATCTGGCTGTCGCCGTTCTACCGCTCCCCTCAGCACGACGCCGGCTACGACGTGGCGGACTTCTGCGACGTGGATCCCCTGTTCGGCACGCTCGACGACTTCGACGCGCTCTGCGACTCCGCGCACGCGCTCGGGATGCGCGTGGTCGTCGACATCGTGCCGAACCACACGAGCTCCGATCACGCCTGGTTCCAGGCCGCGCTCTCCGCGGCACCCGGCTCGCCCGAGCGTGCCCGGTACATCTTCCGCGAAGGCAAGGGTCCCGACGGCGCGCTGCCGCCGAACGACTGGCAGTCCGTGTTCGGCGGCCCCGCCTGGACCCGCGTCACCGAACCCGACGGCAGCCCGGGCCAGTGGTACCTCCACCTGTTCGACATCACCCAGCCTGACCTCGACTGGACCCAGGAGCAGGTCCGCGCCGACCTCGACGACGTGCTGCGGTTCTGGCTCGCACGCGGCGTCGACGGGTTCAGGGTGGACGTGGCGCACGGCCTCGTGAAGGCGCCCGGCCTGCCCGACTACACCGCGGAGGAGCGAGCAGGCGCGGCGATCGGCGATCCTGCCACGTCGAGCCCGTACTTCGCGCAAGACGGCGTGCACGAGATCTGGAGACGCTGGCATAAGGTGGTCGCCGCGCATGGACCGGACCGGATCCTCGTGGCCGAGGCATGGGTCCAGCCGCTCACCCGCATGGCGCTCTGGGTGCGCCCCGACGAGATGCAGCAGGCGTTCAACTTCGCATTCCTGATGACCGGATGGGATGTCGACGAGATGCGCGACATCATCGACGACTCCATGTCCGCCTTCGGTGACGTCGGCGCGCCCTCCACATGGGTGCTCTCCAACCACGACGTCGTCAGGCACGCGACCAGGCTCTCCCTCACCGCCCCGAACCCGCAAGGCCACGGGGTCGGCCCCGGCTTCCCAGGCCTGCCCGAGGTCCAGCACGGGGTCCGGCGCGCACGCGCGGCCACCCTGCTCATGCTCGCCCTGCCCGGCGGCGCCTACCTGTACCAGGGCGAGGAGCTGGGCCTTCCCGAGGTGATCGACATCCCCGACAGCGCCCGACAGGACCCCTCCTGGTTCCGCTCCAACGGCGAGCGGCACGGGCGCGACGGGTGCCGCGTGCCCATCCCGTGGGAGTCGGACTCCCCCGCCTACGGATTCAACACGACCGGCGTCACATGGCTCCCCCAGCCCTCCGACTGGGCACCCTTCGCCCGCGACGCCCAGCGCGGCCACGACGGCTCCACCCTCGAGCTGTACCGCAGCGCGCTTCGCCTGCGAGCCGAGCACGGTCTCGGAACAGGCACCTTCGCCTGGTCCGACTCCCCTGCGGGCACGCTCGCGTTCGACAACGGTCCGGTGCGGGTCGTCACCAACGTCTCAGGAGCGCCGCTTCCCTTCACCGCTCTCGACGGCGAGGTCCTCCTCGCCTCGGCGCCGCTCGACCAGGACGTGCCCGCGGACACCACCGTCTGGCTTCGCTGTGCGCGCTGACCGCATCCGACGGCGACGCCGCGGGGAACGCGCATGAACGGCGTCTCCATCCTCAAGGTCGCCGAGCTCGCCGGAGTGTCCACCGCGACCGTGTCCCGCGCCCTCGCCGGCAAGCCGAGCGTCTCCGCCGCCACACGCGCCCGCGTCGAGGAGGCGGCGCAGTCGCTCGGGTACGTCGTATCCGCCACCGCGTCAGGGCTCGCGAGCGGACGCACCCGATCCGTCGGCATCATGATGCCCTTCCTCAACCGCTGGTTCTTCACGAGCGTGATGTCCGGCGCGCATCGCGTGCTCACCGACGCCGGCTACGACGTGACGCTCTACCACTGCGAGCCGAACAGGCTGGACGACATCCACGGCACCGAGAACGACCGGAGGGCGCGCCTGTTCCAGGAGTCCCTGCTGCGCCGGCGGGTGGACGCCCTCCTGCTGGTCACGCTGTCCCTCACCGCGACCGAACGGGACCGGCTGCGCGCCCTCGGCAAGCCGGTCGTCGCGATCGACCGGCCCCAGCCGGGCATCCCGACCTTCGCGGTCGACAACCTCACGGTCGCACGGTCCGCGGTCACGCATCTGCTCGACCTCGGACATCGCGACATCGCCTACGTGGGAGGCGTCATCCCCTACGACCTCGACTTCCAGGTGCCGGTGCTTCGCCGCGCAGGCTACGACGCCGCGATGGCCGAGGCCGGCATCCCCGTCAGGCCCCACCGCGCGCACGACGGCGACTTCACGAGCGCAGGAGGCTTCGACGCCGCGATGCGCGTGCTCACGGAGGGGACGACGCGTCCGACCGCCATCTTCGTCGCCTCCGACGAGATGGCGTACGGGGTGCTCAGCGCCGCGGCGGCACTGGGGCTCAGGGTCCCCGAGGACCTGTCCGTGATCGGCGTGGACGGCCACCCGACAGGTGACGTGCTGGGGCTCACCACGATCGACCAGCATCCGGCCGAGCAGGGCGCGACCGGCGCCCGCGCCCTGCTGGGCGAGCTCGAGCCCGACGCCGAGCACCCGCCGGCCCAGACACAGCTCCCGTTCGAGCTCATCGTCAGGAGGTCGACGGCGCCGCTGCAGCCCTCACGGTGACACCCCGGGGTCGATCATGCCTCCGAGATCAACGCCGACCCTGCAGCGCCCGAACGACCAGCGCAA